>NZ_LN831029.1:2725272-4087909 GCF_001457475.1 Achromobacter xylosoxidans | reverse complement strand
GATTTTTCCGGGGTGCTGCGCGGCCGCTACGAACTGCTGTGGATCGGCTTCGGCCTGGCGGCCGCGGCCTACCTGGCGGCGGATCGCTACACCGTGGCGGGCATGGGGCGCGAGTTCGCCGCCAATCTCGGCCTGAACCATGCGCGCCTGACGCTGGTGGGCCTGCTCATCGTGTCGGCGATTTCCGCGGTGGTGGTGGTCACGGCCGGCGGCATTCCCTTTCTGGGGTTGATCGTGCCGAACGCCGTCAGCCTGGTGCTGGGCGACAACATGCGCCGCTCGATTCCCTGGGTGGCGATGCTGGGCGGCGTGTTCGTGCTGGCCTGCGACATCATCGGCCGGCTGGTGATCCATCCCTACGAGGTGCCGCTGGGCACGGTGGTGGGCGTGGTCGGCAGCATCCTGTTCCTGTGCCTGCTGCGCAGCCGGGGAGCGCGCCGTGGCTGAGTTCATCGCGCGCGCCGTGCCGCTGCGTTCGCCCCAGGCGTGGCGCCTGGCGCTGCTGGCCGTGGCCGCGCTGTCGTGCGTTGTCGGCTTCATGGCGTTGGGCGCGAACGGCCAGTGGGCCTTCGTGCTGCCGTTTCGCGGCGCCAAGCTGGTGGCGATGCTGCTGGTGGCGTACGCGGTGGCGGTGTCGTCGGTGCTGTTCCAGACCGTCACGCACAACCGCATCCTGACGCCGGCCATCATGGGTTTTGACGCGCTTTACCTGCTGATCCAGTCGGTGGTGGTGTTCGGCTTCGGCCAGGCGGCGGGCGCGGTCAACCATCCGGTGGCGGCCTTCGTGCTGGAAGTGTGCGCGATGACGGGGTTCGCCTGCCTGCTGTTCCGCTGGCTGTTCACCGACGCCGTGCGCAGCCTGCATTTGATGATGCTGGTGGGCATCATCTTCGGGCTGCTGTTTCGCAGCCTGTCCAGCTTCGTGGTGCGACTGATCGATCCGAACGAATTCCTGGTGCTGCAGGACCGCCTGTTCGCCAACTTCAATTCGGTGCGCACCGAACTGCTGCCGATCGCGCTGGCGGCGGTGGCCGCCGCCACGCTGCTGGTGTGGCGCATGCGGCGCCGCTATGACGTACTGGCGCTGGGCCGCGAGATCGCGCTGAACCTGGGCGTGGACTACCGCCGCACCCTGCTGCTGACGCTGGCCGCCATCGCCGTGCTGGTGTCGGTGTCCACCGCGCTGGTGGGGCCGGTGACGTTCTTCGGCCTGCTGGTGAGCAACCTGGCCTACCAGGCGATGGGGTCGGACCGGCATCGCCACACCGTGCCCGCCGCGGTGCTGCTCAGCGTGATCTTCCTGGTCGGCGGGCAGACGCTGCTGGAGCGGGTGCTGCAACTGAGCACCACGGTCAGCGTGGTCATCGAATTCGTGGGCGGAGTGATGTTCCTGGCCCTGATCTTGCGCAGGGGACGCCAATGATCGATATCCAACAAGTCAGCAAGCAGTACGGCGACAGCGTGGTCGTGGACCAGGTGTCGCTGGCCTTGCCGGCCGGCGGCGTGACCGCCATCATCGGCCCCAACGGCGCCGGCAAGTCGACGCTGCTGTCGATGATCAGCCGGCTGCTGCCGATGTCCGCCGGCCGCATTCAGGTGGACGGCCTGGACGTGACGCGCAGCGACAGCCGCGAATTGGCGCGGCGCCTGGCCATCCTGCGGCAGGACAACCACCTGCCGCTGCGCCTGACGGTGCGCGACCTGGTGGCGTTCGGCCGCTATCCGCATTCCGGCGGCCGGCTGACGCTGGACGACAAGGCGCATATCGACCGGGCCATTGCCTATCTGGACCTGGAACCGCTGGCCGGCCGCTACCTGGACGAGATGTCCGGCGGCCAGCGCCAGCGCGCATTCGTGGCGATGGTGCTGTGCCAGGACACGCGCTACGTGCTGCTGGACGAGCCGCTCAACAGCCTGGACATGAAGCACGCCGTGGCCATGATGGGCACGCTGCGCCGCGCCGCCGACGAGCTGGGCAAGACGGTGGTGCTGGTGCTGCACGACATCAACTTCGCCTCCAGCTATGCGGACCGCATCGTGGCGATGAAGGCGGGCAGGGTGGCGCACTGCGGCACGCCCGCCGAATTGATCCGCCCCGAGGTGCTGGGCGCCTTGTATGAACTGCCGATAGACGTGCACGAGATCGACGGCAAGCGCATCTGCGTGTATTACCGCTGAAAGCCGCCATGACGCGGGCGCGATTCGCGCGCCCGCGTCGACTGCGATGCGTTGCCTTCAACGCGTCACTTTCACCGCGTCAACATCAACGCGCGAGTCTCAACGCGTCAGGTCCACCGCGTAGCGCGACAGCTGCGTCGTCGCGTCCGGCGTCGGGTCGTACACCGACACATTGGTGACGCCATGCGCCGTGGCCAGCGCCAGCGTGTTCGGCACCGACGCGAACACCACCGGGCCGGCCAATGCCGCCACGGGCTTGAAGCCCCAGCTGCGCGCCAGGCCGTAGGTGGCCAGGTCCAGGTTGGGGTGCTTCTTGATGTAGCTGATCAGCACATCGCGGCTGGCGTCGGGCGCCTGCAGCACGATGTCGCCCTTGCCGCCGGCCAGTCCCGGGAAGTCGCCGCCGCCGCTGGCGCGGTAGTTGTTGGTGACCACCAGGAATTGCGCCGCCGGATCCAGCGGCGCGCCCTGGTAGGTCAGCGCGGCGATGCGCGAGCCCTTGGGTTGCGTCACGTCGATCTGGTAGCGCAGGGCGTTGCCCTCGGCGTAGAGCACATCGAAGTTGAAGGTCGGAAAGCCGGTGTCGATCAGGTCCTGCGGCGCGACCTGGGCCGGATCGATGCGCTTGAACTGTTCCGCCGTCTTCTCCAGCCACTGGCGCACGATGTCGCCGCTGACCCGCACCACCTGCAGGGTGTTCGGATACAGGTACAGGTCGGCCGCGTTGTTGATGGCGATGTTGCCTTGCGGCACGAAGGTGAAGTCGCCCGGGCCGTTGCGTCCGCCCTTGAACGGCGCGGCCGCCGACAGGATCGGCAGGCCGGCGTAGGCGGGGCTGTTGCGGGCGATGTAGTCCTTCAGGTAGTCGATCTGCGCCATGTTGACGATCTGCAGCGCCGACACGTCGCCGGCCAGCGCGTAGTAGGTGGCCATGTCGAACTGGCTTTGGCCGATCGGCGTCTTGACGTAGGCGATGGTGGCGCTGTGCTCGGCCTGCACCAGTTGCTGCGCGGCGCTGTCGGGCGCGACGTAGGTGGCGGGCGTGCCGCCGTTCTGCGCGGTCAGGCGGGTCGGGATGCGCTGCACCTGGGTGGCGTTCTTCTGCACCTTCCAGCCCTGGTCGTAGGCCAGCTTCAGCGTGATCTGGCCGAGGTTGTTGCCCCATTGGCCGGCCTGCACCGCGGGCACGCCGTTGATCAGGCCCTTTTCGAGGTCGATGCCCGGCTGGCCGGCGAATTGCGACTTGGGATTGGTGTCGGGAAACAGCAGGTGCTGGTGGCCGGTGATCAGGGCGTCGATGCCCGCCACCTGGCTCAGGTAGCCCGCGCCGTTTTCCATGGACGGACTGTAGGGCGTGACCAGGTCGATGCCGCCATGCGCCAGCGCCACGACCAGGTCGGCGCCCGCCGCCTTCATTTCGGGCACATAGCGCGCGGCGGTTTCCTTCCAGCCGGCGACGGTCACGTGGCCTTCCAGGTTGGCCTTGTCCCACTGCATGATGGGCGGCGGCGCGAAACCGATCACGCCCACCTTGAGGGCGACGTCGAGCGCCTTGCCATCCGGGCCGGTTGCCTTGAAGGTGCGCGTCAGCAGCGTCCACGGCTTGAAGATCGGTTGTTGCGTGGCGGCCGCCACCACGTTGGCCGACACGAACGGAAAGCCCGGCGCGGCGCAATCCTTGGCGCCGGTCGGGTTGGTCTGCGCCGTGCCCTTGCCGATGCCAGGCAGGCCGAAGTCCACGTTGGTGACCTGCGACAGATAGGGCAGGCCATAGTTGAATTCGTGGTTGCCCAGGGTGGCCGCGTCATAGGCCAGCAGCTTCATCTGCTTGTAGATCGCCAGCATGTCCGAGCACTGCACCGGCGCCACCAGCGCCTGGTAGTCCGACAGGGCGGTGCCCTGGATGGTGTCGCCGTTGTCGAACAGCAAGGTATTGGCGTGCTGCTTGCGGGCGTTGCCGATCAGGGTGGCGGTGCGGTCGACGCCGTAGCTCTTGTCCTCGGCCAGCTTGTAATAGTCGTAACCCAGCACGTTGGCGTGCAGGTCCGTGGTGGCCAGGATGGCCAGGTCGAGCGTGGCGCCCCGGGGCACCGACGCTGGCGGCGCGTCGTCGTCATCGTCATCGCTGCCGCCACAGGCGGACAGGCTGGCCAGCAGCAGGGCGCTGGCCGACAGTGCAAAGATCTTTCGGAGGGGCTGCTTCACCGTCGTTCCTTTCGTGTCGGGGGAACGCAAAATTCTGGGGACGGGTTATGACCCGCTGGTGACATGCGGATCGCCGGCAACGCCGCGCACGCGTTGCATGGGCAAGCTTAAAAACATCTGAATTGGACGCGCGTCTCATTTATCGTCGTCTCAAGGCAACGGAACGATAAAAGCATTGCGACTGATTCTCGTTGTCAAGAGAATGGCGAATCCTTCCATTTCAAACGACTTCGATACCCGCTGGCCATGCACGTCCTTCGTCCCCTCTCCGCCGCCTTGCTCGTCCTGGGCCCGCTGGCCCCCCTGGCCGCCCAGGCCCAGGCGGCTGCGCCCACCGCCACCTTGCCCGCCGTCAGCGTCGTCGGCACCGATGACACCGCGCAAAGCTACAACCCGCCGGCGTCCACCAGCGCCACCAAGATCGACGCGCCGCTGCGCGACATTCCGCAGACGGTGAACGTGGTGCCGGCGCAGGTGCTGCGCGACCAGCACGCCATGTCGGTGCAGGACGCGCTCAAGAACGTGCCCGGGGTCAGCTTCTCGACCGGCGACGGCCAGCGCGACCAGGTCTCGATCCGCGGCTTCACCGCCATCGCCGACCAGTTCGTCGACGGCTTCCGCGACGACGCGCTGTACTTCCGCGACCTGTCCAACGTCGAGCGCATCGACGTCATCAAGGGCCCGGCGGCGGTGCTGTATGGCCGCGGTTCGTCCGGCGGCCTGATCAACCGCGTGACCAAGAAGCCGGGCGAAGACATTTCGCAGGTCGGCCTGAGCTACGGTTCGTGGAACGACCGCCGGCTCGACCTGGACCTGGGCCGGGCCAACGAAAGCGGCAGCATGGCCTGGCGCCTGACCGGCGCGGTGGAGAAGGGCGACAGCTATCGCGACAAGCAATTCATCGACCGCAAGGCGATCGCGCCGTCGGCCCAGTTCAAGCTGGGTGAGAACACCACCTTCCTGCTGCAGACCGAGTTCCTGGAAGACCGCCGCCTGACCGACTTCGGCATCCCGGCCTACCATGGCCGTCCGGTCGATGTGGACCCGTCGACCTATTACGGCGCCGAGAACGCGCGCGACACCGACTACACCCAGACCCGGGTGCAGTCCTATGCCGCCACGCTGACGCACCGCTTCAACGACAACTGGTCGCTGCGCAACGCCACGCGCTACTACCACTACACGCTCAACCGCAACAACACGCTGCCGGGTTCGGTCAACGAAGCCGCGCGAACCGTGTCACTGACCCACGGCAACGTGCTGCGCGACGAGCACGGCTGGACCAACCAGACCGAACTGATGCAGCGCGTCCAGTGGGGCTCGGTGCGCCACGACATGCTGTACGGCATCGAGGTGGGCCAGCAGAACAAGGACCTGCTGAACTGGTCGGCCGCCAACGTCGCGGTGGTCGACCTGTTCGACCCGCGCTTGCCGACCTTGCAGCGCCAGGTGAGCGGCGCGCCGGGTTCCGACAGCCTGGGCCGCTTCAACACCCTGGGCCTGTACGTGCAGGACATGATGTCGCTGGGCGAGCACTGGAAGGTGCTGGCTGGGGTGCGCCACGACCGCTTCGAGCAGGAAACCGAGGACCGCCGCAGCGGCCGCAACCTGTCGCGCACCGACTCCAACTTCAGCCCGCGCCTGGGCCTGGTGTTCCAGCCCGACAGCGTGCAGTCGTATTACGTGTCGTGGAGCCGTTCCTACCAGCCCTCGGGCGAGACCTTCGCGCTGGCGGCCAACAACGTCGACCTGGCGCCGGAGAAGACCACCAACTACGAAGTCGGCGCCAAGTACGATTTCCTGGATGGCAAGCTCTCGACCACGGTGTCGGTGTTCCGCCTGGAGCGCACCGACATCAAGGTCACCAATCCGGTGACCAACACGCTGGTGCCGGTGGGCACGCAGCGCACCGACGGCGCCGAATGGACCCTGTCGGGCGACCTGTCCAACGGCTGGCGCGCGATGCTGGGCTATGCCTACCTGGATGCGCGCGTGACGCAGTCGGTGGCACGCGACGCCGGCAAGGACGTGCAAGGCAAGCGCGCCACGCTGACGCCGCGCCATGCCGGCAACGTCTGGATCACCAAGGACCTGGGCGAGGGCTTCGGCGTCGGCGCCGGCTTGAACCTGGTGGGCGCGCGCTTCGCCAATCCGGGCAACACCGTCAAGTTGCCCGGCTACGTCACGGCGGATGCCGCCGCGTGGTGGCGCCAGGGGCCGTATTCGGTGCAGTTGAACGTCTACAACCTGTTCGACGCCGGCTACATCGTGTCGGCGCACGGCAACAGCCCCAACCTGAACATGCCCGGCGCGCCACGCAACGCCATGCTGAGCCTGCAGTACCGCATGTAGTAGGGGCAAGCGTCCGCGCGCCGGTCCGGCGCGCGCAGGGCGGATCAGCGCAGCGGCGATTCCGCCGTCAGGCTGTCCGTTTCCAGCGCCGCCAGCGCGTCCAGAAAGCGCCACGCGAACGAACCCGGGCCTTCGGCCAGCGCGCCGGCGCGGCGGCCGGCGATGCCGAAGCAGGACAGCGCCGCCACCGCCGCCGTGTAGGCGTCATCGCGCGCCACCGCCGCGAAGGCGCCGACCACCGCCGTCAGTGCGCACCCCGTCGCGGTGACCCGCGGCATCAATGGCGAACCGCCGGTCACGCGCACCTCGCGCCGGCCGTCCGTGACGAAATCGACTTCGCCCGTCACCGCCACCACCGTGCCGCGCGCCCGCGCCAGTTCGCGCGCGGCCGCTTCGGCCAGTTGCACCGGATCGCGCGCGTCCACGCCCTTGCTGGCGCTCTGGCCGCCGGCCAGGGCGATGATCTCCGATGCGTTGCCACGGATCACCGTGGGCCGCAGGTCCAGCAGGCGCCGCACCGCATCGCGCCGGAAGCTGGTGGCGTGATGCGCCACCGGATCCAGCACCCAGGGCGTGCCGGCCTTGGCCGCCGCGGCGGCCGTCAGTAGCATGCTGTCCAGCCAGGGGGATGAGAGCGTGCCGATGTTGATCACCACCGCGCCGCTGATGGCGGCAAATTCGGGCGCTTCCTCGGCCGCGTGCACCATGGCCGGCGACGCGCCGATCGCCAGCAGCGTATTGGCCGCGGTATTCATCGACACGAAGTTGGTCAGGCATTGCACCAGCGGCGCGTCGCGGCGCACGGCCGCGTACAGGTCGCGCGAGGCGAGCGCCAGCTGGGACAGGATGGGGGCGTTGGAGGCCATGCCGCAGGTCCTTGCAAGGGGACAACGGGCGGGGCGGGGCGTCATGGCGCGGCATTGCGGGCCGGCGGGTTGCGCACCTTCCCTACGCCAGCATTGTCTGGATCAGGTTCGACGGGTCTCTCGCGCCGCGCGCCGCGCGCGGGGCGCGGCCGCCATCGGAATCTCAGCTTCTTGCCGAAGCTCCCCGGGTGGATGGGGCTATGTTCGAAGGAGGTAGGGGGGCTTGTCAAGCCAGGCCGGCGCGGCGGACGGCGCTTCTGTCATCATGGCGGTTCGACACGGGGAGGAATGGGGAATGCAGACCCACGATGAGGCGTTGAGCGCGCAGGACCTGTCATGGTTGCGCCGGCATGCGCGCCATCACGTGGCGGACACGGTGCTGGGCGGGGTGTTCTTCACGTTGTTCTTCGCCATGACGGCATTCCTGGCCTGGCTGTGGCTATCGAATGCCACGAGCATCGCGCGCGATCCGGTGCTGTCCGCGATGATCCTGGTGCTGGCTGGATTCACGCTCTATCTCGGCCGCCGCTTGCTGCGCGGCCCGGCGGCCCGCCAGCGCCTGCGGCAGGTGCTGCGCGGCGCCGTGCCCAAGCAGGTCGTCACCGGCGCGGTCACCGATTTCGCGCCGGCCCCCGGCGGCGGCGTGCGATACGGCATCGATGGCCGCAAGCTGGAGGTGGCGCTGCCATTCATGAACGGCTTCACGATGCCGGGGGACGGGGGCAGGAGCCCCGAACGCTGCGCCGCCCGGCTCGGCGCGCCGCTGCGGCTGCACCTGCTGGCGCTGTGGCCGGGCGAGGCGCCGGTGCTGCTGCGCGCGGACTACGACGGTCCTGGCGATGTGCAGAAGGCCTTCGAGGCCCTCAGCGATGCCGATCGCGCGCAGGTGCGCAACGGCGACACCCTGTTGCGCAACGCGTTCCTGGGCGCGGCGCTGATCCTGCTGGGAGGAGGCTGGTTCCTGTGGCCGCTGTATGGCGTTGCCGCCTTGTGTCTGCTGGCCGGCCTGTGGGTCGGGTGGTCGAGCCGGGCGCTGCGGCGCGCCACGGTCAAGTATGGCGTGCGCGGACGGGTCGACGAGGTCCTGACCTACAAGGTGCGGACGCCGGAATCGACGTCGTGGACCGCCGTGCATGCCTATCGCCTGGGCGGCGAGCTGTATAGCGTCAGCCACGGCGGCGGGCCGGCCCAGCCCGGCGAAAGGGTGACGTTCGAATACCTGGACCGGGGCAGGAAGGGGTTGCGACCGTTGTTCTTCCGCCGCGAGGGCGGCGCGCCGCAGGCCGCGGCCCACATGGTCGCCAACGACCGCGCCGGGCCTTGATTGCCGGGCATGGCGTGCTGCAGCGTCCGCGGTTCTGTCATCATGCCGGACACGCAAAAGAGGGGAGACACGAATGACCGGATTTCTTCGCGCCCGGATGGTGCCGGAACTGCTGGTGGCCGACCTGCCGCGCAGCCTGGCTTTCTGGATGGACCATTGTGGATTCCAGATCGCCTATCGCCGCGTGGCCGCGGCGTCAATTTCGAGATCAAGGTGTCCGCCATCGAGCCTTTGCTGGAACGCTTGGCGCGGGCACGCTGGCCGTTGTACCGGGAACCGGAAGAGCGCTGGTACCGCAGCGACGCCGTCGAAGTGGGGGTGCGCCAATTCCTGGTGCAGGATCCGGACGGGTATCTGCTGCGATTCTCGGCCAGGATCGGCGAGCGGCCGGCGGCAAGATGAAGCCGCGCGCCGTGCTCCTGCTGCTGGCGCTGCTCTGTACGATGACGGCGCACGCGGCGAACTATCCGTGTTCCGGCAGGAAGTCGTACCCGCGCAAGTGACGCAACCCCGTCAGGTGGCCGGGCCCTTCAACTGCCGCCAGACTTTCGCCAGGATGCCCTGCAAGGCCTTGCGGTCGTTCTCGTCCAGGCAATCCACCAGCGACGCGCACATGGTCCAGAACGCCGGCAGCGCCTGCGTGAGCAGTTCGCGTCCGGCGTCGGTCAACGCCAGCGAGATGCTGCGCCGGTCTTCGTGGTTGAGCGCGCGCGTGAGCAGTTCGCGCTTTTCCAGCCAGTCCAGCAGGCCCGTGACCGTCGAGCGCGTGACGCCGAAATAGTCGGCGATGTACGACGGCGTCACCGCGCGGCTGTCGATCAGTCCGCGTTCGGCCAGGCCGAAGATCATCAACACGTCGAGCTTGCTTTCCGATATGCCGAACGGCGCCAGCGCGGCGTTGGCGCGCTGTTCGACGTCGTCGGCCAGCCATAGCAGCAGCAGTCCCAGCCCGGCCGCGCCCGCGTCGGTGCCGCGCGCGGCGGTTTGCGCCATCAGCGCCAGGTGTGGCCGGGCGGCGGCGGCGGCGCCGTCGCGCTCGGCGCGGGCCTGGCGGGTGGCGGGGATCCCGGGCAATTCCGGCGCGACACGGGCGTCTGCCGGAGCGGGGGATTTGGGGGCGGGGGCCTTGGCGGCGCGCCCGGCCTTGGCAGCCGGGGCGGCGGGAGCGGGGGACTTGCGGACGGGCATGGGGCAGGGTTGTCGCGGGGAATGAGGGAAGCCGGGGCGGCAAATTCGGATTATACGTCGATCAAATAATACGATTTGCATATAGTACGTTTAACGTACTATATTCGCCGCTGCGGCGTTCATGCCGTGTCCGCAGCCCCGGCGCCGTCGCCCGGCGCACTGCGCTGCCCCTAACGAGGAGACTCCCCATGCCCGTCAAAGTGCTTGAACTTCACCACGTCGGATTCGGTGTGAACCACGCCCAGGCCGACGCCATGCTCGATTTCTACCGCGATGTCCTGAACCTGCCGCAGGATCCCGCGCGCTGGAAGATTCCGGGCATCTATGGTTCGTGGATCAACCTGCCCAATGGCACCCAGCTGCACATCCTGGGCAGCGAGGGCCCGTCGCGCTACGCCAAGGGACCGGGCAAGGATCCGGTGTCCAACCACATCGCGCTGGCGGTCGAGGACGTGCTGGCCGCCGAGCAGGAACTGATCGCCCGCGGCATCGAGTACTTCACGCTCGACAACGTGGCCTCGCCCAGCCTCAAGCAGCTGTTCCTGCGCGACCCCGCCGGCAACCTGGTGGAACTGCACCAGTCCAGCGCCCGCCGGGCCGGCGTCGAAAAGCCGGAGCAGGATCCGGCGCGCGCAGGCAACGAATAAACGACCAGGATCTGCCAGCCCATGTACTTCGACATGCAAGCGCTCAGCGGTGAGCAGCGCAGCAAACTCATGCATTCCACCGTCCTGCCCCGGCCCATCGCCTGGGTCGGGTCGCGCGATGCGCGGGGCGCGTTGAACGTCGCGCCGTTTTCCTTTTTCAACGTGATGTCCGGCGATCCGCCGATCCTGTGTTTCTGTGTCGGTTCGCGCGATGGGCGGCTGAAGGACACCGCGCGCAACATCGCCGCGCGCGGCGAGTTCGTCGTCAACCTGGTGTCGGCGACGCAGGCGCGCCGCATGAACGTGACCGCCATCGACTTCGATGCCAGTATCGATGAGTCGATGGAGGCGGGGCTGCTGCTGGCGCCGGGCCGCAATGTGGACGTGCCCCGGATCCAGGACAGTCCCGCGTCGATGGAGTGTCGCGTGCGCCAGCTGGTCGATATCGATGCGCGCCGCACGCTGGTCATCGGCGACATCGTGGGCATGCACCTGATCGACGCGGCCGTGACCGATCCCGATCGCATGTTCATCGATCCCTTGCCGATGCAGCTGATCGGCCGGCTGCACAATCCGGGCTGGTATTGCGAAGTGACGCGCGCCTTCCAGATGGCGACGCCGTCGGTGGAGCAGTGGCGCCAGATGCAGCAGGACGGCGTGGCGCAGCAGTACCTGGAGGAATCGCCGGTTCCTGCGTAAACTGGCGCCATGCTACGCATCGACAATCTCACCAAACGCTACGGCGACCATCTCGTCTTCCAGGGTCTGACGCACGCCTTCGGGCCGGGCTGCGTGGCGCTGTGCGAAGAGGAAAGCACCGGCAAGTCCAGCCTGCTCGGCATCATCGCGGGCGCGATCGCGCCGGATGAGGGCGAGGTCTGGATAGATGGCCAGCCGCTGGCGCAAGCGCCGCGGCAGGCCAGGGCGCGCCTGGCCTACGTGCCCGACAACTGCCTGGCGCTGCCGCAGCAGACCGGGCGCGGGCTGCTCGAACAGGCGGCGGCGGAAAAGGGCGTGGCGGTGGACGACGCGGTGCTCGACCTGGCCGCCCGGCTGGGACTGGAGCCGCACCTGGACAAGCGCTTCGAGCAGATGTCCACGGGCACGCGCCGCAAGGTCTACCTGACCGCGGCCGCCCTGGGCGCCCCGGCCGTCGTCATCGCGGACGGTCCCAGCAACGGGCTGGACACGCCGGCGCGGCGCGCGCTGGCCGAGTTGTTCAAGACCTGGGGCAGGGACCGGCTGGTGCTGTTCGCCAGCCATGATCCCGAGCTGGTGCAGGCCTGCGGGGCAACCGTCGTGGACGTTGCCGCGCTGCGCTAGCGGGCGGTTCCGGGCTTACTTGCCGCCCGTGACGTCGACGAAGGTGCCGGTGACGTACGAGGCCTCGGCGCCGGCCAGCCACAGGATGGCCCGCGCCACCTCTTCGGGCTGGCCGCCACGGCCCATGGGCACGGTGTCCTTGATGCGGTCCACCCGTCCCGGTTCGCCGCCGCTGGCGTGCATTTCGGTGTAGATGTGGCCGGGGCGCACGCAATTCACGCGGATGCCCTCGCGCGCCACCTCCTTGGAAAAGCCGATCGTGAAGCTCTCCAGCGCGCCTTTCGAGGCGGCATAGTCCACGTATTCATTGGGGCTGCCCAGGCGCGCCGCGGCCGAGGATATGTTGATGATGGCGCCGCCGCGGCCATTGTGGCGCTGCGACATGCGCCGGGCTGCCTGCTGCGCGCACAGCATCGGGCCGAGGGAATTGACCGCGAAGATCCGCTGCATGCGCTCGAAGGCCAGGTCCTCCAGGCGCGACTGGCGCGCGATGATCGCGGCATTGTTGACCAGCACGTCGAGACGGCCGAATTCGCGGTCGATCGCGTTGAACAGGCCGGCGATCTGGTCCGGGTCGGCGCTGTCGGCGCGCACGGCCAGGGCGCGGCGGCCCAGCGCCCGCACGTCCGTCACCACCGCCTGCGCGGCCGCCTCGTTGGCGACATAGCTGATCGCCACGTCATAGCCCTGCGCCGCGGCCAGCCGCGCGGTCGCGGCCCCGACACCGCGACTGCCTCCGGTGATGAGGATAACGGGGGCTTGAGCGTCGTTCGTCATGGGAAATCTCCGTGTATGGGGCAAGGTCGTGGCAACCGGCGCGCGGGCGCCGCGTCGATGACTATACTTCCCCGGGAACCGCAGCATCCATTGCCGGCGTCCCCGCAATGGACGGGCGCCGGCCCTGTTTTCCGAGGAGTTTTTCCATGGCACGCATCTTCATCACCGGTTCGGTCGACGGCCTGGGCCTGGCGGCCGCGCGCGCACTGCAGGCGGACGGACACCAACTGGTCGTGCACGGCCGCAGCCGCGAGCGCCTGGAGGCCGCGCGCGACCTGCTGGCGCGCGGGGCGCGGGCGGTCGTGGGCGACCTGGCCGATCTGACCCAGACGCGGGAGCTGGCCGAACAGCTCAACGCCCTGGGCCAAATGGACGCGGTCATCCACAATGCCGGCGTGTTCACCGGCGCCGCCATCCTGCCGGTCAATGTGGCGGCGCCCTATGCGCTGACCGCGCTCATCACGCGGCCGCGGCGCCTGATCTACCTGAGCAGCGAAATGCACTACGACGGGCGGCCCGAGCTGGGCGGCCTGGCCTGGGACGGGGCGCGCGAAACCGCTTCGTATTCCGACAGCAAACTATTCGTGACGGCCCTGGCCGCCGCGGTGGCGCGGCGCTGGCCGGACGTGATCAGCCAGGCCGTCGATCCCGGTTGGGTGCCCACCAAGATGGGAGGCCCGGACGCGCCGGGAGACCTCCGGCTGGGCCACGTGACGCAGGCGTGGCTGGCCACGACCGACGATGCCGCGGCCCGCGCGAGCGGCGGCTATTGGCACCACCAGGAGCGGCGCGAGCCGCATCCGGCCGTGCATGACGAGGCCTTCCAGGCGCGCCTGCTCGACGCGCTTTCCGGGGCCACGGGGATCGACCTGGCGTGACCGCCTCAGTGGTTCTCCTTGGCATGATTGAGCGTGTATCTGGGAATATCGATGGTCAGGTCCTGCTCGCCGACGATGGCCTGGCAACTCAGGCGTGACTGCGCTTCCAGGCCCCACGCGCGGTCCAGCAGGTCTTCCTCGGTTTCGTCCATTTCGTTGAGCGCGTGAAAGCCCTTGCGGACGATGCAGTGGCAGGTCGTGCATGCCCGGCTTTGCTCGCATGCGTGTTCGATGTGGATGCCATGGTCGAGCAGGGCGTCGCAGATGGACGCGCCTTGCCTGGCGTCCACAACGGCGCCCTCGGGCGCGAGGTCGGGGTGGGGGAGAACCGTGATTTTCGGCATGTCGGGGTACCTTTGTTCGTCGGGACGGCAGTGAAACGCCCGCGCACGCTGAAAGGGGCGGCGTTTCACCGTGCGACCAGCGTAAAGGTGGCCACCTTGGCAAGGTCAAGCGTGTCCTGGCCCGGGATTCGAGGCCTTGCCGGAACCGCCGGATGGAGATTGAGAATAAATCTCAGTACAATGCGGCAAGTTTCAACCGGCCCGCGGCGTTCGCGCCATGGGCCGATGGCCAATCAGTGGGCGCCGTGTTCGTCATTCCGTATCCCTTTTCCATCGCTCGTCCGGCCGCGGCCCGCTCCAGGCCGGCTTGTCCGCGGCCCGTCCGGTCGAGCGCGGGATGAGCCGCAATCCGTTGTTGGCCTCCGAGCAGGCGGCCGCGCCCGCCGACGCCCAGGCCGAGAACGGCGGCGCCATCGCGAAAGCCTATGCGCGCTGGCGCCTGCCCTTGCTGCGCGGGCTGGCGCGGTTCAAGGGCAGCGTTGGCAGCGCCGAGGACGTGCTGCACGACGGCGTCGTCAAATGGGTCGCCGCCAACCCCGCCCTGGATTCCAGCGAAGAGCAGGGCGCGTACCTGCGCAAGACCGTCATGAACGGCGTGGCGGACGAATTCCGCGAGCGCAGGGCGGGCCGGCGGTTGCAGACGGTGTCGCTCGATGAAGCGGCGCGGGACGGTCAGGCCTGGGAGGCCGACGATGCGTCATGTCCCATGCGCGCGGCGGCTTGCCAGCAGCGCCTGGAGCGATTGGCTGAAGCGTTGCGGGAACTGCCGGAGCGCCAGCGCGAGGCCTTCGTGCTGAGCCGCTTCGATGGGCTGACCCAGGATGAAGTCGCCGAGCGCATGCAGATTTCCCGGCGCATGGTCGTCAAGCACCTGGCGCGCGCCATCGCCTACTGCGAGGTCCGGGTGCACTATGCTACGGTTGCACAGATGCAGCAATTGCATCGGCCCGCCAGCGATGACGGCGGCCCGGACAATAACAACAATAGCGACTCCGCCTCTTCATGACCGATCCGTCTTCTTCCGCTTCGCCCGACGCGCTTGCCCTGCACGAGGCGGCGGCCGAGTGGCTGGTGCGCCGCCAGGACGCCACGTGGTCGGCGGCGGACCAGCGCGAGCTGGACGCCTGGCTTGCCGCGCACCCGACGCACCGGCAGGCGTTCGCGCGCGTATCCCGCACCTGGCAGGACCTGGCACGGACGCCGCGGCCCGCGCTGGCATCCGATGGGCTGCCCGCGGCCGCGACACCCCGGCCGGCGCCCGCGGCGCGTCCCGCGCCGGACCGGGGGCGGGCCCCTGGGCGGCGGCCGGGATTCTGGCTGCCGCTGCCGGGGCTGGCGGCCTTCCCCAAGGCGTTGGCCGCTGTCTGTGCGGTGCTGGTGATCGGTGGCGGCTACGGCTGGTACCGCTGGGACAACACTCCCGGCTATGTGCTGGACGTGAGCACCGCGGCGGGAGAGATACGCCAGCTGGATCTGCCCGATGGCTCGCGCATTGCGTTGAATTTCGGCAGCACGTTGCAGGTGCGCTACTACCCGCGCCGCCGCGAGGTGGTGCTGAACCAGGGCGAGGGATTCTTTGACGTGGCGCCGGACACCGGCAGGCCATTCACCGTCGACGCGCGCCAGAGTCGCGTCACCGTGGTGGGCACGGCGTTCAATGTCCGCACCACGCCGCAGGCCGTCATCGTCAAGGTGTTGCATGGCCGCGTGCGCGTGCAGCCCGACCGCGACCACGGCGGGCAGGCGCTGTCGTTGGGCGCCGAACAAGGCGTGTCCGTGGACGCGCGCGCCGCTATCTACCAGACCGTGGCGGTGGCCGCGGACAGCGTGGGTGGCTGGCGCAACGGCCGCCTGGTGTTCCGGCGCACGCCCCTGGGCGAAGTGGCGCAGGAAGTGGCGCAGTACCTCGGCAAACCGGTGGCGTTGGCCAGCCCGGACCTGAAAACGCTGCCCGTTTCCGGCTTCGCGGCGACCAATGCGCCCGCCGCTTTCCTGGAGGCCTTGCCGGATCTGCTGCCGGTGCGGGTCACGCGCGCGGCCGACGGCGGCTATCTGATCCTGGCCCGCTGAACCGCGGCGTTCCGGCAAGAATTTATTTTTCCCCGCGGGTTCCCACTCCCGTCCCGGAATCCGTTTACCCCTGCAAGGCCGGTAGCGGTCAACAACGAGGGAGTGGGAATGGGACGGGGCAGGTTGAGAAGCGCGCTGGCAGGCAGCGCATTGATGGCGCGCATGCAGCTCAAGGCGGTGCCGGCGCTGGTGGCATGGGCGCTGGCCGCGCCGGTTGCGCAGGCGCAGCCGCAGGCGGCGCCGATGCAGTTCAGCATTGCGGCGCAGCCGTTGGACCGCGCACTGCGACTGTTCTCGGAGCAGTCGCGGCACCAGGTGCTGTTCGATGAAGCGGCGGTGGCGGGTCAGCAGGCGCCGGCGATCGAGGGCCGCTACACGCCGCGCGAGGCGCTGGACAGATTGCTGGCCGGCACCAACGTGCGCGTCAACGGCAGCCGGCCCGACGTCTTCACCCTGACCGCCATCGGCCGCCCATCGAGTGACGCCGTGACGTTGCAGCCGGTGACGGTCAGCGGCGGCAGCCTGCGCGATCCGACCACGGAACTCACGGGTTCCTACACCAGCGGCGCGCTGACCATCGGCAAGCTGACGCAGTCGATCCGCGAAACGCCGCAGTCGGTCAGCGTGATCACGCGGCAACAGCTGGACGACAAGAATCTGACCACGCTGGACGAGGCGCTGGCGCAGACCACCGGCGTGACCAAGACGGCGCGCAACTTCGGCAACCACAAGTTCTCGATACGCGGCTTCACGGTCGACGACAACAACTATCTGGTCGACGGCGTCGCCGGCATCGTCTATGCCCCGGTGGGGTGGCTTCCCATCGACACGGCGGTGTTCGACCGGGTCGAGGTGCTGCGTGGCGCCGGCGGGCTGATGCTGGGCTCGGCGGATCCCAGCGGCGCGATCAACATGGTGCGCAAGCGGCCGCGTGGAGAAGGCCATCTCGAAATGAACACCACGGCGGGGTCGTGGGACAACTACCGCATGGAGTTCGACGGCGGCGGCCCGATCAACGCCGCCGGCACGGTGCGCGGCCGCCTGGTCACGGCCTACCAGGATCGCCATTACTTCTACGACGGCACCAAGTCCCGATCGCCGCTGTTCTATGGCGTGATCGATGCCGATGTCGGGCAGCACACCACGCTGACGTTCGGCGCCCGTCACCAGGCCACGGACACCGACGGCTACTGGCTGTTCGGGCTGCCGCGCTATACCGACGGCGGCGCGCTCGATATCAAGCGTTCGACATCGCTGATCCAGGACTGGAACCGGCAGACGGAACAGGTTGACGAGATCTTCGCCGAAGCCGAGCACCGCTTCTCCAAGGACTGGAAGGCGCGGCTGTCGCTCAACAGCACGGAGGTGGACCTGGACCAGCGCGTGGCCATTCCGATCGGCGGCGTGGATCGGGCGAGCGGCCGCGGCTCCAGCTTCTACACCGTCTACTTCAACCGCGCGCGCGTGCGCAGCGATGGCGTCGATCTGAACACCACGGGCAATTTCCAGGCGCTGGGCGGCTCGCACCAGATCCTGCTGGGCGCCAGTTGGGCGCGCCAGCGCATCAACCAGAAGTCGGCCAGCCTGGACGCCGACATGCCGATCGACGTGTACGACCCCGATCATTCCGCCATTCCCAAGCCGGCGCGCCCGGCCTGGGACTCGAAGGAAACGGCGCGGGGCGAGCAGGCGGCGCTGTACGGCAATTTGCGACTGCAATTGGCGGATCCGCTGCATCTGCTGCTGGGCGGCCGGTTGAGCTGGCTGAAGTACCAGTCCACCAATGGCCTGACCGGGGCCAGGACCCGCGATTACCAGCAGAGGCATGAGTTCACGCCCTATGCCGGGCTGGTCTACGACCTGGACCGCCAATGGTCGGTCTACACCAGCTATGCGGACACCTTCCAGCCGCAGAGTTCCTACGTGACGTCATCGGGTTCGCCGCTGGACCCGGCCATCGGCGCCAACTACGAAGCAGGCATCAAGGGAGAGCTCTACGATGGGCGGCTGAACCTGTCGGCGGCGGTGTTCGCGGTGAAGAAATCGGGCATCGCGGTGGTGGACGAGTCCAACCCGGGCGGTTGCACCGGCTCGCTGGCTTCGAGCGACTGCTATCGCAATGGCAGCACGCTGCGCAGCAAGGGTTTCGAGCTGGAAGCCAGCGGGGAATTGTCGCCGGGCTGGCAGGTGATGGCGGGCTACACCTTCGTCACCAGCCGCGATGACGAGGGCGAGACCATCAGCGCCGAGACGCCGCGCCACCTGTTCCGCCTGTCGACCACGTACCGGTTGCCGGGCCGCTGGAACGCCTTCAGCGTTGGCGGCGGCGTGTCGGCACAGAGCGGCTATTCGTATCCCGCCTATGACGACACATCCGTGCGGATGGGCGCGCCCGGTCGCGCGGTGTGGGACCTGCGCGCCGGATACCGCATCGACAAACACTGGAGCCTGGCCTTGAACGTGGCGAACGTGTTCGACAAGCACTACTACGGGATGGTCAGCCAGATCCGCCGCGGCAACCATTTCGGGGAGCCGCGCAACGTGATGCTGACCCTGCGCGGCACGTTATGACGCCACGCGCCGCCGTCGCGCCGGCGCGGCACGCGCGCCAGGCCGGCATGAAACCGGGACTGCGCCAGAGCATGGCCTGGCTGCATACCTGGTGCGGCCTGGTCTGCGGCTGGCTGCTGTGCGCCATCATGCTCACCGGCACGCTCAGCGTGTTTCGCGAACCGATCACGCGGTGGATGCAGGCCGAACCCTTGCCGCGGATGACGGCCACGGCGGCGGTCGACGGCCAGGCGCAATGGCTGGCGCGCGCGACCCGGTTCCTGGCGTCCCGCGCGGGCGACGCGGCCGCCTGGGACATTGCCTGGCCAGTGAGGCCAGGCCAGCCGATGCGCCTGGCCTGGCGCGCCGCCGAGGGCCGGCCACAGCAAGCCTGGATGGACCCGTTGACCGGCGACGAGCAGGCGCAGCCGCAATGGCGGCGGACGGAGGGCGGCCGCCATTTCATGTCCTTCCACTACACCTTGCACGGCGGCCTGCCGGGCTATTGGCTGGTGGGCGCGATTTCGCTGTGCATGCTGGTGGCGCTGGTGTCCGGGGTGGTGGTGCACAAGCGCATCTTCAAGGACTTCTTCACCTTCCGGCGCGGCAAGGGTCAACGTAGCTGGCTTGACGTCCACAATGCCACGGCCGTGCTGACGCTGCCGTTCCTGTTCATGATCTGCTACACGGGACTGGCGTTTTTCTACACCAGCTATATGCCATGGCCCTTGCACGCCGCGTTCGGCGGGGATGATGGCGCCTATCGCCGCTACCAGGCGGAACTGGCGCCCACGCCGCCCGAGCCGCGGATCGCCGGGCCGGACCGGGGCGGGGTGCCGGACCTGTATCCCTTTGTCCTGCGGGCTCGCGCGCTGACCGGCCAGGACGCGGCACTAGTGACGGTCGATCATCCAGGCAATGCGCGCAGCATCGTCCGCGTGCTGGGCGACAAGGCCGACACCAGCTCCGGCCGGCGCCTGCCCGTGCGCGCCAGTCGCGTCGCGTTCGATGCGCGCAGCGGCGCGGTGCTGCAGGTGGCGCCCGCCGTGGCGGACGAAGTGGCCGCGCGGCATGTCCATGAAGTGATCGAAAGCCTGCACAAGGTCGACTTTGGCGGCTGGACGATGAAGTGGCTGTACTTTTTCAGCGGTCTGGCGGGCACCGCGATGGTCGCCACCGGCACGTTGCTTTTCGCCCTCAAGCGGCGCAAGAAAAGCGAGCACGAGTTCGGCGCGGCCACCGCGCAGATCTACCGCTGGGTGGAGGCGCTGAATGTGGCGGCGCTGGGCGGGATCGCGCTGGCGAGCATCGCCTATCTCTATGCGAACCGGTTGATTCCCGCGTCCTGGGCGGAGCGCGACACGTGGGAGATCCGGCTGTTCTTCGCCGCGTGGGCCGGGTCCTTGATTCACGCGCGATGGCGCGCGCCCCGGCGCGCCTGGATCGAGCAACTGGGGCTGGCGGCGCTGCTGTGCCTGGCGCTGCCATTGCTGAACTGGGCGACGACCGGGCAGCATCTCTGGGCCTATGCCAGACTGGCAGACGGACAACTGCTGGCGGTGGAACTCACGGCGCTGGCGTTCGGCCTGGCGCTGGCGTACGCGGCCAGTGCCTTATGGCGAAGGGCAAGGGATGCGCCGATCGAGCCGGATCGCGCGCCGCCGCGCGCCGGCCAGGACCGGACGGCCTGGCGATGGCAGGTCGCCAGTCGCGTATTGGCCGCCGCCGCGGGTGGCTATGGGGTGTCGGCGCTGGCGATGTCGGCGCTGGCGCTGGCCTTGCCGGCCGTCATCGGCGCATCGCGGGCGGTCGGCGTATTGACCGGAACGCTGTCGAGTTTCGTCCTGTACGCCGCGATCGTGATCGGCGTGTTCCACGCCCGCAGCGCCCGGCGGGCTTGGGGCGGGTTGGCAGTGGCGGGCGCGCTATCGGCGGGGGCCTTGCTGTGGTTGCGCCTTTGAGGCCAGCTTATCGAACGCCGGCGGCACTGGCGCGGAAGGCAAAAAAGCTGTCGCCGGGGATCAGCCGCGATACCTCCACGTTTGCATAACCGGCGTCGCGCAACTGCTGCCGCATTTCGTCGCTGTCGGGCAAGCGGCCGCCGTGACGGTTCGACGCGCCCCATAGATTGAGGGCTTCCATGCCGGCGTTGCCGCCCTGGCAGCAGGTGGCCAGCAGGAGCTGCCCCGCAGGCTTGAGCAGTTGTCCTACCCGGGCCAGCAACGCGACCCGCTCGTGGACCGGGAAATAGTAGATATTGTTGTACAGCGTGACCAGGTCGTAGGCCGGACTCAGCTCCCCCTGTCGTATGTCGCCGGTTTCGATGGTGACGCGGTCCCGCAGCCCCCAGGCCTGGATATTCTCTTGGGCGACGCGCGCGACCCGGGGTTGCAGTTCCAGCCCGGTCGCGGTCAGTTCGGGATTGTGCAGGGCGGCGTGGCGGATGTAGATCGCCGAGCCGCAGCCCACTTCAAGCAGCCGGCAGGGCCCGGTGCGCGGCACGAAACGCCGGATGGCCTCGACCAGGAAAGGCTCGAGCGCGCGCGATGAGCGCGCGGTCAGTTCGCCGTCCTGGTTTTCCAGGTCCCAGAGTTCCCCCTGGCGCAGCTTGGCCGGCGTCTGCAGGATCAGGCGGTGATGCATGCTGGCCGCTTCCTGGACCAGCGCCAGCGTGGCGTCGTTTTCGGGCCGCGCCAGTTTCCTGGCCAGGCCGCGCAATGCATATCCCTCGGGCCCCAGTTGCAGCAGTCCGAGCCGGCAGCCCATCTGTAGCCAGGCGCGCAGGGCTTCGCGCGCGCCGGCCGCGTCGCCCGCGGTGTTGCCGGCCGCCAGTTGCGCCAACGGGATCGGCCCGTCGGCCAGCCGCGCCATCAGTCCGGACGCGCTCAATGCCGCCAGGAAACTGAGCCGGTAGAACGGCCGGTACAGCGCATTGGCGGCCAAAGCCGGCAAGAGCTGTTTGTTCCTCAGCATCTGCAACAGCGGTCTGAACATGATGATCGATCCAATTATTAAACGTCGTTAAATATTAGACGTCGTTCAATATTATGGTCAAGTTACGGGAAGGCGAGTCCCTCGCGCTGGCATGGCGCGTATGCCGGGCGGGCGAATGCGCCGGAACGGGGCGCGCTGCGGTACAGTGGGATTCCCATTCCACCTGCCCACCGCTGGAGCCTGAACCATGGAATTCGTGATTCCCAGTACCGCAAACCTGGCGCTGTTCGTCAGTGCCGCGCTGATCCTGTTGGCGATTCCCGGACCGGCCGTGCTCTATATCATTGCCCAGTCGGTCGAACAGGGCCGCAAGGCGGGGCTGGTGTCGGACCTGGGCATCCACGCGGCCACGCTGGTGCACGTGCTGGCGGCCGCGCTCGGATTGTCGGCCTTGTTGGCTTCCTCGGCGCTGGCGTTCAGCATCGTCAAGTATGCTGGCGCCGCCTACCTGATCTGGCTGGGCCTCAAGAAAATCTGTACGCGCCCGGCCGCCGCCTCCGTCGACGCGCCGTCCAAGGCGCGTGGTTACGGCAGGATGTTCCGCGACGGCTTCATCGTCAATCTGCTCAACCCCAAGACGGCCCTGTTCTTCATGGCGTTCCTGCCGCAGTTCGTGGACGTCAGCCGCGGCCATGTGGCCGCGCAGGTGGTATTCCTGGGGCTGGTCTTCACCTTGCTGGGCCTGGCCAGCGACGCGTGCTACGCCTTTGCCGCGAGCGCCGCCGGCCAATGGCTGCGGCGCAGCCGCGGCTACCTGCACTTCGAGCGCTATGTGGGGGGCGCCATGTTGATCGGTCTGGGCATCACGGCCGCATTCGCCGGCAACAACAGGAAATGACCGCGCGGTAGCGATGGCCGGGGGCCGGCGTCAGTCCGCCGTCTCCGTGCCGCTCATGAACCATCGCAGGTAAGCGTTCTCGCGGCTGGCGCGGGCCAGCACGGGGGCGTCGCGCGACCAGCTTTCGCGGTCGCCGCGATACGCCGCCAGCGCGCTGCGATAGAACAGGTCCAGCACGGCGCGTTCGCCGTCGATGTCGGCGGCCCAATCGGCTGGCGGGCCTTGCAGGGGCGGCGCGCCGCGCAATGCCATCAGCGCAGGCAGCGTGCGGACGATCTCGCGCGGGCGGACCCAGGGGGCGTATTCGATCGAGGGCCTGTCGTCCGTCACCGGCGCGGCGTCCTCCGCAAAGCGCGCCAGTCCCTCGCGGTCGGTCACCCAGGTCGCCATCAACGCCGCCACCGAGGACACGCCGACTTGCGCCAGGGCGGCATGCAGGGCCGGCGCGGCAAAGCGCCGCGCCATGCGTTCGGGCACCAACGGCAGCGGATCCGGCGACCCGACCAGCAACATTTCATGTAGCTCGGTGGTCCACAGCGAGGCGTGCGGGAATACCGCGATGAAGCTGGCCACCAGGGCGCGAGTCTCGTCCAGGTTCTGCGTCGGCAGGGGCAGCCACTGGGCCACGATGCCTTGCGGATTGAGCCGGCGCGCCGCCAGCTCGTAGAAGTCGCGGGAATACAGGTTGACCACGCCCGCGGCCGACGGCGGCGGCGGTTCCAGCGTGATCAGGTCGTACGTGTCGGCGCTGGCCAGCAGCTCGCGCCGGCCGTCGCGCAGCCGCACTTGCAAGCCGCTGTCGCGATAGGCGTCGTAGGTGCCCTGGAAAAACGGCGCGGCCTGCAGCACGCCGGGCAGCAGTTCGGCCACCACCCGGCGTTTCAGGCCGGGATAGCGCGATAGCGCGCCCGCCGTGATGCCGGTGCCATAGCCGATGACGAGGGCGGATTCCGGTTCGCCGGCATGCACGATCAGCGGCAGCAGGGCTTGCAGCCGCATGTAGCGCAGCGATGGCATGGCATCGCCCGAGTTCGACACGCCCTGGATGTAGAGGCGGTTGAAGCGCTGCCCGCCGCGGCCGTTCTCGACCACGGCAACGGTGCCGCCATGGCTCTCGTGGTGGAACACCAGGGGCTTGCCGCGCGCGCCCGGCATGAGCCGCGCCAGATGATCCTGCGGCAGGGCCCAGCCGACGATGAGCGCGGCGACGCCGAGCGCGCCGGCCAGCGCCGGGGCCATGGGGGCGACCGCGCGGCCGCGCCAGGCGGCCGCCACGCCCACGGCGCACGCGGTCGCGGCAAGCAGCGTCAGGCTGCGGATCGTGCCCAGCCAGGGCAGCAGCACGAAGGCGACCAGCGCGGTGCCCGCGATGCCGCCCAGGGTGTTGGCCGCCAGGGCCAGGCCCGCGCCACGGCTGCGGCGCTCGCCCGGGGCGACGATCTGCAGCACCGCCGGAAAGGCCGCTCCCAGCAGCAGGGTGGGCAGCAGCACCACCGCGCCGGCGGCGACGGCGAAGCGCGCGCTCATTCCGGCCAGGCCATTGTCGAAAATCCTGCGCATGCCGGCTTCGGCCAGATCCTGGGCCGGCACCAGCCAGAGGCCCAGCAGCGCGGCCTCGGCCAGGGCGATCAGGCCCGCGCCCGCGATCAATGTCGCGAACACGCGCCACGGATCGCCGAACCGGTGGCCCCAGCGGGCATAGCATGCCGCGCCCAGCGCCAGCCCGGCCAGGTAGACCGCCAGCACCACCGAAAAGGCGAAGGCCCGCGTGCTCATGAAGGGGATGATCATCTGCGACCACAGCACCTCGTAACCCAGCGCCACGGCGCCAGCCACCGCATACAGCGCCACGGCCAGCCGGGCCTGCGGCGACAGGCGCGACGCCTCGCGGGCGGCGGGGCCGTCGACCGCCGGGGCCGGCGGCCGGCCGCGCAGCGACCACGCGCCGCAGGCGGCCGCCAGGTTCAGCGCGGCGGCGGCCAGGGC
Source organism: Achromobacter xylosoxidans (assembly GCF_001457475.1). NCBI lineage: Bacteria > Pseudomonadati > Pseudomonadota > Betaproteobacteria > Burkholderiales > Alcaligenaceae > Achromobacter > Achromobacter xylosoxidans. The sequence continues at coordinate 4,063,389 of NZ_LN831029.1, read as the reverse complement.
GCTGCCTTGCACGCCGAGGGCGGGAATCAGCAGGAAGGCCGGCAGCAACGCGCCGGCGATGGCGCCGGTGGTGTTGGCGGCGTACAAGGCGCCGCCATCATGGCCGCTGCGGCCGGCGCTGACCGCGCGCATCAGGATGGGCAAGGTGCCGCCCATGAAAAAAGGCGCCAGCGCGACCACCGCGAACAGGATGGCCCAGGCCAGCAGCGGCTGCTGCGGCTGCCAGCGGGCGAACAGGCCGGCGCCGTGCGCCAGCAGGAAGGTGACCGCCAGCGCGGCCAGGCCGATCGCCAGTTCGACGGCGGCATACAGGCGCCAGGGGTTGGCGTGCCGTTCCGCCAGCCTGCCCAGCCACCAGCTGCCCGCCGCCAGCCCCAGGAAAAAGGCGCTGACGGCCGTGGCGATGGCGTGGACTTCGACCCCGACGATCAGGGAAAGCTGCTTGATCCACAGGATCTGGAATATCAATGAGGCCGCGCCCGACAGTCCCAGCAGCGCGCAGGCGGGCGCCAGGCTCGCGCCCGCGCCCGTCAAGGTTCCGGCTTCGTTCGGTGACGCGCTTGCCACGCCTGCTTGTGCCATACGGGACGCTCCATGGATTGAGGGACTGCCATCACGCGCAGGCGGCGCCCGCCGCGGCGGGCGCCGCCTGGCGCGCTACGAGCCGGACTTGCCTTGTTTCCTGGCCTGTTCCTCGAAGTGCTTCTCGATGGCCTTGTCCACGGCTTCCTGCACCTGGTCGACGCTGAAGCTCGCCGGCCGCTGGCTGGGCGGATACTCGACGAAGGTCTGCAGGAACTCCGACGCCTTGGCCGAGCCGATGAACGCCAGATAGGCGTTCTTGGACAGCCAGTCGTTGTACTGGTCGGAGACGATGTCGGCGCGTTCGTACGGGTCCATGCGCAGGTTGAACACCTTCGGCACGCGCAGGCACACGAACGGGTCGCTCCAGACCGCGAAGCCGCCCGGCGCGCGCTGTTCGCAGAACACGATCTTCCAGTTCTCGAACCGCATGGCCACCAGCAGGCCATCGTCGTTGAAGTAGTAGAAGTCGTCGCGCGCGCTCTTGTCCGACTTGCCGGTCAGGTAGTCGAGCTGGTTGTAGCCGTCCAGGTGGACCTTGTAGTTCTTCTGCCCGCCACCGGGCGTCCAGCCCTTGAGCAGGCGGTCCTTCACGTCGGTGTCGCCCACCGCCGCGAGCAGGGTCGGGAACCAGTCCAGGCCCGACACGATGCCGTTCTTGACGGTGCCCGGCTCGATCTTGCCCGGCCATCGCACCATGGCTGGCACCCGGAACGCGCCTTCCCAGTTCGAGTCTTTCTCGTTGCGGAACGGCGTGGTGGCGGCATCGGGCCAGCTGAACTGGTTCGGCCCGTTGTCGGTGGTGTAGACCACGATGGTGTTGTCGGCGATGCCCAGGTCGTCGAGCTTCTTGAGCAGCTTGCCCACGTCCTGGTCATGCTCCCACATGCCATCGGCGTAGTCGTTGCCGGGCATGCCGCTCTTGCCCTTGTACTCGGGCCGGATGTGGGTGTAGATGTGCATGCGCGTGGTGTTCATCCACACGAAGAACGGCTTGTCGTCCTTGGCGTGCTTGTCGATGTAGTCCAGCGCCGCGCCCACGGTCTCGTCGTCGATCGTTTCCATGCGCTTGGTCGTGAGGGCGCCGGTGTCTTCGATCTTGCCGTCGGCCGAAGCCTTGATCACGCCGCGCGGCTTGTAGGCCGCGATGATGGGATCCTTGGGATTCTGCGGCCAGTAGGGGCGCTCCGGTTCCTCCTCGGCGTTCAGGTGGTAGAGGTTGCCGAAGAATTGGTCGAAGCCGTGCTTGGTCGGCAGGTACTCGTCGCGGTCGCCAAGGTGGTTCTTGCCGAATTGCGCGGTGTTGTAGCCATGCGACTTGAGCGCCTGGGCCATGGTGATGTCGCGATCCTGCAGGCCCACCGTGGCGCCCGGCACGCCGACCTTGGACAGGCCGGTGCGCCGTGGCGACTGACCCGTGATGAAGCTCGACCGTCCGGCCGTGCAGCTGTTCTCCGCGTAGTAGTCCGTGAAAATCGCGCCTTCCTTGGCGATGCGGTCGATGTTCGGCGTCGTGTAGCCGACCACGCCGCGCGTGTAGGCGCTGATGTTCGCCTGTCCGATGTCATCGCCGAAGATCACCAGGATGTTTGGTTTCTTCCCGGAGGCATCGCCCTGGGGCTTGGCCTGCCCCGTTGTCGCCTGCGCCTGCGCGCCGCCCATGGCCACCAGGCTGCTGGCGGCCAACAGCGCGGCTCCCCACCATCGTCTTGCCTTCATGACTGTTCTCCTTGCCCGCTCGGGGCGCGTTGATTCACCACAATCACTACTGGTCGAACGAATACACCTGCTTCCACTCCTGCTGCATGTCCACCACGGTCCACCCCTGGCGGCGAGCCTCGTCCAGCGCCTTGTCCAGGCGGCCGATCTTGGAATCCCGGTCGTAGGCCCACTCACGCCGGGCATCCGTGTGATGCACCAGCGCCGCCAGCCGCGGTCCGGGGCCGGCGGCGGTCCACTGCAGCATCTGCAGGTCGCCGTCCGAATTGCCGAAAGCCAGGATCGGCCGCTTGCCGATCTGGCGCTGGATCGACACGGGCTTGCCCGGGCCGTCATCGTTGAATTCCAGCTTGGCCGTGCGCCACAGGGTGGGCTTGCCGTCACGCACGTCGAAGGTCGTCACGAAGGTCGTGCCGATGACCTGTTCGGGCGGAATGCCATAGGCCTGCTGCGCCCAGGCGCGCATGAATTCGACCTCGCCGCCCGACACGATGTAGGTCTTGAAGCCGTTCGCCCTCAGGTAATCGAGCAGTTCGCGCATCGGCTTGTAGATCATGGCGGTGTAGGGCTGCTGGAAGCGCGGATGACGCGCCGTGCCGACCCAATGCCTGACACTGTCGGTGAAGGCCTCGGTCGTCATGTCGGCATGCGTGACGCCGACAATCTTGATCAGGCCCTCCGTGCCGCTGGCCGCGAGCGCCGCATGGTCGCCCGCCAGCGCCGCCTGATAGGGTTGCTCGCGCCGCCACTGCGGGTGGCTGGGCGCCATTTCCTTGACCCGGTCGAGCGAGAACAGCAGTTCGAAATACGCCGGTTGCTCGCTCCACAGCGTGCCGTCATTGTCGAACACCGCGATGCGGTCCGCCTCGGCCACGTAGCCCGCGCCGCCCGGCGTGGTCACGGTCCGCACGAAGTCCACGATGGCGCGGCGCGACGGCCCGTCGTTCCATGAAGGCAAGGTGGCTGCCGGGTCGGCGCGGTGGCCCGCGCAAGCCGACAACAGCCCGATCGCCATCACGCCACACAGCAGGCGCCAGCGGCGCCACACCTGCATTCCCCAGTCGCTCATGGGTTGCTCCTTGCGGGCCCGCGGCCCGTTGCCGATGCGCCGTCCTGGCGCGGATTCAGGTGGCGCGGCAAGGCATGCGGCGCCGGGTGCGCCGCCGCGGCGCGCCACGCCCGACGCCAGCCGCGCGACAGCGCCAGCCACTGCGCGCGCGGCGCCGCGCCCTGGCGCTGCGGGCCATAGGTGGCTTCGAGCAGCGCGTTGCCGGCGTCTCGCTGCGATGCCTGCGCGGCGCGCAGCGCGCCGCGCAGGTCCGGGCTGTGGGCGGCAAGGCCGAGCCAGCGGTAGAACGCGGTCAGGCCGGCGGACGCGTCGCCGGGCGCGCGCCGCCACTGCCGCCAGGCATAGCGCTCGCTCGCGCGGTAGCGCGCCCGCGCCGCGCGCAACCGGGCGCGCGCCGCCGTCGCCAGCCGCCGCAGCGGAAAGCGGGCCGACCAGGCAAGCAGCGCCAGTGCGATCACGGCGGCCGCGGCATGCAGCCAGGCGGCCGGAATCACCCAGCGCAGGCCCTGGCGCAGATGCGCCAGGTCATCGGCCAGCGAGAACGGCGGCGTGGCGGCGGGCGCGGCGCCGACCTGGAAGCTGCGTCCCGGCAGGCGGGCCTGCGCGCCGCCGGCGCCGCTCGCGTCCGGCGAGTTCCAGGACAGGGCGGGCAGGGCGGCTTCGCCGGCCGCCAGCGGCTCGTAGTCGCTGCGGTCGACGCGCTGCCCGCCCAGGAAGCCGCCGCGGCCGTCGGTCAGCGTCGTCACTTCCGGCTCATGCGGATAGCGCTTGAAGCCGGGCACGTCGCGCAGCGGGGCCGGGGGCAGCATCATCGGCTGCACCCCCATGGCGCGCTGCGTGACCGACCGCGTGATGCGCCCGCCCACGACGGCCGGATCGGGCGCCAGGCTGAATGCCTGGGATACCTCCGGCGTGGGCGCCGGTGCGGCTGCGCCGCCCGCCGTGGCCGGCGTGGCCGTCACCTCGAACGTGAGCGGCTGGCTGGCGCCCGCGGCGTCACGCTGGCCCGGACCGACCTTGGCGCTGACCCGCAACGGCGGCACCGTCACCGTGCCGGCCGCGGCGGGGCTGAGCAGGTAGGTGTAGCGCAAGCCGCTGTAGGCCACGCCGTCGATGGTTTCATGCAGGATCGCGCCTTCACCGGTGGCGGGCGTCACCATGACGCCCGGCAGGCTCAGCGCGGGCAGTTGCGGCGGCTGGGTGAACCAGGTCGATGTAAGCACGTCCAGTTGCAGCGGCACCGTGGCGCCCGGCGCGATCCGCGCCGCGTCCTGCACGGCGGCGCGCACGCGCAACGCCGGCGCGGCGTCCTGCGCCCGGGCGGGGACGCACGCCAGGGCCAGCGCCCACAGCAGGCCGGTGAGCATGGCGGTTTTCATGGCGTGGCCTCGCGCATGCTGTCTTCCACCGCGAACTTGCCGCGCAGGAACTGGGCCGGCGACAGCGTCAGGTTGCGCAGCCATACGTCTTCGGAAACGGCCTTGGGCGCCGCGGCCGTCTTCATCCTGGCGTCCTTGGCGGCGCGGTCCTGGCGGCTCTGGTCGGGCGGTTCGGCCTGGTCGCCCTGGTCTTCCTGCGTCATGGCGGCCAGCAGCCGGCGCAGGATGTCGCGATTGAAGATGGCGTCGGGCCACTCCGGGCGCAGGGCCAGCGCCTTGTCGTAGGCCGCCAGCGCGGCGTCGTATTGGCGCAGGCGGGTCTGGCAGTTGCCCACGTAGAAGTGGGCCTGCGGTGTGTCCAAGGCGGAGAATGCCGTCAGTGCCGCGGCATAGTCGCCAGCCTCATAGGCGGCGCGGCCCTTCCAGTACGGATCGGCGAAATGGGCCGCGGCAGCCGCATAGTCGCCGTGGTCGAATGCCCACCGGCCTTGCTGGTCCGGCGTGAGGAAGGCGTCCGCCCAGGCTCCCGCCTGGACCGGCTGCGGCGCGGTCCAGATGCCGGCCACCAGCAGGCAGGCCGACCACGACACGCGCCAGCCCCGCCGCAGCGCCATCAGCGCCAGCAAGGCCAGCGGCCAGCACAGCCAGTAGCCGGCGTCGCGCCAGTGCGGTTGCGCCGTGGCGGCGTCCTGGACCGCGCGGAAATGCTGTTGCGCATGCAGCCGGACCCAGTCCAGATCGTCGGCGCTGCGCGTCAGGCTGCCCAGGGGGGCGTGCGCGGCCTGCGCCAGGTCGCGCAGCGCGCCGGTGTCCAGGCCGTTGATACCCACGGCCATGACCAGTACCTGCAGGTCGGGCGCGGCGCGGGCGGCCTTGCCCACCGCGTCCAGGTTGGCGGGGTCGGCGCCATCGGTCAGCAGCAATACCGAACCCCCGGCGCGCTCGGCGCGCAGCACCTGGTTGGACAAGGCGATCGCGCCCGCGACGTCGCGGCCGCGCGCCGGCAGCAGATCGGTGGCCAGCGCCTGCGCGAACAGGTCGAGCAGGGCGGCATCGTCGGTCGGCGGCAGCACCAGATGGCTGGTGCCGGCATACACCACCAGGCCGGTCTTGGCGCCCTTGCGCTGGGCGGCGATGTCGCGCACGCTGCGTTTGACGGCTTCGAGCCGGCTGGGCGGCACGTCCGCCGTGTCCATCGAGGCGGACAGGTCCACCGCCAGCACCAGCGGCGCCACATTGTCCAGATAACCGGGCTCGTCGCGCTGCCAGGTGGGCCCGGCCGCGGCGACCGCGCCCAGGGCCAGCAGCGCCGCCAGCACGTCGATGGGGCGCGGTCCACGGCTGCCCGCCGATTGCAGCAGCAGATAGGGCAACAGCTGCGGCGCGATGCCGCTGTGCTGCGGCCGCGCGCGCAGGGCGCGCCACCCGGCCCACAGCAGCGCGGCGGGCACCAGGCCCAGCAGCCACAGGGGCCGCAGGAAATGGAAGGCGCTCAGGTCGAGGTCCATGCGCCGTCCTCTTTTTCCCGCGCCACCGGCTGCCCATCCCGCCGCCATGCCAGCAGCGCCGCGATCGCATGCCACAGCGCCAGCAGCAGCACCGCCAGGCCCACTGGCACCCAGAAGAAATCGCGCTTGGGCTGGTGGCTCAGCGTGTCGACCCGGCGCGGCGTGATCTGGTCCAGGGTCGCATACACCTGTTGCAGGCTCTCGCGGTCGTTGGCCTGGAAGAAGCGCCCGCCGGTGGCCTGCGCAATGTGTTCGAGCAGGCCGAAATCGACCTTGTCATCGCCGCGCGCTTGCGGGTCGCCCATGCCGATGGTGTGGATGCGGATGTGATGCTGCGCGGCCAGGGTGGCGGCGCGTTGCGGCGGCACCGCGCTGCCGGTGTCGTTGCCGTCGGTCAGCAGGATCAGCACCTTGTCGGGTTCGTCCACGGCATCCAGCATGCGGATGGCCAGGCCGATGGCGTCGCCGATGGCGGTATTGGGCCCGGCCATGCCAACCGCCGTGTGCCGCAGCAGCAGTTGCAGCGCCGCGTGGTCCAGCGTCAGCGGCGCCTGCGGATAGGCGGCCGTGCCGAATACGATCAGCCCCAGCCGGTCGTCGCCGCGCCGGGTGATGAAGTCCGCCACCACGGCCTGCACCGCGCTCCAGCGGCTGACCGGGCGCCCCTGCGCGTCGCGGAAATCCGTGCTGTCCATGGACTGCGAAATATCGAGCGCCAGCAGCACGTCGCGCACCGGCCGGCTGTGCGTGAGCGGCGGCTCCACCCATTGCGGCCGTGCCAGCGCCAGCACCAGCAGCAGCCAGACCGCCACCCCGAGCCACGCCTGGGCGCCGCCGCGCGACGCTTCGGGCCGGTGCGGCGAGCGGCCGGTGAGCGTGGCGATCTGCTCGAAGAACGGCATGCGCAGCGCCGAGCGGGCGGGTCGATAGGGCGGCAGCAGGCGCCAGGCGACCCAGGCCAGGGGCGCCAGCGCCAGCAGCCACGGATATTCAAGCCGCCACATGGTGCCGCTCCATCCAGACGCGCGTTTCGCGCAGCAACTGCCGCGTCTGCGCCGGCGCGAGGCCGCGCAGGCGATCGTCGGGCGCATAGGCGATGACCGCCAGCAGCCGCGCGCTGTCCGGCGCCAGCGCGACGCTGCCGGCCGCCAGCGCGCGCACCCAGGCGTCGCCGCTGAGCGCGCCGACGCCGCCGGTCTTCCCGCGGCCCCGTTGCGCCGCCAGGGCGGTGCGCTTGATCAGGCCGGGCAGGGCGCGCAGGGCGAGCGGATCGGCCTGCACGGCCCGATCGAGCCGGCCGAGTTCGGCCAGCGCCTCGCGCCGGTAGCGGTTGCGGCGGCGGTGGCGCAGCGCGGCAAACAAGCCGCCGCCCAGCAGCGCCAGCAGAATCACGCCCAATACCAGCCAGCCCCAGGTCTGCGGCCAGTAGGGCACCGCCGCCGGCAGCGGCAGCTCGCGCAGTTGATCGAGTCCGGGCGGCTCGGCGCTCATGCGCGGCCTCCCGGCGCCGGCATGCGCCCGAGTTCGCGGCGCAGTTGCATCAGCGCATCGTCGGCCGTGTCGATCGAGAGCAGCGGCACCTGGCTGCGGCGCAACAGGTCCGCCACCTCGCGCAGGCGGCCGCTGAAGAAGTCGGCCAGCGGCCGGCGCTCGCGCTCGCGGCCGATGGCCACTTCGATCTGCAATTCTCCCTGCGAGACCACCAGCCGGCCGCGCCGCGGCAGGTCCTGCGCCATGGGGTCGTACACCAGCATCGCCAGCACGTCGTTGTGCGCGGCCAGCAGCCGCAGCAGGCGCAGCGTCTGCGCATCGGCGCCGACGAAGTCGCTGATGACGCAGACCAGCCCATCGTGCGGCATCAGGGCCTGGGCGGCCCGCAGCGCCTGGTTGAGCGCGCCGTCGGCGTCCCGCGCGGCGCTGTCGGCCGAGAGCGCGCCGTTGACGCGCGCCACCGCGGCGAGCATCTCACGCACCCGGTCGCGGCTGCGCAGCGGAGCGATGGCGTGGCTGCCGTCATCGCCGAAGACAATGCCGCCGACGCGGTCGCCAGCGCGGTAGCCGGTCCAGGCCGCCAGGGCGGCCATCCGCGCGGCGACGGCGCACTTGAAGGCGCGCACGGAGCCGAAATACATGCTCATGCGCTGGTCCACCACGATCAGCGCGGGCCGGTCCCGTTCCTCGGTGTAGGTGCGCACGTAGGGCTTGCCGTAGCGTAGCGAGGCGCGCGCGTCCAGTTGCCGCAGGTCGTCGCCCGCGACATAGCGGCGCAGTTCGGAGAAATCCAGGCCGCGCCCGCGCAGGCGGGAGGCGTGCAGGCCGGCCAGCACACTGTGCGGTTTCTGGCGCGCGCCCAGCGAAAGCCCCTGGACGGCCGCCTCCAGCCCGACGAGTTCGGACAGGGGCGGATGCACGGGATGCGGGGGCACGCTCATGGATCTAGGCCGGCACGGCGACGGTATCGAGCAGGCGACCGATCACGGCCTCGGGCGTCAGCCCATCCGCCACGGCGTCGTACGAAAGGTGCAGGCGGTGGCGCAGCACCGGCAAGGCCACGGCGCGCACATCGTCGGGCGTGCTGAAGGCGGCGCCGCTCAGCCAGGCATGCGCGCGCGCGGCGCGATCCAGGGCGATGGCGCCGCGCGGACTGGCGCCGATCTGCAGCCAGCGCCCCAGGTCCGCGTCGTGGTCGGCCGGCCGGCGGGTGGCATTGACGAGGTCCACGATGTACTCGTCGACCGCGGGCGCGACCTGCACCGCCGCCACCTCATCGCGACAGGAGAACAGGGCTTCCTGAGACAAGGGCGCCGCCGCGCGCGTGCCGCCGGCCGCGGCCGGATGGCGCAACAGCGCCAGCATGGCGGCCTCGTCGGCGGCGGCCGGGTAGTCCAGCCGGATCTTCATCAGGAAGCGGTCCATCTGCGCTTCCGGCAAGGGATAGGTGCCTTCCTGCTCGATCGGGTTCTGGGTGGCCACCACCATGAACAGCGCCGGCATCGGGCGCGTGGTGCCGCCCACCGTGACCTGCCTTTCCTCCATGGCCTCCAGCAGCGCCGACTGCACCTTGGCCGGGGCGCGGTTGATTTCGTCGGCCAGGATGATGTTGCCGAACAGCGGTCCCTGCTGGAACTGGATGCGATGGCCGCCCGCGCCATCGGCTTGCAGCACGTCGGCGCCGGTGATGTCCGAAGGCAGCAGGTCCGGCGTGAACTGGATGCGGCTCATGCGCGCGTCCAGGTTGGAGGCCAGTGCCCGCACCGTGCGGGTCTTGGCCAGGCCCGGCAGGCTTTCCAGCAGGATATGGCCGTCGGCCAGCAGGCCGACCACGATCATCCGGACGACCGCGTCCTGGCCCAGCACCTGTTGGTTGATGGCGCTTTCGAGCGCGAGAATGGCATCGCGTTGACTCATGAAGACAAGCCCCTCCCCAAGTGGTGGCTTCATTCATGCGGGCGCACGCCGCGGACGGCGCGGCGGCGCGGCAGTTCGACTGCGTGTTATTTCAACGTTGCGCCAGGGCGTCCTGGCGGGCGCGCGCAACCTTCCATTGTTCCGGCGTCATCACCGTGCGAAAGCCCAGGTGCGACATGCCGTTCATGGGATCGTTGCCGCGCCTGGCGCTGGCGCGATAGCTGATGCAATAGGTGTCGCTGCACAGGAACGATCCGCCGCGCACCACCCGTTTGGGCGCATTCCGCGGCACGTTGCCGTCGTCCGGATCGAAGCTGTCTTTCGGCCCGGCAGGGTCCAGCGGCGGCCGGCGGTATTGCGATTGGGTCAGGAAGGCATCCGCGCGATACCAGTCCGCGGTCCACTGCCAGACGTTGCCCGCCATGTCGTAGAGGCCGTAGCCATTGGGCGGAAAGCTTGCCACCGGCGTGGTGCCGACCTGCACCTTTTCATCGGTCACCACCGGGAAGGGCTGGCGTTGCTGCGTATCCCAGATGTTGGCCATGGCCTGGCCGCGCGGGGCGAGTTCGTCGCCCCAGATATAGGTGGCCTGCTCCAGTCCGCCGCGCGCCGCGAATTCCCATTCGGCTTCGGTGGGGAGCCGTTTGCCTGCCCAGGCGGCGTAGGCCTGGGCGTCTTCGTAGGAGACCTGCACGACCGGATGGTCGTCCTTGCCTTCGATGCTGCTGGCGGGCCCCTGCGGGTGCCGCCAATTCGCGCCCGCCACGAAGCGCCACCAGCGGCTGTAGTCGCGCAGCGAGACTTCCTGTTCGGTGCCGGTGAAGACCATGGCGCCGGGCACCAGGGCGGCATCGATGGGGCGAGGCGTGCCGGGCGGCAATTGCACCGCCAGGTCTTCCCAGCGGGGTTTGCGTTCGGCGGTGGTGAGGTAGCCGGTGGCGTCGACGAAGCGGCGGAATTCGGCGTTGGTGACGTCGTGGGCGTCCATCCAGAAACCCGTCAGGCGCACCCGATGCGCGGGCCGCTCGTTCGGTTGCGACATGCGGTGGTCGTTGCCCATCAGGAATTCCCCGGCGGGAATCCAGGCCATGCCTTGCGGGCCGTTCTTGCCGTCGCCCATTCTGGCGACACCCTGCTGTGACGGGGCGGGGGTGGACGTGCTGGCGACGTAGCCGCCCAGCGCGGTGGCCGCGGCGATGATGGACGCGACTGTCAAACCGATCTTCAATTGCTGTTTCACGTGACCTCTCCGAATTGCTGCCAAGACGGACTGCCAAGCCCTTGCAGCCTGGCGGGACACCACAAACCTGCCTGATCGTACTGACTGAACCGATTATCGAATTAATGCGAATATTACATAAATGAGGATACAAAGCTAATACGACTGATCAGCGCCGGCATAGCGCATTATCGAAACAACATGTAATCAGGGCGGCTGTTGCGGCGCGGAATATCGCGAACATTAAAACGCGGTCGCCAGCAAGGCGTAATCCGGGCGCATGCCGCATGCGCGGGATATTCGCAAAAGTGTTGATATCGCCGTGCGGATCGGTTAATAACTGAAAACCCCGCCACGAGAAACCAGGGCGCGGCGCGGAAATAATGCGGATTATTCTCCGTGCGCGTTCGCCCTGGCCGCAGTTTGCAGGTTGTCATTGGCCGCTTTCCAGGGTGATCGATGAAACACGCTGCACCGCCTTCCCGAAGTCACGTGTCATTCATGGCGCGGCAAGGCGCGCGCATCGGCCCGCCGCCGCATCGACGAGCATTGCCGCCACGCTCCGCGACCGCGCCATCCGCCGGCCGCGGCAGGCACGAAACACATCCGGTTGGATTCAAGGCGCATGACTACGCACAGGTGACGGCATGGATTATTCCCTGATTCTGTTTTTCCTGGCGCTGGCGTTCTTCCTGCTGCTGTTGCTGGCCATGAATATCGGCAGGCGGCTCGGCCGGGGCGGCGACGAGAAGAGCCGCGCGGGATCGGCGGCCGTCGAGGCCTCGGTGTTCGCGCTGCTCGGGCTGTTGATCGCCTTCACCTTTTCCGGCGCGGCGCAGCGCATGGCGGAGCGCCGCAACCTTCTGGTGCTGGAGGTCAACGCCATCGGCACGGCCTGGCTGCGGATCGACCTGCTTGCCGCGCCCGCGCAACCCGCGCTGCGCGACGCGTTCCGCCGCTATGTCGACGAGCGCATCAACTACTACCGACATGTGGCCGACCTCGAGGCGCGCGAGGCGATCGCCGCCAAGGTGGCGGGCTTGCAGAAGCAGATCTGGCAGGGCTCGATCCAGGCCGCCAACGACAGCGTGCCGCCGTTTGCCGCGTCGTACATCAACGCGGTCAACGAGATGTTCGACGTCGCCACCACGCAATCGGTCGCGCAGAAGGTGCATCCGCCCATCATGGCCTACCTGTTCCTGGGGCTGCTGGCGCTGGTCAGCGCCGCACTCGTCGGCATGAACCTGGCCGTCGCCAATCGCTCGGGCTGGATGCACCAGGTGGTCTATGCGCTGGTCATGACCGCCGCCCTCTACATCATCATCGATTTCGAATTCCCGCGGATAGGCACCATCCGCATCGACCAGAGCGACGCGCTGCTGCTGTCGCAGCGGCAGGCCATGGTGGACCCATAGCGCGCGCCGACGCGCGCTGTCTCCCACGCATTTTCCTTCTCATGGCGAGGATCCGGATCATGGCGGCATCGAGGTTGCGGTGGTGGCGGTCGCAATGGTGGCTGGCGGGGCTGCTGGCCTGTGCCGCGCCGCCGTTGGCCGGCGCGCAGGGCCTGCGGCTGACGCACGATGATCTGCAAAAGCGCGCCAACGGCGTGCTGGCGCTGATGTCGTTTTCGATCGTGCCCGACATCACCACCAGTTCGCTGAAAATCGGCAGCGGCGGCGGTTCGACCGCGGGTTCCAACGACTTCTTCATGACCCAGCTGGGCGGGGGCGACACGATTTCCCAATCGGTGCCGATCTACCTGGAAGGCGTGCTGGCCGCGAGCCGCTACGATCCGACCTTCGTCGCCACGCAGGGCGCCGAAACCCGCCGGATCCCGACGCGCTGGAACAGCATTTCGGCGACCGGCGGGATCGGCTGGGATTTCAAGCTCGCCGACGAACTCAAGCTGCGCCCCATCTTCAACTTCGCGCTGGGCAATGTATCGAGCGACCTGCGCGCGGCCAGCTGGTACGTGGGCCGCCAGACCGGTCGCGATATCGATTTCCTGGACAAGGGATCGCTCAACGCCTATGGCCTGGGCGGGTCCCTGATGCTCGACTACGAGCACTATCGCCCGGGTTATGAAGTCGACGTGGAACTGCGCTATTCCGATATCCGCCTGCAAAGCTTCGACAGCTCGGCCGCCGTCAAGGGCCGCGCCACCGCGCAGTCGGCCAATCTGTGGGCCCGCTACCGCGCGCCCACCGGGCTCACCGCGCTGCAGCGGCCGGTGCGCTATGTGCTGGAACTGACTCATTCGGAATTCCTGGGCGACCAGCGCGGCATTCTGGGGTTCGACCGTCTGACCTCGCTGGGCGCCGGGCTGGAGTTGGACTCCAGCGCCTACGACGTCTTCATCACCCGCACCCGGTTGGTGGGCCGCTATGTGTTCGGCACCAATGTGCGCGGCTTTTCCGTGGGGCTGGCGGTCAGTTTTTGAAGTTGGCCGGGCGCGAGGGCCGGGACGTTATTCGTCGGCGGAACGTGCCGTACGCAAAACGCGCAGCGCGTCAGCCACCTCCTCCAGCACCGGCTGCCATGCATGCGGAGCCGGTTGGCGGAACAGGCGTATTGACGGATACCAGGGACTGTCGCGGCGCTCCCGCAGCCAGCGCCAGTCGGACGCGAAGGGCAATAGCGCCCAGGCCGGGCAGCCCAGCGCGCCAGCCAGGTGGAGCGGCGATGAGTCCACCGACACGAGCACATCCAGCTGGGTCAGAATGGCCGCGGTGTCGTCGAAGTCGCGGATATCCTGGCTCAACGGCACCATGCTCAGGCCCGGCGGGGGCGAGGCCGCCTGGGCCGACGCCTCGCCCAGTTGCAGGCCGACGAAGGTGACGCCGGCCTGCGCCAGCGGGGCCAGATCGGCCAGGGCCAGGGAACGCTGGGCGTCGCGCGGATGGGTCGGCCGGCCGGCCCAGACCAGGCCGACCAGGGGGCGCGGCAAGTCAGCCAGCCGCGCGCGCCAGAGAGCCACACAGGCCGGGTCGGCGCGCAGGTAGCCAGTGCGCACGGGCAGGTCGTCAAGCCGCAAGCCCAGCGCCAGCGGCAGGCTCATCAGTTCGCAGTGCGAATCGAACGGCGGCGGCGGCGAGCCAGTGACGATGACTTCATCAATCCCGTCGCCGCGCCGCGCCAATGCGTGGCACGGCTCCTTGACCTCCAGGACGATGCGGGCGCCGCTGCGCGCGCGGGCCAGCGCCACCAATTGCAGGAACTGGAAGGTATCGCCGTAGCCTTGCTCGTCATGCAGCAGCAGCGTCTGGCCGGGAATGGGGCGGCCGTCCCAGCGCGGCTTTTGCACGTGGCGGGCCAGCGCCGCCGTGTGCGCCAGGTGATAGCGGTAGCGGTATTCGCGCCAGCCGGCATCGAAATCTCCTTCCGTCAGCAGCACCTCCGCCAGCTCGAAACGCGACCCCGCGTCGCCCGGCTCCGCGCGCAGCACGCGCTCCAGGGCGTCGCGCGCGTCCCGCAGTTTTCCCTGCGGCCGCAGGGCCTGGACCAGCAGGCGCAGCAGCGCGACATGATGCCCCGCCTGCGTCAGCGCGTCGCGCAACAACGTTTCGGCCTGGGCGTGTTGGCCCTCGCGGAGCAACGCCTCGGCCTCGCGCAGCGTGTGTTCGTCGTGCGGTGGGGGCTGCTTCGAATGTGTGCCCGGAACCCCCTGTAGCGGAGACTGCCGTGGCCGCGCGCGTTCCAGCGCGGCCAGATTCCGGTGGGCCTCTGGCATTAGCGGGTCGATCTCGATGGCGCGCCGGATGGCGGCCAGGGCGGCGTCGTGCCGGCCGTCGTCGCCCAACGCCACCGCCATGTTGCTCAAGGCCTGCGCGTAGTCCGGGTCCAATTCCAGGGCGCGGCGGTAATGCGCCAGCGCCTGCGGGTTGTCGCCCAGGCGCTTGCAGGTGTTGCCCAGGTTGTTGTGGGCCTGCGGGCTGTCGGGCAGCAACGCGGCCACGCGCTGCAGGCAATCGAGGCTGGCGGCAAGCTGGCCTGCCTCCTGCAGGATGATGCCCAGGTTGTTCCAGCCCTCGGCCAGCCCCGGGTCGGCGGCTACCGCGCGGCGGGCGGCCGCCTCGGCTTCGTCGAGCCGTCCCTGCTGGCGGCACACTTCCGCCAGATTGCTGCAATAGGCGGCCGGCGCCGCGGGCGGCTGGCAGGCCGCGCGCAGGTGCGCCAGCGCCAGCGCTGGATGGCCGTACGCATGCGCGATCAGGCCGAGCAAATGCCGCGCGTCGGGCTGGTCCGGAACCGCGTCCAGCACGCGCAGGCAAAGGTCTTCGGCTTGCGCGGCCTGACCGGCGTTCCAGTGCGTGTGGGCCAGGGCGATGGCCTCGCGGACGGTCAACGGCGGGGCGGCGCGGTCGGCGGTCGGGCCCAAGAAGGTCGCTCCTTGTAAATCGGCATTGGCGGCAAAAGTGTGATTATCTTCGCGGTGGGCAGGAATTGACCAGTGATTGCGCCTTTTCTTTTCGCTTCAGCCGCCGTGGCGCCGGCTATATTGTGCGCAAATATTCCACCCGTTGGCCAAAAAGGCCGCTCGTCCCGTCGTGGATGCGCCGCGCTGTCGCATGCGTCCGCACCACGTTCACAGTGCACCGGGATGACGCCGGCCATCGCAAATACAAGGGTCCCCGCTTTGAACCACATCTACCGTCTGGTATGGAACCGCCGCCTGCGCGTCTGGCAAGCGGCGTCGGAACTGGCATCGCAAGCGCGCGCGGGCGGGATCTCGCGCGGCCCCGTCCTGCCTTTCCCGCCGCGCCGTCATGCGCTGGGCGCCGCGCTGGCGCTCGCACTGGCCGGGACCGGCGGGGCGGCCCAGGCGGACTGTATCCGCGTCGGCCTTCTCGTCCAATGCGCCTCGCCAGCCAATCCTGTCACGCCGTCCTACGCGGATGCGTCCAATAACCTGGAGGTCACCGTGACTGGCACGGGGTCGTTGGGCGTCATACCGCCCGGCGGCGGCACCGCGCTCAGCCTGACCGGCAGCAACGTGACCGTGTCGAACCATGGCAAGATCGACCCTAACCCGCTTGGCGTGAATTCGGCCGGGTCGACCGGCATGTTCGTCGGCAACAGTTCGGCCGGCGTCACACGGGTGACCAATGAGATGACGGGGGCGATTGTCGGCGTCACCCCCGGCGTCGGCGGCGGCTCCAGCCTGCCGTCGCTACTGGGCATGGCCGTGGCCGTGCAGAACGGCAGCGGCGGGACGAGCTATCTCACCAACGCTGGCATGATAAGCAGCAGAGATGTGGACGGCACCGTCACCGCGGCGGCGGACAAGGCCGTCATTGCCGCTTACGGCGGCGCCAAGGTGGAATTCCTCAACGACCGTACCGGCACCATCGTCGGCCGCGTCGCGTTCGAAGCCGCCGGCATTCCCGGCGAGGGGCACAGTTTCACCAATGCCGGGACCATCGTCGGCGGCGTGTCGCTGGGCCAGGGCGGCAACAACACCTTCACCGCCGTCTCCGGCTCCGTCGTGTTTCGCGGTTCGGGATCCTCGTCAGCCGACCTGCCGGTGGCCGGTCAGCCCGGGCTTGCCTTCGCGCCTGCCGGCACGGTCGATGGCGGCATGGGCGGGGGCAACACGCTGGTGCTGCAGAACGCGCTGCCGTCCGCGGGCACGGGCAGCGGCACGGGAGGGGCGGTCACCGCCATCTCGGGGCTGACCTACATCAACTTCCAGAACCTGCGTATCAACAGCGGTTCCTGGATATTGCAGGATTCGCCCCTGGTCTCCGGCGGCAGCGTGACACTCAACGGCGGCCTGGCGACGCTGCAGCACGGCGCCATGCTAGGACTCGGCCCGATCAACGCGAATGGGGGCGCGATTGCCGCCGGCGGCGCGCCGGGGACGTTGAGAATGGCCAACGACTTCGTGCTGGGTCCTGGCGGGCTCACGGTAACAGGCGCCAATGGCATGACGCTGTCCGGCACGCTGTCCGGCGCGGGGGCGCTGAGCCTGACTGGCACCGGCACCGTCATCCTCACCGGCGCCGGCAACCATGCCGGCGGTACTTTCGTGCAAGCCGGCACCCTGCAGATAGGCAACGGCGCCAACTCGGGCAGCCTGGCCGGCGACGCGGACATCGCGGCGGGCGCGGCGCTGGTCTTCAATCGTAGCGATACGGTCCGCTTCGACGGGATACTGCGCGGCGCCGGACAGGTGCGCCAGGCCGGCGCCGGCACCCTGGTGCTGGCTGGCGAGAACGCCTTCGCGGGCACCACGGTGGTCGACGCGGGCACGCTGCAAGTGGGCGATGGCGGCAATCGCGGCTCGTTGCGCGGCAATATCGTCAACAACGCCAACCTGCGGTTCGATCGCGCGGACGACTCCGCCTACAGTGGCGCGATTTCCGGCGCGGGCGCAACGACGAAGCTGGGAGCCGGGACGCTCGCGCTCACCGGCGACAGCAGCGCCTACACGGGCGCCACGCAGGTGGCGGCCGGCACGTTGCAGGTGGACGGCAAGCTTGGCGGCCAGGTGCTTGCCGCGAGCGGATCGACGCTGTCCGGCTCCGGAACGCTGGGCGCGGTGACCATCGCATCCGGCGCCACCCTGGCCCCGGGCAGCGCCAACCTTCCCACGGGCCGCATGAACGTGCAGGGGGACCTGACCTTCCAACCGGGCTCCGTCTTTCGCGTCGCCACCACCCCCGATGGCATGGCCAGCAGTGTGCGGGTGGCCGGCAGCGCCAGCCTGGCCGGCTCGGTCGTGCACATCGGCCAGAACGGCAACTATGCGCCTTCCACCACCTATACCATCCTGACCGCGGACAATGGCGTGCTGGGACGCTTCGACAGTGTCTCGAGCAACCTGGCGTTCCTGACGCCGTCGCTGGCCTACGACAGTCAGCGCGTCGATCTGGTGGTGAGCCTCAAGCAGGTTCCGTCCGATGACGGCGGCTCGCGCCCGATCCAGTTTGTCGACGCGGCGGCCAGCGGTAACCAGCGCGCGGTGGCGCGGGCCCTGCAGAGCCTGGCGCCGGAGAGCGCGTTGTACCGGCACGTGTTGAACCTGCCGGACGGCATGCCCGCCCAGGCCTTCAATGCGCTCTCGGGCGAGGCCCATGCCAGCGCGATGTCGATCCTGCAGGGCGCCACCAGCGCAATGACGCAGATGCCGCTGTCGCGGCTGCGCGCCAATCTGGGCGCGGGCTGGGCCCCTGGCGCGCCGACGGCACAGCTGGGCAGGGGCGATGCCGCGTCGCTGCCGCAATCGAATGCGCAACCGCTCTGGACCCAGGTGTTCGGCAATTGGACCACCCTGGGCGGCGACGGCAACGCCGCCCGTACCACGCAGACTGACTCGGGCATGATCCTAGGCGGCGACGTAGCGGTCGGCGCGCAATGGCGCCTGGGCGGCGCGCTGGGCTACACCAACAGCCGCAGCCGTACCAGCGACCGGGCCTCCAGCGCCGACGTCGACAGCTACAGCGTCACGCTGTATGGCGGCCGGGCCTTCGAGGCCGGCGCGGGCCGCATCAACCTCAGCCTGGGCGCCGCCTATACCTGGCACGACGTTGACACCCGCCGCAGCACCGCCGCCGCCGGCCTGGACCAGACGCTCAAGGCCGGCTATGGCGCCAGCACGGGACAAGTATTCGGTGAACTCGGTTATGCCGTGCCGTTGAATGACCGGGTCACGCTCGAGCCTTTCGTCGGCGCCAACTTCAACGACCTGCGTACCCGCGGCTTTTCCGAATCCGGCGGCGACGCGGCGCTGCGCGGCGAGAGCGGCCGCAGCCGCATCACGACTACCACACTGGGCCTGCACGCGCGCAGCGATTTCGAAAGCGCCGGCGCGCGCGGCGCGGTGCAGGGCACGCTGGGATGGCGGCATGCTTTCGGTGATCGCAACCCGCTCAGCACGATGTCCTTCGTCCAGGGCGGGGACGCGTTTTCGGTAACGGGGGCGCCGGTGGCGCAAGACGCCGTCGTGGTCGAACTCGGCGTGGGCATCGACGTCAGCAAGCGCACCACGGTAAGCGCACTGTATGGCGGGCAGTTCGGCGATGGCAACCGGCAGAACAGCGGCACGCTGGAAGTGAAATACCGCTACTGACTCCGGCAGCGTCCCGCGCGGCGCGAGCCCGGATTGTGAAAACGCCGCGCCACGGCAGTGCCGCGGCGCGGCGCATCGTTTACGCCACCGTCACCGGAATCTGGCGCGGTTGCGCTTCGCGCACACGCGGCACGCGCAGCGTCAGGACCCCTTGCTTGAGGTTGGCGCTGATCGCGTCCTTGTCGAATTCCGGTCCCAGCCGGAACGAGCGGCGAAACAGCGGCTCGCGCAGTTCGCTGTGGATCAGGCGCAGTTCCTGCGGCACCGGCACGGCGGCTTCGCCTTCGATGACGAGCACGTCGGATTCGACCTTGATGTTCAGGCGTTCCTTGGTGACGCCGGGCAGGTCGGCCAGCACCGTGACGCCGGCGGTGTCCTCGAAAATGTCCACGGCGGGCAGGGTGGCGGGGCGCCGCTGCGCGGCGCGGCTTTCTTGTTCGACAACGAGTTCGTTACGCGTATTCATGATGCTATCTCCTGAATAGTGCGATGGGCGGGCGTTACTGCACCGGGATGAGACGCGGCTTGGACGACTCCTTCTTCTTGATGGAGACCAACAGGCAGCCGTCGACATAGCGCGCCTGCACGTTGTCCGCGTCGACGTCGGCCGGCAGTTCGATGGCGCGGGTGAATGAACCGTCGGCGCGTTCACGCGCGTAGTAGCGCGCGTTCTCGGGCAGCGCCTGCGCTTCGCGCGTGCCGCTGATCGTCAGCAGGCCTTTCTCGATGGACACTTTCAGGGTGTCCGGATCGATGCCGGGGATGAATGCCACCACGACCGCGGCCTCATCCGACACGCCGATATTGACCGGCGGAAAATGCCCGCGCGGCAGGGCGCGCAGGGTGGCGGGCAGGCCCGCGCCGCGCAGGATGCGGTCCATCTGTTCCTGGACCGCGTCGAAGAAGGACTCGACACCGGTATCGGTGAATGGGTAGTTCGCCATGATTACCTCCCAAGATGGTTTGGACAGGATCGGGGCCGCTTCATGCGTCGCAATCGCCAGCCGCTCGACCGCTTCAACAGAGATATGAGTGCGGTCCGCGCGGATTCAAGACCCGCCATTTTTGATTCGTGAAATCGTGTGGCGCAAGCGCATAGACAGCATCGAACGGCGGCTCGCGAGGACGCGGGGACGACGGATTTTTCGGGCCGCACACGCAAAAAAAAGGCACCGCGCCAGTGGCGCGATGCCTTCACGCTGCTCCGGTCCGAGAGGGGTCAGAAGTCCATGGCTTCGGCCGGCGCCGCCTGCGGCTTGGTCTCTTCGGCGGCCTGCGCGACGGTCGCGTCGGTCGTCAGGATCAGGCCGGCGATCGACGCGGCGTTCTGCAGCGCGGTGCGCGTGACCTTGGTCGGGTCGACCACGCCGATTTCCACCAGATCGCCGTACTCGCCGGTGGCCGCGTTGTAGCCATGATTGCCCTTGGCGTCCGCCACCTTGGCCACCACCACCGACGGCTCCTCGCCGGCGTTGGCCACGATCGCGCGCAGCGGCGCCTCCAGGGCGCGGCGCACGATGCGGATGCCGGCGTCCTGGTCGGCATTGGCGCCCTTGAGGTCCTGGATGGCCGCGCGCGCGCGCAGCAATGCCACGCCGCCGCCGGGCACGATGCCTTCCTCGACGGCCGCGCGGGTCGCATGCAGGGCATCGTCGACGCGGTCCTTCTTCTCCTTCATCTCGACTTCCGTGGCGGCGCCGACCTTGATGACGGCCACGCCGCCAGCCAGCTTGGCCACGCGTTCCTGCAGCTTCTCGCGGTCGTAGTCGCTGGTGGCGTCCTCGATCTGCTTGCGCAGCGTCTTGACGCGGGCGTCGATGGCTTCCTGCTTGCCGGCGCCGTCGATGATGATGGTGTCTTCCTTGCGCACCTCGATGCGCTTGGCGCTGCCCAGGTCCTGCAGCGTGGCCTTCTCGAGCTGCTTGCCGGTCTCTTCCGAAATGACCGTGGCGCCCGTGAGGATGGCGATGTCCTCCAGCATGGCCTTGCGGCGGTCGCCGAAGCCCGGCGCCTTGACCGCGGTGACCTTGAGCACGCCGCGCATGGCGTTGACCACCAGGGTGGCGAGCGCCTCGCCTTCGACATCCTCGGCCACGATCAGCAGCGGTTTGCCCGCCTTGGCGGCGCCTTCCAGCACCGGCAGCAGTTCACGCACGTTGGAGATCTTCTTGTCGTACAGCAGCACCAGCGGGTCGTCGAGCTGGGCCACCTGCTTCTCGGGATCGGTGATGAAGTAGGGGCTAAGGTAGCCGCGATCGAACTGCATGCCCTCGACGATATCGAGTTCGTTGTCCAGCGACTTGCCGTCCTCGACGGTGATCACGCCTTCGCGTCCGACCTTGTCCATCGCATCGGCGATGATCTTGCCGATGGCTTCATCCGCGTTGGCCGACAGCGCCGCCACCTGCGCCGTTTCCTTGCTGGTGGAAATTGGCTTGGAAAGCTTGCGCAAGGCCTCCACCACGGCCGACACGGCCTGGTCGATGCCGCGCTTCAGGTCCATCGGATTCATGCCGGAGGCCACGTACTTCATGCCTTCCTGCACGATGGCCTGCGCCAGCACGGTGGCGGTGGTGGTGCCGTCGCCGGCCACATCGGCGGTCTTGGAGGCGACCTGCTTGACGATCTGCGCGCCCATGTTCTCGAACTTGTCCTTCAGTTCGATCTCCTTGGCGACCGAGACCCCGTCCTTGGTGATGGTGGGCGCGCCGAAGCTGCGTTCCAGCAGCACGTTGCGGCCCTTGGGGCCGAGCGTCACCTTGACGGCATCGGCCAGGATGTTGACGCCCTTGACCACGCGGGCGCGGGCGTTATCGTGGAATTTGACGTCTTTGGCACTCATTTCTTGCTCCTCGATTCGCGATGGCCGGGCCTCAGGCGGCCTTCTTCAATTGCTTGTCCTGCGGCGTGAGCACGGCGAAGATGTCGTCTTCGCGCATGACCAGCAGCTCCTCGCCGTCGACCTTCACGGTCTGGCCGGCATACTTGCCGAAAAGGACGTGGTCGCCCACCTTGAGTTCCGGCTCGCGCAGCGAGCCATCGGCGTTGCGCTTGCCCTGGCCGACGGCGAGTACTTCGCCTTGCTCGGGCTTTTCGGCGGCGGAGTCCGGGATGACGATGCCGGATGCGGTCTTGCGCTGTTGTTCGATTCGCTTGACGATAATCCGGTCATAGAGGGGACGGATCTTCATGACTCTATCTCCTGAAGTCTTGATCATCAAAAAGTGAATACCGGCGCGTTGCGCGCCGCACGGCAGCGCCACGCATCGGGCATCCACGAACGGGATGCGCAAAAAATCTATGGGCGGGCCAAAGACGCTTCAAGGGTCAAAAATGCATCAAAATGAAACTTAAAGAATCAGAAAATCCTTGCCTCGTCCAAGCCGGTAAAGCACCTTGCGGCGCAGTTCGCGGCCGTCCGGTTGCAGCGGCACCGGGCAGGGTAGGGAGCGTCCGCCGTCGGCGTCCAACGTATCGTCGTCGCCGTCCAGTTGGCGCCACAGGCCGCCCTTGCGTGGCCTGAACAGCCAGCGCACGTAGCCCTTGCGCGCCGCCAGTTCAAGCAGGTCTTGCTGATCCGGCGCTTCCACCACGACGGTGTCGTCCGATCGCGGCAGGTCGGAATAATCGGCGAAGGCGCGGTGGCCGGCCACGGCTTCCGAGGCTGGCGCGTTCAGGCGCCACCAGGGCGGGCGCGCCAAGCGCTCGACATCCCAGGCGCCAAGCGCCCATCCGGCGTCGATGATCGCGCGGTCCAGCACGGCAAAATCGCGCCAGCGCAGATTGAGTTGGACCGCCGACCCGGCGACGGAGCGCAGTCCGCCGTCCGCCGTGCCATCACGGTGAAAGCCATGCCAGTGCAGCGTGAGAATGAGCGGCGTGTCGGCCTTGCGGATGGCGCTGGCCGTCACGGCATACAGCGGCATGCGCAGGGCCGCGGTGTGCGAAGCGATCGTCTCGATGATATCCATGCGTGCGACTCCAACGACGGGCCTGCGTGGCAGGCCATGGCAACGATTTCGCTGGAGCAAATTTATCGCTTCGGGCAGGGATGCTCAAGATCGCGGCGGACACCGTCGGACGAACATGCCGGAAGCGCGCGGGTGATTGATCTTTCAATATCTACTAAAAGTAGGCTACTATTCGTATATAGAAACTCTGTACGGAAGATCCGCATGCACGCGCTTATCGTTGTCGCACATCCCGACCCCGCATCCCTGACCCATGCCATCGCCGCCCAGCTCGCGCAGGGCGTTGTCGCCCGCGGCCCGGAACATTCCTTCGAGATCGCGGATCTGGCCGCGGAAGGGTTCGATCCGAGGTTCACCCAGGCCGATGCGGCCCTGCATCTGAAGCAGGCTGCGTCGTCGCCGGACGTCGTCGCCGAGCAGGCGCGGATCGACCGCGCGGATGCATTGGTGTTGGTCTATCCGGTTTACTGGTGGTCGTTCCCCGGCCTGTTGAAAGGCTGGATCGACCGCGTGTTCACCAACGGCTGGGCCTATGACGCCGGCGCGGACGGCAAGCTGGTCAAGAAACTGCAGCGCCTGCCCGTGCATCTGGTTGCCAGTGGCGGCGCCGATATGCGAACCTACGGCAGGCATGGCTACTTCGGCGCCATGAAAACGCAGATCGACCACGGCATCTTCGGCTACTGCGGCGCGCGCGTCGCGACATCGGAATTGCTGCTTCCTTCGGATGCCGGCTTTCCGGCTTCCCATCTCGACGCGGCGCACGCCATCGGTCAGCGGATTTTTGCCGTGCAATCCTGATCGATACCCGAGAATACAGATGTCCGCCGTTCCCGTTCCCGCTCCCGCTTCCCCGCCACGCCGCCGCCTGTCGAAAGACGAGCGCTCGCGCCAGCTGATGGAGGTTTCCTGGAAACTGGTCAGCGAGGAAGGCACCGACGCCTTGACCCTGGGACGCCTGGCCGAAGCGGCCGGCGTCTCCAAGCCGGTGGTCTATGACCACTTCGGCACACGCAATGGCCTGCTGGCCGCCTTGTACCAGGACTTCGACGCGCGCCAGACGGCGATCATCGATGACGCCATTGCGGCCAGCAAGCCGAGCCTGAAGGACAAGGCCGGCGTCATCGCCGAGCGGTACGTCGCATGCGTGTCGACGCAGGGGCGCGAGATTCCCGGAGTGCTGGCGGCGCTGGACGGCTCGCCGGAACTGGCGGCCGTGAAACGGCAGTACCAGTATGCCTTCATCGAAAAATGCCGGCGGCTGTTTGCGCCCTTCGCCGGGCCGCAAGGCATTGCCACGGCCAGCCTGTGGGCCATGCTGGGCGCGGCCGACGCGCTGTCGACCGCGGCCGTCGCCGGTGAAATTTCCGAGGCGCAGGCGTGCGACGAACTCCGCAAGACCATCCTGGATATGGTCAAGCGAAACAAGTGACGCGCGGCGCGGCCAGCGCCGCGCCAATGAGGCCCGTCAGTACAATACCGGCCTGCCCGAAAAAGGAGTTTTCATGGACGTCGCACTCGGCGCAAGAATGGGAGGGCCGGAGGCCGGCTCGCGGTTCCTGCCCGCCGTCGTCGCGTACCGGCCCAGGTTGAAAGCCGCGTTGGCGCCGGTCGTGGTGCCTGGCGCCGCCACGCTGGATATCGAGCTATTCGTGGGCGGCAGCATCAGCGATTACGCCGAGTCGGGGTTCAGCGCCGTGGCGAAGTACTCGGGCAAGAAGGCGGCCCTTGCGCTTGCCATCCAGGTCCCGCGCCACGACGCGATGGCAGTGGCCGACGCGGAGGCGAATGCGGCGGTGGCCAGTTGGGTGGCTCGCGGGCTCGAATCCATGAAACGCTCCGCCAGCGCCGGCGCGCTGGATCTGACCGGGGTGCTGGCGGCGCTCAAGCGCGCGTAAGCGCCGGCCTCCTCGGTCCGATTGCTGGCTCGGCGGCGCGCGGTCGCGTGTTGTCCGTCGGA
The DNA here is from genome assembly GCF_001457475.1 of Achromobacter xylosoxidans. NCBI lineage: Bacteria > Pseudomonadati > Pseudomonadota > Betaproteobacteria > Burkholderiales > Alcaligenaceae > Achromobacter > Achromobacter xylosoxidans. The sequence goes on along the minus strand of NZ_LN831029.1, from coordinate 4,038,500 downwards.
CGCAGCCGGAAGGCACAGAGATGGCTCGGGTATAGTGGGCCCACCTCAATTTCCGGCCGTGCCCGCCCCATGCCATCGTCCATCTTCCGTCCTCATCTCCCTTCCCTTGGCGCCCTGGCGCTGGCCCTGCTGGCCCTGCCGGGGACGCAGGCCGACGCCGCCCAGCGCACCGTCTACAAGGGCACGCTGCAAGGGGCCGGCGAGGTGGTGCTGGAACTGGATGACGCGGCCGGCGCCAACGGGGTCGTGAGCGGGCGCTATTTCTACCCGAAGAGCGGCGTCGACATTCCCCTGCGCGGCACGGGCGACGTCCTGTACGAGCCCAAGCCGCACCCGGCGCGGCCTCCGGCTTCGGACACGGCCGCGATCGACGCGCCCGACCGCGCCGCCAGCTGGCAAGGCACGCGTGACGAGAAGGGCTATCGCGGGCAGTGGACCGACACCCGCACCGGCAAGCAACGCCGCTTCGACCTGCAGCGCGTGGCCGGCTACGACACCGCGCAACTCGAACGCGACCGCGCCAAGGCGCGCGCCACGCAGGCCGACGTGGGCGACATCGACCTCAAGGCGGGCATCGACGCTGCCCGCGCGCCCTATGAAACACTGAAGCTGGCCGGCCACGCCAAGCCGGTGGGCAAGGACGTCGGCACGGGCGCGGTGGCCTACCGCATGTGGCAAGATCCGCGCACCGGGTTTGCCTATCCACGGCTCAGCCGTCATCCCGATCCGCAGGTCATGCGGCGCGTCAATGACCTGCTGGAACAACGCCACTGGCGCAAGAGCCTGGGCGCGCTGGAATGCATGGCCTCTGCCTACACCAGCACGAGTCCCGGCGCGGGCACGTTGGGCGGGTTCGACGAAGAAAACATCAACGTCACCTGGCTGTCGCGCGCGCTGCTGACCGTGACCGAAGCGGGCAGCCTGGATTGCGGCGGGGCGCATCCCGCCAACCATTTCGAGCCATACACCTTCGACTTGCTGCGCGGCGAATACCTCGATTGGAACCGCGTCTTCGACGCCTACGCGCCGGGCAAGCGCAGCTTCGGCCGCGAGCCCAGCGCGGCGCTGCTGGGGCTGGTGGAACAGGTGGTCAAGGCCGGCCCGCCCGAGGACCGCGCAGAGCAGCATCCCAACGTGGAAGATTGCGCCGACCTCTGGCCGCAATACCTGGCCCTGGGCGCCACCTCGCCGGGGGCATTGAGCCTGTCGGTGTCCGGCGTGGGACACGCTTCGGGCGCCTGCCTGGGTACCCACGGCAGCGTGCCGTTCAAGGCACTGCAACCCTACCTGAAGCCGGGCGGGCAGGCGTATCTGGTGACTGACTTGGACTCAAACTGATAAACGACGTGTCATTGTTGACGGTCCAATGTTCGGCGCACAGGATGAGTCCTTGCAGACGCGATGCCGATTGGGATGCCGTGGGGTGAACACAATTTCACCCCTTCAATTCCCGCATCGTGTATCGTTACGGGATACGTTCACGAATGATCATTGGATTTCGCCACAAAGGCCTTGAGGTCTTCTATCGCACCGGTTCGACGCGAGGCATCCAAGCTTCACATGCCGGCAAGCTTAGGCGGATCCTGGCCGTTCTGGATGTGGCTGCCAGGCCTCAGGATATGAGTATGCCCGGCTATAAGCTGCACTCGTTGAAAGGCGAACTCGCGAACCAATGGTCAGTCTGGGTCAACGGCAATTGGCGCGTGACATTCCGCTTTACCGAGGCGGGTGTCGAGCTGGTCGATTATCGCGACTACCATTAGGAATCATCATGATGCATAACCCTCCGCATCCGGGCGAAGTGTTGCGGGAAGACGTTATTGCCCCCTTGGGCCTGTCGGTGACAGACGCTGCTGATCGCCTGGCGATGTCGCGGGTGGCGCTGTCGCGGGTACTCAACGGCAAGGCGGGTATCAGTCCGGACCTCGCCGTCCGATTGGAGCAGGCGGGAGCGGGCACCGCGCAGGCGTGGGTCGCGATGCAGGCGAACTACGATCTGTGGCAGGCATTGCAGCACGAGCAACCGCCAGTCAGGCCCCTGGCTTCAGTGGCGGATGCGCATTAGGCCCGCTTGCGTCACCGGCGTGTGACCGCCCCGGATGAAAAGCGCCCCAAAGGTGTAGCGCGGGAGGATAGGGGGCAGCGTCGCCACGAGGGTTCAGGACATCGCCGCGTGGAAAAGGCGCACGCCGTGCCAGGCGCCCGCCAGGCACAGCAACAGGGCCGCGCAGGTGGCCGCCATGACGACGCGCGGGTCCGGCGCGCTGGCGCGCGCGCCAAGCGAGGTGGACAGGCGCGCGCGAACGCGGGCATACAGCCAGCCGGCCAGCGCCATGACGAGCAGCCCGACGCCGATCGCGGCGGGTTCCCCGTGCAAGGCTCCGCCGCGCATCAGCAGGAAACTGTTCAGCAGCAGGCCCAGGCAGGTGCGCCGCCAGGCCAGCAGGGTTCGCTCGGGTTGCAGGCCCGGATCGCGGGGATAGGTCATGGTTGGCGCACAGCTGGCCGGGTTCACAGGGGGGGATCAAGCGTGGCTGAGCAGCAGCCAGCACACGCCCGCGCCGATGGCAAGCATGGCCAGGCACAGCAGCGCCAGGGCCGGGCTGTGCGGCAGCGCCGCCGCATGGCGCATGGCGATTTCGTTGCCGCGCCAGCGCCGGTAGGCGCTGGCGCTGGCCAGCACCGCCAGCACGCACAGACCGAGCGCGAGTCCGGTGCGCACGGCCGGACTGCCGGCCATGCCGGGTTGATCGAGCAGCAGGCCGGCCGCCAGCAAGGCCAGCGCCGAGCGGATCCACGCCAGGAAGGTGCGTTCGTTGGCCAGGGAATAGCGGTAGTCGGGTTCGCTGCCGCGGTGACGCCACAGAGGGGATTTCATTTTTTCAGGTGAAGCGCAAGGGTCTTAGGGTAAGTCCCGACACGGCCGGGCATTGAACTTAAGAACTATATAGGACTATAGTTTTGACACGGCACGGAGTCAACGCGCCGAAACGCAAAACAAGGGGCGAGACATGGCAACTGCAGCACCAGGGAAGGTGAATGTACGAGGGTGGGTCGTGACAGTGCTTCTGGCCTTGTTCATGGTCATCAATTTCATGGACAAGGCGATTCTTGGCATCGTGGCCGTGCCGCTGATGCAGGAACTGAGCATCGAGCCGGCGCAGTTCGGCATGATCGCCAGCAGCTTTTTCCTGTTCTTCTCGGTCTCGGCGATCGGCTTCGGTTTCCTCGCCAACCGGGTGTCGTCCAAGGTCGTGCTGGTGGTGCTGGCCGGCATCTGGGGCGTGTCGCAAATGCCGCTGGCCTTCTTCGCCTCGGTGCCGCTGCTGTATTTCTCGCGGATTCTGCTGGGCATCGGCGAGGGGCCGGCGTATCCGCTGGCGCTGCACTCCTGTTACACCTGGTTCACGGACGACCAGCGCAACGTGCCGTCGTCGGTGATTTTCCAGGGCGTGACGGTCGGCCTGCTGATCTCCGGGCCGGTGCTCACCTACATCATGCTCAACCACAGCTGGCACGCGGCGTTCCTGCTGCTGGGCGTCCTGAGCATTGTCTGGATGGTGCTGTGGCTGCTGTTCGGCGGCGACGGGCAGGTCCGCAACGCCGGCGCCAGCGCCGACGCATCGCAGGCGCGCGTGCCTTACTGGGTGCTGCTGACGGATCGCACCTTCCTGGCCAACATGCTGTTGTACTGGACCACGTATTGGATCTTCTCGGTGATGTTCACCTGGATCCCGGCCTACATGAGCAAGGCGCTGGGTTACTCCACGCAGGAAACCGGCTGGATGTTCATGATTTTCACCGGCATCAACATTCCGCTGGTGCTGGTCGGGTCGTGGCTGTCGCAGCGCATGCTCAAGCGCGGCGTCGCTTCGATCTACGCCCGCGGCTGGCTCAGCTGTGCATTCGTGTTGCTGGGCGGGGCCTGCATCCTGCTGTCGCTGTACGTGGCCGAACACCCCACGCTGCGCGTGCTGTTGCTGGCGCTGGGCTGCAATCTGCCGCAACTGACATTCGTGCTGAGCTCGGCAATCGTCGCCGAGATCTCCTTCGATTCGCAGCGCTCGGCCGCGATGTCGATCAGCAGCGCGCTGGCGACCACGGGCGGCCTGGTGGCGCCGGCCTTGATGGGCCGTTTCATCGGCAGCGGCAACACCATCGCGGCTGGCTATGAGCAGGGCTTCCTGGTGTCCGCGGTGCTGGCGATCGGCGTGAGTCTCGTCGGCGTGCTGTTCATCAATCCGCAGGCCAGCCGCCGACGCATGCAGGCCCGCATGATCGCCGCGTCGGGCGCGGTCGCAGGAACCATGCCGGGCGGCGCGCAGCGGCTGTCCTGACGGATCTTCTTCCCTTTTCCAGAACCACGATGAGTCATAAGCCATGAAGGAAACGAAACAAGAGCGGGCCGCGGCGGCCGCGAGCCTGGATGCGGCGGCCTATCCCCAGGCGCTCGCCCTGTACGTGGGCGGACAGTGGCGCGGCGCGCAGGGGCGCGACACGCTGGCGGTGCGCAATCCCGCCAACGGCGCCGAGTTGGGCAGGCTGCCGGTGGCCACGGACGAGGACATCGACGACGCGCTGCGCCACGCCGACAGCGCGTTCGCCACCTGGTCGCGCACCAGCGCCTGGGAGCGGGCGGCGATCCTGATGCGCGCCGCGCAGCTGATCGACCAGCGGCGCGGCGAGATGGCTGTCGTTCTGACGCTGGAGAACGGCAAGCCGCTGGCCGATTCGGACGGCGAGCTGAGCCGGGTGATCGAGGGCATCATCTACTGCGCGGAGGAATGCAAGCGCGCTTACGGCCGGCAATTGCCGCCGCGCTCGCCGCTGTTGACGCAGACCACGGTCAAGCGTCCGATCGGGCCGGTGGCGGCTTTCGTGCCGTGGAATTTCCCGGCGTTCCTGGCCGCCCGCAAGGTGGCGGCGGCGCTGGCGGCCGGTTGCACGGTGGTGCTCAAGGCGCCCGAGGAAACCCCCGCCATCGGCATGCTGCTGCTGCGGGCGTTCCTGGATGCGGGCGTGCCGTCCGGCGCGATCAGCCTGCTGTATGGCAAGCCGGCGCAGATTTCCGAGCGCCTGATCGCCTCGCCGATCATCCGCAAGGTCTCCTTCACGGGCTCGGTGCCGGTGGGGCGGCTGCTGGCCATGCTGGCCGCGCGCCATCTCAAGCCGTGCACGATGGAACTGGGCGGCCATGCGCCGGTGATCGTCTGTGACGACGTCGACGTAGCCCGCGTCGCGCAGGCATGCGTCGCATTCAAGTTCCGCAACAGCGGCCAGGTGTGCCTGTCGCCCAGCCGCTTCTTCGTGCAGGACAGTCTCTACGAGGCTTTCGTCGCGCACTTCGTGGAATACGCCGGCCAGCTCGAAGTGGGCGACGGATTGGCCGCCGGCGTGCGGATGGGGCCGCTGAACAACGAGCGGCGCCTGGCCGCCGCGGCCGGCCTGGTCGAGGACGCGCAGCGGCGTGGCGCCAACGTCAGGCTGGGCGGGACCCGCCTGGCGGGCGAGGGCTACTTCTTCCCGCCGACCGTGTTGACCGACGTACCGGCCACGGCCCGCATCCTGCACGACGAACCGTTCTGCCCGGTGGCGCCGATCCTGCCGTTCGGCACCCTCGACGACGCCATCGCCCGGGCCAATGCCGTCGAGTATGGCCTGGCGGCCTATGCGTTCACCAACGACCTGCAGCGCGCCGCCACCTTTGCCGAGGGCATCGATGCCGCCTGGATCGGCATCAACAACTTCACGCCCTCGCTGGCGGACGCGCCGGTCGGCGGCGTCAAGGACAGCGGACTGGGCTACGAAGGCGGGCCGGAAGGCCTGGACGCATACCAGCAGATCCGCTTCGTCAGCCAATCGAATCTGCGTGTTTGATCCATTCCCATCATCAGGAGACAAGACATGACACAAGCCACGAGTTCCGTGCCCCCGACCCGCAACGAGCATCCGTTGCGGTTCTCCGGCTACCAGCAACGCAACCGGCCCGGCCCGGACCTGGAACTGACCAGCAGCAATCCCGGCACGCCGATGGGCGAATACATGCGCCGCCATTGGCAGCCGGTGTGCCTGTCGCAGGAACTGACGGACGTGCCCAAGGCCATCCGCATCATGGGCGAGGACCTGGTGGCGTTTCGCGACAAGAGCGGCGACGTTGGCGTCATGCACCGCCAGTGCGCGCACCGTGGCGCCTCGCTGGAATTCGGCATCATCGCCGAGCATGGCATCCGCTGCTGTTATCACGGGTGGCATTACGGCGTGGATGGCACCTTGCTGGACGCGCCCTGCGAACCCGACGCCACGCGCCTGAAGGAAACGGTGTGTCAGGGCGCCTATCCCGCGTTCGAGCGCGATGGACTGGTCTTTGCCTACATGGGCCCGGGCCAGGCGCCGCCGTTCCCGGAGTTCGATACCTACAGCCTGCCCGCCGACACCCGGCTGGTGCCGTTCTCGAATATCTACCCGTGCAACTGGCTGCAGGTCTACGAGAACATCATGGACCACATGCATACCGCCGTGCTGCACAACCACATGGTGGTCGAGGGCGTGGATGCGGCGACCTCGGCCGGCGTGTCGCTGGAAGGCTTCGGCGACATGCCGGTCATGCAATGGGAAGCCACGCGCGACGGCAATGGCTGCGTGTTCATCGCCTCGCGCCGCCTGCCCGGCGACAAGATCTGGGTGCGCATCACCGAAATGGTGTTCCCCAACTACCTGCAGATCGGCTCGCTGCTGCCGACCGCCGCGCGCGAACGCCATGGCACCGCCGGCTGCACCCGCTGGAGCGTGCCCGTCGACGACGAGAACATGATCATCTTCGGCTACCGCCACTTCAACAGCACCGTCGACCCGGACGGCCTGGGCAACGAAGCCGACTGCGGCGTCGACAAGATCGACTTCCTGGAAGGGCAGACAGGCAACCGCAGCTACGACGAGGGGCAGCGCGCGCCGGGCGACTGGGAGGCCATTGTCAGCCAGGGCCGCATCGCCGCGCATGGCGCCGAGCATCCCGGCGTCTCCGACGTGGGCGTGTACATGTGCCGCAAGCTGCTGCGCAATGCCGTGCAGGACAAGACCGCGCCCTACGCGCTCTACCAGCAATTGCAGGAGCAGGGCCGGACGCTGCCGATCTATGCCCAGGATTCGGTGCTGGACATTCCCGAACTGGCCGACAAGCAGGCCGATCGCAAGCAGCTGGCCGCCGCCGGCAAGCAGGTGCTGGAGATCATGCGGTCGGCCGACGCGCTGCCGGCGGACCAGCGCGATGCGCACGTGCGCGCCCGGCTCGACGGCCTCGACCGCGCGAACCAGGCGGCCACCGCCGGCTGAGGGATGCGGAGAGAGCCATGCTGAAGTTGCGAGTCAGTGCGATCCGGTACGAGGCGCAAGGCATCTACGCCTTCGACCTGGTCGATCCGGACGGCGCGCCGCTGCCCGCCTTCGAGGCCGGCGCGCACCTGGATATCCGTACTCCAGGCGGCGCCAGCCGCCGCTATTCCCTGTGCAATGCGCCGGGCAGCACTGATCGCTATTGCATCGCCGTGCTGCGCGTGCCGGACAGCCGCGGCGGTTCGCGCGCCATGCACGAACAGGTGCGGCCCGGCGACCTGCTGGAGGTGGCGGGCGTGCACAACTACTTCCCGCTGCGGGAGGACGCCGGCCATTGCCTGCTGCTGGCCGGCGGCATCGGCATCACGCCGCTGCTGGCGATGGCCGAACGGCTGCACGCGCTGGGCCGGCCGTACACGCTGCACTACTGCACGCAGTCGCCCGAGCGCACCGCCTTCGCCCGCTATCTGGCCGGTGAGAAGTGGCGCGGCCGCGTCTTCCTGCACCACGATGGCGGCAACCCCGCCAACGGGCTGGATCTCGGCCAGTTGCTGGCGCAGCGGCCAGAAGATGGCCAACTGTATTTCTGCGGCCCGCCCGGCTTCATGCGGGCGGTGCAGGCCGCCTGCGCCCATTGGCCGGCCGAGGCGGTGCATTCGGAGCATTTCGGCGCCGACCTGGCGCCGCCGCCAACGCCGCCGGCGGACGGCCTGCCGGCCAGCCTGACGCTGCGCCGCAGCGACCGGTCGGTGCCGGTGGCGCCGGGGCAGACCATCCTGCAGGCCCTGCGCGGCGCCGGCGTGGCCTGCAATTCATCCTGCGAGGCGGGGCTATGCGGCGAATGCCGGCTGAACTACCTGTCGGGCCTGATCGAACACAACGACTACCTGTTGAGCGACGAAGAACGCGCCGACAGCGTACTGATCTGTTGCGCGCGCGTCCGCGAGGGCGCCGTGGTGCTGGACATCTGAGGGGAAGGGAACGTGGAGACCAGGGAGTTTGACTACATCGTCGTGGGCGCCGGATCGGCCGGATGCGCCGTGGCCGCCAGGCTGGCGCAGGATCGCAGGACGACCGTGCTGCTGCTGGAGGCCGGCCCGCGGGACCGGAACATGTGGATCCACATCCCCATCGGTTATGGCAAGACGATGTTCAACCCGCAGCTGAACTGGCAGTTCGAATCCGAGCCCGAGCCCAATCTGGACAATCGCAAGATCTATATTCCGCGAGGCCGTACCTTGGGCGGCTCCAGTTCGATCAATGGCCTGGTCTATATCCGAGGCCAGAAGGAGGACTTCGAGCGCTGGCGGGCGGCTGGCAATGTCGGCTGGGGCTGGGACGATGTCCTGCCCTATTTCAAGCGCTCCGAGGCCAACGAACGCGGCGCGGACGCATGCCACGGCGGCGACGGCCCGCTGGCGGTCTCGGATATCCGTGGCCGTCATCCGCTGATAGAGGCCATTATCGGTGGCGCCAACGAGCTGGGCGTGCCGCGCACCGATGATTTCAACGGCGCGCGCCAGGAGGGCGCCGGCTACTTCCAGCTGACGACGCGCAATGGCCTGCGCTGTTCGGCCGCCAAGGCCTACCTGAGGTCGGGCATCGCCGGCGCCAATCTGTGCGTCGAGTCCGACGCGCACGCCACCGGCGTGATCCTGGAGGGGCGCCGCGCCGTGGGCGTGTCCTACCTGCGCGGCGGCCGCGCCTGCCAGGCCCGGGCGCGTTGCGAGGTGGTGCTGAGCGCCGGCGCGATCCAGTCACCGCAGCTGCTGATGCTGTCGGGCATCGGCGATGCCGATGCGCTGCGGGCGCTGGGCATCGCGCCGGCGCACCATCTGCCCGAGGTTGGCCACAACCTGCAGGATCACCTGCAATCGCGGCTCATGTACCGCTGCACCCGGCCGATCACCACCAACGACGCCCTGCGCACCTGGTGGGGGACGGCCCGCATCGGCCTGCAGTGGATCCTGCGCCGCGCCGGGCCGGTGGCGGCCGGCATCCAGCTGGGCGGCATGTTCGCGCGCACCAACGACAGCGAGCAGACGCCCAACGTGCAATTTCATTTCGGCACCATCAGCGCCGACATGACTGCAGGCAAGCCGCATGATTTCCCCGGTTTCACCTTGTCGGTCTGCCAGTTGCGTCCGACCAGCCGGGGCCGGCTCGACCTGGCCTCGCCGGACCCGCTGGCCGCGCCACGCGCGCGGTTCAACTACCTGGACACCGAGTTCGACCGCCGCACCATGATCGAGGGAGTGAGAATGGCGCGCCAGCTGGTTCGCACCCGGTCGCTGGCGCCGTACGTCGCCGATGAATACCGGCCGGGGTTCAACGTCGAGTCCGACGATGAAGTGCTGCGTTTCATCCGGGGCTACGCCACCACCATCTTCCACCCGGTGGGCACCTGCCGCATGGGCCCCGACACCGCTTCGGTGGTCGACAACCGGCTGCGGGTCCGCGGCGTCGACCGCCTGCGCGTGGTCGATGCCTCGATCATGCCCCTGCTGCTTTCCGGCAATACCAACGCTGGTAGCATCGTGATCGGCGAGAAAGGCGCCGACATGATTATGGAAGACAGGGAGAAAATCTCATGAGTACCTTGGAACGTCGTCTGGAAGTTTTCGAGACGTTGCACGCACCCGATCCGACCCGCCGGCCCAAGTACCAGCGGCTGGTCGAGGTGCTGATCGACGCGATCCGGCGCGGCATCTGGCAGCCGGGCGACCAGTTGCCGGCCGAGGAGGAACTGGCGCAGCTCACGCCGTTCAGCCTGGGCACGGTGCAACGCGCGCTGCGCGACCTGGTCGAGCAGGGCCTGGTGGTGCGCATGCACGGCCTGGGCAGCTTCATCGCCGAGGCGCCGCGCCGGCTCGAAGATCCCTGGCATTGCCGCTTCCTGGACGACGACGGATCGGTGCTGCCGATCTTCTCGCAGGCCATCCTGCGCACCCCCGTGACCGGCGCGGGCCCCTGGAACCAGTATCTGGGAGGCGACGCCAATGTCATGCGGCTGGACCGCATCATCATCATCAACGACGAGTTCCGCGTCTCCAGCCGGTTCTATGCCGACCGGCAATTGCTCAAGCGCCTGTGGGACATGCCCATGGACAAGCTCAACGGCGCCAACTTCAAGAAGGTGATCATGCAGCAATTCAAGCTGCCGATCACCAACATCACCCATCTGACGAGGCTGGCCGATTTCGATGCCGAATCGTGCGAGCGCATCGGCGTGACGCATCCCTACCGCGGCATCTACATGCAGGCCGTGGCGCGTTCCGGGCGCGGGCAATGTGTGTACTACCAGGAATTCTTCCTGGGCCCGACCACGCGGGATCTGGCGTTCCCGCATTCGAATTTATCAAGCGGCTGACATCAGCCATTCAACCTAGTAGAGCCATGACCGTGAAACCGAAGAACCTGTTGATCATCATGTCCGACGAACACTCGCCCAAGGCCCTGGGCTGCTATGGCAGCGAGATCGTCCAGACCCCGAACCTCGATGCCCTGGCCGCGCGCGGCACGCTGTTCCGCTCGGCCTATTGCGCCAGCCCGGTGTGCATTCCCGCCCGGGCCTCGTTCGCGGTGGGCAAGTACATTCATCAGATCGGCTACTGGGACAACGCCGACGCCTACGATGGCGCGGTGCCCAGCTGGCATCATCGCTTGCGCGAACGCGATCACGACGTGGTTTCCATTGGCAAGCTCCATTTCCGCCAGCCCGGCGAGGACCACGGGTTCTCGGAAGAGATCATTCCCATGCACATCATCGAGGGCAAGGGCGACCTGATGGGGCTGGTCCGCAGCGAACTGCCGGTGCGCAAGGGCGCCTACAAGATGGCCCATTTCGCGGGGCCCGGCGAAAGCTCATACACCTTCTACGACCGTGAGATCACGGCCCGCGCCCAGATCTGGCTGCGCGAGGCGGCCCGGCGCGAATCGGACAAGCCCTGGGTGCTGTTCGTCTCGCTGGTGGCGCCGCATTTCCCCCTGACCGCGCCGCCGGAACACTACTACCGCTACTTCAACCATAACCTGCCGCTGCCCAAGCTGTACGACAGGCGCGAGCGGCCGGACCACCCCTATCTGGTGGACTACCGCAACAGCTTCAACTACGACGACTATTTCGAGGGCGACGCGGTCAAGCGCGCCGTCGCCGGCTACTACGGCCTGTGCTCGTTCCTGGACGAGAACATCGGCAAGATCCTCAACGCGCTGGAAGACGCCGGCCTGGCCGATGACACCCGCGTGATGTACACCTCCGACCATGGCGACAACCTGGGCGCGCGCGGCCTGTGGGGCAAGTCGACCATGTTCGAGGAAACCGCGGGCGTGCCGCTGATCATGGCCGGCGACGACATTCCGCGCGGGCGGGTGGTCGACGTGCCCGTCACGCATATCGACGCCTATCCCACGGTGCTGGACGCCGTCGGCAACACCGAGCCGGCCTTGCGCGAAGGCTATCCCGGCCATTCGCTGTTCGACATCGCCCGTGGCGAGACGCCGCGGCGCAACGTGCTGGTGGAATACCACGGCATGGGCTCGACCACCGGCGCCTTCATGATCCGCCACGGCAAGTACAAGTACATCGAATACGCCGGCTATCCCGCGCAGTTGTTCGACCTGGAAGCCGACCCCGAAGAGCTCCAGGACCTGGCCGCCGACCCGCGCCACGCCGATGCCCTGCAAGCCTGCCGCCAGCAGCTGTACCTGATCTGCGATCCGCAGGCCGTCGACCGTCAGGCCAAGGCGCGCCAGCAGGCGCTGCTGCGCGAGAACGGCGGCCGCGAAGCGGTGATCGCCCGTGGCGATCTCGGCTTCACGCCGGTGCCCGGTTCGGCCTTGGCGTTCGACTGAGGCGGCACGGCGGCCGCGCCTCGCGCGGGCACCACGGCGGGCATCAGGGCTTGTGCGAGGCTTCTTTCAGCCTGAACAGGTCCTGGCCTTATCTTCCTTCGATTCCATTTGGGACAGCATATGCTCTTCGGGCCGATGTTGTGGTTCACCCTGGGCGGCGCGGCCGTCGCGGGCTTCGTACAGGGCTTGTCGGGTTTCGCTTTCAGCATGGTGTCGATGGCGATCTGGGCCTGGGTGCTGGAGCCCAGCCTGGCCGCGGTGTTGACGGTGTTCGGCGCGCTCGTCGGCCAGGTGACCGGCGCCTTATCGGTGCGCCAGGCGTTCCCTTGGAAACTATTGTTGCCGTTCCTGGCGGGCGGGGCGCTGGGCGTGCCGATCGGCCTTGCCTTGCTGCCCCTGCTGGATCCCGCCGTTTTCAAGCTGCTGCTGGGAATCGTGCTGGTCGCCTGGTGTTCGTTCATGCTGCTGTCGCGCCGCAAGATCGAGCTGGACAGCCGTGGTTGCCTGGGAGAGGGCATCGCCGGCCTGTGCGGCGGGATACTGGGCAGCCTGGCGGGCCTCACGGGACTCGCGCCCGCTTTGTGGTGCACCCTGCGCCACTATCCCCGCGACGTGCAGCGCAATCTGATCCAGGGATTCAACCTGCTGATCCTGTCGTTCACGATGACGTGCTATGTCGTGTCGTCGACCGTGTCGGCGGCCATGCTGCCCTGGTTCGGGGCGTTGCTGCCCGTCGTCATGGTGTCGACCTGGCTGGGCGCGCGCCTGTACGCCCGCTTGTGCGACGAAACGTTCCGCCGCGTCGTCCTGATGTTGTTGACGCTATCCGGCGCGGCCTTGCTGGTCTCGTCAGCCCGCGCCTTCCTGTGACGCAGGCCCGTGACGGCCTGACTTGGAGACATCATGCTTCGAACTGCCATTCTCGTTTCCTGTTTTGCGCTTTTCGGCGCGGGCGCCCAGGCCAATCCCTGGCCGCAACGTCCCGTCACTTTGATCGTGCCGTATCCCGCCGGCGGAGGGGTCGATACCGCCGCCCGCATCTATGGTGCCGCCATTTCCAGGATCCTGGGACGGCAGGTCGTCGTGGAAAACCGCGCGGGCGCTTCGGGCGCGATCGGCGCCCAGGCCGTTGTGCGTGCCGAGCCAGACGGCTACACGTTTCTGCTGTCGTCGCCGGCGGAAGTCCTGGTTACCCCCATCGCCGGAAAGCCCTTGCCCTATGATCCGGAAAAGGACTTGACGCCAATCGCGTTCGTGGGCGACACGCCTTTGGGAATCGTGGCGCATCCCGAGCGCGGTCCGAAGTCGCTAGGTGAATTGGTTGCCAGTTCACAAAAGCAAGGTGTCAAATTCAACTATGGCACGCCGGGCAGTGGCAGTACGATGCATTTCGCCGGCGCCGCGATGCAATCGATTGCCGGCGTGAATTGGCAACACGTGCCGTACAAGGGCGCCGCGCCAGCGGTCAACGACGTTCTCGGAGGCCAGATCGACTTCGTCATCACGGGCTTGCCCCCGCTGGTAGCGCACATCAAGACCGGCAAACTGACCCTGCTGGCGGTTACATCCGCGAATCGTTCGCCGCTGTTCGCTGACGTGCCCGCCATCTCGGAGCTGCCGTCGATGGCTGGCTACCAATTCACCAACTGGCTCGGGCTCTTCGGCCCCGCTCAATTGCCTCCCGGGATCGGAAGGAAAATGAGCGCCGCATTCGAAAGCGCGGTCCAGGACGAAGCGGTCCGTCAACGATTGCAGGAAGCCGGCTGGCGTGCCGTCGTGCTGGAGCAGGACGCATTTGTTCAGTTCCTGGCGCAAGAGCGCTCTCGCTACCAAACGGTGCGCGACAAGGCCGGGATGATCAGTGAATGACCGCGCGTGCCCCTTGCGTCGTCACCGATGGCGCGATGGCCATGATTTCCCGTTCCCACAGTTTCTTACCAAGGACCTGCATGAATCCCGATAACCAGCGCCTGCTTGACGAATTGCGTGGCATTGTAGGCACCGCCCATGTCTTGACCGACCCGCAGCATACGCAACGGTTTCGGACAGGGTTCCGCTTCGGCTTCGGATCGGCGATCGCGGTCGCGCGCCCGGGTAGCCTGCTGGAGCAATGGCGCCTGGTCCAGGCTTGCGTGGCGCATGACAAGATCGTGATCATGCAGGCGGCCAATACCGGGTTGACCGGGGGTTCCACCCCGGATGGCAATGACTACGATCGGGAGATCGTGATCATCAGCACGTTGCGCATGAAGAAAATACAGCTGATCCGCGATGGGCGCCAGGTGATCTGCTTTCCCGGCGCAACCTTGGATCAGCTGGAGAAGGCGCTCAAACCGCTGGGACGCGAACCACACTCGGTCATCGGGTCCTCATGCATTGGCGCTTCGGTGTTCGGCGGGATTTGCAATAATTCCGGTGGATCGTTGGTTCAGCGAGGTCCCGCCTTTACCGAAATGGCCGTGTTCGCGCAATTGGGGCAGGACGGCAAGCTATCCCTGGTCAACCACTTGGGCATCTCGTTGGGCGAAACCCCGGAGGAGATCCTGCGGCGTCTGGACGACGGGACCTATCGTCCCGATGACATCCGCGACGGTGGGCGAGGGTCCGACCAGGATTATGCACGGCACGTGCGCGACGTCGACGCGGACTCGCCGGCGCGATTCAACGCGGACCCGAAACGGTTGTACGAGGCTTCAGGGAGCGCCGGAAAACTGATTCTCTTTGCCGTGCGCCTGGACACGTTTCCGGCGGAGACACAGACCGACGTTTTCTATATCGGGACGAACGATCCCTCGGAACTGACGGATATTCGACGATACCTTTTGACGGCCCTGCCGGCATTGCCCATTGCAGGGGAATACATGCACAGGGACGCGTTCGATATCGCCGACGTCTACGGCAAGGACACCTTCCTGGCCATCCGCAGGCTGGGCACCGCAAGGCTTCCGACCTTTTTCGCATTGAAGGCACGCGTGGACAATTTCTGCGCGAGATTCTCGTTCCTTCCCAGGAACATGAGCGACCGGCTATTGCAGTTCTTCAGCGGACGCTGTGGCGATCACCTGCCCGCCCGCCTGCGCGACTTTCGCGCCCGGTATGAGCACTATCTGATGATCAAGGTGTCGAGAAAGTTGAAGGAGCCGCTTCAGGTTTTCCTGGATTCCTATTTCAAGAAGGCCAGCGGCGCGTATTTCCTGTGCACCCCGCAAGAGGGCGCTTCGGCTTTCCTGCTGCGATTCGCGGCGGCGGGGGCCGCCGTCCGCTACCGCGCCATGCATCCGGACGCGGTGCAGGACATCGTCGCGCTCGATATTGCCTTGAAGCGCAATGACCGGGACTGGCTGGAAGTCCTTCCCGCGGAAATGGAGACCGCCATGGTGGCCAAGCTCTATTACGGGCACTTTCTCTGCCATGTCTTCCACCAGGACTACATCGCGAGAAAGGGCGTGGACTGCCTGGAACTGGAACACCGTATGTGGAAGCTGCTGGACGCCCGTGGCGCGCAATATCCCGCCGAACACAACGTTGGACATCTGTATCGCGCCGGCCCGGAGCTCCGAAATTTCTATCGGGCCCTGGATCCGTGCAATCAATTCAATCCGGGGGTCGGACAGCTTTCAAAGCGCAAGAACTGGTTGTGAGGCGCCGAAGTCCCTCACCCTAGTGCTGCACGCGCGCTGGTCGTTGCCGACGGCGCGTCAATCTTCCTTCAACAACGCCAACACGTTCTGCGCCAGCTGGTTGGCCTGGGTCAACGCCACCTTGCTGGCCTGCTGCAGGATCTGCTGGCGGGTCAGGTTGGAGGTCTCCACCGCGTAGTCCGCGTCCTCGATGCGGCTGCGGGCCTGGCTGAGGATGCCGGCGGTGTGGTTGAGGTTGGTGATGACCGAACCCAGGCGGTTCTGCATCGCGCCCAGTTCGCCGCGCAGGCTGTCCACCTGGCCCAGGGCGTTGCTCACCCGCTTCATGGGCGCGACCTTGAGGTTGACGGTGGGCGGCGCGTCTTTCGGCTTGAATGACACCTCGCCGGTGGACGAAATGCTGATGTCGTAGAAATTGCCGTCGCTGCCGCTGACGACGTATTCGCCGTTGGCGTTGCCGCTGGCGTCGGTCAGGTAATGCACCTTGCTGTCCTGGTCGAACAGGGGCCGGCCATCGCGGGCCGTGGGCACCGGCGCGAGGCTCTGGAGAAAGTCGAACAGCCTGATGGGCGTGTCTTTCTTGACGCCGTCGGCGGGGAGCGGGGCGGCGGGAGCCGGGGCCGGCGGCGTGGGCGCCACGGGCGGGGCGACGGGCGGGGTGACCGGCGGCGTGGCGGGGACAGTGATCGTGCCGCCTGGCAGGGAGGCAGTGCCCACCGCGATGGCCGCAACCTCTGCCGCGCTCAGTGTCGTCACGTCCAGCACGGGCAAGGTCGTGACGTCGATATCGAGAACGCCCCCTGTGGCGGCGGGCAGGGGCGTTACCCGGTAATTGACGTTGGCGCCGGGGGTGGGGAAATCATGCACCTGCGCGTTGTAGTAGGTCGCGCCATTGAAGTCATACCGAATCATGAAGGCCTGGAACATCGTGAGTGTCGTGGAGCCTGACCGCATGTTCAAGGTGGCGGTGGTGGTGGTCGGTGGCACGATCGCGGGTGGCGGCGCGACGGCCGGCGGCGGGGCGGTGGGCGCGGGATCGGGTTCGGTGTCGATCACCGTCCTGTCCACCGCGCCGCCCAGGCGCGGATCGTGCACCACGTCGATCCGGTCCAGTTCCAGGGTCTTCGTATCGACCCGCCTGGTATTGATGTCGATGGTGTCGCCGTCGTTGACGCCGATCTGGAGCGGGATGTCGACATCCTGCGCCAGCACATCGAGGTTGTTGAAGCGTGTCTGGTGGGAAATGCGCTCGATTTCAGCCAGGTGCTGGTCGATCTCGGCCTGGATGGCCTGAAGGTCGTCGAGCGAGAGGGTGCCGTTCTGCGACTGGACCGCCAATTCGCGGATGCGTTGCAGGCTGCGGCCCATTTCACCCAGCGCGCCTTCGATGGTCTGCGCCAGCGAAATGCCGTCGTTGGCGTTGCGCGCCGCCTGGTGCTGCCCACGGAGTTGGGCGGTGAAATGGCCGGCGATCGATTCGCCGGCGGCGTCATCCGCGGCGTGGTTGATGCGCAGGCCGGACGACAGGCGTTCCATGGCGACACCCTGCGCGGATTCCGATTTGCCCAGGTTGGTACGCGCCCGTAGTGACAGGGCCTGGTTTCGGATCGAGGGCATGAGGTTCTCCAATGCAAGGTTGCGACAGGGCCATGCCGCGGCTGCAGCGGGCACGGCGTGCATGTTGTTGCGGACGGAATGGCGGGGGGCGATTCGCGCCGTTGTCGTGTCGCCGTGGACGGCGACATGTGCGACGGATCAACGCGATGGCCGAGACGGGGTTGATGATGGCACGCGGCCAGCTTGCGGTGACCCGCCACGGGCCGCCAGGACGCGGGTTGGCTTATCCAATCTGGAATAGATCATTCCGAAAATGCTAAGCCAATCATCCGCCGGTCGTCTCGCTGCGAAGACAAATCCCGGATCGGTCCGACGCGGCGGGCCAGCGGTCAGGACGCGTTGGATTGCGCTTCCGTTGTCAGCCAGCGCTTGATGTCGTCCACGATCTGCCCGGCATCGGCGCGGGCGTAAAGGCTGAACCGACCACCGGTTTCCTGGAACCCGAGGGGCGCGGCCAGCCGGCCCGCGCGGATGTCGGCCTGCGCCAGTTCCCTGGGCGCCATGCCGATGCCCAGGCCGGCCGCCGCGGCTTCGAGCATGTGGCCGAGCTGGTCGAACTGGCGCCTGGGTTGGCGCGTGTCGAGCGTCAGGCCGCGGGCCTGCGCCCAGTGTTCCCAGATGGCGGGGCGCGAGGCGGTGTGCAGCAGGGGCGCGCCCGCCACGTCGGCGGGCTGGCGGATGCGGCGGGCAAGATCGGGCGTGCAGACCGGGCCGATGGCCTCCCGGAACAAGGGCAGCGCCTGGATGGCCGGCGACTGGTGCGCGTCGGCCACGATCAGCACGTCGACCACGCGCCGCTCCAGCAGGCCAATGTCCGTGGCGGTTTGCAGCCGGACCTGGACGTCGGGATGGTCGCGCTCGAAATGCTCCAGCCTGGGGATGATCCAGTTCGACAACAGGCTCGCCGGCGCGCCGATCACCACCTCTGGCGACGCCGATCGGCCTAGCAGTTCGGCCAGGCGTTGTTCCAGCATGTCGAAGGCCGGCAGGCTGGCGCGGTGCAGGTCCTGGCCCGCCGCGGTAAGCCGCACGCCCTCCGAGTGACGGTCGAACAGCTTGCGGCCCAGCCAGGTTTCGAGCTGCCGGATCTGCTGGCTGACCGCGCTGTGCGACACGCCCAATTCCTGCGCCGCCAGCGACAGGTTCAGGTGCCGGGCGGCGCTGTCGAAAAAACGCAGCGAGTTCATCGGGGGCAGGTTACGCATGCTGTCGATATTAGAAAATCTGACATCGGTGCGCAAGAAATCTATGATTTATTCCGCCAATTTCCCTGGATACCATGGTGCCCATGTTTCCGAAGGGCTGAAGCCATGTCTTTTACCTTACATCCAGAGTTTCCCGACGCGTCGGGGCAGTTCGGCGGCTACGGCGGCCGCTACATGCCCGAGACGCTGGCGCCGGCGCTGGACGCGCTTGAACGCACCTATCGCGCCGTCCGGGCGGAACCCGGGTTCTGGGCCGAGTACCGCGCCATGCTGGCGGACTACGTGGGCCGCCCGAGCCCGCTGCTGTATGCCGCGGCGATCAGCGACGAGCTGGGCGGCGCCCGCCTGTTCCTCAAACGCGAAGACCTGAACCACACGGGCGCCCACAAGATCAACAATTGCCTGGGTCAGGCGCTGCTGGCGCGGCGCATGGGCAAGCGCCGCATCATCGCCGAGACCGGCGCGGGGCAGCACGGGGTCGCCACGGCCACGGTGTGCGCGTTGTACGGCCTGGAATGCGTGGTCTACATGGGCGCCGTCGACGTGGCGCGCCAATCCTCCAACGTGGCGCGCATGAAGATGCTGGGCGCCCAGGTGCGTCCGGTGCGGGACGGCAGCGCCACCTTGAAGGACGCGATGAATGCCGCCATCCGCGACTGGATCGCCCATCCGGACGACACCTACTACCTGCTGGGGACCGGCGCCGGCCCCCATCCCTATCCCTGGCTTGTGCGCGAATTGCAGAAGGTGATCGGCGAGGAAACGCGGGCGCAGATCATCGAGAAGACGGGGCGGCTGCCGGACGCGATGGTGGCCTGCGTCGGCGGGGGCTCCAACGCCATCGGCTTTTTCCATCCGTTCCTGAACGATGCCGGCGTGCGGCTGTTCGGGGTCGAGGCGGGCGGACGCGGCACCGAGACCGCCGAGCACGCGGCCAGCATCGGCGAGGGGGCGCCCGGCGTCCTGCATGGCTGCCGCAGCTATTTCCTGCAGGATGCGGATGGCCAGATCCGGAATGCCCACTCGATTTCGGCGGGCCTGGATTATCCGGGCGTTGGCCCCGAACACGCGTTGCTGCACGATACCGGGCGCGTCATCTACGAGTCGATCACCGATGCCGAGGCGGTCGACGCATTCGTCTGGCTGACGCGGCGGCAGGGCATCATCCCCGCGCTGGAAAGCGCGCACGCCCTGGCCTACGCCCGCAAGCTCGCGCCGCGCATGGCGCGCGACCAGACGCTGGTGGTGTGCCTGAGCGGGCGCGGCGACAAGGATATGGATTCGGTGCTGCAATTCACGGGGGAAGCGCGATGAACCGGCTTGAACGAACCTTGGCGGACCTGCGCGCCGCCGGCCGGCCGGGCCTGGCGGCCTACTTCACGGCCGGCGATCCCTGCTACGACGACTGCCTGGCCTTGCTGCGAGCGCTGCCTGCGGCGGGCGCAGACGTGATCGAGTTGGGCATGCCGTTCAGCGACCCGATCGCCGACGGCCCGGTGCTGCAACGGGCCAACGCGCGCGCGCTGAAGGCGGGGCAGACGCTGCGGCGCACCCTCGACCTGGTCGCCGCCTTCCGCGAGGAAGACGCCCACACGCCAGTCGTGCTGATGGGCTACCTGAACCCATTGATGCGCTATGAAGCGGCCAGCTTCATGGCCGACGCGGCCTGGGCCGGCGTCGATGGCCTGATCGTGGTGGATTTGTCGCCCGAGCATGCCGCCGGCATCGAACGGCTGGCGCGGCGGCACGGCATCGCCATCATCAGGATGACCGCGCCAACGACGCCGGACGACCGCCTGGAGCGGGTGCTGGCCGGCGCCGGCGGCTTCGTATACCACGTCATGCTGGCGGGAACCACGGGAGCCGCGCTGCCCGCCGACGAAGTCATCGCCGCTTCGCTGGCGCGGCTCCGGGCGCGAACGCGGCTGCCCATCGCCGCCGGCTTCGGCGTGCGGACGGCCGACCAGGTGCGGGCGGTGGGGCGCCATGCCGATCTCGTCGCCGTCGGCACGCGGCTGGTCGAAGTGCTGGCGTCCTCCGGCGTGCCCGCGGCGCTGGCCGAAGTCCGGTCGCTGGCCGCCGCCGCCAGGGCGGGGCGCTAAACCGCGGCGATCCCGCGCCTGGCTTGCGCGCGGCGCCCTGGCGTTCCTCATTGCGAGCGCCGCGCCCCGCGGTCCGCCGAGGTGGGCAAATCCGTTCACTGGCCCATCCCCGGCGGGGCGGCGCGTCCTACGCTGATCCGTTTCTTGGGAGACGGATATCAAAGGGCGCATATTCTGCCTGGCCATGGTGGCGGGCGCCGGGGCGGTGCAAAGCCTGGCGGTGTTGCCGGGCACGGCGTTGCGCCTGGTTGCGGGCGCGGCCTGCCTGCTGTTGGCGTGGGTGGCCCGCCGTTGGCGCAAGGGCGCCGCGGGCGTGCTGGCGGTTTTGGCGGCGGGGCTGCTGGCCGGGGCGCTCAATGCCATGGTGCGGGCGCAATGGCGCCTGGATGACGCGCTTGCCGACGAACACCAGGACGCGGTGGCGCGACTGGTGCTGCGCGTGGCCGAACTGCCCGACGCCGACGCGCGCGGGGTGCGCTTCACGGCCGAGCAGGCGGGGCCGGGCCTGCCCGGCGTTCCCCGGCGCATCCTGGTCTCGTGGCTGGCGCCGCAGGCGGGCCGGCAGGAAGGGGCGCGGACCGCGCCGCCGGCGCTGCCGCAGGTGGTGCCGGGACAGGTGTGGCGCATGGCGCTGGTGCTGCGCCGGCCGCATGCGCCGCTCAATCCCGAGGCGGCCGATGGCGAGGCGCGGCTCTTCGCGCGCGGCTTGCGGGCCACCGGCACGGTGCGCGGCCAGCCGCGCCTGCTCGATGACCAGCCCTGGGCCTCGGCCGGCGTCGCCATCGAACGGGCCCGTCATCAGGTTCGCGAAGGCATGCGGCGCGCGTTGGGCGGGCACCGCTACGCGCCGGTGCTGATCGCGCTGGCAATCGGCGACCAGGCGGGGGTGTCGCGCGAGGACTGGCGCATTTTCAATCGCAGCGGTATCACTCACCTGGTGTCGATCAGCGGCATGCATGTGACATCGATCGCCGGGCTGGCGGCGTGGCTGGTGGCGGCGGCCTGGCGGCGCGCGCGGTGGCGCGGCTGCGGCCTGGCCGAACGGGTTCCGGCGCGCATCGCCGGCGGCGTCGCGGCGGCGGCGGTGGGCCTGCTGTATTGCCTGTTGGCGGGGTGGGGCGTGCCGTCGCGCCGCACCTTCTTCATGCTGTCGGTGGCGCTGGCGGCCGCGTGGTCGCGCTTGCGGGTATCGGCGGGGCGGGTGCTGGCGTTCGCCGCAGCGGCGGTGACGCTGCTGGATCCCTGGGCGCCGATGGCGGCGGGATTCTGGCTGTCGTTCGGCGCGGTGGCGATTCTGTTGCGCGTTGCGCAGGCGCCGCGCGATGCCGACGCCGGCTGGCGGCAACGCTGCGGCGCGGCCCTGGCGCAGGCCACGCGGCTGCAACTGACCGTGACGCTGGGATTGACGCCGCTGCTCGCCTTCCTGGTACACCAGGTATCGCTGGGATCGCCGCTGGCCAATGCGGTGGCGATTCCGGCGGTGACTTTCCTGGTGACGCCATTGGCCCTGTTGTGCGCGCTGCTGTCGGTGACCCCGGCGATGGCGGGGGCCGCCGCCGTCGCTGGGCAGGCGGGGGCGCGGGTATTCGAGCTGGCAATGACGGTGGTGGCGTGGGTGGGCAACGCCGAGTGGGCCAGCTTCACGGTGGCGGCGGCGCCCTGGCCATGGCTGGCGTGGGCGCTGGCGGGCATGGCGTGGGCGTTGCAGGCGCCGGGCTGGCCCGCCCGGCGCCTGGGATGGCTGTGCATGCTGCCGCTGTTGTGCTGGCGGCCGGAGCGGCCCGCGCCAGGCGAGTGGCGCATGAGCGCATTGGACGTCGGGCAGGGCAGCGCGATCCTGGTCGAGACCGCGACGCAGGCCCTGCTGTTCGATGCCGGCCCGCGCCATTTCGGCGGAGGCGACGCCGGCGAGCGGGTGATCGCGCCGCAATTGCAGGCGCGCGGCATCGGCCGGCTGGACGTGCTGGTGCTGTCGCACGCCGACCTGGACCACGTGGGCGGGACGCGTTCGGTGCTGGCGGCGGTGCCGGTGGCGCGTAGCTATGCGTCGTTCGATGTGGCGGCATGGCTGCGGCGCGACGCGCGCCTGTGGCCCGGGCAGGACGGCGCCGGGGCGGACGGCAGGACGCCGGCGCGGATGTTGCGTTGCGAGCGCGGCGACAGTTGGCAGGCCGATGGCGTGACCTTCACGTTTCTGCATCCCGCGGCGGGCGCGCCGGTCGCCGGTGGCGACCGCAACGCCAACAGCTGCGTGCTGCGAGTCGGGGGCGCCCATCATTCCCTGCTGTTGACGGGCGATATCGGCGTCGCCCAGGAGCGCGAGTTGGCCGCCCTTGGGCTGCCGCCCACCAATATCGTGCTGGCGCCGCACCATGGCTCGGCGTGGTCGTCCGGGCGCGAGCTGGTGGCGGCGGCGCGGGCCGGCCATGCGATTGCGCAGAGCGGCTACCTGAATCGCTTCGGGCATCCGGCGCCGGCGGTGGAGCGGCGCTGGCTCCGCGCCGGCGCGGCGTTCTGGCGCAGCGATCGCGACGGCGCGGTGATGGCCGAATCGCGCGCCGGCGGCCTCGATGTATGGGCCCAGCGGGCGCGCCACCGGCGCTATTGGCACGGACGCTGAGGCGGCGCCGCCCGACTGGGGCGCGCCGGCGCGCGGGCGCCCTGGCGCTCAGGCGCTCAGGCGCCCGTCTCGCTGACGCCGCACCACTGCGCGATGAACAACGCGATGGTCTTGGTGATCAGCCGCAGCGACTCCAGGTGCACGCGTTCGTCGAAGCCATGGATGTCGAGCGATTTCGGGCCGTAGACCAGCGTGGGCATGTCGCCATAGATCACGAACACCCGGGCGTCGAGATAGCCGGGCGTGGTGAAGCTCTGCAGCTCGCTGTTGAAGGCCTGCTGGTGGCACGCGCGCAGGGTGTTCTCGGCGGCGCTGCCTTCCTCCAGCACATAGCCTTCGGCGTAGAAGCCGGTGTAGGTGACCTGAGGCGGCGTGCCGCCCAGGCGCGGGTCGGCGACGGCATCGCGCAGGCAGGCGTCGATCTGGGCGCGGGCCTCGTCGGCGGTGGTGCCAGGATAGATCGCGGCGCGCACGTCGAATTCACACCAGGGCGGCACGGTCGACGGCCAGTCGCCGCCTTCGATCTTGCCGATGTTGAAATTGATCGGATGATCCAGGTGCTCGAAATGGCGGTGGCAGTGATGTTCGGCGTTCCACTTGGCCTCGATGCCACGCAGGGCTTCGATGGCGGCGTAGGCGGCATCGATGGCATTGAAGCCGTTGGCCATTTCGCGGGTGTGGGTGGGATGGCCCTGCACGCGGACCTTGAACCACAGCACGCCCACGTTGGCGCGCACCAGCATGTTCTCCTCGGGTTCCGGGATGATCACGGCATCGGCGCGGTAGCCGCGCAGCAGCGCCGCCAGGGCGCCGTTGCCGGTGCATTCCTCTTCGACCACCGACTGGAAATAGATGGGGGCGCCGGGCGCGTAGCCGGCCGCGCGCACCGCGTCGTAGGCGTACAGGTTGGCAACCAGCCCGGCCTTCATGTCGGCCGCGCCGCGACCGTACATCCAGCCGTCGATGATGGCCGGGTCCCAGGGCGAGCGGCTCCACATGTCGACCGGTCCGGTCGGCACCACGTCGATGTGTCCGTTCAGGATGAGGGAGCGGCCGGTCTGCTGTTCGGGACGATAGGTGCCCACCACGTTGAAGGCGTTTTCGTACGACACGGTCACCGGGCCGAAGCCGGGATGCGACTCGATGTCGCGCACGTCGATCTTCCAGCGGTCCATGGCGAAGCCGCGCGCGCGCATCGCTTCGAACAGGAAGTCCTGCGCCGTGTGTTCCTGTTCGCGCAGCGACGGAAAGCGCACCAGATCCTGGGTGAAGGCGAGCTGGGCGTCGAACCGGGCATCGACGGCCTGCAGGATGCGGCGGGTCTGTTCTTCGGAAAGCGCCGGCGGGGTGGAGGTTTGTTGCGTCATCGTGTTTCCTTGGGGAGGCGGATTCAGGTTCAGGCGGCCGGCGCGTGCGCGGCGCGGGGCGTGTCCAGCGCCAGCCGGCGCTTGTGGCCGGCCAGGGCCCAGATCGACACCAGCGTGATCGCCGACAGGGTCGAGTAGAAGATCGCCAGCGGCAGCCATTGGCCGGGATAGTGGTAGGTCAGCCAGGTGCCGATCAGCGGTGTCATGCCGCCGGCGACCGCGCCGCAGAGCTGGTACGAAAGAGAGATGCCGGAATAGCGCACGTGCGCAGGAAACGCCGCGCTGATGTAGCCGGCCATCGCCGAGTAGATCGCGGCCATGAAGACCAGCACGATGGCGATGCCGCCGACGATGCTGTAGGACGTGCCCTGCGTGACGAGCATGAACATCGGGTAGGGCGCCAGCACCGAACAGACCGCGGCCGTGATGAGCACGCGGGTCGGACCGAGGATGTCGGCCAGCCACGCCGCCAGCGGCTGCACGAAGAACTGGATGATGGCGACCGCGAACAGGCAGTCCAGGATCAGCTTGCGGTCCAGGCCCATCGTCTGCGTGGTGTAGGACAGCATGAAGGTGTTGGTGAAATAGATGCCGCCGATGGCCACGGTGCACACGCCCATGCACAACAGCACGGTGCGCCAGGCGGTGCGCAGCACTTCCTTGGCCGGGACCTCGGCGCGTTCCTGGCGTTCGAGCACCTGGGCGAAGTCGGGCGATTCATTGACGCCGACGCGGATGAAGTAGCCGACCAGCAGCAATACCGCGCTGATCAGGAACGGGACGCGCCAGCCCCAGCTGACGAAATCGGCTTCGTCCAGCGCGGTCAGCAGGCGGAACGCGAGCAGCGACAGGATCAGGCCGGCCGGGCTGCCCAGCTGCGCGAACGAGGCGGCGAAGGTGCGGCGCCGCTGCGAGGCGTGTTCGCCCGCCATCAGCACCGCGCCGCCCCATTCGCCGCCGACCGCCAGGCCTTGCGCCAGGCGCAGCAGCAGCAACAGGGCGGGGGCCCACAAGCCGGCGCTGGCGTAGCTGGGCAGCAGGCCGATGCCGACCGTGGCCAGGCCCATGATGACCAGGGTGGCCATCAGCGCCTTCTTGCGGCCGACACGGTCGCCCAGGTGGCCGAAGATGACGCCGCCCAGCGGACGCGCCAGGAAGCCGGCCGCAAAGGTGCCGAACGAGGCCATGGTGCTGATGAACGGGTCGGCCGTGGGGAAGAAGACCTTGCCGAACACCAGGGCGGCGGCGGTGGCGTAGATGTAGAAGTCATACCACTCGATGGTGGTGCCGACGAAGGCGGCGGTCGCGGCGCGCACGGGCTGGCGCGCCGCCGGAGCATGGGCGGGAGCGGTCATGGGTTTCCTCTTGGGGTGTTGTCGTTGTTCGAAGGCGTGTTTATCGCTCCCGCCTCGATATAACGTCAATTTATGATTTTTAATTTTTCACTTAAGTAAAATTGATGTTTTGATTTAGCACGCCCGCCATCGATGAAGCAGACCCACCCCGATCCCCGCAGCGGCGACCGCCTGGACTGGAACCTGCTGCGCACCTTCCTGGTCATCGTGCAGGAGCGCAGCATCAGCGGCGCGGCCGCCAAGCTGCACCTGACGCAATCGGCCGTCAGCCAGGCGCTCAAGCGGCTCGAGGAGCAGCTGGACCGGCGCCTGGTCGAGCGGCACAACCAGGCGTTCACGGTCACCAACGCCGGCGAGGAGGTGCGCCGCGCGGCCGAGGCCATCTACGGCAACGTGGCGCAGTTGCTGACCGACGTGTCGCAGACCGAGGTGGAGGCGAGCGGCCGCATCCACCTGCTGGTGGCCAGCCGCATCCATTCCCAGGTCTATGACAATTTCTGGGCCGCGTTCCACGCCGCCTATCCGCGCATCGAGGTGCAGTTGGACGTGCTGCCCAGCAGCGAGATCGTCACGCTGATGCAGCAGCGCGTGGGCACGGCGGGCATCGCGCTGTGCCGGCAGATGCCCAAGCGCCTGGAGAACAAGGTGTTCCTGCACCAGCGCTATGCCTTGTTCTGCGGCCGCAATCACGCGCTGTTCGGCCGGCAGGACCTGCGCATCGAGGACCTGATGGGCGAGAACTTCGTGTCTTTCGCCAGCGATGCGCTGGGCGACAGCCTGTCGCCGCTGACGATCTTTCGCGACCAGCGCGGTTTTTCAGGGCGGGTGGTGGCGACGTCGACGCAGCATGACGAGGTCAAGCGTCTGCTCATCGCGGGTTTCGGCATCGGTTGCCTGCCCGAGCACAGCGTGCGGCGCGACCTGGCCGAGGGCCGGCTGTGGCGTCTGCCGCCCGGCGAAGGGGTGTGTTCGGTCGACCTGCACCTGCTGTGGCATCGCGATGCGCCGCGCAGCCCCGCCGAAAAAGCCTTCCTGACGCACTTTCGCGACTATATCGATGGGTTCACCATGGCCGAGCGGCTGGCGTCCGACAACCTGCCGCCGCTTTGACGCGCGCGGCCGGCTGGGGGTATCAGCGCGGCGCGATCCGGATGCCGTCGCGCACCTGCCTGAACATCGTCACGGCGGCCGGCATCGCGCCGCGCTGGGTGGCGCAGGCCATGCGGACGCGGCCCTGCGGCAGCGGCAGCTCGGCGTAGTACTCCAGCGTGTCGGCGTGGCCGGGACCGGCGCCGGGCGCCGCCACGTAGTCGATGCCGGCGCTGCCGGCCAGCGTGTAGTGGTCGTACAGCTCGATGCTCGCGCGTCGCTGGCGCTGGCGGCGTTCGGCGGCCTTGAGCTGGGCCTGCCAGGTCGGCGCGGCGGGCGCCTTGGCGCCCCGGGCCAAGGGCCGGGCGGCCACGAAGCCGACGCGGCACAGGTATTTGGCATCCTGCGCCCGGGGCGGAAAGCCGTCGGGGCTGGAGATCTCGATCAGGGCGTCGAAGCGGCCGCGCGCCGGCGCGGGGCCGACCCGCAAGGGCGACGGCACGGTGACGGTCAGTCCGCTGGCGGCGTCGGAGTAGCGGCGCGGCGCAATGTCGGCGGGCGGCCCGCGGTCGTCCGCGCGATCGCCCGCCGGCTCGTCTTCCTCTTGCTGGAACCGCAGCGGCAGGCTCAGCGCGGTCTTTTCGCCCGTCATGTCGGCGGAAAAGGCGGGCAGCGGCCCGGCGCGTTGCACCATCCCGGTGGCGGCGCGGTCGACCGCCGCGTCGCCGGAGGAGCGATCGACGCTGACATCGGCGATGCTGCCGTCGCGCCGCACGATGATCTTCAGCGACAGGCTGATCGGGCCGCTCAGGCGCCGGGCTTCCGGCGGAAACTTGAAGCTGCTGATCATGCGCCGCTGCACGGCCTGAGTCCACTCGGCCTGATTGGCGGGGGCGGCCGCGAACACCGGCGGCGCGGCGCAGGCCAGGGTGAGGGCCAGGCTACAGGCAAGCACGCGCCAACGCATACGCAGGTCTCCGGTCAAGGGGGGGCGGCGCCGGCGTGGCCGGCAAGAATTTGAAAGCGAGCATACCCGAGTGGCGCGCGTGGCGTGGGCCGGGCTGGCGCGCATCCGCCTGGCCTACGCAAACGCGGCCCGCACCGCATCGAACGCGGCCATCACCAGCGGCTCCTCGCGCCGCGCCGCGAGCGTGATGAAGGCCAGTTCGGCCTGGATCGACAGGTCCGGCGCCAGCGCCAGGCCGTGGGCCTGCGATTCGCGCAGCGCGATCGAGTCGCGCGCCAGGGTCAGCCCGACGCCGGAACGCACCAGGTCCAGCATCGAGGCCTCCTGGTCGACCTCGGCAACGGTGTTGGGCGTGACGCCCAGTTCGGCGAATTTCGCGGCGAGCAGGCGATGGTGGACCGAGTCGGGCGGCGTCCATATCCAGGGCAGCGCGGCGATGTCGCGCCAGTCGCGCCCGGCCAGTTGCGGCCCCCAGCCCTTGGGCGCCACCACGTAGTAGGAAAAGCCTGCCAGCGGCAGGGCGTGCAGCGCCGGCTGGCCACGGGCCGCGTCGCGCGGGCCGAGGAAGAAGCCGACGTCCAGTTCGCCCGCGCGCACCTGGCGGCCGACCGAGCCGGACATGCCGTGGCGCAGGGTGGGGCGGATCTTGGGATAGTGCTGCACCAGGTATTGCAGCGTGGCGCCCAGCCGCAGGAATTCCGGATCCAGGATGGTGCCCAGGCGCAGCTCGCCCTGCACCGTGGTGCGCAGCGCGCCGATGGCGCGCTCGAAGTCCTCGAGCGCGTCCAGCACGCGCTGGGCCGAGGGCAGCAGGGCGCGTCCATCGGCGTTGGGCGCCAGGCCCTGGGCGGTGCGGGTGAACAGCGGCAGGTCCAGGGCTTCCTGGAAGCTCTTGAGTTGCAGGCTGAGCGCCGGCTGCGTCAGGTGCAGGTGTTCGGCCGCGCGCGTCAGGTTGCCGACGCGCGCCACGGCGGCGAAGGTGCGGATGTGCTTGAGGTCCATGGTTCCGGTCCCGGCAGGGCGATACCCATTATTAAAGAGCCTTATAAAGCGCTTTTCAACAATTCATTGGACAGGGGCGGCCGGCTGCGCGACAGTGGCACAGCCCCTTGAGACTCAAAAGAAGAAGCGCAATGGAGACATACGACTACATCATCGTGGGCGCGGGGTCGGCCGGCTGCGTGCTGGCCAACCGCCTGAGCCGCGACCCGGCGGTGCGCGTGCTGCTGCTGGAGGCGGGCGGACG
This sequence comes from Achromobacter xylosoxidans, assembly GCF_001457475.1. Classification (NCBI taxonomy): domain Bacteria; kingdom Pseudomonadati; phylum Pseudomonadota; class Betaproteobacteria; order Burkholderiales; family Alcaligenaceae; genus Achromobacter; species Achromobacter xylosoxidans. The sequence goes on along the minus strand of NZ_LN831029.1, from coordinate 4,009,108 downwards.
CGACAACTACCACTGGATCCACATTCCGGTCGGCTACCTGTATTGCATCGGCAATCCCCGCACCGACTGGATGTACCGCACCGGCGCCGAGCCGGGGCTGGGCGGGCGGTCGCTGATCTATCCGCGCGGCCGGGTGCTGGGCGGCTGCTCGTCGATCAACGGCATGATCTACATGCGCGGGCAGCGCCAGGACTACGACCAATGGGCCGAGATCGCCGGCGATCCGTCCTGGCGCTGGGACCAGGTGCTGCCGGTGTTCAAGCGCAGCGAAGACCATTATCGCGGGGCCGATGAATTCCATGGCGCCGGCGGCGAATGGCGGGTCGAGGCGCAGCGGCTGCGCTGGGACATCCTCGACGCCTTCGCCAGCGCGGCGGAACAGGAAGGCATTCCGCGCGTGGCGGACTTCAACCGGGGCGACAACTTCGGCGTCGGCTATTTCGACGTGAACCAGCGCCGAGGCTGGCGCTGGAACACCGCCAAGGCGTTCCTGCGGCCGGTGCGCGAGCGGCCCAATCTGCAGGTGATGACGGGCGCGCATGCCGAGCGCCTGCTGTTCGAAGGCACGCGCTGCGTCGGCGTGCAGGTGCGCCGCGACGGACAGTCCGCCAGCGTGCGCGCGGCGCGCGAGGTGGTGCTGGCGGCGGGCGCCGTCAATACGCCGCAACTGCTGGAACTGTCGGGAATCGGCGAGCCGGCGCGCCTGCGCGAAAGCGGCATTGCGCTGCGCCACGCCTTGCCCGGCGTGGGCGAGAACCTGCAGGACCATTTGCAGCTGCGCGTCATCCTGAAAGTGCGCGGGGTCAAGACGCTGAACCGCGTCGCCTCGACCTGGTGGGGCAAGGCCGGCATCGGGCTGGAATACCTGCTGAACCGCAGCGGGCCGATGAGCATGGCGCCGTCGCAACTGGGGGCGTTCGCCAAGTCCGACCCGGGCCAGGCGCGCGCCAACCTGGAGTTCCATGTGCAGCCCTTGTCGCTGGGCGCGTTCGGCGAGCCGCTGCATGGTTTCGATGCGTTCACGGCCAGCGTCTGCAACCTGCGGCCGGTGTCGCGCGGCAGCGTGCACGCGCAGGGCGCGGACGGTTCGCTGCCGCCCGCGATCACGCCGAACTACCTGAAGGAAGAACAGGACCTGAAGGTGGCGGCCGACGCTATCCGCCTGGTGCGGCGCATCAGCGCGGCGCCGGCCTTGCAGCGTTACCAGCCCGAGGAATGGCTGCCGGGCCCGGCCTACCAGAGCGAGGCCGAGCTGCGCGAGGCGGCGGGCAAGATCGGCACCACCATCTTCCATCCGGTCGGCACCTGCGCCATGGGCCGCCGCGCCGACGACGGCGCGGTGGTGGATGCGCGCCTGCGCGTGCATGGTCTGCAAGGCCTGCGCGTAGCCGACGCGTCGATCATGCCGACGATCACCTCGGGCAACACCAATTCGCCCACCATCATGATCGCGGAGCGGGCGGCGCAGATGATCCTGGAGGATGCGGTGCGCGTCGGCGCCGAGGCGCGGGCGGCCGAGCTGGTCGAGTGACGCGGAGCGGGACGCGTCCGTGGCGATCCGGGCGTGGCGCGTTGGAGGGGGGGCGGCCAGGCCCGGCATTTCACGCCTGGCGCCCGGGCGGCGCCTTCCAGAGGGGTGCCCCCCGGGAAGGCGCTTTCCGAGTCCGCTTCAGCGCAGAGAGCGGTACATTTCCTGGCGCTGCGGATGCGTCAGGATCACCTGCCACAGCTGCCCTTCGCGCGAGCGGAAGAAGCCCGCGCAACACATCAGGTAGTACTGCCACATGCGGTAGAAGCGCGTGCCGTAGCGTTCCTGCAATTGCGGCCAGGCGCGCTGGAAGTTGTCCCACCAGGCCATCAGCGTGCGATCGTAGTCGGCGCCGAAGTTATGCCAGTCCTCGATGATGAAGCGGCCTTCGACCGCGGTGCTGATCTCGCGCGCCGAGGGCAGCTTGCCGTTGGGGAAGACGTAGCGGTCGATCCAGGGATCGGTGCTCTGGCTGGTCGAGGCGATGCCGATGGTGTGCAGCAGGAAGATGCCGCCGGGCGCCATCAGCCGTTGCACATTGGTGAAGTAGGTGTCGTAGTTCTTGGGGCCGACGTGCTCGAACATGCCGACCGACACCACCTTGTCGAAGCTGCCCTGCAGGTCGCGGTAGTCCTGCAGCAGCAGTTCCACCGGCAGGCCGCGCACGCGCTCCTGCGCCAGCGCCAACTGTTCCTTGGACACGGTGACGCCGGTGACCTTGACGCCATAGCGCTCGGCCGCGAATTTGGCCAGCCCGCCCCAGCCGCAGCCGATGTCCAGCAGCGTCTCGCCGGGCTTGAGCTGCAGCTTGCGGCAGATCATGTCGAGCTTGGCTTCCTGCGCGGCTTCCAGCGTGTCGGCCTGTTCCCAGAAGGCGCAGGAATAGATCATGCGGCTGTCGAGCATGGCTTCGAACACGTCGTTGCCGGCGTCGTAGTGCTGTTCGCCGACCTCGAAGGCGCGGCTGCGCGATTGCAGGTTGAACAGCTTGTGGCGCAGGTGTTCGGCGATCAGCTTGACGCGCGCCAGGCCCAGCGCGGCCGAGCCCATGTCGGCGCGCAGCAGGCGGGTGAACAGTTCGTCGAGCTGCTCGCAGTCCCATTCGCCGTCCATGTAGGATTCGCCCAGCCCCAGCGACCAGCTGGCGAAGACGCGCTCGTACATGTGTTTGTCATGAACCTGGATGTCCCAGGGGCGCGAGCCGTTGATCTGCACGTCGGCCCGGCCCAGCAGGTCCTGCAGGACCTTGGGCGGTTCGGGCGGCGGGGCGGCCTCCGGGCGGGAGGGGGTTAGCTGAGTAGTCGGACTGCTTTGGTGCATAGTGGCTCCATATCAATTCTGGACTGACTGATCTGGCAATGCTCGAAGCGCATAACTCTCGCCCGGACCGGCGGATGGAATCCAATTTAATGATTGAATCGGCTCGATAGGCAATCGTAATTTCAGCGGGATGTCAGCGCCGTGACACCGCGGTCGCCGAACCGGGACCCGCCAATCTTAACCAACGTATGCTGCTGCGCAAGGCCCAGGCGCATCCTGCCACCAACAGGGGCGGCCCAATGACAAGACCATGGAGGCAATGGTGTCGTTGGCCCGCGCCATGCAATGCAGGCGTGGGCGCCGGGCGAACGCCGCTACACTGGTCGCCTGCACCGGTGTTCGCCACGGTGGCGTTGCCCGCCTGCGTGGCGGCGGCATCCGCAATGGCTGCATTCGTGCCTGTCGTCGGCGGATCGTGATCCGCCGTGTCGCGTCCGTTTCAAGGAGAGTCCCATGGCTGCGCGCATACATCTGTTCGGCGCCTCCGGCTGTGGCGCCACCACGCTGGGCGCCGCGCTCGGCCAGCGCCTGGGCGTGCCCCATCTCGAAGCCGATGACTATTATTGGCTGCCGACCGATCCGCCCTTCACGGACAAGTATCCGAAGGAGGAACGTTGGCGCCGCATCCGCGAACGGCTGCAAGGGCACGACGATTGGGTGCTCAGCGGCGGTTCGGTCTACAACTGGGGCGAGGGCCTGATTCCCGAGTTCACGTTGGCGGTGTTTCTGCGCCTGCCGGCGGCCGAGCGGATGGCGCGGCTGCAACGGCGCGAGGCCGAGCGCTACGGCGCGGCGCTGGCAACTGACCCCGCGATCGGCGACAAGAGCCGGCGTTTCCTGGAATGGGCGGCCGGCTACGACACCGGCGCCGAGGGCACCCGCACCCCCGAGCGGCACCGCGAATGGATCCGCCAGCTGCACTGTCCGGTATTGACGCTGGACACGCGCGCCAGCGTCGACGACCTGGCCGACCAGGTGCTGGCCGCGCTGCGCTTCCGATAAGATACCGGCCATGCGCGGCGCCGCCGTCGCGGCGCGCGTTGGTCTTTTGGAGCACAACGATGCTGGATGCGAGCCTGGAACCCCGATTGGAATTCGTCACCTGCGCCAGCCCGGCGGGCCTGCACCGCATGGCGTACTGGGAATGGGGCGATCCGGCCAACGACCAGGTGCTGGTCTGCGTCCACGGCCTGACGCGCAGCGGCCGCGACTTCGACACGCTGGCGCGGCGCCTGGCCGGCCAGTACCGCGTGGTATGCCCGGACGTGGTCGGCCGCGGCCGATCCGACTGGCTGGCCAATCCGGCTTTCTACACCGTGCCGCAATACGTGTCCGACATGGTGACGCTGGTGGCGCGGCTGCGGCCGGCCACGCTGGCCTGGGTCGGCACCTCGATGGGCGGGCTGATCGGCCTGGGGCTGGCCGGCGCCGCCGCTTTTGCGCGGGCGATGCTGCCGCTGCGCCCGCACGCAGGCATGTTGCCGCCGCAGGACGGCATCCGCCTGTCGCGGCTGGTGCTCAACGATGTCGGCCCGCGGCTGGAAACCAGCGCGCTGGCGCGTATCGGACAGTACGTGGGCGAACCCGGCGCGTTCGCGTCGTTCCCCGAGGCGGTGGCGGCCATGCGCGCCAATTCCGAGACCTTCGGCCCGCACACGGATGCGCAGTGGGATCACCTGGCGCGTTTCGTCTACCCCGAGCAGGGCGGACAATGGGTCAAGCACTACGACCTGGCGCTGGCGCAGCCGATGGCGCTGCAGACCGGCGATGAACTGGCCGCCGGCGAGCAGATCCTGTGGCGCTCGTACGATGCGGTCGACTGCCCGATCCTGATCGTGCGCGGCGAGCATTCCGACCTGCTGACCCGCGCCACCGTCGACGAAATGCGCCAGCGCAATCCGCGCGCGCGGGTCTACGAGGTGCGCGGCGTCGGCCACGCGCCGACGCTGATGGCCGACGACCAGGTGGCGGCGGTGGCGGACTTCCTGCTCACCTGACCACCGCAAGCGGCGCCTGCGCGCCGCGCGCCGAGCGCAACGCGGGCCGCCCCGGGGATGGTCCGCCAGTCGCCTTGCGGTCGGCATCCGTTGATTCATCCGTTCATATTGGGGACGCCGCCGCCCGCGCCGCTACCCAGGGGGGCGGGGCTTCTCTACAATAGGTTCCATGAATACGCCCGTGCTCAACATCGATCTGCATTGCCATTCCACCGTGTCCGATGGCGCCCTGGCGCCGCGCGACGTGGCGCAGCGCGCGCACGCCAACGGCGTCGATGTCTGGGCCCTGACCGACCACGACGAGGTCGGCGGCCTGGCCGAGGCCGCGGCCATGGCCGGCGAGCTGGGCATGCGCTTTGCCACCGGCGTCGAGATTTCGGTGACCTGGGCCGGCCTGACCGTGCACATCGTCGGCCTGCGTTTCGATCCCTCCAATGCCGCGCTGATCGAAGGCCTGCGCAAGACGCGCTCGGGCCGCGCCGAGCGCGCCCGCCGCATCGGCGAGCGCCTGGCCGAAATGGGCATGCCCGGCGCCTACGAAGGCGCGCTGCCGTTCGCCGGCAATCCCGAACTGATCAGCCGCACGCACTTCGCGCGCTACCTGGTCGAAGCCGGCTACTGCCCCGACGTGCAGACCGTCTTCACCAAGCACCTGGGCGATGACCGCCCGGGCCACGTGCCGATGCAATGGGCCACCCTGGCCGAGGCGGTGGGCTGGATCCGTGGCGCCGGCGGCATCGCCGTCATCGCGCATCCGGGGCGCTACAAGTACACGCCGCTGCAGTTCGCCGCGCTGTTCGACGAATTCCTGCAGTTGGGCGGCGTGGGCATCGAAGTCACAACGGGCAGCCACACCGTGGAAGAGGCGCGCCAGTATGCCGAGGTGGCGCGCCGCTATGGTTTCCTGGCCTCGCGCGGTTCCGACTTCCACAGCGCCAAGGAAAGCCGCATGGACCTGGGCCGGCTGCCGCCGCTGCCCTCCGACCTGAAGCCGGTCTGGCACGACTGGTTCTAGCGCGGGCGGCGCGCCGCCGCCCGGCTCCTGGCATGGCGCGTCCATGCCGTCTTTGAACTGATTTGATCGCGCGCCGAGCGCGCTGCCCGCCATGAACAAAGCATTTGTCAAAGAATCCGACAACGAGGACGACGATGACCTGCCGCAGGCCCAGGCCTTGCCGGCCGGCACCAAGAACTACATGACGCCCGAAGGCTACGAGCGCTTGCGCGGCGAGCTGACGCACCTGATGAACGTGGAGCGCCCGGCGGTGGTGCAGGTGGTGTCGTGGGCCGCGTCCAACGGCGACCGTTCCGAGAACGGCGACTATCTCTACGGCAAGAAGCGCCTGCGCGAGATCGATCGCCGCATGCGTTTCCTGACCAAGCGCCTGGACATCGCCGAGGTGGTCGACCCGGCCGCCCAGCCGAACCGCGACCAGGTCTTCTTCGGCGCCACGGTGCTGTATTCCGACAAGGCCGGCGAGGAGCACACCGTCACCATCGTCGGCGTGGACGAGGCCGAGCCGCTGGCCGGCAAGATCAGCTGGATCTCGCCGGTGGCGCGGGCGCTGATCAAGGCGCGGGAGGGCGACACGGTGGTGCTGCGCACGCCGGGCGGGATCGAGGAGCTGGACATTCTGGAAGTGCGCTACCCGGAGTAGGACGGCGCCACGGGGCGTTGCGGCGCCGCCGCCGAAACGGACCCTCCAAAAGGTGACGGGCGCCGGCTTGTGGCCGGCGCCCGTCTTTTGGTGGGCGGGATCTGACGTCCCTGCCTCGGTTGGCGGCTCGCGCCGCCGTTCCCCTGGGGCTTGCTGCTTGTTCGGTGTCGTGTCCTGGCCGGATTATTTCTTGCGCGCGGCGACCGACTTCTCGGCCAGATTGACCAGGTCCTCGCCAATCTGCTTCTTCCACTTGTCGTAGACGGGCTGGGTGACCTTGGCGAAGGCGTCGTGCTCGGCCTGGCTGAGCGAGGTCACGGTGACGCCATGGCCCTCGATCTCCTTGAGCAAGGACGGATCTTCCGGCGTGACGCCCTTGCGCGCGATCACGATCTGCTGCTTGCCGGCGTCCAGCGCGGCCTGGCGCACGATGTCGCGGTCCTTTTCCGACCACGAATTCCACACTTCGCGGTTGACCACGAAGATCAGCGGATCGGCCACGTAGTTCCACAGCGTCAGGTATTTCTGGCCGACGGTGTAGAGCTTGGAGCCGGTGTAGATCGACAGCGGGTTCTCCTGGCCGTCGACCGCGCCGCTGGCCAGCGCCGGCTGGGCGTCGGCCCAGCTCATCTGGGTCGGGTTGGCGCCCAGCGCGGTGAACGTGTCGATGTAGAGCGGCGAGCCGACCACGCGCAGCTTCATGCCCTTCATGTCCTCGGGCCGCTTGATCTCGCGCTTGGAGTTGCTGAGCTGGCGGTAGCCGTTCTCGCCCCAGGCCAGCGGCACCACGCCGGCCTTCTCGATCAGCTTGAACATTTCCTTGCCCACGTCGCCCTGCACCAGCGCGTCGATGGCGGCGTAGTCGGGCATCAGGAAGGGCAGGGAGAACAGGTTGAGCTGCTTGACCTGCGGCGACCAGTTGATGGTCGAGCCGACGGCCATGTCGATCACGCCCTGGCGGATGGCGGTGAATTCACGGGTCTGGTCGCCTTGCACCAGCGAGGTGCCGGGGTAGACCTTGATGTTGATGCGGCCCTGGGTGCGCTCGCGCACCAGGTTCGACCAGATCTCGGCGCCCTGGCCCCACGGGAAGGTGGTGCCGACGACGATGGAGAGCTTGTACTCGGGCTTGTAGTTCTGCGCCTGCGCGGCCGCGGGAATGGCGGCGACGGCGGCGGCGCACAGCGTGGCGCCGATCAGCTTGCGGAAATTCATGTTGCGTCTCCTCTCTTTGCGGGTCTGTCTGTTGTTGTCATGAATGCATGCCGGGCGGTGGCGTCCAGATCCCCGTCCGGTTCCCTCAATATCCCAGCTTGTGCGGCAGCCACAGCGCCAGCTGCGGGAACACCAGCACCGCCACCAGCACCAGGAACATCGCGCCGAGCAGCCACACCACCCAGCGCACCGTCGATTCCATCGGCACGCGCGCGATGCGGCACGACACCATCAGGTTGACCGCCAGCGGCGGGGTGAACTGGCCCAGCGCCACCTTCAGCGTCAGGATCACGCCGAACCACACCGGGTCCCAGTTGTAGGCCTTGGCGATCGGCATCAGCAGCGGCACGAAGATCAGGAAGATGGAGATGCCGTCCAGGAACATGCCGACGGTCATCAGCAGCAGGATCAGCAGCGCCAGCACGCCCCATTCGCCCAGCCCGGAATTGACGATGGCGTGGGTGATCGGGTCGATCACGCTGAGCGTGGACAGGGCCCAGGCGAAGATGCCGGCCAGCGTCACCACCAGCATGATCACGGCCGACAGCTCGGCCGCCTCGCGCAGGATCACGTACAGGTCGCGCAGCTTGATGGTGCGGTGGATGCACATGCCCACGAACAGGCCGTAGAACACCGCCACCACGGCCGCCTCGGTGGGCGTGAACCAGCCCATGCGCATGCCGCCCAGGATCAGCACCGGCGCGGCCAGGCCCCACGAGGCCTCGCGCAGGCTGCGCCAGAACGGCGGGCGCGGCAGGTGCGCTTCCAGCATGCCCATCTTGTGCTTGCGCGACAGCCACACGGCCGGCACGATCAGCGCCAGGCCGGCCAGGATGCCCGGCACCATGCCGGCGGCGAACAGCGCCGGCACCGAGGCCTCGGGCACCAGCACCGAATAGATGATGAAGGCCACCGACGGCGGAATCAGGATGTCGGTGGCCGCGCCCGCCGCCACCACCGAGGCCGAGAACGCGCCCGGATAGCCGGCGCGCGACATGGCCGCGATCATCACCGCGCCCACCGCGGCGGCGCAGGCCGGGCCGGAGCCCGAGATGCCGCCCAGGAACATGGCCACGGCGATCGACACCAGCGGCAGCATGCCGGGGCCGCGGCCGACGATGGCGATGGCGAAATCCACCAGCCGCTTGGCCACGCCGGAGCGGTCGAAGATGGAGCCGACCAGCACGAACATCGGAATCGCCAGCAGCGGGTACTTGGCCAGCCCGGCGTAGAAATTCTGCGGCACGGTCAGCAGGCCATACCAGGGCGTGTCCAGGTTGGACAGCACGATGGCCACGGTGCCGCCGATGCCCAGCGCCACGCCGACCGGCACGCCGATCAGCATCAGCGCGATGAAGACGGCGAACAGGATGCCGGCGATCATGCCTGGCCCCCGTCGGCCTTGGGCAGCGGCGCCCGCCACAGCCGCCGCAGCGTGCCCAGCGTGCGCAGCGAGATGGCGGCGGCCATCACCGGCAGCCAGATCGAATACCACCAGGTCGGCACGCCGATGGCGGGCGAGGTTTCCTCATAGACGAATTCGTCGGACACCAGCTTGATCGACAGCACCGTCAGCAGCACGAAGAACGCCAGCACGCAGAAGTTGGCGATCAGCGCCATGATGCGCTGGCGCCGCGGCGAGCCGTTGTCGGCCAGGATCTCGATGCGGATGTGGTGGTTGCGCACGAAGGCCACGCTGCCGCCGGCCATGGTCAGCACGATCAGCAGGAACACCGAGATTTCCTCGGTCCAGGCGAACGACTGGTCGGTGAAGTAGCGCACCAGCACGTTCAGGAAGGTAATGATGGCCAGCGCCGCCAGCAGGATCACGGCCAGCCAGTCCTCGATGGCCAGCGGCACTTTCACGGCGGGGTCTGCTTCGGCGGGGATGATCGGTTCGACAGGCTCGGCGGGGGCTTCGGGGCGTGACATGTGAGGCAACGGCCAGCGCGGCGGGCGCTTTCTTGGTATGGGGTCGCTGCATCCTACCGTCGGGGCAAGGGCAGGGGTGTTCGTGTTTTCCCGCGCTGCGGTATGGCCGCAACATGGTGCGTCGCAATACCGCGGCCGCCGGCGCGGGGCGGGTGCACGCCATAACCCGCGATGCGGACAGGGATTTGGTGGGGATATTGCTGTGCAACAGGCCGGCCGTTGCGTCGCGGAATTCTTTTGTAACAATGGCCAAAGCCGGACGAATTCGGGCCGGATCGGGACATGGCTGTCCTTCCGTCCGGGAAAACCCGCCAAGCGGGGTAAAATCCTTGTTTTGCTCCCTTCCTTATACGGCGCCCGCATCGTGTCCCTTGTTCAGCATCTGCCTGGTTCCTCCGTCCTGTCCTCCTTTCGTCGTGACCGCCTGCTGGCGCAATTGAAGGAAGCCGGCCTGCCCGTGGCCGACATTTCCGCCCGCTACGAGCACTTCGTCAGCACCGACGCCGCCCTGACGGCCGAACAGCAGCAGCAACTGACCCAACTGCTGGATTACGGCACGCCCGCCACCGGCGAGGCGCCGGCCAAGAGCCTGGCGCTGCTGGTGATCCCGCGCCTGGGCACGATCTCGCCGTGGGCCAGCAAGGCCACCGACATCGCCCACAACTGTGGCCTGTCGGCCGTGCACCGCATCGAGCGCGGCGTGCGCTACGTCATCACGCCCGAACGCGGCCTGCTGGGCAGCAAGACGTTCGACGCCGACATGCTGGCGCGCGCGGCCGACTGCCTGCACGACCGCATGACCGAAACCGTGGTCGACGCCAGCTTCGACGGCCAGGCGCTGTTCCAGCCGCTGGCCGGCAAGCCGATGCGCACGGTCGACGTGCAGGCGCGCGGCGCCGCCGCGCTGGTCGAGGCCAACAGCGCGCTGGGCCTGGCCCTGTCCGACGACGAGATCGAATACCTGGCCCAGTCGTTCAGCGACCTGGGCCGTGATCCCACCGACGTCGAACTGATGATGTTCGCGCAGGCCAACAGCGAACACTGCCGCCACAAGATCTTCAACGCGCAGTGGGTGATCGACGGCCAGGAGCAGCCCAACACGCTGTTCGGCATGATCCGCGCCACCCACAAGGCGCAGCCGGAAGGCACCGTGGTCGCCTACTCGGACAACGCCGCCATCATGGCCGGCGGCCCGGCGCAGCGCTTCCAGGCCGGCGTGCCCGGGGTGACGGGCGAGGGCGTGGATGGCGCCAAGTACATCCGCCGCGACACCACCGTGCACACCCTGATGAAGGTCGAGACGCACAATCACCCGACCGCGATCGCGCCGTTCCCCGGCGCCTCGACCGGCGCCGGCGGCGAAATCCGCGACGAAGGCGCCACCGGCCGCGGCTCCAAGCCCAAGGCCGGCCTGACCGGCTTCACCGTCTCGCACCTGCGCTTCGACGACGCCACGCAGCCCTGGGAAGCCGACCACCACGGCCTGCCGGACCGCATCGCCTCACCGCTGTCCATCATGATCGACGGCCCCATCGGCGGCGCCGCCTTCAACAACGAATTCGGCCGTCCCAACCTGCTGGGCTATTTCCGTTCGTTCGAGCAGACCGCCGGCGGCACGCGCTGGGGCTACCACAAGCCCATCATGATCGCGGGCGGCCTGGGCAGCATCGACGCCGGCCTGACCCACAAGAACGAGATCCCTCCCGGCGCGCTGCTGATCCAGCTGGGCGGCCCGGGTTTCCGCATCGGCATGGGCGGCGGCGCCGCCTCCAGCATCAGCATGGGCAGCAACTCGGCCGAGCTGGATTTCGACTCGGTCCAGCGCGGCAACCCCGAACTGGAGCGCCGCGCCCAGGAAGTGATCGACCGCTGCTGGCAGCAGGCCGAGAACAACCCCATCATCGCCATCCACGACGTCGGCGCGGGCGGCCTGTCCAACGCTTTCCCGGAACTGGTCAACGATGCCGGCCGCGGCGCCATCTTCGATCTGAAGCGCGTGCCGCTGGAAGAATCCGGCCTGTCGCCCGCCGAGATCTGGAGCAATGAATCGCAGGAACGCTACGTCCTGTCGATCCTGCCGCAGGACCTGGAGCGTTTCGACGCCATCGCCCGCCGCGAACGCTGCCCCTACGCGGTGGTCGGCGTGGCCACCGAGGAGCGCCAGCTGCGCGTGGTCGACGGCGAAGGCCTGCCGGGCCTGGACACGATCCGTCCGCAGGGCGAGGCCGAGGTGCGTCCGGTCGACGTGCCGATCGACGTCATCCTGGGCAAGCCGCCGCGCATGACGCGCGACGTGCGCCGCCTGCCGGGCGTGTCCGAGCCGCTGGACCTGGCCGGCATCGACCTGACCGAAGCGGCCTACCGCGTGCTGCGCCACCCCACGGTGGCCAACAAGTCGTTCCTCATCACCATCGGCGACCGCACCGTCGGCGGCCTCTCCAGCCGCGACCAGATGGTCGGCCCGTGGCAGGTGCCGGTGGCCGACTGCGCCGTCACCCTGGCTGACTACCAGGGCTTTCGCGGCGAAGCCATGGCCATGGGCGAACGCACCCCCATCGCCATGCTGAACGCGCCGGCCTCCGGCCGCATGGCCGTGGCCGAGGCCCTGACCAACCTGGCCGCCGCCGACGTGGCGCGCCTGGAAGACATCAAGCTGTCCGCCAACTGGATGGCCGCCTGCGGCGTCGACGGCCAGGACGCCGCGCTGTACGACACCGTGTCGGCCGTCAGCGAGCTGTGCCAGGCCGCCGGCCTGTCGATCCCGGTGGGCAAGGATTCGCTGTCCATGAAGACCTCCTGGGAGCAGGACGGCGAGCAGCGCCAGGTGGTGGCGCCGGTGTCGCTGATCGTCACGGCCTTCGCGCCGGTCGGCGACGTGCGCGCCAGCCTCACGCCGCAGCTGCGCACCGACGCCGGCGACAGCGTGCTGATCCTGATCGACCTGGGCCGCGGCCTGCACCGCATGGGCGGCTCGATCCTGGCGCAGACCTACAACCAGGTCGGCGAGACCGTGCCGGACATCGATTCGCCGGAAGCGCTGCGCGCCTTCTTCGTCACCATCCGCACCCTGGCCGAGGCCGGCACCATCCTGGCCTACCACGACCGTTCGGACGGCGGCCTGTTCGCCACGCTGGTGGAAATGGCCTTCGCCGGCCGCACCGGCATCTCGGTCAACCTCGACATGCTGACCTTCGACCCGCAATCGGCCGATTGGGGCGACTACAAGATCCGTCCGGAACAGGTGGCGGTGCAGCGCGACGAACTGACGCTCAAGGCGCTGTTCGCGGAAGAAGCCGGCGCCGTCATCCAGGTGCCGGCCGCCCAGCGCGACGCCGTCATGCAGGTGCTGCGCGGCGCCGGCCTGTCGGCCCACTCGCACGTCATCGGCGGCCTGAACGGCGGCGACGAGGTCGAGTTCTACCGCGACGGCAAGAAGGTCTGGGGCCAGCCGCGCGCCGACCTCGGCCGCGCCTGGAGCGAAGTCTCCTACCGCATCATGGCGCGCCGCGACAACCCCGCGTGCGCCCAGGCCGAGCTGGACGTCTGGAGCGACACGCAGGACCCGGGCATGAGCCCCAACGTGGCCTTCGACCCGCAGGAAGACGTGGCCGCGCCGTTCATCAGCAGCGGCAAGCGCCCGCGCGTGGCGATCCTGCGCGAGCAGGGCTGCAACAGCCAGGTGGAAATGGGCTGGGCCTTCGACACCGCGGGCTTTGACGCGGTCGACGTGCACATGACCGACCTGCTGTCGGGCCGCGTTGACCTGGCGCAGGTGCAGGGCCTGGTGGCCGTGGGCGGCTTCAGCTACGGCGACGTGCTGGGCGCCGGCGAGGGCTGGGCCCGCACCATCCGCTTCAACGGCAAGCTGTCGGATCAGTTCGCGGCGTACTTCGCCCGCCCCGACACCTTCGCGCTGGGCGTGTGCAACGGCTGCCAGATGATGGCCGCGCTGGCCCCGATGATCCCGGGCGCCGAGCACTGGCCGCGCTTCACCCGCAACCTGTCCGAGAAGTACGAGGCGCGCCTGTCGATGGTCGAACTGGCCAAGTCGCCGTCGATCTTCTTTGCCGGCATGGAAGGCGCGCGCATCCCGGTCGCGGTGGCGCACGGCGAAGGCTACGCCGACTTCTCGCAGCAGGGCGACGCCGGCCGCGTGCTGGCGGCGGCGCGCTACATCGACAACCGCGGCAACGCCACCGAGGCCTATCCGTTCAACCCGAACGGCAGCCCGGGCGGCCTGACGTCCGTCACCACCGCCGACGGCCGCTTTACCGTGATGATGCCGCACCCGGAACGCGTGACCCGCAACGTCATGATGTCGTGGGCGCCCGAGAAGTGGGGCAACGCCGACAGCGGCGGCCAGTTCAGCCCGTGGATGCGCATCTTCCGCAATGCGCGCGCCTGGCTGAAATAGAAGGGGCCTCCGCGCCGCGCGCTTCGCGCTAGCTGCCCCCCGAGGGGGCGGCCCGGCGGCGAGGTGGCGATCCTTGCCGGCCTGACGCAAAAAGAAGCTCCACCGAATCGGTGGAGCTTTTTTATTCGCGCCGTTTTTCAGAAACGGTACTTCACCCGCCCGATCACGCTGCGCCGGCTGCCCGGGTAGCAGTCGGTCAGGTCCGAGCACGTCGCCAGGTACTCCTTGTCGAACAGGTTGGTGGCGTTGACCGACAGCGTCAGGTGCTTGTCCACCGCGTACGACACGCCGGCGTCGATCAGGGTGTGGCTGTCGATCTTCAGCGTGTTGGCGTTGTCGCCATAGGTCGAGCCGACGTAGCGCGCGCCCACGCCCAGGCTCAGGCCGGCCAGCGCGGCGTTGCGCACGGTGTAGTTGAGCCAGCCCGAGGCGCTGTGCTCGGGCACCAGCGCCGGGCGCTTGCCCTGGGTGGCGTCGTTGGCGCGGCTGATGCGGGCGCGCACGTAGGTGTACGAGCCGGTGAAGTCCCAGCCGTCGCCCAGGCTGAACTTGCCTTCCAGTTCCACGCCGCGCGACTGCACTTCGCCCGAGGCCACCTGGAAGCCCGGGTTCTGCAGGTCATTGGTCAGCACGTTGCTCTTCTTGATGTCGAACACGGCCAGCGTGTACAGCGCGTTCGAGCCTGGTGGCTGGAACTTGATGCCGCCTTCCCACTGGCGGCCGCGCGACGGCGCGAAGGCGGCGCTGCCGTTGGCCGGCGCGGTCACGCCGGTGTTGGGCAGGAACGACTGCGCGTAGCTGACGTAGGGCGCGAGACCATTGGGCATGACGTAGTTCAGGCCGGCGCGGCCGCTGAAGCGCGAGCCGTCCTGGTCGGCGGTATTGCCCAGCAGGCGGTTCTGGTTCTTCTGGCGGTACCAGTCGTAGCGGCCGCCCAGCGTCAGCACCCAGCGTTCGGCCAAGCGCACCTGGTCCTGCACGTACAAGCCGGTCTGGTGGGTGGTTTCCAGATAGTTGGCCATCGGCGTGGTGGGCGTGGGCACGTGCACGCCATACACCGGGTCGTAGGGATTCAGGCTGGGGGCGGGGCCGTAGGTGCGCGAGACGTCGGCGCTGCTGCGGTTGAAGTCCAGTCCCAGCAGCAGCGTGTGGGCCAGCGGGCCGGTGTTGAAATCCAGCTGCGCCTGGTTGTCCAGCGCCAGCGCGGTCATGCTTTCGTCGTAGCGGCGCGCGGTGCGGGTCAGGCCCGCCGGACCGATGCCCGACAGCAGGATGTTGTCCAGCAGCGCGTCGACCTGGCCGTAGCGCAGGTTCTGGCGAACCTGCAAGGTGTCGTTGAAGCGGTGCTCGAACAGGTAGCCGATGCTCTTCTGTTTCTGCGTGTAGCGGTTGAAGTCCGGATCGCCGTTGCGCAGGTCGGTCGGCTTGCCGTTGATGGTGACGGTGCCGATGGTGCCGCCGGAGCGGTCGTGCAGGTACTCGGTCTGCAGCGTGAAGCGGGTGGCGGCAGACGGCGCCCAGGTCAGCGACGGCGCCAGGAACAGGCGGTCGTCGGCAATGCGGTCGCCGTTGGGGTAGGTGAACTGGGTGTTGGCGTCGCGCGCCACGCCGATCACGCGGTACAGCAGCGTGCCGTCTTCGGTGGCCGGGCCGGTCAGGTCGACCGCGGCCTGCTTGCGCTGGAAGCTGCCGTACTCCAGTTCGGCCTCGTATTGCGGCGTGGCGGACGGCAGCTTGCTGACGCGGTTGATGACGCCGCCGGCATCGCCCTGGCCGTACAGCACCGACGACGGGCCGCGCAGCACCTCGATGCGTTCCAGTGCGTAGGGCTCGCTGCGGAACAGCGTGTAGCCCGACGTGATCTGGCGCAGGCCGTCCTTGTAGTCGCTGGTGGCCTGGGCATTGAAGCCGCGCAGCATGACCCAGTCAAAGCCCTTGGGATCGACGCCGTAGGTTTCCACCGCCACGCCGGGCACGTAGCGCAGCACCTCGGTCACGCTCTGCGCGTTCTGCGCCTCCATCTGCGCGCGCGTCACCACCGAGATCGACTGCGGCACCTCCAGGATCGGCGTGTCGGTCTTGGTGCCGGCGCGGCTGGCCTCGGCCACGTAGCTGTCGGGCGCCACGCCGCCGGCGCTGACCGTCACCGGTTCCAGCGTGGCGACGCCGCCGGCGCCGGCCGGCAGCCGGCGCAGCACGTAGCCGCCGCCTTGCGCTTGGGCCGCCAGGCCGCTGCCGGCCAGGATGGCGGCGAAACCGTCGCGCAGCCCATAGGCGCCGCGCAGGCCGGCACTGCGCCGGCCTGCGGTCAGGGCGCCGTCGATGGCGATCATCACGCCGGCCTGCTGGGCGTAGGCGTTGAGCACTTGGTCGAGCGAACCGGCCGGAATGTCGTAGCGGACGGCGGCCGGGCCCGGGCGGGCCGGCGCGTCGGCGGCAAGGGCGGCGGGCGGCGCGGCCAGCGCCAGGGCTGCCAAGGCCAGCGCCAGGGTGCCGCGGGCGGCGTTCAGGGGAGTGCGGACAGACATGAAAAAGGATCCTCGTTGCGGGCGTGAATACTGCGGTTATGCAGGGTTCCCGAACGAGAACGGAAAAGTGCTACGGTTGGCCCGGATTTTTAGGTTCCACCACCACCCAGTAGCCGGTGTAGCGCGACACCCGCAACGGCAGCGCGGCCGCCAGCGATGCCAGGATGCGGTCGGTGTCGGCCAGCGGATAGACCCCCGAGACGATCAGGTCGGCCACGCGCGGGTCGCAGCGGATCACGCCGTGGCGGTAGCGCTCCACCTGGTCGAGGAAGTCGGCTAGCCGCAGGCGGTCGGCCACCAGTTGGCCCCGCAGCCAGGCGGGCGCGGCGGCGGAGGCGGCCGGCAGCAGCGCGGCCGTATCCGCGGTGAAGCCGGCGGCCTGGCCGGCCTGCAATCGCAGCGCGGCGCCTTGCCGCGGCTGGATCTCGACCGCGCCTTCGTACACGCCGACCCGCATGCGGTCGCGCTGGATCTCGACGCTGTAGCGCGTGCCCAGCGCCAGCACGCTGCCGTATTCCGTGGCGACCGAGAAGGGGCGGCCGGCGGCCAGCGCGCCGTGGCCGGTGGCCACGTACAGTTCGCCACGGCGCAGCACCAGGCGGCGCGCGCCGGCGCTGTATTGCACGTCGACGGCGCTGTCGCTGTTCAGGGTGAAGCGGGTGCCGTCTTCCAGCAGCACCTCGCGCCGTTCGCCGACGGCGGTGCGGTAATCGGCTGCATAGGCGGCCCAAGGCAGGCGGCCGGCCGCGAGGCCGGCGGCGCCGGCGCCCAACAGGCCAAAGCCCATCAGGCGCAGCGCCTTGCGGCGGCCGGCCTGGCGCCCGGACGACGCCAGCGCCCGGGCCGAGGCTTCGGGCGACACGCCCAGCAGGCGCGCGTCCAGCCGCTGCACCTGCTGCCAGGCGCGTTCGTGATCGGGATGGGCGTTGCGCCAGCGCTGCCAGGCGGCGCGCTCGTCGGCGGTGGCTTCGCCCGACCACATGACCACCAGCCACTCCAGGCCCTGGGCCAGGATCGGTTCGGGGATGCCCGCTGCGCCGGCGCTCATAGCGCCGCCAGGCAGGCCTGGGCGGCGCGCAGCATGTGCTTGCGCACCAGCGCCACCGAGACGCCCAGCTGCGCGGCGATCTCGGAATAGGTCAGGCCCTCGAAGCGGGACAGGATGAAGACCTGGCGCGCGCGGGCGGGCAGGGCGTCGAGCGCGGCGTCCACCGCCATCAACGTTTCCAGCGCCAGCGCGCGGCCCTCGGCAGACGGCATGTGCGGTTCGGGCAGTTGCGCCAGCGCTTCGAGATAGGCGGTTTCGAGGGTGCGGCGGCGGAACAGGTCAATCACCAGGCCCTTGGCGATCTGGGTCAGGAAGGCGCGCGCCTGGCCGGCCTCGGGCAGGCGGCCGGACACCATCAGGCGTTCGTAGGTGTCGTGCGACAGGTCGGCGGCGTCGTGCGCGCTGCCCAGCCGTCGCCGCAACCAGCCGGCCAGCCAGCCGTGGTGGTCGCGGTAAAGCGCGCTCAGGGAGGGGTGCGCCGTGGGCTGGTTGGCCGCCGTCACGATGGAAGTCCTTCTCTCGCGGGGTTCAAAGACTGGAAATGATAATCGTTGTTAATTCTGTTGGACAAGTCGGAAATTGCGCGTTGTCGATGTAACCCAATGAGATATTTAACTTTTCATTGCAATAAGCCGTAAACACTTCGACAGCCGCCCAAGGCTGCCCTCCGCAACCCCCGAGTGGCCCTCCCCATGTTCAAGAATCTGAGTATCCGCGCCGTCCTGACGACCGCGCTCTGTGTTTTTTTCGCCCTTTTCCTGGTCACCGGCATCGCCGTATACCAGCAACTGACCTCCAACCGCACCTCGATCGAGGTGATGCTGGATACCAACCTGGTGCGCGCCAACGCCGTGGACGACGCCGGTTCCGAGCTGCTGCGCGCCCGCCTGGTGCTGCTGGCTGCCCAGACCACCTTGCTGGAAGGCAAGAGCATCGACAACCTGGCCAGCATGCAGCGCCTGGACGGCTACACCAGGAAGGCCGCCGACCTGATTCAGAGCGCGCGCCAGAATCCCGAGACCTCGCCCGTGGGCAAGCCCCTGTTCGATGATGCGCTGGCCGCCTATGACGTCTACCAGCGCGACGCCATCGTGCCGATGATCGCCGCCATCCGCGCCGGCAAGGCCCAGGATGCCAGCCGCCTGAACCTGGAGAAGGTGACGCCGCTGGGCATCACCTTCACCCAGGCGATCCAGAAGTACGTGGACTACGCCGACGAAGTCGGCCAACGCGTGGCGCGCGAGGCCAACACCCGCATCAATGGCGCCATCGCCTTCCTGATCGGCCTGCTGGTGGTGGTGGCCGTGCTGGTGGTGGGGCTGTACGCGGTCTTTGCCCGCTCGGTGTTCCGCCCGTTGCATGACGCCGGCCGCCTGTTCGACCGCATCGCCGGCGGCGACCTGACCAACCGCATCGAGCAGCGCGGCAACAATGAAATCGGCGTGCTCTACGCCGCCGTCAAGCGCATGCAGGACAGCCTGGCGCGCACCGTGGCCGCCGTGCGCCAGGGCGTGGAAGAGATCCACACCGGCTCGCGCGAGATCGCGGCCGGCAACATCGACCTGTCCTCGCGCACCGAACAGCAGGCCGCCTCGCTGGAGGAAACCGCCGCCAGCATGGATGAACTGTCGTCCACCGTGAAGAACAACGCCGACAGCTCGCGCAGCGCCTCGCAACTGGCCAGCGCGGCTTCCGACGTGGCCACCCGCGGCGGCCAGGCGGTGGGTGACGTGGTGGGCACCATGCGCGCCATCGCCGACAGCTCCAACCGCATCGCCGACATCGTCGGCGTGATTGACGGCATCGCCTTCCAGACCAACATCCTGGCGCTCAACGCCGCGGTCGAGGCGGCCCGCGCCGGCGAGCAGGGCAAGGGTTTCGCGGTGGTGGCCAGCGAAGTGCGCGCGCTGGCGCAGCGCAGCGGCCAGGCCGCCAAGGAGATCAAGGGCCTGATCGACGATTCGGTGCAGAAGGTGTCCATTGGTTCCGACCAGGTCGAAGCGGCCGGTGCGACGATGCAGGAGATCGTGGTGTCGGTGCGCCGCGTGACCGACATCATCAACGAGATCTCCAGCGCCTCGGAAGAGCAGTCGCAGGGTATCCAGCAGGTCAACCAGGCGGTCTCGCAGATGGACAGCGTGACGCAGCAGAACGCCGCGCTGGTCGAGCAGGCGGCCGCGTCGGCGGCGTCGCTGGAGACCCAGGCGCAACGCCTGCGTGACGCGGTGGCGGTGTTCAAGCTGCAGACCGGCCGCGTGATCGACTCCGAGGCCGCTGCCCTGGGCCGCGCGGGCGAACCGGCATTGCTGGGCGCCTGACGCGGCATCTTCGAGGCGCCGGCGCGGGCGCCTTCAGGCCAGCGTCCGCGCCAGCCAGTCGATCAGGGCATGGGCTCGCGCCGGCAGGCGCCGGGAGCCCGTCAAGGCGTATAGGGTGACCGGCTCCAGTTCCCATCGCGGCAGCACCGGCACCAGCCCCGCGCCCCGCCAGACGGCCGCGCCCAGCGCGTGCAGCGCGGCGATGCCGACGCCGCGGGCGGCCAGTTGCAGCGCCATGGCGGGCGTGTCGACGCCATAGCGCTCGCGCGCCAGGACCACGACGCGCTCGGGGCCGCACCACAGGCGCCAGCGGGCGGGTCGTGTGTCATGGGCACGATGCGCGCCGACGTGCAGGCCGATGCAGTCGTGCATCGCCAGGTCGGCGGGATGCTCGGGCGCGGGCCGTCGCGCCAGATAACCGGGCGCCGCGTACAGGCTGGCGCGCAAGGCGCCCAGCCGGTGCGCCATCCATGCCGGGTCCGCCGGCGGTTCCAGACCGATCGAGATATCGGGGGGCTGCGGCGCCGCGTCCGCGCCGCCGGGCGAGTCCAACTGCATGGCCAGGTCCGGATGGCGCTCGGCGAAGGCCGCCAGCGCGGGGGCCAGCGCATGCCGCACGCTGGCGTCCGGCAAGCGCACGCGCAGCGCGCCGGCCTGGCCCACCGGCCGGTCGCGCAGGGACCCGCGCCGGCATGCGCGGGCCGGGGCCGCGTCGGCCGGAATGCGGCGCTGTTCCAGGTCGAGGCGGCCGTGTCCGCCCTGCGCCATGTCTTGCGTGAATTTCATCGATCCCGCTCCCGGCGCCACCGCGTTCGTTCAGAACGCGTAGACCACCCCGACGCTGCCGAACACGTTGGCGCGGCGCTCGGTCAGCGGGCTGTCGCGGGCGTCGCCCAGCAGCGTGTTCACGCCCACGGTGGTGACGGTGCTCCAGCTGGCGTCGATGCGATGCGACCAGGTGGCGAACAGGGCGGCGGATTTGAAGCCGGACGACGGCGAGTAGGTCGACAGCCCTTCGCGGCTGCGCGCGGCCTGCGAGGACGTGACGCCATACCAGGTCTGCATGTCGTCGTGGCTGGCCCACTGCGTGCTGGCGCCGAGGTTGACGCGGTTGGCGCCGTCCTGCCAGGCGGCATAGGTGGCGCGCAGTTCGAGCGTGCCGCCGTAGCCGCTGCGCGCCGCCTGGCGGTATGCCGCGCCCAATGAAAACGGACCCGGCGCCCATTCGACGAAGGCGCCATAGGTGCCGTGGAAATCGATGTCGTCCAGGCCCTTGGTGCGGTCGGCGTCGCTGGAATCGCGGCCCAGCGCCATGCCGACGAATACGCCGGCCTTCCAGTCGGGCGCCAGCGTGGTCTGCAGGCCCATCGCCGGCAGGCCGGCGCGCGGCGAGATGAAGAAATTGCCGGAATGGTAGTTGATCAGCGGCACCGGCAGGGCGCGGTATTCGCTGGAGCCCTGGTACACCGGCACGTAGCCGACGCCCAGGCCGATGAAATTGGTGCCAGATTGCTCGGCCTGCGCCGTGCCTGCGGCGCAGGCCAGGGCGGCGCCAGTTGCTAACATAGCCAGCTTCATTTGCGGGGAATTTCCTTTCTTTCGTGAACCGGTGCCCTGGCGCGAGCCAGGGGCACGACGAGCCGCCATTGTCGGAGCCGGCTTTTAAAAATTCTTTAAATCCAGGGCGCCACAATGGCGCGCCATGGACAGTCTGGGAGCGTTCTTGCAAGTTCTGCTGGTCGAAGATGACGCCATGCTCGGAGACGCCTTGCGATCCAGCATGGTGGGCGCGGGCCTGCGCGTCGATTGGGTGCGCGACGTGCCCGCCGCCCGGCTGGCGCTGGTCGAGCATGGCTACGGCGCGGTGCTGCTGGATCTGGGCCTGCCGGGCGGCAGCGGGTTGGCGGTGTTGAAACACCTGCGGGCGCGCTACGACGCCACGCCGGTGCTCATCATCACCGCCCGCGACCGCCTCAGCGAGCGGGTGCAGGGCCTGGATGCCGGCGCCGACGACTACATCGTCAAACCGTTCCAGCTGGACGAACTGCTGGCGCGGCTGCGCGCCGTGGTGCGCCGCAGCAGCAATTCGGTGGTGTCGGTCCTGCGCTGCCGCGACGTGCAGCTGGATCCGGCGCGGCGCGTGGTGACGCGGGCCGGCGCCGAAGTGGTGCTCAGCGCCAGCGAGTACCGCACCCTGCTGGCGCTGATGGAACGCGCCGGCCAGACCGTCAGCCGCGAACAGCTGGAGGCCGCGGTCTACGGCGGCAGCGGCACCATCGAAAGCAATACCGTGGCGGTGTACGTCCACCAGCTCAGGCGCAAGCTCGGCGACGACCTGGTCGCCACCGTGCACGGCCTGGGTTATCGCATCGCCGCGGCGGACGCGGCATGAAGACGCTGCGCAAACGCCTGACCGTCACGCTGCTGCTGACCCTGCTGTTGACCTGGGCGGCGGTGTTCATGTGCCAGCAGCACGCCATGAACGAGGCGCGCACCGGCATCCGCGACCAGTCCCTGGTCGACTCGGCCAACCAGACCATCCTGTCGCTGCGCCGCAGTCTGCTGGAGGAGCGGCCCGATGAGCGTTTCAAGCTGCCGCCGTCCAGCCATTTCCGCGGCGAGCGGACCACGGTGCAGATCTGGTCCAAGGGCGACCGGCGCCTGGCCCTGCGTTCGCCCGAGGCGCCGGACCAGCCGCTGAACCCGGACTTCGAAGACGGCTTTCGCGACAGCGTGATCGGCGACGACACCTGGCGCGTGTACTCGCTCAGCGACGCTTCCGGCCAGGTGCAGGTGCAGCTGGCGCGCGCCGACAGCGACCGGCGCGCCGAAGCCGTGGCCGCCTTCAAGCGCGGCCTGGTCATCGTGTCGGCGTTGTTCCTGCTGCTGGCGGCATCAACCTGGATCGTGGTGCGGCTGGCGTTCCGTCCGGTCGATCGCGCCGGTGACGCGATCCAGCGGCGCACGCCATTCGACCTGGCGCCGTTGCCGCTGGACCGCCTGCCGGGGGAATTGCATCCCTTCGTGCGCTCCATCAATGCCCTGCTGGTCCGGCTTCAGGCCGCCATGGACCACGAGCGCCGCTTCCTGGCCGATGCCGCGCATGAACTGCGCACGCCGCTGGCCGCGCTCAGCGCGCAGACCGAACTGCTGTCGCAGCGCATCGCCGACACGCCGGCCGCCGACGCCGCCGCCCCGTTGCGCGCGGTGGCGCAGCGCACGGCGCGCCTGGCCGAACAATTGCTGGACCAGGCGCGCATGGACGCGGTCAGTGAAACCGGCGCCGATCTCGACACCGTGTCGCTGGACGCGCTGGTGGTCCTGCTGGTGCGCGACGGCGAGGCGGCCGCGGCGCGCAAGCGCCAACGCATCCAGCTGGACGTCCAGGCCTGCGAGGTGCGCGGCGGCATGGATACGCTGGGCGTGCTGGTGCGCAACCTGCTCGACAACGCCCTGCGCTACACCCCCGAGGGCGGCCAGATCGCCGTGGCCTGCGGGCCGCACGAGCGGGGCGGGGCCTGGCTACGGGTGGCCGACGATGGCCCCGGCATCGCGCCGGCCGAACGCGCGCGGGTGTTCGACCGCTTCTATCGCGCCCCGGGCGCCAACGGCGGCGGCAGCGGCATCGGCCTGTCGCTGGTGGCGCAGATCGCGGCGCGCCACGGCGCCGTGGTGGCCTTCGTGCCTGGCCTGAATGGCCGGGGCGTGGGCCTGATGGTCACTTTTCCCGCGACCGCGGCGGCATGAAAAGGGCCGGCCTGAATGGCCGGCCCGCGAACCAGGCGCGGTGGCGCGCGTGGTTTACTGATCCAGCTGGATCCTGGCGTCGGCCGCCACGTTCTTCCACTTCTTCACGTCGCTGGCGATCACGTTCTTGAACGCGTCGGACGTGCCGGCCACCACCGTGCCGCCCAGGCTGGCCAGCTTGGCCTTGACCTCGGGATTGTTCAGCGCCTTGACCGAGGCGTCGTGCAGCTTCTGCGTCACGTCGGCCGGCAGGCCCTTGGGCGCCAGCAGGCCGTTCCAGGCGTTGGCCTCGTAGCGCGGCAGGCCGGCTTCCTTGAAGGTCGGCGTGTCGGGCAGTTCCGGCGAACGGGCGTCGGCGGCGATGGCGATGGGACGGATCTGGCCGCCCTTGATGTACGGAAGCGAGGCCGGCACCGGCTCCCAGATCATCGACACCTGGCCGCTGATGACGTCGGTGAAGGCCGGGCCCGCGCCGCGGTAGGCGATGTGCATGAGCTTGGCGCCGGTCATCGACTTCATCAGCTCCATCGCCAGGTTGCCCAGGCCGCCCGCGCCCGACGAGGCGTAGGTGTACTTGTCCGGGTTGGCCTTGGCGGCGGCGATCAGGCCGTTCAGGTCGGCGGCGGGGAAGTCCTTGGTCACGCTCAGCACGCCCGGCACGGTCACCAGTTGCGTGATGGCGGTGAAGTCCTGCGCCGCGTCGTAGGTCAGGTTCTTGTAGACCGCCGGATTGGTGCCGTGGGTGCTGGACGAGGCCAGCAGCAGTACGTAGCCGTCGGGCGCCGCGTCGGCCACGAAGCGCGTGCCGATCGAGCCGCCCGCGCCGGCCTTGTTCTCGACCACCACGGTGGCGCCCAGTTCGGTGCCCAGCTGCGCCGCAAATACGCGGCCGATGATGTCGGCGGTGCCGCCGGGGGCGAACGGCACGATCAGGCGCACGGGCTTGTTGGGGTAGTCGGCCTGCTGCGCCGAGGCCGGGCCGGCGATCAGCGAGGCGCCGCTCAGCAACGCCACGGCGATTGCGGTTTTGGTCAGTTTCATGGTGTCTCCAGGCGAAGGTTAGTCGAGGCCGTTGAGCCAGTCGACGATGAGTTCGGCGATGCGGTCGCTGTTGCGGTCCAGCATGCAGAAATGGGAATTGCCGGCGATGCCGGCGGCGGGCAGGTCCAGCACGTCGGCGCGGCGGCCGGCCCGCCGCAGGGCGTCCCAGTAGGCGTCGGTCTGGGCGCGGTAGCGCTGCCAGGTGTCGTGGTGGTCGAAGTGGTCGCCCCATACCAGCAGTTGCGGGGGCAGGGAGCCGTCGACGCGTTCGGGCGTGCCGGTCGGTTCCACCGCCACTACCGCGCGGATCGGGCCGGGGCATTCGCGCGCCAGTTGCGTGGCGTAGCCGCCGCCCTGGCTGTGGCCGATGACGATGCAGGGGCCGGCCAGGTCGAGCAGTTCGCGATAGGCGTCCAGCGCCATGGCGTCGTGCGCCAGCCAGCGCGGCACGAACTGCTTGGCGAAGGTGTCGAAGGCGTCGGCCGGGAATTGCTGCCCCGGATGGGCGCCACGCGGCTGGCCGCGGGGCGCGTAGCCGCTGGCCGGGCCGATGCGGAACAGGTGCCAGGCTTCTTCCTTGGAACGGAAGATCGGCGCCGCGTCGTAGATCTGCGGGTACATCGCCCAGGAAGCGCGGCCGCGCTCGGGCGCGTCGGCCACGAATACGTCATAGCCGGATTGCAGCAGCCGCCAGAGCCAGCCCTGGCGGCCGTCGGGAGTGCTTTCCCATTGCGCGCCGCTCATGCCGCCGCCGTGCCACAGCAGCACCGGATGCGGATGGCGCGGCTCGGCCAGGCGGTATTCCTGCACGTACAACTGGCCGGCGCAGTAGCTGCCGTTCATGTCGATGGCGCGCGCGGCGCCGTTGCCCACCACTTGCCTGCGCAGCACCGGCAGCCCGCTGGCCACGGCCTCGCGGCCGCCCAGGAAGTGGCTGCGCAGGGATTTCAGCAAAACGGGGGCGTCGGGCATCGGCATCTCCAGGGGACGCCGTAATACTAGTTGTAACAAACGCTGGGTTTGTGCAGAATGTGCAGCGCTTGTGCCGATACGGCACAACCCCACGACAGGACAACGGAGACGAAATGGACATCAAGTGGCTGGAGGACTTCGTGGCGTTGTCGAAGTCGCGCAACCTGTTCCAGGCGGCCGAGGCGCGCAACGTCACGCATCCGGCCTTCGGGCGCCGCATCAAGGCGCTGGAGGACTGGGCCGGCGTGCCGCTGGTCGAGCGCGGCCACCAGGTGTCGACGCTGAACGCGGCCGGGCGCAGCATGCTGGCGGCCGCCATCGACGTGCTGGACATCCTGCGCGAGACGCGCCAGGGCCTGCAGAAGCCCGAGCTGGAACGCAGCCGCCGCATCGCCATCGCCTCGGGCAAGACGCTGGCGCATTCGGTGCTGCCGGGGCTGATGGCCAAGGTGCAGCAGGGCATGCAGCCGTTCCAGTTGAAGGTGGTGACCACCACGCTCAACTACGGCATCGACATGCTGGCCGACGGCGAGGTCGACTTCCTGCTGTGCCACGCGCACGAGCCGCTGTACGCGCAGATCGACAATCCCGACTACCGCTGCCGCCGGGTTGGCGCCGACAAGCTGGTGGCCGTCAGCGCGCCGCTGGCGCCGGGCAGCCGCCATCCGCGCCACGCCGTGCCCAAGCTGGCCTCGGATCCGGCGGTGCCGTTCCTGGCGTACGCCGACAGCATGTCGCTGGGCCGCATCCTGCGCGACCGCCTGCGCGGCCTGTGCGTGCCGGCGCGGTTGCAGACCATGTACGAGTCGGACCTGGCGGACGCGCTGCATGCCATGGCGCGGCAGGGCTTCGGCCTGGCGTGGCTGCCCCACACGCTGGTCGAGTCCGACCTGCGCGCCGGCGTCCTGGCGCGGGCCGACAGCGCGCGCAACGACATCCACATGGAGATCCGGCTGTACCAGTCGGTGGCCAACGCCAAGCCGCTGGCGCGGCAGGTGTGGAGCCGGATCGAGGCGTACGCGGCGCGCTAGGGTGGAGGGCGGCGCCAGCCGGCACCGTTTTTCCGGCGCCGCGCGACAAACAGGGACAAAAGATGCCGGCGGCGCCCGGCAGGCATAAAATGGCGGATTATTCCGCTTCCCGACCACAGGATCCCGCGCCATGAACGCACGCATCCCCGACGACGCACTACCTCCTACCCTCGATCCGAAGGCTTTGCAGGCTTTTGTGGACGACAAGTGGGACAACGAGATCATCCCCGCGCTGACCGACTACATCGCCATTCCGGCCAAGAGCCCGGCGTTCGACGCCGACTGGGAAAAGAACGCGTTCATCGAGCGCGTGGTGCGCGACGCGGCGCAGTGGGTCGAAGCCCAGAAGGTCTCGGGCCTGAAACTGGAAGTGGTGCGCCTGCCGGGCCGCACGCCGGTGATCTTCTTCGACGCGCCCGCCACCCGCAGCGATAACGGCGACACCGTGCTGCTGTACGGCCACCTGGACAAGCAGCCGGAATTCTCCGGCTGGCGCGCCGGCCTGGGCCCCTGGACCCCCAAGTACGAAGACGGCAAGCTCTACGGCCGCGGCGGCGCCGACGACGGCTACGCCGTGTACGCCTCGCTCACCGCCATCATGGCGCTGGACAAGCAGGGCATTCCGCGCCCGCGCTGCGTCGGCATCGTCGAGACCTGTGAGGAATCCGGCAGCTACGACCTGCTGCCCTACGTCGACGCGCTGCGCGACCGCCTGGGCAACGTGGCCCTGGTGGTGTGCCTGGATTCGGGCGCCGGCAACTACGACCAGCTGTGGATGACCACCTCGCTGCGCGGCATGGTCTCGGGCACGCTGGAAGTGCAGGTGCTGGACGAAGGCGTGCACTCGGGCGATTCCAGCGGCGTGGTGCCGTCGTCGTTCCGCATCCTGCGCCACCTGCTGGACCGCCTGGAAGACAGCGCCACCGGCCGCCTGCTGCCGCAAAGCCTGCATTGCGAGATTCCCGCCGACCGCATCGAACAGGTGCACGCCACCGCCCGCATCCTGGGCGACGAAGTCTGGCGCCGCTTCCCCTGGAGCTGCGGCGCCGACGGCGGCTTCGTGCTGCCCATGACCACCGAGCCGGAACAGGCGCTGTTGAACCGCACCTGGCGTCCGACCCTGTCGGTGACCGGCGCCGAAGGCCTGCCGCCGCTGTCCAGCGCCGGCAACGTGCTGCGTCCGCGCACCGCCTTCAAGCTGTCGCTGCGCCTGCCGCCGCTGGTCGACGCCGTTGCCGCCTCGGAGGAGATCAAGGCCTTGCTGGAAGCCGACGCGCCCTACAACGCCAAGGTCATCTTCAAGGCCAACGAGGGCGCCGCCACCGGCTGGAACGCGCCGGCCTCGGGGCCGTGGCTGACCCAGGCGCTGGATGCCGCCTCGCAGCAGTACTATGGCGCTCCCTGCGGCTACATCGGCCAGGGCGGCACCATTCCGCTGATGAGCATGCTGCAGAAGGGCTTCCCCAAGGCGCAGTTCATGGTCTGCGGCGTGCTGGGCCCCAAGTCCAATGCCCACGGCCCGAATGAATTCCTGCACGTGCCCTACGGCAAGAAGCTGACCGCAGCGGTCGCGCAGACCATGGCGGCGATGCCGGCGGCCTGATCGGCGTTGGCGGAGGAAAGAAAGCCCGGCCTGGCCGGGCTTTTTTCATGGCGCCACGCTAGCGCGGCCCTTCCGCGCGGCGCCACGGGCGCCGGCAATGTCGGACGGACGGCGAATGGCGAGCGCGACCGTCAACGGCGCCCCGGCCGCCGCCATCACAGCGTCCGCACCAGCGCCATCGCCCCGAACAGCGCCGCCAGCCCCAGCCCGAGCGACAGGCCGGCGTACAGCAGCGCGGTGCTGATGCGCCCCTGTTCCACATGCAGTGCCGTTTCCAGCGCGAAGGTCGAGAAGGTGGTGAAGCCGCCGACGATGCCGGTGGTCAGGAACAGCCGGGTCGGTTGCGACACCGAGAACTTCAGCGCCAGCAGTTCGGTGATCAGCCCCATGACGAAGCAGCCGATGACATTGGTGGCCAGGGTGGCGTAGGGGAAGGCAATCCAGCCCAGGCGCAACGCGGCCAGGCTCATGCCGTAGCGAGCGGCCGAGCCGAGGCCGCCACCGATGAAAACCAGCAATAGATTCAAGATTTCTCTCCAGGTGAAACGATGGAGAGCAACAGCCTGGGGCTTGTCCACGGGCCGCGCCGGTTGAAGGCGCGGGCGGCCAGCGACGAGGTCGCGGCCCGAAAAACAAGAAACCCGCCGCGGCGGGTTTTGTCTGGACGGCACCCGCTGCGGGCATGTTGCCCGGTCAGCAGGAGCCATCAGCCGAGGGATCGGCGGTTTTGGGAAGCTCCATTCCCATTGCGATCGATTGTATCCCAGGCGTGGCGGCAGGGCGTTGGCCCACGATGAACCCGGTCGCGGCGCCTCCCACCTGGTCGCCTATACTCGCGTTTTGCCAGGACTGCCCGCCATGATTTCCACTTCCGACGCCTACGCCAACGTGGTTGCCGAAACCCGCCATTGGCTCACCCAGGCCGTGATCGGCCTGAATCTCTGTCCGTTCGCCAAAGCGGTCCAGGTCAAGGACCAGATCCGCTTTGCCGTCAGCGATGCCACCGACGCCGAAGGCGTCCTGACCGACCTGCAGGACGAACTGGCCCTGCTGGCCGAGGCCGATCCGGAGAAGATCGACACCACGCTGCTGATCATTCCCGACGCGCTCGACGATTTCCTGGAGTTCAACGACTTCGAAGACCTGTCGGACCGCCTGCTCAAGCGCATGCGCCTGGTGGGGGAGTTGCAGGTGGCCACGTTCCACCCGCAGTTCCAGTTCGCCGACACCCAGCCGGACGATATCGAGAACTACACCAACCGGTCGCCGTATCCCATCCTGCACCTGCTGCGAGAGGACAGCATCGACCGCGCGGTCGAGTCCTTCCCGGACGCCGCCGAGATCTACGAGAAGAACATCGACACAATGCAGCGGCTGGGCCTGGAAGGCTGGAAGCGGTTGATGAGCAAGCCCGCCTGAAGCCGGGCGCGGCCGGCGGCGAAGGCCGTCTGCGCGGTTGTCGCATCTGTCGGGACGCCGCCGCACAAGGGCGCGACCGCGCGGGGCACGGTCGGCCGCGCGAACGTGGGTTCAGCGGGGCAACGAAGCCCCGCCGCAGATGGCGATGTCCTGACCGGTGATGGCGGCCGCCTCGGCGGACAGCAGGAACGCCACCAGGGCCGCGATCTCGCCGGGCTGTATCAGCCTGCCGATCGGGGGCATGCGGGCCGGACTGACGGCCCGGGCGGGGTCTTCCAGCATGCCCGTCTGCGTGGCGGCCGGGGACACCACGTTCACCGTGACGCCCTGGCCGGCCAGTTCCGCGCCCCAACTGTGCGCCAGCGCCACCAGCGCCGCCTTGGACGCGGCATATTGGCCGCGGCCGGGCATGCCCTGGGCCACGCGGCTGCCGACCAGCACCACGCGGCCGCCGCCTTGCGCGACCATCGCCGGCGCCAGATCGCGGGTCAACCGGACCGCGGCATCGACGTGCAGTTTCCACATTAGTTCGCCATCGGCGGATTCCGATTGCGCCAGCGGCGCCACCCGCAACAGCCCGGCCGCATGCACCAGGGCCGTGGCATTGTCCAGACCCTGCAAGGCCCGATGGGTGGCGGCGTCGTCACACAGGTCGACCGTGACATGCCGGTAGGCGGGATGCCGCGTCACGGCCGGCCCGAGGTCCAGTCCGGTCACGCGCCAGCGGCCATCCAGCAGCCGCTGCACGATCGCCTGGCCGATGCCGCCGGTGGCGCCAGTGACGACCGCGTGGCCTGGGGTGGGATCAGTCGACATGGATGTGGCCTTCTTCGATGATTTTGCGCGAGCGCGCCATATCGTCCTTCTGGAAACGCGTGAACCCGGCCGTGGTGATAGGCGTGATCGTCACGCCCAGCTGTTCGTACTTGGCCGCCATGCCCGAGGACAGGGCCTTGTTGACCTCGGCGTTGAGCTTCTCGACGATCGTCGCGGGGGTGCCGGCCGGCGCCCACAGGCCGTACCAGCTGTAGTACTGGTAGCCGGGCAGCACTTCGCCCACCGTGGGCACGTCGGGCAGGTTGGGCAGGCGCGTTTCCGAGGTGACGGCGAGGATCTTCAGCATGCCGCCCTTGTAGTACGACAGGGCGCCCAGCACCGGGTCGATGAATCCGTCGATGCGCCCGCCCACCAGATCCTGCAGCGCGGGCGAGGTGCCGCGGTACGGGATGACCATGTAGTCCAGGCCGCCCTGGCGCTTGAGCAGTTCGGTGGCCAGGTGACCGGCCGATCCGATCGAGCCGACGGCGAAGGTCAGTTTGCCCGGATTCTGCTTGGCATAGGCCAGCAGGCCGGCCAGGTCGGACACCGGCAGGTCCTTCTTGACCGAGACCGACAGTGGCGCCTTGCCGGCCATGGCGACGGGCACGAAATTCTTGTCGACGTCGAAAGGCACGGACTTCATCGTCATCGGCGCCGTGGTGAAGGTCGAGGCGTTAAAGAGCAGGGTGTAGCCGTCGGCCGGCGACCGGGCCACGACGTCGGCGCCGATGATGCCGTTGCCGCCCGAACGGTTTTCCACCACGAAGCTCTGGCCGGTCTGCTCGCTTAGTTTCTGCGCCACGTCGCGGCCCAGCATGTCGAGCGTGCCGCCCGGCGGGAAGGGGATCACGAACCGCACCTGGCGCGCGGGGTAGGCGGCCTCGGCGTGCGCCGCGGCGGCGCCAAGCGCCGTGCACAGGGCCAGCGCGGCGGGCAACAGAATGGTTTTTCGCATGATGTGTCTCCTCTGGTTTTGGTGTCGTCGCGGCGTGGCCCGGGCTGTCCCGCCCCTGGGCCGCCGCGCGATGCGGCGTCAGCGCGCCAGCAGTTCCGCCTTGGCCAGCGCGGCGCGCAGCGCGTCCATCTCGGCCGCGCCGGGGGCTTCGGTGGGCGGACGCACCGCGGCGCTCTCCAGCACGCCGGCCAGGTACATGCCGGCCTTCATGCGGGCATGCGCTTCGCCAGTGGGTTCGCCGGCGCCGTACACCGCGTCCTTGAGCGGGGTGATCAGCGCCTGCACCGCCTGGGCGCGCTTCAGATCGCCGGCCTTCACCGCCTCCCACAGGTCGATGATGAGCTGCGGGATGAAGGTGGCGAAGCCGACCAGCGCGCCGTCCACGTCCTGCACCATCGAGGCCAGCAGGTATTCGTCGTGGCAGGTGAGAATGGCCTTGGAGGCATCGGCGTCGCGCAGCGCCTGAATGTCGCGGGCATACTTGTTCATGTCGCGCTGGCCGACCTTGAAGGCCTGCACGTAGGGCAGCCGCGCCAGGTCGGCCAGCAGGCTCGACGAATAGGACGCGCGCGTCCACGCCGGATAGACGTGGCAGACCAGGTCGAGATCGGGCGCGGCCTCGTGGATGGCCTGGAAGTATTCCAGCGCGTGGCCGGGCGTGAAGCCGAAACGCAACCAGTGGTGGGGCGGCATCACATCCAGCGCGGCGGCGCCGGCGGCGCGCGCGGCGCGGGCGTGTTCGGCAGCCTCGGCGATGCCTTCGCACACGATCGAGGAAATCACGGGCAGCCTGCCGCGCAGCTCGTCGGCCACGATGCGGGTGACCTGCGCGCGTTCAGCGGGCGTCAGCGAAAACACCTCGCCGGTGTGGCCGTTGGTCATGATGGCGACCACGCCATCGTGGCCCGCCAGCCAGCCGGCCAGGCGGCGCAGCGCGGGCTCGTCGATGCGGCGGTCGGCGGTGAACGGGCAGGCGATCGCGGGGATGATGCCACGGTAATTCGGGATGGAAGGCATGGGTGTTTTCCAGGTCCTGTGGGTGGGGGAATGGCCGCTATGATTGCGGCATCCCCTTTGGGCCGTCCAATACTCGAATTGCATAGAATTATCTATGCTGCGCTGCAAACAATCATGGGACCTGGAAACCGACCTCTGGACATGAATTGGCTGGAGGATTTCCTCGCGCTGGCCGACACCGGAAGTTTCTCGCGCGCGGCGGAAGCGCGCGCCATCGCGCAGCCGGCGTTCAGCCGCCACATCCGCGCGCTGGAGGAATGGGTGGGCGCCGACCTGTGCGACCGCAGCTCGCATCCCACCGAACTGACCGCCGCCGGCCGCCGCTTCCTGCCGCTGCTCAAGCAGGTGCTGGCCGACCTGGAGGCGGCGCGCATCAAGGCGGTCGCGGCCCATGCGCAGGATGCCGCCAGCCTGCGCTTCGCGGCGACCCATCTGCTGTCGCTGACGTTCTTTCCGAAATGGCTGGCCGGCCTGGAAGCGGACATGGAAGTCGGCGCGATCCAGATGATGTCCGACAGCTTCCAGGCCTGCGAAGACCTGATGGCGCAGCGCCGCGTGCAGTTCCTGCTGTGCCACCGGCATCCGCGCGTGGCCAGCCGCCTGGATGAAACCGCCTATCCCATGGTGCGGCTGGGCACCGATACGCTGGTGCCGGTCAGCGCGCCGGGCGGATCGGCCGCGCCGGCGCATCGCCTGGCGGGCGAGGGCGCCGTGGACTTCCTGGCCTATGGGCCGGCCTCGGGCCTGGGGCGCATCGTGGCCAGCCAATTGCGCAAGAAGGACCTCGGCGAGGAACGCATACGCGCCACCTTCGTCGGGCCGCACGCCACGTTGCTGCGGACCATGGCGGTGCAGGGCCGTGGCGTCGCCTGGCTGCCGAACATGCTGGTGCGCGAGGACCTGGCGCAGGGCAGGCTGGTGCGCGCCGGCGGCCAGGAATGGGACATTCCGCTGGAGATCTGCCTGTTCCGCCAGCCGACCGACATGGCCGCGGTGGCCGAGCAACTGTGGCGGCTGGCCGCGGCGCGCGCGGCGGGGCAGGCCGCCGACCCGGGATATCCCTAGATAGCCCCCGCGCCATATTGCATACAAGATACCGTCATTGAGACCCCCCGCCGTTCGGCGGGCGGCCTGTGCTTCCTTCCCCCTTGTTCATCGCATGGCTCGCGCGGCCGCCTGTCGCGCGGTCGTCGTGCGCGCCTGTCTGGAGAGAGCCTTATGCCGTTCACCCGCCGCCACGCCCTGGGCGCGCTTGCCGCGCTGCCGTTGATGCCTCGCCTGGCGCATGCCCAGGCCCAGGCCAATTTCCCCACCCGCCCCGTGCGCCTGCTGGTCGGCTTCGCGCCCGGCGGCCTGACCGACATCGCCGCGCGCGCGCTGGCCGAACGCATGGGCAAGGTCCTGAAGGGCAGCGTGGTGGTCGAGAACCGGCCGGGCGGCCAGGCCATCATCGCCACGGTGGCGGTGGCGCGGGCCGAACCCGACGGCTACACGCTGGGCTTTGCCGGCACCAACGGCATGATCCTGAACCCCT
Organism: Achromobacter xylosoxidans; assembly: GCF_001457475.1. Lineage (NCBI taxonomy): Bacteria > Pseudomonadati > Pseudomonadota > Betaproteobacteria > Burkholderiales > Alcaligenaceae > Achromobacter > Achromobacter xylosoxidans. The sequence goes on along the minus strand of NZ_LN831029.1, from coordinate 3,975,012 downwards.
TGCTCTACAACAACCTGCCGTACCAGCAGTCGGACTTCAAGCAGCTGGGGTCGATGGGCAAGTCGCCGATGCTGCTGATCGTGCATCCGGCGCTGGGCGTCAAGAACGTGCAGGAATTCATCGCGCTGGCCAAGAAGAAGCCGGGCGACATCACTTGCGCCCATGCCGGGCGCGGCGTCATCAACCACCTGGCGCTGCTGCATTTCCAGTCCAAGACCGGCACCCAGTTCCAGGACGTGCCCTACAAGGGCAGCGGCCCGGCGCTGCTGGACCTGATGGCGGGCACGGTGCAGAGCACCTTCGATTTCCCGACCTCGGCGCTGCCTAACATCCAGTCGGGCAAGCTGCAGGTGCTGGCGGTGACGGCCGACCAGCGCCTGTCGAGCCTGCCGGACGTGCCGACCATGAAGGAGGCCGGCGTCGACGGCTTTGAACTCTATACCCGCATGATGATCTCGGGGCCGGCGGCGATGCCGGCGGAGGTGGTCAGGACGCTGGAGCATGCGGTGCGCGAAGGCACGCGCGATCCCAGCCTGGTCAAGCAGTTCGCCGAGCAGGGCGTGACCGTGGAGTTCACCTCGTCGGCCGACCTGGACCGCGTCATCGCCGAGGAATCCGCCATGTGGGCCGGCGTGATCCGCGCCAACAACGTGCCCAAGACCGACCTGAAAGGCTGAGGAAGCGCCATGACCGAGCAAGCCCGCATCACCGTCAGTCCCGAAACGGCGCTGATCGACGTGCCGCGCCAGATCCGCATCGACGGCTTTCCCGCCTACGCCTTCGTCACCGTCACGGCCCGCATGCGGATGAGCGGCGTGCCGTGGCGTTCGCAGGCGGTGTTCATGGCCGGCCACGACGGCAGCCTGGACCTGGCGCGCGACTGCCCCGTGTCCGGCAGCTATGCCGAGCCGTCCGCCATGGGACTGGTGTGGTCGATGACCTGCGAGGAGATGGACCGGGTGGTGTTTCCGCCCGATCGCACCGAGCCGCTGGCGATCGACCTGCACGCCACCGACGGCCGGCATGAGGCCACCGCGCGGCTGGTACAGACCTTCGTGGCCGAGGGCGTCACGCACCGCGCCGTGCGCGAACAGGTCGGCGGCATGACGCTGTCGGGCGAACTCTACACGCCCGCCGGCCCCGGCCCGCATCCGCTCGTGATCTACATGAACGGCTCGTCCGGCGGCGTCAACGCGCCGCGCGCGGCGCTGTTCGCGGCCCGCGGCTACCAGTGCCTGGCGCTGGCCATTTTCAACTACGACGGCCGGCCCAAGTACCTGAACGACATGCCGCTGGAGTATTTCGAGCAGGCGCTGCGCTGGGCCCGCGCCGAACTCAAGCCGCGCGACGGCTTCGTGGCGCTGTCGGGCATCAGCCGCGGCGGCGAGACCTCATTGCTGGTGGCGTCGCACTATCCCGACCTGGTGAGCGCGGTGGTGGCCTACGTGCCGTCGCCCGTGACGCACGGCGTGGTCAGCGCGGGCGAGCCGGGCACCGGACGCAATGCGCAGGTCTGGCGCAAGGGCGGGGAGCCCTTGCCGCACCTGTGGCAGGACAACGCCAGCGCCGATTGGGAGGCGGCCTACGCCTCGGACCCGCCGTACCGGCAGACCCATGCGTTCCTGAGCGCCAGCCGCGATGCCGCGGCGTTCGAGCGCGCCCGCATTCCGGTTGAACGCTATCCGGGCCCGGTCCTGCTGGTGAGCGCGTCGGATGACGGCTTCTGGCCCAGCACCGCATATTCCGAGATCGTCATGCGCCAGCGCGAGGCGCACGGGCTGCCCACGTCGCATTATGTGTGCAAGGGGGCGGGGCATCACGTGCACTATCCGTGCCTGCCGGCCACGCTGATCAGCAAGCCGCACGCCATGTCGGGCCTGTTGCTGGACGCGGGCGGCACGCCGCCGGCCAATGCGGCCGGCAACGAGGGGTCCTATCGCGCGGTGCTGGAATTCCTGGCGCGCGCGGCCGGGCAAGGCCAGTAATGCACACGGCCCCGACCGGCGGGGCCGTGGGGGCGCGGGTCGGCGCGTGCGCCGGCCCGCGGGCGTTCCGGAAGATCACGCCTCGGCGGCTTCCTCGGCCGCGACCACCGGCTGCACCTGATCGATCAGGCTGGGCCAGGTGTTGATCGACAGCAGGTGGCAATAGACCAGCGGCAGCCAGCCATTGGCGCGCCAGCGCAGGAATTCCGCTTCCGGCAGCTTGTTGAACCTGGCTTCGTCGATCACCTTGAAGCCGGACATGGCCAGGCGCTGGCCGTCGGCCAGGGTGATGTCGGCGCGGTTTTCGACCAGCAGGTCGGCGTCGGCCAGGGCGCGCGCGAATTCCAGCGTGTAGGCGTGCTGGTTCTGGTAGTCGCGGCAGAATTCCAGGGCGCTGCGGGCCAGCGCGGTCGGCTCGCCGGCCTCGTCGAAGAACGGGTTGTCACGGCCCTCGACCACCGCGGCGGCCTTCTCGTCGATACACAGCGTGTACTGGCTGCGGTCTTCGTTCTCCATGAAGATGAAGGGATAGCGGCGCACGTAGGCCGGGATGTAGGTGCCGGGGCGCCATTGGCCCTGCGCGTCGACGAACAGGTTTTCCTGGCCGCGCACGCCCAGCACGGCGACCGGCGTGGGCTGCTCGCCATCGGTGAAGACGATGGGGAAGTGGCGGCACGCGGTCGGCAGCTCGGTGGCGACCAGCGGCACCGCGTTGGTCTTGGCGGCGTAGGCGAAGCCGGTATTGCCGGCCAGCGACAGGTTGGCGTGCACGCCGGCAGCGAGCGGACGGGGTTGTTCGTAGAACAGGGGAAGCGAAGTCTGCGTGGTCATGGTGTTGGATCAGAGAGTACGTGAGGGAGTGCCGGTGTCGCGGCGCGCGTCATCGGATGACGGCACGCCTTCGGCGGCGGGGCGCTGCGGATTGGCGCCGGGCGTCTGCAGCACCGGGTTGTTGCCGGCCGGCACGCTCAGGAGCGCATTGTCGCCGGAAGGCAGCTGCCAGGTAAACGCGGAGGCCACGGTCAACACCTGCGGATCGGTGTACGCGCCCAGGGCGTCGGGGCCGAAGCCCTTGGACGGAACCGTGCCCTGGAACAGCGGGTTGGCGGTGGGCGTGGTGGGGATCACCGTGCGCGGCGCCGTCACGGCGGCCAGGCGGTCGATCACGTCCGTCGGGCCCCAGGTGGCGCCGTTCATGTAGTACGGCGCGCCGACCAGCGAACTGCGGACCATGGTGGCGGCCATGGAGCCGGTCTTGCCGCCGATCGCGCCCCACATGTCGGCCGAGCCGGCGTTCGGCACGGTCAGCCCGGCCACGTCCAGCTTGTGGCTCGGATCCGCGTCGTTCAGGCCGATGCGCAGCGCGCCCACGCCGGAGGCCAGCGTCAGCGAGGTCTGCAGGCCGCTCAGGCCGATGGCGGTGATGTCGCCGTTGGTCTGGATGACCGCGTTGCCGCCTTGCAGCTTCGCCGGCGCGCCCAGGTTGATGGGGCCCTGCGTCACCAGCAATTGCGCCGGCAGCGTCAGCCCGGCGCCGCCGGTCTGGGTGAAGCCGGTGGCGGCCCTCACGGTGCTGCCCGCGCCAAAGGACGTGGTGCCGGTCGGGCTGGTATTGGCGATGCGGATCGAACCCGTGTCGGCGGTGACGTTCTTGCCGAACGACAGCGTGTCGCCCGCGATGTCGATGCCGTCCGGGCCGGAGGCGCGCACCGCGCCGTTGTAGCTGGCGGACTTGGCTTCCAGCTGCTGCACGCGGTAGGCGCTGACATCGCCGTTGAACACGATGGTGTCGACGGCGCGCAGGGTCAGCGAACCCAGGCCGGTGGCGTCGCCCGCGACCTGGATATTCTTGCCGGCGTTGACGTTCAGGTTGTTGCCGTTGCCGCCATCCAGCTTGCTGCCCAGGATCACCGAGCCGGTGTCGCTGGCCAGGTCGCGGTTGCCAGCCAGGGTCACCGCGCCGTTGTAGACCTGGTCGCCGGTGGTGTGCGTCTTGCCCGGACCCATGGTCGTGGCGCCGGAGACGGCCAGGCCGCGCAACGGCGTGGTGGCGCCCACGTCGCCCTGGATATCGGCGTTGCCGACGATGATCAGGCCTTGCTGGCCCGGCTGGGTGCCGTCGACGCCGGCCTTGAGCTGCACGTCGGCGCCGGTCAGGGTGGTGTCCACGCCGCTCAGGATGACGTGCTGGCCGTATTGCTGCGAACCGGTGGTGTCCACCGAGCCGCCGTTGATCAGCACGTCGCCGTTGCCGCCGGTCTGCACCGAGGCGGCGCGCACCGGGCCGTCCAGCACGATGTCGCCGGCGGCGCTGACCTTCAGGTCGCCCAGGCGCGAGCCCTGGCCGACCGGGCCGGCGAAGGTCACTTCGCCTTGAGTGGCGACGACCGTCAGGCCGTGGCCGCCGTCGACCGCGCGGTCGAAGCCGATGTCGCCCTGGCGGCTGGTCACCGAGACGTTGCCGCCCACGGTCACATTGCCTTGGTACGACTGTTCGCCGTCGGTGACGATGCTGCCCGCGCCCAGCGTGGCGTTGCCCTTGACCGTCAGGCTGGCCAGCGGATCATTGGCGCCCAGCGGTCCCTTGAGCACGGCGTCGCCGTCGATGGTCAGGTCGTGCTTGCCGTCGCCGCCGCCCAGCAGGCTGACGGTGCTGCCCTTGAGCACGGTGTCGGTGCCGAACAGGGCGCGTTCGCCATAGGATTGCGTGCCGGTGGTGTCCACCAGGCCGCCGTTGATGGCCACGGTGCCGCCGGCGTCGGTGTTGACCGAGGCGGCGTACACGGCCTTCTCGAAGGTGGTGGCGCCGTTGCTGTTGACGGCCAGGGCGCCCAGGCGGCCCGTGGCGGCGTCGCCGACCTGTTCGGCAAAGCGCACGTCGCCGCTGCCGCTGCTGACCGTCAGGCCGCTGCCGTTGCCGCTGGTGACCGTATCGTTGAAGGTCACCTTGGCGTCGGCGGTGCTCAGTTGCGCATTGCCGGACAGTTCGACCTTGCCCAGGTAGGACTGTTCGCCCACCGTCTTGAGCGGGCCGCCGCCGAGCGTCGCGTCGCCGTCGACGGTCAGATAGGCCAGGCGGCCATTGGCGCCGGCGCCCACCGGGCCGTTGATCGTGGCCGGACCTTCGATGGTCAGGCCCTGGCCCTCGTCGGTCGAGTTCGCGCCGCCGGCCAGGGTGACGCTGGCGCCCTTGAGCGTGACGTTGCCGCCCAGCGTGACCAGCTCGCCGAATCGCATGACGCCAGTGGTGTCGACGCGCTCGCCCGTGATGGTCACGGCGCCCGGGTCGTCGGTCTGCACCGATGCCGCGTAGACCGAACCATTGAAGGCGGTCGTGCCGGCCGTGTCGACCGTCAGGCTGCCCAGGCGTTGCGTGGCGCTGCCGACCGCGTCGAAGCTGACGTCGCCGCCGGCCGTGGACACGACGTGCAGGTCATGCGTGCCGTCCAGCGCGCCGTCGAAGGCTACGCCGCCGGTGGTGGCGCTCAGCGTGTGATCGCCGCTCAGCGTCACGGCGCCCTTGTAGCGCTGGTTGCCGGTGGTGGCGATGCTGCCCGCATTGAGCGTGGCGGCGCCGTCCAGCGTCAGGCTGGCCAGCTTGGTGGTGGCGCCGATGGCGCCGGTCAGCAGGGCCGTGCCGTCGATTTCCAGCGCATAGGCGCCGTCGGCGCCGTTGGCCAGCGTGACGGTGGTGCCGGTCAGCACCGCATCGTCGCCCAGCGTTACGTGGCCGACGTAGGTCTGCGTGCCGCTGCTGGTGACGCTGCCGCCGTTGATGGCCGTGCCGCCGGTGCCCGCCTGGTTGAGCGAGGCGATGTCGACCGCGCCGCCGTAGGTGGTGGTGCCGCTGCTGGTGACGGTCAGCGCGTTGGCGCCCGACACGGCGCCCGTGAAGGCGACCGCGCCGCTGCCGGTGGTCACGCTCACGGTGCTGGCCAGCGTGGTGGCGCCGTCGACGCCGAAGGCGCCGTTGGCGGTGGTGTACGCGCCGCGCAGCGTGGTGGCGCCGTTGTACTGCTGGGCGCCGGTGGTGGCGACCTGGCGCAGGTCGATGTTGTTGCCGGTGATGGTCAGGCTGGCCAGGTTGGAGGCATTGCCGCCCAGCGTGACGTCGCCGTCGTCGGCCACGATCACGGCCTGCTGCGCGCCGCCGTTCAGCGCGCCCGAGAGGGCGACGCCGCCGTTGGCGCCGTTGGCCGTCAGGGTGCGCTTGCCGCCGGCCAGCGTGGCGTTGCCGGTGATGCCGATGGCGCTGCCGGTCAGGTCGCCGTTGAGGGTGACGTTGCCGGTGTAGGTCTGGCTGCCGCTGGTGTTGGCGGCGGCCATGGCGATGGCCGCGCCGCTCACGGACAGGTCATGCGCGTCGGCGCTGGCGATATCGTGGCTGACGGTGACGTTGCCGGCGGTGGAGGCCAGCGCGACGTCGCCGCGGTTGCCGGCCGACAGGCCGACCGTGCTCGCCAGGTTGCCGGCGGAGGCGATGCCGATGTTGCCGTCAGCCGTCGCGACGCGGCCCAGCGTCAACGGACCGGAGGCGTCCACATAGATGTCGCCGCTGCCCAGGACATTGGCCTTGAGATTGCGGGCCGACGTGGTGAAGTGGTCGGCCTGGGTGCCGATGCCGGTCTTGCTGGTCAGGTCCAGGCTGTTGGCCGTGAGGGTGTTGTCCAGCCCCAGCAGCGAGCCCTCGGCGGCGCTCAGGATCACGGTGCCGCTGGCGGCGCCGGCGTTGACGATGCCGATCTCTACATCGCCATGCTGCGAGGTCAGCGCGATGGTGCGGTTGCTGCCGACGGCGGTGGCCGAGGCGTTCAGCGAGCCGGTGGCCGTGGCGCTGATGTCGCCGTTGGCGGTGCTCAGCGACGCGTCGAGCGCGCCGGTGTTGGTCAGCGTCAGGTTGGCCGGCGTGCTGGTGCCGGTCAAGCTGGCCCCGATGGTGCGGGCTTCGGTCACCAGCGTGGTGTTGCCGCCCGCGGCGCCGCTGCTGAAATTCAGCGTGGTGCCCTTGACGTTGATCGTGCGCGGCGTGGCGCCGGCGGCCACCACGTCCTGCGTGCCCTTGAGCGTGATGGTGCCGTTGGCCTGTACGCCGGCGCTGGCCAGCGTCAGCTTGCCGCCCGAGGACAGCAGCAGGTTGGCGGCGGTGTTCGACATGCCGCCGCTGGCGTCCAGATCGCCGGCCGTGGTCAGGTAGACCGAGCTGATGGCGCCGCTCTGCTGGATGTTGCCGCTGTTGGCGCTGAGCGCACGCGTGCCGATGTTGTTGACCACGATGACCGCGCCGTCGGCGGCGGTCGACAGGTTGCCCAGGGCGCCGAGGTTGGTGCGCAGCGCGATGCCGCCCGAGCCATTGCCCGGGTAGGCGGCCGAGCCGATGCTGCCGCCGGCGACGGCTGTCAGCGTGTTGCCCAGGACCAGGTTGTTGGCCACCGCGCCCAGGATGGAGCCGGCCGCATTCAGGCTGATGTCGCCGCCCGCCGAGGCGTCGATCGTGTTCACCGACAGGTCGCCGCTGGTGGTGGCGATCGAGATGTTGTTGCTGGCCGAGCCGTTGCGGCTGATGGCGCTGGTGACCAGGGTGGAGCCGGCGGTGGTGATGCCGATCGCGCCGTTCTGGGTGATGACCGACGCCAGCGTGGTGCCGGCCGCGCGGTTGTCGTTCAGGTAGATCGAGCCCGCGCCGGTGACTTCGGCGGTGATGTTGGCGGCGGTCGTCTGCAGGTTGTCGGGCGAGCCGGCGGCGCCGCCGATGCCCGCGCCGGCCTTGAGCACAACGTTGTTGCCGATGATGCGCGTGGAGTCCTCGCGGTCGTCGACGATGGTGCTGCCCGTCTTGCTGAAGTCGATGTTGACGCTGCCGGCGCCGGCGTCGATGTTGCCGGCCACCAACTGGCTGTTGGCGCCGTTGCCGGTGATCTTGATCGCGCCATTGGACGAGATCGCGTTGGCGATCTGCAGATTGCCGGCGGCGGCGATGTCGATGATGTTGCCCGACAGGTAGGAGTAGACGGAGTTGTTGTCCGCCGCCAGGTACATGCCGCCGCTGGTGGTGGCTTCGACGCGCTGGCCGGTGGCGTTGATGCGGCCGTTGCTGGCGCCGATGGCGTTGGCGGCGTTGAGCGCCACGCCGTAGGCCTTGACGGTGGCGCCGGCCGCGTCGGCCAGGATCGAACCGTTCTCGGCGTTGAGCGTGACCTGGCCGTGGTTGGCGCCGGCCTGCACGTTCTTGACCGTGATGTTGCCCGAGGTGGTCTTGACCGAGATGTCGTTGCCGGTGGCGTCGGTGCCCGAGGTGACGCTGGTCAGCGCCAGGCTGCCGTTGCCGGTGATGCGCGTCTCGCCATTGGCGACCGAGGTCGTCAGGCCGCCCAGCAGGTTGCCGCTGCTGTCCAGGTAGAGCGAGCCGTCGCCGGTGACGGTGGCCGACACCGGGCTGTTGGGCGCGGCGATCTTGATGGCCGCGTCGCGCGTGCCGATGCCGTTCTGCGCGGACAGCGTGATGGCGCCGGCGCCCGCGCCCGAGAGCGTGCCGCCGCCGTACAGGATGCTGCCGGTCTGGGCGTTCAGGGTCAGGGCGTTGCCGGTGCCGTAGCTGACCGTGCCGACCAGGATGTCGCCGGTGGTGGTGGTGACCGACAGGTCGCCGCCCGCGCGCAGGTTGCCCAGGTTGATCGAGCCGTTCTGCTTGAGCCAGATGCCGCCCGAGGCGGTGGCGGCGATGTTCTTGACCTGCGTGCTCAGCGCCAGGCCGGCCGAGCCGATGGTGTTGGGCGTGTCGCCCGTGCCGGTGGACAGCGTCAGGTCGCCCGCCACGATCTTGGACGAGCCGTTCATGCCCTGGATGGAGCCGCCCGTGTAGTAGTACGGGTTGGTCGACAGCGTTACCGAGCCGTTCTGCGTGACGTCGATGTCGTGCAGGTTGATCGCGCCCACGGCCTGGTAGGTGAAGTTCAGGCCGGTGGTGTCGCGCACCACGGTCAGCGCGGTGGCGTTGTTGGAGTCGCCGCCGCTGAACGTCAGGTTCTTGGCGTCGATGGTCAACATGCCCGCGCTGCCCAGGTTCGAGCCCTGCGCGTTGTTGCGGATGATGGTCAGGTCGGACAGGTCGGCCAGGTTGTCGACGTAGATGCTGCCCGGCGTGGCCATGGTCAGCTTCTCGGTGTTCAGGTGCAGGCGGGCCGAGTTCGACGCGCCGATCGAGGTGCCCGTGCCGTAGTTGGCCGTCAGGTTGACGCTCTTGCCGGTGACCAGGTTGCTGTTGTTGGCGCCGACGATGCTGCCGCGCGCGGTCGACAGGGTGACCGCGCCGTCTGTGGACGTGATGGTGCCCACGGTCAGGTTGCGGCCGTTGTTGGCGGTGTCGGCGCTCAGGGTGATATCACCGGCGCCGGAGGCCGAGGCCACCTGCAGGCCATAGGCTTCCGTCAGCGCGATGCTGCCATCGGCGCGGTCGGTCTTGGTGGCGCTGAGGTTGACCGTGGTGGTGCCGTTGGCCAGCGCGGTGGTGCGAATGGCGCTCTTGTTGCCGATCGAGCCATTGGCCGTCAGGTTGACGGTGGTGGCGTTGTTGATCGTGCCGCTCAGGATCGAGCCGCCGGTGTTGTTGACGGTGAAGGCGTTGCCGTTGGTGTTGACCGTGCCCAGCTCGATGTCGCCGGTGGTGTTGCTGACCGAGCTGGCGCCCGTCGAGACCAGGCTCGGCAGGCTGGTGTTGCCTTCCACCGTGATGTACGCGCCGCCGCCATTGGCGCGGCCGTTCAGCGTGCTGACGCGGGTGTCGATGGCGTTGCCGGCGCCGGCCGCGCCGATGGCGTTGTTGGCCGTCAGGGTCAGGGCCGCCGCGTCGATCTTGGTGGTGCTGTCGCCGTCGCCCAGCAGCGAGCCGCCGCGCGAGGTCAGCGTGACGTTGTCGTTGCCGACATTGATCTTGCCGACCGTGATGGTGCGGTCGCTGGTGACGCTGAGGTTCAGGCCGCCCTGGTCGATCACTTGGCTCAGCACCAGGCCGGCGCTGCTGCCGCTGCCGCCGTCGGTGGCCTGGAATCCGATGTTGCCGCCGTCGCGGGTGGGCGAATTGATGCCGTAGCTGCGCGCGGCATTGCCGGTGGAGTACAGCGTCAGCGAATCGATGTGCGTGTCGGAATCGACGTAGACGTCGCCGGCGTTCTGGATGCTGACGATCGGCGCCGACAGGTTGATTTCGCGGCCGACCGCGCCGATGGCGCCCGAGCCCTGGGTGGTGATGTTGACCTGCGCGGCGGTGATGCGCTGGCTGTCGTCGGCGCTGCCCAGGATGCTGTTGTTGCTGGACAGGCGCACCGTGCCGGTTGGCTGCGTGTCGATGATGCCGATGTCCTGGCCGACGTTGCTCGACAGCATCAGGTTCAGGCCGGTGTTGTCGCGCACCTGGTTGACCTGCAGGCGGCTGCCGTTGTGGGCCACGTCGAACAGCAGTTCGTTCGACTGGATCTGGTAGGTCGCGGGCGCGCTGCCGGTGGCGTACAGCGACAGGCTGGCCAGGTCGCGGTCATTGTCCACGTAGACGTCGCTGCCGGCGGTGAGGTAGAGCTCGCTGGTGGTGGTGTGGATCGAGCCCGAGTCGTCGCCGGAAGCGACGCCGATCTGGCCGCTGGTACGCAGCGTGACCACGTCGCCAGTGATGTGCGAAGTCGGCGACAGGTTCAGGATATTGGCCCCCGAGCCATAGGCGTCCAGGCTCACGGTGTTGGCCGGGCCAACGTCGACGTTGCCGACGTACAGCGTGCGGTCACCGCCGAACGAGAAGTTCAGGCCGGTCAGGTCGCTGACCTCGGTCATGGCATAGGCGCCGGCGTCCGTGACATTGAACGTCAGGCCCTTGGCCGCGACCTGCAGCACGTTGTCCACTGCGCTGTTGGCGTGGTTGGCGGTGATGTTCAGCGAGAACAGGTCGCTGGCGTTGTTGACGTACAGGTTGCCGCCCGATTGCGTAGTCAGCTGGCGCGTGTCGGTCTGCACCGCGTTGCCGGCGCCACCGATGGACTGCGCGGCGGTCAGTGTCAGCGCCGGGGTGACGAAGCGGCCGGCGCCCTGCGTGATCGAACCGTTGGTCACGTTGACCTGGGCCGAGCTGGTGGCGCTGTTGTCCAGCAGCGTCAGGCTCTTGTTGTTCGACACCCACAGGCTGCCGCGGATGTTCGAGGACAGTGAGTCGACACTGACGAACAGCGGCTGGTTGGTGGCGTAGGTGCCCGTCACCGAGCTGGCGTTGAGCGTCAGCGCGCCAGTGGTGATATTCGGCGCGCTGGCGCCGTTGCCGTAGATGGTGCCGTTGCTGGCCAGAGTGACCGAGCCGCCGGCGGCGGTGGTGACCTTGTTGACGGTCAGCGCGCGGTCCGACGAGATCGACAGTGCCAGGTTGTCGGTATTGATGATGTTGCTGAGTGTCAGGCCCGAGACGTCGGTCGAATCATTCAGCGAGAACTCCGTCATGCCGGTGGCGCTGATGGCGTAGGTGTTGACGACCGCGCCGTTGGAACTGCTGTGATTGGCCGTCAATGACAGCGAATCGAGCTGCTTGTCGTTAGCCACGTTCACATTGCCAGCGGAGGCGATCGACAGGTTGGACGTGCTGGTCTTGGCAAAAACGCTGCCGTTGGTGCCCAGGGCGCTCAGGCTGACGCTGTTGCCGGTGATCAGGCCCGAGCCGCCGATGCTGGGGGCCAGGTCGCTGTTGACGTAGCGCGTGGTCAGCGACACCGAGCCGCTGCCGGCGTTGATGGTGTTCGAGGTGATCGCGGTGTCGGTGTTGATGGTCAGCGCCGCGCCCTGCATGTTGGCGCCGATCGTCATGTTGGTGCCGCTACCCAGCGACAGCGACTGCCCGCCCATGCCGGCGAAGGCATAGCTGTTGGTGTCGTAGTTGACGCTGCTGCCGGCGTCGCGGCGCGACAGGTACAGGTTCAGGCTGCTGAGCGCCTGGCCGCCGTTGTTCAGGTTGATGTCGCCGTTGTTGGTGACCGCCAGGTTGCTGGTGGTCACGCGCAGCGCCCGGGCGCCGGCGCCGATGGCGCCGGTATTGGCGTCGCGGGCGGTATAGCTGTCCGAGCCGGTGGCCGATAGCGTGACGCTGTTGGCCGTGATGCGGCCGGCGCCGCCATCGCTGGTGATGCTGGAGTTGACGCCGCCGCCGGTCGTGGCCAGGTTGACCGAATTGGTGGCGGTGATCGTGCCGGCCTGGATGTTCTTGCGGCCGCTGAAGCTGAAGTCGGTCAGGCCGCCGGTGACCTGTTCGAGGTACTGGGTGGTGCCGTCGTCGCTGATGCGGATGGTCTGGCCGGCGCCGCCGCCGATCTCGAAAGTGCTGGCGCTGCCGGCGGCCTTCAGGCTGTTGATGGCCAGGCTGCGCAGCACGGTGTCGCTGCTGACGTAGAAGTGGTTGCCGGCGGTCAGGCTGAGCGCCGACGTGCCGTTCAGGACCAGCCCGCCGCCCGTGACCGACGAGCCGATGGAGCCGCCGGTGCCCGCCGTCAGCGCCACGGTCGAGGCGCGGATGGCGCCGCTGTTGGCCGGATCGTCGTTGCTGATGTTCTGGTTCGAGGTCAGGCTGACCTTGCCGTTGGCGCCCGCGTCGATGCTGCCGACCAGCAGGTTCTTGCTGTTGGCGGTGAAGCCGAAGTCCAGGTTGGTGGCGCTGGCGATGTTCTTCAGGTGGATGCCGCTGGCGTCATCCGTCACGGTGAACGCCGTCAGGTTCGGCGCGGTGATCGCATAGGTGGCGTTGGCCGTGCCGTTGCGGGTGATGTTCAGGCGCGTCAGGCCGACCAGGTTGTCGACGGCGATGCCGCCGCCGCTGGCGAGGCTGACGTCCGGGGCCTGCAGGGTCAGCGCGGCGCCCGTCGCGCCAATGCTGCCGCCGGCCGCCAGCGCGATGCTGCTGGCGCGGATCTGCGTGGCGGCGTCGCCGTCGTCCAGCAGCGAACCGCCGGTGTTGGCCAGGGTGGCCGCGCCGGCGGCGCTCAGGCTGCCGATCGTGGTGTTGCCCGACGCCTGGGTGTAGCCGATCTGGCCGCTGCCGGCCTCCAGCCGCGTCAGCTTGATGTTGCCGGTGGTGCCGTTCAGGTAGACGTCGGTGCCGGCGGTGGCCTGCACGCTGGCCTGGCCGCTGCCGCCCACGCCGATGTAGCGCAGGCTGCCGTTGTACACGCCGCCGATGGCGCCGGCGGCGGTCAGCAGGATGTCATTGCCGCCCGCGTACACGTTGCCGGTGCCGTTGCCGAACAGCGAGCCGTTGGCCACGTTCAGGGCGACCGCGCCGTTCCAGCTGCGCACGGTGCCGGACAGCAGCGCGTCGCCCTGGCGCGTGTCGATGCGCACGTCGTCGGTGGCGGTGATGTTGTTCAGCGTGACGGTGCCGGTGGTGTTGGACGAACCGGTGGGGTGGGGCAGCTGGACGTAGAAGCCGCCATTGCCCGCCGAGCCGCTCAGGCTGCCGGCGATGATGTCCAGGTAGCCCGCGCCGCTGGCGCCGACCGCCTTGCCGGCGATCAGGTTGACCGCGTTGGCCAGCAGGCGGGTCTGCTTGTTGCCGTCGTCGCGGATGTCGCCGGCGGCGTTCAGGGTGATGCTGCCGCTGTAGCCGGCGTCGATGCTGCCAGCCGTGATGTCGCGGTCGCTGGTGAAACTGAAGTTCACCGAGTTGGCGTCGCGCACTTCGCGGATGGTGTGGCCGCTGGCGTCGTCGGTGATGTTGAACAGCAGCGACGGCGCGCGCACGTCCAGCACGTAGTGGTCGTCCGCGCTCTTGTGGCGGGCGGTCACCGACAGCGAGTTGAGGTCGGCGATGTTGGTGGCATACAGGTTGCCGCGCGTGTCCAGCGACAGGCTGGGCGCGTTGACCGCCACGTAGTTGGCGGCGGTGCCGATGTCCTGGTTGGCCGTCAGGCTGACGTTGCTGGCGGTGACGCGCGTATCGGCGATGCCGTCGTCCAGGATGCTGCCCAGGGTCGAGGTCAGCGTGATGACGCTGCCGGCGCGCAGGTTGCCCAGCTTCAGGCTCTGGTCGCCGGTGAAAGAGAACTGGTTCAGCAGCGAGCTGTAGACCTGGCGCAGCTCGTAGGCGTTGCCCAGGTTGTCATTGATATCGAAGGTCAGGAACGGCGCGGCCACCTGCAGCGTGTTGCGGCGGGCCGGGTCGGCGTGGGAATTGCTGATCGCCAGGTAGGTCAGCGTCTTGCCCGGGTTGTCGATGAAGATGTCGCCGCCGCTGCCCAGCGTCAGGCTGGTGGTGGCGGTGGTGAGGTGTTCGCTGGCCGTGCCCAGGTGTTGCAGGGCCTGCAGGTTGACGCTGCTGCCCGCCAGCACGCTGTTGGCATTGGCGCGCAGGACGCTGCCGCCCTGGGCGTTGAGCGAGAGCGTGCCGTTGCCGGCGTCCAGCTGGTTGGCCGTCAGGTTGGCGACGCCGGTCACATAGATGCCGTTGTTGGCCTTCAGGTCGTCCAGCAGCACCGAGCCCTGGGCCTGGTTCAGGAAGATGCTGCCGCCGGTGGCGTGCAGTTCGCCGGCGGCGGTGCGCAGGTAGGTGCCCGCGGTGCCGACGGTGTACGAGGTGTTGGAGGCCGGGGCCAGCAGGGTGACGACGTTGCCGGTGATCAGCGAGGCCGAGGTGCCGGTGATGCTGCCGGCGCGCGCGGTCAGCGTGACGTTGCCGCTGCCCGCGTTGACCTGGCCGGCGTTGATGCTGTTGCCGGTCAGGTTGACGGCGCCGCCGCCCGAGCTGACGTTGTTGGCCGAGACGCTGCCGGCGCCAGTGATGGTGATGGCGGCGTTGGCGGCCTGCGCCTGGGTGATGTTCAGGTTGCTGCTGGTGCTGTCCAGGTACACGCCGCCGCTCGAGACGGCGGACAGGCTGCTGGCGCTGGTCTTCAGGCTGCGTGCGCCGGTGCCGATGGTGCCGTTCGCCGCCGCCAGCGTCAGCGAGGACGTGGCGATCGTGGTGGCGTCGACGCCGTCGTCCACGATGTTGCCCAGGGCCGACGTCAGGACGGCGGACGCGCCGGTCTTGATATCGCCCAGGGTCAGGTTGCCCGTGGTCGTGGCGACCAGGCTGCCGGTGGTGTCGATGGCCTTCAGGATCGCCGAACCGGTGTTGTTCAGGTAGACGCCGCCGGTGCCGCTGGTGGCGGTCAGCGAGGCGGTCTGGGTGTTCAGCCCCTGGGCAGACGAGCCGATCGCGCCGCTCCTGCCGTCGCTGCCGGCGGCGCTCAGCGTGATGAAGCCCGCCTTCAGCAACGAGGTGGGCGTGCCCAGGATGTGGCCGGCCGTCGAGGTCAGCGCCAGCGCGCCGCTACCCAGGTCGATGTTGCCCGCGGTGATGGTGCGGTCGCCGGTGAACGAGAAGTTCAGGCCCGGCTGCGTGACCGTGCTCAGCTGGTAGCTGCCGTTGTCCTGCAGCGCGAAAGCCAGGTCGGGCGAGGTCAGCTGGAAGCTGTTGTTGACGCCCGGTTGCGCGTGGCGGCTGGTGATGTCCAGCGACGTCAGCGTCTGGCGGTTGGCCACGGCCAGGTTGCCGCCGGTCGCAAGCGACAACTGGGCCGTGCGGGTGTTGACCGCCGCGGCCGGATCGCCGATGTTGCCGCCGCTGGCGTCCAGCTTGACGCTGCCGCCGGCCACGACCTGGTTGGCGCCGCCGGTGTTGCGGATCGAGCCGGCGCTGGTGCGGACCAGCGCCGCGCCGCTGCCGGCGTCGATGACGTTGGCCAGGTTGATGTCGCCGGTGGCGTTCAGCGTGATCGCGCCGCCGCGGCTGGTCAGCTTGCCGATGTTGTCCAGCGTGCTGCCCACGCCCAGCGCTTCCAGCGTGATGGAGCCGCCCTGGGTGCTGATCTCGGTGTTCGCGTTCTCGAAGCGGATGCCGCCCGTCTGGGTCGAGCGCATCGTGAAGCTGTGGCCGCTGGTGGTCTTCAGGTTGATCGCGGCCATGTCCGCGACCGTGATCTGGCCGGTGGCTTCCAGCTTGATGTTGGTGGTGCCGGCCAGGCTTTCCAGCAGGCCGCGCGACACGGTGTTGTTGGCGGTGTTGGCGTCGCCGCCGTTGATGGTGCCGTCGCCGGCCGCGCCGTCCTGCGAGCCGCTGCCGCTGGCGGAATCGACGATGCGCAGGTCGGTCGGGTCGATCAGCAGCAGGCCGGTCTTGCCCTTGGGCGCGCGCAGGTCGGCCGAGCCGGTCAGGCCGATGTTCTTGTTGCTGGAGACTTCGGCGAAGCCGCCATCGCCGCCTTGCGCGCCGCCGCGCGCCGACAGGCTGCCGGCAAACGCCGTGGCGTCGTTGGACCACATCGTCACGTTGCCGCCCTTGCCGTTGACCAGCGCGTCGGCCTTGAGGCTGGCGCCCGCCGCCACCTTGACGGTGGACGACTTGCCGCTGAACGCGGCCGAGCCGTCGTCGGGCGCGACGCCCTGGCTGCCCAGCGCGATCTCGCCGCCGCCGGCCGCGCCGGACACGTCGATGGCGGCGCCGCGCGCCACGTTGACGTGTTCGCCGGTTACCACCACCTTGCCGCCACGCTCGCCGGCGTTGGCGCCGGTGGCCTCGACCGTGCCCGCCACATTGACCGTGCCGGCGTCGCCGCCCGACAGCACGATCTTGCCGTTCTGCGTGCCCACCGCCTTGGCGCTGACGATGCCGTCGGTGTTGACCACGTTGTCGATCACGCCCTTGACCGCGCGCGCCGTCATCAGGACCGTGCCGCCGTCGGCGCGGATCACGCCGTTGTTGGCGACCAGGGCCGAGACCGGTTTGCCATCGGCGTCCTTGGGCAGCTCGCTGACGGCCGAGGTGGCGTCAAAGCTCAGCAGGCCGTCGCCGTGGAAGTCGACCGTGACGGTCTTGGCGCCGGCCAGGGCCACGCGGCCCAGCTTGGCCTCGATCACGCCCGAGTTGCGCACGGCAGGCGCCACCAGCACCGCCAGGCCGCTGTCCTTGATGCTGATCGTGCCTTCGTTGACGATCATGGCGTTGGCCTTGGACGACGGCTTGTCGAACTTGTACTTGCCGGCCAGGAAGTCCTTGTCGCTGATGTTGGCGGTGGTGGCGACCAGGCCGCCCACGTCGATGCGGGCGCCCTTGCCGAACAGCACGCCGTTCGGGTTGACCAGCATCACCGTGCCGTTGGCGTTCAGGCGGCCGAAGATGGCCGACGGATCGTTGCCGACCACCCGGTTCAGCGTGATGCTGTTGCTGCCCGGCTGGCGGAAATTGACCGTCTCGTTGGCGCCGATGCTGAAGTCTTTCCAGTTGATGATCGCCTTGCCGGTCGACTGGTTGATGTCCAGCGTGCCGTTGCCGCGGTCATTGATGGTCGCGCCGCCGGCCACGACGTTGCCGCCGGTGGGGTTGGCGTGGGCGCCGCCGGAGACCAGCGAGCCGATCACCATCGCCATGGTGGTGAGCGCGGGCAGGGGCGGGGCCTTCAGGGACTGGCGGCGGGCGGATTGGGCGAGGATGCGGGATTGACGATTCATGGTCGGTCGCTTTTCTGTCGCGGATTAGTACTGGGCCGAGAGGCTGAAGAACACGCGGGGATCCTTGTTGCCCTGGGTCAGGACGTCGCTGCTCATGGGCTTGGCCACTTCGATCGTGGCGTACAGGTTCTTGGTCAGGTTGGCGCGCATGCCGGCGCCATACGAGGAAAGCTTGGCGCGCGTCAGCGGGGCGCTTTCGCTGCGCGACCAGATGTGGCCGCCGTCCACGAACGTGTAGACGTGCGCGCCCTGCGGCAGGAAACGGTCGCTCGACACGGCGTAGCGCAGTTCCAGCGAGGCTGCCACGCCCGAGTCCGCGGACATTTCGCCGTCGTCGTAGCCGCGGCCGAAGTTGGGGCCGCCCAGGGCGAATTCCTCGCTGGCCAGCAGCGGGCTGGCGCTGTACTGGCCGGCAAAGGTGGCCACCAGGCTGAAGCGGTCGGACAGCTGCTGCAGGCGGGTCAGTTCGGCCGTCAGTTTCAGGAAGTCGGGGCGGCCCTTGGCGCGCGAGGCCAGCTCATTGCCTTCCTGCGAGGCGCCCATGGCGTCCAGGCCCTGGTGCACGGTGCCGCGCACGGCGGTGATCCCGTTCCAGCTGTCGGTGCGGTCATAGCTCAGGCCGGCGCGCAGCACCCGCAGGCGGTCGCGCGTGAAGGGAATGCCGGTGATGTCGGTGGTGACGTTGCGCACGTCCAGCATGCCGAACGCGCGCAGGTTTTCCAGGCGCGAGCGGATCACCGGATAGGTGACGGTGGCCGAATACGCCTGAACGTCGCTGGCGACGTTCAGGGGAGCCAGTTCGCGGCCCGGTTCGCTCTTGGCGTAGCTGGCCGCGACGTCGACCGTCATGCCGCTGTCGCTGACCAGCATGTCGTAATTGGCGCCCACGGCTTTGCTGCGGTAGGCCGGAAAGCCCACCCTGCCGGTCAGGGTGAGGCTGTCGGCGCGCCCGCCGAACGAGTTCAGCGTGACCTGGCCGGTCATTTCGCTCCAGCCCAGGTAGGGCGAGGCGCGGTTGTCGATGCCCAGGCGCGCATCGACCGGCTTGCGCTCGCTGCGCACCACCAGCACCGAGCCGCCCACTTCCTTGGGCGAGGCCTCCAGCGAGGCGCGCACGGTCAGGCCGTTCAGGTCGTTGGCCAGCAGCAGCTGGCGCTCGACTTCGGCCACGTTGATGGGACGCACGCCGCGCAGGCGCTGCACCAGTTTTTCGACCGCCGCCTGCGCCGGGCCGATGTCGCCGTCGTACTTCACGTCGGAGATGTAGCCCTCGACCACCATGATGCGGAACTGGCCGCCTTCGATCGTCTGCGCCGGCACGATCACGCGCGTGGTGACGTAGCCGTCGTTGCGGTAGCGCAGCTCGATGTCGCTGGCCACCTTGAAGGCGTCCGCCACGGTGATGGTCTTGCCGACCAGGTCCTGGTAGAGCGGGCGCAGCGTGTCGGCGGGGTAGCGGGTCACCCCTTCGACACGCATGTCGGTCAGCGTGAACGTCAGCTTGTCCGCGCCGGCGGGCGCTTCGGTCGCGCCACCTTGCTGCACCGTCACCGGTGGCGCGGTGGGCGTGCTTTCGGGCATGACCGGCTGAGGCAGCTGGCGGCCCGGCTCGGCGCCCGAAGGCAGGTGAAGCTGCACGTTCTGCGCCGCCACGGGGCCGGCGGCTAACGCCAGCAGCACGGCGGCAACGCCGGCGCGCAGGGAGGAAGGAGGCTGGCGGAACAGGGCGGGGCGGCGGAGTGGAATAGGGCGGCGCATGGATGCTTGGGTGATAATTCGTTACATTCAGGCTTAAATGAAGCTATTTGATATATTTCGTAAACATCAAAAAACAAAATTTCTAAAGTTCTTTACAACTGTGGGGCACTGCGGGATTCTTGCTTGGGCGGTGGCATCCAGGAGATGCCCGGAGGAACGACCTGCCGGCGTGCTGTCGAGGGTGTTTACGTGATGTTGTTGTCGCGGGACGTTGCCGAAGATCGATGGGACGCCACGGATTCCCGGTCCATGGCTTGATGTAACAAACACTATCATGTGTGAATAATGATTGCGCCCACCAGGTTTGCCGGAATGCACGACACGTTTGCCGCAAGGAAAAATATTCACAAAACCGGCACGGTTCTGTGGGCTGTTACCAACGCGTCCAGCGGCCGGCATGAAAGAATGCGCGGCATGAATGACGCCTCCTATCCGCTTATCCCGGGCCAGCTTGCCGGCCTGCGCGTGCTGGTCGTCGAGGACCGTCCCGAGGACCGCATGCTGCTGGTGGATTTCCTGACCAGCCAGGACTGCCGGGTGTATGTGGCCGAGGACGGCAACGACGGCTATCGCAAGGCGCAACTGGTGCAGCCCGACATCATCCTGATGGACGTGAACATGCCGGTCTGCGACGGCCTGGCGGCCTGTCGCCTGCTCAAGGCCGACCCGGCCACGCGGGCCATTCCCGTCATCTTCCTGACCGCGGCGTCGTTGCCCATGGAGCGCGTGGCGGGCTTGTCGGCGGGCGCCGTCGACTACGTCGCCAAGCCGTTCGATTTCGAGGAAGTGCGCCTGCGCCTGCTGATACACCTGCGCGTGACGCCGGTGGCGCAGCCCGCCAGCGCGGCCGGCCCTTGCGAGGACGGCGCCCCGGCCGCGGGCACCGGGTCGACGCTCGATGGCGTCCTGTTCCGCGCCGCGCGCAAGCTGTTGCGCGAACGGCTGGACCACACGCCGGAGCTGGTGGCGCTGGCCCAGGCGCTGGGCACCAACGCGCGTCGGCTGAACCAGGCGTTCCGGCGGTGCGCCGGCACCACTGTGTTCGAATTCCTGCGCGAAGAACGCATGCGCGAGGCGCGCCGCCTGCTGTGCGAGACCGGCCTGGACATCCAGGCCATTTCGCAGGCGGTGGGCTATGGCAACCGCGGCAATTTCTCCACCGCTTTCCGCGAGCGTTTCGGCATGGCGCCGACCGCCCTGCGCCAGGAGCAGGATCCCCATGCCTGATCGTCGCGTGGGCTGGCTGGCCTGGTTGCTGTGGCTGGCCCTGTCCTGCCTGAGCCTGCCCGCGCGCGGGCAGGATCCCCAGCCCGTCATCGACCTGAGCACCGTGGGCGGCACCCTGCCGCTGGTCGGCGAGCTGCGGGGCATCGAAGACCATGCCGGCGACCAGGACGCCAGCCAGGTCCTCGATGGCGCCTGGCAGCCGGTGACCGCCCGCTGGCTGAACCGGGGGTATTCCGCCTCGGCGTTCTGGCTGCGGCTGGAGGTCAGCAACACGTCCGGCAGCGCCCAGGAACGCTGGCTCTCGTTCGGCGTGCCGCGGCTGGAGGACGTGCGTTTCTATCTGTTCGCGCCAGGGCAACGGCAGCCGTCCGGCATCCTGCTGGCCGGCAACCGCGAGCCGCTGGCGCGCCGCGAGATCCCGGCCACCGTCTCGGTGGTGCCGTTGCGGCTCGAACCGGGCCAGCGCATGACGGTATTGGTGCGGGTGCAGAGCCGTTCCGCCATCAGCATGGAGCCCACCCTGAGGACGCCGGCGGCGTTCGTCGGCGTGACCCAGCGCAACACCATGGTGGTGGCGCTGCTGATCGGCGCCCTGATGATGGTCGGCCTCTACGCCGCGGTGCTGGGCGCGGCCCAGCGCGACCCGGTCTACCTGTTGCTGTCCGCCGCCATCTTCATCGAGATTCTCTACAGTCTGTCGTTCCAGGGGCTGCTGTACCGCTACGTCCTGACCGGCGGCGGCGAGATGGTGTTGCGCGCGCCCAGCGTGCTGGCGACGCTGGCGGCGTCCCTGTTCGGTTTCATGGCGATGCTGTTCGCCGACCTGCACCGGGTGCGCATCTGGCGCGGCGTCTATCGCGGGCTGATCGCCGCCGGCGTGGCGGGCGCGGTCTGGGCCGCGCTGGGCGACTACCGCGAGGCGGCGCAGGCGTTGATCGGGCTGATTTTCCTGTGGGCGCTGGTGTGGCTGGTGTCCATGGCCGACGGCTGGCGCCGCGGCCATGCCAACGCGCGCATCTTCCTGCTGTCCTTCGCCATCTACTGTTCCTGCCTGTTCCTGCGGGTGGCCTACATCCAGGGGCTGCTGCCGGGCCGCTGGGCGGGCGGGCCGGAAGTCGCCTGGGACCTGCTGTCGGTGTCGCTGATGCTGGCCGTGCTGCTGCATGGCCGCTCGCGCCAGCATCGCCAGGAGCGGCTCGCGGCGCAGCGCGAACTGGCGCAGGCGCGCGAACGCGAACACCAGCGGCTGGACCAGGCCGTCACCGAGCGCACCCAGGCGTTGCAGGCGGCGCTGATTCTGGCCGACGAGGCGGGCCGGGTGCGGCAGGACTTCCTGGCGCGCATCAGCCACGATCTGCGCACGCCGCTGACCTCGATCATCGGCTTTGCCGACCTGATCCAGGCCGGCGGCCGCGACGACGCGCCGCGCGGCGCCGTCATCCGCCGCAGCGCCGACCACATGCTGGGCATGGTCAATGACCTGATCGACTACGCCGCCGGCGCCGGCGGCCAGGCATTGCGGCTGGCGCCCGAATACGCGCACGCCTTGCTCGATGCCGTGGCCAAGGAAGCCGCGCCGATCGCGGCGCGCCAGGACAACCGCTTCGAACTGCGGGTGTCGGACAGCGTGCCCGCCGTGCTGGAGATGGATGGCAAGCGCGTGCGGCAGGTGCTGTCCAACCTGGTCGACAATGCCGCCAAGTTCACCCGCGGCGGCGTGCTCACGCTGACCGCGGACTACGCCGCGCCGGCGGCGGGCGAGGCCGCGGGCTGGCTGACGCTGGCGGTGCGCGATACCGGCTGCGGCATCGCGCCCGAAGACCGGCAGCACATCTTTGAACCGTTCCAGCGGCTGACGTCCGCCGACAGCCAGCCCGGCGTCGGACTTGGCCTGGCGATCGTCCAGCAATGGGTGCAGCGCATGAACGGCCGCATCCACGTCGACAGTGAAGTGGGCCAGGGCACAACGATCAGCGTGGCCCTGCCGGTCAGGCAGGTGGACGAATCACGCGTGTCGCACCACTACATCGCCGCCGCGGCGCACGTGCTGCCCTTGCTGGATGGCGCGGGCAAGCGCATCTGGCTGGCCGAGGACACCCCGGAAATCCGCGAGTTCCTGGTCGAGGAACTGGCCAGCCTGGGCTTCCTGGTGGAAAGCGAAGCCGACGGGCGCGGCATGGTGGCGCGCATCCAGGCCGACGACGCGCGCCGGCCCGACCTGATCCTGACCGACCACCGCATGGAAGGCGCCGACGGTTCCGCCGTGCTGCGGGCCGCGCGCGCGCGCTGGCCGGACCTGCCGGTGGTGGCGGTTTCGGCGACGCCGCAGGAGACGCCGCCCCTGGACGGCGCAGGCTACGACGCCAGCCTGCTCAAGCCCATCAACCTGGTGGAATTGCGGCATCTGCTGGGCCGCCTGCTGCATCTGGCGACGAATCCCGCGGCCAATGAGCCGGCGCCGGCGGCATCGCCGCTGCCGCGCCTGTCGCGCGCCGAACTGGAACAGGTGCAGCGGCTGCTGGATATCGGCGGCATTTCGGACCTGATGGATTGGGCGCGCGCCGTGCAGGCGCGCGATCCGGCCTTCACGGATTTCAGCCAGCAGGTGCAGCGGCTGGCGCGGCAGGGCGATCTCGCGGCCATCGGCGAACTGTGCGGGCGGATGCCCGTGGCCTGAGCGGGCGTCAGGGCGGGCTGTCGCGAAACAGCCGCTCGGCGAGGAAGTCGACGAACACCCTGACCTTGGGCGACAGGTTGCGGTTGGAGGGCCACAGCGCCTGGAAGCGCCCCGCGCCATTGACCTGCGCGTCCAGCAGCGCGCGCAGCCTGCCGGCCGCCAGCGCCTCGCGCGCCAGGAAATCCGGCATGCAGCCGATGCCGAACCCCTGGATGGTCGCGCCCAGCAACGCTTCCATGTTGTTGCAGGTGAACGCGGCCGTCAGCCGCGGCGCGGCCTCGCCCGCGGCCAGCGCCAGCGGCCATTCCTGCAGCGTACCGGCGTTCGGATAGCGGAACCGCACCGCCCGATGCCGTTCCAGGTCGCGCGCGCGCTGCGGCGTGCCATGGCGCGCCAGGTAATCGGGCGCCGCGTACAGCCGCAGCCGGAAGCTGCCGAGCGTTCGGGCCGCCAGGCGCGAATCGGGCAGGTCGCCGCTGCGGATCGCCACGTCGACGCGCTCGCCGATCAGGTCCACGATCCGGTCGTTGAAGTCCATGTCCAGTTCGATGTGCGGATAGCGCGCCGCGAAGGCCGGCAGCACCGGCAGCAGGAAGTGGTAGCTGACCAGCGGCGCGCTGACGCGCAGGCGCCCGCGGGGTTCGCGCAGCGTCTGCGACAGCATGGCGTGCGCATCGTCCAGGTCTTCCAGGATGCGTTTGCAGCGCTCGTAGAACAGCCGGCCTTCCTCGGTCAGCTGCATGCGGCGCGTGCTGCGCTGGAACAGCCGCACATGCAGGTCCTGTTCCAGCCGGGCCACGGCCTTGCCGACGGCCGAGGGCGACAGGTCCAGGTCGCGTCCGGCGGCGGCGAAGCCACCCAGTTCGGCGCTGCGGACAAACGGCAACAGGCCGCTCAAACGGTCCATGGCGATTCCATTGAAGAAATTAATTCCCGTATGTGTGGATTTTTACCCTATTTATCCGCCCATTGCGCACAGGTATCTTCAATGCCGTTGCCTTCCACATCGATGTCTGCCATGCCGTCTGTCGTTTCGCCGCCGCTGTCCGCGGCCCGCAAGTTCCTGGTCCTGGCCGCCGTGTGCCTGGCGTGCGCGGCCATGCCGTTCACCTTTACCGGCCCCGCCATCGCGCTGCCCGCCATCGCGCGCGACCTGGGCGGCAGCCCGGTCGCGCTGAACTGGATCACCAACGCCTTCATGCTGGTGTTCGGCAGCTCGCTGCTGGTGGCCGGCGCGCTGGCCGACCGCTACGGGCGCCGCCGCGTCTTCCTGGCGGGCGCCGCGATCTTCATCGCGGCCTCCCTCGGCCTGGTCCATGCGCCGGACATCGTCGCCTTCGACCTGCTGCGCGCCGCGCAAGGCCTGGGCGGCGCGGCGATCTTTTCCGGCGGCGCCGCGGCCTTGGCGCAGGCGTTCGACGGGCCCGGGCGCATGCGGGCCTTCAGCCTGCTGGGCGCCAGTTTCGGCGCGGGCCTGTCGTTCGGGCCCATCGCCTCGGCCTTGCTGATCGAACGCTACGGCTGGCGCAGCATCTTCCTGCTGGTGATCGGCCTGGCCGCCGTTGCATTGCTGCTGGGCGCGCGTTGCCTGCGCGAATCGCGCGATCCGGCGGCGGGGCGCCTGGACTGGCCGGGCGCCGCCACGTTCAGCGCGGCGCTGGCGTTGCTGACCTGGGGCATCATGCGGGCGCCGCAAAGCGGCTGGGGCGATCCTTCCACGTTGGCGATGCTTGCGGCGGCGGTTGCGTTGTTCGCCGCGTTCGGCGTGATCGAGTTGCGCGCGGTCCGGCCGATGCTCGACCTGACGCTGTTCCGCTATCCGCGTTTCCTGGGAGTGCAACTGCTGGCGGCCGCGCCGGCCTATGCCTTCGTGGTGTTGCTGATCCTGCTGCCGGTGCGTTTCATTGCCGTCGACGGCCTTGGCGAAATCGAGGCGGGCCGCATGATGATCGCGCTGTCCGCTCCTTTGCTGTTGTTGCCGATCGTGGCTGGCCAGCTGACGCGCTGGCTGGCGCCGGCGCTGATCTGTGGCGCGGGGTTGCTGCTGGCGGCCGCCGGCCTGGCCTGGCTCAGCCTGGCCATGACGGCCGGGCAGGTGACGGCGCTGGTGGGGCCGATGCTGCTGATCGGCATCGGCATCAGCCTGCCGTGGGGTTTGATGGATGGGCTGGCCGTCAGCGTGGTGCCCGTCGAGCGCGCCGGCATGGCGACCGGGATCTTCAGCACGACCCGGGTGGCGGGCGAAGGCGTGGCGCTGGCCGTGGTCAGCGCGCTGCTGACCGGCTTGACCGCAAGCCACCTCGCCACGGCGTTGCCCGGCGCCGCGCCGCGGGCGACGCAGGCGGCCCAGCGCTTGGTCGCCGGCGACTTCGACGCGCTGGCCGCGATCCTGCCCGGGACCGGCCGCGCGGTATTGGCGCACGCTTCCGCGGATGCCTTCGCCGTGCTGCTGTGGATCCTGGCGGCGATCACGGTGCTGACCGCCCTGGTGGTGTTTCTCTTCCTGGGCAAGCCCGAGGCGCGCGAGGCGGCGCCGGCGGCGGCGCGGGCCTGAGACCGGTGTGGCGGCGCCTCACCCCAACCGCATCGACAGCTCGACGTCGTCGCCGAACGGCGTCGACAGGTAGCCCGAGTCCGGCGAACGCACGCGCGCCAGGTACTCAGGGCAATGGTCGGCATTGTCCGCCACGATCAGCGCGCCGGGTCGCAGCCGGCTTTCCAGCAAGGCCAGGATGTCGGAGTACAGCGCCTTGGCGCCGTCCAGCAGCACCAGGTCGATGCGCTCGGGCAGGTCGGCGGCCAGCGTCTGCAACGCATCGCCCTGGCGCAGTTCCACCAGGTCCGCCAGCCCGGCTTCAAGCAGATGGTCGCTGGCCAGGGCGACCTTGGAAGGCTCGAATTCGGTGGTGATCAGCCGGCCGCCGCCGTTGTCGCGCAACGCCGCCGCCAGGTGCAGCGTCGAAATGCCGAACGAGGCGCCGAATTCGATGATGGAGCGGGCCTGCGTGCTGCGCGCCAGCATGTACAGCAGGGTGCCGGTCTCGGGCGACACCGCCAGCGGCAGGTCCTTCATGCGGCCGTAGAACTCGCGGTATTCGGTCTTGCTGCGCATCAGCCGCGCCTGCTCGGCGTTCGACATATTGGCCAGGGCGGGGTCGGCATGCGACCAGGAGGCGTCGGCCTGGGTGAACAGGCGGTCCAGCAGCGCGGGCAGGGGCGCGGAGGTCAGGGTGTTGGTCATGATGATGGGTTTCCAGTCGGGGGGTACGGGTTTAGAATACGATGAATTCGTCGCATTTCCCTATTCGCATTTCGCGCGCCGCCATGACCACACGCCGCAGCACCCGGCTTTCCGAGAGAAAACAACCGCAGCAGGCCCGCTCGGCCGAGCTGGTCGCGGCCATCCTGCAGGCGGGGGCTCAGGTTTTGGCCAAGGAAGGGGCCGCGCGCTTCACCACCGCCCGCGTGGCCGAGAAGGCCGGCGTCAGCATCGGCTCGCTCTATCAATACTTCCCCAACAAGGCCGCCATCCTGTATCGCCTGCAGACGCAGGAATGGCAGCAGACCTCGGATCTGCTGCGGCGCCTGCTCGAAGACGCGCGCCACGCGCCGCCGCAGCGCTTGCGCAACCTGGTGCACGCCTTCGTCCGCTCGGAGTGCGAAGAGGCCGTCATGCGTGTCGCCCTCAATGACGCGGCGCCGCTGTATCGCGATGCGCCCGAGGCGCGCGCCACCAAGGAAGAGGGCGGCCGCATCGTGCTCGCGTTTCTCGAAGAGGCCCTGCCCAACGCGTCCGACGCCACCCGCGTCCTGGCGGGCGATCTCATCACCCACACGCTCAGCGCCGTCGGCAAGCAGTTCTCCGAAAGTCCGCGCACCGACGCCGAGATCGAGGCCTACGCGGACGCGCTGGCCGACATGCTGTGCGCGTATCTGGACAGCCTGGCGCGGGGCGTCGGCCAGGCACGCCGGCAAGCCCGCAAGTAACCTGTGGCATCCTCCTTCCGTGATGCACTCTCATACGACTGACACGATGCATGATTCCCTTCCCGTTGCGCTGGTGACCGGCTCCACCTCCGGCATCGGCGCCGCCATTGCCCGGCGCCTGTCGCGCGATGGCTATGCCGTGGTGCTGCATTCGCGCCAGTCGGCCGAGGCGGGCCGGGCGCTGGCCGCGGAGCTGGGTTCGGCCGTCTATGTGCAAGCGGACCTGGCCGTCGACGCCGACCGTGTGCGTCTGGTCCGCGAGGCGGTGGCGGCGTGGGGCCGGCTGGACGTGCTGGTCAACAACGCCGGCATCAGCCGCGTGATCGCGCACGGCGACCTGGCCGCGGCCACGCCCGCGGTCTGGCACGAGATGCACGAAGTCAACGTGGTTGCGCCATTCCGCCTGGTGGCCGAGGCGCAAGCCGCGCTGTCGGCGGCCGCGGCGCGGGGCCGGCCGGGTTGCGTGGTGAACGTCAGCTCGCATGCCGGCGTGCGGCCCAAGGGCGCGTCGATTCCGTATGCGGCGGCCAAGGCGGCGCTGAACCATGTGACGCGTCTGCTGGCGGTGTCGTTGGCGCCGTCGATCCGGGTCAACGCGGTGGCGCCCGGATTGGTGGACACGCCGTTGACGCGGGATTGGACCCAGGCGCAGCAGCTGTGGCGCGAACGGGCGCCGATGCGCCGCGCGGCGCAGCCGGACGACATCGCCCAGGCAGTGGCGTGGCTGGCGCAGTCCGACTACCTGACGGGCGAGATCCTGTTGTCGGACGGCGGGCTGAACCTGACCTGAGGCGCGGCCATCGCCACGGTCACGCGTCCGCTTCGGCGGGCGGCACGCCCGGCACGCCGCGCCGGATATTGCGCGAGTATTGCGCCGCATCGCGCGTGGCGCGGGCGCGGTCGGTGTAGCGGCCGGCGGCGCGGTAGGCCTGGACGCTGCCAGCGCCTTGCAGCGCTCCCAGGCGGTACAGGTATTCCGGCAGATATCCCGACAGCAGCAGGCGGTAGTCCAGCGGCAGGCCCGGCACGATCTTGTCGGCCAGCCGGTACACGATGGTGATGCAGTTGGCCGTCAGGGTGTTGTAGAAGCGCGGCTGGCGCCGCAGGCGCGTGGCCGTGTCCACGTACGACAGCAGCAGCTTGCGCGGCGCGCCGGGCGGCATGTGGACGCGGTACAGATAGCCGTCCTCGCCCCGCACATTGGTGCGCACGCGCAGGCTGTCTTCCTCGGCCGAGGCCAGCACCGACAGCTCATACTGGCGGAAAAAACCGCCGATTTCCGAGAACGTGTCGTTGCGCTTGCGGCGGATCTCCACTGAGAACACCACGTACTGGCCGTCGCTGAAGCCGAACGACACCAGGGCATGCGCAATCGCCGGGCGGCCCCAATACGACAGCGCCAGGTCCACCGATGCCAGTTTCGACAGGTCGTAGTGGCGGGTTTCCCAGCGCGCGTCGAAGTCGGTGCGCGAGCGCCAATCGAAGTTGCGCACGTCGTGCAGCGTCAGGCGGTCGCCGTCGACCTCGCCATGGGTGGCGCGAGCCACTTCGGGCATCCAGTCGCGGTCGTTGGATGGCCGCATGCCCCAGATCCACCACGCCAGCAGCGCCAGCAACAGCGCGCCGAACAGCGCGGCCGGCAGCAGGTAGCCCCATGCCAGTCCCGCCAGCGCGGCGGCGGCCAACGCCATCCAGGCCAGCGGCGCCAGCAGGCGGGCGCGGCCCCGCCCTGGCGACTGGAACCACAGCGCCAGCGCGCCCCACAGGGCGCCGGCGACGACGGCGGCCGCCAGCAGCGCCGTCATGACTGGGTCTGGGTATTGCGGGCGACCGCCTCGCGGTCCTGGCGGCGCCAGCCGGCGCGCAGCGCCGCGATCTGACGCAGCGCCGCCTGCGACATCTTCCACCAGCCGAACGGCCGCGGATCGGCCAGCATGCTGAGCGCGCGCGCATAGTCCAGCGTCAGGCCCGGGGTCCAGGCCATGGTCAGGGCGCGCTTGCGGATCTGCGCCGCCACCCACAACTCGGGCGTGAACAGCAGCCGCCACAGCACCGCCCAGCCGGCCCGCGGGCCGTGCAGGCGGCCCACCACGCCGTCCAGCGCCGCTTCCAGCGCGGCCGAGACCGAACTGGAGCAGTTGCGGTGGGTCAGGTTGTAGATCTCGGTCTTGCGGTACTCGTCCCAGAACGCCTGCAGCTTGGCGGCGTCGTAATTGCGGATGCGCACCTGCATGGTCGACGGGCACCAGGCCTTGGACTCGGTGGCGTAGTCGGGCTGGTACACGCCGGGCACGTTGTTGTCGGCGGTGGCGCGCAGCAGCGTGCCGAACTGCTCGGGCGAGTGGTCGATCTCCACGGCCGGATAGAGACTGATGTAGATGCCCTCGGGCGATTCCAGCGCGGCATGGCCGGTGGACACGACGCCGTTGATGTCCACCGCCGCGATGTAGCGGTCGACCACCGGGTAGTTGCGCGTCTCGGTTTTGGCCGAGCCCGAAGGCGTCCATACGTGCACGGTCAGGGCGCGCTCGCTGGCTTGCGGCGGACCGTCGAACACCTTCTGCGCCGGGCCGTCGGCGCGCGTCGGCATGAAGGCGGGGTCGGGGTTGGTGGCCAGCGCCGGATTGGCATCCAGGTTGCGCACGCGGCGCGCCAGCCACAGCAGCTTGAGGCCCGAGATGGCCAGGAACAGCCCGATGCAGTAGGGCACCGTGCCGACATAGTGGGTGGGGTAGGGCTGGAAGAAGAAGATCGCCAGCAGCACCTCGGCCACGCCCGAGGCGAACACCACGCGCCAGCGCTGGTAGCGCACCACGTAGGCGGCGATGCACTGGATCAGCCCGTCCACCAGGAACAGCAGCCCGAAGATCATCGACAGCACGAAATGCCCGTGATGATGGCCCGCCAGCACCAGTGTGCCGGCCACCAGCACGAACACCCCCTTGGTGTAGCGCAGCACGCGCTGGCCGCCCACGCCGGACTTGGCGATGGCCAGCGTCGCGATGCCCTCGGCCACCAGCAGCGCGGCGAAGAAATTCAGGGGAAAGTACAGCGCGTTGTCCAGGGCGTCGAGGAACACGAACGCGCCTGCGGCCAGCATCAGCCAGCCGCCGATCATCAGGGCGCGGGCGCGCTTGTGCAGATAGTCGACACCGAGCAGCAGCAAGACCAGGTGACTCATGGGGCGGGGCTCCATGCAAGGGCGCAATGCCACGGGATGGCAAGTATCGCATGCAGGGTACCGCGACTGCGGCCCGCGCGTCGAGTCGCGCGCCGCCGCCGGCGCCGAGGCGCCGGCGGCGGGCCGGTCAAGCGATGGCCGGCATGGCCCGCGGGCGCAGCGTGGCCAGCACCCAGTAGACGCCGCCGCCGATCCCCACGCCGAAGAACCAGCCATAGGTGGCCCACCAGGCCGGCAGCAGGTCGGTGAAGTTGGGCAGGATGGTCGAGAACACGCTGCCGATGCCGGTGGCCGCCAGCGCGTTCATGTTCCAGCCGCCCCGGTAGCGGTATTCGCCATGCTCGTCATACAGCGCCGCAACATTGATGCGGCCCTTGGCCACCAGGTAGTAGTCCACCAGGATGATGCCCAGCAGCGGTCCCATGGTGGCGCCGATGGCGTTGACGAAGTGGGCCGCGCCGCCTTCCCACGGCGCGAACGGATACAGCACCAGCGCGATCAGCGCCGCGATGTAGCCGCCGCACTTGAAATTGATGCGCTTGGGAAACACGTTCGAAATATCGAAGGCGGCCGACACGAAGTTCGCCACCACGTTGATGCCCAGCGTGGCCACCGCGAAGGTCAGCGCGGCCAGCAGCGCCAGCACCCAGCTGTCGAACTTGGTGGAGATCTGCTCGGGGTGCAGCAGCACCTCGCCGTAGACCTTGTAGGCGGCGATGGTGGTGACGCCCGCCACCAGCGAAAAGGCCACCAGGTTCACCGGCAGGCCCCACAGGTTGCCGCGTTTCACCGCCTGCTTGTCGCGGGCGTAGCGCGAGAAATCGCAGAAGTTCAGGTAGAGCGCGGCGAAGTAGGTGATCCAGGTGGCGCCCACCGCCATCAGCGCCCAGAAGCTGCCCGGCGCGCCCGTCACGCCGGCGTCGCGGGTCTTGTCCAGCAGCACGTCCATCGGGATGCCGTGCTCCAGGCTGAAGCCGCCGGCTTTGATGCACAGGCCGACCGCCAGCACCAGCATGGCGATCCACACCGCCGGGCCGGCCCAGTCCTGGAAGCGGCGCACGGTTTCCATGCCCTTCTGGATGATGAGCAGCTGCAGCGCCCAGATGCCGACGTAGCAGATCAGCTCCAGGCCCGAATGCCCCAGCCATTGCGTGTTCTGGTGGAAGGCCAGCAGGCTGTCGTTGCGCACCAGCAGCGCCACGATGGCGCCCGACGCGGCCGCCGTCTGCGCGCCATACCAGAAGCACGCCACCACCGCGCGCACCAGCGCCGCCAGGTTGGCGCCCCAGATGCCGAACGAAGCGCGCGCCAGCACCGGGTAGGGCACGCCGGTCTTTTCGCCGGCATAGCCCATCAGGTTCATGAGGAAGAAGATCACCAGCGAACTCAGGCCGATGGCGATCAGGAAGTTGACGAAGCTGCCGCACAGCAGGAACAGGCTGGCGGCCAGGTAGTAGCCCCACAGGCTGTGCACGTCCGAGGTCCAGACGTTGAAGATGCTGAAGGCGCCCCAGCGGCGTTCCTTCGTGGGGGCCAGGTCTTCGTTGTAGAGACCGGGGGAAGGATTTCGGATATCGATGGCGAGCTCCCTGGCCCAAGGTTGGGCATGGCCGTAAAGGAAGCCGGGCGGACCAATTACAGCAGCAACACTTGGACGGAGCCTGGCGCGTACTATGGTGTGCAAAGAGTGTATACAACCTTTGCGCCAATACGCCCCTGGGGTTTTCCCTTCCGGCAAAGGGCCTGCCTGCGCAGGCCCTGGCGGCCAATCAGCCTGGCACCGCGCCCCGCAGCCACTGGCCGGCCAGGTCCAGCACGATGCGCGCCTGCTCGCGGTGCGGCACGTGGCCGCAGTTCTCCAGCAGCGCCTGCTTGCCGCCGGTCAGGCGGGCGATGATTTCGGGGTGCGCGACCGAGCCGTACTCGTCCACTTCGCCGTGCAGCGCCAGCACCGGGCATTTGACCTGGCGCAGCGCGTCGTCGAGCTTCCAGTCGGCGAAGGCCGGCGACAGCCAGGTGTCGACCCAGGCGCTCAGCACCCACGCGGCCTTGTCGCCGTGATACTTCTTCAGGCGGTCCAGCTGGCCCGGCTCGGCGAAGTTGCGCTGCGCCGCGCGGATGCCATCCAGGGTGCGGTTCTCGGCGAAGGTCTGGGCCGACTCGGTGATCAGGGCGTCGCAATCCTGGGGATGGGTCGCCGCGCAGCAGATGCCCATGCCGCCGCCGACGCTGTGGCCGAAGGCGATGAAGCGGCCGATGCCAAGCGCCTGGCGCACGGCCTGGAAACCGTCGCGCGCCTCGGCCTCGACGAAGCCGGTGGTCAGCGTGGCGGGGTTGGGATCGGAGCGGCCAAAGCCCAGGCGGTCATAGGCGATGACGGCGCGGCCGGTGGCCGCGGCCAGCTGTTCGGGGAAGTCGCGCCACAGTTCGACGCAGCCCAGCGAATCATGCAGCAGCACGATCGGCGCCGCGTCCGCATCCCGCCCGGCGGGATCCCAGCGCCGCGCGAACAGGCGGCCTTGCGGGGTGGACACGTGGACATCCTGGCTGGCAATCGACGACATGTAGGGATCCTGGGAAGCAAAAGGGCGCCGAAGCGCCGTTTGAAGGAATCCCGGGATTATAGGAAACCGCCCGCGCTATTCCTCGGCGGTCCACTCGACCTGCACGCCCAGGCTGCGCAGGTTCTCGACGAAGCGCGGGTGGGCGCGGCGGATCGGCGTGGCGTTGCGGATCTCGGAACGCCCCTCGATGCTGCTGGCGATCATGAACAGCGCGATCGCCACGCGGATGATGTAGGGGCTTTCGACCACCGCGGGCGTCAACGGATTGCCGCCGAAGGTGATGACACGGTGCGGGTCCGACGAGAACACGTGCGCGCCGAACTTGGACAGCTCGCCGGTCCAGCCCAGCGCGCCGTCGTAGACCTTGTTCCAGAACATCGCGTTGCCCTCGGCGCACACGCCCAGGGCGATGAAGATGGGTAGCAGGTCCACCGGGAAATACGGCCACGGCGCGGCCTCGACCTTGGTCAGCACGTTGCTGGTGAAGGGCGTCTGCACCTTCAGCGGGCCGTCGCGCAGCGCGCGCGACCAGCCGTTCTCGTGCACGATCCTGACGCCGAACTTGGCGAAGGTGCGGTCGATCAGCGGGAAATTGGACGGCGTGCTGTTGCGCACCACCACGTCGCCGCCGGTGATCGCGCCCAGCGCCAGGAAGGTGGTGATCTCGTGGAAGTCTTCCTCGAAGGTGAACTCGCCGCCGCGCAGGGTGGCGCCGCCGCGCACCGTCAGGCGCGAGGTGCCGATGCCGTCGATGTTGGCGCCCATCATCGTCATGAAGCGGCAGAACTCCTGCACGTGCGGCTCGGACGCGGCATTGGTCAGCGTCGATTCGCCGGCCGCGGCGGCCGCGCACAGCACGAAATTCTCGGTGGTGGTGACCGAGGCGTAGTCCAGCCAATGATGGGTCGGCTTGAGCGGGCCGGCGCTGCGCACCAGCAGCGAACCGCTGGCGCGTTCGACCTCGCCGCCGAACGAGCGGAAGATGTCGACGTGCGGATCGATCTCGCGCACGCCCAGCGTGCAGCCCTTGACGTTGTCCTCCAGCCGCGCCACGCCGAAGCGCGCCAGCAGCGGCGACACCAGCATGATGGACGAGCGCATCTCTTCCGGCAGGCGATGGCGCGCGGCGTCGAACGTGGTGTCGCGGTGATGCAGGTCCAGTGTGCGGGTGCTTTCATCCAGCCGCACTTCGCTGCCCAGCGTGCGGAAGATGTCGAGGATCTTGCGCACGTCGGTGATGTCGGGCACGCCATGCAGCCGCAGCGGCTGGTCGGTCAGCAGCGTGGCGCACAGGATCGGCAGCACCGCGTTCTTGTTGGCCGACGGGATGACGCGGCCGCGCAGGGGCGTGCCGCCGTGGACGATGAGATTGGACATGGGCGAGAAGCTTGGACGACAGGTGGAACGGCAAGGGGGATGGCAAGGGCAAGCGCGGGGGAAATTGTACCCGGCATGCCCCGGGGCCGCGTCAGGCCGCCGACCTTGGCGCGTTGCGGAACTTGCGCAGCATGACGGCGCCGCCGATCGTCAGCGCCAGGCCGCCGCCCAGGTAGGGCAGGCCGAAGATCAGCATCCAGAAGAAGAACGCCGTCTTGGCGTCGCGCGCCTCGGAGGACCCCGCCGGATGCGAACCCAGGTCCATCGTCGGCAGGGCGGCCGCCAGCGTCAGTATCAGGGTCACGCCCAGCACCAGGCAGCCCCATGCGATGCGGCGCCGGTTGTCGGCCACGCGCAGCAGCGCGGCCGCCGTCACCCCCGCCACCACCAGGCACAGCACACTGCCGGTGATCAGCATGCGATCCAGCGCCTCGGGGTCGAAGGGGGCGCCGGGCTGGTCCACGCCGAAGACCATCTGCAGCAGCGAGTTGATGACACCGTAGGCGGCGCGGCCGATGACCAGGCCAAAGCCGACGCTGGTCAGCCACTTGATTAAGGTCGGGTTCATTCAAGATATCCTTGCGGTTGCCTGAACGTCAAAGAATACGCTATTACGAGGCTTGCCCAGGATGTCCGAACATCATCAGTTCATCTTTCCCCGCTACCCCCATCTGCCGCCGCCCGACTGGCCGGCGCTGCAAGCGCGCCTGCTGGCCGGCGGCTACCTGCTGGAGCCGCGCGGCGATCGCGTGCCGCGCGAGGCTCTGGACAACCTGAGCCTCGGCCTGGCCGGCCTGAAAGAGGGCTCGTTCCAGTACCGCGAAGGCCTGCGCACGACCGGCGACGTGATCGCGCTGTACCAGTCCGCCGGCCACCTGCCGCCCGAGGTGCCGGTGCGGCATCACGACACCATGGAAGAGACGCTGGCGCTGCTGGCGGCGCATGGCATCGTGCCCGATCCGTCGTTCGACGATGAGTGCAGCAGTTGGCGCAGCCCGCATTTCTGCCTTGGACCGGCCGCCCGCGCGCTGCTCAATCCCGGGCAACGCGCCCATTACGACGCCGACCCGACGGGGTTCAGCGTGATCCTGCTGGCCTACGAGGGGCCCGAGCCGTACGTCGGCGTGGGCGAGAACCTGGAAATGCCGAGCCTGCCGGGCTCGGATGAACCGTTGGAGGAACTGCCGCCGTTCGGCTCGCACGTCGACTTCATCGGCGCGGCGTACGAGGACCCGGCGGTGCGCTGGCGCAATCCGGCCGACGGGCGCGATTACCACCTGTTCGACCTGGACTGGCATTTCAGCATGGCGCTGGGGTTTCGCATGATCCGCGCCAACTGCCTGGAAGAAGGCAGCGCCGAGGCGCTGGCGCGGCTGGTTGGCGAGCTGGTCGGCCAGCCGATGGCGTGCAGCCATCGCCATTTGTAGACACGGGCATTGAACCCGGCGCGGCGGCCCGGGGGCGCCGCGTCGGGGCCAGCGCGTCGATCAATAGTAGATGTCGACGTAGTCGGTCAGGCCGCCGCACGCTTCCATCTGCTGCAGGCGCCAGTACTTGCGCTTGCCGGTGGCGCGGAACTCGTAGTCGCCGGTGCGTTCGCAGCGGCGGCCCTTGTCCGGCGCGTCCACGATCAGGATGGTGCCGCGGAACGTGAAGCGGTCGGCCGAGATCGACAGCACCTGGCCCTTGATCGTCACCGAGCCGTTTTCGTTGGTGTGGCCGCCTTCCAGGCGCACCACGTCGTTGTCGTCGACCGCGTTCAGCTTGCCGCGCGCGTCGGTCCACAGCCATTGCACGCTGATGCCGCTGTTGTGCAGCAGGCGCTCATAGGCGGCCTGGCTCTTGATCTCGGTCTTCTGTTCGGTGCCGGCGGGAGCCTGGGCTTGCTGCTGCGCGGGGGCCGGGGCCGGCGTGCGGGCCGGTGCCTGCTGGGCCGGCTCGCCGCGCGGCGGCAGGCGGCCTTCGTCCTGGGGTTGCGCCTGTTGTTGCGTCTGCGGCTGTTGCGTCTGCGGCTGGGTGGCGGCGCCGCCGCGCGGCGGCAGGTCGCCCGCCAGGGAGGTGGCGGCGGTCGCGGCCAGGGCCAGGCCCAGGGCGACCGCACGCAGGCCGGCTATCCGTTTCTTGCCGGCCAGGGCCGGGGCGCGATCTTGGTTGTTGTGCATGATGGTCGTGAAGAAAGGAAGGGGGAAGCGCATCGCCGTTGGCGCGCCGCATGGCCGCATCAACGGGGACGTAACTTAGCACGCGGGGTCCGGCGGGGTAATTGCCGATTTCCGTCTTGTGTATCCAATTGTTAACAGAGTCGCCACGAGGATACCAGCGGCCCGTGACGGCGGCGCGCACGGCTGCGCGCCAAGGCCGGTGCGCTGTCCCGTGGATGCGCGCGTATCCGCGGGCCAGCGCCCTAGAACAGCTCGTCCAGCTGTTCGAAGAAGCGGCGCTTGGCCGGGTCGTCCGCGACGTCCAGGGTGCCGAGAAAAGTGGCCGCCGCGTCCTCGGAAATGTCGCGCAGGTTGCGGTGGATGAAGGCCACGTCCTGCCAGCGGTCGGCCACGCCGCCGCGGCCCAGGTCGATGAAATGCAGCCGGTCGCGTTCGTCGACGAACACGTTGTTGTCGCACAGGTCGCCATGGCTGAACGCCGGGTCTTCCCGCGGCAGGGTGGCATGCAGCCGCGCCACCAGGTCGGCCGGCGTTGCCAGGCCGGGCCATTGCGTCAGGTCGTGGTCGTCGGCGCACAGGCCGCGCGCCAGCAGATAGTCCAGCTCGCGCAGCCGCATCGGCGCGCCGGCGTCGAATGGGCAATCGTCCGCCGGCACCGCGCGCAATTGGCGCAGGGCCTCGCCGAACAGCCCGATGGCGGTGTCGGCATCGTCCATGCGCGCCTGCAGCGGCACGCCGGGCACGCGCCGCGTCAGCATGAATTCGCCATCGGCGTTGTCCGCCACCCGCACCACTTCCGGCACGTTCAGATGGCCGGCCAGCCATTGCAGCACTTGCGCCTCGCGCCGCACGCTGTAGGTGGTGGGCGCATACACCGCCGCCGACGCCTTGAGAAAGAAGACGTCGTTGCCGCGGGTGAAGTGGTAGACCCGGCTGGGCGATTCGCCGACCTGGTCGGCGATGAGCGGGGCGTCGCCGATGAAGTCGGCGATGGGGCCTGGCAGGGTGTAGCGGGCCTGGGCCTTCAACGCTTGATGCCGTGCTCGAATTTGGGCCGGGCGCGGAAGTTCTTCAGCATGTAGGCCAGGTATTCGGCCTTGCTGATGCGCCCGTCGCCGTCCGTGTCCATGGCCACGACCTGTTCGACGGTGGCTTCCTGGAGCAGGGGGCTGCGGCTGAGATAGCCGTCGGCGTTGACGTCGCGCTTGTTGAACGACATCTCCGCCCGGGTCATGTATTCGGCCTCGCTGATGGGGCCGGTATTGGCGTTGTCCAGGGCGTCGTCGGTGGCGGGCGCGGGCTGGGCCGGCGTGTCTTTTGCCGGCGTTTCCTTCGTTGGCGTTGCCTGCGCCGGCGCGGACTTGGCCGGGGCCGTGGAGGCGGCGGCGGGCGTGGATGCCGCCATGGCATTGCCGGCAGCGCAGGCAAGCAGCAACGCGGCGGTCAGGCTGCCCATGCGGGTGGCGTTCTTCATCGTTTTCCTTTTTATGCGACAGATGCGGCGCGCGTCGCCTTGCCGTGCCCGTCGCCGGGCCGCAACGCGGTCTCGCGCGCGGCTCATTTTACCTGAATCCGCGATGAAGGGGCCAGATACAATCCTTGGTTACCAATCACGCCATGCATATCAAGAGGATCGGCGATGACGACACTCGTGGTCGGCGCCAGCGGGGCGACCGGGCGGCTGCTGGTCGGCCAACTGCTGGAACGCGGCGAGCCGGTCAGGGCGCTGCTGCGCTCGCCGGATGCGCTACGGGCGTGGGCGGGCGATCCGCGGCTGTCGCTGGTCCAGGCCAGCGTGCTGGACCTGGACCCGGCCACGATGGCGCGCCACGTGGCGGGCTGCACGGCGGTGGCGTCGTGCCTGGGCCATGGCATGAGCTTGCGCGGCATCTACGGCCAGCCGCGGCGGCTGGTGGCCGATGCGGTGCGGCGCCTGTGCGAGGCCGTCATGGCGAATGCGCCGGGCCGGCCGGTCAGGTTCGTGCTGATGAACACTGCCGGTAACAGCAACCGCGACTTGCGCGAGCCGCTCTCGCTGGCGCAGCGCGCCGTGGTGGCGCTGGTGCGCGCGCTGGTGCCGCCGCACGCCGACAACGAAGCGGCCGCCGACTACCTGCGCGTCGTGGTCGGCCAGGCGCATCCCGCGATCGAATGGGCCGTCGTGCGGCCCGACAGCCTGGTCGACCGGGATGCCGTCAGCGGCTACGAGGCGCATCCTTCGCCGGTCCGCAGCGCCATCTTCGACGCAGGCCGCACCAGCCGCATCAACGTCGCGCATTTCATGGCGGAGCTGGCCATGGGCGGCGCGGCCTGGGAGCGGTGGCGCGGGCGCATGCCGGTGATCTACGACACGGCGGCGGGCTGAATCGCCACAGGGCGCTGGCGCGCACCGCCCGCGCTTATTGCGGCAGCAGCCGCAGCCCCGTGCGCTTGACGAATTCGTCGTAGCCGATCGGCGGCCCGGCCTTGGTGCCGGCGCTGTTGGCCTGCCAATGCACCCACGAGCGGTGCGTGGTGGCGTCGTACACGACCTTGTACAGATAGCTGGGCACGGCCACGCCGGCGCCGATGGTCTTGGGGCGGTCGCCATACACCGGCCCGGTGAACACGTATACGTCGCCCGCCGCCCGCATCACGTATTGGCGCGTGTCCTGCTCGATGCGGCTCCACGGGCCGGCGTTGTGGCTCTGGTCCTGCGGCACCATGTTGGCCAGCGAAAAGCTCTGCGCCATGGCCTCGGGCGTGGCCATGTCGCCGGCCGGCGCCATGTGGCCGCGCGAGTAGCCCGAGCCGCGGTAGTCATCCAGCTCCGAACGCTCGGCGCGCGGCACCCGCGCCTCGGCGTAGAACTTGTCGGTGCGGTGCAGTCCCTTGGCCTGCGCCAGGTTCTGGCGGTTCAGGCGCTCGGCCACGAACACAGGCGTCTTGGTCGCGCCGTTGTGCAGGATGGCGAACGAGGAAAAACAGACTTCGCGCAAGCGTTGCGCGGCGGGCACCGCGGGCGGCTGCGCGTTCGGGAAGAACTGCGGACAGTCACTGAAGGCGGTCTGCACCAGCGCCGCATTGGGTGCGGGCAGCGCCACCGGCGCGCTGCGTTGCAACGACGGCCATTCCAGGCGCGACAGCATGTCGCCGACCGCCGCCGGCATCTTCCATTGCGGATGCAGCACATAGGTGGCGGCGCCGAAACTGGCGAGCGAGGTGACGATCAGCGCGCGCAGGAAGCGCGGCACGCGGCCGGCGGCGCGGCTTTGGGATCGGGAGGGGGAGCTTCTCTTTCTGGGAGCGGGTTTCTTCGCGCGGGTCATGCTACCTGGGGCTACGGACCTGCCGCCCTGGCGGGCGACCACTATGACCCCGGATTGTAGATGAGTGATGGATTTGTCACGCCGTGCGGCATGCGCGCCGCGGGCGATGCGATGTCGCACCCGGCGAGGCCACGCCGGCTGGCGCGTTTCAGGCGGGCAGGTCCTGCCGCGCGATCGTGATGACCCACTCCACGAACGTCTTCACCGCCGCTGTCGCGCGCGCCTGGGGATAGACGATGGCGATCGGCACCGGCGCGCAACGCGCCTGCGCCAGCACCTCGCGCAGGCGCCCGCTGCGCAGGTAGATGCCTGCGGCCAGCTCGGACAACTGGATCAGGCCCAGCCCCTCCAGGCCGCAATGCAGATAGGCCTCGGTCTCGTTGACCGCGTAGCGTCCGGGCAGCGCCAGCGCCACGTCCTCGCCATCGACACGGAAGCGCCAGTCGAGCGGCCGGCCGCTGGCGTTCGACAGGTAATTGACGACCCGATGCGCCGCCAGCGCCGCCACCGAGTCCGGCTCGCCGAATCGGGCCAGGTACAGCGGCGATGCGCAGGTGAGCCAGCTCAACCGGCCCAGCGGCCGGGCCACCAGCGTGGAATCGGCCAGCGCCCCGCTGCGGATCGCGCAGTCGATGCCTTCATGCACCAGGTCCAACGGGCGATCGTTCAGGCCCAGCACCAGCTCGATATCCGGATAGCGCGCCTCGAACTCGCGCAGGCGCGGCACCACCAGGGCGCGGCCGATGGCGCCCGGCATGTCCACCCGCACCCGGCCGCGTGGTGTCTGCGCGTCGGCGGCCAGGGCATGCTCGGCTTCGGCGATCTGCGCCAGGATGGCCTGGCACGCGGCGTAGTAACGCGCGCCGGCCTCGGTCAGGCTGAGGCTGCGCGTCGTGCGCCGCAGCAGCGGCGTGCCCAGCAGCGCTTCGAGCTGTTTGA
This sequence comes from Achromobacter xylosoxidans, assembly GCF_001457475.1. Classification (NCBI taxonomy): domain Bacteria; kingdom Pseudomonadati; phylum Pseudomonadota; class Betaproteobacteria; order Burkholderiales; family Alcaligenaceae; genus Achromobacter; species Achromobacter xylosoxidans. The sequence continues at coordinate 3,934,346 of NZ_LN831029.1, read as the reverse complement.
TGGTCGTCGTCACCGACGAGCGCGGCAGCGCCAGCGTGGCCGCGGCCTTGCTGAAGCTCTGTGCCTGCACGACCCGCACGAAAGTCGTCATCGCTTGAAGTTTGTCCATGGGCGGCCTGCGGCGATGCGGATAGGGAAGGGCGATGTTAGCAAGCGCCCGGCCAAGCGAGGCGGCGCGGCCGGTTCGCGGATCGCGCTTTGTGTGTTCAGGCGCGGCGAACAATGGCGCTGGCGGGCGCTCCTACACTGCCTGCGTCCGACGGCCGGGCCGCGGCGCGATGTCCGCGCCGGCCGCATTCATCCTTGTCTGTGGAGTTTCCTATGTCGAATCCCGATGCAACCCTGGTGCTGGGCGCGGGCCAGCTCGGCCTGGCCATGCTGCGCGGCCTGGCGCCGCGCGCGGCCCCGGGCACGCTCGCGGTGCTGTTGCGCCCGTCGTCCCTGCGCACCGACGATCCGCAAAAGCAGCGCGATCTCGCCACCCTGCGCGCGCTGGGCGTGCAGATCGTGAGCGGCGACCTGCTGGCGCAACCGACCGCCGAACTGGCCGCGCTGTTCGGCCGCTTCGGCACCGTGGTGTCGTGCACCGGCTTCGTGGGCGGCCCCGGCGTGCAGCGCAAGATCGCGCGCGCCGCGCTGGACGGCGGCGTGCGGCGCTTCGTGCCCTGGCAGTTCGGCGTCGACTACGACCTCATCGGCCGGGGCAGTCCGCAGGACCTGTTCGACGAGCAGCTCGACGTGCGCGACATGCTGCGGGCGCAGTCCGCCACGGAGTGGCTGATCGTCTCGACCGGCATGTTCACCAGCTTCCTGTTCGAACCGGCCTTCGGCGTGGTCGACCTGGCGGCGCGGCGGGTGAATGCGCTGGGCGGCTGGGATACGCAAGTGACCGTCACCACCGCCGACGACATCGGCGCCCTGACCGCCGCGATCCTGCGCGCCGAGCCGCGCCTGGCCAACCAGGTGGTGTACGTGGCCGGCGATACCGTGAGCTATCGCCAATTGGCCGACACGGTGGACCGGGCGCTCGGCATCGAGACACAGCGCCAGGCCCGGACGGTGCCGGCGCTGATGCGCGAGCTGGCCGCCGCGCCTGGCGATCCGATGCGCAAGTACCGCGCCGTGTTCGCGCAAGGGCGGGGCGTGGCGTGGGATCCGGCGCGGACCTTCAACGCCGCGCGCGGCATCGCCACGCAGGGCCTGACGGCGTGGGTGCGCGAGAACCGGCAGGCGTTGCGGCGGGCGGCGGGCGTCGTGGCGTAGGAGCGGGGCCGAAGCGGGCAGGGGGCAAAGCGGGCAGGGGCCGGCGCATGGCCGCCGGCCGGGTGTCACTCCGCCTGCGCCTCGCGCTGGCGCGCCTCGAATTCGGCGCGGTCGAGCAGGTCGAAGTACAGCACCTCGCTCCACATCAGCCCCAGGATGTAGTCCACGCGCTGGTTGCGGCCGCCATCGAAGCTGTCGTCCAAACGCAATCCGTGCAGGGCATCCAGCGGCGCGGCGCCGCGTTCCCGGGTGGCCGCCAGCAACTGCCGGCCGGCCTCGGCCGGATCGGCCGGCAGCGCGTCGAGCGCGGCGCCCGCCTGGCGGCAACGCGCCAGCTCTTTTTCCACGCTCGCCTTGAGCGCGGCCTCTTCCGATTCGGCCATCACGTCCAGTTCGATGGTCTCCAGCAGCAGGTAGTCGTCGCGGTGCGCCTCGAGAAAGGCGATGGTCTCGTCCAGGGCCGCCAGCAGTTCGGTCGGGGCCGTGGTCGCAGGCCCGGCCGGCGCGGCGTCGGCGGACGAGAACAGCCGCCGGATCCTGCCGAGCAGCGACGGCGCCGGCTCGGCCGCTGGCGTCGCTGCCGTCGCGGGCGCGGCGGCGCCCACCGCCGCCCGCACGATCTCGGCAAAACGCTTGATGCGCGCCAGGCCGGGCTCGAAGCGGCTGCTGATGGCGTACAGCCGGGTGCGCCGATGCGGCTCGTCGTCTTCCAGGCCGTCGGCGATCAAGGACGCGCACAACTGCGGATCGCCCGACATCAGCAAGCGGTAGGAGAACGGGACGGCATACGGCCATTCGGACAGGCCGCAGATCGTTTCGGGCCGGTCGGCATAGCTGGCGGGGCGGTTGCTCAGGCTGTACAGATAGGATCGATTGGCCATGGGGGCGGGACCTCGAAAGGGGGAGGGGCGCCGGCGCAAGCGCGCGGCGGGGCCGCGGCGGGATTGTCCGGGCGCCGCGTGGCGCTATTGGACCCCAGCCAGCGCGGGGCACCGTTGCAGGCTGCCACGGTTTGCCACCAGGTGTTTCGGTGGAGCCTGGAGCGTCGGGCCGCCCGCGGCCCGCGCGAGTTCCCGGCCTTCCAAAGGTCGGCTTATCCGCTGCGCGAGATGCGTCACGGATCGGAAGCGGCGGTCATCATAATTCAGGGATCAATTCCCATTCTCATGAAAGACCCTGACCGAGGATCCGATGACCGTACGCTTTTCGCCCCGCACCCGTGCCTTGCGCCTGCCCCTGATCGTGCTCGGGCTGGGCCTGTCCGGCGCCGCGCGGGCCCAGCCGGTCACGCCGCCCGCGCCGCAACTGCCCGCCGTGACCGTGCCGGGCGCCGCCGTCCAGGAAACCGCCACCGGCCCGGTGCGCGGCTTCGTCGCCGAGCGCGCGGTCACGGCCACCAAGACCGATGCGCCGGTAATGGAGACGCCACAGTCGATCAGCGTCATCACCCGGGACCGCATGGAATTGCAGGGCGCGCAGTCAGTGCAGCAGGCTACTGGCTACAGCGCCGGCGTCACCGCCAACAATCGCATCGACCATCGCCGCGATGGCGTCAAGATCCGGGGGGCGGACTCGACCCATTATCTGGACGGACTGCTCAACAGCGCCTGGTACTACAACAATACCCGGCCGGACCCCTACGCGCTCGAACGTATCGAGATCCTGCGCGGGCCGTCGGGCATGCTTTACGGACAAGGCTCCATCGGCGGCATTCTGAATCTGGTCAGCAAACGGCCGCAGGCCGAGGCAATGCGCGAACTTGGCGTCAGCTATGGTTCGCACGACCGCAAACAGGTCCAGGCCGATTTCACCGGCCCCCTCGATGCTGGCGGCTCATGGCTGTATCGCATCGTCGCGTTGGGTCGCGATAGCGACAGCGCCGTCAAGCATGCCAAGGACAACCGCTATTTCGTGGCGCCGTCCTTGACCTGGCGGCCCAGCGCCGCCACCTCGCTGACCCTGCTGGGCAACCTGCAGGAAGACGACAGCGGCACCATGGCGGGGTTTTTCCCAAGGCGTGGCACAGTTACCGACACGCCGGCCGGGCGCATCCCGCAAGACTTTTTCGTCAGCGAACCGGACTTCGACAAATACGTAGCCCGCCAGCGCGCGGCCGGCTACCAGTTCGAGCATGCCTTCAACGACAGGCTGACCGTGCGTCAGAATTTGCGCTACACGCAGAGCGCTGTCGACTATCGCAGCATCTACACCGCCGGCTTCACTGGCGCCAGCCATGGTTGGGTTCCGGGCAGCGACACCCTGCTGCGCCGCAAGCTCTACCAGGAACAGAAGGCGTTGCGGCAAGGGGTGGTGGACACCCAGGCGCAGTTGAGCCTGCGCGCCGGCCCCGTGCGCCACACGGTGCTGGCGGGCATCGACTATCAACGCGCCATCCTCGATTCCCGGCTCGGCCTGGGAGGCACCGCGGCGCCGATCGATGTGCATCATCCGGTCTATGGCAACTATGTGGCGCCGACCTCGTACGCCTGGTCGACCTATCGCGCCCATCAGACCGGCCTGTACCTGCAGGATCAGCTTGAATGGGAGCGCTGGCTGCTGATGCTGGGGCTGCGGCACGATCATTCCCGCACCAGTGTCGACAATGATCCGAAAGGCGGCGCGGACGACAGCGCGCTGACCAGGCGTTTCGGCTTGATGTACCGTTCCGTCGCTGGCTTGAACCCTTACATCAGCTATGCCGAGTCATTCGAGGGGCAGACGGGGCTGAACAAGGCCAATGAACCGTTCAAGCCGCTGCGTGGCAAGCAATGGGAGGCGGGGGCCAAATACCAGCCTGCCGGCCGTAACCTCACGCTAACCGCCGCCATCTTCGCGATGATCGAGAACAACCGCAAAGTGCCGGGCGTGGTCAATGGGCGCGCGGATACGGTGCAGGTGGGCCAGGCGCGCACCCGAGGCCTTGAACTGGAGGCGCTGGCCTCGCAGGGCAATCTCGACCTGGTGGCCAGCTACACCTACCTGGATGCCCGCGTCGCCAGGGGCAAGCCTGCCGAAGAGGGCAGGCAACTGTCCGGCATCGCCCGGCACATGGCATCGTTCTGGGCCAACTACCGCTTCCGCGCATTCGGCGTGTCAGGCCTGGTCGCGGGGGCCGGCGCGCGCTACAACGGCACCCACGATGACGGCACCGGCCACAATGGCATGGCCGCCGTGACCCTGTACGATGCCGTGCTGGCCTACGATGCGGGACCGATGCGGATGGCGCTCAATGTCACCAATCTGTTCGACAAGCGCTACGTCGACGTTTGCCTGGCGCGCGGCGATTGCTTCTTCGGCACCCGGCGCAGCGTGGTTGGCAGCGTGACGTACCGCTTCTGACCGGGCCAGGGCGGGCCAATGCCTCCAGCGCCGCGATGATCGCTTCCTGGCATTCCGCTGAAACAGTGTGACTATAATTCCGCCTCATCATGTAATAAGACTGGTTCTTATTGCCATTCACATGCGAGCGGAGTTTCCATGGCTGTAAGCCTTTCGTCCCGCCGGCGCCCGGTGCATTTCCGGGCCCGGCAATTGCCTTTGATCGTATTCGGCCTGGGCCTGCCGGGCGCCGCCCTGGCGCAGTCCGCCCCTGCCGAGGTCCACTTGCCCGCCGTCACCGTCACGGGCAGCGACGTCGAACAGACCGCGGTCGGCCCCGTGCAGGGCTTTGTCGCCAAGCGTGCCGCCACCGCCACCAAGACCGACACCCCGGTGATGGAAACGCCGCAGTCGATCAGCGTCATCACCCAGGATCGCATGACGCTGCAGGGCGCCCAGTCGGTGCAGCAGGCGGCGGGCTATACCGCTGGCGTCACGGCCGGCGCGTTCGGGCCGGACAATCGCGGCGACTCCATCAAGATCCGCGGCACCGATTCCACCCAATACCTGGACGGCCTGCTCAACGCCGTGGGGTCCTACAACAACACCCGGCCCGACCCCTACGCGCTGGAGCGCATCGAGATCCTGCGCGGGCCGTCCGGCATGCTGTACGGGCAGGGCGCCATCGGCGGCATCGTCAACCAGATCAGCAAGCGGCCGCAGCCCGAGGCGATGCGCGAGATCGGCGTCAGCTACGGCAACCACAACCGCAAGCAGATCCAGGCCGACCTCACCGGCCCGATCGACGAAGACGGCAAGTGGCTGTATCGCGTGGTCGCGTTGGGGCGCGATAGCGACAGTTCGGTCAAATACGTCGACGACGACCGCTATTTCATCGCGCCGTCGTTGACCTGGCGGCCCAGCGCCGCGACCTCGTTGACGCTGCTGGCCAATTTCCAGAAAGACAATAGCGGGTCGATGGTCGGTTTCTTCCCGTGGCGCGGCACGCTCACCAGCACGCCGGCCGGCCGCATCCCGCAGGACTTCTTCGTCAGCGAACCCGACTTCGACAAGTACACCGCCAGGCAGAGCGCGGTGGGCTACCAGTTCGAGCACGCCTTCAACGACAACGTCACGGTGCGGCAGAACCTGCGCTACACGCACAGCGAGGTCGACTATCGCAGCATCTACACCGCCGGCTTCAACGGCGCCGGGCATGGATGGGTGCCGGGCAGCGACACGCTGCTGCGCCGCGTGATCTACCAGAACCAGCCGACCCTCAAGCAGTTCGTGGTCGACACCCAGGGCCAGTTCAAGTTCCAGACCGGCCCGATCCGCCACACCCTGCTGACCGGCATCGACTACCAGCGTTCCGTGCTGGATGCGCGCCAGGGGGTGGGCGGCACGGTCGCGCCCATCGACGTGCACAACCCCGTGTACGGCAACTTCACGCCGCCCACCTCGACGGTCAGCGCGCCGACCTCGCGCGGCAACCAGTTGGGCCTCTACATGCAGGACCAGCTCGAATGGGAGCGTTGGCTGCTGATGCTGGGGCTGCGCCACGATCGCTCGCGCGCGTCGGTGGACGATACGCCGTCCGGGTCGCGCGATGACAGCGAAATGAGCAAGCGCTTTGGCCTGATGTACCGCTCCGAGGCCGGCCTCAATCCCTATCTGAGCTACTCGGAATCGTTCCAGGGCCTGGCCGGCTTCAACCGTGCCAACCAGGCGTTCAAGCCGCTGCGCGGCAAGCAATGGGAGGCGGGCCTGAAGTACCAGCCGCCGGGCGAGAACCTGACGGTCACCGCCAGCGTGTTCGACATGACCGAGAAAAACCGCAAGGTCGCCGGCGTGGTCAACGGCATTGCCGACACGGTGCAGGTCGGCGAGGCCCGCACCAAGGGCGCCGAACTGGAAGCCCTGGCGTCGCTGGGCAATGTCGATCTGGTGGCCACCTACACTTTCCTGGACGCCAAGGTGGCCAAGGGCACGCCGGCCGAACAGGGGCGCCAACTGGCCAGCATTCCCCGGCACATGGCGTCGTTCTGGGCCAACTACCGCTTCAGCGTGATGGGAACCCCGGGCTTCCTGGCGGGGGCGGGCGTGCGCTACAACGGCAGCAGCGACGACGGCACCGGCCAGAACGGCGTGCCCGCCGTCACCCTGTATGACGCCGTGCTGGCCTACGATGCGGGTCCCATGCGCCTGGCGCTGAACGTCACCAACCTGTTCGACAAACAGTACGTGGGCACCTGCCTTGCCCGTGGCGATTGCTTCTTCGGCACCCGCCGCACCGTGGTGGGCAGCGTGACGTATCGCTTCTGACACCAAGCGGGCGGGGCGGCCTAATTGGGGACTTATTGCCCCCGATAGCGGCCGCCCCGTCACATATCCGCGGCGGATTTCCCCCTAAAATTGCGAACGCCGCCGCAATTTCCTCCTGGCGTGCCACCTCTTTCCGGCCGAGATGCACGTCGATCTGCTCACCCTTTACTTCATCACCATCGGAACGCTGCTGGCCAGTGCCGGCCTGACGTTCTGGGAGCATCGGACCCATCCCAATCGCAGCCGTTCGCTGGGTATCCTGGCGGCCGGTTTCGGCACGTTGGCCGTGGGCTGTATCTGCGCCTTGTTCCGCGCCGACATGCCTGCCGCGATCGGCGCGCCGCTGAGCAATCTGGTCATCCTCAGCGGCTACCTGCTGGTGCTGAACAGCGTCGCCTCGCTCAGCGGGCGCCATTACCGCAAGCGTTCGGTGGGCCTGCTGGCGGTCATGGCGCTGATCTGGCTGGCGGCCGGCGTGCCGGGGCAGGACGTGGTCTGGAAATACGTCAGCGCTTTTCCCATTGCGCTGGTCAGCGCGCTGACCGCCTGGGAACTGCTGCGCTGCGATTCCATGAAGACGCTGAAGACCCGCAACTTCGCCATCGCCGTCGCGGGCATCCATGCGTTGGTCTATTTCTGCCGGACCTTCCTGCTGCCGTGGTGGGTCGCCGTCGAGGGTCCGTCGGTGCAGTTGCTGGCCAGCAATATCACCATGTACGAAGGGGTGTTGTATTCGGTGCTGCTGCCAATGACGCTGATCAAGCTGATCCGCGAGGAAACCCATGCGCAGTTGGTGCGCGAGTCGCAGACCGACTACCTGACGCGGCTGGGCAACCGCCGCTGGTTCTTCGAGCAGGGCGCGCGCCTCATCGCGGCCAGCGCGGGGCGCGAGCCCATCGCCGTGCTGGCGTTCGACCTGGACCAGTTCAAGGCCATCAACGACCGCTACGGCCACCACACCGGCGATCTGGTGCTGGCGGCGTTCGCCACCGTGGCCCGGGATGCGCTCGGGCCGCAGGTCATCCTGGCGCGCCTTGGCGGCGAGGAATTCGCCGCGCTGCTGGCGGGTGACGACGCCCGCCGCGCCCATCAATTGGGGGCGGCCGCGGCCCGCCGTTTTGCCACCACCATCGCCAACCCGGCCGATGGCCTGGGCATCGCCGCCACCGTCAGCATCGGCCTGGCCTGTTTCGACGAGGACGCGCCGCCGCTGGCCGATGCGCTGGCGCGTGCGGACCTGGCGCTGTATCGCGCCAAGTCCCTGGGCGGCAACCGGCTGGAGGAGGCCCTGGCGCCCGAACGGGCCGCCGCGGATTGAGGCGCCGCCGTCCCAGGCAATGACGCGGCCCGAGGGGCGGGATGCCCGGCGGCCGTTCGCGCGCCGGCCGCCGCTTTGGATCGATGCTTTGGGTCGACGCTTTGGACAGATAATGACGGCCATGACGACTTCCACGCCCGCCTCTTCCGACCGCGACGGTTTCTGGTTCGACGCCGCCGATCCCGACATGGCGCTTGAACGCACCGGCAACCACGTCCGCCTGGCGCGCGCCGAGCCGCCCTGGCTGGTCGTCGATCAATCCATTGCCACCATGACGCTGGGCCGCCGCTGGCCCGGGCAGTTGTGGCGCGTGCGCGTGACGCAACTGGGCGACATGTCCGGACTGGTGGCGCAACCCGGCTACTGGCGCGCCGCCGCGATCGAACTGCTGCAACCGCTGCCGCCGGGCGCGCTGTTCGGCCCGCACGGCCAGGCGGTGGTCGACATCCTGGCCCGCATTCCCGAACTGACGCGCGAACAGGCGCGGGCGCTGGGCGCCGATCTGCCCGCCGACGGCTGGGACCGCTACGGTCGCGCCTGGGAGCGCTGGTCGAAAGACGAAGAGGGCGTCCCCACGCCTGCCGATGCGCCGCCGCAATCGGAATGGTATGGCGTGCTGGCCGCCGCGCGCTGCCGGGGCGGAGCGCGTTCGCCCGTGCATGGCGGCTTGCTGCAGATCCACGGCCTGCTGCGGCAACGCGCCCAGGCCGTCGATGGCGACGCCGCGTTCATTCGCGAAGTGGACGAGGACGGCGAGGTCGACGAGTCGCTCGCGGCGCCGTGGGACGGGGCCAGCGACGCCTTGCTGTTTGCCGCCATGGCGCGGGGGGCGCCGCAATACCTGTCGACGGCGGACGCCGATGTGCTGTCGCAGCCCTGGCGCGAGGTGTTTGGCGATCCGGCCGGATCGATGTGAGCCAACTCGGCCATGGCAGCCGTAAGGGCATGCCGGGCGGTGGAAGGGCGCGCCGGCGCGCTTTATTCCTCGCCCCGCCAGGACTTGCGCCGCCGCGCCCGCGGCTTGGGCGCCACGCCCAGGCGCGGATCACGCGCCAACGCCAGCGCCACCAACCGGGCCGCCAGCGTCTCGAACGCCTCGTCGGTCTGCGGCAGGTACAGCCACTTGCCCAGTTCCGGGTGCGGCAGCAGGCTCGGCATGTCGGCCAGCAGCGCCGCGTGGCGCTCATGCGAGGTGCACACCATCACGCCGTTCCAGGGCGTTTCGCGGTCGGCCACCACCAGGTACAGCGCGCCGTCCAGGTAGGCGGCGTCGCAGCCGAACATCTTGCGGCGCAGATAGCCGGGATCACGCTCGAGCGGGTCGAGGATCCACAGCAGTGAATTGGCGCGGGCGGCGCGCTGGCGGGAGGGGGGCGAGAACAGGTCGGGGCGTTGGGGCATGACGGCGGCAAGGGCGGGGCGACAACGCAAACGGTATCAGACTCCAGGGCCGTCCCGTCCGACATGTGATGTCTGCAAGCGGCCGCCCCAGCGCGTCGGACTACAATTCCGCTCCATGCCCTGGCGACCGGCCCGACCCGGACCGCCAGCGGTCCAGTGGTTTGCACCGCCGGCGAGGTGGCAACCGGTATGTCGTTTGTACGTGCAGCGTAGATAAAAGGTCCCCCGATGCGCCTGAACCAGTGCCAGAATTTCCACGACTTTCGCCGCATGGCGCGCCAGCGGCTGCCCGGCCCGATCTTCAACTACATCGACGGCGCCGCCGACGATGAGACCTCCTACCGCCGCAACACCGAGGCCTTCGAGGCCTGCGACCTGGTGCCCGACGTGCTGCGCGGCGTGGCGGATGTGGACATGTCCGTCACCGTGATGGGCCAGAAGCTGGCCATGCCGGTCTATTGCTCGCCCACCGCGCTGCAACGCCTGTTCCACCACGACGGCGAACGCGCCGTGGCCGCCGCCGCCGGCAAGTTCGGCACCATGTTCGGGGTGTCGTCGCTGGGCACCGTCAGCCTGGAAGAAGCGCGCCAGATCAGCGGCGGCCCGCAGGTCTACCAGTTCTACTTCCACAAGGACCGCGGCCTGAACCGCGACATGATGGCGCGCGCCAAGGCCGCCGGCGTGCAGGTCATGATGCTGACCGTCGACAGCATCACCGGGGGCAACCGCGAGCGCGACAAGCGCACGGGCTTTGCCATCCCGTTCCGCCTGAACCTGGCCGGCATCGCCCAGTTCGCCATCAAGCCGGCCTGGGCCATCAACTACGCCACCCACGAACGCTTCCGCCTGCCGCAGCTCGACGGCCACGTCGACATGGGCGGCGGCGCCATGTCCATCAGCCGTTATTTCACCGAGATGCTGGACCCGGCCATGACCTGGGACGACGTCGCCGCCATGGTGCGCGAGTGGGGCGGCCAGTTCTGCCTGAAGGGCATCATGTCGGTCGAGGACGCCAAACGCGCCGTCGACATCGGCTGCACCGGCATCGTGCTGTCCAACCACGGCGGCCGCCAGCTCGACGGCTCGCGCAGCGCCTTCGACCAGTTGGCCGAGATCGTCGACGCCGTCGGCGACCGCATCGACGTGATGATGGACGGCGGCGTGCAGCGCGGCACGCACGTGCTCAAGGCGCTGGCGCTGGGCGCCAAGGCCGTGGGGCTGGGCCGCTACTACCTGTTCCCGCTGGCTGCCGCCGGGCGGCCCGGCGTGGAAAGGGCGCTGGAACAGATGCGCGTGGAGATCGAGCGGGCGATGAAGCTGATGGGGTGCCGGACGGTGGGGCAGTTGCAGCGGCGGCACCTGCGGTTCCGGTGATTGAGGGAGCTATGGGCGGCCGGGCAGGGGATCAAGTTGCCGAATGATTTGCCGTCGAATCTGAGGAATGCTTGCTTGGCGCTGTGTCCAGAACTATGGAAGGTGAAAAATGGCCGAAGAAGTTAATTTTCAAATCCGAATTCGAGCGACCGAGGAGGGCGAGCCCAAAAATCTGACGATTGCAGAACTAGGTGTTTTGCTCACTGGGATAAACCGCGCAATAAATAAAGCGTCGACCTCAGGAAGAGCGGCTGGGTATTCTCCTCTTAGCCAGGAACCGATAAAAATCCGGTCTGAAATAACTAGCGTTGAAAATGGATCCATTCTGTTTTCCGTTGTCACTTCCGTCTCCGATTTCGTGCGGGAGAACGTGATTCAGACAACCTTCCTGGCCGGTATTCTCGGAAATGCCGCGTGGGACTTTACGAAGATCTTGAGCAAGGAAATTCGTCGAGCTCTGAATAGGGTAGGCAACGAAGCTGCCCAAGTGACTGAGCGAATTGAACCCGTCCTTGGTTTGAATCAGGGTACGGTTTCCGAGGAGAGCAAGGCCGCTTCCCTTCAATCGCCGATGAAAGACGTGGCCGACGCCTCGGAACGTTCCAACGAACTATCTTCGCGCCCGAAAACGATATATTCGTTTTCCTTTGAGCAGAATGGGAGCGTTAAGATTGCGGTATCCTACTCTGCAATCAAGCGGGTATAGCTTGAAATGGGCTGGGTAACACTTCAATTGGGATTTCCGTCAGGATACTCGTGTGCACGCAGTGTCCTAAATGGCTCTGCTATTTTGTGATGGCACTAAACTGCTTGACATCGCTGCGGATGAAAGGCATCTCTCTCATGTGCCCTATTCAAATAGTCGATGTTCCGGAGCCGTTATGCATATTCGTCCTCGTCTGACCGCTTCAATCGCCGTCCTCTCGCTCTTTGCGGGGTCGGCCGCCATGGCCGCCAATTCCCAGGCCGAAGCCCCCAAGGGGCCGACCGCCTGCGCCTTCAGCGCCTGGGCCAACTACGACAAGCCCTCGATCACCGTGCGCGCCGCGCCGTCCGCCGGTGCCAAGGTCCTGGGCCAGATCCCCGCCAAACCCGCCGCGGGCGAGCCGGAGTATTCGTACAGCGTCACCTTCGACGTGAAGGAAGCGAAGGACGGCTGGCTCAGGATCGCCAATGCCAGCGACGCCTACAACGAGGATGAATATCCGGAGCGTGCGCCGCGCAAGCTCTACAAAGGCGAAGGCTGGATTCGCGCCGACGATGCCCGGGTCGGCATCCAATCCGCGCGCGGCTATGCCAGGCCCGACGCCGCCAGCCAGCGCCTGGTGGACCTGGGCAGCGACTGGCTGACCGAAATGGGCAAGATCCAGGGCATCCGCGCGTGCCACGAGGACTGGGTGCTGCTGGATTACCTGGTGGACCGCAAGCGCTCGCCGCAGGACGAGATCGTCGAGCGCGCCAAGGGCGAGCGACTGGCGGGGCGGGCGTGGTTCCGGGGGCTGTGCGACGTGCAGGAAACGAGCTGCGACATGAAGTCGGTGGATCGGTAAGGGTAGGGTTCATGTCAGTGATCCTGGCGTGGGCGCATGTATTGCGGAACCGGAACAGGGCGACCCGTGGCTGACTCCAAGATGGTTCAACAGTGCTTATTCATGACTTCAGCGGATGAGGCTGAATTCGCTGGCGCGCTCATGAAAGCCCGCCCCTCGATCCGGTTCATCAACATGCAGGAGCAGCCGGACGTCGAGCGGCCGGGATACAGGACCCGAATCGATGCGTGTGAAGGGGTTCATGTAACGATCGTGGATTCCTCCATCATCTCCGAAGAGGATTTTCACAATCGCTACGTGAAACGTCATCCCTCGGGAAAGGGGTGGATCTACGCGCTGGTTGGGTCAGGGCTGGTCAGCCTTTTGAGGTCAAGAGCGGCGGATTTTCTTCCGGACTCCCTTCTCAACGGCGAGCTGCGGGCATCAATTCCGGCGGGTGACGAGAATACCGAGGCATTCGTGGCGATCGTGCTGCGCGAGGCAAAGGCGCGCGCGGAGAAGCTGGTATCCATTGACGCGGCTACCGGCCAGCGCGGAACCAGGGTCGACCGGAAATTCATTGCATGGCCGGACGCGGCGCGCAGATTCGATGGCGTGAACGGGGCATACCTGGCCAATGGCGCGCACGCATTATTTGTCCCGACGGGGGTTGGGAAGTAGTTCCTGCCAGGCCAGGCCCGACGCGGCCAGGACGGCGGCACCATAGCCCGGACGCGCGCGTGCCACGCGTCGAAAACCCCTACAAGGCCTGGCCCAATCGGGGCAATCCCTATTGTGCATATCGGCAACATAAATGCACATGATAAGAGTTCGCATTACACTTCCTTGCCAATCGTTCACCAATCCTGCAAGGAAGCGTCATGCAAGACCCGCGGCCCGCCAGCCTGATTTTCCCCATTCGTCCACGCCTCGCCCTGCGGCGCACCACCAGCCTGGTGCTGATGGCGCTGGCCAGCGGCACAGCGCTGGCGCAGGAATCGGGCGTCGCCACCTTGCCCACCGTGCAGGTCCAGGCCGACGGCGACCTCACCACCACCGAGGGCACGGGTTCGTACACCCCGCGCGCCACGGCCGCCAGCACCGGTCTGCCGCTGACGCTGCGCGAAACCCCGCAGTCGGTCACCGTGGTCACGCGCCAGCGCATCGAGGACCAGGACATGCGCTCGCTGACCGACATCCTGGGCAACACGCCCGGCATCTCGGTGCAGAACTACGACAGCGAGCGCTACACCTTCAGCTCGCGCGGCTTCGCCATCAGCAACTATCTGTACGACGGCGTGCCCACCAGCTTCGAGACCGGCTATTCGGCGGGCGAATCATCCATCGACCCCATCATCTACGACCGCGTCGAAGTCGTGCGTGGCGCAACGGGCCTGCTGACCGGCACCGGCAACCCGTCCGCCTCGGTCAACCTGGTGCGCAAGCACGCCACCAGCCGCGAATTCACCGCCGACCTGAGCGTCAGCGCCGGCACCTGGGACACCTACCGCGCCAGCGCCGACCTGTCCTCGCCGCTGAACGCCAGCGGCAGCGTGCGCGGCCGTATCGTCTCGGCCTACCAGGACAATCATTCCTACCTGGACGGCTACCAGAACCGCAAGAAGGTCTTCTATGGCGTGGTGGACGCCGACCTGACCGCCCACACCACCTTGAGCGTCGGCTTCAACTACCAGGACAACGACCCGCAACGCAGCAGCTGGGGCGGTTTCCCGCTGTGGTACGCCGACGGCGGCCGCACCGACTGGAAACGCTCGCTCAACACCGGCGCCGACTGGACCAAGTGGGCCAGCACCACCGAAGGCGCCTTTGCCAGCCTGGAGCACCGCTTCGACAACGGCTGGCGCGTGCAGGCCGTCGGTTCGCACTCCAAGCACGAAATGGACGGCAAGCTGCTCTACCTGACCGGTTGGCCCGACCGCGTCACCGGCCTGGGCATGGGTGCCTCGGCCCAGCGCTACTACGGCGACCGCAAGCAGAACAGCCTGGACCTCAAGGCTTCCGGCCCTTTCTCATTGTTCGGTCGCCAGCACGAAGCGGTGGTCGGCGCCAGCTTCACCCGCCAATACGCCGATTTCCGCAACCGTGGCGCGGTCTCGCCGGCGCCCATCGGCAATTTCCTGGACTGGGACGGCTCGTATCCCGAACCACAATGGAGCGACACCTCCACCCTGGCCAGCCGCTACACCACCAAGCAGGCCGGTTGGTACGGCGCGCTGCGCTTCAGCCTGTCCGACCCGCTCAAGCTGATCGTCGGCGGCCGCTACAGCACGTGGAAGACGGATGCGGTAGGGTGGGGCGGCAGCAGCCGGCAGGCGTTCGACAAGGACGCGTTCGTGCCGTACGCCGGCCTGCTGTACGACATCAACGAGAACTACACGGCGTACGTCAGCTATACCGGGATCTTCAATCCGCAGGACAAGCAGGACCGCAACGGCAACTGGCTCGATCCGCTGGAGGGCAAGGCCTACGAGGCCGGCATCAAGGGTGAATTCCTCGAAGGCCGCCTGAATGCCTCGGCGGCGGTATTCCAGATCAACCAGGACAATCTGGCGCAGGACGACGTCGGCTATCTGGTGCCCGGCACGCTCAACCAGGCCTCGCGCGCCGCCAATGGCACGCGCAGCCGGGGCTTCGACCTGGAAGTGTCGGGGGAAGTCTCGCCCGGCTGGAACGTGGCGGCGGGATGGTCGCACTGGACCGCGCGCGATGGCGACGGCAGCCCCATCCAGACCGACCAGCCGCGCAGCCTGGTGCGCTTGTTCACCACCTACCGATTGCCGGGCGACTGGAACCGGTTGACGGTGGGCGGCGGCGTCAACTGGCAGAGCCACGTCTACACGATCGCCAACGGCCCCAATGGCGAGGAGCGCGTGGGGCAGGGCAGCTATGCGCTGGTCAACCTGATGGCGCGCTACCGGTTCGACAAGAGCCTGTCGGCGCAGTTGAATATCAACAACCTGATGGACCGCAAGTACTACTCGCAGATCGGCTTCTACAGCCAGGGCGCGTGGGCGGCGGGGCGTAGCGCGACCTTGACGATGCGGTATCAGTATTGAGCGCGAGCCCGGCCCGTTCGGCCGGGCTGACTCATCGTCCTGGAGACGGCGCCCGCCATGCGTATCGCGGGCGCCGGGCCAGCGTCAGAAGCTCGGCTTGCGGCTGTTCGACTGGTTGATGAACTCGATCCGCGCGTTGGTCCAGGCCGGGTCATACAACTGCACGCTGACGCCGCTGTATTTCAGCACCGCCTGCGTCATGTCGGTCGAGCAACCCATGCCGGGATTGGTGCTGGGCTTCTGGCACCACTCCAGGTTCAACTGGTTGGGAAAGTTCGACTGCTTGCCGTATTTCTGCACCACGGCCTGCGCCATGGCGTCCTTGTTGGCCGGTGTCCACGGCATTTCGTAGCTGACCTGGGACACCGCCAGCGGACGCTGCTTGTCGACCGGCACGCGCGGCTCGAAATGCACCACCAGCCGAACGCCGTCTTTTTCGTAGCTGAAATTCTGCGGCTGCTTGGTATTGGTGACGGGGTTCAGCGTCGGGTAACCCGCCTTGATCTGATTCTTGCCCACGCCGAAATTCTTCGCCGCGGCGGCGACCGCTTCGTCGTAGTCCATGCCCGTCTTGACGCCGGCGATATCGAAACTCCGGGCGTCCACCGAGCGCGGCGGCTCGGCCTTCGCGGGGGCGGCAACCACGGCGGTGATGGCGGAGATCAGGAGTGCGGCTTTGAACTTCAAAATAATATCCTCTGCAAATGGCGACCGGCCTGATCGAGGGCGCGGCCGGGGGGGGCCTTTCAGTGAAGCTGGTCGGAGCCTTCCGGCTGTAGTCCCGCCAGGCCATTCCAGTCGGGATCCTTGTATGTGCCCAGTCGGATGGGATAGACCGGATGCCCCGCCAGGCAGGCATTGAACGCATCCAGGAACGCTTCGACGTCGTGCGTGTAGAAACGCCATTCCTTCTGGTGATTGCCGGTCAGGCAAGCCACCTGCACCCCGATGTCGGAGTCGTCGAAAGCCTGTTCGATGGCTTCTTCGAAGCGGTTGGTGCTTTGCTTGTCTTCTTCATTGGGCATGCCGTTTCCGATGCCCGTGTACGGCCAGGAAATGATGACCAGGTTCTCATTGACCTGGCGTGTGGGCGCCGGCGGCAGGCCGGTGCGCAAGCGGACCACGACCAACAGATCGTTGATGCGGGCTTCGCCCACGGACCAGAGGTCGCCTGGAAAAATACGGCTCATTGAATGGGATCCTGGGTTGCTGGCCGGGCCCGCGGGCCCGGCGCTTCTTATTGCCCGGCAACGTTGCGCGCACGCGCTGCCGAGGGAAGGTCCGCATTATCAAGGGCGGATTTGCGTGTGTCCCCAATAAAGTGCAACCGGATCTTTCGCCAGGTCGGCGAGCGCGGGGATTACTGACGGGGATAAGAGCCCAGCAGCCGTATCTCCGGATGGGCCGCCAGCATGGACGCCAGCGGCTCCTGCCGGGCGTGGCCGGCCACTTCGATCACGTAGCGATGCGTGTCCAGCGTCTTCTTGCTGGGCCGTTCGTAGATCGTCAGCACCGGCACCTTGGCATCGACCAGCGCCGCCAACGTGTCGTTGAACCTGTCGTCGGATGTGTCGACCAGCAGCGAGGTCTTGTCGCGCCCGGTCGGCGCCGGCATCGCGCGGCCCAGCACCCACCAGCGGGTCACGTTGTGCGGTCCTTGCTCGATGCCATCCACCAGCGATACCAGCGAATAGACCGACGCGCCGACCTTGGGGCCGAACGACGCCTTGTCATGGCCCGGGCTGTCGGCCACCGTCTTGGCGGCGGCGCCGCCGCTGGCGGCCTCGGTGCGCTTGACCTTGGGCATCTCGCGGTCGACCCACGGCTTGACCTCCTCGAACGCCACCGGGTGCGCCAGCACCTCCGTGACGTCCGCCAGTTTGGTGCCCGGCTTGGCCAGCAGGCTGTAGCCCAGCATCTTCGGATATTCGGCCACGATCATCACGTCCGGCAGGTCCAGCACGGCATCCAGGTACGGCGTCACGCCCACCACCGACGTGGTCACGGGCACGCAGGCGCGTTCGATCTTGCCGGACTGGTAGCCCTTGAACAGGTCGTCGCGCGTCAGCGGCACCAGGTCAGCGGGGCCGAACAGATCCAGGCAGGCCTGGTGCGTCCAGGAACCCGCGGGCCCCAGGTAGCCGATCTGGCCGGCCGCGCTGGCGGCCAGCGGCAGTGCGAACATCGAGCAGCCGACGAGCGTCGACAGAATGGTCTTCTTCATGCTTTCCCCTTGTAGCGCGCGGGTCAGGCGCCCGCGTTGGCATACTCTACAACGGCAATGTCGCGAAAGGCGCGGATCAACGCCAGCCGTGGCGACCCGCGCGACCAGATCAGGCCGAAGCGGCGAGGCTCGCAGGGCTCGGGCAGCGGCAGGGCGAGCAGGCCGAGCCGTTCGATCGCGCCGTTGGTGGAGCGCGGCAGGATCGCCACCCCCAGGTCGCGGCTGACCATCACCGCGATCGATTCGATGGCGTTCAGCTCGAAGCGCTCGCGCGGCGTGATGCCGACGCGCCGCAGGTAATCATCGATGTGCTGCCCGCCCCAGTCGCTGCGCTGATAGCGGATGAACGGTTCGGCCGTCAGTAGGCTGTGCGGGTGCCGACCGGCATGGCGCGGCGCCGCCGCCAGCACGTAGGGTTCTTCGCGCAGCAACTGCCAGCCCAGACTCTTGGACAGCGGGTAGGGCGCTTGCAGCGCGATGGCGGCGTCCAGTTCGCCGCTTTCGATGGCGGGGTAGAAGCGCGCCGAATGGCCCGGCTGGATCTCGACGTTGATGAGCGGATGGCGCCGCACCAGATGTTCCAGGATGGCCGGCACCATCGAATTGAGCGCCGTATTGCCGGCGCCCAGCCGCAGCTCGCCCATCATCTCGTCGGAACGGGCCAGGTAGCGGATCTTCTCGATCCGTTCCAGCACCTCGCGCATCGGCCCGATCAGTTCGGTGGCCTTGGCGGTCAGGTGCACGGTGCGGCCGGCGCGCGCCACCAGCGCCACGCCCAGCTCCTGTTCCAGCTTGCGGATCTGCTGCGCCACCGCGCCGTGGGTCAACCCCAGGCGGCGGGCGGCCTCGGCCATCGAGCCATGGCGCGCCACGGCGGCCAGCGTGTGCAGGAAGTCGGTGTTCATGATGATAGATATTCTATCGTCTTATCGTAATTTGGCTGTCCCCGATCGCACGTCTCCAGCGCCACAATGCGGCCAGGAGACATCAATGAGAAGCAAGCTTTTCGTGCCGGCATCGCGTCCGGAACTGTTCGGAAAGGCCCTGGCCAGCGGGGCCGATGCGCTGTCCTTCGACCTGGAGGACGCGGTCGCGCCGACCCGCAAGCAGGAAGCCCGCGCCGCCTTGGCGGCCTGGCTGGCCGCGCCCGCGTTCGCCGCCGTCCGTGAACAACATCACAAGAAAATTATCGTTCGCGTCAACGCCGCCGACACGCCCGACTTTGCCGCCGACCTGGCCGCGCTGCGCGGCCTGCCCATCGACGTGCTGAACCTGCCCAAGGTCGAAAGCGCCGCCGCGCTGCGCACCGCGATCGACGAGGCCATGGACGCCGGCTTCGCCGGTGAATTCCTGGTCACCGTCGAAACCCCGCGGGCGCTGGCCGACGCCGCGCAACTGGCGGCGGCCCATCCGCGCGTCGCCGGCCTGCAACTGGGCCTGGCCGACCTGTTCGAGCCGCTCGGCATCGAGCGTTACCAGCCCGACACGCTGCGCGCGGTGATGCTGTCCCTGCGCCTGGCCGCCGGCTGCGCCGGCAAGTACGCCATGGACGCGGCCTACGCCCGCGTGCGCGATGCCGAGGGCTTTCGGGCCGAGGCGCAACTGGCGCGCTCGCTCGGGTTCCTGGGCAAGTCCTGCGTGCATCCCAGCCAGATCGCCATCGCCAACGAAGTGTTCGGCTTCAGCGCGGACGAGATCGCCCAGGCCGAGCGCATCGTGTCCGCCAGCCGCGAGCATGACGGCGTCGGCGCCTTCGTGCTCGACGGCAAGATGATCGACGCCCCCTTCGTGCGGCGCGCCCAGGACGTGCTGCTGGCCGCCGGCCGCGCCGCCTGACGCGGCCGCGCTACCGATTTTGAGTGAATCCGCAATGCAACAAGCATCCCCTGCCGACCTGCCGCTGGCCGGCATCAAGGTCCTGGACCTGAGCGCCTACATCGCCGGCCCCTATGGCTGCGCCCTCTTGGGCGACATGGGCGCCGACGTCATCAAGGTCGAGCCGCCCGAAGGCGACAACCTGCGCAAGTACCCGTCGACGCTGGCCAGCGAAAGCCGCGCCTTCCTGGGCATCAACCGCAACAAGCGCGGCCTGTGCCTGAACCTGAAGGAAGCCGCCGGCCACGAGATCCTGCTGCGCCTGGTGCGCGAGGCCGACGTGCTGGTCCACAACTTCCGGCCGGGCGTGCCCGAGCGCCTGCGTATCGACTTCGCCACGCTGTCGGCGGTCAACCCGCGCCTGGTCTATTGCGCCATGACCGGTTATGGCGCGGTCGGCCCGATGGCGCGCCACGCCGGCTACGACCAGGTGCTGCAATCGATGACCGGCATGTGCGCCGCCCAGGCCAAGGCCGACGGTCCGCCCGAAGTGCTGTACGGCTCCGTGGTCGACTACTACGGCGCCGCCTTGATCTCCAACAGCGTGGCGGCGGCCCTCTACCGCCGCGAAAAGACCGGCCGTGGCCAGGCGATCGAGGTCTCGTTGTTGGGCAGCGCGCTGGCGATGCAGTCGGCCCGCCTGGTGTGGGCCGACGGCGAACCGCGCCACATCGAGCGCGACATGCGCTCGGGCGGCATCACCGGCATCCATCCCACCCGCGACGGCTACCTGTACCTGTCGGCCAACACGCCGCACTTCTGGCGCGCGCTGTGCGGTCACCTGGACCTGCCCGAGCTGGCCGAACACCCCGACTACGACTCCGTCAAGAAACGCGCCGCCCAGGCCGCCGTGCTGGTGCCCCTGGTGCGCCAGGCGCTGGCGCGCGCGTCGGCCCGCGAATGGGCCGAGCGCTTCGGGCAGAGCGTGCCTTGCGCCGAAGTGCGCCCGGTCGAGGACATGTTCGATCATCCCCAGGTCGAGGCCATGGGGCTCATGCGGCCGTACCACAACCCGCAGGCCGGCGACTACCTGGGCCTGGCGCAATGGGCCCACTTCGGCGGCGCCGCGCCAGCGCCTGCCGATGAGTCGGGGGAGGGACGCGGCGAATCTGGAGCAGGGCGCGGTGGGTCCGGAGCAGGGCGCGGTGGGTCCGGAGCAGGGCGCGGCGCGCCCGGCCTGGGCGAGCACAGCGAAAAAATTCTGTCCACCCTGGGATACACCGCGTCCGAAATCCAACAATTGCGGCAATCCTCGGTGGTGCAATAGCCGCCACAACGATCATAAGACTCGTCCGAGACAGAACGAGGAGACAAAAAAATGCGTCCACGCTACCAGCAGCGTCCCGACGGCTCCAACTGGGGCGACTTCGGCGACGACGACCAGCTCGGCACCCTGAACCACCTGGACCGCCAGGCGCGCCTGGCCGCCGTCGCGGAAATCCGCGAAGGCCTGTCGTTTTCCCTGAGCCTGCCGCTGACGGTGCCGCGCGCGCCCGTGCTCAACCCACGGCGCAAGGGCCCCGTGATCCAGCCCGCCGAAAAGAACGGCGTGCCCGTGTACCGCTATCCGCTGGCGCGCGACGTGCCGGGCGCCACCGACGTCGTCAGCGACGACCGCGTCACGCTGTCGCCGCAGTACTCCACCCAATGGGACGCCCTGGGCCACGTCGGCGCGATGTACGACGCCCACGGCACCGGCCAGCCGCAGCCCACCGGCTACAACGGTTTTACCGTCAGCGAACCGCGCGCCGACGGCTTCACCGGCACCCAGGACCTGTCCATCGCGCCCATGGCGCGGCACGGCATCCAGGGGCGCGGCGTCATGGTCGACCTGCGCGCCCGCTTCGGCGACGCGCATCGCAAGGTCTCGTACCAGGACCTGATGGACGTGATGCACGCCGACGGCGTGCAGGTGCGCCCCGGCGACATCCTGTGCCTGCATACCGGCCTGGCCGACCTCGCGCTCACGCTGGGCGATGACGAGCAGGACCGGCTCAAGACCAGCTGCTGCGTGCTGGACGGCGCCGACGCGCAATTGCTGGCCTGGATCAGGGACAGCCGCATCGCCGCCATCGCCGCCGACAACCACGCGGTGGAATTGCGCAATCATCACCTGGAGAGCGGCAGCGGGCCGCTCCTGCCGCTGCACGAACAAT
The DNA here is from genome assembly GCF_001457475.1 of Achromobacter xylosoxidans. Classification (NCBI taxonomy): domain Bacteria; kingdom Pseudomonadati; phylum Pseudomonadota; class Betaproteobacteria; order Burkholderiales; family Alcaligenaceae; genus Achromobacter; species Achromobacter xylosoxidans. The sequence continues at coordinate 3,912,486 of NZ_LN831029.1, read as the reverse complement.
GCCTGTTCAAGCTGGGTTTGCCGCTGGGCGAACTCTGGCACCTGACCCCGCTGGCGCACTGGTTGCGCCAGCACGACCGCCACGCTTTCTTCCTGACCGCCGCACCGATGTACGTGCCCGGCCTGGTGGGCGCGCCGGTCAACCCCATCGCGACCGTCTGACCTCGGACGGACCGCGCCACGATCCTTGATCGATTCAACATCCCCTGCAGGGGAGACGTGAGGAGCACACATGAAGAAAACCCATCACGCGGCCCTGGCCGCACTGCGCCCCGTGGCCGCCGCATTGGCCCTGGCCGCCACCCTGGGCGCGGCCCACGCCGCCGGCTACCCCGACCAGCCCATCACCGTGGTGGTGCCGTACTCGGCCGGCGGCGGCGCCGACAACGCCGCCCGCATCATCGCCCAGGGCATGGGTGAAGTCGCCGGCCAGAGCGTCGTCATCGAAAACAAGGGCGGCGCCAGCGGCTCCATCGGCGCCGCCTACGTGGCCCGCGCCAAGCCCGACGGCTACACCGTGCTGTACGACGCCTCCGCGTTCTCCATCAACCCCGTGCTGCGCAAGCTGCCCTACGACGCCAAGAAGGACTTCATTCCCGTCTCGCAGGCCGTCAGCGTGCCCAACATCCTGGTCGCCGCAACCGGCTCGGCCTTCAACAGCCTGCCCGACTTCATCAAGGCCGCGCGCGCCAACCCCGGCCGCTATACCTTCGCCTCGTACGGCCCCGGCAGCCTGGCGCAGATGGCCGCCGAACTGCTCAAGAAGGATGCCAAGATCGACGTCGTGCACGTGCCGTACAAGGGCGGCGCGCCCGCCATCGTCGACGTCATGGGCGGGCAGGTCGACGTCTACTTCGCCAACGCCGCGTCCAGCCTGAACTACGTCAGCACCGGCAAGCTGAAAGCCCTGGCGGTCTCGTCGGCCACGCGCATGCCCGACCTGCCCAACGTGCCCACCGTCAGCGAAGGCGGCGTCAAGGCCTTCGACGTCGTCGAATGGAACGGCTTCTTCCTGCCGGCCGGCACCGATCCGCAGGTCGTCGCCAAGCTGCAGGACCTGGTGCAGAAGGCGCTGGCCCGTCCCGAAACCCGCGACAAGCTCGCCAAGCTCGGCCTGACCCCGGTCGGCAGCAGCGCCGCGGACTTCGCCAAGTTCGTCGACGCCGAACAGGTCCGCTGGGCCGAGGTCGTGAAAACCAATAACATCACCGTGAACTGATCGACCGGGGCGGGCAGCGCCGTTGCCCGCCCCGCCGACGCAAGCACCCAAGGGGAGATGCCGCAATGAGCCGGGAAGACGATTTCGAGCGCGGCCTGGTCAACCGCCGCGCCGTGCTGGGAGAAGAATGGGTGCAGCGCTCGCTGGACCGCGCCACCACCTTCACCGCCGACTACCAGAACCTGATCACCCGCTACGCCTGGCACGACATCTGGAGCCGCCCGGGCCTGCCGCACAAGGCGCGGCGCATGATGGTGCTGGCGGTGACCTTGTCTTTAGGGCGGTGGGAGGAATTCGAGCTGCACGTGCGCGCCGCGCTGACGGCGAAGGACGACTCGCGGCTGAGTCCGGATGAACTGAAGGAAGTGCTGCTGCAGAACGCGATCTACGCGGGCGTGCCGGCGGCCAATACCGCGTTCAACCTGGCGCAGGGGATTCTGCGCGAGGTGGCGGGGGAGATTGGGTATGTGTTGGAGCCGGCGGAGGTGCGGGGGGCGGATTTGTTTGGCGGCGGTTAGGTGGTCGGGGGGCTGTCAAAGCCTCGATGGCGCAATGCCGGATGCCCTCTCGTATGCGGCGCAAATCTGTCGCCGCATATCGTTCAAGGGGGTTGGCCCAGGCCCCTGGGCTGCAATCCTCACAAGCAATTTCAATCGGAATTCCTGCCGCTGATCTTTTGCGGTCACCTGTCACCCCTGCGCCCGAGGAGTGGCCTAAGGTGGTCCCATACACCTGTTTCCAGAACGCTCATCGCTCTTTCGACTTCGACCTTGTCGCTATATTGCGGTACGTCATAAACGGTTAAGTTGATGGTCAATGCGAGTGGTTTCGCCCATTCCTCCAGGTGCATCGCGTAGGTGCCACTTTTTGACGAAACCAGATGTTGGCTTATTCTCGATCGAGGGGTAAAGCTGCGACCCACATAGAGAGTTTCAGAACCATCGAACTGAGGATTAAATGTGCAAAGATTCTTCTTTCCGTCGTCTGTACCTTGTTCGCCCTTAGCGCGTTCGATTTCGCTTAGAACGATCTTGCTTTGTTCGGGGGTGTCGAGTTTGAATATATACAGAACACACTTTCGCTTGTCGGGCAGCGCGTAGCCCGTTCTCAGATCTTGAAGTTTGGACTCTGTCCATTCGTTCGAAATGACAGATGTGTTGAAACTCAGTTCGAAAAATGGTTCCAGTGTCAGGGTGCGGGCGATGGTGATTGCTTCGCTCAATGTTTCCTGATAGCTGTTGATTGCATCTGAGACGATCTTGTTGTGTGGCATCTAAGGTGTTTTTCAGAGTCTTTTGGAATTACAGCCGGATGGCTGATAGTTAAGGAGTTTATTGGATGCGTCAAGGCACACCGAGGCATGGCTTTAGTCTTGCTCAATACCTGACCACCACAGACTCCGCCGTCCGCACCGCCGAATCCCGGCAGACCGCCTCGATATTGTTCCCATCCGGATCGAGCACGAACGCCGCGTAATACCCCTTGTGGTACGCCCGTTCCCCCGGCGCGCCATTGTCGCGTCCGCCATGGGCCATCGCGGCCTGGTAGAACGCATCCACCATGTCCCGGTCATGCGCCTGGAACGCCAGATGCAGCCGCCCGGTCAGCTGCCCCTGCACCTCATCACTATCCGGCGTGGAAATGAACAACTCATCCGCCCAGAAATTCCTGTCATCGGACCCGCCGATCGGAATTCGCAGCGCTTCGAACACGGCGGTATAGAATTTCTTGCTGGCGGGCAGATCACGCACCACCAACCCGATGTGATCAATCAAACGGCCCTTGTGTCGTTCTCGATTCAGCACGAAACGCTCCTCGTGGTTGAGGGAAAAACAGGGAAACCCGCCGCCCGGGCGCCGTACCCGTATCTCCCGTGCGACGGCGTCCCGGACTCGCCGATAACTATAATCCCCTCTCGATCCCCGCTTTGACGGCGTTTCCCGCCGTGTCTCATGTCCGCCACGCCCCTTCGCGTGCTGTCCGTCATCCCGCCGATGACGCAGCTCAATACGCCATACCCGTCCACCGCCTACCTGACCGGCTTCCTGCGCTCCCGCGGCGTCACGGCCACGCAGGAAGACCTGGCGTTGGCGCTGGTCTTGCGCCTGCTGTCGTCCGACGGCCTGCTCGCCGTGGCGGCCAGGCTGGACGCGTTGCCGCTGGACAAGCACACCCCCGCGATCCAAGCCTTCATCGCCATGCAGCCGCGCTACCTGGCCACCATCGGCCCGGTGATCGCCTTTCTGCAGGGCCGCGACTCGACGCTGGCGCACCGCATCGTCGGCCGCCACTTCCTGCCCGAGGGCCCGCGCTTCGCCTCGCTGGACGTGTATGTCGATGACGAGGGCGGCGATCCGCTGGGCTGGGCCTTCGGCGCCCTGGGCCTGCAGGACCGCGCCAAGCACCTCGCCACGCTGTACCTGAACGACCTGGCCGACGTGCTGCGCGACGCCATCGATCCGCGTTTTGAATTCGTGCGCTACGCCGAATCGCTGGCCGGCAGCCAGCCGACCTTCGACCCGTTGGCCGAAGCGCTGGCCGCGCCGCTGAACCTGGTCGACGACACCCTGCGCGACCTGACCCTGGAAGCGTTGGCGCGCCACCAGCCCACCATGGTGCTGCTGTCGGTGCCGTTTCCCGGCGCCGTCTACGCCGCCTTCCGCATCGCCCAGGCGATCAAGGCGCAAGACCCCACGATCATCACTGTGCTGGGCGGCGGCTTCGTCAACACCGAGCTGCGCGAACTGAAAGACCCGCGCGTCTTCGACTATTTCGACTTCGTCAGTCTCGACGCCGGCGAGCGCCCCTTGCTGGCGCTGATGGAACACGTGCAAGGCAAGCGCTCGCGCCAGCGCCTGGTGCGCACCTTCCTGCGCGACGCCGACAGCGGCGCGGTGCGCTACGTCAACCTGGTCGAGCCCGACGTCGCCTTCGCCGAGGTCGGCACGCCCACCTGGGACGGCCTGCCGCTGGACCGCTACCTGTCGCTGCTGGACATGCTCAACCCCATGCACCGCCTGTGGAGCGACGGTCGCTGGAACAAGCTGACCGTGGCCCACGGCTGTTACTGGAAGAAGTGCAGCTTCTGCGATGTGAGCCTGGACTACATCGGCCGTTACGAAGGCGCCTCGGCCACCGTGCTGGCCGACCGCATCGAGGCCATCGTGCAGGAAACCGGGCAGACGGGCTTTCACTTCGTCGACGAGGCCGCGCCGCCCAAGTCCCTCAAGGCCCTGGCCACGGAACTGATCGCGCGCAACGCCGGCATCTCGTGGTGGGGCAACATCCGCTTCGAGAAGACCTTCACTCCCGAGCTGTGCGAACTGCTGGCCGACAGCGGCTGCATCGCCGTCTCGGGCGGCCTGGAGGTCGCCTCGGACCGCCTGCTGAACCTGATGAAGAAGGGCGTGTCCGTCGACCAGGTGGCGCGCGTCACGCGCGCTTTCACCGACGCCGGCATCCTGGTGCACGCCTACCTGATGTACGGCTTTCCCACGCAGACGGTGCAGGATACGGTCGATGCGCTGGAGTACGTGCGCCAGCTATTCGAGAACGGCTGTATCCAGAGCGGGTTCTTCCACCGCTTCGCCTGTACGGTGCATTCACCGGTCGGGCTGAATCCCGAGGAATACGGCGTGACGCTGCGGCCGCTGCCGGAGGTGACGTTCGCCAAGAACGACATCGGCTTTGACGACCCGACTGGGGTGGATCACGACGCGCTGGGACGGGCGTTGAAGAAGGCGATCTACAACTACATGCACGGGATCGGGCTGGACGAGGACGTGCGTAGCTGGTTTCCATTCAAGGTGCCGAAGACGACGGTGGGGCGGCATCGGATTGCCAAGGCGTTGAGCCAGCGGGGGTAGGGGCTTCTTCCCCCGCTGCTTGCGGAGCGGTTCAGGCGCGCGGCTTCACGTGTGGACCGTTCCAATAATGCACGTCCAGATGGACCCGAGCTATGCCCTCCCGGTTGGCGATCCGGGATGCGACCTCCTGCAAGATCGCGCTTTCTTCCGGTGTTAATCCGATAACGGTTTTCCAGCGCAGCAGTTTGGCGCCTTCCGGCTGCTTCCTCAAGCCGGATGCTACGTGGCTGTCCAGCGGCACTTCCATCCATTGCTCTATCGTGTCGAGGGCGTATTCGCTGCACAGATACTTGTTGTAGGCGCAATTGCGAAGAAAGATATTCAGAAACTTGCGCGCGCTTCCCCAGTGCTGGGCAGTTCGGGGCAAGGCGTTCTGCAGTGCGGCAGTCTCCGTATCAAGCAATCGAAAATAGGCACGTTCCGTCTTGGCGTTTCCGAACTTGCGCAGGTTCACGCCTTGCAAGAACTCTCGCGCTGCGGCGATCGTTCCTTTGGGGCCCATCTTCTGCGCGGTGGATGCTCCTACGGCGGTGCGGGCCGTGCGAGCCTTTAACTTTTCCAAAGTCTCTTTATTCATCGCCGGTACGTCTCCTCATGCGTTCGACATTGTGCAGATAACGGCTTTCAGGAATTAAGCCCTAGAGCAATGTATCGAAATGGAGGTGGCATGTCAGGTCGAATTGCGACAGTTTTTGGCCGTTCCTTCGCGAGTTTCCATGCCAGAGGATGCCATCGGGCGAAGGGCAAATATAAGAACTATCTCGTGGCGGCGATATTTGACCGCAGCAGTTTAGTGCGCAGCTTGTCTTCCAACTCACCCAGCCCAATATTGCCGCAACCCACCAGGGTCAGCTCCTGCAAACCGGTAAGTTCTTCCAGGACATCGATATCGGCAATTTTCTTGCAATATTGGATGTTCAGCCATTCCAGTGCGGGCAGGGCGGCGATGGGCCGGATCGTCTCCAATGCCCCTTGATTCTTCAGCCGCAACGAGCGCAGTCCGGATAATTGTTCTATACCCGCCAGCGTCTGCAACGAACGCCCCGCCATCAACCCCAGCGACACCAGCGGCAACGCCGCGATGCGATCAAACACGGTCGCATCGAAGGGCACGTTGTACAGATTCAGTTCCGCCAGCGGCAGCCGCAAGGTCTGGTCCAGCAGCTTGCCTGGCTTGTCCGGCAATATCGACAGCGACCGCAGCGCGGGGAAATCCTCTGCCTTGAACCGCATCGGTACATTTACTTCTAGCGATTCCAGTTGCGGCATCGCTCCCGCCGACCAGGTATGCGAACCGGGGCAATCGAAAATCGACAGATGCCGCAGGCTGTCCGGCAGCATATCGGCGCGCAGGTTCTCGATCACCGAGGCCTGGATATTGCCAGGTCCGATGGACAGATGCGTCAGGGACGGCAGGCGCGCGATCAATGCCGGCAATTCCTGCACCGGGTCCAGGGGCGGCGCCCACAGATGGACGTATTCGATCGTCGCCAGCGTTGTCGCGTCCGGCGGCGCATCGTAGACAAGGACTTGATCCGAGCCATGCGCCTGCGCGGCCTGGCGGCTGTGCATCAACAGCCATCGCTTGTCGCGGCCGGGTTGGGGCGTCGAAAACGGGACTAGTGGCATACGGGCTCCGGAGTCATGGCGTCTGTCGGCAGGGCGGGCATGGCGACAGCGGGGCGGGCATTCTCGAAGGGTAGAACAATAAAGCAGAACGGCAATCCCGCGCGAGCCGGATTGCCGTTCTCTCTGTGTGGCGCCGTGATGGCCTCCGCTTTTTCACTGTTCCAATGCCGTGATGCGATCGGTACTCGGTTTTCAACCGCGCTGGCCGGTGTTGCTGCCAGCCGGCGCCGGCGGTTGACACTATTTTTTACCCCGCCCCGAGGTTGAGGTTGCCATCGTCGCCGGTACACTACCGTGATTCCCCAAGGAGCCATATGTCGATTCAAACGTTGGGCCGTTACGGTATTGTGCTATTTCTCGCTGCGTTGAGCTCGGGCTGCTCTTCAATCATCGGCGAGTGCGGCTTGGCCCGCAGCAGCTGCATGTATGAAGGCAAATACGAACAGGGCGAGGAAGACTACGCGGAGGCCGAGGCAAAGCGGCTGAACAAGCAGTCGACGGATCGGTTGCGCCGAAGCTCCGGGGATTGAATCCGGCGACGTCCTGCCGTTGCGTTCAGGATGTCGTCATAGGGGTCGGCAGGAAAAACCGATCCTTCAACTCCTGCAACCCGATCCGATCCAGCATCTCCGTCAGCCGTTCCGCAGGCTTCCGACGCGGCAGATCCTTGTACTGCGCAATGATCAGCTCATTCTTCATCGAATGCTCCCACCCCACCAGCTCCGTCACGCTGACCTGATACCCGTGCGCTTCCAGTTGCAAGCACCGCAGCACGTTCGTGATCTGGCTGCCAAACTCCCGCGTGTGCAGCGGATGCCGCCAGATCTCCGCCAGCGGATCGGCCAGCGCCTTGGCTTTGTTCTTGCGTAGCACCGACGCCACTTCCGCCTGGCAGCAGGGCACGACCACGATGTACTTGGCCTTTTTCTCCAGCGCGAAATGGATCGCGTCGTCGGTGGCGGTGTTGCAGGCGTGCAGGGCCGTGACCACGTCGATGGTCGCGGGCAGTTTGTCGGAGGTGATGGATTCGGCCACCGACAGGTTCAGGAACGACATGCCGCCAAAGCCCAGGCGCTTGGCCAGTTCTTCCGATGACTTGACCAGTTCCTCGCGGGTTTCGATGCCGTAGATGTGCGAGCCATTCTTCAGCGCGTCGGGCTGCTCCTTGAAGAACAGGTCGTACAGGATGAAGCCCAGGTACGACTTGCCCGCGCCGTGGTCCGCGAGGGTGACGGCGCCGCGCTGTTGCTGGACGTCCTTGAGCAGCGGTTCGATGAACTGGAACAGGTGGTAGACCTGCTTGAGCTTGCGGCGGCTGTCCTGGTTCATCTTGCCGTCGCGGGTCAGGATGTGCAGGGCCTTGAGCAGTTCGATCGACTGGCCGGGGCGGATGTCGTGGGTTTTGTCGGACATGGGGGTAAGGCAATGCGCCCCGCGTGGGGCGGGGCGCAGTGGAAGGCGGAAAGCGTCATTTTAACGAAACCGCTGACTCCCCGTCCGGCTGCCGACAGGGCGGGCCTGCTTGGCGTTGAGCCGTGCGCGGGTCGGCCGACTATCCGGCGGCTATCCGCCGGCAGCCGGCGCGACGGCGGCGCCGTCGATGCCGTGGCGGGCCAGGGCCTGGGCCACGAAGCCGCTGCGTTTCATGTCTTCGACGAAGTCGGCCAGGACGCGCGCCGCCGCTTCGCCGCGCCCGCGCGGCAGGCCCATGGCCTGGCGGATGGTCATGAAGCTGCCGGGCAGCAGGCGCAGGCCGCCCAGGCGGCGGGCGTCGGCTTCCAGTTGCTGGCGCACGCCGGCGGCGACGTCGGTGCCGGTCTGCAGGAAGGTGTCGACCACGGTGGGCGAGGTGGCGGCGCGGGTGATGGCGGCGCGTTGCAGTTCGCGGGTCAGGTAGAGGTCGTAGGCGCTGCCCAGGCCGACGGTGACGCGATGGCGCGGGTCGTCGACCTCGGCGATCTCGCGCAGGGGCGAATCGTTGCGCACCAGGTAGGCGCCTTCGATCAGGACGTAGGCGTCGGTGAAGGCGATGCCGGCGGCGCGCTTGGGGTCGATGGCGAAGAAGCCGATGTCGGCGGCGTCCTGGCTGACGGTGTCGACGGCCTTGCCGGCGCTGTCCAGAACGATGAGTTCCAGGGCCACGCCGAGCCGCTGCGCGAAGGCGCGGGCCAGGTCGACGGAGACGCCGGCGGCCGCGCCGCTGGCGTCGCGGGTGGCCAGGATGGGGTTGCCGAGGTTGATGGTGGCGCGCAGTACGCCGGTGGGGGTGAAGGCCTGGACGATGTCGGCGGGGATGCTGGTGGCGCCGGAATGGGCGGGGACGTCCGAACGTGCGGTGGTGCTGGAAATCGCGGTCATGGCGTTATTGGTGGAGGACAGTGGGAAATTCAAAGGCGATTGCTGATGGCTTGTCTGCCGTGGCGGAAGCTCACAGGCGGCAGCTACGGTTCAAGGGGCGTGGCGGATGGTTCACACCGGGTAGCAGCCGACTCAGACGCTGTACCGCCCCGCAGTCGGCGCACAGCACAAGTCGATCCGTTGCGGCTCCAGATCGTCGCCAAACCAGGCATTGATGGCGGCGCGGCGTTCGCCGACGTAGACCGGCGCTCCATCGGCGTCGAGCTTCATGCCCAGGTCATGCCCAGGCACCAGCAGGGTGTCCGGTCGCTTGCGCCACCACGCCCAGATGCGCTCCAAGCTGGCGTGGCTGGCGGCGGCGTCGGCGGTATCGACTACCTGGCCCGAGACCAGTTCGGCGCGGTTCTTGGCGGCGTCGCCGGTGAACAGAATAGGTTGGCGCGGGTCATCGACGTAGAACAGCAGATGGCCCGGGGTATGGCCGGGCGCGGCGATGGCGGTGATGCCGGGCAGGAAGGCGTCGCCGTCGCCGATGCGGCGCACGCGGTCCAGCCGGTCGAGTTCGCGCACGTACAGTTCGGGCAGCGGGTTGAAGCCGGGCGGTTGCGCGGCGGCCCATTGCAGTTCCTGCGCGCCGATCCAGACGGTGGCGTTGGGGAACAGCGTGAAGTTGACGGCGTGGTCGTAGTGGGCGTGCGTGAGGACGACGTCGGTGATGTCGGCCGGCGCGACGCCGCAGGCGTCCAGGTGGCGGCCGAGCAGGTGGCGCACGCCGAACGCGCCCACGTCCACCAGGATCCTGTGGCGGTCCGAGCGCAGCAGGGTGCTGGTGCTCCAGCCCAGGCCGCCATGGCAGACGGCGCGGCCCGGGTAGCCCTGGATCAGGATATCGATCTGGTACATGGGGTCACTCCGCGGTGATGTGAGCTTCGCTGATCAGTTGGCGGTAGCGTTGCAGGTCGTCGCGCAGCTGGCGCGTGAATTCCTCGGGCGTGCCGGCGATGATTTCGTTGCCGCCTTCGGTGGCCAGCTTGCGCACCACTTCCGGGTCCTTCACCGCCTGGACCACGGCGTCATGCAGGGTGGCGATGATGCGCGGATCGGTGCCGGCGGGCGCCAGCAGGCCCTGGAACTGGGTGATGACGAAGTCCTTGTAGCCGAGTTCCTGCATGGTGGGCAGGTCGGGCAGACTGGAGGTGCGGCGCGGGCCGGTCACGGCATAGGCGCGCAGCTTGCCGGACTGGATGTGCGGGGTGGCGGTGACGGTGGTGTCGAAGGTGAACGACAGTTGCCCGCCCAGCACGTCGGTCAGGGCCTGGGCGTTGCCCTTGTAGGGCACGTGCGTCAGTTGGGTGCCGGTGCGCAGGGCCAGCAGTTCGCCGGCCAGGTGGCCGCCGGCGCCCAGGCCGGCCGAGCCATAGGTGACGGCGCCGGGTTTCTTGCGGGCGGCGGCGAGCAGGTCGTCGATGCTGTGCGCGGGCGATTGCCGCGGCACCACCAGCGCGTACTGGTAGCTGGTGATCTGGCTGATCGGGGCGAAATCCTTCAGCGGGTCATAGGGCGTTTTCTTGTACAGCGACGGGTTGACCACCAGCGGGCCGCTGGCGTCCAGAAGCAGGGTGTAGCCGTCGGGCGCGGCCTTGGCGACGAAGTCGGTGCCGATCATGCCGTTGGCGCCGGGCTTGTTCTCGACCACGATGGTGCCCTTCAGGGTCTTGGCCATGCGGGCCGCGACCACGCGCGCGGTGATGTCGGCCGCGCCGCCGGCCACGTAGGGCACGATCAGGCGGATCGGCTGGCTCGGGTAGTCGGCGGCGCGGGCCAGCGGCGCGGCCAGCGCCGCCGCCAGGACCAGGGTGAGTCGGGCGATGTTCTTCATGTTGTCGGTCTCCTCCGGGATGCCGGCTCAGCTCTGGCCGGCGTGTTGGCGCAGCAGGGCCAGGACGTCCGCGGCCACTTCGATGCCGTGGGCGCGCTGGCGCGCCAGCTTGGCCAGTTCGATCTCGCCGGGCTGGATCACGGGGCGGGCCGGGTCGGCGGCCGGGCTGCCGTGCAGGATGGCGGCGAAGTCGTTCATGCGTTCGGCCAGCCATTGGGTCGAGCCCAGGCGGCGGGTGTCGATCAGCAGGAAGAAGTGGCCCAGGTTCTGCGGTTCGTCGGGCGCGTCGACCCAGGATTTGACGTGGGTGAGGTAGGCGGCGTTGGACAGCAGCCCGGCGAACAGGTCCACCATCAGCGCCAGGCCGTAGCCCTTGTGGCCGCCGATCGGCAGCAGGAAGCCGTCCAGCGCCTGCCTGGGATCGGTGGTCGGTTGGCCCTGGGCGTCGGTGGCCCAGGTGTCGGGGATGGCCTGGCCGGCCTTCAGGGCGTTGCGGATCTTGGCGCGGGCCACCACGCTCATGGCCATGTCGAGCAGGAAGTGCGCGCCGTCCGGATTCGGCACGGCAAAGCCGATGGGGCTGTTGCCGACGCGCGCGTCGGTGCCGCCCCAGGGGGCGATGGTGGTGGTGGCGTTGCTGCCGATGATGCTGGCGTAGCCGGCCTCGGCGGCGATCAGGCCGTAGGGCGAGATCGGGCCGAAATGGTTGCTCTGGCGGGCGAACGCCAGGCCCACGCCGCATTCGCTGGCGGCCTGCATGGCGGCGCGCAGCGCGTGCATGCCGACCAGCGGGCCGACGCCGTTGTCGCCGTCGACCAGGCGCAGCGCGGGGGCGGGGCTGTCCACGCGGATGCGGGCCTGGCGGTTGATGCCGCCGACCTGCAGGCGCTCGCCATATGATTCGATGCGCGACAGGCCGTGGGTGGACAGGCCGAACAGATCGGCCAGCACCAGGATGTCGACCACGTCGACGGCGTCCTGGCGCGGCAGGCCCAGGCCTTCGAAGGCGCGCACGCCAAGCGCGCGCAGTTCGGTTTCCGGGACGAGGGAGGGGGAGCCAGCAGTGGCGGCCATGATCAGCAATCCTTGTGTGAAAAAAAGAGGGGGGCTTATTCGGCGGAAAGACGGGCGTCTTTCACCACTTGGCTCCAGCGGCGCTCTTCGGCGTCGATGAAGGCGGCGAATTCGGCCGGGCCGGCGCCGGAAGGCTCGGCGGCGTCATGGGCCAGGCGCTGGCGCACGGCGTCGGTCCGCAGGGCGCGCTGGGCGGCGGCCTGCAGGCGCGAGATCGCTTCCTGCGGCGTGCCGGCCGGGGCCAGCAGGCCGAACCACTGCGAGCTTTCGAAGCCGGGGTAGCCCTGCTCGGCCACGGTGGGCACGTCCGGCAGGATCGGCAGGCGCTGGGCCGAGCCGACGGCCACGATCTTGATCTTGCCGGCCTGCGCATGCGGCAGCAGGCCAGGAATGCCGGCCGCGGCGGCGTCGATGTTGCCGGCCAGCAGGTCGGTGACCTGGGCGCCGGTGCCCTTGTACGGCACGTGCACCACGTCGATGGCGGCGGCGGTCTTGAGCATTTCGAAGGCCAGGTGGCCGGCGCTGCCGTTGCCGGCCGAGCCGTAGTTCAGGACGCCCGGCTTGGCGCGCGCCAGCGCCACGAATTCGGGCAGGGTGGCGGCCGGCACCTTGGCGCCCACGGCGAACACCATGGGCAGCTTGGCCAGCAGAATGATCGGGGCGAAGTCGCGGCGCGGGTCATACGACAGGTTGGGCATCATGGTCGGGTTCACCGCCAGGGTGCCGACGTGGCCCAGGATCAGCGTGTAGCCGTCGGGCCGGGCGCGCGCCGCTTCCACCGTGGCGATGCTGCCCTGTCCGCCGCCCTTGTTCTCGACGATGACCTGCTGGCCCAGGTCGCGCGACATCTCCACGGCGACGGCGCGCGCCACCACGTCGGAACTGCCGCCGGGGCCGTAGGGCACCAGCAGGCGGATGGGGCGTTGCGGCCAGGCGTCGGCGTGGGCCGAGAAGGGGGCGGACGACAACAAGGGGGCGGCGGCCAGCGCCAGCGCGGTGCGCAGGCAGGCTCTCCGTAACGGCTTCATGGGCGGGTCTCCTGTTCGGGCCGCTATTGGTTGCGGCTGGGAGACATCGTGCCCCGCGCTCGGAATCGAGTAAAGTGCAAAAATTCGTTCAATTCTTGATAAAAACGCATGAATTTCGATCTTGCCGATCTGCGCGCCTTCCTGGCGGTGGCCGACCTGGGCAGTTTCCGCGCCGCGTCCGAGGCGCTGCACCTGTCGCAGTCGGCGCTGTCGCGCCGCGTCGACAAGCTGGAAGCGGCGCTGGGCGTGCAGCTGATGACGCGCACCACGCGCAAGGTCGAGCTGACCACCCTCGGCCGCGGCTTCGTGCCGCGCGCCCGTAGCGTGCTGAATGAGCTGGAGAGCGCGCTGGTCGGCATCCGCGACGTGGCCGAGCGGTTGTCGGGCATGGTGACGATTGCCTGCGTGCCGTCGGCGGTGGCGTATTTCCTGCCGGATGTGATCCGCGAATACCACGCCAGCTATCCGCGCATCCGCATCCGCATCATCGACGAGTCGTCCTCGCAGGTGCTGACGGCGGTGGCGCGCGGCGACGCGGATTTCGGGCTGACCTACATCGGCGCCAATGACGCGGAGATCGAGTTCAAGCCGCTGCTGGAAGAGCCGTTCGTGGCGGCGGTGAGCCGCAAGCATCCGCTGGCCAAACGCAAGTCGGTGGATTGGGCCGACCTGGAGGCGCATCCGTACATCACGCTGGCGCAGGGCAGCGGCAATCGTTTCCTGATGGACCAGGCGCTGGTGCACAGCGGCAGCCGGCCGCGCCATTTCTGCGAGGTGCAGCACGTGCCGGCGCTGGTCAGCATGGTGGAGGCTGGCCTGGGCGTGGGTGTGGTGCCGCGCCTGGCGATGCCGGATGAGGATCACGGCACGCTGGTCAGCGTGCCGCTGCGCAATCCCGCCGTGAGCCGCACGATCGGCCTGATCCATCCGCGCGGCAAGACCTTGAATCCGGTGGCGCGGCTGTTCTACGACCTGCTGTCGCAGCGGGTGGAGGCGCGGCAGAAGTAGGGGGGACGCCGAAAAACAAACAGGCCGCGAAAACGCGGCCTGTCCAGGTACTGCGCGCGCGATCGTCAGACCTGCACGACCACCGGCTCGCCCAGGTTCAACATCAACCGGTTGGCCCACGCGAAGATCGCGTCCGAATGCAGCAGGTCCAGCACTTCGCCGTCGCTCATGCCCACATCCTTCAACACTTGGATGCTGGCCGCATCCACCGAGGCCGGCGCGTCCGTGATCTGGATCGAGAACTTGCCGATCGCCAGTTCGCGGGCAGTGGTGCCGGCGGTGGCCGGATCCTCGAACACCTGCGCGATCACGTCGTTGCGCTTGGCCAGTTGCTCGAAGCGCTGCGCGTGCACCGAGGCGCAGTAGACGCAGCCGTTGACGCGCGACACCACGGTCGCGCCCAGTTCACGCTCGGCGCGCGACAGGCCGCCGGGCGCGTACATGATGGCGTTGAACGCGGTGGAGCGCTGGCGCAGGATCTCGGGCTGGTGCACCAGGAACAGGTAGTAATCCGAGACCTTGGCCTTGGGGTGGCTTTCTTCCAGCACCGCGATCTGCTCGGGCGTGGCGCTGTCGACCTGGACCACGTCCAGCCACGCCTTCCATTCCAGCACTTCGTTGGTGAAGCCGTGGGCCTTGATGACGGCGCCCGGTTCGGTGGCGGCGGTGTTGGCCGGGAAGGGCGCGGGCGGGTTGCCGGCCGCGATCGGCTTGGTTTCCAGCGCCAGCATGGCCTGCAGGCCGGCGACGAGACGCACCTGATACGACAGGAACGCCACCAGTTGCGACAGCGTGACCACGGCGGGCGTGGAGACGCCGGCGGCCGGCAGGGTCTTGAGGGCGGCCTCGTCGCCTTCGACGGGCTTTTCGATCAGCTTGCGGGTGAACTCCAGGATCGCGGCCAGGCGCGGGTCGGCGGCGTCCGCCGGCTTGCCGGACTCGGCCACCTGGATGTCGGCGGCGCTGGCGCCGGCCTCGATCAGGCGCTGGCGGTAGTGCGCGGCCAGCGCCGGCGACGGCGTCAGGCGCGCCGCGTACAGCGCGACCAGCAGGCGCTCGGCCAGCGTCAGGCCGGGCAGGGCCGGGTCGAACAGGGCGTCGTAGCTGCCCTGGGTGGCGGCGGCGACCTTGTCGCGCTGGTGGCGCACGGCGTAGGTGGCGCTGTCGGCCTTCAGGCCGACCAGTTGGTCCACCAGGTCGCGGGCGGCGTCATAGACGATGGGGGGTTGTGCCATTGAGAAAGTCTCCTTGGATGTCGTTCAGCCGGCGTTGCCGGGCGTGGCGGCCGCGCCGGCTTCGGCGCGGTTCGCGGACGGCGCGGCCTGGCCGCGCGCCTTGACCGCGGCGTCCAGGAACTTCAGCACGCCTTCCCACGATTGCTCGTCGGCGCGCGCGTTGTCCTTGGGGTTGCCGCCGCTGGTGCTGATCTTGCCGGACACGGGGTGGGCGTAGACCAGTTGCGTGGTGGGCACGTAGGGGAACAGGATCGAGTGGCCGCCGTTCTCGTAGTCCAGCCATTGGACCGGATACGGATGCTGTACCTCGGCCAGCTTGTCGCGCACCATCTTCGAGTACAGGCTGGACGGCCACGAGCCGTCGTCGGTGGCCGACAGCAGCATCACCGGGCCCTGGATGTCCTCGACCCTGATGCGGGCGCGGGCCACGGCGTCGGGGTCCTGCAGCGCGGTGAGGATGGCCTTTTCGTGGCGATGCGGCGCGGGGCCTTCGTCGAACGGCGCCCAGGTGGCGGTGCGGTTGTTTTCCCAGACGTGCGGCAGGGGCTTGCCGCCCAGCAGCCAGGTCGGGCCTTCGCGGCCGATCTTGGGGTCGCAGGCGTTCTGGCCGCTGTGGACCACGGCGCCCGGCACGTAGGCCACGACCGCCGACACTTCCGTGGGGAAGGTGGCGCCCAGCAGCAGCACCAGTTCGCCGCCGCGCGACTGGCCGCTGATGGCGACGAAGTCGTGCTTGGGCTGGACCTTTTTGCGCAGCCAGCGCAGGCCGGTCTGGAAGTACTCCAGCGGCGTGTTGGAGATGTAGTCCGACAGGCCCGGCGCCTTGAAGTAGGCCAGGGCGAAGGCGGCGTAGCCGCGCGACGCATACAGCGCGGCGCGCGGTTCGTTGATGCCGCCGCCCGAGCCGTTCAGGATCAGCACGGCGGGATGCGAGCCGGGCGTGGCGCCGGGCGGCAGGTAGAGCGTGCCGACCAGGCCTTCTTCGCGCACGTCCTGGCGGGTGACGCCTTCGGCCGCCAGGCGCTGGGTGAAGCGCGCCACGCTCTGGGCGCCGGCCACGCGCGCCACCACTTCGGTGACCAGCGGCTCGCTGACCGGGTGGTTGAAGTGCTCGCGGCTGGGCGAGTCCACGGGCGACTGCGACCATACCAGGCCCATGGGCGAGAGGCCGCTGTAGTCGCCCGAGACGGGCGCGTCGCGCGTCAGGTCGACCACGCCGTCCTCGCCCGCGACGAAGGCGGCGTGGCTTTGCCACAGCACGCCGTTGCGGCGGGTGAGGGCGGTGATCTCCACCGTCTGGCCGGGCGCGACGTGCTCCACCCGGATCTGGCGGGGCACGTCGATGAGCGCGTCGGCGGGTTGGATGCTCAGGGTAGGAACCATGATGCGCGCCTTACTTGGCCGAGTCCTTGGTGACCATCATGGCGGCGGTGCGGTCGCTGGTCATGGGGGTGACCTTCAGGCCCTTCTTGGCGGCCCAGATGTTCTTGTAGTGGTACAGCGGGATGATGCCGACGTCGTCGGACACCAGCTTGACCGAGTCGCGCAGGATGGCTTCACGCTTGGCCACGTCGAATTCCGAGGTGGACTGGTCGAGCGCGGCGTCGACCTTGGGGTTGCTGTAGTGGCCCCAGTTGGAGGCGCCCAGGCCCTTCTTGGCGTCGACCGTGGCCAGGATGTTGACCAGCGCGTAGCTGGCTTCGCCCGTGCCGTTGCCCCAGGCCAGCATGCTGACCGCGAATTCGTTCTTGTTGGCGCGGCCCGAGTACACGGCCCATGGCACCACTTCCACTTGCGTCTTGACGCCGATGCGGGTCCAGAACTGCGCCACCGCCTGGGCCGTTTCCGGGCCTTGCGGGTAGCGGTCGTTGGGCACGTGCATGGTCAGTTTGAAGCCGTCGGGGAAACCGGCTTCGGCCAGCAGCTTCTTGGCCTTTTCGACGTCGTTGGGGATGTCCTTGACGTCGGGGTTGTAGCCGAAGGTGCCCTTGGGCATCCACTGGTTGGCTTCGGTGGCGGCGCCCTGCAGGATGCGGTCGGCGATGGCCTTGCGGTTGATCGCCAGGTTCAGGGCCTGGCGCACGCGCACGTCCAGCAGCGGGTTCTTGTCCAGCGGCTTGCCGTTGTTGTCGGTGATGTACTGGTTGGGCGCGGGGTTGAAGCTGGGTTGCAGGATCATGACGCGCAGGCCGTCGTACGGGTAGACCGAGATGTTGGCGGCCTTCTGCAGCTTGGCCAGGTCGGACACCGACACCTTGTCGATCACGTCGACGTCGCCGGCCAGCAGCGCGGCGGTGCGGGCGGCGGCGTTGTTGATGTAGCGGTAGTTGACCTTGTCCCAGGTGGCCTTCTCGCCCCAGTAGCCGTCGTTGCGTTCCATGATGACGCGGTCGCCGGGGGTGTAGGACACGAACTTGTAGGGGCCGGTGCCGACCATGGCCTTGCCCGAGTTGTAGTCTTCGGTGGTGGACTTCTCGCCGACGTGCTTGCTGACCACGTGCACCGACGCCAGGTTCAGCGGCAGGTCGGGGTTGGGCGCCTTGGTCTTGACGATCAGGGTCAGCGGGTCCTTGGCGGTCATCGTGTCGATGGTGCGCAGGTAGCCGGCGTAGGTGGCCACGCTGCCGGGCACGGCGCGGGCGCGGGTGTACGAGTAGATCAGGTCGTCGGCGGTGAACGGCGTGCCGTCCTGCCACTTGACGCCTTCGCGCAGCTTGAATTCCCAGGTGGTGCTGTCCAGCGGCTTCCAGCTCACGGCCAGGCCGGGCTGCAGCTTGTTCCACTTGTTCTCGATCAGCAGATCCCAGAAGTGCAGGGCCACCGAGCGGTCGCCGGCGTGGTTGTTCAGTTGCGGGTCGAGCGAGGACAGCGGATCGGCAAAGCCGATCGACAGGTTGTCGGCCGAGGCCGCGGCGGACGCGCCCAGGATGGCGGCGGTCAGGGTCGAGAGAATCAGGCGTTTCATGTTCGGGGTCCTTGGTGAGGGGGAACTTCTTTCAGGCCATGTCGTTCAGGTGACAGGCGCTCAGGTGGTTGATGGCGATTCCCTTCAGGGTGGGAACCTCGGTTTTGCAGCGCGCCATCGCATGCGGACAGCGCGGGTGGAAGTGGCAGCCGCCGGGCGGATTGAGCGGGCTGGGAATCTCTCCCTTGATGGCGGTGAAGGTCTTGTGGCGCGATTTCAGGTTGGGGATCTCGGCCAGCAGCGCCTGGGTGTACGGATGGTTGGGGCGGCGGAAGACTTCGTCCACCGGCGCCGTCTCGACCACGCGGCCCAGGTACATGATGACCACGCGGTCCGACAGGTGCTCGACCACGCCCAGGTCATGGCTGATGAACAGGTACGTCAGGTTGAGCTGTTCGCGCAGGTCCATGAACAGATTCAGGATCTGTGCCTGGATCGACACGTCCAGCGCGGCCACGGCCTCGTCGCACACCAGCATCGACGGCTGCACCGCCAGGGCGCGGGCGATGCCGATGCGCTGGCGCTGGCCGCCGCTGAACTGGTGCGGATAGCGCTGGCGCAGGGCCGGGTCGAGGCCGGCGCGTTGCAGTTGCGCGCTGACGTAGTCGTCGAAGTCGCCGTTGCCGACCAGGCCGTGGATGCGCGCCGCTTCGCCGACGATCTCGTCCACGCGCAGGCGCGGGTTCAGGCTCGCGTACGGGTCCTGGAAGATCATCTGCACCTTCAGGCGCGCGGCGTGGGCCTGGGCCGGCGTCATGTCGGCGGGGCGCTGGCCGTTGATCAGCACCTCGCCGCCGGACGGCGTCAGCAGGCCGGCCGCGATGCGGCCCAGCGTGGACTTGCCGCAGCCGGATTCGCCGACCAGGCCGACCACTTCGCCGGGGCGCACCAGCAGGTCCACATGATCGACGGCGCGGGTGATGGCGGGCGGCTTGGACAGGCCCAGGCGCTGCAAGGCGCGGCCGGCGGCGCCGACGGGGCGTTCGCCAAAGCGCTTGCTGACCTGGCGCAGGTCGATGAGCGGGGTGGCGCCGTCGCGGGTGTCCGGAATCGTCGTCTGGCTCATGCTGCCACCTCGCCCGGTTGGCGCGACGGATGAAAGCAGCGCACCTGATGGCCGGGCAGCACGTCGGTGATGGCGGGCTGCTGGCCGCATTGCGCCGTGGCGCGCGCGCAGCGCGCCGCGAAGGCACAGCCGGCGGGCAGGGTGAGCAGGTTGGGTGTCATGCCGGGAATCTGGCGCAGGCGTTGGCCGCGCTGGTTGTTGCTGGGCAGGCTGTCGATCAGGCCCAGGGTGTAGGGATGCTGAGGACGGTCGAGCACGTCGTCGACCTTGCCGTGTTCGACGATGCGGCCGGCGTACATCACCGCCACGTCGTCGGCCAGGCCCGCCACCACCGACAGGTCGTGGGTGATCCAGATGAGGCTGGTGCCGTGTTGCTGCGCCAGCTTCTGCACTTCGGACAGGATCTGCGCCTGGATGGTGACGTCCAGCGCCGTGGTCGGCTCGTCGGCGATGATGAGGTCGGGCCGGTGCAGCATGGCGATGGCGATCGCCACGCGCTGGCGCATGCCGCCGGACAACTGGTGCGGATACGCCAGCAGCCGTTCTTCCGGGCTGGGAATACCCATCATGCCGAGCGTGTCGCGGGCCAGCTCGCGCGCCTGCGCCTTGCTCATGCTGTTGTGGGCGCGCACCGTTTCGATCATCTGCACGTCGACCCGCAGCACCGGGTTCAACGTCATCATCGGATCCTGGAAGATCATGGCGATGCGGTTGCCCTGCAGCTTGCGCAGCTCGCGCGGGGCCAGCTTGGTCAGGTCGCGGCCCTGGAACAGCACCTGGCCGCCGACCACGCGGCCGGGGGCGTCCACCAGGCCCATGATCGAAAAGCCGGTGACGGATTTGCCCGAGCCGGACTCGCCGACCAGGCCCAGGATCTTGCCGCGCTCCAGCGTGAAGGACACGTCGTCCACGGCGGGCAGGGTGCCGGCGCGGGTGAAGAAGTGGGTGCGCAGGTTGCGCACTTCCAGGGTCGGCACGTTGGCGGCGGCCGGCGCCGCGACGGGACGGGCGGCGCTCATTTGTGGGTCCTCGGGTTCAGCACGTCGCGCAGGCGGTCGCCCACCAGGTTGATGGCGACGATGGTGATCAGCAGCGCGATGCCGGGGTAGAAACTGATCCAGTATTCGCCGGACAGCATGTATTGGAAGCCGTTGGAGATCAGCAGCCCCAGCGACGGTTCGGTCACGGGCACGCCCAGGCCTAGGAAACTCAGCGTGGCTTCGAGCGTGATGGCGCGCGCGATCTGCAGGGTGCCGATGACGATCAGCGGCGGCAGGCAGTTGGGCAGGATGTGCTTGAGCATGATCCGCCAGTTGGGGATGTCCAGGCAGCGCGCCGCCTCGACGTACTCGCGGCGGCGCTCGACCAGGGCCTGGCCGCGCGCGGTGCGGGCGTAGTAGGCCCATTCCAGGATCACCAGCGTCAGCACCACGTTGCCCACGCCCTTGCCCAGGTAGGCCAGGATCATCATGGCCACCAGGATCGACGGGAACGACAGGATCAGGTCCACCAGCCGCATGATCAGCGCGTCGACCTTGCCGCCGGCATACGCCGCCAGCAGGCCCAGCAGCGTGCCGATGATGCCGGCGATCAGCGCCGAGCCCACGCCCACCATCAGGCTGATGCGCAGGCCGTACAGGATGCCCGACAGCAGGTCGCGGCCCTGGCCGTCGGTGCCGAGCCAGTAGTGGAAGGTGTTCAGGCCGTTCATCGTGCCCGGCGCCAGGCGCGCGTCCAGCACGTCGATCTGCAGCAGGTCGTAGGGGTTCTGCGGCGAGATCCACGGCGCCAGGATGGCGGCCAGGATCAGCAGGGTGGCGATCACCAGCCCGAACACCGCCGTCTTGGACGACAGGAATTCCAGCAGGTTACGGCGCCAGGGCGATTCGCGCTTCAGCGCGGGGGCGGCGGTTTGCATGGCATTTGCCTGGGGAGTGTTCGGAGCGCTCATGCCGAGGCCTCCAGCCGCACCCGCGGGTCCAGCACTTTGTACAGGATGTCGACGATCAGGTTGAGCGTCACGAACAGGCACACCACCACGATCAGGTAGGCCACGATCACCGGGCGGTCCAGCGCGTTCAGGCTGTCCAGGATCAGCTTGCCGGCGCCGGGCCAGGCGAAGATGCTTTCGGTGATGACGGCGAAGGCGATGGTCGAGCCCAGCTCCAGGCCCAGTACCGTCACCAGCGGGATCATGGTGTTGCGCAGCACGTGCACACAGACCACCCGGAACGGCGACAGGCCCTTGGCGCGGGCGAACTTGACGAAGTCCAGCGGCATCACGTCGCGCACGCCGGCGCGGGTCAGGCGGATCACCAGCGAGATCTTGAACAGCGACAGGTTCAGCGCCGGCAGGATCAGGTGGCGCCAGCCGTCGGCCGTCAGCCACGACCACTGGAAGCCCAGGAATTCCACCGTCTGGCCGCGGCCGCTGGCCGGCAGCCAGCCCAGCGACACGCTGAAGGTCATGATCAGCATCAGCGCGACCCAGAAGGTCGGCAGCGAGAAGCCGACGATGCTGCCCGCCATCACCAGCTTGGAGAAGCGGCTGTCGGGATACAGCCCGGCCAAGAGGCCCAGCGGCAGCCCGATGATCACCGCCAGCAGCAGCGCGGCGATGGCCAGTTCGAGGGTCGCCGGCAGGCGCTGGATCACCAGTTCCACGGCGGGGATGTTGTAGACGAAGCTGTTGCCCAGGTTGCCGTGCAGCGCCCCGTTCAGAAAGCCCAGGTACTGTTGCCACAAGGGCTTGTCCAGCCCCAGTTCGGCGATGATGCGGGCGCGGTCGACCTGGTCGACGTCCTGGCCGATCAGGATGTCGACGGGGTTGCCGATGGCGTGCAGCCCGACGAAGACGATCAGCGTCATCAGGAACACGACCACCGCGGCTTGCGCCACGCGGCGGAGCAGCCAAGCGGTCATTGCGCGGTCTCCGCCTGCCGGGGCGCGCCGGGCGCCGGGGCCGGCGTCCATTCGTCGCCGAACACTTCCGGTTCCGAGAACGCTTCCATATTGGCGTAGTGCGTGGCCACGTCCTCGCGGTAGAACAGGCCGGCGATGCCTTGCGCCAGGCGCTTGGCGCCTTCGCTGATGGCGGGGATGTCGCCCGACACGGTGCCGTGCGTCAGCGCGGCCGGGTACGAGAAGCAGTGCACCCGGTCCAGGCCGGGACAGGCGCCCGGGGTCTTTTCCTGCAATTCGAAGGCCGCGCCCAGGTCGGGCGAATCATGCAGTTCCTGGTCTTCCTCGCCGGCGGGCGGGGTGTAGCGGTCGCCCCAGGCGCGCACGTGGGACGCCAGCGCGGCGAATTCCGGCCGCACGGTCCAGTCGATGCGGAAACCCGTGGAGAACACCAGGAAGTCCAGCGTGAAGACGCCCTTGGGCGTGGTCACGCGGATTTCGTCATTGACCAGCGCCAGGTCCTGCACGCCGCAGCCCAGGTTGAAGCGGGCGTTCGGGTGGCGCGACACGCGCAGCGTGCTGCCGCGCGGCGGCGGCACCTGGGCGGCGTTGATGTAGTGGCGGATCTTCCACTTCCAGTCGTCGGGCAGGTTCAGGTGGCCATGGGTCAGGCCGGGGTTGCCGGCGCCCTTGCCCTTGTTGATGCGCGGAATGTCGTCGCGGCGGATCAGCAGGTCGACGCTGGCCGCGCCCGCTTCCAGGGCGGTGGCGGCGCTGTCCATGGCCGACGCGCCCGCGCCCACCACGCCGACGCGCTTGCCGGCCAGGGTGGCGTAGTCCAGCACGTCCGACGAATGCGCCCAACGGTCGCGCGGCAGCTTGCGCGCGAAGTCCGGCACGTAGGCGCCGCCCAGGCCGTCGCGGCCGGTGGCCAGCACCACGCGGCGCGCCAGCACGGTCTGGCGGCCGGCGGGCGCTTCGATGTCCAGTTGCACCAGCCGGTCGGCGCGCGGCAGCACGGCCAGCACGCGGTGCTGGTTGCGCACGTCCAGGTTCAGCACGCGGCGGTACCAGCGCAGGTAGTCCATCCACTGCAGGCGCGGGATCTTGTCCAGCGCGTCCCAGGCTTCGCCGCCGAACTGCGCCTCGAACCAGGCGCGGAAGGTCAGGGCGGGCAGGCCCAGCGCCGGACCCGTCAGTTGCTTGGGCGAGCGCAGGGTCTCCATGCGCGCGGTGGTGGCCCACGGGCCTTCATAGCCTTCGGGTGACTGGTCGAAGATCGGCGCGACGATGCCCTGGTGGGTCAGCGACGCGGCCGCGGCCAGGCCGGCCATGCCGCCGCCGATGATGGCCACGTCCAGCACCGGCTGGCCGTCGACCAGGCGCGGCGTGACCCACTGTTTGGCCGGGATTTCCAGCCAGGACAGGTCCTGGCGCAGGCGCGCTTCCAGCGCGGCCAGGCCTTGCGGGGCGGGAGCGAGGGGTTGGTTCATGCGGGCGTATCCGTAAGAGGGGCGTCATCGCCGTAGATCGACTGCAGCAGCGCGCCGTGCTGGCAGGCGTCGTGCAGCACGAAGCCGGGCAGCAGTTGCGCGGCGGCCTGCGCCAGCGCATCGGCCATGGCCTGGCAGGCCGGCGTCAGCGGCTGCGACTGCGAGGTGATGACCCCGAAGAAAAAGGGAATGTCCAGGTCGATCGGGCGGATCGCCACGCCCGCCATCGGCGCGCCGTAGGCGGTAATGGGTTCCAGCACCGACACGCCCAGGCCCGCGCGCACGGCGGCCAGGGCGTTGACGGACGAATTGGTTTCGATGGCGCCGGCCGCGTGGCCCAGCGCCGCGTCCAGCCGCCGCCGCAGGCGGTAGGGATTGGCCATGGTGATGACGCGGCGCCCGGCCAGCTCGGCCACCGGCACCACCTCATGGCGCGCGGCCGGATCGTTTTCGGGCAGCGCCACCACACAGGGCGCCTGGCCGATCCAGTGCACGGTCAGGCCGCGATGCTCCAGCGGGAGGCTGGTCGCGCCCAGTTGCGCCGCGCCGCTCAGGACGGCGTGCACCACGCGCTCGGGCGAGGCGCTGCGCAGTTCGATGCGGGGGGCGAGGTTGGCGTGCGGCTCGATGCGCTTGAGCGCGTCCGGCACCAACCCGGCGGCCAGCGCCGAGGTGGCCGCCAGCAGCAGGGGCTGCGCCTGGCCGCGGGCGATTTCCTCGGCCCGGTCGCGGATCTGGCGCAGGCTGGACAGGGCGCGCTCGACGTCGTCATAGAGCAGGAAACCCTGCTCGGTCGGCGTCACGCGCGGCCCGCTGCGGGCGAACAGGGCATAGCCGATCTCGGCTTCCAATTCCTGCAACAGGCGGCTGATGGCCGGTTGCGAGCGGCCAAGCAGACGCCCGGCAGCGGTGACGCTGCCCGTGGACATGACGGCCGCGAAGGCCTCGAGTTGACGAAGTTCCATCTTTCTTGCTTTATGCCAAGGACGAATTCTTACGTATCGAGTATGCGCCGTACAAATAATTAAAGGGCATAAGCAAATTCCCTAATCGGGATTTCCTTATGCCCTTTCATTACTGTCAGTTATTTCAACGGCTTACGGGATTTGCCTTAAGCCACCAGCCGCAGGCTGGGGGACTTTTGGGGGACTTCTTGTTGTCGCCTCTCCCGCATGATGGCCAGCAAGTTGAGCGATTCACCGTCTGCGCCCGGGGCCTGGATAGCCTCGAGAGCGTCGTAAATCTCGCGCAGCTGCGCCACGGCATAGTGATCCGTCATGCTGCCGGATTTGTGCCAGAGGATCTCGTTTTGGGTCCGATCCGAGACCCCGGCAGCCCGCAAGCGCATCCCGAGGGTGTGGCGCAGGTCGTGCAGGTGCAGATCCGCCATGCCAGCAGCCGTCCGAGTCTTACCCCATGCATACTCGAATCGATCCGCGAGCGTCTTGTGAGGCCGCTCGGGCAGCGTCCAGCCCAGCGGGTGTGGGCCTTTAGCGAGCCGCGCCCACTTGGGGAGATCCTTTACGTAGGTGAAAACGAATTCCGGATGCTTGCCCCGCTGGCTGTCAACGATGCCTTGCGCGGTTGTGTTGCAAACGATGATCCTCTCCCGTTTCCGCCCCTTCACGTACTCCCGCGGCACGATGAAGACCGAACGAACCAGGCCAGGGCGGATCTCGAGGGGGAGTTCCCAGGTCCACCGCAGATTCGAAAGGACATTTCGCCGGACGCCGGTATTCAAGTCGAAAAGCAGCACCTTCGCCAAGTAACCTGGCGCGCTGGCCAGGAGCCTGTCCTGCTCGGCCCAGGTTATGGGGCGGGGAGGGCGCTGATCTTCGAGTTTCAGCAGGCTGATGTGGGGAGCGCTCTCCAGCCAGGTCATGCGGTTCGGAAATCTCCATCGCCTTGCGGCGCGGTTGCAGATGGCCCTGACGCATTCCAGGCTGTTGTTGACCGTCTTGTCGGCCCAGCCGAACGCCTTGCGCTCCTCGATAAATGGCACGAGGGCGTCGTCGTCGAGCTGATCCAATGTTAAAGAGCCAAGGAGGGCCACCAGCGGCTCAAGCGCGTAGGTTGACGCCGTCGCCGATGGCATGCCTTCCTTCTCCAGCAGATATCTGGCCGCCGCAGCGGCCAGGGTTACCTTTGGCCGAACTCCGTTGGTCATGTCGTCACGGATTTCGGCCTTGCGTTGCATCAGGTAGTCGCTGGCGTCCCCCTGATTTTGGAAACCACGTTTGCGAATTCGGTGCCCCCTATATCGGGCGTCGACCTCGAACGTGCCGTCTTGCGACGGGTAGATGCCACTTGTTCTAGAACGTCCCATTTGCGTACTCCGTTCTTGGGCGCGGGACGCTCATTGCCCGCCGTCAGTTTATAGCGGTCCCAGGCCGCGTCGAGATCGGCCCGTTCATAGACAACCGATGTGCCGGCCTGGACTCCCTTGCCAGCGAGCAGCGGGGCGAGTTTGGCTTCGAAGAACCGGCGCTTGACGCCCAGGTACTGCTGGGCTTCAACGGTGTTGAAGCAGCGCTTTTGCATGTCAGATCCTCCTGAACTCGACGATCCAGACCCAGGGGTCGGCGTCCCAGGACTCGGCGCCGTTGATGCTGCTCCACAGTTCGCGGAATGAGCGCTGCGGCCATTGCAGGCGGCGCGCCAGCTCGTCGGCTGATTCGACGCTGGCGTCGCGGCATTCGTCGCCCACGAACAAGCGCGGGTCGAATGCGCCTTCCGCCAGCGCATCCTCGTAGCTGATGCCTTGCAACCGCTCTACGCGCACGCCGGTCACCTCCAGCTCAAGCCGACTCGCCCAGCGCGGCATGAACCGGGCATGGCGATACCTGCCCGGTTGGGGCGGACCGTCATGGGGCGGCGTGCCGGTGTGCTTCCAGTCACGCCTCGCACCGTCGGCTTCGTACTGGATCGGAGCCCAGGGCGCGTTGTAGCCGGCGTCCAGGCACAGCTCGGCGATCTGGCTGCCGCTGCACCTGTCCAGGTCTGCGGTGCTGCGCCAGGGCTCACGCACCCACAGGCGGTCACTGGGCTGGCCGTAGGGGCATGACGTTTTCCCGGGAGCCGCCCACGCGCCGGCCGGCTGCTGCCTCACGACCCGCCGCGTCTGCGTCTTGTTGCCGGCCAGCAACGCCCGCACCATCGCTCCGTTGAAAGGGATGGGCCGTTCTTTCATTGCGGCACCTCGTTCCATTCGCGGCCATCGAGCAGCCGGCCGGCTGCCACCTTGCCCGGCCGATGAACCATCGACCAGCCGTCCGCGCTCGTTGCGCCGACCGGGTAGTCGTCGCGTGCGACACGGCCATCCCAGGCGACCGCCGCGGTGTCATAGCCGCCGGCGCCGAAATCCCCAGATCCAGGCGCCCAGTCACCCCACTGCTTGAACAGGAACGGCACTCCAGCGTTCTGGCATTGGTCGCGCAGACTGGCGGCCCAGGCCGGATGCATGGGGCGTGCCCCGGGGCCGCTCTCGCCGCCGACGATTACCCAGTCCAGAGCCTCGCCCAGGTGCAACCCAGCGCGCCGGCAGCCGGCGCCAAGGTCGACCGGCCCGAGTAGCGGTTCCATGCTCAGGAAGCGAACGCGCGCCGGCAACTCGAGCAGCTTGGGGATATCTCGGTCGGCCTCGGCTTGATTCACGATGGTGGCGCCGATCCAGACGTTGGGATACATCCGGTCGAAGTCGAACGGCACAGGCAGCATGTTGCCCACGTTGCCGATACGTTTCGTCAGCAGCAGCCAGTCCAGGTTGGGCGTGGCCTCGATCTGCCCGTAAAGATCCTCGCGCCAGGCCGGGTCCACGGCATTGTCGAAGACGTCAGCCAGGCTGGCGCAGAACACCCTCGCTCGGGCCGGGGCCAGCCTCAGGGAAGCGCATTTCGGCACCGGGCAGACCGGCAGGCCCCCGTTGATCTTGCCCGCGCCGTGTCCACGCCATCCGCAGTCCAGGCATTGGTAGAATGGGTTGCCGTTCCAGGACAGCGGCTTGCGCCAGTTGGCGGCGCTGGTCCGCCGGCGTGGCGCGCCCGGCCCCCAGTTGATAGCCCGGCCGCCGGCGAAGCGGGCGTTGCGCGTCTCTGCGTAGCAGTGGTCACAGCCGGGCCCGACCTTCTGGCAGCCTTCCCACGGGTTGAAAGTATGGTCGGTCCATTCGATCTTACTGTTCTCAGCCACTGATGCCTCCTTGTGCGGAAGCCTTGGGCTCGCGCCGGATTTGAATCCCGTAGATGGCCCACTCGCCGGGGTGATGCGTCGCCATGTAGTGGCTGATGCGCCGCGCGCTTTTCAGCAGCCACGCCGGCACAGGCGGCGCTGTGGCGCCCAAGTAAACCAGCTCATCATCGCCCGCCTCGGCGCTGGCCTGGGGCACGGCATAGACCTTGGTGCCCGCCGGCAGCGGCCGCGAAAGACGGAAGGTATTGCCGTTGGGCTGCACGACGCCCACTGGCTCCCCGGCTACAGGGGCGCTTGCCAGGGCGGCGCGTCGCAGCACGTCCTCGCGGACCCCGGGGATGCGGCACATGGGCGGCCGCACCCCGTTGGCGCGGTCGCACTCGTCGTTCGCGCACAGCACGGCATCGGCCTGCCCGGCTTTGCATACGTCGGTAGGGCATGCAGCCCGCTCTTCGGCTACAGGGGCGGCAATTTCCGACACCTCAAAGACACCGAACCCGACCTCCTGTAGGGCCTTGAGCAGCCCCAGCCCTCTGTCGATGAGGTCGCCCGAACTACCGCTGGCTGCCTTTTGCCAAGCGGCACCGAGGCGGTGCGCCCCGATATTCCCCGGCTGGTGGTGGTACGTAAATGCCCGGTGCGGTCCGGGGAGGTCAAACGCTGCGCCATACGCACCCAGGGTGCGAGTGAGCGTGACGACAATCGCCGGCTGCGCGATGTTGTTCTGTTCATTCATAGTTCAGTCCTTTGCGCCCGCGCGCATGTTCCTGGGCACCTCGTAGACGGTCACCAGGGTTTCGTGGGCGAAAAACCAGATGTGTTCAGCGTGGATGCGGACGTTGTTGGCCTTGCGGTGCTGGAGCCAGCACTTGTCCAAGAAGCGCTTGAGCTTCCCGGCCGCGTCGCCGTGCCGCTTGCCTTGATCGAAGGCGCGCTGCGCGGCAGCAGCGCGGGCCGACTTCGGCAGGCCCAGACGCTCTTTCAGGCGGGCGTCGGCATGATCAGTGATGGTGACTGCCATGTTCACACCTCCGCGGCCTGGCGGCTCTGCTGGCCGCCGTCCGGCGCCGGCAGAAGGTTGGCCGCCGCTGCATGCTCCAGCACGGTATGGCCCGTCGGCAGCATGATCTGACCGAGAAACGCGCCTTCGAACGAGAGGATGCCAGTCTCGATGGCCATGATCTGGCCTTTGATCCAATCGCGCAGGATCGAATACACGGCGACGCTCGCCACGTCCATGGCTTTTTTCTCGTACTGGGCCCGCGTGCCGGTGCGGCGATGACTCCACGGGTTCTCCTTGAGCCAGGCCGCGGCGTAGCCCTTCGTCGATGCCTTCACGGAAACCTGGCGGCCCCGGTATTCGAACTGCACCAGCAGCTCGCCGGCGCCGTCGTCCACCATGCTCCCGAACTTGCTGCAGCCGAAGGCGCGCAGCAGCTTCTGGATCTCGCCAAGTGCCTTCTCGCCGCTGGTCGCGGTGCTGTAGGGCAGGGCCATTAGGCATCCCCCGCGCGTTGCGCTGCACGGTCCAAACGCTCGATTTCAGCCAGGATCAGGGCGCCGGCCTTTTCCAGATTGCGGCGATACGTCGAGGGCTTCCACCATTCGGCGGCCCAGGGCCAGCTCGGTCCAGGGCGGCCCGGCTCCGGATAGTGGTGGCGACCCTGGGCGGCGTAGCACGCCGCCGCACTCGCCATGTCGCCGGCGGTGTATTGGTCGTCATGCGCCGGCGTCCGGCCTTCGACGCTGATCTGTCGCTGGCGCTCGGCCAGAACGTCGCGGGCGGCAGCGGTTTGCACATCGGCAGCAGCGGGAGCGCGCAGCGCTTTCATGGCCTCGTACAGCAGCAGGCTCACCGAGTTTTCCTGGCCGTTGTGGGTGAGGTAGTTCTCGATGCGCACCGCCACCTCAGCCGGGGCGCCGTAGGTGTGCGCCGCCGTGGATAGGCCAGCGGCGGCGGGCAGCGGATGCGCCCCGCTGTAGATGCAGTGCGATCCCTGCCACACGCCAACGCTGACGCCGCGCGGATCATGGTCCACGGTAACGGTGATCGGGGCATCCTGTTCGGTGCTGACTGCAGGCGAGGTCGGTGAAGGCTCCGCGGCCGCCAGCAGGTCGGCGAGGCGCTCCAGGCCAGCCATGGCGGTATAGCCTTGGGGAAGAAAGCCGAGGGCGGCGCGAACCTCGGCCAGCTCGTGCTGTGCAGCGGCCACCGGGGCCAGGCGCCAGGTGTTTTCGATCTTGCTCATGCCTGCGCCTCCATGGCGATCTTGATGCGGGTTTGGTGGAACAGGTCGCCCTGGTCGTCGCGCTGGCCCAAGGCGATCACACGGCGCAGTATCGGCAGTGCGTGCCGCAGGCCTTCGATAGTGCGTTCCTGGATCGGCACCAGGTAGTGCAGCGCGATGTACAGATCACGCAGGGGCTGCAGCGGCAGTTCCTTGGCGTGGCGGATGCTCCACATCTCGAAGTGCCAGATCAGCCCTTCGATCGCGGGCGCGGCCTCGTACTTGTGGCCGTCGCAGGCCACGAAGGTCGGGTAGCCCTTGGCGTTGACCGACACCTTGCCGGTCCGGTCCAGCTCGTCGAACAGCTGTTCCAG
This sequence comes from Achromobacter xylosoxidans, assembly GCF_001457475.1. Lineage (NCBI taxonomy): Bacteria > Pseudomonadati > Pseudomonadota > Betaproteobacteria > Burkholderiales > Alcaligenaceae > Achromobacter > Achromobacter xylosoxidans. Next base: position 3,881,976 of record NZ_LN831029.1, on the reverse strand, counting down.
GGGGCGCATCACGATTTCTGAGCCCATAATCATCGGGGCGGCCATGGGACGCGCCATGCGCCCCGCCCGAGGCCGTCGGCCCTCGGCGCGCCGGGCCTGGCGCCGGTCGTGGCGGTTCATGTAGGGATGCATGATTACGCGGCCTCCCTTTGCAGGTCCTGGATGCCGAAATAGACGTCCATGCAGCCGCGCACGTCCGCCAAGGCGCTATGCGCGTTCTCCAGCGGCTTGCCGGTGAAGAACAGCACCGCCTCGCTCAGGTTTGCCGTCTTGTAGTGGTGGCGATTGGCGGCCACCATCTTGGCGGTGGGCGGCAGTTTCAGGATGGGCGTGGCCAGGCGTGCGGTGCATTCGGCCGTGCCGGCCTTCCAGCGTTCCAGGTCGTGCTCCAGCTCGCCGGCGCGGTGCTGGGCGATGCGGATGATGCGGGCATCGAAGGACTCGTTGTGTGCGATGCGCTTGCGTCCGGCCCACATTTCCAGGAACAGGGACAGGGCCAGCGTCTCGGGCACGCCCACCGCCAGGGCGTACTCGGTGGTGATGCCGTGGACCTCGGTGACCTCATCGGGGATGATCCAGCCGTCCGGCCGGACGACCAGGTCCAGGCTGGCGACCGTCTCGCGCGAGTCCAGGTCGACCAGCGCCGCGGCCAGTTGCACAATGTGGGGCTGGCCGGGGTGTCCAGACGGCTCCTTGAACTGCGGCAGGCCGGTGGTTTCGGTGTCGTAGAAGAATCCCAGGTTTTGCATGTCGTGGTCCTTGTGTCAGGCGGCGGCGCGCAGCGCGGGCTGGGCGTTGGTGCCGTGGTCGATCCAGTGGCTGGTGAAAAGGTCGGTGGGGGCGGGCGGGGCGGATTTCAGGGTGCCCAGCACCAGGGCGGTGTCGAGTTCGCCGTCGGCGGCCAGAGTGTCGAGCAGCCCCAGCAGGTCGCCGCGGCCTGGCTGATCCAGGCAATCGAAGCGGTCCAGCAGCACGCAGCGCAGCCCGGACTGGGCGGCCAGCGCCAGCCCGATCAGGGCGTCGGTGCGCCAGCGCTCGGACTCGGACAGAAGCCGATAGGCGCGGCCGCCGTAGGTGATGGCCATGTCGCCGGCGATCGCCACCGCCGGCCAGTTGGCCAGGCTGGCCAGGTGAGCGAGACGGTCGTTCATCGGCTGCAGGGCTTCGGCCAGGATTTCGCCGGGGATGCCGTCGGGCGCCAGCGCGTCGCCGATCTTGGCCCAGGCCTGTACCTCACCGTGGTACTGCGCTGCGTTGGCGGTGCGCTGTTTCGCGCTGTCGGCGGCTTGCTTGGCGTTCAGCAGCGCCTGCACCCGCTCGTGCACTTCCTTGCGCTGCTCCTTGAGGGCGTTGAGTTGCGCGCGCACGGCTTCGACGTCGGCGGTGTCGATCGCCTCCGGAGCGTTCACGGCTTCCAAGCTGGCTGCGGCTTCTTGGGCGGCGGCGATATCGCGGCGGTCGTTTTCCACGCTGCGCGCCATCAGCTCGCGGGCATCGATGGCCTTGGGCAGCGCGCCCGCGGCTTCGGCGTCGCCGGGGGCGTCGAGCTTCCCGTACTGGACCTCGTAGCGCTCCAGCACTTCGAGGATCCGCATATCGAGCGGCCCGGGCAGCAGCAGGGTCACCTTCTCGCAGTTGTAGACGTCGTCCAGGCAGATGGCCAGTTCGTGCACCAGGCCCGTCCGCGGGCCGGCGCCAGCGCGCAGCTGGAGCGCTTCGACGTGCGCGACTGCCTTGCCATGCTCGGCAAGGTCGTATTCCAGCTTGCGGTTCAGCTCGGGCAGGCGCGCCGCCTTGGCCTGGCGCGCGGCCAGCTGATCGCGCGCCGCCGCGTAGGCCTCGGCCTTCTGCACCAGCTTGCCCAGCGATTGCGCCGTCGCCTCGATGCGTTCGTCCAGGCCGGCCAGCTCCGCGCCGGTGTTCTCGAGTGCCGCGCGGTCGAACGCGGGCTCGTCGGCCGCCCAGTCCTTGGCCTTGACCTCACCGTAGGCTTCTCCGGTGACGGTGCGCCAGGCACCCTTGGCCTGGGTGGCCTGGTCCTTGGCGTACTTTGAGCCCGCGGCGAACCCGGTACGCAGGATGGGCTTGATCTGGGTCACCAGCTCGGCGTTGCATGTCCGGGCCAGCAGGCGGGCGGCGATATCGTCGGGGCGGATCTTCGCGCCGGTCAGCGTGAACAGCAGGCTGCGCCGGTCGTTGGCCTCGGCCTGGGCGAAGCGTTCGGGCGCCAGGACGAAGGGCAGGGCCGGGCTGGTCGGCACCAGGTCCTGGCCATCCGCCACGCCCTTGGGCAGTGTCATCGACACGGCGCCGGCGTCCAGTTCCACGGTCACCGCGCCCAGCTTCGCGCCGTCGCTGACCAGCATGTCGTACTCTTTTTTCAGGCCGACCCGTTCCGGCGTGCCCTGCAGCGCCAGGCGGACGGCTTCGGCGACGGTCGACTTGCCGGCGCCATTCAGGCCCGACACCAGCGCGAGCGGGGTGGGCAACTGCAGGTCCACGGCGCGGGCGCCCTGGAAGTTCTCGACGGTGATACGGTTGATTCGCATGGTTGCTCCTCAGGAGATGGCAAGCAATTCACGGCCACCATCAGGGCGCATGGCCGTCACCACACCGCGCAGCTCGAGGGCTTCGAGAAGCGACGCGGCGCGGTTGTAGCCAATGCGCAGATGGCGCTGAACAAGGGAAATGGACGCGCGGCGGTTCTCGACCACCACGCGGCGGGCTTCTGCCAGCAGCGGGTCGTCGCCGTCGTCGTCGGTGTCGTCGGCGCGCAGGGCCGGGCCGGTGCTGGTGCGGAACATGTCCGCTTGGCGGTCGTCGACGTATTCGCCGCCCAGGGCGTCGACCAGGTCGGCCACCAGGCCGCGCAAGGTGGTCGCCATGAGGAAAAAATCAGCCTCGAATTCCTCGGCTTCCGTCTTGGCGGAGCGTTCGACGTCCATCTGCACGACGTCGGCGGGGACGATGCGTTTCAGCACCAGTTCGTCATCCAGCACGAACGAGATGCGGTCCTGCCACGTCAGGGCGAGGCGAGTGCACTGCATGCCGCTTTGGATGTGGTGGCGCACCTCCGCAGGGTCCAGGGGGCGATTGACGTACTGCACGGCGCCGGCGCCTTCGCCCGCCGCCCGCAGGTCCGCCAGCGTGTCAATGGTGAAGCCTTCCGGCGCCTCATCATCGGCGAGCCAGGCAGTCATCGCGCCGGCCGCCGCCGTGCGCACGGACAGGCGGTCAAGCGCGAAGTGGTCGATGCTCTCGCACAGCAGGGCGACCGCGGCGTCGCGCGGGCCGCTCGAGGCGCTGTCAATTCCCAGGCGGCCGGCGTAGGTGTCGATCCAGACCAGCACATCGTCCTGCTGCCGGAACGCCGCGGGCAGCATCTGGTCGATGACCCGTTCGCGGATCTCCTTGCGCTGCTTTTTGCCGGGCTTGTAGCCCTGGGCCTCCTCGACCTTCGCCGCAGCTTCTTGCACCTGCAGGTCGATCGCCTTGGTGGGCATCACGCGCGATTCGGTGCGTTGGCGCAGCAGCAGATGGCCCTGCACCTCGTGCACGAGCCCGTAGCCCTCGTGAACCGGCGCCCAGCCGGTGGACTCGGCCTGCAGGTCGGTCGTGGGCACGAATTGATGCTGCTCCAGCATGCCGACCAGCTGGGGCAGGGATACGGCCCACCCGCCGGGTAGGCTGTAGACCGAGAGGTTGCGGAACAAAGCCATGTCGGTCACCTGGCCTTATTCGGGCGCCTGGACGCTGCGGCGCCGCGTGCTGCCAGCGCGCTGGGCCTCGGACGTGAGAGACAGGCGGCGCGATTGGTACAGCTGGTGCAGCCGGGCTCGCTCGCCAAGGTCGTCTACGCCGTCGATCGAGTCGCTGGCCAAGTCCAGGACATCGATGGTCTTGGCGTATTGGATCTGGTGTTCCACCTTGGCCGGATCCAGGCCGCCGCCTTCGTTGCCAGCGTTGGGCAGTTCGGCTTGGCCCTGCTCGCTGGGATTGGCCTGCGGCTCGGACGAGGCCTTGGCGGCCGTAGCCGCGCGCGGCGCCGGATTACCGGCCTCGGCTTGCGCCTGCGCGGGAGCGGTGTCGACTTGCGCAGTCTGTTGTGCGTCCCGGCTTTCCACATCGGTGACGTCGGCGGGCGCGGCCGACGGCTGACGCTGCGCGGGCGCTGCATTGGCGCGCAGTTCGTCCACGTTCACGCTGATCGTGCCATCCGGGCCAGCCGTTGCCTCGATGATGTCCTGCGCTTCCTCGACCGTCTGCAGGCCCATCAGCAGTTCCGGTGCATAGAGCTTGCCGAAGAAGCTGGCCGTGCGGTAGCGAAGCATGACCTCGTCCATGGTCTGCCACTTGCTGCCAGTCTTGGTGTACCACCCCTCGCGCACCGCCATTTCAATCGACACGGCGGGCGATTCCAGGCGCTCGCCGGTTTCCTTCTCGATCGCCCAGGCTACGCAGACCTTGTCGACGATTTCGACCTTCTCGACCTTGCTGCGGCGTTCACCGGCTTCCCAGTAGGTCGACTTGTAGTCGATGGCCTTGGGGCCCAGGACCTTGATATCGAAGCGTAGCGGGGAGAACCTTCCGCAGCCGTTGACGGCCGCGATGATCCATTGCGAGGACCAGGACGGGCGGCCCTCGACGATGTAAAGGTTTTGCATGACCATGAGCGGGTCGGCGCCCATGCGCTGCGCCATGTTCAGCGCCACAACGGCGTTCGCAAGGGCGTTGGGGTTCTCGCGCGATTCCTTGACGTTGCCGTACTTGTCCAGCTTCTCGATGACCTTGCGGTATTGCGCCGGCACCAGGGTGCTGCTGGCCAGAAGGTTGGCGGCGCGCTGCATCAGCTCGAAGCTCTGCAAGCTGCCGAATCCGGGGGCGACGACAGGCATCTGAGCTTCGGGCGCCGCGCGCAGGCTCTGAACGGTGGTGGTCTGAGTCATAATCAGCGTCCTTGCTTGTGGCTGTTGCGGTAGTCGCGGTACTCCGCGGCGGTGGCGAGCGCGACGGTCTGGCGCTCCTCGGGCTTGGCGTCGCGGTGGTACTGCTCGACTTGGCTGACCAAGAACTGGGCGGGATCCCAGGCCAGGTGCTGGGTCACGACCGACTTGCCGGCCTGATCGGTGCGCCGGACGAACACGTCGCGGCTGACGGGGTGAAGGGACATGCGGGGCTCCTCTGGTTATCGGAAAAGGCAGGACGACCAGCGCGCGCAGTACTTGGGGCTGCACAGGACGCTGGAGGGGTTCGGGGGAAACAGGCCGGTGCGGAACATCGCCGCAGCGTGTTCGAGCAGGCCGGGCTTGTCGGGCTCGCCGACCATCACGCGGCGGGCGTCGAAAATGGGGCTCACGGCCGCGGCCGGCCGGCTGCTGGTGGACAGGGCGATGATTTGCGATCCGACCGTCGTGACCTTCTTGGTGGCCTCGTACATGAGCTGGTAGGTGCCCGTCTGTGCGGCGCGGCCCTGGGTCACTGCCTTGCCGTCGACCAGGACACGCGTGCCAGTCTTGACGTCGGGCACTACGATGCCGCCCTCGGTCGCGGCCACTCGGGCGCGGTCCATGGTGCCGGTCAGGCGCACGGTCATGCCGTTGCCGCAGTCGATATTGAGCGGGTCCAGCGTCGTCTCGACGTCGATGTACTCGAAGCGGGGCGCGATTTCGGCGCAGTACTTGACCAGCACCACCAGGGCGATGCGCTCGGCCTCGTCGATGGACAGGCCGTCCTGCGCCATGTCGACGTCCTGGGCAGGGTTGCGCAGCTCGTCCACCAGGACGCCGGCGGCATCGTCGGGCGTGCAGTCCGTGCCGTCCAGGCGGGCGCGGTCGAACGCGGCCGTGCCAGCATGCACGGCGGTGCCCAGCAGCGCGCGCACGCCGGCGGGCTTCTTCATGCCCAGGATGTGCGTGCCTTCCCAAGCGTGAGCGCAGTCGAACAGGCGGCCCCAGCTGGAGGCGCGGACAGTGAAAATCTTGGGTTCCATGTCAGCAGCTCCGTTCAGCGAGAGGCGTGGCGCTCGGCACCGGCCTGATGGTGGCGCTGGGCGTCGAGTGTCGGGCCCAGCACGCCGGTCATGGCGGCCAGGAAGATCACGCCGCCGACGATGCCGGCTGCGTAGGAAGCCGCGTCCAGGTCGCGGCCCGTGCGGCGCGCGCGGCGCCAGACGATGCGGAGGCGGCGGATCATGCTTCCCTCGCGTAGTCGGTGTCGGGCACGATCACGACATCGCCGTGGATGGGGCGCGGCTCGCCGCGCGCAGCCTGGTACAGATGGGACGCCGCGGCGTTGACCGGCAGGCCCTTGGCGTCGGCCGACTGGTCGATGAGCATGGCGTGCTGGCGCTGGCCGAGGCTGACTATCTCGAGGGCGTCGGCGCCGATGAGCTGGCGGACGTCGATCAGCGCGTGCGGGCCGTGCAATTCGGTGTCCGTGCCGTCGGCGCGGACCAGCTTGCGGGTGGGCTTCATTGGCGGGGCTCCAGGGGCAGGCGCTGCCCTGCGCGGATCTGGCGGCTGGGCAGGCAGGTAAAGACGGTGGTGATGTTTCGGGGGAAGATCGCGCGGACGCGCTCGCATTCCGCAGCGGTTTCGAACCGCTCGATGCGCATGACCGGCGGGCGGTCGTGGCCCGCCGGGAGGAAGGCGAACAGCACCCAGATGGTGGCGGCGCTCATTGGCGGGCCTCGCGTGCGAGGCGGCAGACTTCGCCGGCGCGGCCGGCCTGCTGTTCGGTGAACATGCCGAAATGGCAGATGGACGGCGAAATGGTCAAAGCGCGCGCGAGCCAGGCATAGGCGGCGCTCTGCTTGCCTGCATACCGTTCGCCGACCAGCGCCAGGAAATCGGCCTTGGCGACCTTGCGCGCCTGGATAGTTGCCTTGGTGGCCATGATGCCCAGCGGCAGATCCGTGTCAGGGTGCAGGCCGACGTAGGCCTGGCACTGCGCGCACCGGTAGACATAAGGCCACGCGCCAAAGGACTGCCCGCCGTAGATGTCACGGTTGTTGGTCAGCTTCACCGGGCCGCCGCAGCAGTGGCACGCCTTGGGCGGTTCGATGCGATCGCGCACGCGCGCCAACGCGCGGCGGGAAACGTAGGGAAGGGGGGCGGGCGCGGTCAGCTGGGTCTTGCTCCGGCTGCGCGGGTCGACGCCAAGGACTTGGATCGTCATACGGTCGGGCTCCAGGGATCGGTGCGGCGCAGGACGGCCGCGATGAAGTCGATCCCGCGCGCCATGACATAGGCGACGGGAACGAGGATCAGGGCGCCGGTCACGGTTGCACCCCGCGGGCCAGGATCTGGCGGGCGCGCTTGACCAGTTCGGCCTGCAGCTGCTCAACGCCCTCGGCGCCGGCGCGCTGATCGAAGGGCCACTTGCTGATCGCCGCCAGCACCACGCCGCCGGCGGCCTTCGCGGCCAGGTCGCACTGAAACGTCTCCGCCCACCACTCCAAGGACTCGCCGAAGGCGGTAGCGGCGCGGCCGGCGAACAGGTCGCAGAGGACGCTGAGAACGTCGGCGTCGGAGAGCGTCGGCGGCGCAAGGTGGACCAGCGAGTAGCTGTCGGCGTTTGCCGCCTGGCTGATGGCGGCGGGGGCCGCGTGCGTGGAAAGCATGGCTTCCTCTCGTCTTTGATGACCCACAAATGGGTCGACGGAAGGAAATTTACAGACCAAAAACGGGTTAGTCAACCCACAAATGGGTCGCGATGGAAAAAAAATGGCCGCCTGGGGCGGCCCGCGTTGGTTCGTTTACTTGATGATGTAGGTGACGGATGCTGGACTGGCTGATCGGATCTCGAGCTTGTGACCGCCCCATTCCACTGGCGCTGGCCAAGGCGGGCGCACAACGAGGTCGGCTGCGTTCGGAGGAAGGGACTCGGTTCTTCCGGCCGTGGAATGAGTCGTTACGGCGGAGCCGTAGGCCTGATTTCCGACCGTATAAGCCGACGCGGTCGTCACAGACATCGCCGTGCGGTTCATGGTTGTCTCGTTTGAAACAACGTCGATAGTGACCACCCTTAGAACCACTGCGCCATCTTCGCGCAAGCCCTGATAGAAGATCGACCGCGAGCCCTTATCCACCTTACGTCCAAACACGTCGGCATTGCCGAAGGCATTGGGCAAATCGCCCGTGCGCGTCTCACGAAGCATTACCGTCGAGAGGTCGGCTGTAAGTTCGGTGCCGGTCGGCTGTTGAACGGAGGAATATGTCTTCGGGGAGGCGCAGCCGACGAGCACGCTGACGGCGGCGAACGAACACACTACTAGATAAAGTCTGTTCATGTTTCGATCAAATTTGTTTCAAGGGGGACAAATTTTTTTCCCCAGACGACGAATTGGGAGCCGCATACTGCGCGCCCATTCGACCAAACGAGTCGGATGTTAGGACGAACTAGCCCTTTTGGCAGGGGGACTTTTGATAGCAGGCTGCTGCACTTGCAGGTACTTCCTGGCGTCCGCAAGGAGCAACGCCCGGTAAACGTCGTCCAGCTGGTTGAACAGCGCCAGCAGTTCGGAGTCTGCTGCGCTCAGCGACGCCATTCCCGAGTCGGCCGTCGGCGAACTCCCGGCGAGGCGAGGTTTATGCACCGCCGAGACGTCAGGGATCAAGAATTGCCAAGCCTCTAGGCCAAATGCGCGCGCGACCTCCTCGACGTTGTCGATGCCGGCACTGATTTCCGCGTTGCGCATGCGCCCTATGGTCGACTTCGTGACGCGTCGAGACAGCCGGCTTTCCAACGTCACGTTGGAAAGGCCAGCCTCGGTCATGAGTCGGTCAAGGTTTGCGCCGACAACCTCCGCAGCTGATTTTTTACCCATAAATGGAACTATGCCAAGGCTCGCAACCATTATGCGGGTTGACGCCAACCCAAATATGGGTTGAAAATGCGGCGCATGAACGAGCCCACATTTCTTTCATCTGTCCTCGCGCGCCTGAGCGCTGTTCGATTTCCCGACCTTCCCGCTGTTGCGGAAGGGTCTGGTGTGCCGGAAAGCACGGTGCGAAAGCTGCGCTACGGAGAGGTGAAAAATCCCCGCGTGCAGACCGTCCAGGCGCTTCACGACTATTTCGAGCGGAAGGCCGCATCGGCCAAGGCCGAACCGGCCGGCGTAGATGGGCCCGCCGGAGATGGCGGCGCCACCCTGGCCGAGGGGGTGGAGCATGCGTGACGCCCACATCCGCGCCAAGGCGGTCGAGTTCGCGCTGCACCTCGCGGTAACGCGCCGCGCCGGGGAAAACACGCCAATCCGCGCGCGCGACGTCCTCAAGGACGCGCAGGCTTTCCTAGGCTTTTTGCAGGGGCGGCGACCGACGCGGCGGAGGCTGTCCGCCTTTGTGAGCCGAAATAGGCAAGATGCCCGGCATGGGGACGAGCCTACTTGGCGCGACATGGTCGAAATGGCTACTTCCCGTCTGGCGCAGGAAAACCGGGAAAGCCAGCGAGCCATTTGTCCTGAACGCTGCGCAGCCCAACAAAATAGTCGTCCGGGGCGGGCATCGACATGACCATGTCCTCGAATCGTCCGAGGTCGTGCTGGAACTGCGCGGCGAATGCTTTCGCGTATTCCTCTGGCAGCACAGCCACCATCGCGCGCAATGCGATCGTCAAAGCGTCGACGCGCCCCTCTACGGCCGATAGTTCTCGTGCCGGTTTTTCCATGGTCAGTTCCTTCCAAAATGAATTGCTCAGTGGGTGGGCAAATCATAGTCGGAGGGAGCTGGCCGCCAAGATTCGTCATGGGGGAGTCCATGGATGACGCAACCGGAGGCGCGACCCCGGCGCCGCTCTTCGAAGTCGTGGCGCCTTCGGGCCACACGTTCCGCATCTGGTCGAACGGCCAGGCCGAGGGCTTCCCCGAGGGTTCGATGCTGACCAACGGTCTGGCGCCGAGGCTCGCGTACACGCTGGGCATGGTGACACGCCTGAGAAATGGCGGCCGGTTCGCGGAACATGTGGCCGAACAGATCCTCGACGCATGGGATGACCCCGAGGCCGCGCTAACTCGCCCGGTCGGTCGTCCCGACGCCCCGGTCCAGCTCGGGCCGAACGACGCCGCGCTGGCGCTCGATCGCACTGTCGCGGAGGTAGTTTTCGGCATCCCCGCGGAATCCCTCGAAACCTGGCCCTTCCCGTTGCCGCGGTTCTCCACCGATCGGCATGTCGCGGGTACGGCGCTGTTGCACGTACAGACGTTGCCGGATGGGCCTGCCCGCGTACAGCAGGCGCTCGCCGACGAGCTGGACCAGTGGCTGCCGCCTGGCGACCGCTCCCATTTCGCCATTCTGACGGTGCTGACTGCCGCCGCGATGTGCCGCGCAGCTATCAGCGCGGCTCGTGAATGCGCTGCCGTGAGTGCTGCGCCCGCACCGAACGTTCCTTTTCCGCCTTCCCCTTGAGCTGACTGCATGCCGGCATTGTGCCCGCCGCAGCGCGCCAGGCCCAGCCGAGCAATATCCGATAGGTAACCCATGAGCAACCCGACCCTGCATACCCTGGAATCCCGCCCCGCCGAAACTTCCGCCGGTGGCAAGTGCACCGAACGGCTGGACGTGCCTTGCACCAGTGACCTCTACGACGCGATCGCGGCCCTGGCCACGATGAGCGGCAAGACCAAGGCCGAGTACGCGCGCGCCGTGCTGGAGCAGCATGCTTTCGGCGCGATCGGGTACGTGCGCGCACGCGCCAACACGGTCGCATGACGCCATGGCCAAGTCGAGAATCAACCATTTCGGCGTCTTTTCTGGGTCGGGCATCGGCGCGGCCGGCATGCAGGACGCAAAGCCCGCCATCCCTGGCCTCGAGGGCGAGATGGTCTGCCTGGGCGGGATCGACGTGGATCCGGCCGGCGCGGCAGACTTCGAGAAATTCACGGGCGTGCGCTGCACGGTGCGCGACATGTTCAGCCGCCACCAGTACATCTCGTTTCACGGCCATGAGCCGCCGGCAGGTTGGGTCGAGGCCATGCCGGCGGACGTCCGCGCCGCTGCGGGCGGGCACCGGCCGCACATCCTTTTCCTGTCGGCGCCGTGCAAAGGCTTTTCGGGGCTGCTGTCTCACGCGCGCAGCCTCACGGCCAAGTATCAGGCGCTGAACGAACTGACGCTGCGCGGCATCTGGCTGTGCCTGGAGGCCTGGAAGGACGACCCGGTCGAGGTCATCCTGTTCGAGAACGTGCCGCGAATTGCCACGCGCGGCCGCCACTTCCTCGATCAGATCGTCCAGCTGCTGCGCCACTATGGCTATGTCGTGCGCGAAACCGCCCACGACTGCGGCGAGCTGGGCGGCCTGGCCCAAAGCCGCAAGCGCTTCTTGCTGATCGCGCGCCACGCCGAGAAGGTGCCGGCGTTCATCTACGAGCCGCCGAAGCGGCCGCTGCGCGCCGTGGGCGAGATCCTGGGCCGCATGCACCTGCCGGGGGACCTGCGCGCAGGGCCGATGCATCGCATTCCGAACCTGAGCTGGAAAACGTGGGTGCGGCTGGCGTTCGTCGAAGCCGGCAGCGACTGGCGCAGCTTGAGCCGCCTGGCCGTGCAGGACGGCTACCTGCGCGATTACCTGCTGGTGCCGGAGATGCACCGCGGTGCCCTCGGGGTGCATTCGATGCAGGACAGCGCCGGCGTGGTGGCCGGTCGCAGTTATCCGCTGAATGGCGCCTTCTCCGTGGCGGATCCTCGTTTCGATCCGTCGGCGGCGTGGAAGGACGGCCAGGCCTACGGCGTGCGCCGCTGGGACGCCTCGACCGGTGCGATCGCCGGCCAGCAGGGTCCGGGGCAGGGCGCCTACAGTGTTGCCGACCCGCGCCACCGCGGCCCGGCCAAGCACAGCAACGAATTTCGCATCGTCCGCTACGACGACGCCGCGCGCGCGGTCACCGGTGCCCACGGTACCGGCCAGTGCGTGGCGGATCCGCGCACCGGCTGGCCCGAGTCGGCCCGCGGCAGCAAGCTGGCCATCACGGCCTACGAGGACCACGCAAAGACTGTCACCGGCGCGCGCTTCGGCAGCGGTGGCCTCTGCGTCGCGGATCCCCGCGGTGGCGCTGATGCGAGCAAGCTGCACGGGAAGTTCCACACGGCGGACTGGGCGGAACACTCCCATGCTGTGATCGCCGGCTATGCCAATGGCGCATTCGCCGTGGCGGACCCGCGGCCCGGCCTGGCCCGCGAGCGTGGCGATCACTACCTGACCGCAGGGCATTACGGCGTGGCCGCCTGGGACAAGCACGTCGGCGCCGTCTCGGCGTCGGCGTGCCATGACAACGGCCGATGGACTGTCGCCGATCCGCGAAATTTCGAAAATTCGCAACTTTCGCTGCCCGCGGCCAACGACAAGCTGGTGTGCCGCATCATCGCCGAGGACGGCACCTGGCACCGGCCGTTCACCACGCTCGAGCTGGCGGCCCTACAGAGCATCTACGACCCCGACGACTACGCCGAGGCCGAGGAGCGCGGCGAGGTGTTCCAGATGGACGGCACTTCCGACAGCGCCCACCGGGAGCGCATCGGCAACGCGGTGCCGCGTAAGGCGGCCAAGGCCATGGCCGAGGAAATCGGCCGGGCCATCCTGCTGTCGCGCGCCGGCGAGTCGTTCCAACTGTCGAGTACCCCCATCTGGGTGCGGCCGATTGCGACGGCGCTGGCCGTGCGCGGCGGGGAGGGCGCATGACTCTGTCGATCATCCAACCGAAGCGCCCCAAAGGGGCTGGCTGGGCGCAGGTGCCCCGCAACGCCATCCCGGCGCAGATCCTGGCATTTGGCTTTCCCATTGCCGCCTGGTTGCATGAGGCCAGCGGCCTTTATGTGCTGTCCGCCGTCGAGGTGGCTGTCCCCGAACCCGGCGAGCCCGCACTGGGGCCCGAATACCACCTGAGTGTCAGTCTCAGCGGGGAGCGTTGCTCCGCCGCGGATGCAGCCTGGGTGCTGGACGAGTTCGATCTGATCGACGCGAATGAGGACAACCATGTTCCTTCCGGCCGCGTGCGCAATTTCTGGCGGCCTGTCGCTGATCGCTGGGCGGGCTACGAGTGTCCGTGTCAGGAGAACGAGCCGGCCATGCGCGAGGACAAGGGCGATTTCGTCTGGCGCGGGGTGACGACATGACCTGGTCAGAGCATGCCATCGCCCGTGCGCTGGTGCGGCAGACGTTCAACCGCAAATACCTGGTGGTGGTGCCGAATTGCAATTGGACCGGGCACGAATGCGACCTGCTGGTGGTGACGGAGAACCTGCGCATCATCGACGTCGAAATCAAGATCAGCCGGGCCGACTTGAAAGCTGACGCCAAGAAGGAAAAGTGGTGGCATCGGGAACACCTCGGCTACTGGCCCACCGTGTCGGAGCTGCGCCACAACCCCCGCATGAACGAGTTGCGCCTGGAACGAGAGTACCGGAGCGCCCGCTACAAAAGCACGCCCAAGGATTGGCCGCGCAAGGTCTGGAAGCACTACTACGCGCTGCCCAAGGAGATCTGGCACCCGGATCTGCTCGCGGCGCTTCCGAGCCGCCAGAGCGGCGTCCTGCTGCTGGACCGCGAGGGCTATCCACGGCCGGTTGGCGCCGCCATGCGCGTCGAGTGCATCCGACGCGCCCAACCGAATCGCGACGCGCCGCCGATCAGCCCGGCCGCCGCCGTCGATATCGCGCGCCTGGCGAGCCTGCGCATGTGGGAGGCCTACGCGCGTCTTGAAAAGACAGACCCGGAGGGGCCATGACTGAGTTGCAGTTGCCTGAGCCCCTGACCCCGCCAGATTGCGACCTGCGGGATTTCGCCTTTATGCCCTTGGACGTCGCACGCCTGCGCGATAGCGACCTGGCGATCCAAATTGAAGCCGAGGAATTCCGCGCGGCGGTCCTGCTGTGGTGCGCGTCGTGGCATCAGGTGCCGGCGGCGAGCCTGCCGGACGATGACAAAGCCCTGGCGGCCCTGGCCGGCTACGGGCGCGTCCTCGCCGAATGGCGCAAGCACCGCGACGGCGCGCTGTACGGCTGGGTTCGGTGCAGTGATGGGCGTCTGTACCACCCCGTCGTGGCTGAAAAGGCGCGCGACGCCTGGCAGGCCAAGCACAAGCATGCGCACGACAAGTTGGTGGACCGCGTCCGGAAAGCCAACAAGCTGCGTGAGCAGCAGCACCTCCCGCCGTGGGTCGTTCCGTCGCTTGAGGACTGGATTGCCGCCGGCTTTCCGCTGGAAGCTGATCTTTTTCCGTCGGAAATCTCCACTAATTCCGGCGGAAAGGGCCGGAAGAATCAAAAGCAATCCGGCGGAAATCCTTCGGAAAACGCTCTTAAGGGACAGGGACAGGGAGAAGGAAATAAAAAAGATATAGCGGCAGCGGCGTCTATCGCGCGCGACCGCGACCCTGTGGACAATTCGCCGCCGCCGTCGGAAGCCATCTGGCTTGCCGCCCAGGAAGAATGCGCCGCTGGCTATGCCAAGCTGCTGAACAGCCTGGAGAAGGTCCGGGGCAAGACCGCCAAGTTCGTCAGTTCAGACCCGCGACTGGTCGCCTGGGAAAAGCAGGGCGTGACGAGGGCGCAACTGGTCGAGGCCTACCACCTGGCCGTGGCTGACCGGGAGAAAAGCAGCGACGCGGGGCCGGTCAATTCAGGCTTTGTCGACGTGTTCCTGGTCAAGGTCCTGCACCCCGGCACCTCAGCCAGCGGCGTTGGCGGAGGGGGCGCACCTGCAAAGGGCGTAGACCCCCTCGGCTGGGCGTTGACCGCTTCGGGCATCGAGGCCCAGGGGGCCAAGCTGGGCGTCCAGCAGTTGCCCGGGGAGCAGTTTCCCGACTTCAAAACGAGGGTGCACGCCGCGGCTGGTCTCTCCGAAGCTGACCGTGCCAGGTTGCTGGCGGATTACGGAGTTCGGGTATGACCGCCACCACCGCCGTGCAATGCGTTGCGTGCCAGCTGTTCTCGTTGCGAGACGCACCGAGATATGCCGACCTGGGCCTGGGCCGCTGCACCGCCATGACGGACCGCCCGGGGACCTTCGTCAGCCCCACCTATCCCCGCACCTGCGGAACCCATCAACCGGCGCCGAGCGGCAAGACCGCCGCGCGTATCGAATGGCTGCGCGACCTGCGCAGCGAGGGAGCCTGATGACCATCCAATCCCACACCCTGGTGCTGCCGTACCCGATCAGCGCGAACCGCTACTGGGCCAGCCGCACCGTTACGGCGCGCGGCGGCAGGTCGTTCACCAGCACCTACGTCACGCCCGAGGCGAAGGCCTACAAGGCGCAGGTGCTGGCGTTGGCACGCAAGGCCGGCGTCGCCCAGCCGATCGCCGGCCGCGTCAAGGTCGAATTCACCCTGTTCCCGAACCGTCCGCAGGACTGGCAAAAGCGCATGCGCAAGGATGGCACCGCGTGGGACGACACTGTGCAGTGCCTGGACCTGGACAACGCCCAGAAAGTCGTCCTGGACAGCCTCAAGGACGTGGTTTTCGAGGACGACCGCTGGGTGCGCGAGATCCACGCGCGGCGCGCAGAACCGGACGAGCATGGCGCGCGCCTGGTGGCGGTCGTCACGCCGCTGCACACCTACGACCCGCAGTCTGTGCTGTTCGGCCTGGAGACTGCCGCATGAAGATCAGCGATCGCAACCTGGAAATCACTCGCCGGCGCGAGGCTGGTGAACCGAGCGCCGAGCTGGCGCGCGCCTACGGCATATCGCCCGAACGCGTGTGGCAGATCGTCACCACGGTTCAGCGCCACCAGCGTGGCGAGCCGCCCAAGCAGCGCCGGCGATACCCGGTCAGCACCGCGGCGCCGACGCGGTCCGTGGTGCGCCCGCGGCTTCGCCTTTGGCCCGATCGCCCGGCCGGCTCGGAGTGGTACGAGTGCGTCAGCGCCGGCCGCATGGGGGTGGGAGCCACGAAGCTGGAAGCCTATGCGCGCTGGCAATCTGCTGGGCCCGTCGCCACCAGCACCACCGACGCCAGCACCCCAACCCACACGGCCGCCAGCGTTCCGGTGGTGCGGCAGCCGGACCCGACACCGGCGCAACCAGCGCTCACACCAGTTCATGCCAGCCAGGTGCGGGTGGTGCCAGGCGTTGCCAAGCGCGAGCCGCTGCGCATGGCCGCCAGGCTGGGCCTGAACGCTGATCGCATCGCCGCGGCCCAGCCGCGGCTGCAGTCGCTGCATGGCGCTGGCCGTGGGCCGAATGGGAGCTTTCATGGCCAGGAATGAACACAGCCTCGAGTTTGGGCCGCTTCGGCGTCTGGACAACGGGTGCTTCGCTATGACGGGATCGCTGACGGCTCCCGGCGGCACAGGTCGGTATAGCCAGACGGTGGAATGCGGTTCCCAGATGGCCAGCGCTCGATCGCCAGAGGAAATTGCCTCCCTGATGCGCCAGCGCCTGACGGCATGGTCAGTGGAAGTACTTGGGGGCTTGGATTGAAAGATTTTCACGGAACGCCGATACAGGAGCGCACAGTGTCCGAACCGCTTTTCAAGGGTGCCCACCAGGCGCTCACCTACGCCTTCAACTACTCCGCTGGCACCCTGGACCGGCCGGCCATGGTGAAGATGGCTGATCGCACGCCGCGCACCGGCCGCGGCCTGGCCGGCGTCGATGGCGCGGCGCAGGCCGGATTCATCCTGCGCGAGCTGCAGGCGCTGGCGCCGCTGCACCAGCGCATCCTCGAGGCCCGGTTTCTGCCGCAGACGACGCCATGCCCGTGCTGCCGTAGCAGCGTGTGGGACCAGGACTGGTTCGCCGCGGTGCGCGCGGTGTCCGACGGCGTCATGGCCAGCGGCATCCTGTCCGGGCACATCGTGCACCGCGCCGTCCGCGACGGCATCGTCGCCCGCTACTTCGCCGCCAAGGCCAACCGCAGCCGGGTCATGCTGTCCGACCTGGCCGTGCACGCCGGCATCAGCGATCGCACCGTCACGGATCAGAACGGAAAAATCACCATCTGGCTGCGCGGATCGCGCGTAGTGCGCAAGGGCGCCGGCGTGGTCGAGGAAGGGAAGAAGGGCGAGGAGGCCCGCGCCATGGACCTGGCTGAATCCCTGCTGCGCGGTGCGGGCCTTGTCGGCGAATAGGATCTGAGATAGCGTTTTGCCAGCTCCCCAAGATCTTGGTTGCTTATGACATTCAACCCGTGGATTGTCCGCCCGCTTCCGTCAAAAGCGGAGGAGAAAAAAGAACGCGCGCGTCGACGAAAAATAGAGCGCGAAGAACAGCGAATGGCCTATGAACTCAGGGCCTACAAAAATCAGGATCGGCGGGATACGAGCCATGATGCGCGTGCAGAGAGGCTATCGCGCGAGAACATTGAAAATCTGGAGACTATCCTCGCAGCCCTGCGGGGTCGAGCCTTTAGGGCATGGTATGAGGCAACGACTGGCGAGCCCGTGTCGGACTTCTTGGAGGAGGTACTGCTTTCGCCTGAGGAGTTTGAAACGCGCTACACCCGCTTATCGTGGCACCGGGACTATCAAAACTGGCTGGAGTCTCGGATTGAGCGAGTGGCCAACGACAACCCATGGAAGAATCCAGAAAAGGTCGGGCATTGGGCGAGGGCAATTCAGGAATGCTCAGAGCCGAAGGAACGGAGACGACTGCTGATGCGGCTCGCGACGCCGGCGTGGGCAGATCGCAAAAAGATCAGGATGATCTATGACGAACGGGATCGAATCGAACTCGAAACCGGCATTCCGCACGACGTCGATCACGTCGTGCCGTTGGTCAACCCGCTGGTGTGTGGGCTTCATTGCGAAGCCAATCTGCGGATCGTGCCCGCGGTCTTGAACCGGAGCAAGTCCAACAAGTTCGACCCGGACCTTTCTCACGATGCTTGACAAAAAAGTGAGCAATCCGCAAAATCGGCCTCATTCTGTCACTGGTCATCAGTGCGCGTAGAAACCCCGCCGGGAGTCCGAGCGGGGTTTTTTTCATGAGAGTGCTTGAGCAAGCTTGAAGCAGGCGACCCCTGTAGCACCGATGGCGAGGAGGACTGGCACAACGATTTCGAGCACAGTCCACGAGACGCGTAGCATGTTGCGGAACGTCCGTACCGCGAGCCAAGCTGTGCTTAACCGACTGATCCTAAACCACGCCGATCCGTCGCGTGCATAGGTCACTTTGACCGGATGACCGTCTATTTGGCCATCGTCACCTGACCAGCCGATCGCCACATTTCCAGTTCGCCACGTTGTAAAGGAGTATCTGCCGATGAGGCCCGGGCGAGCCGATGGCGCTGGGGGTTGCGAAATGTTGAAGATAACGCGCGGCAATATCTTTCTGCGCTCTCGATGCTTGAATGCGTTTTCTATTGTGGTCATTGCTAGCTTTTGATAGATCTCCGTTCCCTGCTTCTTCCATTCGGAGGCAAGCTTTCGTATCGCTGGATCGTGCCAATAGCGAAGTACAAGGTAGAGCAAAGCGATCAATGTGCCCGACCAGACACGGCTCGGATCTAGCCCGTTGAGGTCGAGCCCTAGAAATTTGCTGCCGTTCAGTGGAATCTCGAGGAAGGCGACAGCAAGCACACCCGTGCTGAACACCATCAAATTGCGCCTTGTCTTCCCTAATTCGTCCGACACGTTGTGCTCCTGGCTTGGAAACTGCCAATATTATTACGATCCGTAACATCGCCCGTTTGAAATCACCATGACCTCATCGAAGTCCAAAGCGCCCAAGCCGGCGCGGAAGTCGCCTGCGCGCTCGAAACGCACGCTGTCGACCGCCGCCCGCCGCGTGGTGTCCGCGGATAGCCCGCTGACGCCCCAGCAGCGCCGGTTTGTGGACGAGTTCGCCGCGGGTGGCTTCCAGAACCAGACCAAGGCCTACGAGGCGGCCTACCGGGCGCGCGGTGCTGCGGCCATCAGCGGCGCGTCGCGCTTGTTGAACCAGGCTAACGTCGCGGCGGCGGTGCAGGCTCTGCGCGACAAGCTGTCGGCGAAGCTGGAAGTCACCGCCCAGCGCGTCCTCGAGGAATGGGTGGCCATGGGCTTCTACGACGCGGCGGACCTGGTGGTGACGGACGAGAATGGCGTGGTGCGCGATATCACGAGCCCGAAGGATCTGCGGTTGCTGCCCGAGCGCGTCCGCCGCTGCATCGTGGGCTGGAGCTGGGACCGCAACAGCAATTTCACGCTCAAGCTGGCGGCCAAGACCCCGAATCTGGAGCTGATCGCGCGCCACCTGGGCATGTTCGTGGAGCGCAAGGAGCTGCGACTGGGCGACCTGGACAAGAAGTCCGACGCCGAGCTGGATGCCGCCATCGCGCAGGCCGCCCAGGAAATCGCCCAGGCCGAAGGTATCCCGGTGGAAAAGGTACTTGCCCAGCTGCGCGCGGGCGGCGCTGGCGCCGGGACCACGATGCACTGATGTCCAATCCGCGCGTGATGCTGGCCAGGGCGCTGCAGGAGCGTGCCTGGCGCGCCAAGCGCAACCGGTTGAAGTACTACCGGCCGTACGAGAAGCAGAGGGAGTTCCACGCACAAGGCGCCGCATACCGCGAGCGCCTTTTTTCTGCCGGTAACCAGCTGGGCAAGACGTTCTCGGGCGCCTACGAGACGGCCATGCACCTGACCGGGCGCTACCCGGAATGGTGGGAAGGCAAGGTTTTCCAGAAGCCCACGGCGGGATGGGCGGCCTCGGTGTCGTCGGCGCTGACGCGCGACGGCATGCAGCGCCTGCTGCTGGGCCGGCCTGGCGTCGACAGTGAACGCGGGACCGGCGCCATCCCCGGCGACGCCATCAAGGAGGTGGCGCCGCTGGCCGGCGTGCCGGGCGCGGTGTCCATGATTGTGGTGCGCCATGGTGGTGGCGGCGACGTCCAGGCCGGCGAGAGCGTGCTGGGCTTTCGCAA
The DNA here is from genome assembly GCF_001457475.1 of Achromobacter xylosoxidans. NCBI lineage: Bacteria > Pseudomonadati > Pseudomonadota > Betaproteobacteria > Burkholderiales > Alcaligenaceae > Achromobacter > Achromobacter xylosoxidans. The sequence continues at coordinate 3,862,135 of NZ_LN831029.1, read as the reverse complement.
CTACGAGCAGGGCCGGGAGAAGTTCCAGGCCGAAACCCTGGATTTCGTCTGGCTGGATGAGGAGCCGCCGCACGACATCTACATGGAGGCGATCACCCGCACCAACACGACGTTGGGCCCGGTGTACCTGACCTTCACGCCCCTGATGGGCATGTCGGCGACCGTCAAGCGGTTCCTGATCGACAAGCACGCCGGCACCGTGGTGGTGTTCATGGGCATCTACGATGCCGAGCACTACACCCGCGAGCAGGCCGACGCGATCCTGGCCAGCTACCCGGACCACGAGCGCGAGGCGCGCGCCTACGGCAAGCCGGTGCTGGGCTCCGGCGCGGTGTTCCCGGTGCCGGAATCCAGCATCGTGGTGCCGCCGTTCAACATCCCTGACAGCTGGCCGCGCATCTGCGGCCTGGATCTGGGATGGGACCACCCGACGGCGGCGGCCTGGCTGGCGCACAACCAGGACGCCGACATCGTCTACGTGTACGACGTCTACGCGGCCAAGAAGCAACCGGTTTCCGTGCACGCCAGCGCCATCAAGGGCCGCGGCAGCTGGATCCCGGTGGCCTGGCCGCACGACGCCCTGCAGGCGCAGAAGGACACCGGCACGCCCATGCGGGACGCCTACCTGGCCGAGGGCGTGTCCATGCTGCCGGAGCGCACGCAGTTCGAGGATGGCTCGAATGGCGTCGAGGCCGGCATCCAGATCATGCTCAACCGCATGGTCACCGGCCGATTCAAGGTTTTTTCTCACCTGGAACTCTGGCTTGCCGAGTACCGCACCTACCACCGCAAGGACGGCGCGATCGTGAAGATCGATGACGACGTCATCTCCGCATCGCGCTACGGCGTGATGTCCCTCCGCTACGCGGTCAACAACGCACCGATCAACTTCAAACGACACCGGGAAAACTGGCGCGCATGAACACTTCCGTAACCGGCTTCCGCCTCCTCGATGGCAGCGAAAGCGCGACCGCGCACGCCCGCGATCAGGCGCCGGCCGACGCCGGCGCGCTGTCCGTGTCCCAGCTCGAGCGCTGGCTGGACGAGATCCGCAACCAGCCTACCTGGCGCCGCGAGGCGGACAAGGCCTGTGACTACTACGACGGCAACCAGCTGGACGCCGAGACGCTGGCCCGCCTGGAAGCGAAAGGCCTGGGGCCGCTGGTCACCAACCTGATCCAGCCGACCGTCAACGCCGTGCTGGGCATGGAGGCCAAGACTCGCACCGACTGGCGCGTTGGTGGCGATGACGACCAGTACCAGGACGTGGCCGAGGCCCTGTCGGCCAAGATGCACGAGACCGAGCGCGAGGCCCAGGCGGATACCGCCACGTCGGACGCCTACGCCAGCCAGATCAAGGCCGGTTTCGGGGTGGTGGAGGTGTCGCGCAACAGCAACCCCTTCAACTACCCCTACCGCGTCACCAGCGTTCCCCGCTCCGAGATCTACTGGGACTGGCGAAGCCGCGCCCTGGACTGGAGCGATGCCCGCTACGTGGTGCGCAAGAAGCGCTACGACGCCGACCACATCGCCGCGTTTTTCCCCCAGCACCGGGAGATGATCCTGGCCGCGGCCGGCTGGCGGGACTGGGCGGACTACCTGACGACCGAAGCCCGCATGTCGGCGGACTTCTTCAATGACATCGGGCAGGGCACGCGCACCACCTGGGACGACCTGGACTGGCGCGACATCGAGCGCAGGGTGGTGACGTGCTTCGAAGTCTGGTATCGGGTCTGGGTGCGGGGCCTGGTGCTGGCGCTGCCCGGCGGGCGCACCCTGGAATTCAACGAGCAGAACCAGGTGCACCGCGCGCTGGTCGCCGCCGGCGCCGTCCAGCCCAAGCTCGCCGTCTACGACAAGATTCGCTGCGCCTTCCATATCGGCCCGATCCGGGTTCAGGACCGCGCCACGAACCGCCGGCGCTTCCCGTACATCCCGTTCTTCGGCTACCGCGAGGATCTGACGGGCGTGCCCTACGGGATCATCCGGGCCATGCTGTCCCCGCAGGACGAGGTGAACGCCCGCGCGGCGCGCATGATGTGGCTGATGAACAGCCGGCGCACCTTCATCGACTCGGATGCCCTGGACGAGAAATACAACACGATGAGCGACGTAAGCCGAGAGATCGGCCAATCGGACGCCTTCGTCGTGACGAACCCGAAGGCGCTGCGCGTGGGTGCAAATATCAAGGTCGAATCGAATTTCGACCTGTCCCAGCAGCAGTTCCAGGTCATGCAGGAGCGCAAGCAAGCCATCCAGGAGGCGGCCGGCGTGTACGCAGCCATGATGGGCCAGCAATCCAATGCCAGCTCCGGCCTGGCCATCCAGTCGCTGGTGGAGCAGGGCGTCACCACGCTGGCCAAGATCAACGACAACTACCGGGTCGCGCGCCGCGGCGTCGGCAATGCGCTGCTGGACCTCATCAAAGAGGACATGACCGACCAGGCCGAGATCCTGGTGGACAACGGCACGGTCAAGCGCAAGGTGGTGGTCAACATCCCGCGCAAGGACCCGGTCACGGGCCAGGCCTACAAGGAGAACGACGTGCAGACGGCGCCGGTCAAGGTGGCGCTGTCCGACGTCCCCAGCACCCCGACCTACCGCGCCCAGCAGTTCGCGGCCTTCTCGGAAATCCTCAAGTCCATGCCGCCCAACATGCAGGCGCTGCTGATCCCCTTCGCGCTGGAAATGTCCGACTTCGGCAAGCGCAAGGAAATGGCGGCGTTCCTGCGGGCCCAACTGGGGATCCAGGCCGACCCGAATTCACCCGAGGCCCAGGCCGCCAAGCAGCAGGCCGATCAGGCCGCGCAGGCCCAGATGCAGACCGCCATGCAGGATGCCCAGTCGAAGATCGCCGAGCGCGAGGCCAAGACGCAGAAGCTGCTGGCCGAGGCCGAGCGCATCCGCGCCGAGGCGGCCGGCGCTGGCGACACCGATACGGTGGGCCAGGTGGACGGCGCGCTGGCGCGCTACGAGGAAGAGGTGCAGAAGCTTCGCCAGCAGCTGGCCGATCGCACCACCGAATGGCAGACCCGCCTGCAGCAGACCGAGATGCACGAGGAGGCAGAGACGGTGCGCGCGCGCATTCGCGCCGAAGCGCAGACCGGCGGCGCCCAGCTGCAGGAGCGGTTCCAGCAGCTGACGGACGAGGTCGACCAGGTGCTGGCGCGCCTAGGCACCCGCCAAGCCACGGCCGCGTAGCGCGCCGACACAGATTCCCCGCCCTGGGATACGGGCAACCACTGGCCCCCGCCGAGAAATCGTCGGGGGCTTTTTCGTTTTCAACCCCCCCGGACCTATCCGAGAACTAGGAGCAGGAAGAGATGACCACGGACACCACGACGGGCAACCCCATCGACAACCTCGATGAAGTCTTGCGCGACCCCCTCAGTTTGACGGACGACGCGCTGGCCGCGCTGGTCGGTGGGCAGGATGCCACCACCAGCGCCGCCGACCAGTCGACCGCCGATGACGTCGCGGCCACCGCCGCCGGCGCCAAACCCCAGGGCGATACCAGCGGTGCAACGCCCGGCACCGACGAGGGCGGTAAGCAGCAGGGGGCCACGGCCGCCGCTGCCCCGCAGGAAGGCGAAGCCGTTGTGTTGGCGAGGGACGGCAAGAACGTCATCCCCTACCAGGTGCTGCAGCAGGAGCGCGAACGCGCAATCCGTGCCGAGCAGATGGTGCGGGATCTGACGACCAAGCTGGAACAGGATCAGGCTGCCGCCCAGCAGGGAAAGGCAACCAAGTCGCTCGATCTGGACCAGATCGTCGACCAGCAACTGCTGGAGCAGCTGCGCGAAGAAGCTCCCGACGTGGCGCGCCGGATGGACAACCTGATCGACCTGGCCAAGAGCCTGAGCGAACAGGTCGACGCCGGCCGGCCCGCCGCCGAGGAAGCGGAAGCCGCGCGCCGCGAACAGCAGGTGCAGGCACTGGTGACCGTCGAGGACACCATCGTGTCGATCCCCAAGCTCGCCCACCTCCGTGCCACCGCCCCGGCCGAGTTCAACGAGGTCGCCACCATCGACGCCATGCTGCGCGCCAAGCCGTCATGGCAGGACAAGCCGCTCGCCGAGCGGTTCGGTGCCGCCCTCCGTATGTACGAAGCCGAACACGGCGAGATCGAGCTACCCGACCCGGCCAGCGCCGCGGCGGGCAAGCAGCCAGCCGATCCTGCCGCGCGCGTTGCCGAGGCCGTCGCGAAAGCGAAGGCCGAAGCGTCGGGGCCTTCCACGCTTTCCGATATCCCTGGCGGCCAGCCGGCCGCCACATCCGAGGCAGACGCCATCGCGGCGCTGTCGGGCAGTGCCCTGACGGACCGCTTCATGAACATGTCGCCGGATGAAATCGAAGCGCAGCTGGCGCGCCTCTCTTCGTAAATCCCACGAACTGGAGGCTTTATGTCCCAAACTACTGTTCCCGTTGGCTCGCCGCTTGCGCGCAAGGTTTTCGGCGCGGCGCTGTTCGCCAACACCCAACGTCAGCCCTCGCTGATGAACAACCTGACCGGGGCGGCGCCGAAGCAATCGGCCGCCGAGGCGAAGCTGAAAGGCCAGACCAGCCCCGACATGCCGCTGGTGCGAGTCACCGACCTGACGAAGTCCCAGGGCGACCAGGTCAGCGTCGACCTGATCAACCAGACCGGCGGCAAGCCGATCATGGGCGACAAGCAGGCCGAGGGCAAAGGCGAGCGCCTGGACATGTCCAGCATGGACATCCGCATCGACCTGGCCACCAAGGTGGTGGACGCCGGCGGCAAGATGACCCAGCAGCGCACCGTGCACAACCTGCGCGGCCTGGCCATGGCGAACCTGCAGGGCTGGTTCCGCCGCTTCAACGACCAGTCCACCATCGTGCACCTGGCCGGCACCCGCGGCTCCCAGGTCGGCACCGATTGGGTGGTGCCCATGGCCAACGATCCGGATTTCGCCGAAATCATGATCAACCCGGTCAAGGCGCCGACCTACAACCGCCACTGGGTGGCCGATGGCACGTCGCTGGTGCAGGGCGGCCAGGCGCTGGGCGCGATCGATACCACCGACACCTTCAAGCTGGAACACCTGGACCACCTGGGCGCGATCATCGACGACATGGAGTTCAAGCTCCAGCCGATCAAGATCGCGGGCGACGCCGCCGCCGATGACGAGCCGCTGTACCTGCTGCTGGTGACCAACCGCATGTGGCAGAGCATTCTGACCAACACGGCGGCCAACAGCCTGCAGTGGCGCACGTTTCTGCAGAACGCCTGGAACCGTGCCTCGTCGTTCACCGGACCGAAGAAGCACCCGCTGTTCACGGGCGAGGCCGGCATCTGGCACAACATCCTGGTGCGCAAGATGGACCGCGCCATCCGGCTGAACCCGGGTGATTCGGTGCGCTACTGCACCCAGGCTGGCCAGGCCACGGCCGCCGAGGCGGACGTCACGATCCCGACGTTGCAACCGGGCTTCGCTGTCGACCGCGGCATGCTGCTGGGCGCCCAGGCGCTGGCGCACGTTTACGGCAAGAACCAGGGATCGGACACCTACGCCAACTGGATGGAGAACCGCTACAACTTCGAGCGCAACCTCGAAGTCGCGGGCGAAGTCATGTGCGGCAAGGCGAAGCTCCGCTTCTCGGTGCCGGACGCGCGCGGCAACAAGATCCCGACGGACCACGGCGTGATGGTGCTGGACACCGTCGTCAACCTCAACACCTGATCGGCGGCGGGCGGCCGGTTGGCCGCCTGCCCCGGTGGAACTGGAGAACTTCATGGATCGCTACTCTCCCGACTACAACGCCAAGCCCCTGCACACGCAGGCCTTCGGCAATGCCTGGGTCGAAACCTACGGCTACCGCGGCGCGGCCGGCATCGCGGACAAGGTCTACCTGGGCGTCATCCCGGCCGGCGTCGTCGTCACGGCCGTGCGCCTGGTCACCGACGCCGCTGGCGCCGGTGTCAAGGCGGACCTGGGCTTCGAGCCCTACGACGCCAGCGATGGTCCGGTCGCCGATCTGGACGCCTGGCTGGCCGGCGCCGACATCGCCGCCGCCGGCAACGTCGATTCGACCGCCCATCCCATCCTGTTCAAGCGGCCGGTCAAGCTGGTTGCCACGATCAGCGGGGCTGCCTTCACGGGCACGCCGCAGCTGACGGCCGTGGTCAACGGCCAGATGGTGGGCGTCGCCTAAGCCTTTTCGGGGCTGTCTCGCCGCATTGCGCGGCATTCGGGGCTGGGCGGGAAACCGCCTGGCCCCACCTTTTTGGAGTTCCCTATGGAACAGGACAACCTCATCCCGATCATGTACATCGGGGCGAAGGAACAGAAGAAGGACACGGTCGCCGGCACCGGCCTGGTGTGGGAGCGCGGGCAGATTCATTTCGTGCCGCCGCTGATCGCCATCAAACTGACGCCCCACAAGGACGTCTGGCGCGAGGCCTGGGAGGAAGCGGACGAGAACCCGGGCAACATTGGCCTGGTCGTGACCACGCAGCAGGCGGTCGGCGGCGGAAAATTGTCCGAGCAGAGCCAGGTGCCACCTTTCAACATGCCCAACCTGCAGGGCATGAAGAAGGAAGACCTGGCGACGTTCGCCCGTGCCCAGTTCAACCATGAACTGGACGCGGCCCTCAAGAAGGACGAGATGATCCAGCAGATCGTCAGCCTGGCCAACTCGCGCGCCGCGGGCGAACCGACGTAATGGCCGCCCTCGCAGATTTCGAGCGGTTCGTGGTGCCGCTGATCGAAGGCGCGCCCACGCCGGCGGTCGAGGATGCCATCGTCGACGCAGCGATCGAATTCTGCACTCGCACCCGCGTGCTGCGCGCGTTCCTCGATCCGGTGACGCTGGTGCCTGGCACCGCCGAGTACGAGCTGGACCCGCCCGAGGCTGATACGCAGATCGTCGATGTGGTGGCGGCTTGGCTGCCCGAGGGCCCGGTGACGTCGGCCACGCGCGCCGAACTCGAGGAGAAATTCCCCGACGGCTGGGCTTGGCGCCAGGTCGGCAGCACCGCCGACGTGCAGCACTTCTACTGCCGGCTGCCGGGCTTCGTGCAGTTGGTACCGGCGGTCACGGTCAAGGCGACGCGGGCGCTGCGGCTCGAGGTGGCCTACGCGCCCACCAGGAACGCGCGCGAGCTGCACGACGTGTTGCTGAATCGCTACGCCGAGAAGTTGGCCAACGGCGCGCTGGCGCGCCTGCACCAGCATAAGGCGGGCTACGCGGATCCCGGCCGCGCTGGAGGCTACCAGACGGAGTTCGACCGGGATTGCAACACGCTGGCCGATGATGGCGCCCGCGGCTTTGCCAAGCGGCGGATGCGCACTGGCGGGGACGAATTCAAATGAAAGTCGGCGAAGTCATCACCCGCGCGCGCACCATCCTGCAGGACGACGGCGCCGTCTACTGGGACGACACCGAGCTGCCCATGTGGTTGAGCGACGGCCGCCTGGAGGCGTACCGCCTGCGGCCGGACCTGTACGAGGTGTCCGAGGATTTCGCCTGCGCCGAAGGGGCGCGCCAGGCTCTGCCGGGCGGCGCCCGCATGCTGTTCGACGTGCCGCGCAATGTCTCGGCGCCGCGCCAGCGCGCCATCACGGTGGCCGACGCCGCGGCGCTGGGCCGCGTGCGCCCGAATTGGCGCAGCCAGTCCAAGGTCCAGGAGATCCGCCACTTCCTGTACGACGAGCGCAGCCCCGGCCAGTTCGACGTGTATCCGCCGGCTCGAGCCGGCGTAGTGATCGAGCTGTCCTACGCGAAGCCGCCGGCGGCGGTCACGAAGGACGACGGCGACAAGGAGCTTGCCGAGGAGGGCGCCTACGCGCCGGCGCTGGTGGACTACATCCTCTACCGCGCCTTCCTCAAAGAGGCCGACACGGTGCCTGCGTTCCACCAACGCGCCGCCCAGCACCTGGCGGCATGCCAGTCCACCCTGACCAGCGACGTCACCGCCAAGGCGATGACCAGCCCCAACGAGCAGAAATAACGCATGGCAACCGACAAAATCCGCCTGGTGCAGGGAGACACCGCGCCCCAGCTGCAGCTGTCGCTAACGGACCAGCGCACGCGGCGCCCGCTGGATCTGTCCGCGCCCGGCACTACCGCCCGGCTGCTGTTCCGCGAGGTGGGGGCCGACGCCGTCAAGGCCACGATGCCGTGCTTTGCGATCGCGGGCTACGTTGACCCCGAGACGGGCGACGTCGATTACCGCCCGCCCTATGACGTGGCCGGCCGTGGTGGCCGCCTGGCCATGGATTGGTCGGCCGACGCCCTGGATACGGCGGGCGAATTCGAAGGCGAGGTCGAGGTGACCTTTCCCGATGGCCGCATCCAGACGGCGTTCGCCATCCTGAAATTCCAGGTGCGGGAGCAGTTCTAGCATGACCGGCCCCGTTCACCTGGAGCATGAAATTGTCGCCGCCACGGTCGACGCCTCGGGCACCCTGGTGGCGCGCGTGGATGCGGTGGCGGACCCCCTGGGCCTGAATCCCATCCTGGCGGACCTCGGCCTGGCCGTGGACTACTTCCGCCTGGTGCGGATCCTAAACCGCCATGACCTGGCGGCGGCCGTCGACTGGCGCGCCGTCGCCGTGGTGGGCCAACGCCGCGATGGCGCGACCGCCACTGACGTGGTCGGCGCTGGCGTTGCCTTCGGCCGGGCCGACGTTGCTGGCGCGCTGGACCGGTTTGCCCTTGCGTTCGTGCGGCTGTCGGCCGGCACGGCAGTGGATTGGGCCCGGCAGACGGTGCGCTCCATTCGATTCGACGCCGCGATGACGGTCGACGTCCTGGCGCTGGCGGTGGCCCGCGAGCGCCGGGATGCAGCCGCGTCGCATGACTCCGGCCGTGTGGTGCTGGAGAACTACGCCCTGGACTATGCCGACGACTACGTCGGCGACGCCACTTCCTTCTGAAAGGACTTTCCCATGAGCAACATGCTGAACAGCTCCGGCGCCCTGAACCGGGGTGATCTGGAAATCATCGTCCGCCGCGGGCGCACTGGACAAACCGAGCGCTTCGTCATCAAGAACTTGTTCACCGACGACGGCCTGGCTTATCTGGCCGCCCGCGCCGCTGGCGAGGCGGTGGGGGTGATTTCCCATATGGCGCTGGGCACCGGCACGACGCCGGCGGCGGGTGCCGACAAGACCCTGGAGGTGGAAATCGCAGGCAGCCGTGTGCCGGTCACCATCTCCGGCACCGGCGCGCAGCGCCTCTATACCGCGACTTTCGGCGAAGGCGTGGGGTCGGGCCCCGTCACCGAGGCCGGTCTTTTCAATGCGGCCGCTGCCGGCACGATGACGAATCGCTCTGTGTTCGGCGTCAAGAACAAGGAGCCCGAGGACGTGTTCACCATCAACTGGACGCTGGCCCAGCAGCGCGGGTAAGCCATGACCCGATTGCTCACCCTGCGCCGCAACCTGGCGCGCCTGCTGACCCGTGACGAGGTCGACGACAATTTCGTCAACGTCGCTTCGGACTTCTCCGGCGCCGTGGACCCCGCGACGTTGACGGGTGCCTACGTCGCACCGTATATGCGCTGGGCGGACATCGGATCCGGGTGGCTCAAGCGCCGCAATGCGGCCAACAATGCCTGGGAGCCGGAGCAGCGCTTGCTTCGCCGCACGGTGCAACCGTTCAACACGAGCGAGCTGCCCACGGCTGACGGCGGGCCCATCTATGTCAACGGGCAAGGCATGGCCGAGTTCGACACAGCGGCGGGCATGTATCGCGTGAAGTCGCCTGTTCCTGTGGGGGCAGTGGCCTGGTGGCCGCTGCGTTCGTCCATCCCGGCAGGCCGGATCCCCGCCGATGGCCAGACCATTTCGCGCGCCACCTTTCCTGACCTTGCCGCCATGGTGGTGGCCGGCACGGTGCCGGTGGCTACGGAATCCGATTGGTTGGCAGACCCGCGCAATCGCGGCTGTTATACCACCGGTGACGGTTCGACCACCATCCGGGTGCCCGACCTGAACGGCCACTCCGTCGGCTCCCTCGGGCGCGTGTTCCTCTCGGGTGACGGCACGGACGCAGCCCCAGTGGGTGTGATTCAGCCGGACCAGTTCCAGAATCACAGTCACCTCATCAACATCAAGACCTCACAGAGTGGTTCCCCTACGGCATACGGCACTGTACCGTATGGGCAGGGGACCAACAGCCAGTACAGCACGGTCGATGCCCCGGTCCAGAACGGACCCAGTGGGGTGCCGCGTGTGGGCACCAAGACGCACCCGCAGAACGTCGCCGGTGCATGGACTATCCAGGCCTTCGGCGCCGTCACCAATCCTGGCGCGGCCGACGCTGCGCAGCTGGCGACCGACTATGCGACGCTCAATGCGGCATTTCAAACTATGCGCGGCCAAGTTTTTGGCGTCAATCAGACATGGCAGAACGTCGCGGCTTCGCGGTCTTTGGGTGTGATCTACACGAACACGACGGGGCGGCCAATCCTCGTCCAGGTCTATACCACTTCGACCGCCGCAGCGGGCTACTTGTTCTTTGCCATAGACGAAGTCCCGGCCGGCTTGATCTATTACCCGAATAGCTCGGCGAATTTGCCCGGCTGCATCCTGGTTCCAGCAGGTTCGACATATCGGGCAAGCACCACTAATGCGAGCCTGAGCGGCTGGCGGGAGTATCGATAATGCACACCTTCAAAGACACTGAAACGGGCCGCTTCTTTCAGTTCGACGACGACGTGATCGCAGATAACTCGGCCGGTCACTATGTATTCCGTTCGCCGTTCGGACCAGTCGATGCGCCGCTTACCTTGGTGCCCGCATCGTTGGAGGAAATGCCCGAGCCGCCGGCAGGACCTCCGGCCTCGGTTTCGCGCTATCAGGGCCGCGAGGCGATGCGCCTTACTCGCTTTCCTGCGGAGGGGCGCCCTGAGCGAACCCTATTCGAAGCCTTCGAGGAGTTACTGAACGATCCGACGACGCCGGCGTACTACCGGCGTGCCTGGGATGAACTGCAGGTATTCGAGCATGGCAGCGCCATGCTCAACGCTGCGGCTGACGTCCTCGGCCTTACTCAAGCGAAGCGGGATGACCTGTTCCGTCTCGCCGCGGCCATCAAGGCCTAGCTGGTAGACCTCACACAGGAGAAATGATGGCTGAACCTACCAGCGCGATCAGCGCAGCATTGCCCACGGCCTCGGCGCTGCTTTTCGGCGCAATGCTGCCCGGGGTGGATGGCGGCGCGCTGATCGGCGCGTTCGCCGGCGCCGCCTTGTTCATCGTGCACAGCAACGAGCTGGGTGTCGCCAAGCGCCTGGTCTACGGCCTGGTGTCTTGGCTGATCGGATACTTCGCGGCGCCTGAGCTGGGCCGCCTGATCGGCATTCAGGAAACCGTGGTGACCGGCTTCGGTGCGGCCGCGGTGGCCGTGACCGTCGCCATCACGGCGATCAAGAAGATCGAGGCGGCCGATTTCACCTTCTGGAAGCGGGGAGGCTGACATGCACCCTTGGGACTTCGGCAGTACCGTCACGGGCCACCATCTGGTGGCCCTTCTTTTTGTCGTCGCCAATTTCGCCACCGCCCTGCGCCTGGCCTGCTACCAGCGCCGCGGCGCGCGGTATCGCGTGGGCATGTCAGTGGTGGCCTATCTCATGGTGGTGCTGACTGGCGGCCAGGCGCTCGATGTGCTGGCGCGGCAGGGCGCGGTCAGCCCGTGGCAGCTGGGCCTGACGCTGCTGCTGGCCTTCCTGGTGTTCCGGGCCCGCGGCAACGTCGCCAACATCGCCAAGCCGGCGCGGGCGAGGTAGCGATGCGGGAAGCGGAAAAGGCGTTCACCGGCATGCTGCCCAAGGTTGAGCCGCACCTGTTGCCGGCCGGCGCCAGCCAGGACGTGCTGAACGCCAGTCTGCAGCGCGGCTCGCTGGTGCCGTACCGGGCGCCGGCCAAAGTCGCCGACCTGGCCAAGGTCGGCACCAAGCTGGCGATCTACCGTTTCGGCCGCTCGATCGATGACGACTCGCGCTACTGGTTCCACTGGCTGAACGATACCGATGTGGCGCGCGGCGCCATTCCGGACGACGCGCAGGAGCGGACCTACTTCACCGAGGCAGGCCAGCCGCCGCGGGTGACGGATTCGACCATGGCTACAACCGACGGCCAGATGCCGTCCGCGTGGTATCGGCTGGGCATCCCGGCGCCGACGTCGCGGGCCACGGTGACGGTCGCCCTGCAGCCCGATCCGCCCTCGGGCCTGGAGCGCCAGTCGTGCCTGCTGGCGTACACCTTCGTGTCGGCCTGGGGCGAGGAGGGGCCGCCCAACGAGGTGAGCGACCCGTTCAATGCTGCCACCAATGACACCCTGAACGTGATCAACATGGAGGGGCCGCCGGCCGGCGAATACAACATCACGCTGAAGCGGCTTTACATCTCCACCACCGACGGCACCGGCACGGCCGTGCTGCGATTCTGGAAAGAAGTGCCGGCCGGCGCCGTGACCTTTTCCGACAAGGTCGACTTCACCGAGCTGGGCGAGGCGCTGCCCGAGCGCGCACTGGTGCCGCCGCCGGCGGACCTGTTCGGCCTGATGGCGCACCCCGGCGGGTTCATGATCGGGTTTTCGGGCAAGCGGGTGTACCGGTCGGAGGTGTTCAAGCCCTTCGGCTGGCCGTACTACTCGCCGGTCGCGGACGAGATCGTGGGCGGTGCCATCATGGGCCAGGCCACGGTCGTGTGCACCAAGGGCGACACCTATCTGGCGACCCAGGCGGATCCGGTCACCCTGACGCCGCTGCGCCTGGATGGGAACCAGCCGTGCGTCGCCAAGCGCACTATCCGGGCGTTCAAGGGCGGCGTGGTCTACGCCTCTCCCGATGGCCTCGTCATGGTCGACCAGGCGGGCGGCGTGGGCGTGGTGACTGAGGAGCTGCTGACCCGGGCGCAGTGGCAGGCCTACCGGCCGGCCTCGATGCATGCCAGCGTGCACGACAACCGCTACTTCTGCTGGTTCGACACTGGCGCCGAGCGCGGCGGCCTGATTTTCGATCTGACGCGCGGCGCCATGTCGCTGACCCGTACCGATGTGTATGCGACGGCCTCGTTCTCGGACGGCCGGCGCGATGAGCTGTTCCTGGCGCTGCCTGATGGCAACGTGCACAAATGGGACGGTGGCTCGGTGCCGCTGGCCATACGCCGGGTGAGCAAACGGTTCATCCTCGAGCGCGCCCAGAACATCGGCGCCGCCCAGGTGGTGGCCGGCGCCTACCCGGTGACTTTCCGGCTACGGGCCACGATCGAGACGTCCGGCGGGCCGCTGGACGTGGAGCTGCAGCACCAAGTGACCAACGGCCGCCCGTTCCGGCTGCGCGGTAACTATCGCGCCCGCAGCTACGAGTTCACCGTCGAGGGCACCGCGGCTATTTCCGAGGTGACCGTGGCGTCGGTCCTGGGCAACGTCACGGCGGTCTGACGATGGCGACCTCTGCACGATCCGGCCTGCGCTACGCAGACCTGCCGGCGATCGAGTCCGCCCGGCTGCCCGATAACCCGGCCGCGACGCGCGCGCTCGAGCAAATGCGGCTGACCCTGGCGACGCGCTTCGGGAAGGGCGGGCAGGCGGTCGACAAGGCGGTGACCTGGGGCGACCTGGTCGAGAATGGCATCGTCACGATGCGCGGCGCCGATGGCAAGCCCATCCTCATCAAGAATCCGGGGGGCACGTTCCAGCCCAGCACGCCGCCGTTGGTCGATGGCATCCCGCCGGCGCCGACTGGCTTCAAGGCAACGCCCGGCCTGGGCACCGTGGTGTTGGAATGGGACAAGCCGAACTTCGCCTACTTCGGCTATGCGGAGGTTTTCCGCGGCACGACCGACAACCAGGCGCAGGCGCAGAGCGTCGGCCAGTCCACCGGCTGGGTGTATGCGGATCCGGTAGGCGGCGCCACCGCTACCACCTATTTCTACTGGGTGCGGTTCGTGTCCGTCGGCGGCAAGGTGGGGCCGTTCAATGCCGTGGGCGGCACGACCGGCGCCGTCTCGCTGGACCCTGCCTACCTGATCGACGTCCTGTCGGCCGCCGGCGACCCCAAGGCGCTGCTGTACGAGATCCCCGAGCCGACGGAAATCAACGGCGTGCCGGTGCCTGCCGGCATCTACATCCGCGACCTGTACGTCGCCAACGGTTCCATCTCCAACGCCAAGCTGGGCAACGCTTCGATCACCGACGCCAAGATCGCCAACCTGTCGGCGGCCAAGGTCACGTTCGGGGAGATGAGCGGCGATCGCATCGCGGTGAACAGCCTGAATGCGGACCGGCTGACGGTGGCGTCGCTGTCCGCGCGCCTGGCCGTCATCACGACCGCCTACGTCAAGACGGCCAACATCGAGGACGCGGCGATCACCAACGCGAAGATCGCCAACCTGAGCGCCGACAAGATCACAGCCGGCGTGCTGAACGCGGCGCGCATCGCCGCGGGCTCTATCACGGCGGACAAGCTCAATGTGGCGAGCCTGTCGGCAATCACTGCCACCATCGGCCTGCTGCGCACGGCGGTGAGCGGCGCGCGCCTGGAGATCCGCGACAACCTGCTGCTGGTGTTCGACGCCAACAACGTGCTGCGCGTGCGTCTGGGGATCTGGTAATGCCGGCCGGCATCGAGACCTACGCGCCCAACGGGGCCGTCCTGACGTCCTACCTGAGCAAGATCAGTCGGCAATACGGAAAGGTCGCCACCGGCACGTCGGACGGGGCGCACGCCGATGCCCGGTTGGCAGAGGGCGGTGAACCGTGGTTTGCGACCCTGCCGCAGGGCAGCCCGGCGAGTGTCAATGCGCCGTTCGTCTGGCGCGACGGCATCACCCTTCGGTGGAAATTCCTGGAGGACATGCCGGGCGACAGGGCGACCGCCACCATCATCTACGGGGTGCGGTGAATGGCTGCCGGTTTTCAGCTGCTCTCCGGCGCCAGCGAGCTGATCGTGGACAGCTCGTCCATCAACATGTTTCTGCGCCACGCCGGCGTAGCTAGCAATTCGGCAGCGGTGGCGGCCCTAGACCCCGTCTTGTTCTTCCGGCCGGTGGGCGAGGCCTGCTATCTGTCGTGGGCCAATCTCTCGGGCGGCACGCTGGAGTTCGCGTTCAACAAGCCGGCCGAGTATTACGTGTTCGACAGGCCAGTAACCCCGAGTTACCTGGATGCATTCAACGAGTCGGGTTCGCAGATTTTCACCGCGGCGCAGCGTCCGCTGAACGTCATCGGCAGCGTGAACATTCCCGACTACTACAGCGCTTACCGGCTGGCATATCGGGACGGCTGGACCTATAGCGGGCTGGTGTCGGGCAAGTATGCCTACAACCAGGCCTTTGTCCGGCAGGGCTACAACTCGCTGCCCGGCGTGTCGGGCTGGGAAACCTACCTCATGGCCGAAGCGCTGCAGGCGACCGCGAACGGCTTCTGGGCGGGCTTCCCGCAGTTCGGTGTGCGCTTCTTTGGTTGGAGCCCAACCCGCACCAATACCTTTATCTCGTATGCACCCAGCCCGCAGGTGTCGATCATCGACGTGGCCGGGATTCTCTAACCAACCGCTGGCAAGGACGACATGCAAAAGGAAATCGAAAACGCCATCTTCTCCAACGTGGGGAACCGCATCACCCAGGAGCTGGCCATGGGCCTGGTGATGAGCCTGCTGCAGGTCGCGCAGCAGGCGGTCGAGACCGCCCGCAGCGAGGCGTTGTCGGCTGCCGCTTCCATGGTGCCGCCGGCCGCGGCAGCGCAAGGGGCCGACGAGGCCGGCGCCATCGATCCGGCCTATGCCCGCAAGGCCGAGGTGCCCTCCACTAGCAGACGGGCGATCAAGCCCACCAAGACCACGAAGGCGCGCCGATGAGCGCGCCTTTTTTTGACCAGGCGATGGCGCTGCGCTGGATGCGCGGCAACGCCAGCGCGGTCGATTTCCTGCGCACGGCGTTCGACGTGGCGCACTTCTGGGATGACCTGGTCGACCGCGACAGGATTCTCAGCGACGCCGATATCAACCGCGCCATGTTCCAGGCGCTGGTGGTGCTGCCGCGCAACGCGTTCTACCAGGCCAATTTCGCCAGCCTCAACGCGGTACTGGCGAACGCCTCGACCAACTGGACGATCGCCACGGATCTGGAGCGCGCGGGCGGCGTGGCGGGCAAGCGGACGGCCTATGTCCTGCGCGCCTCCTATGTCGACCTGGTGACCCATTGCGCGCTGCTGCTGGGCGGCATGGACTGGGCGCGCGCGGTGGGGGTGGAGCTGCGCCAGCTGGCTGAACCGTACCCCGAGTACTTGACCAACCTGGAGGCCGAGAAGGCCGCACGAGGTGACTGAAATGGGCTGCATGTCCACGGAAGTGAAACAGGATCCGGCCGTCGGCCGGGCCCAGGAAGCCAATGCCCAGATCGGCATGCGCGCCCAGGATCTTGCCGAGCGCAATTTCGAATGGAATCAGCAGCTGACCGAGCAGTTTGCGCCGATCTACCAGGGGCTGCTGAACAACGCGCTGGGCGAGGCCACCAAGAACGCGCAGCGCGGCGACGATCAATGGAATCAGTACAAGTCCGTATTCCAGCCGATCGAGAACAAGATGGCCGAGGAGGCCATGAATTACGACAGCCCGGAGGAGATCGCGCGGCGCGAAGGCCTGGCCGCGGCGACCGTGGGCCGGCAGTTCGACAACACGCAGGCGCAGACCTCGCGCGAGATGGCTCGCATGGGCGTTTCGCCCACCAGCAGCCTGGGCAGCACTGCCATGACGGATCAGGCCAATGCGCGGGCGCTGGCCACCGCCGGCGCGGTCAACAAGGAGCGCAACGACACCAAGCTGCTGGGCATGAGCCTGCGCGAGAACGCGGCGAAGTTCGGCCGGAACCAGACCGGCACCGGCATTGCGGCGTCGCAGGCGGCCCTGCAGGCGGGGAACTCCGCCACTGGCGTGATGGGGGCGCAGTCGGCCCAGGGCAATGCCGCGGGGACGGGGCAGGGACTGCTGGGGACTGCAAGCGGTGCATTCAATTCCATGGGGCAAATGGGGCTCAACCAGATGCAGATGCAGCAGAACGCGAACTCTGCCAGTCAGGCTGGCCTCGGTTCGCTGTTGGGCACGGGGCTGATGGCTGGCGCCATGGCGTTCTCGTCGAAGGAATTGAAAGAGGACGGGGAACCGCTGGACGACGACGAGGCACTGGCCGGCCTTACGAAAGTACCGGTAGAGCGGTGGAAATATCGCGCCGGCGTGGCGGATGGTGGGGAGCACGTCGGTCCCTACGCCGAGGACATGCACGCGCAATTTGGTGACGAGGTCGCCCCGGGCGGGGTCGGCCTGGACATGATCAGTGTGAGCGGGCAGCACCACGCCGCGATTCGGGCGTTGGCGAAAAAGGTGGATCGACTGGAACGGCGACGTGCCAAGCCCGGCCTGGCGCCCGTTGCGGCGCCCGCGGAAGAAGGGGGCGGTGCATTGCCGCCGGCGTTGTCGGGCGACTTGTCGGCCGGCCTGATTGGACTGGAGAGGATCTGATGGCGATGAATGGAAGCTTTGCGGGTGGCCTGGCCGATGGCCTGCGCAATGGGATGGCAATCGCCCAGGCTTATGACGTGTCCAAGGATCGGGCGCGCGAACGTGAGGAGGCCGACCGGCAGAAGCGTGTGAACCGGGAGATTGCCGCGGCGATGGGAGGAACCCGCGACCAACTGCAGGCACCTGCGGGGCTGGAGCCGGTGCAGGGACCGCAGGCGGTGGCTGCTGGGGACGCGATGGGAGGCGGGCCAGGCCTGCAGCCTGTCGCTACCAGCGCTCCGGTAGCGCCGGCCATGGCAACCGCCCAGTCGTTGGGGCTGGCCGATGTATCGACGGGCGGGGCGGGCTTGGGCGCTACCCAGGCCGGGCTGCCGAGTGCCGGGCAATCGGCCGCAATGGCGCAAAAAAAAAGTCCTTCGCCCGTTGATTACCTCGGGGCGGGTGATTTCGGAGAGGTCGCGGACGGACTGACGCGGGCATATCGGAAAGCCCTGGAGCTGGGAGAGCCAGGCCGAGCCATGGAACTGCTGGCAGATCGCGAGAAATATGTCGGCCAGCACCGAGAACAGGCCTTTGCTGCGGCGCAGGGACGCTACCAGCTGACCGGCGATCCGAACGCCTATGTCCCCTTCGTGAACCGCTTCATGCCGGGAGGCATCGAGGTGAAGGCGATCAATCGCCGTAGTGAACAGGCCGGAGGCGCGCCGGTGTACGACTTTGTCGGCGTGGACACCGTGACCGGCAAGCCGGTGCAGCAGCCTATCACCGAGAACATGTTGCAGACCTTCGTGCGCAGCATCAGCGACCCGAAGGCGCAGCAAGCGATGGTGGCGCAGCAGGCGAAGCTGCTTTTCGATGCCGAGCAGAAGCGCCGCGAGCAGGTGCTGGCCAGTCAGCTGCGCAAGGATGAGGAGGCGGCCAAGCCTCGCATTCTGGGGAAAGACCAGACGCTGTACACGCCCGACGGCCAGGGCGGCCTGCGTGTCGGCGCCCAGGGCAGCGAGGCCGGCAAGCCGAGGATGACGACCTCCGACAAGGATTTCGCCAACCACGTCATGCGCATTTTCAAGGTGGACAGCTTGGACGGGCTGGGCGATGACCAGCGCAAGTTGGTGAGCGGCATCATCGCCACCGGCGAGAACATCAACCGCCTGAATGCCGGCACGCCAGCCGGCGAGGTACTGACGGCGGGGAACCTGGCGGCGCTGGCCCAGCGGGTGCAGGACGGCACCGCCGAAATCACGCCTATCCGGCTGGGCGATCGACAGTTCGGCTTTGGTGTTGAGCACGAGGGCCAGCTGGTGCGCCTACCGGTGTCCGTCGTGCCCAAGGCGGTGCAGGAGCAAATCCGGGCGCGCCTGGTGGCAGCGCCTGCTCAGGGTGAAGGCCAGGCGGCGCCGGCCGCGGCCGCTCCGGCCGATGCATCTCGGCCAGCACAGCCGGTGCCGAGTGTGGCCAAGCCAGCGCCGGCCGGCCGCGCCGCGCCTGCTGCCGCCAACCCCCGAGCAGCTGCGGCCGACAGCGCAGAGGGGGCCCAGCTTGATACCGCCCGCGCCGAGCTGCGCCAGGCACAAGCCCTCGTGCGCCAATTGCGCTCCAGCCCGCCCGGATTGAAAGCCGGCCAGGAGGCGCGTGCGAGGCACGCCGCGCAGCTGCAGCAGGCCGAGCGCGATGTAGAGCTGGCCCGCGTGGCCGAACAGGCTGCGGCCGAGCGCTGGGCCCGCGCCACCGAAGGATCCGAATTCACGCGCGCCGCCATGGGCCGCACCACCGCAGAATAGAGGGAATAGATGGAAAACTTTGAAAATCCCGCTGACGGGATCGAGTTCAAAGACAACGTGGCCGCGCGCCGCGACCAGGTCCGCGCCGACCTGGATGTCCAGTTTTCGGACGCCGGTGCGCCGGCGGGCGCCATCGGCAAGCCCTTGCCGTTCACTTTCCGCGTGGCCGACTACACGCGGCCGCAGCAGGATGGCGGCGGCATTGAGTTCGTCGACTTCCCCAAGACGCTCGCCGGCGGCGCGATCAAGGGCGCCGGCAGTGCCGTGCGCGGCGTGGGGAAGGTTGCCGAAGGCCTGGGCCGTGTCGGCGTGACGGCGGTGAACCAGGCCTTTGATGCTGGCCTGGAAATCCCCACCAACCCCCTGGAGGGGGCGGCGGATGCAACGCATCGCCTGGGCGAACGCGTGCTGGACTCGCGCACGGAAGAGGCGAAGCGCCGTGAGGCCGACTCGCAACCGGGCGGCGACCTGGACAAGCCGGAAACTTGGACGCTGGGCCGTGACCCGTCAGCATCGGGCTTGGCCCTGCAGGCGTTGAACGCCGGCGGTTCCAGCGCGCTGCCCGTCCTCGCGTCGGTGGCGGCCGGCCCCTTGGGGGTCGGGGCCCGCATGGCCGCAGGCGCTGCTGCTGGCGGCGCCATGGGCGGCGGTAATGCGATCGAGCAGGTGCGAGAAACGATCGACGGCCTGGACGACCAGCAACTGGCCGCCGCATCGTCCGCATATCGAGATCTGATCGCGCAGGGCGTGACGTCGGAGGAAGCGCGCGCTCGCGTGCGCGCCGACGCCGAGAATGCCGCATTTGTGCGCACGCTGCCGGTGTCCGCGGTCGGCGGCGCGGCGACCGGCCGGATCTTGTCGCCGGCGGGCCGCGTGCTTGGCGATCGCGGCGTGGTGGCGCAGACCCTGGGCAAGGCCGCTTTGGCCGGCACCGAGGAAGCCGTCCAGGAGGTCGGCGAGGGGTACGCCACCCAGAAGGGTATCAACGCCGGCGCGGGCATGGCGCTGGACCCGATGGCCGGGTCTTTCGGCAACGCGGCGCTGGGCTTCGTCGCAGGCATGGGGCCGGGCGCTGTGCATGGCGCAACCGAAGGCGTGCGCCACCGTGGCGTGCCTTCGGCGCCGAGCCTCCAGGCGGGCGACGTGATGCACGCCAGCGGCAAGCCGTTCGTGACGGCCAGCGCCGCGCGCCAGCGGGCCGAGGAGCTGGGCGAGGGCGCGCAGGTGCTGCGCTACGAAAACGGGTTCATCGTGCGGCCTGGGGCGGCGGTCGACCAGCAGGCCGTTGGCGCCGCGCCGACGGCAGCAGCGGACAGCGGCGGCACCGACGGCGCGCCGGACGCCGCGCACACGGCGAATGCAGACGGCCAGGCCGCAGGCTTCGCGCCGCGGCAGCAGGTCTACCTGCGGCAGAACGGCCGCGAGCTGCCCGTCGAGTTTCTGGGCGTGGAGAGCAACGCCGCGACCGCGCGCGCCGGCGGCGAGCAGTTGGCCAGAATCCGGACGGCTGACGGGCGCGGCCGCTTCGTGCGGCTGTCTGAACTGTTCGCCGAGCCCATGCCCGGCAACTCGCTGCGCGAGGCCATGGGCGGCCCGGCGGCGCTCGAGGGGCCGGAGGCCTTTCCCGTCCTGGACGGACCAATCCAGCGCGCGGCATTGCCGGCGCCGGACGGGTACGCCGCTGGCGAGGGCTTCGTCGCGCGCGACTCGTGGCGCATGCCCGCCAACGCGCCGCGCGGGATCCGCAACAACAACCCCGGCAACATCCAGAAGGGCGCCGGCTTTCAAGGTGAAGTCGAGGGCAACGATCCGCGCTTTGCCACCTTCGCCACGCCGGAGGATGGTATCCGCGCGATCGGGATGAACCTGCTGACCTACCAGCGCCAGCACGGTCTGGACACTGTGCAAGGCATCCTGAACCGGTGGGCGCCGCCGTCTGAAAACGACACCGGCGCATATGTGGGCCAGGTGGCACGCGCGCTGGGCGTGGAGCCCAACCAGCAGCTGGATCTGAGCGACCCGGCGACGCTGACCGGGTTGACGGCCGCCATCATCCGCCACGAGAACGCCATGCAGCCTTACAACGCGGCGCAGCTGGAGGCAGCGGTAAGCGCCGCGCTGTCCGGTGCGCCGGTGCGGCGCGCGTTGCCGGCCCCGGTCTATCAGGTCGACGGCGAGGGCAAGGCGGCCACCGCCGGCCAGCGTGACGCCGAGCTGGCGCGCCAGGCGGTCATGGGCATGACGCCCGATGTGGTGGCCGCCGGCGTGCGCCATCCTGGCGCTGCAACCGACGCCGCAGCTCACGAGGCGGCCACGTCGCCGACGAACGACCGCCCCGAGCCGACCGACGCCCAGAAGGATGCCGGCAACTACAAGGTCGGACGCACGCGCATCGCCGGCATGGATATCTCCATCGAGAATCCCGAGGGGTCGGAGCGCCACGGCACGTCCCCCGACGGCACCAGTTGGGCCAACCGGATGGCCGGCCACTATGGTTACATCCGCCGGACTCAGGGCGCCGACGGCGACCAGGTGGACGTATTCGTTCGCCCGGGCACCACGTCCGATTTCGCCGGCCCGGTGTTCGTTATTGACCAGGTCGATCCTGCTGGCGGCCGCTTCGACGAATCGAAGGTGATGCTGGGCTACGACACCCGCGAGGACGCCGAGCGCGCCTACCGCGACAGCTACACGCCGGACTGGCGTGGCATGGGCAAGATCACCCAGATGGACGTGCCCACGTTCAAGCGCTGGATCAACGAAGGCGACACGACGAAGCCCGCGTCGGAATCCGGCCTGGGTACGTTGGTGGCCGAGCCCGACATTACCGCCAAGGGCGGCCGCCCCTTCCTGACTCGCGGCGCGGCCCAGCGCGCCGCCACGCTGCACGGGAATGCCGACGTCGAACCGGCGGATGGCGGTTTTGTGGCGCGGCCGCGCACTGGCCAACCCCCGCGAGAGGCGCCGGCACCTTCTGCGGCCGACTTCGCGCGCGGCGCGCGGCGCGACTTCCTGCAGGTGGTGCGCCAGGCCGGCGGCATCCGCCCCGAGTTGGCAGCCGATATCTACGGCGATCGCGCCCACCTGGCCAACCGCCGGGCGCCCGGCCTGTTCCGCCAGGGTGGCATGGACGCCGACCGCCTGGTGGAAGCCATGCAGCAGGCCGGCTACCTGCCGATGGAGGGCGACACCGTCGACCTCGCGGGCACGGCTATGGATCGCGTGCGCGAGGCGCTGGAGGGCGAGGCGGTCTATTCGCTCGAGCAGATGGACGAGGCGGCGCGCCGCGCGTATGCTGAACGCCAGGCCGAACGGTTCAGCGATGCCAAGGATAAAAACAAGCTGGCCGAGGATCTTTTTGGCGCGATCGACGCCATGCCGGCCGATACGACCATGCAGGAGCTGGCGGCGCAATTCGATGCCGCGGTCTACCTGAGCGAGCAAGGAATTACCGATGCCCCTACCCAAGAAGCCATCATCGAGCGAGCCTCAATCCAAGCCGACGGAGACGCCGGAGCATTCGAGCAAGCCGTTAAGTCCCAAGCAGCGGCGCTTGGTCGGCGGGACGATGGCGATCCTCGGCGCCCTGCGCAACAGCCAGGAGCGGGAGGCGATGGAGCAGGCGCAGGAGGTGATCGCCAAGGCGGCCCGCAAGGACTGACCCTCGAAAGCCCGACGCCTGACGGGCTCCGGGCGGCAGCCAATCAGCAGGCCGTCCAGCAGCAACAAGCCACCATCGAGGCCCGAGAGGCCGACCAGCGCGGCGCAGCTGATGCCGCGCGCGACGATTTTGTCCTGACCGGCAGCGACCGGGCGGCCGACCAAGCCGCAGCGCGGGGCCAGCAGGAACTGGCACCGGCCCCGGAAGCCCCCGCCGCGGCAAGCGAGCCGACCGCCCGTCCTGGTGGCCGCATCGAAGATTTCGGCGAGACGCTGCAGGGCGCCCGCAAACACTATGCCGAGCAGTACGCCGAGCGCATGCGCCAGGCCGAGGCGTTGCCGATCCGCGATCACGCCCTGGCCGAGACGTGGCCGGAGCCGAACTACGGCAAGCTCCTCGAGGACGGCGCCGACCCGTTCCTGGTGGCGCTGGTGCACGCCAGCCGCGACGAGGTTCCCAGCAAGCCGCGCAAGGGGTGGAAGCTCAAGGGCTGGGCCGACCAGGTGCAACGGCTGCGCGAATTCTCCGGAGAGCTACTGGGGGGCAGGATCAAGGGCGCCGATGTGCGCGCCATCCTGGACAAGTCGCAGGATCTGCGCGACGTCTACGGGCGGGCCCAGCTGTACGAGGCCGTGGGCCATGACCGATCCCTGCGCGGCGTGTCCCTGCGGGCGGCGGACTACAGCGTTTTTGCCGGCGAGAGGTTCGAGGCGCCGCGCCGGATCTGGACGGTAGAGCGCAAGGCGTCCACCGGCATGGGCAACTGGCCGCAGATCGCCGCCAAGGGCGACAGCGCCGCGGCGGCCATCGCCGACTTCAAGCGCGAGCTGGACAAGCTGGCCGGCGAGCCGGCGCCGGCGCGTGAGGTGCGATTCGATATCTACTCGCGCCCGCGCATGCCTGGCTTTTACATCGGCAAGAAGGTCGGCCGGACCTACATCGACCTGCAGCACTTCGATGACGTCAAGGCCGCCCGCGCCTACCTGGCCGAGAACAAGGAGCTGCTGACCCAACGGCTGGACGAGCTGAAGGACGTCCCGGCGCACCGGCGCGAGACGAACGCGCCGCGGGTGGGCGTGGACCACCGGGATGGTGGTGACGTGACGCCGGCGCAGTTCAGCGATGCCTTCGGCTTTCGTGGGGTGCAGTTCGGCAACTATGTGGAGGGCGGCCGCCGCCAGGCGGATCTGAACGAAGCCTACGATGCCCTGATGGATCTGGCTGGTGTCATCGGCGTGCCGGCGCGCGCGCTGTCGCTCAATGGCGAGCTGGGCCTGGCCTTCGGCGCGCGCGGCGCCGGCGGCAAGGATGCCCCCATGGCGCACTATGAGCCCGGCCAGGTCGTGATCAACCTTACGAAGAAGCGCGGCGCGGGGTCGCTCGCGCATGAATGGTGGCATGGCCTGGACAATTATTTCTCCCGCCGCGGCGGCACGTCGGCGGGCTACGCCTCAGAATCCGGGGCCACTACCGCCGGCATCCGGCCCGCGATGGCCGAGGCCTTCGGGGCGCTCAAGCAGACGATCGGCCTGATCGGCATGCGAGAGCGGTCGCGCAAGCTGGATGAGCGCAAGGCGAAAGACTACTGGTCCACCGGCCGCGAGCTGTCCGCGCGGGCGTTCGAGAGCTATGTGATCGCCAAGCTGGCCGACCAGGGCGCCGCCAACGACTATCTGGCCAACGTGGTGCCGGAGAAGGCCTTCGGCGACGAGCTGGCCTACCCGTACCCGACCGCCGCAGAGATCCCGCAGATCCGGGCGGCGTTCGATCGCTTTTTCCAGACGGTGGAGCAGGTGCCCGGTGAGGATGGCCGGATTGGCCTGGAGAGTCGGGGCGACGGCGGCGACGGTGTCGACCCCGCCGAGGCGCGGCGACTGGCTGCCGACTTCATGGGCAAGTTGCCGGGCGCCGCAGGCCTGCGCGTGTCGGTGGTGGAGCGCGTCGACCAGATTCCCGAGGGGGCGAAACCGTCCGCGATGGCCGAGGGAGCCTACTACCCGGCGGGTGACGGCGGCCGGATCTACCTGGTGGCGGAAAACCTGCCCACGGCGGAGCGCCTGCAGCAGGTGCTGGCGCATGAGGTGGTCGGCCACTTCGGCGTCGAAGCGCTGCTGGGCGATCGCTTCCGCGACGTGCTGGCCGACGTGCGCCGCCTGGCTCGCGCGCCGGATGGCGTGCACATCCCGCGCGACGCGGGCCCGGACCATGCGCATTACGCCACCTTCGAAGCGGTGACGGCGCGCTACCCGGACTATTCGGCCGCCAACCGCGCCCGCGAAGTCCTGGCGCGCATGGCCGAGCAGGGCAAGCGCCCGGTGTTCCTGGAACGTCTCTACGGCATGATCCGCGCCGCGCTGCGGCGGCTGGGCCTGAACCTGCAGTTGAACAACGCCGACATCCGCAAGATGGTCGTCGACGCCGGCCGGTTCTTGCAGCGTGCGCCGGCGGCGCGAGTGAGCGCCGGCATGCAGGAAGCCGCCGCCTCGATGGCGGCCAGCCGCGGGGCGGACACCTCCGGCGCCGCCGTGACGGTGCTGACCGGCGAGGAGCTGGGCGCGGCCGAGCTGGGCGCCAAGGAGCTGCGCGACGCTGCGCGTGCCTGGGCGGCGGAGAACCTGAAAGGGAAAAATTTCGTGAACCGGGCGACCGGCTGGGAAGTGCAGGTCAGCCAACGCGGCATCAAGGAATCGCTGTCACGCAGCGCCCGCATCAGCAAGGTCCAGTCCATGGTGGCATTGCCGGGCTTGATCGAACAGGCCATCCTGGGCCATTCGGAGGCCAATCGCAATAAGCAGCGTGACCCATTCACAAGCCAGGTGCACACGCTGTATGCGCCCGTGGAGATCGCTGGCCAGGACTATCTGGCGCGGCTGGTCGTGAAGGAAAACGCCAACGGTCACCTGTTCTACGACCACGATCTTTCCGACGTGGTGGAAGCAAAGCGCCCCGACAACACGTCCGCCGTAAGCACTCCCGCTTCCAAAGCGGGCGCAGATCGGACGCCGTCAGGGCGAGCCTTTACGGTAGAAGATATCGCGGCGATCGTCAACAGGGAGGGACGGGCCGGCTGGGTGTTCGACCCTGGCGCGCTCGAGTCGCGCCGCCGCCACAAAGAAGCCCCGCCCGCCGCGGGGCTTCGTACTTCTGGGCCCATGGAATCGCGCGCGGCCGCGGCCACCGCCGGCGCGCCGCCGGCGCAGCCGGGTGCGGCCCGAGAGCCCAAACGCGGCGCCAAGGTCGAGCGCCCCGGCGAGACGCTGTCGGACATCGAGCGGCGCCAGCGCAACAAGTTCCTGGGCAAGATCGGCGCGTGGGCGGAGCAGGAACCCATCAAGGCGCGCCTGGCCAAGGCGTCCGATCGCTGGCAGGCGAAGCTGGTGCAGGGGATTTTCGACCAGTTCGCGCCCCTCAAGGGGATCAGCGCCACCGCCTACATGCAGGCGCGCCTATCCAAGGGCGCCGACGGCGCTGCCGAGTACCTGGTGCGACACGGTGCGGTCAAGCTGCAGGACGGCGCGCTCGACACCGCCGGCGGCAAGGGCCTGGCGGAAATCCTGGCCGGCTTGAACGGCGAACACGACCATTTCATGGCCTGGATCGCCGCCAACCGGGCCGAGCGCCTGGCTGCCGAATGGCAGGTGCGGTTCGACAACGGCGTCACCGAGCGCTTTGCAAACGAGGCAGCGGCGCGCGCCGAGGCGGCGAAGTGGCCCGGTGCCATGGCCGAGCCCGCGTCGCGCGAGCGGCTTTTCACGCCCGACGATATCGAGGCCGGCAAGCGCCTGGCTCAGGGCAAGATGGCCGACGGCCGCGATCGCGCCACCGTCTACCGCGAAGCCCTGGCCCAGTTCAACGAGCTGCAGCGCTCCGTCCTGGACGTGGCGCAGGAGGCCGGCCTGGTCGATCCCAGCTCGCGCAAGCTGTGGGAGAGCGAGTTCTATGTGCCGTTTTACCGGGTGATGGAGGACGACGCCACCGGCACCATGGGGCCCGGCCAGATCGGCGGCTTGGTGGGCCAGCACGCATACAAGCGCCTCAAGGGCGGCACGGACAAGCTGGGCGACCTGGTCGCCAACACGGTGTCGAATTGGTCGCATCTGCTGTCGGCCAGCATGAAGAATCTGGCCGCGCAGGGCGCGCTGCAGGAGGCGGAAAAGCTGGGTATCGCCACGCGCGTGCGCCAGGCCGAGCGCGGCAGCGTGCGCGCGATGTTCGCCGGCCAGGAGCGGCACTACCAGGTGTCCGATCCCCTGGTGCTGAACGCCCTGACGGCCTTGCACTATGTCGGCTCCAATGACCCGTTCACCAAGGCGGCGCGCAAGTTCAAGCACGCGCTGACCGTGGGGGTGACCATCAGCCCGACCTTCCGCGTGCGCAACCTGCTGCGCGACACGATCCAAGCGATGGCGATCGACAGCAACCTGTCCACGAACCCGCTGCGCAACCTGGTCGAAGGCTGGAAGGCGACGGGGGCCGAGAGCGACACCTGGCGCCGGCTCATGGCTGGCGGCGGGGCGGTGCGCTTCGGATCCTTCAACGACGGCAACGCCCGCAATGTGAAGCGGCTGGTCGACGAGCTGGGCGCCCATCCCGATGACGTCATCACGTCGCCGGCCGGCATGGGCCGCGCGCTGCGCAAGGCCTTCGACTGGTATCAGGAAACCGGCGACCGATCCGAGACGATCAACCGCGCGGCGATCTACCAGCAGGCACGCAAGGCCGGCCGTAGCCACCTCGAGGCCAGCTACGCCGCCCGCGACCTGATGGACTTCACCGCCGGCGGCACGTTCTCCGCCGTGCGGATGCTGTCGCAGGTGGTGCCATTCTTCAACGCACGCCTGCAGGGCATGTACAAGCTGGGCCGCGGCGCGGCCGCGGATCCTGCCCGGTTCGCCGCGGTGACGGGTGCTGTAGCGATGGCGTCGGCGCTGCTGTACCTGGGCATGAAGGACGACGACGACTACAAACAGCTGCCCGACTGGGCGCGCAATTCGTTCTGGATTACGAAGCTGCCGGGCACGGACCACTTCGTCTACATCCCGAAGCCGTTCGAGATCGGCGCCCTGGGCAGCGTGGTCGAGCGCGGCACCGAGCTGGCCTTTGGCGGGGACGATTTCCGCCTGCGGGACTTCGGCCGTACGGTCGGCGCCATCCTGAGCGAGCAGCTGTCGATGAACCCGGTCCCGCAGCTGGTCAAGCCGGCTATGGAAGCGGCGTTCAACTACGACGCCTTCCGCGAGCGCGACATCGACAGCGTCGGTCAGCAGCGCCTGCCGGCGGGCGATCGCTTCACGGCGTCGACCTCGGCCGGGGCAGTGGCGCTGGGCAAGGCGCTGGGCCTGTCTCCGCAGCGCCTGGAACACCTGGTGCGCGGCTACTTCGGCTGGTTGGGCACTCAGACGCTGAACGTGTCCGATCACCTGGCCAGGCCGCTGTCGGGCCTGCCCGAGAATCCGCGCCGCGACCTGAGCCGCCTGGATAACTGGTTCGTGGTGGGCGATTTCGTGAAGGAATCCGACCCGCGCTCGAGCAAGTACATCCAGCGTTTCCATGACGAGCAGCGCGAAGTCAACCAGGTCTACGCCGCCTTTTCACAGGCGCGCGAGCTGGGTGACCTCGAGCGCGCCCGCGAGCTGGCCGGCGACGACCAGATGCGCCTGCGTGCACTGTTCAAGGCTGCCGACAGCCAGCTGCGGGACGTCAATCTCAAGATCAAGGCGCTCGAGCGGGCCAGCATCCCGGCCGACGAGAAGCGCGCGCAGCTGGACCTGCTGTACCGCGCCCGTAACCGCCTGGCCGCGCTGGCCGACCAGCACGCCCGCAGCGCCCGTCCCTGAGGCCTACCCCCTGATCCAACCACGGCGCGCCCTCAGGCGCGCTTTTCTTTTTCGAGGAGCCATCATGTCCGCATTCAGCCTTTCGGCGCGCAGCCTGCAGCGCCTGGACGGGGTACACCCCCGACTTGTCGAAATCGTCAAACTGGCGATCCAACGCACCGCGGTCGATTTCACTGTGGTCGAGGGTGTGCGCACGCCCGAACGCCAGCGCGAGCTGGTCGCCCAAGGCGCCAGCCAGACGCAGAACAGTCTGCACCTGCAGCAGCAGGACGGCTATGGCCACGCCGTCGACCTGGCGCCGCTGGTCGGTGGCGCGATCCCGTGGAACGACTGGGAGCAATTTCGCCGACTGGCCGACGTCGTCAAGGCCTGCGCGGCCGAGCTGGGCACGCCGGTGGAGTGGGGCGGGGACTGGAAATCGCTCAAGGACGGCCCCCACTTTCAGCTGCCGCGTGGCTGGAAGGCCGCAGCGTGATGGCCGCCGGCGCGAAAGTGGCCGGCCTGCTGGTGGGCTGGCGAGGGTACGCCGCCGCGGCGCTGGTCGGAGCGTTTACCGCGGGGAGTGCTGCCTGGACGGCGCAGGGCTGGCGCTACTCCGCACAGTTGGCCGACCTGCGCGCCGCCCACGCTCAGGAACGAGATGCTCAGGCCCAGGCTACGGTTGCCGCCGTAGAGTCAGTCAGAAATGAAGAAAGGCGGCGCATGGCCGCCGTGGAGATCGCCCGTGATAATGCCCAGAAACAGGCCGCTGCCGCGGCTGCTGATGCTGTTGGCGCTCGTGATGAGCGCGACCGGCTGCGTGCCCGCGCCAACACGTTGGCTCGCGCCGCAGTCACCCGAGATCCCGCCCTTGCCGACGGAAGCCCGTCAGGAGCCGCTGCCGTCGATCTGCTCGCCTACATGTTCGGCCGCGCTGTCGATCGAGCTGAAGCGCTTGCGGGCATTGCAGACCGTGCCCGCATCGCCGGACTGACATGCGAGCGGGTGCATCGTGAGTTGCAGGACCAAGTTGTCACGGGCCCAGAATGACAAAAGCCACCCCAACCGGGGTGGCTTCGCCGACTCGACGTACAGGGCCTGATTAGGCGATATGACGCATCGGGCGTGGCGAGAACGGGAAGGGGCCGGTCGTTGCTAACTGGCTCGCTGCGATCGCGCGCTGCCGCACACGGTCTCTGATCACAAAGACCAGAATCCCCTTGCTTGCCTCGGAGCATTCTGCGAACGAAATACGGCTGATTACCTCGGGGCCATGCTCAAGCACCAAGGCTCCGACGAGTTCGTCGGCAAAGGATTGGGTGACCTCGATACCGCGAAAGTTGATCATCACGTGATGACCGGCCTTCAGTTCGGCGTTGATGTGGTCGCGTATGGGCCGTGCTGTGTGGCGCTGACCAAGCACGGGGCTGCGGCTGAACTCTTTCAGGTAGATGTCCATGGCGTATCCCTGCAAGGATTGGGCGGCGGAGAGCGCCGCCAACAACTCATATTACACAAAATTGATTTCAGGGCCATCCCCGTTTGGTAGGGTGGGTTCGTCGTCGGGGAGAAGTTCGTGGATCTTGATGCTCGCCAACTTTTCTCGTGACAAGTCTATGACTACGCCTACTCCCTGCCAATGTGGGCCGATCGAACGGCGGCGCTGCCATCGCTTTTGTCGGCTACCGGCCCCGTCCGAATGAACGCCGTTACCGCTAAAAATCAAGATGCCCCCGTGTGCCTTCTTTGAGATGCGGGCTGTTGTCGTGAGGCCCACACCCTGATTCTCTGGTTCACCGAACGGCACCACCCCCCTGTTACAACTGACTCGAGGGATGAGCGCTGCCGCGATAGCAGCCACATGGGTTTGTTCCGTCAACGATTTATGGAATCGCAGGGTTTCGAGAAATCCACAACCGTTATCCGTCACTGCAATCTGAACAATGCCGGAAGCCGGGTAGTACTGGGCCGCGACCCAGACGGAGGCATGGCCATATCCTTGTCGCTTCGCGTGGGTCACGGCATTACCCACCAGCTCGCTCAGCGCATATTTGATAGGTACGAAAAGCTCAAAAGCATTCACGGTCGGCTCATCATCCGGCTTTTCTCCGCCACCCAACGTACCCGTTACTGCCCAAGCCAACAGCTCCAGCGCTTCCTCCGCGTCTTCCTCTCGCGCGATCCTGGTCAGTTCGCACATTTTGCCTTTGGGGCTGTGACGCACTTGTGCGCCGAGGTTCACGCCGTCTATGTCAAAGTGCTTAAAAAAATCCATCCGTTGCAGATAGCTGCGCAACTTCTCGCCCAAGAATTCGAAGCGAATCGAGCGGCCCGCCGACTGAACGGACTCGAGCGCACTGGCAAATACGGTCAATCCAAAAGGGTCGATAAAGGTAAGCTCGCTGCAGTCCACAATGAGAGCATCGTCGCAAGCGATAACTTGCTGCATCTGAGCCAGGATCGGCTCCAGATTCTGGGATGTCATCATTCGTGGTAACGAGATTTCTACCGGCATTTTTTGTTGCGCTCTTGTTTTCGGGGAGAGGTCTGCAGTATTTGCAGAATGTTACTCGAATCGGGTCAAGTGCCCAAGCTTGGTGCGACACCTACTTGTTACACCACCGCCCCAGGTAGCGCGCGCCCTAAGTGAAAACGCCCCAACCCGTGAGGGGGCTGGGGCGAATGCTCGGCGGCGGCCGGCATGGGCACCGCGAGCGTGAGAAATCTATCACGGGCTGGCTGGCCGTTCCATCAATGCGGTGAGAACGCTCAGGTTGGGGTTGCCACGCGGCCCCGGTGATATCGAGGTCCGCCCGCGCCCCACGGCGAAGAAGACGCGTGGCCGGGCGGTTGGCCGCGGAGTTCCACCCTCTCCGTCGGCCGTAGAAATGTACATGCGTTAACTTGTCGCGGAAATCGGCTTTGCGTCGTCGGGCAGGAAGAGGATGGCGCGGTCGACCGATCAGCGGCGGGTCGCGCTTGAGATTGGTCCGCTCGTCTCGGCTGCCACGCGCGGGCGTCGCCGCACCTCTGACCGAAAGCCTGCTTCCCACGCTTCGACGTTATGCCGCCATTCCGCTAGGGCTTCCGCTGTTTGGTCCGGCCTTGCGGCTGACTTGAAATAGGGGCAGTCCAGTAGCGTTAGTCCATTGCGGGCGGCACGCGCGCCGAGCTTTTGGATGTCTTCGCACTTCATCGCGGTGTCCTCCAAAAGTAGCTGATGGAGCAATCCGTTATACCGAAGGGAGGGCGCTGGGCACAATGGTGATACAACACTAGGGCACCTGCCTCTCATCGACCCACTGCATCCACCAGCCCTGGTAGTAGCGCACGCCGGCGATTTCTTCGAAGCCACAGACCATCATGCCGCGGTCGGAATTGAAGGTGAGCAGTTGGGGGTCAAGCAAGTCCGGGATCGCGCTTGGGATCCTTGCGCCGAACTTGGCCAGGCTTTCCATGGTCAGGCGGGGTACTTGGCGATTTAGCCCGTCGTGGGGCATGGAATACATCCGGACCGTGCCCACGACGGGCTGGCCTGGATCGTTGTCTCGGCGGCGTTCGCCGAGGTGATGGGTCCTGAGGACGCTGCACTGGAATTGCACGGTCTTGCTCGAAAAATACTGTACGTATATCCAGTATAATTCGCCATCAAAGCGGTGCAATTAGGCCCCGATTTTGGCCTCTAGGGGACGGAACATGGCAGATGTGACGGACTGGCAGCAGCGTGACGAATACTACTGGGCAGGGCCTGGCGGCTGGAATATCTGCCGGGTGTTCGCACAGAACCGCTGGCAATATGAGGTGTGGGCCGCGAACGGCACACGCCACGGGATGGAGCCGTCCCTGGCCGCCGCGATTACGCTCTATGAGAAGGTCAAGCCGGTGTCATAGGATCGACAGGTTCGACGGCGTCGGGAAGCTTGTACTTGGAGTTGCCCACTTCCTGGCGCACGGGGTGCCAGCTGAAGGCGGTTTCGGGGAGTCCTTGCGAGAGCAGGGCCACCGCCTGCGCGGCGGGTAGGTCGGGGGCCATCCATTGCAGCGCCAGGTCGGGAGGCAGTGCCACCGGCCGGCGGTCGTGGAGGTCGATCATCCCGCCCGCCGCGTCGTTGGTGACGATAGCAAAGCCGTGAGCCTCGTCTTTCTCGGCGCCTGGCTTCCAGTCGCTCAGGCCTGCGAAGAACAGCGGGGCATCGTCTTTCGAGTGAATGAAGTAGGGTTGTTTGGGAGGTTTGGTGCTGTCGGCAAGCGGCTTCCATTCGTACCAGCCATCCGCCGGTACGAGGATCCGCCCGCGCCCGATGAGCATCTTCCACGGCCATGCGCCGGCCAGGATCTTGTCCAGGCGGGCATTCGACATCAGGTGCTTGGAATTGCTGGGGCGCCATCCCCATGGCAGGCGTTCGACTTCGAACTCGCCCGCAAGCTGGTGCATTGCCAGCGGCTGCCTGCCGGGCGGGATGTTGTAGTCCGGCCCGGCCGGGTCGGAGAAGATCCGGCGGGGATTGGGGAACAGGCGCTCCACGTAGTCCATGGGGCCTGACTTCTGGACGATTCGGCCGCACATGCTTGGCTCCTGGCCGCACTTCTGAGATGGTGGCCATCCTGGAAGGCGGCGGCTGGTGGGGTAATTTTGGGGTAGTTTGCTGTACTCGACTGTGCAGGACAAGCCAAATTTGGGCAATGGGCGTCTGCAAAAAGATTAATAAAATCAAAGGGTTGTGTATTAAAGCTAGGCAAATTCCCTAATCGGGATTTCCTTATGCCCTGTCATTACTTCGCGTTATTTCAACGACTTACGGGATTACCCTGGTCCGGCCCGCCGCCAGCTTGGGGGGGGCTACTCATTGGCGCATGTCCCGCATGACGGTCAACTAGTTGACGGGTTCACTTTTTCTATGCTGCCGATCCATCCAGTAAGTCAGGTATCGTTCTGGGGGGGCACGTCAGCAGTTCGTAAGCGCATCTCGATGGTGCTGTGCGGACTCATGTGATGCGAGCGACATTGTTCGGTCTTTTTGCACAAGCCGGTTTGATCGTAAATCGCATGTCATCTTGTCTTCCTTCTGAGTGTCGTTCTGGCTATAGCGGCGGATATAACCCGAATCTGAACCGCGAGTCAGGAAAAGAATATTAGGTTATTCTTTTGAGCTAAGAGGCACGCGCCATGCGATGCGGTACGTGTTGATGTAATCTCGTAAGGTGTGCTTTAATGTGAGTTGTAATTAATAACTTTAAATATATTTTGAGAGGCTGTCTTGGAGGGATATATTCAGACCGGGATCGGCGTGGCGTTTTCCGTTGTTTTTTTCTTGATCGGATATCGTCAGACGATCGGGGCTCGAAATGAGAGAATCAGATCCGCCAATCGTTCTATCTATAAGGCATTGCTTCGCCGGCTTGTCCTAGAGGACTATTTGCCGAAGGTGGAAGAGATTAATCGCCTGATTGAGGGTAAGGCTCACGAACATCGAGTGACGGTGGGGGACCTATATCCCAACGAGCAGGTGTTGAACCAAGTTTTCGCTGAAGTCTTTGATAATGACTTCATAGCTCCTGAAAAACGATTGGAGATTGAGGCTAGGATTTCCCAGGCCTTTGATGAACTGGATAGCCGCAGGAAATCACCCGGCGATCCCCTCGCATTTTCTGCGGGTTATCAGCGCCAGAAGCGATTGGCGACAGTGCTTTCGATTCTTGCGTCGCTAAGCGGAGCATTGGTATCTTTGCTCTTGGTGTTGAAAAGAGATTCTGGTGATGAGGGGCCGACAGATTTCGAGCAGTTTATTCCTATCGGATTGGTTTTCGTAGTAAGTATGGTTGCAGTGCTTGCGATTTCGATTGTGAAGAAAGCACGAGAAGCGCCAAACGATGCCGAGAGGGCTACTACTCAAGAACGTGCCCAACTTTCTCAAGAAGTGAGCGGTATTTTGCGATTGCTCGGTCTGGAATACGAAGTTGTTCGTGACTTAGGGGGGCGATTCAGGCCAGATTTTCTTGTGCAGATGGGGGGGGGGAAGACCGTGGCGATTGAGACGATGTCATGGCGAGCGACGCCATCCACTGCGTTTCTCGCCGGAACGTTAAAGTCATTGGAAGGTTTGGTCAGCTCTGGCAAGACGGACGGAGCTATTGCGGTCAGTCGTACTCGCATTCCGCAACTCGAGAGCATTCGTGATGAAACTACCGTTGAGGTCATTACTGTCAAAAACCTCGTTTCGTGGCTTAAAAACTGGCAAAAGGCTGCTGCCTCGGTGCCTGAAGTAGTAGAGGTCGAGTAGATTTTACGAACGTGTCGCTTTTTTTAAACTAGATAGAATCTTCGCACGTGCAATGACTCGGCCTGATGGGAAATCCGCTAGATGGAGTAATTTTTTTAGGAATTGCTGTCATGTTGCGTTGTGATTATTGGGTTTGAATGGTTTTGTTATTAAATTAGAGTTGAGGCTGCGTGCGTGCCACTGGTTTTGGCGAAAGGCTCTCGGGCAAGCGATTCGATTGATGGGAGGTTTTGCTGGAAAGCAGAAGACGGAACGGATAACTGCCCAATCAACGTGGGTTGCTACAACAGTACAATAGCCGAGAAAGAAAGAAGCGTCAGTTAGGACGAAAAGGTAGTCCTGTCACCCTTCAGTATGACCGCCCGGTAGTTGGCGGCGGTGGTGCTGTGCGAGATTTTATGAGCAGCCCAATTGGAAAATTATCTGGACTAGCGTGGTTTGGTGCCCTTCGTTCAGTTTTCTTGAGCTGGCGCGAGAATGAGTATGCTGGATGGCGCATTTTGCTGATGTTTGATCAATGAAATGTGCTGTGCTGAGATTTGCTGCGTCGAGGAAAAAATTCTACAGGGCTGATGTTGGAGATTGAAAATTCTTTGAATCGATAAGGGCGATCTAGAAAGGCGCGGGGATATATTCAGCCACACGAAATTGTGACGCGGGTGGATCCATTCTGGATATGTATTCCTTGTTTAAGCCGGTGGAAGATGCAGGGGCTTGGTACGACCAGATGGTCATGCAGATAGCTTAATCTTCCAAGGTTTTTAATTCAAAATTTCCAATGCCTTTCGTTAATTGCTTTGAATTATTTCAATGGCTTAGCGGTTGGCCCAGCTGACCGGGGCGTCGTCGCAGCTCAAGGACAGCAGGGGAGGACACAGCATTAGGCCTCGCCTGAAGCTTGAATCTTGGCAACGTCGATGGGGGGAATATGAGGCGGGAACGACCGGCATTGCACGCTTGGCGTACCACCCCTCGAACCGCGTGCCAGCAATGCGCCGCGAGTGACCGCGCGCGCCTGTTGCGCCCGCTGACGGCGCTGCTATGCCTGGGCTTGAGCGCTTGCATCAATGGCCGGCCGATGCAGCCCCCGCCGCCGCTGTACGCCCTGTGGGCCAAGGCCGGCGTCGATCAGCAAGGCGTGCGTGACGCGCTGCTCGGCTGCGGCTTTCCCAGCGCCAGCCATGTCGACGGCACGACCATCACCAACAACGACTATGCGCGGGGTGAGCAGTGCATGCTCGGCAAGGGCTTCGCCTACCAGGAGCGCCACACCTACTGTGACGCCCATCCCCATCTGGCGGCCTGCCCGGCAACCGACGGCGCCGCGGCGGCGGGGTCACGGCAACGTCCGCCCGCCTATGAACAATGGACCCGGCCGGACGCCGACGCGCAGCGCGTGCAGCAAGCCATGCGGGCGTGCGGCTACGCCTCGGTGATCGAGCCGGGCGACGACATGCTGCTCAACGATATCGCCGCCGCGCAGCTGTGCATGCTCGATGGGGGCTTCCAGTTCACGTTGCCGGCCAGCGCGCTGTTGTGCAGGAATCCCCCCAAGCTGGCGGCCTGCCGCGACCGCGTGATCGACACCGCCCACTGCTGCGCGCCGCCCCGGGCTGCCGGCCAGCGCTGACGCGGCGGCCCTGCGTCAGTCGGTGCCCGGAAACGCGTCCACCCACTTGACCGTCACGTCGGGGAACGCGTCCACGAACTGGATCTTGAAGTCCGGGAAGGCATCGACGATCTTCCATTCGCCGCAGCGGTCGGCGAAGGCGCTGACTTTCTTCACCCGGATATCGGCGAAGGCGTCGACCACTTTGACGCGGATGTCGGGAAACGCGCTGACGATCTTGATCTTGCCGCGCAGCGGAATGCCTTTGTAGGTGCAGCTGCTTTTGTCGACATCACCGGCCTGGGCGGTGAAAGCGGCGCCCAGCAGGGCGCAGGCGAGAAGGGCGTGGGGCAGAGCGCGCATGAGCGGTGTCTTTTCAAAGCCGGGCCAGGCCGGCGGGCGGGGGGATTATGCCCGAGTCCGCCGCCGTGCCATGCGCGTCTGCTGGGGTACGGTCTTGCCTATACCGCCGAAACTTGCGCCGCCGACGGTCCCCGTGCCACCCCCGGCGGCGCCGTCACGATCGACGTCAGCGCCGGCTCCGCCGCCTTCAGCCCGGCCAGATCCGGCCGCGGCCGCCGCAGTTCCTCATTACCCGCAAACGCCGACTCCATCCCCTGCGCCGCCGCCAGCACCTCGCGATCCCCGCGGAAGCGACCCACGATCTGCAGCCCGAACGGCATCCCCTTGTGATCCCGCCCGCAAGGCAGCGTCAGCGCCGGATGCGTGGTCAGCGTGATCACATACGTCAGCGCCAGCCAGCGGTAGTAGTTTTCCTGCCGCTTGCCGTTGATGGCCTCGGCATACAGCTGCGTCCACGGAAACGGCGACACCGGCGTGGTGGGCGACAGGATCAGGTCGTAGTCGTCGAAGGCGCGCTGGAAGCGCTTGATCAGCCGGGTCTGCTCGGCCTGCGCCCAGGCGCAATCCTTCAGGCTCATGGCCGCGCCCATCTCGAAATTGGCGCGGGTGTTGGGGCCGAGGCTGGCGGGATCCTTCTCGTAGGCGTCGCGCATGCCGGCCACGAAGGCTTCGGCGCGCAGCACGTCGAAGCAGCGGTGGGCCTCGCCGAAGTCGATCTCGATGGGATCGCAGGCCGCGAACAGATGGCGCATGGCGGCGATCTTGGCGCGGAAGGTGGCGCGGATGCCATCGTCCACGTCGCACAGCCCGAAGTCTTCGGTATAGGCCACGCGCAGGCGGCCCAGGTCGGCGCTGCCCGGCGCCAGGAACTGCAGCGGATCGAGCGGATAGCTGAGCGGGTCGCCGGCGTCGGGGCCGGCGCTGGCGGCCATCTGCAGGCAGGCGTCGGCCACCGTGCGGCCCATCGGGCCGACCACCGAGATCGGCGTCCAGCCCAGCGGCTTGCGCACGCTCGGCACCACGCCGGGCGATGGCCGGAAGCCGACCACGCCGCACTTGGCGGCGGGGATGCGCAGCGAGCCGCCGGTGTCCGAGCCAGTGCACAGCGGGAACAGGTCGCTGGCCAGCGCCGCGGCCGAGCCGCCCGAGGAGCCGCCGGCGTTCAGATTCGGATTGAAGGGATTGCCCGTCGCGCCCCACACCGTGTTGCGCGAATTGGCGCCCGCGCCCATCTCGGGCACGTTGGTCTTGGCGGCCACGATGGCGCCGGCGCGGCGCAGGCGCGCCACCAGCGTCACGTCGTCGGCCGGCACGTGATCGCGGTAGATCGGCGAACCATAGGTGGTGAGCAGGCCGGCGGTGGGTTCCAGGTCCTTCACGCCCAGCGGCAGGCCGTGCAGCAGGCCCAGCGTGTCGCCGGCCATCACCGCCTGCTCGGCCGCGCGCGCCTCGATGCGGGCGCGGTCGAAAGCCGTGGCGGTGACGGCGTTGATGTAGGGATTGACCGCCTCGATGCGGGCGATGCACGCCTCCAGCAGTTCCACCGGCGACAACTGCCGCGCGCCGATCAGGCGCCGCAGTTCCACCGCGGATAACGAGACGAGGGAATCGTCCAGGATCATGGGGGTGTTTCCTTTCAGTCGATCTTGATATCAGCGCGCCGGGCCAGGTCGCGCATCATCGGCAGTTCCTTCTGGATCAACGCTTCGCCCTCGGCGGCGCTGGAGAAGGCCGGCTCGAAGCCCTGGTTTTCAAGGCTCTTGCGCACGTCGGGCGATTCGACCGTGGCGCGCAAGGCGTTTTCGAGCCTGGCCTTCACGTCGGCGGGCAGGCCGCGCGGCGCGGTGAACATCAGCCAGGTGTCCATCGCCACCGACGGGTAGCCTTGCTCGGCGAAGGTCGGCACATCGGGAAGGAAGCTGGAGCGGGCGGGCGCGGACACGGCCAGCACGCGCACCTTGCCCAGCTTGCTTTGGGGCAGCGCGGCGGCCACGGTGTCCACCGAAAACGGGATCTGGCCGCCGATCAGGTCGGTCATGGCCGGCGCGCTGCCCTTGTAGGGCACGTGGACCATCCTGATGCCGGCGGCCGCCAGGAAGGCTTCGCCCACGAAGTGCGAGGTGGTGCCGGTGCCGAACGAGCCATAGGCCGGCGGCTCCTTGGCGCGCGCGTTGACGTAGGCCACCAGTTCCTTCACGTCCTTGACCGGCACCTGCGGGTTGGCCAGCAGCGCCAGGCCGGTGCGGCCGACGATGCCGAGCGGCTCGAAGCTCTTGACCGGGTCATACGGCAGCTTGCTCTGGATGGCGGGGTTGACCGTGAAGGTGGTGCCGGAACTGACCAGCAGGGTGTAGCCGTCGGGCGCGGCCTTGGCCACATAGCCGGCGCCGATCACGGTGCCGGCCCCCGCGCGGTTTTCCACCACCACGGTCTGGCCCAGTTCCTGGCCGAGCTTTTGCGCGATGACGCGGCCCAGCACATCCGTGGCGCCGCCGGGCGGGAAGGGCACGACCAGGGTGATGGGACGGGTCGGATAGCCGCCCTGGGCGCCGGCGGGCGCGGCAGTCGCGAGGGCGCCCGCCAGGGTGATACCAAGGGCAATCAAGGCAGTCTTCATGGTCATGCTCGACAAGGGAGTGGACGGAACGACGCGTGTGACGGATGCCATCTTGGCGGGGGCTCAACGTTGCAGCAATATGAATTGTTAGAATCCTGCGTTGCGTTTGGCGCAAAGCTAACCTCAACCAAGGGCAAACCCGGATGAACCCGCAGATCCTGCAGGAAATGGCCGTCCGCTACTTTCTGGAAGTGGCGCGCTGCGGCTCCGTCAGCGTCGCGGCGGAGCGGCTGGACGTGGCGCCGTCCGCGGTCAGCCGCCAGGTCGCCCGCCTGGAGCGCGAGCTGGGCACCTTGCTGTTCGAGCGCCGCGCGCGGGGCATGACGCTCAACGCGGCGGGGGAGCTGCTGGCCGCCCATGCCAAGCGCGCGCAGCAGGACGTCGAGCGCGTCGCCGGCGACATCATGGGCCTGCGCGGGCTGCGCCAGGGGCTGGTGCGGGTGGTCTGCACCGAAGGCTTCATCCATGATTTTCTGCCCGCCGCGATCGCGGATTTCCGCCGGCAGTACGCCGGCATCCGCTTCACGCTGGACGTGTGCTCGCAGCGCGAGGTGCCGGTGCGGGTGCGCGACGGCACGGCCGACATCGGCGTCACGCTCAGCCTGACCTCGCATCGCGACGTTCGGGTAGAACTGCGCATGCCGGCGCCGGTGCGCGCGGTGGTGGCGGCCGGCCATCCGCTGGCAGGCCAGTCCGAGGTGTCGCTGGCGCAATTGATGGCCTATCCGCTGGCCTTGCCCGATGCCGATTCGACGCTGCGGCAACTGATCGACATCAGCTGCAGCCGCCAGCAGCTGTCATGCGAACCGATGTTCTCCAGCCGCAGCGTCGACGCGCTGGTGGCGTTCGCGGGGGCGGGCGGCGGCGTGGCGTTCTGCGGCGAACTGGCGATCCGTTATCGCCTGCGTGCCGGGCAGGTGGTGGCCTTGCCGCTGCGCGACCGCGAGATGAACGAACGCCACTTCGAGGTGCAGACGCTGGCCGGGCGTGTGCTGCCCGAAGCGGCCAAGGCCTTCATCGCCAGCCTGCGCGCGCAGTTGCAAGCGGATGGCGGCGTGGTACCGGCGCCTGATAGTTAGGAAGGCGTCGCGCTCATGCCGGCCTGGCGCGCGGTCAGCCAGGCGCGGCCCTTGGGCGTCAACGTGGCCACCGGGGCGGCGGCGTCGCCGGCAGGCCGGCGGGCCAGGTCCACCAGGCCGTTGCTGGTGGCGTCTTCCCAGGCAGACAGGCGTGGACACGACGTGCGCCACGCCTCCATGATGTCGGCATAGGTGCGGGGATGCTCGGCAACCCAGATCAGGAACTGCGTCAGGTTGCCCAGTTGCGAGGCGCTGGCCTCGATGGCGGGGGTGTCGTCGGACATGGCGGGCTCCAGGCGCGAAGGGCTGGTTTTCACGATACTCCTGCGCCAGCGCCGCGGCCAGTTTCGGAAAGGCCTGCTCCCTGGCCAGCCCCGCGCCCATCCCGCGCCCACGGCCAGCCACGGCCATTGGCGGCCACCAGCGCCACGCGCTCAGGCGACCCGTGTCACGCTGTCGCCCGGCCGCGCCATCTCGTGATACAGGTCGTCCAGGTACGCCGCCAATTCGTCTTCCGCGACATCCGCCGGAATGACGATCTCGCCAGCGCGCACGCGCTTGCCCGCCACGGACTGGTACACGGCCCATTGGCCAGCTTCGCGCTCGATGTCCAGTTGCAGGCGGCGGTAGATGTCGAATCGCATGATCGGCGGGGCGGGATCTCGATGGTGGCGCGCGGGGCGGGCCCGGCTTGTGCCGCGCTCAGGCAGTCGCCGGGCCGATGAGCTTCCTCATCGACGGCGCCGGATGCAGCGTGTATTGCTCGCGCTCATAGAATGGAATCGCGTCGGGCCGGGCATCCAGGAACACCGCCCCCATGCCGCGGGCGCGCGCGTCCGCCTCGGCGTAGGCCATCAGCGCGCGGCCGGCGCCGCTGCCGCGCACGGCCTCGTCGACCACCAGATCGTCCACATGCAGGTGCGGACCGCGCGCCAGCGTGTGTACCGGCCGCATGCCCATCACGCCGATCAGCCTGCCGTCGCGGTAGGCGCCGACCAGTTCGTAGCCGCCATGCGATTGCCGCCGCACGCGCTGCAGGAATTCGGCTTCATCGAGGGCGGCGCGCAGTTGCTTTATCAAGGGAAAGGCCTGTGCCCAGGCGGACGGTTCGATTCTGCTGCAGATCACCATGATGTCTCCGGATAGTTGGGCGGCAGGCTACCATGGCCCGGCCCCAAAAAGAGGAGCGGCCATGGAAGAAGCATTGAACGGATTTCAGATCACGCGCGGCGCGTTGCAGGTGCAGGACGGCTACGTGCCGGTCATCGAGGCGCGGGGGCCGGCGCCCGACGGCCGCATCCTGCATGGCGCGGTGGCGGTGACCGAATACGGTGTGTTTGACGATCAAGAAGAGGCCATCAACGCCGGCTGGACGATCCGGGTGCGGTCGATCGTGGCGCGCGCCGATGGGCTATCCATCACGATCGATGCGTGACGCGGGCAATCGCGGCGGATGCGGGTCGATGGCGGAAGATGGCGCTGCAATGGCAGCGAAATGCCGTCGCGCCAAGGGTGCCCGTGGCGGGCGCGCCGCCCGGTGTCCAAACGCCCAGAGCAAAAAAAATCCGGCCCGAAGGCCGGAAAAAATTACAACAACAAGCACAACAGCTCGCCGGCACGAGCCAGTGCGATGAGAAATTTATCATGTATGAGATAGATAACAAGATGTAGTGTCCATTTGATGGACGCTTGGTGGCCGATTTCCTCAAATAGCGTCCCATCCGGGGGCGTTCCCGCGGAGCGGGCGGCATCGCTACCTCGTTCGCTCGCCGCGGCCCATCGTCTCAAACCACCTGCGTCACCGTCTTGCCTTCGCGGAACCAGCCGTCCAGATTGGCCAGCATCAGGTCCGCCATGGCCCGCCGGGTCTCATGCGTGCCGCTGGCGATGTGCGGCAGCATCACCACATTGTCCATCGCGTTCAACGCCGCCGGCGTGGCCGGTTCGTGTTCGAACACGTCCAGGCCCGCGCCGGCGATGGCGCCGCTTTGCAGGGCCTGAACCAGTGCCGTCTCGTCCACCACCGTGCCGCGCGCGATGTTGATCAGCCAGCCTTGCGGGCCAAGCGCCTGCAACACCTCGGCATTGACCAGGTGGCGCGTGGCGCCGCCGCCGGGCACCGCCAGCACCAGGAAATCGCACTCGGCCGCCAGCGCCGTCAGCGTCGGGCAGTAGCGGTAATGCGCCGGCGCGTCCGCGCGCGGCTTGCGGTTGGTGTACAGGACGGGCATGTCGAATGCCTCGGCGCGCCGCGCGATCTGCAGGCCGATATTGCCCAGCCCGACAATGCCGCAGCGCTTGCCGCTCATGCGCGTGCCCAGCCCGAAGCCTTCCTGCGGCCAGCGCCCGGCGCGCACGAAACGGTCGGCCTCGGCGATGCGGCGCGACGCCGCCAGCATCAGGGCCAGCGCGGTGTCCGCCACGCAGGCATCGAGCACGCCCGGCGTGTTGGTGACGCGCACGCCGCGCGCCTGCGCCGCCGCCAGGTCGATGGTGTCGTAGCCCACGCCGAAACTGAAAACGCCTTCCAGCGCCGGCAGCGCGTCGATCAGTGCGCGCGACGCGCCAAAGCGGCCGCTGGTGGCGATGCCGCGGATCGCCGCGCCGTGATCGCGCAGCAGCGCCGCCTGATCGGGGCTTTGCCACCAGCGGTGCACGCGGTAGCGCGACTCCAGTTCGGCGGTCAGTTCGGGCAGCAAGGGGCCGACCATCAGCAGGTCGGCAAGGGGTGGGGAAGCAGTCGTGGTCATGTCGGGTGTCACGGTTGTCGCGACGACCCGCGGGTGCGCGGGTCGCAAGAAATTGCCGGCGGCGGGACGACCGGCGATGAAAGCCGTCCCGGCCGTGTGGGTCGGGGACGAAAGAATGACGGGGGGCGGGCAACGCGCCGCTCTTCGGCCGCGTCAGCGCGTCGTGTGCGGCCGCATTGCCCGCTCGGTCACTGTGTCTGGATATGCCGGGTCTTGATGATCTCCCCGTAGCGCGCGCGTTCGCTGGCCGCCAGCGCCTGCAATTGCTGCGGCGTCGATCCGTGCGCGACCGCGCCCTGCGACTCCAGCTTGGTCTTCATCGCCGGGTCCGCCGCCACCTCGCGGATCGCCGCCGACAGCTTGTCGATCACCGCCTGCGGCGTGCCCGC
Organism: Achromobacter xylosoxidans; assembly: GCF_001457475.1. Taxonomy (NCBI): domain Bacteria; kingdom Pseudomonadati; phylum Pseudomonadota; class Betaproteobacteria; order Burkholderiales; family Alcaligenaceae; genus Achromobacter; species Achromobacter xylosoxidans. The sequence goes on along the minus strand of NZ_LN831029.1, from coordinate 3,818,301 downwards.
CGGCGCGAGCACCGCCGTCCATGAGCCGGTCTGCGCGTTCTGGACGCCGGCCTCGTCGATGGTCGGCACGTCGGGCAGGGCGGGCGAGCGCGTCGCGCCCGTCACCGCCAGCGCGCGCAGCTTGCCGGAATTGACGTACGGAATGGTCTCCAGCACCGATGCGAACAGCATGTCGACGCGGCCCGCCATCAGGTCGGTCATGGCCGGGCCGCCGCCCTTGTAGGGCACGTGCATCAGATCGGTGCCGGTGGCCTGCTGGAAGATCTCGCCCGACAGGTGCGGCGCGCCGCCGGTGCCGGAACTGGCGAAGGTGTGCTTGCCGGGCTGGGCGCGCGCCAGCGCCACCAGGTCCTTCACGTTCTTGGTGGGCAGGGTGGTGGGCACCACCAGCACGAACGGCAGGTCCGAGAACAGCGATACCGGCGCGAACGCGGTGGCCGGATCGGAATGCAGCTTGTAGATCCACGGATTGATCGCCAGCATGCCCGAGTTGGCGAACAGCAGCGTGTAGCCGTCGGGATTGGCGCGCGCCACCAGGTCGGCGGCGATCTGCCCGCCGGCGCCGGGGCGGTTGTCCACCACCACCGACGCCGCCAGCTTGTCGCCCAGCGCCGCCGCCAGCAGGCGCGCCGAAATGTCGGTGCCGCCGCCTGGCGAGAACGGCACGATCAGGTTGATCGGGCGCTCCGGGAACGGCGCGGCCTGCGCGGCGGCGGGCAGGGCGCCACAGGCGGCCAGGGCCAGGGCCGCCGCCAGGAAGCGGCGGCGCGGGCGTGCGGAATTGCTTGTCTCCATGGGTCTTCTCTTTGTAGTGGGCGGCGCGGGCCGCGGAAAAACGTTGCTGCGATGGCACTCCTTTTGCGGGGCGGCGAATCAGGCTCCCGACGTTGCGGCCGAGTATAGGAACGGCGACTCATGCATGACTGTTCGAGCTATAAATAGCATTGATCAATTCAAGGATTGGATCGATGGAATTCCGCCAGCTCGAATGCTTCATCGCCGTGGCCGAGGAACTGCACTTCGGCCGCGCCGCCCAGCGCCTGTGCATGACGCAGCCGCCGCTGTCGCGCCAGATCCAGTTGCTGGAGCAGGACCTGGGCGTGACGCTGTTCGAGCGCAGCAGCCGCCAGGTCGAACTGAGCGCCGCCGGCCGCCGCTTCCTGCGCGACGCGCGCCACCTGCTGGAATACTCCGCCCGCGCCACCGCCAGCGCGCGCCGCACCGCCGGCGGCGACGCCGGCCACATCACCTTGGGTTTCACGGCGGTGGCGTCGTACCGGCTTATGCCCTCGCTCATCATGCGGGCGCGCAAGCGCCTGCCCGGCGTCGAGATCCAGTTGCGCGAAACCGTCAGCACCGACCTGTCGCGCCTGCTGCTGGCGCGCGAGCTGGACGCCATCCTGGCGCGCAGCGTGCCGCGGCAGGCGGGCATCGAAGCCCGCCTGATCGAGCGCGAACCGCTGGTGCTGGCGCTGCCGGCGGATTCACCGCTGTGCGAACAGGACGTGGTGCCCCTGCGGCTGTTGCAAGGCCAGCCTTTCGTGCTGTATTCGCCGCGCGAAGGCAAATACTTCTATGACCGCATTGTCGGCGCGTTCGGCCTGGCCGACGTGCAGCCCGACTACGTGCAGCGCGCCAGCCAGACGCATACCTTGCTGGCGCTGGTGCGGGCGGGGCTGGGCGTGGGCATCGTGCCCGATTCGGCGCGCGAGCTGCGCCTGGAGGGGGTGGAGTTCCGCTCGCTGGGCCAGCGCGACCTGTATGCCGATATGTACCTGGCCTGGCATGCGCAGCACGACAACCCTGCGTTGGAGGCCTTCCTGCGGCAGGTGGCGGAGGTGTTGCCCCCGGCACCCTGAAGGGGGCGACAGCCGGGCGCGCGCCTGGCATGTCGTCGTCGTTCAACGCGATGGGCAGGGAATTGCATGGCGTTCGCGCCGTTCAACGCGACATGGCGTTCGTATCCGACTTCAGGCTCTCGATGATCCGCAGTCCGTCCCGGTGGCGCTGTTCGCCGGTTTCGCACGACTTGCAGATCGCGCCGACGTACAGGCCGTCGACCACCGTCTCGGCGAACACGCCCGACCGGTACTGGTGCCGCGCATCGGTCTCGACCCGATACCAATCCCGATCGCCGATGCGCACCCGCTCCAGCGGCTGGCGGATATCGGCGTCGGGACTGGTCGCGCGCAGCACCGCCCGCAGGCGGAAATAGCGCTTGAGCGGCGACGCATAAAGCGCTTGCAAACGGGCGTCATCGTCGTCGCCTTCGAGCGGCTTGGCTTGCATCAGCAGGGTGCAGGTTTCCTGCGTCTGTTCGCAGGCCTCGCTTTCGCAGACCAGTTGCACGCGCCGCATGCCGCTGCGCGAGACCTCGCCTTGCGGCGAGCCGTCCACCACCCAGCCCTCCGGCAACTGCACCGACAGGCCATGCGGCAGATCGAGGGTTTCGGCGGACGCGGCGGGCGCCAGCGCGCCAAGCGCCGCGCACAGGGCCGCCAGGCGGATCAAGGCCGGCCCGCTCATGGCGTACCCCCGCGCTGGCGATGATCGCCGCCCGCGCCGCCCATGAGGGTGCGTTCGAACAGCGCCAACTGCTCCGCGTCCAGCGCGCGTCGGGGCAGGATCAGCGGTTCGCCCTCCCGCCGCATCAGGATCAGGTGTTCGCCTTGCCGCTCGACCCGGTCGAACCCGGCCGTCGCGAAGCTGTTGACCCAACCGTCCTGCCGGACTTCGAGCCGGTCGTCATACAGCCGCGCCTCGTGTTCCTCGGCCGGCATGCGCCGGTGCATCTGCCCGGCCAGCTTGTACGCGTGGCGGCGCCGGGACCAGGGATGCAGCAGAATGATGACGGCCAGGATGGCCCAGAACCCCAGCGTGATCTTCCAGAAACTGTCCGTGAACATCTCGCCGAACAGCGGCCAGGCATAGCGCAGCGGCACCCGCTCGGGGTCCAGCAGCCACAGCAGCACGAATATCAGCGGCACCAGCAGGGCGGTCAGCGCGAAGGCCAGCAGGAAACCGCGCCGGCGGCGCCGCCGCATGCCGGGACGTTCGATCTGCCACGAAATCGCGGCGGCCCGGTCTTCCTGGTTCAGCAGGAAGCGCGTCGTCAGCAGCGGCGGCGCGGCCTCGGGCGCCTGCCGCGCTTGCGGCGGGTGCTGCGTCGCGTCCGGAGCGCTGGCGTGGCAGGATGCGGCCCACGCCTTGATGCGCGCCACCTGCTCGTCGGATAGCGCCTGTCGCGGCAGGGCGTACACGTCCTCGATGTTGCGCAACTGGATGAACAGGTGTTCGGAGGTCTCGGCAATCCCCTGGATGCGCGAGCACGCCATGGCCGTCTTGCGTCCCGGCAGGGTGACGACAAGCCCGCCCGGCTGAAAGTAATAGAGCGGGTGGATGGTCTGGTCGAGCCCTTCGTCGCGGCACCAGCGCGCCAGGCGCCCGCGCACGATCGCCGGATGGCGGAAGTAGTAGATCAGCACCGGGATGGCCACGACCAGGATGGGCACGCCGTCCAGCCCGAACAGGTCGTGAAAGAAGCGCGAGAGGAATGGGCCGAAGCCCTGCTCGCCGCTATCCCGCCAGGAAAAGAACCCCAGCATCCCCAACAGCGCCAGCACCACCCACGTCAGGAAGTACAGCGCGCGCCGCCGGGCGGCCCCGAACATGTCCGCGTAGCTGAACAGCGCGGCCGCGATGCGGTCCTGCAGCGTGATCGGCGCGGTCAGCGAGAAACCGTCGGCCGGCATCGCGCCGGGCGCGTCGTCCGGGGGCGCAACCGGCGGCGTCAGCGTACCGTCGGCAGCGGTGCTCGGCTCGGGCATGGGGTCTCCGTCAGGGGTTGACCCGCAATTTAGCATTGCTGCGGGGCGAGACGAGACGGGACGGAACTAGGCTAGGCGGGACGGGGAGAGGCGCGGTGGGGAGAGGCAGGGCGAGGAGAGGCAGGGCGAGGAGAGGCAGGGCGCGATGAGGCAGGGGCGCGATGAGGCAGGGCGCGGTGAGGCAAGACGCGGCGAGGCAAGGCAACGCGAGGCAAGGCGCGCGACCAACCGCGCGCCGCCGCCGTCAGGCCGGCATCTTCTTCTTGCCCAGCAGCGCCAGCGTCAGCGCGCGGCCGCGGGTCATGAAGGGATACAGCGCCGCCGACAGGCACGGGCGGCGGAAGATGGCCGCATTGATCTGGTTGAACAGGTCGCTGTCCGAACTGAGCAGCGCCAGCCGGTTGATGCAATCGGCGCCCCAGTAGATGTGCCCGTCCAGCCGCAGCAGCATGCCATCGTTCAGGTCATAGCCGCGGTCGCGGAAATGCGCCACCAGTTCGGGATGCAGGCGCATGTCGAGCAATTCGACCGGGCCGACGGCCTTGCGCAACTGCACCATCCGCACGTAGTTGGTGCAGAACGGGCAGTCGCCGTCGTACAGCAGGAAGTTGCGGGGCGCGGTATCCGTATCCATGACGTACAGCTTACCAGCGGCGGGCGTCGCTTGCTTGGGGCGCCGGGACGCCGCCGACGCACGATTGGAAGCGGCGCATGACGCGCGCGACGCCATGCGCCAGCGGCGCGCGCAGCCATGCGGCGCAGCGACGGCCCGCAGTCGTTGTGGGGAGGCATGGGGCGCAGGTGTGTGGCGCAGGTATGTGCGTAGGGATAAGGCGCAGGAACAGGCCACTGGGATCGCGCGCGGCGATACGCGGCCTGCCGCTCAGGCCTGCTCATCCGCCCACGCCAGCGCCATGGCGTAATCGCGCACGTCCGCCGGCCATGCGGCCACCTGCCGCGTGAAACCCGCGCGATCATCGGCATACAGCGCCCGCGTGGCCTCCTCGAAGCCCGGCAGGTTGCCGCCCATGCTCGACATGAAGTGGTACGCCGCTTCCTGCCGCTGGCGCCGCTGGTCGCGCGCCTCGTTGTCGCGGCGCGCCTGTTCCACCAGCTTGCGCAGCGCCACCGACGCGCCGCCGGGCTGCGCCGCCAGCCAGTCCCAGTGGCGCGGCAGCAGCGTCACCTCGCGCGGCACCACACCCAGCTTGGGCCGGCCGCGGCCGCGCGGGGCGGCATCGGCGCCGTCCGTCTCGTCAGCCTGCTTGGGAGCGGCCTCGGGCGAAGGTTGATAGCGCTTGCGGATATCGGCGTCGGCGCCGCGCAGGTCCAGGTCGACCTGCTTGCCGGTCTGGTCGTCGAATACCAGGATCGCGCCGTGGTCGTTGTCGTTGGCGGGGCCGGCCTGGGCCTGCTTGACGGCCAGCGCGACCTCGGCAAGCGCGCCGCGCGCCAGCAGGCGGTGGCCGGAGAAAGCGGTATGGAGAAGGGCGGATGGGTTCATGGTGTGCACAGGTATTTACCCGGGTAAATTTGACGCCTCGCATTGTGCGCGGCTCCAACGCTTCTGTCAATATAATCCGGGTAAAAATAATGCAAGCCCACGACGGTGATTGAAAAAAGTCGCAAAAATTACGTCCCGACCTAGGGTCAATACCTAGTCAAAACATGCAAGCGGCGTATAATCTTGCTTTGCGCCCGGAGTTACCCATGCGTCTCGTTCAAAAAGCGCTCACCTTCGACGATGTGTTGTTGGTGCCTGCGTATTCCGAGGTGTTGCCGCGCGACACCTCCCTGGCCACGCGCCTCACCCGCAACATCTCCCTGAACATCCCCCTTGTGTCCGCCGCCATGGACACGGTCACCGAATCCCGCCTGGCGATCGCCATGGCCCAGGAAGGTGGCATCGGGATCATCCACAAGAATCTGTCCGCCGACGCCCAGGCCCGTGAAGTCGCCCGCGTCAAGCGCCACGAATTCGGCATCGTGATCGATCCGGTCACCGTCACCCCCCAGATGAAAGTGCGCGACGCCATTGCGTTGCAGCGCCAGCATGGCATCTCGGGCCTGCCGGTGGTGGAAGGGCGCAAGCTGGTCGGTATCGTCACCAACCGCGACCTGCGCTTCGAAGAGAACCTGGACCAGCCCCTGCGCAACATCATGACGCCGCAGGAACGCCTGGTCACCATGAAGGAAGGCGCCACGCTGGACGAGGCGCAGGCCCTGATGCACAAGCATCGCCTGGAGCGCGTGCTCATCGTCAACGACGGTTTCGAGCTGCGCGGCCTGGCCACCGTCAAGGACATCGTCAAGAACACCGAGCACCCGCTGGCCAGCAAGGACGCCCAGGGCCAGCTGCGCGTCGGCGCCGCGGTCGGCGTCGGTGGCAACACCGAAGAGCGTGTTGAAAAGCTGGTCGCCGCCGGCGTCGACGTGCTGATCGTCGACACCGCCCACGGCCACTCCAAGGGCGTGCTGGAAGGCGTGCGCTGGGTCAAGCAGAACTACCCCAAGGTCGAAGTCATCGGCGGCAACATCGCCACCGCCGCCGCCGCGCGCGCGCTGGTCGAACACGGCGCCGACGGCGTCAAGGTCGGCATCGGCCCCGGCTCGATCTGCACCACCCGCATCGTCGCCGGTGTCGGCGTGCCGCAGATCCACGCGATCTCCGAAGTCGCCAAGGCGCTGGAAGGCACGGGCGTGCCGCTGATCGCCGACGGCGGCATCCGCTACTCGGGCGACGTCGCCAAGGCCCTGGCCGCCGGCGCGTTCTCCTGCATGATGGGCGGCATGTTCGCCGGCACCGAAGAAGCGCCGGGCGAAGTGGTGCTGTTCCAGGGCCGTTCGTACAAGTCGTACCGCGGCATGGGCAGCCTGGGCGCCATGACGGAAGGCTCGGCCGACCGCTACTTCCAGGACCCGGCCAACAACGCCGACAAGCTGGTCCCCGAAGGCATCGAAGGCCGCGTGCCCTACAAGGGCAGCGTGCTGGCCATCATCTACCAACTGGTCGGCGGCATCCGCGCCTCCATGGGCTACTGCGGCGCCGCCACCATCGACGACATGCGCACCAAGGCCGAATTCGTGGAAATCACCTCCGCCGGTGTCCGCGAATCCCACGTGCACGACGTACAGATCACCAAGGAAGCGCCCAACTACCGCGCCGACTGATCCCCGTACAGTCAACTACAATGTCATGCATCACGCACCGGCAGAACCGCAAAATCAGTCAGCGGGTCTGCCGGTGCGGTTTTATTTACAGCGATTTCATTCCTTACCGGTAGAGTCTCCATGCACCAGCGCATCCTCATTCTCGACTACGGTTCGCAAGTCACCCAACTGATCGCCCGCCGCGTGCGCGAAGCCGGCGTCTACTCCGAAGTACACCCGGGCGACGTCGACGATGCCTTCATCCGCGACCAGATGGCGCAGGGCCTGAAGGGCATCATCCTGTCGGGCAGCCACGCATCGGCCTACGAAGAAGGCTCCATGCGCGTGCCGCACGCCGTGTTCGAGCTGGGCGTGCCCGTGCTGGGCATCTGTTATGGCATGCAGTCCATGGCGCAACAGCTGGGCGGCGTGGTCAGCTTCTCCGACCACCGCGAATTCGGCTACGCCGAAGTCCGCGCCCACGGCCACACCAAGCTGCTGGAAGGCCTGGAAGACTTCACCACGGACGAAGGCCACGGCATGCTCAAGGTCTGGATGAGCCACGGTGACAAGGTCACCGAGCTGCCGCCCGGCTTCAAGCTGATGGCCTCCACGCCGTCCTGCCCCATCGCCGGCATGGCCGACGAAGAACGCCGCTTCTACGCCGTGCAGTTCCACCCCGAAGTCACGCACACCGTGCAAGGCAAGGCCATGCTGGCCCGCTTCGTCAACGAGATCTGCGAATGCCAGGGCGACTGGAACATGCCCGACTACGTCGCCGAAGCCGTCGCCCGCATCCGCGAGCAGGTTGGTGAAGACGAAGTCATCCTCGGCCTGTCCGGCGGCGTCGACTCGTCGGTGGCCGCGGCCCTGATCCACAAGGCCATCGGCGACCAACTGACCTGCGTCTTCGTCGACCACGGCCTGTTGCGCCTGGACGAAGGCAAGCAGGTCATGCAGACCTTCGCCGAGAACATGGGCGTCAAGATCATCCACGTCGACGCCACCGCCCAGTTCATGGGCAAGCTGTCCGGCGTGGCCGACCCCGAAGCCAAGCGCAAGATCATCGGCCGCGAGTTCGTGGAAGTGTTCCAGGAACAAGCCGGCAAGCAGAAAAGCGCCAAGTGGCTGGCCCAGGGCACCATCTACCCCGACGTCATCGAATCGGCCGGCGCCAAGACCGGCAAGGCCACCTCGATCAAGTCGCACCACAACGTCGGCGGCCTGCCGGACACGCTGAACCTGCAACTGCTGGAACCCCTGCGCGAACTGTTCAAGGACGAAGTCCGCGAGCTGGGCGTGGCCCTGGGCCTGCCGCCGCAGATGGTCTACCGCCATCCGTTCCCGGGTCCTGGCCTGGGCGTGCGCATCCTGGGCGAGGTCAAGCATGAGTACGCCGAGCTGCTGCGCCGCGCGGATGCGATCTTCATCGAAGAGCTGCGCAACACCAAGGACGAGGCCAGCGGCCTGACCTGGTACGAGCTGACCTCGCAGGCGTTCGCCGTGTTCCTGCCGGTGAAGTCGGTGGGGGTGATGGGGGATGGGCGGACGTATGAGTACGTTGTCGCGCTGCGGGCTGTGCAGACGTTTGACTTCATGACGGCGGATTGGGCGCCGTTGCCGCATCCGTTGCTGGCTCGGGTTTCCTCGCGGATTATCAATGAGGTGCGGGGGATCAATCGGGTGGTGTATGACGTGTCGAGCAAGCCGCCTGCGACGATTGAGTGGGAATGATTCCGCGTCTGGCACAGCCAGGCACCTGATGGCATGAAATGCCGCTAAGCCCGCGTAATTGCGGGCTTTTTTTTGTTTGTGTTTGGCACGATCTGGCAACGGGAGGAAGCGCCAAGCACCGTTTGAGCATGGCATTAAAGCTGGTATTATGGTTTGGCGATGCCATGATTGATGCCGATACCATGCTGCGTTCTTTTGTGTGTTCATGGTATTAATATTCTATAAGTTACTGTTTCGTAAGAAAAAATACGATAAATTCGAGATTTTTTCAGCATGGTATCGGAGACGAAGAAGGACAAGGTACATGCTGACCGATACCAAGCTGCGCAATCTCAAGCCCAGGGACAAACTCTACAAAGTGAATGACCGGGAAGGTCTCTATGTGGCAGTGACTCCAGCCGGCTCCATCTCGTTCCGTTACAACTACTCAATCAACGGTCGGCAGGAGACCATCACCTTTGGGCGTTATGGTGTCGGTGGCATCACCCTGGCCGAAGCCCGCGAGCTGTTGGGTGACGCCAAGAAGATGGTTGCGGCGGGCAAGTCGCCGGCCAAGGAGAAAGCCCGAGACAAGGCGCGGGTGAAAGATGCAGAGACGTTCGGTGCCTGGGCGGAGAAGTGGCTGCGTGGCTACCAGATGGCCGACTCCACCCGCGATATGCGCCGCTCGGTTTATGAGCGTGAGCTGAAGCCGAAATTCAGCAATCAGAAGCTGGTGGAGATCACCCACGAAGACTTGCGGGCGCTGGCTGATGCCATTGTTGAGCGAGGCGCACCGGCCACCGCCGTTCATGTGCGTGAAATCGTGTTGCAGGTATTTCGCTGGGCCATCGAGCGTGGGCAGAAGGTCGAAAACCCGGCAGAACTGGTGCGCCCAACAAGCATCGCTCGATTCGAGCCACGTGACCGAGCGTTGACGCCAGAAGAAATTGGGCTGATGTACCAGTACATGGAGCGAGTGGGCACAAGCCCAACAAACCGTGCGGCGGCCAAGCTGTTATTGCTGACGATGGTGCGCAAGAGCGAGCTGACCAATGCGACCTGGAGCGAGATCAATTTCAGCGAAGCGTTGTGGACGATTCCAAAGGAGCGGATGAAACGCCGTAACCCGCACCTGGTATTTCTGTCCCAGCAGGCTCTGGATATTTTCATTGCCATGAAAACCTTTGCCGGTGGTTCCGACTTCGTTTTGCCATCACGGTACGACTCGGATGCGCCGATGAGCGCTGCCACACTTAACCAGGTGCTGACGCTGACTTACAAGGCGGCGCAGAAAGATGGGAAGTCACTTACCAAGTTCGGACCGCATGATTTGCGGCGCACAGCCAGCACGCTGTTGCATGAGGCCGGCTACAACACCGACTGGATCGAGAAGTGCCTGGCGCACGAGCAGAAGGGCGTGAGGGCTGTCTACAACAAGGCTGAGTACCGCGAGCAGCGGGCGGCGATGTTGCAGGATTGGGCCGATATGATTGATGAGTGGACTTCGGGAGGCAGTAAGGGTTGATGTTTTTGCTATCTTTGATAGCATTGAAGTTGATGCCGTGAATTTATAAATAAGGCCGCCATTGGCATCGGGCAGGTCAATTACCGATTAGCTGCTTCGCGCAGCTACTCGATGAATAGCAACTATTCATTTGAGAGGTATTGACCCATGCAAAATATAAAGACCCTCATCAACAGGAAGAAGCTCCTGGAGATGATCCCGCTTTCGACACGAACAATTTATAACCTGGAGCAGCGAGGGGATTTTCCACGCCGTATCGCGTTAACCAGTAGAAATGTCGCCTGGGATTTGTCAGAGGTCGAAGAGTGGATTGAGGCACGTAAATCATCGGGTGATCAAGCTGCGCGACCTGGCCCTATAGAGGGCTAGTTATATGGCTCTTGATCTTATGGCGGCTTTCACGGAATTGCCGCCACCCATTGATTATGTTCTGCCTAATATGGTTGCTGGCACTGTTGGTGCTCTTGTGTCGCCTGGTGGGGCTGGTAAATCCATGTTGGCCCTTCAATTGGCTGCACAGATTGCAGGCGGGCCTGATTTACTTGAAATAGGCGAGTTTCCCACCGGGCAAGTGGTCTATCTGCCTGCTGAAGATCCACCGGCCGCTATTCACCATCGTCTGCACGCCCTTGGGGCACACCTCAGCGCAGCGGAACGGCAAGCCGTGGCTGATGGTTTGCTCATTGAACCCTTGATCGGTAAATGCCCAAACATCATGGCTGCTAGCTGGTTCGATGCTCTCAAACGAGCCGCTGAAGGTCGTCGCTTGATGATCTTGGACACTTTGCGGCGCTTCCACATTGAGGAGGAGAACGCTAGCGGGCCGATGGCGCAGGTTGTTGGGCACATGGAGGCCATAGCCGCTGATACAGGCTGCTCCATTGTGTTTCTGCACCACGCGAGTAAAAGCGCAGCCATGATGGGGTCGGGCGATCAACAGCAGGCCAGTCGTGGATCGTCCGTACTGGTTGATAACATCCGTTGGCAATCGTACCTATCCGGCATGACGCAAGGCGAGGCCGAGATACTGGGGGTCGATGATTGTCAGCGTGGGTATTTTGTCCGCTTTGGCGTCAGCAAGGCCAACTATGGCGCACCTTTTCAAGAACTCTGGTTTAGACGGCACGACGGCGGCGTGTTGAAGCCTGCTGTACTGGAGCGGCAGTGCAAGGTGAAAAGGAGACAGCGTGAAGAAGCCTAAGCATGACCTGACCCACGTCCGACATGATCCCGCGCACTGTTTGGCACCTGGCCTGTTCCGCAGCCTCAAGCGTGGCGATCGCAAACGCTGCAAGCTGGACGTGACCTACACCTTTGGCGAGGACGAATCCATGCGTTTCGTCGGATTCGAACCTCTCGGGGCCGATGATATGCGTCTTTTGCAAGGCATCGTGGCCCTTGGCGGCCCGAACGGCATCTTGCTAACCCCGGAACCGACCAGTGAGACGGGGCGACAGCTACGGCTATTCCTTGAACCCCGTTTCGAAGCCATTGAGCAAGACGGCTTGGTGGTTCGTGAGAGCCTGACCAAACTGCTCTCAGAAACGGGCATGACGGATAGCGGCGACAACATCAAGGCGCTCAAAGCCAGCCTGCTGCGCATGTCGAACGTCACCATCCTTGTGACGAAGGGACGGCGGCAAGCCGCGTTCCACCTGATGAGTCATGCTTTTGACGAGACGGACGGCAGGCTATGGGTTGCCCTGAATCCGCGTATTGCCGAAGCGATCCTGGGGCATCGTCCATATGCCCGTATCGACATGGCGGAAGTGCGGGTGCTACAGACTGATCCGGCACGGCTGATGCACCAACGGCTATGCGGCTGGATCGACCCCGGCAAATCCGGGCGCGTGGAACTGGACACGCTTTGCGGCTATGTCTGGCCAGATGAAGCCAATGCCGAAGCTATGAAAAAACGCCGTCAGACTGCCCGGAAGGCACTGGCCGAACTTGCCGCCGTGGGTTGGGTAGTGAACGAATACGCCAAGGGAAAATGGGAGATCAAGAGGCCTGGCCCCACGGCAACTGCACCCGTTTACCGTCGTAACGTTCCCTTGTTACCGTCGTAACGCTCCCCTTCTGCCGTCGTAACGTTCCCCGTCCCAATTTGGAAAACCCAGACGGTGCGCTGCTTTGCGGGCAGTTTGGGAAATCCATCCAAGATTATCTAAAGATAATCCATCATGCGCGGTGCAGCTCGCGCCTTGAGGGCGCGTTCTGACCTTGCCAATAAAGCCCTGGCGGGCTTTATCAATCGGCCATAGGCCGATGGTTTAACGCCAAGAAGAGAAGGCGGCTTCAGTGGCCGCTGAAACGCCTTGTGAGAGGGGAAAACAACCCGGAGTCCCTTATTCCATGAGCTGAAGCAGAATCTGCGTCTAACGGTGCTGGAGGGCCGCTGTGTGCACTTGTAGTTATCTGTACTGAAACCTTGGCTCGAAACGTGAAATGGCTAAGCAGTGCCCATTCGTTCGGTAAGAATAATAAGAAGATTATTATTCTTATTATTACCAAGCAGGAATGAGCCGTGTGTGTTGGACGCCCATAACCAGTAACCTGCGTGAAGGTGTCAACATCAGGAAAGGTTGCCCCTCAAGTATCAATACGTCGCCTTAGTGGTATGACGGGAGGGGAGGCAAATTTCTTGTGTTCATTGACACTTGAGGGGCGGGTTATGCCCTTCTTTTTTGGCGTCCAACTCGCCCCATCGGGGCGAATGGTTTGTGTCGATTGTTGGCATTTTAGGTTCCGATTTAAAGCCGATTGAGCAGCGATTTTGAAGCGACTATGTCGATTGCAGGCCGATTTGGTGACGATTACGGTTATGTTGCCAAGAATCGGTGTTTGTTTGACGATAAAACGCTTTACGTTCGATATGCGCTAGATTTTCAATAGTGGGTGAAATGCGGGCAGGATGGGTGAAGTTAGCTAACCGGCAAGCCGGTTATCTATCTTCACTGTCCCTTATTCGCGCCGGGGGCACTCAACGGGAATCCTGCCCTGCGGGGCTGATCGGCTACCGCCGGTTGCAAGAGTATAGGTCTTGCTATTTTTAATATCTTTGATAGCATGGTTGTCGGGTACACCAAAAGGGTATTGATATGGCAAATGTGCTTATCAGGAATTTACCCGCCGAGGTGCACCGTGCGTTGAAAGTTCGAGCAGCGCTCAACGATAGGAGCACCGACGCGGAAATACGCGAAATACTGACGGCGGCAGTACAGCCGCTAGAGCTTGAAGAGATTGGCCGGGAAGTTGGCTTGTCCGAAAGCGATAAAAAAACAGAGTAGTTTTACGTTTGTAAGTCCGGGCCTCAGCGCCAAGGGCAATACCGATCAGCTAGTGGCGTAGCTCTTCGATGAAACGTTGCCGAGAACAAGCACAACGCTTGGTCAAGGCAATGCCTTCTTTTCATCGACGGAGTACGACCATGAAGTCCAAAATTTTAGCGGCTAAAAAAACCGCTCTAGCCGTTGCACTCGCAACCGGCTTTATCACCACTACCACCGCCCCTGTGCAAGCTGGTATCCCCGTCATCGACGGCGGCAACCTGGCCCAGAACATCATGACGGCCATCGAGTCGGTGGCGCAGACGCTCAAGCAGATTGAGCAGTACCAGACCCAGTTGCAGCAGTACGAAAATCAGCTCCAGAACACGATGGCCCCAGCCGCGTATATCTGGGATCAGGCGCAGACTACGATCAACCGGCTGATTGCCGCGCAAAACACGCTGGCCTATTACGAGAACCAGCTAGGCAGCCTGGATCGTTACCTGGCCAAGTTTCAGGACGTGGCCTATTACCGCAGCTCGCCATGCTTCAACGGCAGCGGCGGATGCACGCCGGCCGAAAAGGCAGCGATGGAAGAGAACCGCCGCCTGGCGTCAGAGTCGCAAAAGAAGGCCAACGATGCCCTGTTCCAGACCGTTGCCGACCAGCAAAAGGCTTTGAAGGATGACGCCCGTACCCTGGAGCGGCTGCAAGGCGCGGCCCAGGGTGCAACTGGCCAGCTACAGGCCATCGGCTACGCCAACCAGCTCGCCAGCCAGCAGGCCAATCAGCTCTTGCAGATTCGCACCATGTTGACCGCCCAACACAACGCGGAGGCAGCCCGGATTGCAGCAGAACTCGATGCCGAGGCGCGAGGTGATGCCAGGGCCGAGCAAATGCGTACCTGGACGTTTCGCCCGAGTCCGGCAGACAACTACTAGGGAGGCGGTGAGATGAAAAAAATCTTTTTTACTACCGCGGCTACGTTGCTGTTGTTGGCTGGATGTGAACAGGAAAGGATGCCCGAACCAAATGCGGCGACGTGTGCCCCCGATGCGTTCCAGGCAGCACTGAATGAAATGCGCAGCGAAGCGAACCGAGAGGCCTTTACCGAGGAATGCAGAGCATTCCAGAAGGCCAAGCAGATGCGTCAGTGGGAGTTCAAGCCCAGCCCTAAAGATGATTATTGAGGTGGTCGCCATGAGAAAGAAAATTGCTCTAGGTGGCTTGATGATGGTCGCCACAATGGTGCTGGCTGAACCTGCAATGGCGCAGGAGCTAAGTAGCAGCGGTGTTATGAATGATGTGCTCAAGCGTTTTCATGATGCTGCCGCAACATGGGGGCCAGCTATTGAGTCCGCTGCATCGCGTTTGTTCTGGACGCTGGTTGTGATTTCGATGGTCTGGACATTCGGCATGATGGCTTTGCGCAAGGCCGACATTGGCGAGTTCTTCGCGGAGTTCGTTCGCTTCACGATCTTCACCGGCTTTTTCTGGTGGTTGCTGACGAATGCGAACCAGGGCATGAATATCGCCGGTACGATTGTTCAGTCATTGCAAACTCTGGGCGCGCAGGCGGGGGGACTTTCCAATAGCAATCTTGGGCCCTCCAGCATCCTTGATCTTGGTTTCGAGTTATACAACCGCACAGTACAGGCCACCTCGGAGCTGGGATGGCGGCAGATGGCAACTGCTCTGGTCATGGAGCTAATGGCCCTGGCTGTTTTGTTTGTCCTGGCGTTGATTGCGGTCAACCTGTTGCTGTTGCTCGCATCAGCCTGGATTCTGTTGTATGCCGGTGTGTTCTTCCTTGGCTTTGGTGGAAGTCGTTGGACTTCCGACATGGCGATCAATTACTACAAGACCGTGCTGGGCCTGGCCGCACAGCTTATGGCAATGGTGCTTCTGGTTGCGATTGGCAAAGAGTTCATCAATCACTACTACACGCAAATCAGCGAGAACATGGCATCCCAGGAACTGGCCGTGATGTTGGTTATATCGGTCATCTTGCTTTTCTTGGTCAACAAAGTTCCGCCGATGATTTCTGGTCTTGTGTCTGGTGGTGGTATTGGCGCAGCCGGTGGAATTGGAAACTTCGGTGCGGGTGCGGCAGTTGGGGCGGCGGTGACGGCGGCCAGTATGGCAACTGGCGGCGCTGCCCTGGCAGGTAAAGCGGTTATGGGTGCCGCAGCCGGTGCAGCCGGAGGTGCAAGTGCACTCCAAGCGGCTTTTCAGAAAGCATCAGCGAGTATGGAAACCGGCGGTGACATGTCCAGCATGGGGTCAGTTGTCAGCAGTGGCGGAAACGGTGGTGGTGAAGCGGGTACTGCTGGCAGTAGCCCATTCGCCCAAGCGGCTGGCTTTGGTGACAGCGGCAGTAGCTCAAGCGGTGGCGGCTTTGCCAAGGCCGCGAAGCTGGCCACAGGCACGGCCTCCGAGTTAGCCAAGGGTGTCGGCTCTCAAGTGAAGCAGGGATTCCAGGAGCGAGTGAGCGAAACCACAGGCGGAAAACTGGCTGCTTCGATACGCGAAAGCATGGAGCCGAAAGAAGCAAGCCAATCTGGCCAGTTCGAGGGCAATAGCTTGGGCGCCGATTCTGGCCCAGATAGTAACGAAGTCAGGAGTTAGCACGATGACGACATCAACATACATGGCCGCATTGGCGGCCCTGGATGAAGCGCCAAGGGAAGAAGTCAGCCAGGTATTTATTTCGCCGCTGGGTGATCAATCGACCGAGGTCGATGCAGAGACAGAAACAGCCGCTTTTGTATCACGGCCAGACCCTATGAGAGAGAGCGAAACTAAGCCGATAAGTATTGAGGTTAATGGCGGCAGGAATGAGCGGTCAGCATTCGCGGAGGCGGCGGGGCTGTACCTGTAGGCGCACCGGGCTGGCCACAACCAGCCCGGCACTTTCAATCAACACCTACTGGAGAGGTGAATTATGACAACACAACATATTATCGAACCAGGGCAAGCAGTGCATCAAGCAGCGGCTATTCTTTCTTCTTTGGAGTACATCAACCAAGCGGAAGCGCGGAGCCTTGGGCCATTGGCCGAAGCCGTCGCTAATGCTTTTATGGTGGTGTACTACCAAGCTGAAACGGGCCGGGCGACACAGGCTGATTTTCAAGAAGCAATGAACGCCTTGCGCCAAGCGTGCAGCTAATGACGAAAGGGCGGCCACTCGAACTGGCCGCCTTTTTCAATCTTCACTGTTTGGCCATTCCCGACCCACAGACGGCGCATCCATCCATTCGCGTTCCTCCGGCGGCAGCGGGTAAGCCCCGGATGCTTCCGCGTCGGCCAGTAGTTCGGCCAGTGTGTAGCGCACCCGACCAGTGGAAACGGCGCGGGCCGGGTCGGCCTTCTCATGCAGCCTGTTCTCTAGGTTCTTTGGGTCTGTCATCGGGCGACCTCAGCAAGCATGGATACTAGGTGTTCCAGGTCAGTGATCGAATGCGCCAGGAAGCGGCCGGCGCGGCAATCTGCAATCATTTCCTCAGTTTTTTCCTACTCATGTTCAACCTCGTTCGTACCAGCTCTTCGAGCGATTCACCACGCGCACGACCAGCAGCATCACCGGCACTTCGACCAGGACGCCGACCACGGTTGCCAATGCAGCGCCGGAGTGCAGACCGAACAAGCTGATGGCGGCCGCCACGGCCAGCTCGAAGAAGTTGCTGGCACCGATCAGGGCCGAAGGACAGGCGACAGAGTGCTTTTCCCCCGCCCGCTTGTTCAGCCAGTAGGCTAACCCGGAATTGAAGAACACTTGAATCAAGATCGGCACGGCTAGCATGGCGATCACTAACGGCTGCCGGATGATGGCCTCGCCCTGGAAGGCGAACAGTAGAACCAACGTCAGCAGCAGCGCGGCCATCGACCACGGCCCGATCTTCTGCATGGCCCGTTCAAAGGCGGCCTGTCCTTGCTTGAGCAGATGCCGCCGCAAGAGCTGCGCCAGGATCACCGGCACGATGATGTAGAGCACGACCGAAATCAGCAGCGTGTCCCAAGGCACCGAGATCGAGGACATGCCCAGCAGCAGGCCGACGATGGGCGCGAAGGCCACGATCATGATGGCGTCGTTCAGAGCCACTTGCGAGAGCGTGAAAAGCGGGTCGCCGTTGGTAAGGCGGCTCCACACGAACACCATTGCCGTGCAGGGCGCGGCGGCCAGCAAGATCAAGCCCGCGATGTAGCTGTCCAGTTGATCGGCCGGCAGGAACGGAGCGAACACTTGTCGGATGAACAGCCACCCCAGCAGGGCCATCGAGAATGGCTTGACGGCCCAATTCACGAACAGCGTGACGCCGATGCCGCGCCAATGCTCTTTGACCTGGTGCAGCGCCCCGAAGTCGATCTTGACCAGCATCGGGACGATCATTACCCAAATCAGCAGGCCCACCGGCAAATTGACCTGGGCCACTTCCATGCGGCCTATGGCCTGGAACACGTCAGGAAGGCCCTGGCCGAGCGCAACACCGGCGACGATGCACAGGGCCACCCACAGCGTCAGGTAACGCTCGAAGCCGCTCATCGGGGCCTGGCGCGGCTTCGCGGCGATGGCCTGTGCGCCGGCGCTCATGCTTCCTGCTCGGTCTTGCCGATGTTCGCCAGCTCGCGCTTGATGGCCGTCTGGTCAAGCATTTTGAGAGGCAGATTCACGAACAGGCGGACGCGGTTCATCATGTGCCGGAAGGTTTGTTCGAAGGCCCGGCGCTTCTCGGCGTCAGTGCCTTCGACGGCGGCCGGGTCTTCAAATCCCCAATGCGCCGAGATCGGCTGACCAGGCCACACCGGACACATTTCGCCGGCGGCGTTGTCGCAGACGGTGATGATGAAGTCCATCTTCGGTGCGTCGGGCGTGGCGTACTCGTCCCAGCTCTTGCTGCGCAGATTCTCGGTCGGGTAATTCACCGACTCCACCTTTTCGACGGCGAAGGGATTGACCTTGCCGGTTGGGTGACTGCCGGCGCTGTAGGCGCGGAAGCGCCCTTGCCCCATCGTGTTGATGAGAGCTTCGGCCATGATGCTGCGCGCCGAATTGCCGGTGCAGAGGATGAGGACGTTATAGATTCTTTCGGTCATGATGTTTCGCTTTCTGGTAGTGGCTGGGGAGCAATGGCGATGGATGAAAGATCGGTGGCCTCGTCGATGACGTGGCCGGCCGCTTTCCGTTCGGAATAGCGGTCTGTCAGTGCTTCACGGTGCGGCCGTACCAGCGCCGTGAAGCGCACCAGTTCTTCCATCACATCGGCTATTCGGTCGTAGTACGGCGAGGGCTTCATGCGGCCCGCCGCGTCGAACTCTTGGAACGCTTTGGCGATACTCGACTGGTTCGGAATGGTGAACATTCGCATCCAGCGGCCGAGCAGACGCAAGGTGTTCACGGCGTTGAAGCTCTGCGAGCCGCCGGATACCTGCATCACGGCCAGGGTGCGGCCTTGGGTCGGCCGGATGCCGGCCATTTCAAGCGGCAGATGGTCAATCTGCGCCTTCATGACACTGGTAATCTGACCGTGGCGTTCCGGGCTGCACCAGACTTGTCCCTCTGACCACTCGGACAGGGCGCGCAGCTCCTTGACGGCCGGGTGATCGTCGCTTTGCACTTGATCGGGCAACGGCAAATCGGACGGGTCGAAGATGCGTGTTTCTGCGCCAAAGAATTGCAGCAGCCGGGCCGCTTCCTCGACGGCCAGCCGTGAGAACGAGCGGGCGCGCAGCGAGCCATACAGCAGCAGGATACGCACCGGCGGGGCGTCGGGTGCCAGCCCGAGCGCCGGGCGCTCGATGGCAAAGGATTTGTCCAAAGCGGGCAAAGAATCGGGGTCGGAAAGATGGCGAAGTCTCATGCCAACACCTTCCCGGCTTCCGTGGTGCAAGACAGGTTGCACACCTGGCCGCCGCAGCAGTTTTCCGTGAGAAAGGCCACCAGGTTAGTGGCCGTCGAAAAGTTCGCCTCGTAGATCACAAATCGGCCTTCTTGCCGCGACGTGACCATGCCGGCGTGTGCCAGCTCTTTCAGGTGGAAGGATAGCGAAGACGGCGGGATGCCGGCCGCTTCGCTGATTTTTCCGGCGGCCATGCCGGCGGGGCCGGCCTGGACGAGAAGCCGGAACACCGCGAGGCGCGATTCTTGAGCGATGGCCGCCAGGGCGGCTACAGCATTTATCGTTTCCATGTTTCAATAATAGTCGAAATATGGAGTGTGCTCAATAGCTCATTTAAGCTGTAAAAATGAGCTAGGCGCATTTAGATCGATATGTGATAAATTGGCCTGCCAGTTTAAGATGGGTGCATTTGAGTATGCCCAAAGGAGCCCGCAAGTATGCGCAGGACGAAGCCAGTAGCCGCGCCGATGGTGGCGCGGGTCTATCTGCGCGTCAGCACCGACGCGCAGGACTTGGAACGCCAAGAGGCGATCACTACGGCCGCGAAGGCCGCCGGCTACTACGTCGCCGGCATCTACCGTGAGAAGGCATCCGGCGCACGCGCCGACCGGCCTGAGCTGCTGCGCATGATCGGCGACCTACAGCCCGGCGAGGTGGTCATTGCCGAGAAGATCGACCGCATCAGCCGCCTACCTTTGCCCGAGGCCGAGCGCCTGGTGGCCTCGATACAGGCCAAAGGCGCACGCCTGGCCGTCCCTGGCGTGGTCGATCTATCCGACCTGGCGGCCGAGGCCCAGGGCGTCGCCAAGATCGTGCTGGAAGCCGTGCAGATCATGCTTTTTCGCCTGGCCTTGCAGATGGCCCGCGACGACTACGAGGACAGGCGCGAACGCCAGCGCCAAGGCATTGAGTTGGCCCGCCAGGCCGGGCGGTACAAGGGCCGCCGTGCTGATCCGAAGCGCCGCGCCCAAGTTGTCGCGCTGCGCAAGTCCGGCTACAGCATCAACAAGACCGCCGAGCTGGCCGGGTACAGTGCGGCCCAGGTGAAACGGATATGGGCCGAGGTCAGCCAGGCCGAAGCGAAGCAGCACGGCGCGTTCGTGGAGGACGCATTGAC
Organism: Achromobacter xylosoxidans; assembly: GCF_001457475.1. Taxonomy (NCBI): domain Bacteria; kingdom Pseudomonadati; phylum Pseudomonadota; class Betaproteobacteria; order Burkholderiales; family Alcaligenaceae; genus Achromobacter; species Achromobacter xylosoxidans. The sequence goes on along the minus strand of NZ_LN831029.1, from coordinate 3,797,800 downwards.
GGAAGCCGATGCCCTGGCCGCTGTCGGCCAGGATGAGCGCCAGGAGGAAAGGGCATGAAGAAGCCGAACCAAGACGACGAGCCGTTTTTCATCACCGAGGAGATTGCGGCCGAAATGATCGCCGGCGGCTATGAGTTCGAGCTGCCGCCCATTCCTTGCACCATCCGCCTACGCGACGTGCTGGAGCGCATGACCGATGCTGAGCTAGCATTGCAGCCGGGCGAGATCGCCGACCAGGAGCGTGAACGCTGCCGGCGCAAGCCGTGTTCAACCTCATGATCTGGTCATGGTATTTTTCATGGCACTGAGCCTGATAGTTCTTGCAAATTGTTGTCACTAAAGGGTTTTGTGTGCTTGTTTACAATCGAGTGGGAGTGACGGGCACTGGCTGGCAATGTCTAGCAACGGCAGGCATTTCGGCTGAGGGTAAAAGAACTTTCCGCTAAGCGATAGACTGTATGTAAACACAGTATTGCAAGGACGCGGAACATGCCTCATGTGGCGGCCAGGACGGCCAGCCGGGATCGGGATACTGGTCGTTACCAGAGCCACCGACCCGAGCAAACCCTTCTCTATCAGATCGTTGACGAGTATTACCCGGCATTCGCTGCGCTTATGGCAGAGCAGGGAAAGGAATTGCCGGGCTATGTGCAACGGGAATTTGAAGAATTTCTCCAATGCGGGCGGCTGGAGCATGGCTTTCTACGGGTTCGCTGCGAGTCTTGCCACGCCGAGCACCTGGTCGCTTTCAGCTGTAAGCGTCGCGGTTTCTGCCCGAGCTGTGGGGCGCGGCGGATGGCCGAAAGTGCCGCCTTGCTGGTTGATGAAGTACTGCCTGAACAACCCATGCGTCAGTGGGTGTTGAGCTTCCCGTTTCAGCTGCGTTTCCTGTTTGCCAGCCGGCCCGAGATCATGGGGTGGGTGCTGGGCATCGTTTACCGCGTCATTGCCACGCACCTGGTCAAGAAAGCGGGCCATACCCACCAAGTGGCCAAGACGGGCGCGGTCACCCTGATCCAGCGTTTTGGATCGGCGCTCAATCTGAATGTTCACTTCCACATGCTGTTTCTCGACGGTGTGTATGTCGAGCAATCCCACGGCTCAGCGCGTTTCCGCTGGGTCAAGGCGCCGACCAGCCCAGAGCTCACCCAGCTGACGCACACCATCGCCCACCGGGTGGGTCGCTATCTGGAACGGCAAGGCCTGCTGGAACGGGATGTCGAAAACAGCTATCTGGCCTCGGATGCGGTGGATGACGACCCGATGACACCCCTGCTGGGGCACTCGATCACTTACCGTATCGCTGTCGGTTCACAGGCGGGGCGAAAGGTGTTCACTTTGCAAACTCTGCCGACCAGTGGTGATCCGTTCGGTGACGGGATTGGCAAGGTAGCCGGGTCCAGCCTGCACGCCGGCGTGGCGGCCAGGGCCGATGAACGCAAGAAGCTCGAACGGCTGTGCCGGTACATCAGCCGCCCGGCGGTATCCGAGAAGCGGCTGTCGTTAACACGAGGCGGCAACGTGCGCTACCAGCTCAAGACGCCGTACCGGGACGGCACCACGCACGTCATTTTCGAACCATTGGATTTCATTGCAAGGCTGGCCGCCCTGGTACCGAAGCCCAGAGTCAACCTAACCCGCTTCCACGGGGTGTTCGCACCCAACAGTCGGCACCGGGCGTTGGTCACGCCGGCAAAACGGGGCAGGGGCAACAAGGTCAGGGTGGCTGATGAACCGGCAACACCAGCACAACGGCGAGCGTCGATGACATGGGCGCAACGGCTCAAGCGTGTTTTCAATATCGACATCGAGACCTGCAGCGGCTGCGGCGGCGCCATGAAAGTCATCGCCTGCATTGAAGACCCTATAGTGATCAAGCAGATCCTTGATCACCTGAAGCACAAAGCCGAAACCAGCGGGACCAGGGCGTTACCCGAAAGCCGGGCGCCACCGGCTGAGCTGCTCCTGGGTCTGTTTGACTGACGAGCCTGAAGGCCAACGATACCAATCAAAATGCTGCGTTCACAGCGCCGCGGCAGGGATCCGCCGTGCTGGTTGTCGGAAAAGGAGCCGCTAGTGGGAAAGAGGAGGGTAAATTTTCAGCGTTGCTGGCTCCCCGTCAGCCGGATTGGGTTGCATCGCAGGGGTGTCGAAAGAGTCAACTGCGGTCCAAAGCTGTTGGACTTGGGTGAAAAGGGCGTTTATTCTTCCTATACGTTGTCGGCAGCGGGCCAAAAAGGAATACGTCCATGCCCATCGAGGTGAAACCGGCTGTGAGCGCGGGTTCAAGCATATAGCCCGACAGGCGCGTATCCTTGCCGATCACGACACGATGGCGGTGGTCACCGCGACGAAAGACACGGCCAGCCGCCATGCCGACGCGCAAGGCGGTTTCCGCCGTCATCGCGCCTTCGTTGGCTTTGCCACGAATACCGTCTGTGCCGAAATATTTGCGCACCATAAGGTCGATTATCCTGTCGTCGGGTCGCCCTCAAAGGGGACATGCCTGCTGAACCGCGAATATAGAGAAATATCCCGAATGTGCAGTTAACGAATTCTTGCGGTTTCTTTCAGCGCCGCCAATACCGCCAGCCCGTCGCGCAAGGGGCGCGGCTCGTGTGTGCGGATGAAGTCAGCTCCACCTGCGGCGGCGGCAAGCTCTGCAGCGAGTGTCGCGGCCCCGACATCCCCCGGACCACGGCCTGTGAGCGCGCGCAGAAAGGATTTGCGCGAAACAGACAGAAGCACCGGCAAATCGAAGCGCAGCCGCAATTCATCGAACCGCGCCAGCACCGAGAGCGAGGTTTCGGGAGCAGCCCCCAGAAAAAACCCCATGCCGGGATCAAGGACAAGGCGGTTGCGTTTGATACCGGCACCCGTCAGCGCCGCGATGCGCGCGTCAAAGAACGCCGCAATGTGATCCATGATGTCGCCAGCGGGTGCCTCGCGCCGATCTGCCTGCCCGTCTTGCACCGAATGCATAACGACGAGTTTGGCAGATGATTTCGCCAATTGCGGATAGAACGCAGCGTCTGGAAAACCGCGAATATCATTGAGATAGGCCACACCACGCGACAAGGCATAGGCTTGCGTCGCGGGTTGATAACTGTCGAGCGAGACGGGAATGCCATCTGCCTTGAGCGCGTCCAGCACCGGCGCGATACGCGCGATTTCTGTGTCGGACGAAACAGGCGCGGCGTCGGGATTGCTGGATGCCGGACCGAGGTCGATCACATCTGCCCCCTCGGCCATCAGCTTACGCGCCTGCGCAATGGCTGCGTCTGGCGCCAGATACCGGCCTCCATCGGAGAAACTGTCCGAGGTTATGTTGACGATGCCGAAAATGATGAGCGATTTATTCATGGGGGCTTCTATAATAATAATAATCGAGCATGAGTCTCATACGGATGCTCGGGTCGAAAGGGAATCCCCAGGCGAGTAACCTGTTTGCGGTGATCCATTAGCTGCAGGAGCAGAAGAGCATACATCTGGAAGCAAAGCCAGGAAAGCGGCCTATGGAGCTGTGCGGCAGCGCTCAGTAGGCAATTTTTCAAAATATTGTTAAGCCTTTTCTGAGCATGGTATTTTTCATGGTATTACCAATTAGCAGGAAAATAAGCCATTGAATATAAAAGATAAAAATGTCTTGTTTACAATAGAGTGGGAGTGAAATCAGGTCCTTCGGGGACTATCGCAGGCTATCGAACAACTGCCGTAACGTGTTGATTTAAAAGAATATACGTCACGACAGCTATCGGTGGCTTTCGCCGGTCAACAGAACAGGTTGGCGGTGGAACTGGCGGTAAGAACTGAGGGCCGGATTAAGACCGTCCCGTTCACTATCCAGACCAAAACCGTCTTTGACGGTAAAGGTCTCCTCGGGAAAGCTTGTTTTATGCGGCTTTCCCGGCATCAGCAGGTCTCCTGGCCCCTGACGGTAAAAGCCGTCACGAAACAGGAGAAAAACCTCGATGCTTACCGACACAGCACTGCGCAATCTCAAGCCTAAGTCCAAGATTTATAAGGCTTCAGACCGCGATGGGATGTACGTAACGGTATCGCCTACTGGTACCGTCACCTTCCGCTACGACTACCGTCTCAACGGACGCCGCGAAACCCTCACCATCGGCCGCTATGGGCCTGCCGGTATTTCGCTAGCTCTTGCCCGTGAAAAGCTGATCGACGCCAAAAAGGCCGTCGCTCAGGGCAAGTCCCCCGCGCTGGAGAAGCAGCGCGAGAAGCGCCGCCTGACCGCTGCCAAGACATTCGGCGAGATGACCGAGAAGTGGCTGGCCGGCGCCCGGATGGCCGACAGCACCAAGGCGATGCGCAAGAGCATCGTCGATCGGGACATCTTGCCGGCTTTCGAGAACCGCCAGCTCAACGAAATTACCTCCGACGACCTGCGAGCGTTGTGCAACAAGGTGAAGGAGCGCGGGGCACCTGCCACCGCGGTGCACATCCGCGACATCGTGAAGCAAGTCTATGCCTTCGCCATCCTGCACGGCGAGAAGGTGGAGAACCCCGCCGCCGATGTCGGTGCTGCGTCGATCGCGACCTTCGTGCCAAAGGATCGCGCCTTGTCGCCGCTTGAGATCCGTCTGATGGCGCGACAGATGGAATCGGTGGCGACCTATCCGACCATTCGGCTGGCGCTACGCATGATCCTGCTGACGCTGGTGCGCAAGAGCGAGCTGATCCAAGCCACCTGGGATGAGGTTGATTTCGAGAACGCGACCTGGACCATTCCAAAGCAGCGGATGAAGGGGCGCAATCCCCATGTGGTCTATCTCTCGCGCCAGGCCCTTGACATCTTCGTGGCACTCCACACGTGCGCGGCCGGCTCCAAGTTCGTGCTGCCGTCGCGCTATGACGCCGACCGCTGCATGTCGAATGCGACCCTCAACCGTGTCACGCAGATCGTGGCGGAACGGGCCAAAGCCGCCGGCCTGCCGTTGGAGTCGTTCACCGTCCATGACCTGCGCCGCACCGGCTCGACGCTTCTCAACGAAATCGGCTTCAACCGCGACTGGATCGAAAAGTGTCTGGCCCATGAGGACGGACGTTCTTCGCGCTCGATCTATAACAAGGCCGAGTACGCCGAGCAGCGGCGTCACATGCTGCAGGAGTGGGCCAACATGGTCGATGCCTGGATCGACGGACAGGCCTATGTGCCGAAGCTGATGCCGGAAAACGTCGTCGTTCCGACGTTGAGCGCAACGGTCTGACAGTGTGGATTGGTTGTCACTTGACAACCAATCCAATCATTCCCATACTGGAGATCACTGATGGCCCGTTCGTCTCATCCGAAGAAAGAGATTGAGGAAGCTCTCAGACATGCCGAAGGGCAGGGCTGGCGCGTCGAAATAGGCGGCAGCCATGCCTGGGGGCGGATTTACTGCCCGTACAACGACGAGGAATGCCGCTGCGGCGAGTTCTGCATCACGTCGATTTGGAGTACGCCAAAGAACCCCGGCAACCACGCCCGCGCTTTGCGGCGTGTCGTGGACAACTGCACCACGCATCGCAAGCAGCGCGAGGCTGGTGACGATGCCAAGGAATAGCGATGGAATACACCTTCACCTTAAAGTACCAGCTTGCCGATGACGACCGCGACCCGGACGTGCTGGTTGAGCGCCTGGGCGAAGCCGGCTGCGACGATGCCTTAGTCGGCATAGGCCAGCCGGGACGGCTGGCGCTGGAGTTCACCCGCGAGGCGGCCGACGCGGAGGCTGCCGTGCGTAGTGCGTTGGCGGCCGTACGCAGTGCCATACCGGCGGCCAAGCTGATCGAAGTCGCACCCGATCTGGTCGGGCTGACCGACGTGGCCGAAATCGTGGGTGTTTCCCGGCAGAACATGCGCAAGCTCATGCTGGCGCATCCGGGCAGCTTTCCTGCACCGGTGCACGAGGGCAGTGCGTCGATTTGGCACCTGGCCGATGTACTGACCTGGTTGCAGGCCAAGGGCAGCTATTCGCTGGCCAAGGACGTGCTGGATGTGGCGCGGGTAGCCCTGCAGGTCAACGTGGCGAAGGAGGGCCAGCGGTTGCCGCGGTCGGCGTCCAAGGAACTCCAGGCTCTGGTCGGATGAGGGGCATTGCCCGCATCATCCTTCGCTCGAACCCGCCCGAACGGGGCGGGTTTTTCGTAGGTGGACATCCGGTTTCGCGCTGCCTCCGCGTGGGGCTTGTTTGCGTTCTTCGATCCAGGCTTCCACTTCGGCCAGGTCCCACACGACGCAACGAGGCGTCAGATTGAAGCGAAGCGGGAATTCTCCGCGGCGCTCCATTTCATAGATGGTCGTTTCAGCCAGAGGAACGATCTGCCGCAGTTCCTGACGGCGGATGGTCCGGCGAAAGGGCAGAACGCCGGACTTCGGAAACTGTGGGAGTTCCCCATAGGCGGCCGAGCCGGGCAGCGCAGCAGCTACGGGGCTAGCGGATTCTTGGGCTCCGCCCATTTGGGGTATCGGGGTATTCTCCATATCGCACTCCATGAGTGTTGATGCCGCAAACCATGAAGTAATGGTGGCTTTCATTGGCTATCGGTGAAACTCGTTGGGGCGTAGTGAGGCGTACTGAAGAATGGATAACTACGGAAAGGGCAGGGACATGGCGACGGTGACAGTTTCTCCAATCCATTTTGAGGATTACAGCGGCATCCAGTTCGAGCGCCTTGTCTTTGCATACCATGTGCGTGCTGGTTGGCGCGATCTGGTTTGGCATGGTCAATCTGGCGGCGACCAAGGGCGTGACATTGCCGGCATCGAACAGTTCGATGACCAGCCGGCTCGCAAGACCATCATCCAATGCGCGAACCGGGACACGCTGACATTGGCGAAGGCCAAAGGCGACATGTCCAAAGCGGTCAAGGCCGCAGGCGGGACGCCAGATGCCTTCAAAATCGTCTCTCGGGGAGCAGTTTCGGACACGAGCCGTGGTCGGATCGAGGAAGCCGCAGCCTCGCTCGGTGTTGCCCATGTGACGATCTGGTCGGGTGTTGAGTTCGAGGAAAATATCCGGCTCCGCGCAGAATACCTGCTGCATCGCTTTGTCCAAGGAACCGAGTTTCCCGATGCCGAGACGGACATCCGAAAATTCGTTGACGACTTCCCCGATCTATCGGATACCGATGCACTGCAACTAATGGCGGCCGTATTCGATCGGCCGGCCTTTCGCACGCCATTTCAGCAGGAAAGTTCTCTGCCCGCTTTTCAGCAGGCGATTGAAGACACTATTGGCGCGCTCAACACTGGCGTGTGGCGGACGCGCGAGGGCGATGACATCAGGCGCATCCCCTCTATTCACCATCTTCGAGATCAACGCATCCAAGCGGTGCTTGCAAAGGTGGTTCGCCAAGTCGACGACCTGCGTCGCATCTTCGTGACCCGTCTCAAGGATGGGGAGATAAGTCGCTGCCGGTGCGGTCAGCCGAATTGCCCTACGTACATCCTCACGCATCGCGTTGCCGACGAACTGGACGAAGCCAGGCGGAAAATTTTGACGACGTTTGGATTGGTGCATGCGTCCTTTGACGTGAGTCTTCAGTAGGTGAGCACGGCAATGGCATTGTCCAAAGATCAAATTCAGTATCTCAACCATCATCAGCCAGGCAAGGCTGTGGCACGCGCGTTGTCCAAACTACTGGACGCTGACCATGACTTGCTCGGCATCGACGCTAACGAACGATCCATCACTTTTCGCTTCGCGATGTATCTCCAACAGCATTTCCCTGATTGGACCGTAGATTGCGAATACAACCGCGATGGTATCGAACCAAAGCGGCTCGGACATCTGGAGCTTTATCCGGACAGCGAGGATGATGAGGCGAAGACCGTATTTCCAGATGTGATCGTTCACCGGCGGGGAACGAAAAACAACCATTTGGTCTTGGAGTTCAAGAAGTCAACGAGCCGCATTGACCGACAGATCGACCTTCGGAAACTTAAGGGCTACAAGCAGCAGCTTGGCTATGAGCATGCCCTGTTTGTGGAGGTTGGCACGGAGGGGCAGGCGATCATCACCGTGCTTGAATGGGCCTGAGGGGCGGAAAGGTAAAGAACTCATGACACGTATTCCACCCTTCAGCTCGCAGCACCTTGAGGCCGCCTGCCGCGTCCTCGCCGATACCGAGCGCGGTTTGAGCGGAACACAGATCGAGCGGCTGCTGCAAGAGGTCGAGGTGGCAGATCCGTCTCCTGGCATGACCAAGTGGAAGCGCCTGTTCAATGCGCTGGCCGGTGCGCAGAACCAGCATCAGCTCGGCAACCATCTCATCATGTTTATCAACCGCGCGATGAACCCGGTGAGCTACGCCCGCGACGCCGCGGCGTTTGCATGGCGGCGCGACGAACTCAACGTCGTCCTAGCCTTCTCCGGCTTCTACGTGCGCGAAGATGGCAAGGTCGCGCACGCCGACAAGGCCACAACGCTCGATGCCGCGCGGGCCCGCGCGGGGCGACTGAAGGCTGCGCTGGAAAGTCGCATCGTGCATGCGGAAGTGCTGGACTACTGCCGCGCCGAGTTGCTGGACGAAAACTATTTCCATGCGGTCTTCGAGGCAACGAAAGGCGTTGCAGAGCGGATTCGCCTGCTATCAGGTCTGAACGGCGATGGCGCTGAGCTTGTGAACAAAGCATTCGCAGGCCAGCAGCCCATTTTGGCCTTGGGGCCGCTCACGACAGAGTCTGAGAAGAGTGTGTTGGTGCCGATGCAATCTTGACCAGCTAAACCGCAAAGTGCCAATCCAATATTGACCAGGGTGTTCCACTGACCTGCTGAGAATTTCAGCAGGGGATTCAAGGTGATCACCATGGACATGATTGGCAAGGTCAGGCGCATGAGGCTGCGCGACCAACTCTCTCTCAGCGAGATCGCAAAGCGCACAGGCCTGTCGCGCAACACGGTCAAGAAGTGGCTCAAGGCGCCCGGCGATGTTGTGCCGAAGTACGAGCGGGTGAAGCTCGATGGCAAGCTAACTGCGTTCGAGCCGATCCTGCATCAAGCGCTCACGACCGACAGCCATCGCCCCAAGCAGGGACGGCGCAGCGGCCGAGCTTTGTTTGCTCAGATACAGGCCCAGGGCTATCGCGGCGGCTACAGCGCCGTCACCGACTACATCCGGCGCTGGCGGGTGGAGTCCGCAGCCAGTCCGGCCAAGGCGTTCGTTCCGATGAGCTTCGAGCTGGGCGAGGCCTTCCAGTTCGACTGGAGCGTCGAAGCCATGCTCGTCGGCGGTGTGTTCTACAACGTGCAAGTGGCGCACCTGAAGCTGTGCGCCAGCCGGGCCTTCTGGCTGGTGGCCTACCCCAGCCAGGGCCATGAGATGCTGTTCGACGCGCACACACGCTCGTTCCAGGCACTTGGTGGCGTCACCCGACGCGGCATCTACGACAACATGCGCACCGCTGTGGACAAGGTGCAGCGTGGCAAGCAGCGCACCGTCAACGCGCGCTTCGCAGCCATGTGCAGTCACTACCTGTTCGATGCCGACTTCTGCAACGTCGCCTCGGGCTGGGAGAAGGGGGTGGTGGAGAAGAACGTGCAGGACAGCCGCAGGCGCATCTGGATCGAAGCCGCGACCCGTCGCTTCGGCTCGTTCATCGAACTCAATGCCTGGCTGAGCGAGCGATGTCGTTCGGTGTGGAGCGACACCACGCACCCGATCCATCGGCAGTTCACCGTGGCCGAGATGTGGGAGTTGGAGAAGCCTCACCTCATGTCCATGCCGGCCCCCTTCGACGGCTACGTCGAACGGTTGGCCCGGGTCAGCAGCACCTGCCTGGTGGCTGCCGCTCGCAACCGCTATTCCGTGCCGTGCGAGTGGGCCGGCCACATCGTCAGCACCCGCGTCTATCCCGAGCGAATCGATGTGGCGGCCGCGGACGCCATCGTCGCGAGTCACGCCCGGCTGCCGGGCAGCGGCCAGACCAGCTACGATTGGCAGCACTACATCGACCTGGTGCAGCGCAAACCGGGCGCCTTGCGCAACGGCACGCCGTTCCTGGACCTGCCGGCGCCGTTGCTGCGTTTGCGCCAGTCGCTGCTCAGGCATCCTGGAGGAGACCGGGTCATGGCACAGGTGCTGGCCGTGGTGCCGCAGGCCGGGCTGGAAGCGGTGCTGGTGGCCATCGAGCTGGTACTCGAAGGCAGGACCCCCAGCGGCAGCATTAGCGTGGAACACGTGCGCAACGTGCTGGCCCGCTTGAACAACCCGGCCACGCCGGCGCAGGCGCAGACGTCCTTGCAACTCACCCAGGCGCCCAAGGCCGATACCGCGCGTTATGACCGGCTGCGCCCCACCCACCAGGATCATCTAGGCGGGCAGGAGGTGGGCCATGCGTGAGACCTCCATCGATGTACAGGCCCAACTGAAGGCGCTGCGGCTCAACGGCATGGCCACGGCTTGGGCCGATCTGACGGAGCAAGGCGGCGATACGGCCTTGGCTGCATCACGCTGGCTGGTGGAGCACCTGCTGCAGGCTGAAGATGCTGATCGGGCGATGCGATCCATCGCCCACCAGATGAAGGCGGCACGCTTCCCGATGCACCGCGACCTGGCTGGGTTCGACTTCACCGTTGCGCCGGTCGACCGCGCGTTGATCCAGAAACTGGCGGACCTCTCGTTCACGCAGGATGCGCAGAACGTGGTGCTGGTCGGCGGCCCAGGCACCGGCAAAACCCACCTGGCCACGGCGCTGGGAATTGCTGGGCTCACCCGGCACGCCAAGCGAGTGCGGTTCTACTCCACGGTCGATCTGGTCAATGCCCTGGAGCATGAGAAGAGCCAGGGCCGTGCCGGACGCATCGCCATGAGTCTGGTGCGCATGGACCTGGTCGTGCTCGACGAGTTAGGTTACCTGCCCTTCAGCCAGGCCGGTGGCGCCTTGTTGTTCCACCTGCTGTCCAAGCTGTACGAGCACACCAGCGTGATGATCACCACCAACCTGACGTTCGCGGAGTGGTCCACGGTGTTCGGCGATGCCAAGATGACCACCGCGTTGCTGGATCGCTTGACCCATCACTGCCACATCATCGAGACCGGCAACGAGTCCTACCGCTTCCGCCACAGCACGCACGAAGCCAAGGGGCGCATCAAGGCTCGTGAGCAGACCAAGAAGGCAGTGGCCGCCCAGGTTAGCGAGACCGCGGAGGAAGGGGCCTCGCCTGACGGCTCGGCAATACCAACCACCAGTTCAAAAAAAGGAGGCCCTACCGAAGCATCCACCCTATAGTTATCCACAGCTGGTTTCTAATGGAACCAGCTTTAGCCCCTGGTCAATGTTCGACTGGCACTGCTGATCACGTTTGCACTGGCACTAACAAAGAGTGAGCAGAAAGGCTTTGCCAACTTGCTGATCGGGCTGTTCGGAGCCGTCCGCAATCCACTTGCCCATGCGCCCAAGACGAACTGGCCTATGTCTGAACAAGACGCACTGGACATCCTGACCCTTGTATCGCTGATTCACCGGAAGCTGGATGGCACGACAAAAATAGGCGCAGCTTCCGGTAGTGGTGCTTAGGTTCCGAGGGCCTCCGAAAACCTTACCCTGTCCAGAGCCCAGTAGTCGAGCAGGCAGAACAAAGTACTGCGGAGTTCGATGCTCGCACTCGCGTGCGACTTGAATTCCTTGGCCATAGCAAGTTGTTCGAATTCTCTCGCTGCGCCGAACAGTGTCCGGGCGACATCATTCTTTGAGAAGTAATCGCCCAATATTGCAGTGTTGAGCTGGGCCAATTGCTTCTCTACGCTGGTTCTGACCTGTCGCGATATTGTTGGGCCGTCAGTCGCGTGCTCTTCGACCAAGCCCATTGCAACATTCAAAACCCTTTTAAGCCCAGAGCTACCTCTGGAGCCATAGGTGAATCCATCTTTTATTAGTTCGCTTCGCTCGGACTGTTCAAGAAATGAGAGCTCCTTCATGGAGTAATCGACCGCGACGGCGATGAAAGAGCAAACGAGGTAGAGGCATCTTAAAGCGGTCTCTCTGGATGCTCCTTTTGTCATCGATTGTTCCGCGAAGAACTTTCCCTGCCCAAGCCACTCATTGCAGCTATCAAAAGATAGCGACTTAGCTAGCAGGCTTTTGGAGAGAACGATTCGCCCACGCCAATCTCCATCCAATTTGCTCAAAGAGTAGTCATTAATTCGAGCAAAGAACTCTTCATCAGAAAGTCGCGCTGAATTTGGATCTTCCGACTTGGCGAGCTTTCCGAGGAAGGCGCCATCAAGAACCAGAACGCCAAGCTCTCGGCCAAAGTCCTTGACCTCCTGGCGCTTTTCCGTTGTGGCCACAATCGCATTGGTCGCCTTTGTGGCGACCCGCAGCCCCTGCACCCAGAAAATGCGTTCAATCGCTTGCGGGGTTTTCTTATTCTTTGCGTCAACTAAGGCAACCTCACGGGATACCGAAGATGTGCGGCTGTACAGCCAAAGATCGATGTCGGTAACATCAAAACCTTCATAGATAAATGGGACGCCGCGAACAACGTAGTAACCGGTTTTAAGGAAATAGCTGCGAAGCAGCTCTTCCATTCTCGGCCCCTTGGTCAGAACATCTTGATTGCCTTTGCTCATAGTCCACCTCCCGTTCGAAGGATGGAAAGCATGTCATTGGTCGCTTTAGGGCTCATCTTTGTCTGTGTCCTTCGAGCCTTTTCACGATTGTGCTCTGGGCCATTGAATGTAGTTACAGCAGCAGTCGGCAATGCGTTCAAAGAGTGCTCGCTAACGTCACCCTGCCGGATGGCTTGCAAGGCCAGCTCGCCCACCTCTTTCTTCAGTAAGCGAAGCATCGGACCAGAGCGCCCCTTCTTCATTCCTTGTTTGACTTCGACCACGCCTTTCAGTTCGAGAACTTTGTAGTCTTCTGCTATGGCGCGAACCGGTCCGACACTTTCGCCTCGGACCAATGCTCCTAGCAGCGCATCAACCATCTGAATCTGGCCGCGTTCATAGTAGCTCTTGGTCATTCCGTAGGTGACGGAACTCACGAAAGCTTTTGCAAGGTCAAAAGCATCGTCCACCATGGAATTACTATATTTTGAGAACGCAGAGGGCAAAGTAAGGAAGCCAACGTCTTCAGTCGAGTTGCTCACTACGCTAACATCGAACAGGCCAATCGCTGTCAATTTTTGGAAGAGGGCATCACCCAAGAACTGTTTTGCATAATCCGTCGTTACGCACGCCTTCTTTCTCAGCGTCTCGGTAAGCTCGGTCAGCTTCGATTGCTCGGCAACATTTAATGAGTCCAAGACGGCTTTGATTTTCTGCGTGGTATCGCGTCGAAAGAGATTCCCGTTGAAGAGCAAAGTCTGGTTGTTCCCAAGCTTCTCCGCATCAACAAAGCCAATTTGTTCGGCCTCTGAGAAGAGTTGCGTCAGATCCCCAGTTGCGATCTTGTAGGTATCGGCCAAGTCAGACGCGACATCTTTCGCAAGGATCGGTGCGACGGAGGCACGCTCCGCGAGGGCAATCGAAGCGATTTCGTTGGTTGCCGGTGAGAGTGAATCGAACAGATCCGCGGTGTGTTGCAGGGCTGTAGTGGTGGTTACGCCAAGCACTGCAACTCCGCCGGCTGACTTATCGACAAGCGACTTTTGCTCCAGTACTTCGATGAGCTTGGGCAGCTCAAATGTCGTGTTGATGTTGGCGGCTTTCGCTAGGACAGAGAGCCTGTCGTTGTTTACAGTGCTGTCCTTATTCGCGGAAATGGCCGACAAAAGTATTCCCGCTTTCCCAGCCAAGTAGGTCTTCTCGTAACCTGATTGGTTGGTCACTCCCTGGAGCTTGTTCGTGTGGTGGATCAGCCAAGATCCTTTTGTCTTCTTGTCCATTCTTTATCCCTTTAAGCCCCAGAGGAGCGCCACGCTTAAAAACAAACCTATGTGACTCTACTTCTATCCGAAACGTATGCCGAACAAGCCGCCGTCCTCCGTGGCATCGGTGAGCCGCTGAGGGAGTACATAGTCATTCAAGTCGAAGCCATCGATGATCTCCTTGAATGCATCGTCTTCGTTCATCGTCACGATGTACTGAAAGCCAAGCTCCTGCGCGATCTCCGAGCCCAGGCGCAACGCACTGATGACCTGGCGGCCGTCGACGCCGTCGAATAGATGGCTGTCATGGATCAAGAAGCCGGGCCCGATCTTTCGGCCCGCGCACAGTCGCATAAGCATCATGTCGAAGCAGAAGATCTGCATATTCTTGATGCCCTTGCTGCGCTGTCCCTGCATCGGAAACTTGAAGATCGGACCATTCGAGGTTTCATCAACCGTCATGCTGCCGGCTGACTCATACAGTCGTTGAGAGGTTTCCTCGAAGGCGACGATGGCTTCGGCGAGTCGGTCCTTCTGCTCAGTAAAGTCGCGGCGCAAGCGAATCGTGAGGCGGTTGCGCTCTATCTCCAATTCGTTCTTTGTGCCTTCGAGTTGCTCGGCGGCCTCAAAGCGTTGTCGCAGCAATTCCACTTCCGACTCTAGCCGCCCCAGTTCGCCTTGCAGCTTGAGGAATTGTTCGAGTGCGCCATGACTCTTGAGAATGCCAAGAATCTCGCCGCGCCGCTGATCGAGCTGGGCCTTCTTACTGTCTCGCAGTTCGATACGCAGCCTTGCAGCTTCGAGCTCGCTAGATAGATAGTCTTTGCGATTGCGAACCACTGAGTCGTGGAAGCTTTTAACATCCTCGTAGCGACGCTTGACCAAGCCGGGTAGCACGATGCCTGCTTCCTGATAGACCGCCTGAAGATCTTCATGTTCTGGCGGAACCTCAGAGGCCAGCGCACCTTCCAAGTCGCGAATCGCAGAGAAATCGATGGTGTTCGCATTGGCCAGCTCGTTGAGCTGGCGGGTCAAGCTGGCGCTTTCGACCTCCAGTTCCCGGTACTCCGGCAAGACCTGGAACGTGTCGATTTCTGCATGAAGCTTCTTGAGGCGAGCTTCCTGAATCGTTAGCTCCGTGCGCAAGTCGGCGGCCTTGCCGATGATTGAACCGAAGGCACCGTTCCCAGCCGCCTTCTTCAACTCTTCAAGGGTCTTTTCCCGATCGCGCACTGCTTGCCAATCTCGTGCAATCTGCCAGTCCAGCCCGAGCAGGAACATCAGCGCCATCTGCATGTCGCCGGTTCCCTGCATCGCGGCCTGCTTTTCCGGCGTCGTGAAGGCACCGCTTGCCTGCCGGCGTACAAAATAGGCAAACAGCGACCGGAAAGACGGCGGCTTGCTGCCTGCGGCTTCAAGGCTACTGAGGCCAAACATCTGTTCGCCTAGGAACGTACACCACTCGGTGGCCGAGAACTTGATCTTGCCGGCAGGCGGGACCGTCACAAAGATTTTGGCTTTGGAGCCGCCGCTGCGCTCGACGACCGTGCGTTCCGACTTCAAATCAAAGTCCATGCCGAAGGTCTGTTCGACCAGCTCCGGCGTACGAAAAATGGACTCTGGGCCAGCATCGGCGCCGAGCAGAAAATGCACTAGCTCAACGAAACTGGTTTTTCCGGCACGATTGCGCGTTTGCTTGGTCGTCGCCCCCTCGGTCTTTTCGGCGAGCAGTACGTTCAGGCCGGGCTTCAGTTCTCCAAGATTCTTGAAGCTAGGTAGCGTGCTGAAAAGGTGGTGAATCACGCGGTCCTCCGTGCCACCAAGCCACTTTCGAGTTCAATGGTTCCCAGCGCGTAAAGGAGGTCGAGCGCGAGCAGAAACCAGTCATAGGTGATTCGTCGAGGCATTGCAGCCGGGCCAACGTCATGCTTGTTCAACTCTTCCCAGAGTGCGGAGACAGTCTTGGGGCGTACGAGGAAGCTCAACACGTGCGCGCCGACCGTCAACAGCGCGCGATCCTGCGGTAGATGCTTGGAGGGGAGAATCATGCGGCCCCCGTCGCTTGAGCATCTTCAAAGATCTCGCATTTGTCGAATAGATATGCCATCACGGCCAAAACTGCTGCCTTGTGCGCAGGCGTGGTATTCGCCGTACCGCCCGCCCATGTCTCTAGGCGGCCGAATATTTCATCAGGATGGAGCGGCGGAACGCGGTCACGTAAGCCAACATATTCGGTCTTGAACGCTTGCGCGATCTGTTCGCCGTAGGTGGGGTTCTTCCAGTTATTGAAGAACTGCGCAACGAGCGGCGACTTCTGCATGCCGATCTTCAGGAAGTCTGCAACTGCCTGAGACAAAAGGTTCGCTTCGATTTTTCCGCGCGACACGTCCTTTACGTCACTCGTCGTGGGGACGGGGGTGATGCTGATGTGCGTGAGTACCGCGGCCAAGTCGCCGAAACCCAGGTTGACGTTCGCTTCCATCGTAAGTGACGGGCCAAACCACGACTCAAGGTCTTCAAGGCTTAGCTGACGGAACTTCGCCAACATTTCCTCGTACCCGCAATGTCCAATTTTGATTTTCGGATTGTCTTGCTTGAGTTTGGCCAGGGCTTCGATGATGTGCGGACCCAAACGCCCATCGGGCGCGTTGTGAACGAAGGTCCACTCATCAAAGTGTTCTTCCCAATGCTCTTTGGCCCCTTCGAAGTCCTCGTTGATTTTCTTGATAGCGTCGGCGGCGCTCAGTTCGTTGGGGGCGTAACTCTGGAACAGGGTTCGCGCGGAGGGGAGGTAGCCGTCGTTCTTGCGATCACCGACGTTCCCCCAAGGCCGGCACGCCATGAAGTCATTGGGGTGCGCCTTCGACATCAGCTTCTCGAAAAGACGTTGAAAGCCATCTCCCTTGGATTCCAAGAAGGCAATGCGGAAGTCCTTTTCGTAATTTAGCTGTTGTATGCGATCCATGCAGTCAGGCCCTAGCCTTGATGTTCTTGGAGTTTTTTAGGCAGAAGCTCGTGGCTTCTTCGTGTCGGGTTGGGCCTGCACACGATTGATATCGAACGGGAGGGCCTTGTCGGCCGCAATCCGCGTGAGGAGCACCCGAATGGCGTCCGACACGGACAAGCCCATGCCCGCCAGAACGTTCGTGGCTTCCTCTTTGATATGCCCGTCAATCCGGGCGCGGACTACATCACTGCTGCTTGCCATTGCATGCCTCAAGCCTTGTTGTAGCTACATTGTGCCCCGTTTGGGCCTCTGTGTCACTTGCAAATCGTTGCGTCTGTTCTGGAGTACGCCGCCTGCATCCTGACGACTCGGCCTGATGCCTTCGCGCCCCTCCCGTGCGCTGCGCGCTGTGCTTGGCGCGCCTCGATACCGACGAACCGGCCGCGTCGGATCGGCCATAAATCCGCAGCCACAGCAGAAATCAGCTTCTCGATGCCTGGGGTGTGGTGCATCCCCTGCGCCTGGTGCTCATCGAACCTTGAAGGCTGGGCGTCCCCGGCCACCTGGGAGATGGCCGGTCGCGCTGTCGTGCGCGTAGCGCATCGAGCCGCCTGCGGCGTCTCGCCCCTGTCGGGCTTCCATCGTTCCCTCGCTCCGCTCGGCTGACGCCTCCGGCCCGGCTTCCAGCTTCGGGCCTGCGCGCTTCGCTTGCCGTGCGGTCAGCGCAAGGGGAGGGCCGTTGCCATGTCCAGCCGTCTCCCCTGACTTCATCACCTTGTCCGCGACTGTAGCCCGCGTCCGTGTGCCGTCAAGGCGCGCAGGGCCGTGTCCTCGGCTGCGCCTGCGGGCCGCACCAACCCTGCGCTTGTCTCCTTGACGGCCCCCGTCCGCGCGCTCCTGCCCGTCGCGGGCGATGAACTCAGGAAAGACGGTGGCAACAGGGCCAACCGGGTTCCTCGTGCCGACCGCACCGAACAGCCGAAAGGCTGGGCTCCGAATCTAGGAATCCGGTGTGCGGTGTGAACAGCAAACCTCTTTTTGTCAGGAGAAAGATCATGCAACTCGCATCCCGTTTCGCGTCCCGTTCCCCGGCGCTGCGCAGCGACTACCCGCTGTCCGATGACCAAATCCGCCGCGTGGCCCCGTCCATCTTTGCCGACGCCCCGCACGAAAGCCGCTCCGAGCGGTACAGCTACATCCCCACCGCGACCGTGTTGCAGGAACTGCGCGGGGAAGGTTTCGAGCCTTTCATGGTGTGCCAGACCCGCGTGCGCCATGACGACCGCCGCGACTACACCAAGCACATGATCCGGCTGCGCCACGCCAGCCAGATCAACGGCCGCGAGGCCAACGAAATCATCCTGCTGAACTCCCATGACGGCACCAGCAGCTATCAGATGCTGGCCGGGATGTTCCGCTTCGTTTGCAGCAATGGCCTTGTCTGCGGCGACACCGTGGCCGACGTGCGCGTGCCGCACAAGGGCGACGTAGCCGGGCACGTCATCGAAGGCGCTTACGAAGTCCTGCACGGCTTCGACCGGGCGCAGGAATCGCGCGATGCCATGCGCGCCATCACGCTGGACGCCGGGGAATCGGAAGTGTTCGCCCGCGCCGCGCTGTCCTTGAAGTACGAAGAGGACAAGCCCGCACCCGTCACCGAATCGCAAATCCTCATGCCACGCCGTGGCGACGACGACCGCCGCGACCTGTGGAGCGTGTTCAACCGCACGCAGGAAAACCTCATCAAAGGCGGCCTGTCCGCCCGCGCCGCCAATGGCCGCCGCCAGACCACCCGGCCCGTGCAGGGCATCGACCAGAGCGTGCGCCTGAATCGCGCCCTGTGGCTGCTGGCCGATGGCCTGCGCCAGCTCAAAGCCTGAATCCCCACGCGGCAGGGGCAGGCAGCAGCCCTTGCCGCTTCCCTCGCTGCTGCATCCCCTGAACCCATAGGAGTTATCACCATGAACGCCGTTACTCAAACCGAAGCCCGCGCCATCGAAATCGCCGCACCGCTGGAAATGGCCGACCCGTCCAAGAACCTGATCTTGGTTGCCCTCTCGCAGTTGCTGCCGCGCCGCTCCAAGCGCAACGCCCGCAAGATGCCGCGCCTGTCCATTCCCGAACTGGCCGCGAGCATCGCCCGCATCGACCTGCTGCAAAACCTGATCGTGATCGCATCCGCCGATGGCGAGCATTACGAGGTGGTGGCCGGTGATCGCCGTTTGACTGCCTTGAAGCTGCTGGCGAAGAAGCACCGCATCCCCGCCGACTATGAGGTGCCGTGCCTGCTGGTGGCCGATGGCAGCGCCCGCACCGTCAGCCTCGCGGAGAACCTGATGCGCGAACAGATGCATCCCGCCGACCAGTTCGAGGCGTTCGCCGCGCTGGTCAAGGAAGGCCGGCCCATCGAGGACATTGCCGCCGACTTCGGCGTGTCCCCGCTGGTGGTGCAGCGCCGCTTGAAGCTCGCCCACATCGCGCCGCGCCTGATGGCCGACTACCGCGCCGGAGCCGTCACGCTGGAACAGTTGATGGCCCTGACCATCACCGACGAACAAGCCGCGCAGGAAGCCGCGTTCTATGGTGCGCCGGAATGGCAGCGCAGCCCGTCCGCGCTGCGCGCACGTCTGACCGAGCGCGAAATCGACGCCACGCACGCGCTGGTGCGCTTCGTCGGGCTGGACGCCTACCGGCAGGCAGGCGGCGGCATCCGCCGCGACCTGTTCGCCGAAGGCGATGCCGGAACCTACCTCACCGACGCCGGAGTGCTGGAAACGCTGGCGCGCGAGAAGCTGGCAACGCTGGCCGAAGACGTGCGCGCCGAGGGCTGGGCATGGGTGGAAGCCGTGCCGCATCTGGCCTACGAGGAACGGCAGGCGTTCCAGAACGCACCGCGTCACCGCCGCGAGCCGACCGCCCGCGAGGCCCGCCGCATCGCCTCGCTGGAAAACCGCCTTGAAAAGATCGACGCCGAACTGGAAGAAGCCAGCGACGCCGAGGACGAGGCCAAGGCCGAGAAGCTGGAACAGCGGCGCGATCAGGTGGTCGGGGAACTGCAAGACGCGGAGGACGCCTTACAAGGCTATGCGCCCGAGGTGCGCGAGGTGGCCGGTGCCATCGTCACCATCGACCGCAACGGCGAGGCCGTCATTCATCGCGGCCTGCTGCGCGAGGCCGAGGCCAAGGCGCTGCGCACGCTGGAAAAGCTGCGGCGCGGCTTCGGCAACGCCGAAAGCGAAGCCGACAACGACGAAGGCCACGACGCCGACGACGCGCCCAAGGCCGCGAGCCTGTCCGACCGGCTGGCGCAGCGGTTGAGCGCCCACCGCACGGCGGCGCTGCAAATCGAAGTGGCCCGGCATCCGCAAGCGGCGCTGGCCGCGCTGGTGCATGGCATGGTGCAGCAGGTTTTGCAGCCCGACGCCTACGGCGACGACCTGCCGCTCGGCGTGCGCCTCAGCGTGCAAGACCGGCTGGAAGGCATGGCCCCGGACTGGCCCGAATCGTCCGCCGCCGTGGCGCTGCGCGAACTGCAACAGGTGGCGGGTGCTGGCTTGCCGCAGGACAGCGCCGAACTGTTCGCCGCACTGCTGGCGAAGCCGCAAGACGAACTGGTCAAGCTGCTGGCCGCGTGCGTGGCTTCCACGGTGGACGTGGTGACGCCTCGCGCCACGCCGCACCAGCCCGGCGAGGAACTGGCGCAAGCCGTGGGCCTCGACATGGCCGCATGGTGGCAGCCGACCGCCGAGGCGTATTTCCGGCATGTACCGAAGGCCGCGATTCTGGAAGCCGTGGAGCAGTTCGCCCCGACGCAAACCCCCCGGCTGGCGAAGTTGAAGAAGGCCGACATTGCCAGCGAAGCGGAACGGCTGGCCGATGGCACGGGCTGGATGCCCGCCATCTTCAAGGCCGAAACGCCGGAAGCCACGCAGCCAGAACCGCAGGAGCAGGACGACGCCCCGGAGGATGCCGAGGCAATGGCGGATGAACCCGCCGAGGCGCTGGCCGCTTGACTCGCGCCCAAGGCAAGCGCCCCGGCCTCGACCGGGGCGCTTCGCTGAAAGGAAAGCACCCCATGACCTGCACGACCACCAGCCGCCCACGCATGGCGGCGATCTATGCCCCCGGCGCGGTACGCGCCCGCCGCTGGCACGGCGACGGCGACGTGCGCGGCTACCGCCCGCCCTCGGGCTGGTCAGCCCGCGCCGACCTGACCGACATTCACCCCATCACGGGCCGCGCCTTGCCGCGTGCCGTGTGGTGGCTCATCGAGACGAAGGACTAAATCAGCACCGCGCCCAGGCCGTTCCGTCCTGGGCGCGGTGAAATGCACAACCGGGCGCGGCGGTGGCCGCGCCCGGTGTTCAAGGCCAACAGCCGCACCAGAACGCCGCCGCCTTCGCACTGGCTCAGGCGGCGGCGTTGATGCAGCCGGGTATCTGGCTCGGCAACGTCATGCGCGCAATGCGTGGCAACAGCGCCAGTTTTGAGTGTGCCGCGTGCATGGCCCTCAGCTTGGGAACGGCCTGGGCGTGTCGGCGCGATGCGCCGCCGGGCTTTCGGGCTTCGCCCCGTGCCGTCTTTGCCGTCACGGCCATTCGGCTTCAATCCCTCACGCCTTCGCGCCTGCGGCGCTGCGCGCTCCGCTTGCCTCCAGGGGAAAGCCCTACGGCTATCCCCGCCGCGCGATGCTTGGCGCCCCTCGATGCAGCCGAACCGGCTGCGCCGGATCGGCCTGGCCAGCGCCCCGCCGCGATGGACGGCGCGCTGGCGAACACGCTGGCGCTTGCTGCGGCAGGTTGTGCAAATGCGTGCCGCCCTCAACGCTGGCGGTTCCTGCCTGTCACGTCACAAAGGACGGTTCACGGACAACCCGCCCGGCATCGCTATGGAGCTTCCACGCCACGCCTCAAGACCGGCACCGCAAGGTGCGGCAGGGGCGTTCTCGCCTGTCGTCGGGTCGTTGACCTGGCCCGCGTCAGCGGGCGAGCCGGAGCAGCCTTCATGCGGGGATGCCGAGCCGGCCCCATCTCCTTTCGGAGCGGTTCGGCCCAAGGCGTCCTTGTCTCGTTGTGAATCCTGGCGGTGGCGCGGCTGCGCCTCGGGCTTCATGGCCGCAACCGTCCGGCGAAAACAATTTCCCCTGCGCTGCGCGCATTCCTCGCGGGACAAATTCTTTTCGCCTCCCGGTTCTCCACTGCGTTTCGACCGCAAGCGGTGCAGCCAGCCCGTCCCCCGCCGGCCGGATCACAACAAGGACGCAATGGGCGCGAACCTTGTTCAACCGAAAGGAGAAAACATCATGGCCACCATCGGCACCTTCACCGCAGAGAAAGACGGCTACACCGGCCAGCTCCGCACCCTGACGCTCAACGTCAAGGTCAAGCTGGTTCCCAACGACAAGGGCGACACCGAGAGCGCCCCGGACTTCCGCCTTCAGGCGGCCGGCCACGACATCGGCGCGGCGTGGAAGAAGACCAGCGAGGCCGGGCGGGATTACCTGTCCGTGAGCATCGACGATCGTTCGTTTCCCGCAACGGTCTATGCCCGCCTAATCGGCAACGAGGACGGCACGCACGACCTGATCTGGTCGCGCAGCAAGCCCAAGGCGGCGGACTGACCGCCGCAGCGCCCCGCCCATCGCGGCGGGGCGCTGTGCTGCTGATCGCAGCACATCAGCGCATCACGCACGCGGCTTTGCCGCGTCGTGTTCGCTCAACACCGCCTCCAGCTCCTGGCGCACCTGCGCCAGCAGCTCGTCGGCCTTGCGCGGGCTGTCGCCCGCATAGGCCAACGTCAGCAACGTAAGCGGGTGGATCTCCATCACCTCGCACAGCTCGGCCAGCTTGTGCAGGGTCGGGCTTTTTAGGTCGCGTTCGAGGGTACTCATATAGGTGCGGCTGGACACGTCAGAGAAGGCTTCCTGGCTCAAGCCACGCGCCTTCCTGACCGTCTTCAATGCCTTCGCCAATGAGTACCGAGCCGCCACCTATGGTTTCCCTTGAAAAACCAAGATGACATTCGATTGCGCCCTATAGGGCTACAATCTATAGTGTTCATTTGGTGTTGTTCTCCGTTTTTGTGCTTTTACGGAAATCCGTATCGGCGGGTTCCAGTAAAGCCACGGAACCGCATCCATGCTTGCGCACGAAGGCGCAAATCCGGCTTGGCGGTTCTGTGCTTCGGCGTGAAACCGCGTTCGTGCAACATTGGACTTGTGGGATTGCCGACCATGCCCCAGCCACTCACCACCGCCCCGGAGCGCGCGCAACTGCTCGCCAACGGCGAGGCCCGCCCCGCTGGCCGGGCCATCGACCCAGTGCCCGTGGTGCGGCTGTTCATGCCGGACGCGCATGTGACCTGGCTGCTGGCTGCGCTCGATCCCGCCGATGGCGACACTGCCTGGGGCCTCATCGACTTGGGGCTGGGGATGCCGGCGCAAGGCACCGTCAAGCTGTCCGACTTGGCCGGCATCGTCGGGCCACTCAAGCGGCCCGTACTGCGCGACTGCTATTTCCGGCCCACGCGCACGCTGTCGGAGTACACCCGTCTGGCCGAGCGGGACGGGGCTATCCCCGACTGAACACAGCCGACTGTGACTATTTCGGTCTGGTGTCATACCGGGCAAGTCTCAATCGGGATTCTTGCGGCATAGCCGCACCAGTCTGATCCAAACAGACATGATCCCTGGCGCGGCTTGCGGCAGGCTGGCTGGCTGGTACGGTGCCCCACGAGTGGGCGCCGCTGCCCCGCCTTTGAGACGACTACCGCAACGCATCGGAGCCAATCAGTCTTGACAGCCCCATTTAGCCTTGTACCCCATGACGTTCTGAAGACGACGATGTAGCGCGTAGTCCTTCCGTGGCGGCGAGTCCTGTTCGCAGGGAGGTTCCGTCATGGTCGATCGCAGCGCAGAGCCTTGGTATCCAACCGCTGCGTACCTGTACGTGCTGCATCTGGACGGCCTTGAGCTTGCCTGGGAATACCTGCGCAGGAACCCCGACTACCGGCTTGACTGGCTGCGCCGCCGTCGCCGGCCACAGGCGGCACAGGACGCGGCGCATCGCTGGGGCTTGCGCCTGCTGGAAGACGCGGCGCTGGATGCGCGCGACGCGCATCCTGCTTGGCTACCCGGCCATGCGGCCGTGGTGCAGCTCTACCCCGACGCCGACCCGCCGCCCCATGCGACGGACTTCGCGTTCTGGCACATCCCTGGGCACAAACAACTGCTGCACGACGGCAAAGGGCTGGCGCTGATCGCGCGCAGCCCAGGCCGATGCTCGCGCTTCGCGCTGGCGCCCGGCCTGGAAGACGGCATGGCCGTGGCCTATGCCTACCGCGGCGGCGCTATCGCGCCCACGCGCGGGCATGCGCCCAGTTCAGACTTGGCCGATGCCAAGCCTCGGCCGTCGCCAGCCGCAATGCTGGAACTGCACACTTTGCAGGCGCTCGACGCGACCCTGGCGGGCGCGTCCTTGCGCGAGGTGGCCGAAGGGCTGTTCGGTGCCGACACCGTGGACGCTCACTGGTACAGCGACGGCGGGCTGCGCGCCAAGACTCGCCGCCTGGTACGGCGAGGCGACGAGCTGATGCGTGGCGGTTATCGCCGCCTAGCAGAACTGCCGCCGCTTGAGAAGGGCCGTCTTGCCGCCGACGCAAGACGGCCCTGATTGCAAACCCGACCTTTCTTGAGACTGCCTCCATCCGGTCGCGCTGTGTGGCCGGGCGTTTCCAAACGATGGAGGTTCACACCATGCGTCCCGCTCCCTTGCGGCCTGCCGCCACTGTCTCGACTGCTGCCGCGCAGCCCCAACGCTACCTCACCAACGACGAAGCCGCCGAGTACCTGCGCCTGTCGCCGCGCACGCTGGAGAAACAGCGCGTGATCGGCGGTGGCCCGCGCTTTCGCAAGTTCGGCCGGCGCGTCATGTACGCCGTGGCCGACCTCGATGCCTGGGCGTCTGATCGCAGCTTCGAGACGACTTCCGATCCCGAGTACGCCGAGCATCACTCGGCGGACAGCCGTGCGCGCTGATCGCTGGCGCGCGTCAGGCCATCGCCATGTCCAGCCCCGCGCTGCCCGTGCGGCAGCGGCCGATGCAAGAGCGCGAACAGCTCGACCTGTTCCGCGCCTTGCCCGGCGACATGGCGCCGCGCGACAGCCAGGATTTGATGGCCTATCCGTTCTTCTCGCTCGCCAAGTCCAAACGGGTCAAGCCCATCGACTTTCGCGCGGGCAACGTGACGATCCGCGTGGAAGGCACGCAGGAGCACGGCATCGCCACGATTTGGGATGCCGACGTGCTGATTTGGGCGGCCTCGCAGATCGTGGAAGCAAAGGACGCCGGCCTGCGGCCGTCGCGGCTGATGCGAGCCACGCCCTACGAGATCCTGCGCTTCATCGGGCGCGGCAAGTCGCTGCGCGACTACCAGCGCCTCAAAGCGGCCCTGGATCGCCTGCAATCGACCACGGTGGCCACGTCCATCCGCGAGACGACCGGGCGGCGTCTGCATCGCTTCTCATGGATCAACGAATGGAAGGAACTGGCCGATGCCAGCGGCACGCCGCTGGGCATCGAACTGATCCTGCCGGACTGGTTCTATGCGGGCGTGATCGACGCCGCCCTGGTGCTGACCATCGACCCGGCGTATTTCCGATTGACCGGCGGCATCGAGCGGTGGCTGTACCGCCTGGTGCGCAAGCACGGCGGCAAGCAGGAACATGGCTGGCAGTTCGACTTTCAGCACCTGTACCGCAAATCGGGCAGCGTGGCGCGCTACTACGACTTCGCCGCCGACTTGCGGGCATTGGTCGCGCGGCAGTCCTTGCCCGGCTACCACTTGGGCATCGAGCACGTCTCCGGGCTTTCCTCGCCGCTGCTCACGTTCCGGCCCGTGCCGTCCACGGCACGGGGATAACTGCGGGAGAAGCTGTGGACGGACTCGTGCTATCAGGCAACAGAGGTATCGTGCTATCAAGCAACGAACTATCGTGCTATCAGGCAACAAAATCGGCCGCAAACCCGCGCCAGCACTGGGTTTCCGCGCCCCCTAACTTCCCTAACTTAATTTCTCTAACTTTTAGTAGGGAAACGCCGCTGCGGTGGATAACCGCCACGCGGCCACAAACGCAGCAGCAACAGCCGGGCTTTCCAACACGGAGGGCCCGGCCATGATCGTCGCGCTGCTCAACCAGAAAGGCGGCGTGGGCAAGACCACGCTCGCCACCCATATCGCCGGCGAGCTGGCGATGCGCGGCCAGCACGTCGTGCTGCTGGACGCCGACCCGCAGGGGTCATCGCTGGACTGGACACAGCGCAGAAGCCAGCAAGGCTTGCCACGGCTTTTCAGCGCCGTGGGCCTCGCACGCGAGACGCTGCATCAGGAAGCGCCAGAGCTTGCCAGGCGGGCAGATCACGTCGTCATCGACGGGCCGCCGCGCATCGCCGCCCTCGCGCGCTCCGCGCTGCTGGCGGCCGAGCGCGTGCTGATTCCGGTGCAGCCCAGCCCCTACGACTTGTGGGCCAGCGCCGAGATGGTGACGCTGATCCGCGAGGCGCAGGTGTTCCGGCCTGCGCTGCGCGCGGCCTTCGTCATCAACCGGCGTGTCAGTACCACCGTGATCGGGCGCGAAGCGCGCCAGGCGCTCGCCGACCAGCCGCTTCCTGCGCTGCGCGCGGAAGTGCATCAGCGCATCGTGTTCGCCGACAGCGTGGCCGCTGGCCGGCTTGCACGCGAGACGGCGCCGGACAGCGCCGCCGCCCGCGAAATCACCGCCCTGGTGGACGAACTGCTGCGGTGGACGACATGACAGCGAAGCCACCACCTCGCGCAAAGCGCGTCGGCATCGGCGCACGCCCACCTGCGAATCCGCACGCCGAGGCGTGGATTCGCCAAGGCGACGCCGATGCGCTGGGCAAGGGTGACCTCTACACGGCTCGCCTCACCCTCGACATCACGCCCGCGCTGCGGGCGCGCATCAAGGTGTCGGCTTTCACGCAAGGCGTGACCGTCGCCGACCTGCTGCGCGGACTGCTGGAGCGGGAGTTTCCCGAGAACCGCAGGGAGAACACACCATGACCGCATCCACTGCACCTGCTGCCGCGCCTGCCGCTGGCGCGGCCACGGCTGCGCCACAGCCATCAGTCATCGCGCCTTCCGGCCAGTCCGCCAGCGCGCCGCTGACGCGCGTGGCGCTGGCCTACATCGAGGCCCGTTTCAAGCTCTACCTGCGCTTCGGCGAACCCGCACGCACGCACCAGCTCGACCGCTGGCGGCGCAGCGCGGTGTTCCTGCCGGGCGCTGTGCTCTGCCGCGTGCGCTGGCAGGCCAACGATTACGGCACCGTGCGCTGGCAGCTCATGGTGATGCAAACCTGCACACCGCTGGACGCGGCGCAGCGCATCCCCGGCGTACAGCCGGGCGCGCGCCTGCTGCTGCACGCGGAGGGCGACGGGCAAGTGCGCGCCGTGCTGGAACGCATCGACGCCATCGAGGCGCTGGGCATCGCGCCCGTCGCCACCTCGCCTGCGTACTGGCGCACGCTCGCCAACCGGCTCGCCGCGCGCCTGCCGCTGCCCGAATACACCGCCGAGCGGCACGCCGCCTGGCTGACCGGGAGAGCGCTGCCATGACCACCGTTTCCACTACTGGCACGGCGCCGCGTCCTCGCTCGCAGGCCCGCTCACGCTTGCGCGCTCGCATCGTACTCGCGGGCCTCGCGGCCTGCGGCCTCGCTGCGCTGGCCTGGGCGTCCTTCGTGCATCCACTGCCGCGCCTGATCTACAACCCGTCCGACAGCGTGGCCGTCGGCTGGTATCGCGTCGATCCGCTGCGCCATCGGCCCGGCTCGCTGCCACGTCCGTTGTCCGTGGACAGCATCGTCCTGACGACGCTGCCGCCAGACGCCGCCGCGCTGGCCGCGCAGCGCGGCTATCTGCCGGCGCGCGTGCCACTGCTCAAGCGCGTGGGCGCGGTCGCGCCGCAGCACGTTTGCGTTTTCGACGCGCTGGTGTGGATCGACGGCGTGCCGGTGGCCGCCGTTCGGCCTGCCGACCGGCTGGGCCGTGCGCTGCCGTCCTGGCCGCAGTGCCGGCAGCTTCGGCCTGGCGAACTGTTCCTGCTCAGTTCGACCAATCCGGCGTCGTTCGACAGCCGGTATTTCGGGCCGGTCAGCACGTCCGCCGTGATCGGCGTCGCGCGTCCGATCTGGCTGGAGGCTCGCCCATGATGACCACCGACTCACTGCACGTTGCCGTGCCTCTTGTCGTGCCATCGGGCGTGTCGTTCTGCTGGGCGTCGCCGTATCGTCGCGCGTGCAGTGTGGGTGCATTCGCACCGCACTTCGCGCTGCCTTCGGCGCAGCCGTCCAACGTGCAGGCGTCTTGCCTCGAACGCTGCCGGCCTGTGGCCGTCGCCGCGTTCGCCGGCGCGCTGGCTGCTCGCGCAGCAGCGCCGCCGGGCCGCCGCTGCCCGGAGCGCCAGCGAGGGGCAAAGGCGGAAGGCAAGACAAAAGGACGCGGCACTGGGCCGCGTCGAAAGCCAGTCTGCACGTGGGGTTGGCGCGGCACGGAGCGGCTTCGCCGCCGTGCCGCGTATGGCGCGAGGCCCGCGCCAATGCAGGCATGTCCGCGTGCTTCGCACGACAGGACACGCCAGAGCTTGCAGGGAGAACGGCAATGACCGACCGCCAAGACGACGATTTCCGCGTGCGCCCCAGCGCCCCGAAGAGCCGGGGCAAGGGTCAGGGGCAGAGCTTCGTTTCCAAGGTGCTCAAGCAGGCGGGCAAGGCCAGCAGCGGCAAGTCCGCAGTGCGCCGTTCTGGCGCAGCGCATGGCACCGGCCAGCGTCCCGGCTCGCGCCTGGGGCGCGGCCACACGGCAGCACGCTTCGCCGGGGCGAAGCTGACGCCCATGTCGCGGCGCGCGACCATCAAGACCTTGCTGGTGAATCACCAGCGGGCCAGCCCGCAGTCGCTTGCCAAGCACCTGCGCTACATCGAACGCGATGGTGTGGGATGCGACGGCGAGCTGGGCCAAGCCTACGGGCCGCAGACCGACGCCGCCGACCTCGACGCCTTCAAGGAACGCTGCGCCGACGACCGGCACCACTTCCGCTTCATCCTCTCGCCCGAGGATGGCGCGGAGTTGGAAGACCTGCGCACCTACACGCGGCACCTCATGGGGCGCATGGAGGCCGACTTGGGCACGGGCCTCGATTGGGTAGCCGTGAACCACTGGAACACCGACAACCCGCACACGCACATCGTCGTGCGCGGACGCGACGACACCGGCAAAGACCTCATAATCGCGGGCGACTACATCGCCGACGGCTTCCGCCACCGCGCCGCCGAACTGGCGACGGAGTGGCTGGGGCCGCGCACTGAACTGGAGATCCAGCAGACCTTGCAGCGCGAGGTGGAACAGGAGCGATGGACGAGCCTGGATCGCACCTTGAAGCGCGAGGCCGGCGACGATGGCCTGGTGCATGTCGAACGGCTCAACGAACCCCGCGTGCAGCGCCAGCGCCAGCTGCTGATCGGCCGCCTGCAACGCTTGCAGCGCCTGGGCCTGGCCGACGAGACGCAGCCTGGCACCTGGGCCGTCCATGCGGATGCGGAAAAGACCCTGCGCGCCCTGGGCGAGCGCGGAGACATCATCCGCACCATGCAGCGGGCCATGCGTGGCGAGCCGCGCGAGCTGGCGATGTTCGAGCCGGGCCAGGATACGAATGGAAGTGGCCGAACCATCCTCGGCCGCGTGGCCGCGAAGGGGCTGGCCGACGAGCTGCGCGACCGGGGCTATCTGGTCATTGACGGCGTGGATGGCAAGGCCCATTACGTCGCGCTCAACGCCCGCGACGAGCTGGCGAACTACCCGAGCGGCGCCGTGGTGGAGGTGAAAGGCTCGGCCGACGTGCGCGCAGCCGACAAGAACATCGCCGCGCTGGCGAGCGATGGCCTGTACCGCACTGACCATCACCTGGCGATCGGGCAGGGCCGGGCCAAGGCCGGACGCGACCCGCAAGAAGTCGTCGCCGCCCACATCCGCCGGCTGGAGGCCCTGCGTCGGGCCGGCATTGTGGAGCGCGTTGCCGAAGGGCTATGGAAGGTGCCGGACGACCTGGCCGAGCGTGGCCGCCAGTACGACGCGCAGCGCCTGGGCGGCGTGGCCGTGGAGCTGAAATCGCACTTGCCCATCGAGCGGCAGGCCCGCGTGATCGGGGCCACGTGGCTCGACCAGCAGTTGATCGGCGGCGGCTCGGGCCTGGGCGACCTGGGCTTTGGTGGCGAGGCCAAACAGGCCATGCAACAGCGCGCCGACTTCCTGGCCGAACAGGGGCTGGCCGAGCGGCGCGGGCAGCGCGTGATCCTGGCGCGCAACCTGCTGGGCACGCTGCGCAACCGGGAACTGGCACAGGCCGCGAAGGACATTGCCGCTGAAACCGGCCTGGAGCATCGCCCGGTGGCCGACGGGCAGCGCGTGGCTGGCATCTACCGGCGCAGCGTCATGCTCGCCAGCGGGCGCTACGCGATGCTGGACGACGGCATGGGATTCAGGTTGGTGCCGTGGCGGCCGGTGATCGAGCAGCGGCTGGGGCAGCATATCGCCGCCGTGGTGCGCGGTGGCGGCGTATCTTGGGAGCTTGGACGGCAGCGCGGGCCAAGTATTTCTTGAGACCCTTCATCTACTTGTCGAACGGCCGAGCGCCTTCATCAGCCCCGGCTTCTGGCTCGCAAAGGTGCCATAGAAGACCTCATTACCGATGAGCGTGATCGGAGCCACGCGCACGCCGGTTCGTGACTTGGCTTCCGCAGAAATCTTCGGGTCGGTCAGGTCGCGTTCTTCAAACACGATGCTCTGCTGGGACAGCCACTCCTTCAGCACCCGGCAGTCCGGGCAGGCTGGAGTGCTATAGATGATGATGCGCGGGGTGCTGGCTTGGTTCATGGTCGTGCCTTCACTTTCCCCGAGCGGCAAGCCAGCTCTTCATCATGGCGATCTCTCCTTCCTGCGCAGAGATAACCTCCTGAGCCAACTCGCGGACCTCCGGGTCCTTGCCGTACTGCAACGCCACCTTGGCCATGTCGATCGCGCCCTGGTGATGCGGGATCATGCCGCGCATAAAGTCCACATCGGCATCGCCGCTGAAGTCAATCATCATGTCGGCGTGCATGCGGTCATTGCCGGCACGGTAGGCGGTCGTCGAGGCGTCGCCCGAGCTGCCGGTCGCCGCCTGTTGGCCGCGTTCTCCAAGCCACTTATTCATCATGGCGATCTCGCCTTCCTGCGCAGAGATAACCTCCTCAGCCAACTTGCGGACCTCCGGGTCCTTGCCGTACTGCAACGCCACCTTGGCCATGTCGATCGCGCCCTGGTGGTGCGGGATCATGCCGCGCATGAAATCGACGTCGGCGTTGCCAGTGAACTGCGCTCCCATCCCCGCGTGCATCTGGTCGTTCACGGCGCGATACGCGGTCGTGGAAGGACTGTCATTGGCCGAGGCGCTGGAGGGCATCGCGTGCCCTTGGTGATCTCCGCTCGCATTGGCCTGCATCACTTCACCCGACGAGACCACCTTCTTCTGAACGGCCATCAGGCCGATGGCGACCACGACGGCGCCCGCAATGAACAACAGGCTGAACTTGTTGACTCTCATGAAAAACTCCTTGAATGAGGTTGATGGAGTCACTGTAGGGCTTCCCATTGTTGGAAGGTCAAGCCCCTCATTTCGCCGTTGATGCCGATGAAGACCCTCGGTGCAAGATCCAGTCCTTCACTTCCGCCGCCAACGACAACGCGCTGTCGAAGCTGCAGCGGTGGAAGCAGGTGATGTAGCGCCTGAGGCGACCGCTAGATGGAACACCTCCCGCATCGGCCCGATCAGCCCGGACCTAGCCGCACCGGCTTTCGCGCGGTCTGCCACAGCAGCGGCACCAAGATCAGCGCCAGGGCCGGGAAGATCATCCAGTTGACCGCCTGCCAGCCCGAGCTGTGCAGGATCGATCCCGCGAGGAACGACACGGCCGCCGTGGCGGCGAAGACGAAGAAATCGTTCATGCCCTGCGCCTTGCTGCGCTCGGCCGGGGTGTGGCAATCGGTGACCACCGCCGTCGCGCCGATGAAGCTGAAGTTCCAGCCGATGCCCAGCAGCGCCAGCGAGCCCCAGAAGTGGGACAGGCCGAGCCCGCCCAGGGCCACCACCCCGGAGGCGGCGAGCAGCACCATGCCCACGGCGGTCACGCGCTCCTTGCCGTAGCGCACCATCAGCCGCCCAGTGAAGAAGCTCGGCCCGAACATCGCCAGCAGGTGCCACTGGATGCCCAGGGCGGCGTTGTCCACCGAATGCCCGTGGTTGACCATCGCCACCGGCGCGGCGGTCATCACGAACGCCATCACCCCATAGGACACCACGCCCGCGGCCACGGCCAGCGCGTAGCGCGGCATCGCCAGGAGCTGCAGCACCGTGCGGCCGCTGTCGGCGGCGGCTTCGGCCGGGGTCTGGCGCGGCGTGCGCAGCATCAGCAAGATCGGCAGGGCGATCAGCGGCAGCAGCGCCTGGCTGAGGAAGCTGCCGACGTAGGGCGTGCCCGCTACCGCGTCGCGCGTGAAGATCACCAACTGCGGCCCGATGATGGCACCCGCGAGACCCCCCACCATCACCCAGGAAATCGCCTTGGCCTTGAGCGCGTCCTCGGCGGTGTCGGCGGCTGCGAAGCGGTAGCTCTGCACATACGCGCCGTAGAAGCCCGCCAGGAAGGTGCCGGCGCAGAAGATCCAGAACGAGGCCAGCATGATGCCCAGCGCGGCGATCAGGCCCGAGGCCACGCCGAAGCCGACCCCGACCACGTATCCGTTGCGGCGGCCATGGCGCCGCATGATGAACGCCGCAGGCAAGGTGCCGATGGCAAGACCCAGGCCGAACAGGCTCACGGGCAAGGTGATCCAGGCCGAGTCCTTGGCAAGCTGCTGGCCGACCAGCCCGCCCAGCGACATCACGATGGGCGCGCTGGCGCCACCGAGCGCCTGCGCGCCGGTGAGAACGCCGATGTTTCGGCGCGTGATGCTCTGGTCGGTCATGGGCGGTCTTTCTTGTTCGTTTGTCTGGCCGGAAATATTACACGCATGAATATATGTTCAGTTATCCGACCATGATTCGGCCATGCGATGCTCATGAACCGCCGCAACCTGGTCGCTCCTCGCAAATCTCCCGAGCGGCAGAAGGAACAGCCTGCCGTTCCAATGCGAGCAGGTGCTCTTTCACCCGGGTCAGTTGCGCCATGCGTTCCTCGACATAGGCGAGATGGTCCCGGACAGCCTGCGTCAGCAGCTCGGGTTCCGGGGACTCGCGATGCGTCCAGCCCAGCAAGTTGCGCATGTCATCCAGGCCGATGCCCGACGCGCGGTAGTTGCGAATCAGGTAAAGCCGCTCGACATGGGCCGGGCCATAGCGCCGGTAGTTGTTGCGGGACCGCTCGGGAGCGGGCAGCAGGCCCTCCCGTTCGTAGAACCTGATGTTCTCAGGGGGCGTGCCGGTCAAGCGCGCGAGTTCACCAATCCTCATCCAGCTCTCCGCGCGCAGCGATGGGGGACGCCACCGCTGCGCGCCGGCCCTCATCCCGGCGACCGGGCGGGCTGCTGCGCCGTGGCGCCCGATTGCACCGTGTGCTCAGTCCAGCCGCCGCCCAGCGCCTTGTACAGATGGATGAGGTTGTTCAGCCGCGTCAGGCGCGTGCGCACCAGGGTCTGCTGCGTGCCGTAATGCGTGCGCTGCGCGTCGAGTACAGTGAGGTTGTCGTCCACGCCCTCCTGGAAGCGCTGCTCGGCCAGCTCGTAGGCCTTCTGGCTGGCCGCCACCAGGAGCTGCTCCGCGCGGATCTGCTCATCGAGCGTGCGCTTGCCCGCCAGGCCGTCGGCCACCTCGGCGAAGGCCGCCTGGATGGACTTCTCGTAGTTGGCGATCTCGATGCGCTTCTGTACGTGCGCCACGTCCAGGTTGGCGCGCAGCGCGCCGCCGCGGAAGATGGGCAGCGTGATCTGCGGCAGGAAGCTCCAGGCCCGCGAGCCCGAATCGAACAGGCCGTCCAGCGAAGCGCTGGCCGTGCCCGCCGAGCCCGTAAGGCTGATCGTCGGGAAGAACGCGGCCCGCGCCGCGCCGATGTTGGCGTTGGCGCCGATCAGCATCTGCTCGGCGGCGCGGATGTCCGGCCGGCGCGCGAGCAGTTCGGACGGCAGGCCGCTCGGCAGGCCGGTCGGCACGATGTCGTCCGGCAGCGCCATGGCCTCGTCAAGCTGCCGGGACAGCTCCGGCGTCAGCGGCTGGCCCAACAGCAGCACCAGCGCGTTGCGGTCCTTGGCCGCCTGCCGTGTGTAGGCGGCATGGTTGGCCTCGGCGGTGCGCAACGCGATCTCTGCGCGGCGCAGGTCGAGCTGCGTGGAGTTGCCCGCTTCCACCAGTTGGGTGGTCAGCCCGTAGGAGCGCTTCTGCGTGGCGAGGGTGTCGCTCGTCAGGCGCAGCAGTTCCTGGTCGGCACGCAGCGTGAGGTAGGCGCTGGCCACCTCGGACACCAGGCTCATCTGCGTGGCGATGCGGGTCTCGTCGAGGGCCAGGTAGGACGCCAGCGCCCGGTCGCTGAGGCTGCGGATGCGGCCCCACAGGTCCAGTTCCCAGGCGGCCGTCACCCCGGCCACGTCGTAGCGCCGGAGCACGTCGCTTTGCCCCGTGGTGCTGAGGTCGGCCGGTACGCGCTCTGACGCGCCGCGGGCGGAAACGCCCAGGTTCGGCAGCATCTCGGCACGCTGGATACGGTACAGCGCCTGAGCCGCCTCCACGTTGAGCGCGGCCTTGCGCATGTCGCGGTTGTTCTCCAGTGAAATGCCGATCAACTGCTGCAGCAGCGGGTCGCGGAAGAAGTCCCGCCAGCCGATCTCGGCCGTGATCGCGTCGTCGGGCGTCGCGGCCGCCGGTTCCACATAGGCCGCGCCCAAGGGATAAGCCGTGTCGATCGGCGCTGCGGGCCGGTCATACTTCGGTGCCATGGAGCAGCCAGTCAACGCCGCCGCGAGGGCGAGCGGCGCCAGCGTCCTGGCGGGTCGTGTGAATGCGAAAGATGTTTTCATGTCGTATGTCCTCCTGGCCGTCATGCGTGCTGGTCGGTCATGCCGACACGGGCATGGCGCGCTTCGCGGCGCAGCGCCAGCTTGCGCACCACGACGTAGAACACCGGCGTCAGCACCAGGCCGAATACCGTCACGCCCAGCATGCCGGCGAACACCGCGATGCCCATGGCGTGGCGCATCTCGGCGCCCGCACTGCTGGCCAGCACCAGCGGCACCACGCCAGCGATGAAGGCGAACGACGTCATCAGGATCGGGCGCAGCCGCAAGCGCGCGGCTTCGAGCACGGCTGCCAGCGGATCGGCCCCTTCGCTTTCCTTCGCGCGGGCGAACTCCACGATCAGGATCGCGTTCTTGGCGGCCAGGCCGACCAGCACCACGAAACCGATCTGCGTGAAGATGTTGTTGTCCCCCCCAGAGAGCCAGACGCCGGCGATCGCCGAGAGCAGCGCCATGGGTGCAATCAGCAGCACAGCGAACGGCAGCGACCAACTGTTGTACTGGGCCGCCAGGAACAGGAAGGCGAGCAGCACCGCCAGCGCGAAGATATAGATAGCAGTATTGCCAACTCGCTTTTCCTGGAAAGTCAGGTCCGTCCATTCGTAGGTCATACCGTCCGGCAGCGATTCGCTCACGATCTTCTCAATCGCGGCGGTGGCCTGGCCGGATGAGTAGCCCGGCGCTGGCCCGCCGCTGATGTCGGCCGAGGGGAAGCCGTTGTAATGCATCACCCGGTCGGGGCCGGAACTGCGCTCGATGGTCGCGATCGCGCTCAGCGGGATCATGTCGCCCGCTGCATTGCGCACCTTGAGCATGCCTATGTCCTCAGCCTGCATGCGGAACTGCGCATCGGCTTGGGCCATTACCCGGTAGGTGCGACCGAAGCGGTTGAAGTCGTTGACGTAGAGAGAGCCAAGGTTGACCTGCAGGGTGTCGAACACCTCGGTCAGCGACACGCCCTGCGACTTGGCCTTCACCCGGTCGATGTCCACCTGCAACTGCGGCGCATTGGTCTGGAAGCTGGCGAGCATGTTCGCCAGCTCGGGCGCCTGCATGGCCTTGCCCATGATCTGGCCCTGTGCTTGTGCAAGCGCCTCGGGACCCAGGCCCGCCCGGTCCTCGATCTGCAGCTTAAAGCCGCCCATAGAACCCAGGCCCGGCACCGGCGGCGGCGGGAAGATGCCGACGAAGCCGTCCGGGATCTGGCTGAACTTGCCCATGAGCTTGCCCTGGATGGCGAAGGCCGACAGCGACGGGTCCTTGCGCTCATCGAAGGGCTTGAGCATGGCGAACATCAGCGCGGTGTTCGGCTGGTTCACCGGTCCATTGACCGACAGGCCCGGGAAGGCCACCACGCTCTCGACGCCCGGCTCAGCCAGTGCGATCTTGGTCATCTCCTTGACGACCGCCTCGGTGCGATCCAGCGAGGCGCCGGTCGGAAGCTGGGCGATGCCCACGAGGTAGTACTTGTCCTGGGCGGGCACGAAGCCCGCAGGCACCTTGTGGAAGCCCAGCCAGGTCAGGCCCAGGAAGCCGACGTAGAGCAGCAGCACGATGGCGCTGCCGCGCACCGCGCGGCGCACGCCCCCGACGTAGGAATTCGAGGCGCGGTCGAAGAAGCTGTTGAAGCGGCGGAAGAAGCCGCCGAACACGCCATCGATGATGCGCGTGACGCGATCGGGCTTGGCCGCGCCGTGGTGCGGCTTGAGCAGGATGGCGGCCAGCGCTGGCGACAGCGTAAGCGAGTTGATCGCCGACAGGATGGTCGAGAACGCGATGGTTAGCGCGAATTGGCGATAGAACTCGCCCTGCAGCCCCGACAGGAACGCCGAGGGGATGAAGACCGCTGCCAGCACCGAGGTGATGGCCAGGATCGGGCCAGTCACTTCATCCATCGCCTTGCGCGCCGCGTCCTTGGGTGATTCGCCCAGCGCTATGTGGCGCTCCACGTTCTCCACCACCACGATGGCGTCATCCACCACGATGCCGATGGACAGCACCAGTCCGAACAGCGACAGTGTGTTCAGCGAGAAACCGAACATGTGCATCACCGCGAACGTGCCGACCAGCGAGACCGGCACGGCGATCAGCGGGATGATCGACGCGCGCCAGGATTGCAGGAACAGCACCACCACGATCACCACCAGGAAGATGGCCTCCAGCAGCGTGACGGCGACGGACTGGAGCGAGGCGCGCACGAAGACCGTGGGGTCGTAGGCGACGCTATACTCAATGCCGTCGGGGAACTTGGCTTGAAGTCGGTCCATTGCCGCGCGCACCGCGCTAGACACATCCAGCGCGTTCGCGCCCGGGCTCTGGATGATCTGTATCCCCACCGCCGGCTCGCCATTGAGCAGGCTGCGCAAAGAGTAGGAATCGGCCCCCATCGAGATGCGGGCGACATCCCGCAGGCGAGTTACCTGGCCGTCGGCGCCCGTCTTCACGACGATCTCGCCGAATTGCTCCTCGCTCGACAGTCGGCCCAGAGTGTTGACCGTGACCTGGAACGCCGCCGAGGCATCCGGCTGCTGACCAACCGAACCAGCGGCAACCTGTATGTTCTGCTCGCGGATGGCGGCAACCACGTCGCTCGCGATCAGCCCACGAGCAGCGACCTTGGCGGGTTCGAGCCAGACCCGCATCGAATACTCCCCGGCGCCCCAGACTAGGACATCGCCGACGCCTGGCGTACGAGCCAGCTCATCCTTCACATGAAGTGTGGCGTAGTTGGAGACGTACAGCGGATCATATCGACCTCCAGGCGAAAGCAAATGCACCACCATGAGAACGTCCGGCGACGTTTTCTCGGTGACAACACCGATGCGCTGAACTTCAGGCGGTAGGCGCGGCAACGCCCGCGAGACCCGGTTTTGCACCTGGATCTGCGCAATGTCGGCGTTGATATGCTGCTCGAAGGAGACGGTGAGCACCATTTTCCCGTCGGTGGACATCTGAGACTGCATGTACATCATGCCTTCTACGCCGTTGATCGCCTGCTCCAGCGGTGATGCCACGGTATCGGCGATCACTTGCGGGTTGGCACCGGGATAGCTAGCGGTGACCTGCACCGTGGGAGGCGTGACCTGCGGGTATTCGCTCAGCGGCAGCTGGAAGTAGCTGATCGCGCCTGCGATCAGCATCAGCACCGACAGGACGATGGCGAAGATCGGCCGGTTGATGAAGAAGCGGGGGAAATTCATTTGCGGGCCTCCGCCGAGCCGGCCGCGCCGTCAGCCTTGGCGGGGTCCGCGCCACCGGCCTTGGCAGGCGCCGCAGCGGGAGCCGGAGCGTTTGCCGCAGCCTTGGTCGCGCCGGCCGCGCCGGCGGCCGGTGCCGCGGGCGCCTGCATGGGCACCATGCGCGGCGTGACCGCCATGCCGGGGCGCACGAGGCCCTTGATGATGATCTTCTCACCGGCCTGCAGGCCGCCGTTGATGACGCGCAGCCCGTCCACCACCGGCCCCAGTTCGATGGGCCGGTACTGGGCCTGGTTGTTCTCGCCCACAACCAGCACGTAGTTGCGCCCTTGGTCGGTGCCCACGGCCTGATCGTCGATCAGGACGGCCTCGCGCGCCGCGCCGGTGGACAGCTTGGCCCGGGCGAACATGCCGGGTGCCATGCGCCCATCCGGGTTGGGCACAACGGCGCGCGCGCGGATCGTGCCGGTGCTTCGGTCAATGGTGTTGCCCACGAAGTCGAGCGCGCCCCTGTGCGGGAAACCCTTGTCCGTGGTCAGCCCGACCTGCACGGGCAGCGAGGCCTTGCCGCCGGCGCCCGCAGCGGGCCGCGAGCGGCTCACGACGTTGAGGTACGTGGCTTCGTCGATGTCGAAGTACACGTGCAGCGGGTCGATGGACACGATCGTGGTCAGCAGCGTGGCCGCGCCGGCGACACCGCCGCTGACCAGGTTGCCCTCGGTCACGAGCACGCGGTCAACGCGCCCGGCGATGGGCGCCGTGACGCGGGCGTAGGACAGATCCAGCCGCGCCGCAGCGACGGCGGCCTTGGCCGCTTGCACCTGGGCCTGGCGCGCACTGCGCGCGGAGACGGCATCGTCGTAGGTCTTGCGCGCGACAGCGCCGGTCGCCACCAGGCGCTCGGCGCGGTCGAAGTCGGCCTGGGCCTGACTGGCCAGCACCTCGGCCTGTTGCAGTTGCGCCGCAGCCGTGTCGAGCGTGACCTGGAACGGTCGGGGGTCGATCTGGAACAGCAGTTGTCCCTTGCGCACCAGGCTGCCCTCGGGGACGCTCACAGCATCGACGGCGCCGCCGACCCGCGAGCGCAGCTCGACGGTCTTGGGCGCGGCCAGGAAGCCGGTGTACTCGGCCGATGGCGCGACCGTGCGGGTGATGACCTCGGCCACGGGCACCTGCGGCGCCATCGGCGCGCCCGCCGGGGGCGCCGCGGCCTTGCCCTCGTCCTTGGCGTCGCGGGCGGCAATCGCTATGCCCCCGACGGCTGCGATGACGCCTGCCACCACAACGATTCTGATTTTTTTACGCATGGAAGTGCCCCTTTCTTGGATGCAGGACTCCGGCCCTTCCGAAGCGCTCTGCAGAAATTTGTGTGGAGGCTAGGCGTTACAACGAAGGCAAGGTCAAGCCCTTTGGGTTGCCCTAGCGGGCAGGCTGCATGGACAAGGTGGTGGGAAAACCCCGCGTCGTCGCTGTGGCCACTCCGACATCCAGCTCACGAGTGCCGTTGTGCGGTTGAACCGGTCGGTCTTGTGGGTGATTGCGAGCGCGGGAGGCTCAGGCGTCCAAGCTGCCGCCGCCCATTGCTGTGCCTGCGCGGCATCCCGGCGCCCAGGCAGGGCCCGCGATTCAGGGTGTTGCGCCCAGGCCGCATCGAGGACGTCCTTGAGGCTAACCGGCGGCGTGGGTACCGGCGCCTCGCAACCTGCCATTCGCCTGGGTGCTTGGGCCTGGTCAGTCGTCGGCTTTGTCCTCGGAAATGTGGACCGCCATGTCCTGCAGCACCTGGCTGACGTGCTGGTCCGCGATGCTGTAGAAGATGTGCTTGGCTTGGCGTTCGCCGCGCACGAGGCGCGCACCGCGCAGCAGCCGCAGGTGATGGCTGACCAGAGACTGCGACAGGTCGAGCGCTTCGGCGATGTCCCCCACGGCGACCGAGCCATGCATGCACTGCAGCAGGATCTTCAATCGCGATTGGTCGCCCAGCAGGCGGAAGGTCTCGGCCAGAACAGCGACGTCACTTTGCGACATTGCGAGGGCATCGGTCGCCGCGTCGTGGCTGGTGGTCGAGCATTGCACGGTGTCGGCGCTGGTGGTTTTGCGGGACGTCATGGATGCAAATCCTCAAGTGGAGTGCGAGCCGGCTCGCGCGGCCTCAATGCCTGTGACCAGGAGCGGAATGGTCGTGGTCATGGCCGTGGCTGTGCCCGCCGCCATGCTTGTGATTGCCATGATCATGGCCGCTGTGGTCGTGCCCGCTGTGGTCATGACCGCTGTGATCGTGGCCGCTGTGGTCCTGACGCTCCGACGTGGGCTGCAAGCTGCAGACGTTCTCGTCGGTGCCCGAGTTCCAGTCGATCCCGACCGTGGCGTGTTCGATGCTGAATTGCTCTCGAAGCACCGCTTCGACGCGCTTGACCACGGCGCGTGCTTCCTCGTCCACGTTGGGGCGAACGTGCAGCGTGGCCATCGTGCGCCCGGAGGTGAGCTGCCACACGTGAACGTGGCTGACGGCCGCCAGGCCCGGCACGGCGCCCATCAGGCCTTGCTCCACCTTCTCCGGCGAAGCATCCTCCGGCGCGCCTTCCAGCAGGATGTGGATCGACTTGGCGAGCAGCTTCCATGCGCTGCGCAGGATCAGCGCCGCGACCAGGACCGACAGGATGGGATCGATCGGCGTCCAGCCCGTGAGGTAGATGACGATCGCAGCGACGATGGCGCCGACCGAGCCGAGCAGGTCGCCCATCACGTGCAGGATGGCCCCCTTCACGTTGACGTGATCGGTCTCTCCGCGGGTCATGATCCACAGCACGAGCACGTTCACCAGCAGGCCGAGCACGGCGACGATCATCATCGGGCCGGCCAGGATCACGGGCGGCGCCTGCAGCCGCTCCCACGCCTCGTAGGCGATCCAAGCGACGATCGCGAACAGGGTCACGGCGTTCAGGAAACCGGCGATGACCTCGAAGCGCAGGTAGCCGAAGGTGCGCTTGCTGTCGGCCGCGCGGCGGCCGAACCGGAATGCTGCGTAGGCCAGTGCGAGCGCCGCGGCGTCGGTCAGCATGTGGCCCGCGTCGGCCAGCAAGGCCAGCGAGCCCGACAGCACGCCTCCGACGGCCTCCACGACCATGAAGCCGAAGATCAGGAAAAAGGACAGCAGGACCTTGCGCTCGTTGGCGCTGGTCACGGTCGGGGTGTGGTCATGATCATGGTCGTGATCGTGACCATGGTCATGTGCGTGGGATTGGGACATGGGGCCTCGGGAAACTGGGTCTTTGACTGTGGCTCAAAATATAACACATGAACATGTTTTCATGTGAATTGTTGTACACATTTGTGTTCGCGTCTCACCACGGCCGGGATGCCGCTCCGGGCAATTGCCTTAGCCTGGCTCGGCGACCATTCCCCCCGCCTGGCAAGCAGCCGTTGATCTAACATCCAGTGGCAGTATCCCCCCTGGGGGGATATGATTTCAGCATGGAAGACATGCATAAGCACACCACCCATCCCGACCTGGTGAAGCGGCTCAAGCGCGCCGAGGGGCATCTGCGGCACGTCATCGGGATGATCGAAGGGGGAGAAACCTGCCTCGACATCGCCCGCCAGCTCGCGGCGGTGGAAAGCGCGGTGACGGCGGCCAAGCGCGTCCTGATCCACGACCACATCGACCACTGCCTGTCCCATGACGAGGACTCCGTTCTGACCGAAATGAAGGCGCTGACCAAACTGCTCTGAGGCCGTCCGATGCTCTCCGTCCTGAATAACCGCACCTACCGCCACCTGTTCACCGCCCAGGTGATCGCGCTCGTCGGCACCGGCCTGATGACGGTGGCGCTCGGCCTGCTGGCCTACGAGCTGGCCGGCGCGGATGCAGGCGCGGTGCTCGGGACGGCGCTGGCCATCAAGATGCTGGCCTACGCGGGGGTCGCGCCGGTCGCGCAGGCCTTCGCCGACCGGCTCCCGCGGCGCTCGCTGCTCGTGGCGCTGGACCTCGTGCGAGCGGCCGTCGCGCTGTGCCTGCCCTTCGTCACCGAGGTCTGGCAGATCTACCTGCTGATCTTCGTTCTGCAGGCGGCATCCGCCGGCTTCACGCCGACCTTCCAGGCCACCATCCCGGACATCCTTCCCGACGAAGAGGACTACACGAAGGCGCTGTCGCTGTCCCGGCTGGCCTACGACCTGGAAAGCCTGATTTCCCCGATGCTGGCCGCCGCGCTGCTGACCGTCATCAGCTTTCACAACCTGTTCGCGGGAACGGTGCTCGGTTTCCTCGTTTCAGCCGCTCTCGTGGTCAGCGTGCGGTTGC
Organism: Achromobacter xylosoxidans; assembly: GCF_001457475.1. Lineage (NCBI taxonomy): Bacteria > Pseudomonadati > Pseudomonadota > Betaproteobacteria > Burkholderiales > Alcaligenaceae > Achromobacter > Achromobacter xylosoxidans. The sequence goes on along the minus strand of NZ_LN831029.1, from coordinate 3,755,420 downwards.
CCACGTCCGTCCCCGGCCCGCGCCGCGGCATCTGGGAGCGAACGACGCGCGGCACGCGCATCTACCTCGCCACGCCTCGCCTGCGGGGCCTGCTGGCGATCAGCCTGGCCGTCTCGGCGGCCGGCGCGATGGTGATCGTGAACACGGTGGTGCTCGTGAAGGCGCGTTTCGGCCTGGGCGAAGTCGAGGTGGCGTGGGCACTGGCGGCGTTCGGAGGCGGCTCGATGGTGGCCGCCTTCGTCTTGCCGTCCCTACTGGAGAAAGTAGCCGACCGACCCGCGATGCTCACCGGCGCCGCTGTCCTCGTCGTGGGCACGGCGATCGGCGCACTGCTGCCGAGCTATGCGCTGTTGCTGCCGCTGTGGCTGGTGATCGGCTTTGGCTACAGCGTGGCGCAGACGCCATCCGGCCGTCTTCTGCGCCGCTCGGCCCACGCCGAGGACCGTCCAGCGATCTTCGCGGCCCACTTCGCGCTGTCGCACGCCTGCTGGCTCATCTGCTACCCGCTGGCCGGACGCTTCGGCGCGGCCATGGGGCTGCAATCGACGTTCGTCGTCATGTCCTTGATCGGCCTAGCTGGCGTGGCGCTGGCGCTTCGGCTGTGGCCGGCCAGCGACCCGTCGGACTTGGCCCATGACCATCCGAACCTGTCGGCGGATCACCCCCACTTGCGTCAGCACGCGAACCAAGGCGGGCACCATCACGTGCTGGTCGTGGATGACTTGCACCGGATCTGGCCGAAAGGATAGGCCTCACGGGACGCGGTAAGGGCTGTTTCGCACCAAGGCTAGTCGTCGCTGTTGTCCTCAACGATGTGGATGGCCATGTCCAGCAGCACCTGGCTCACGTGCTTGTCCGCTACCTCATAGAAGATCTGCTTGGACTGGCGCACGCCCTTGACCAGACGGGCTCCACGCAACAGTCGAAGGTGATGGCTGACCAACGACTGCGAGAGTTCGACGGCTTCCGCGATGTCGCTTACCGACGTGGACCCCTTCATGCAGCACAGCATGACCTTGAGCCGCGACGGATCGCCCAGGAGCCGGAAAGTCTCGGCCAGGATGGTCACGTCATTCTGTGACAGGGAGGCCAGATCGGTGCTTGGGCCCTTCGGTGGGGCACTGGCTGGTTTGCGTGGAGTCATCTCTCAAAAATTCCTACCCTCGAACGGCTGTTCGTGCCCTTCAGGATCAACGAGGCTGCGACCGCTTGAGCGCGCGCACAGCCCGGGACCAGGGCGAGCCTGGCGACCAAGGCCCCTCGTTTCCCCCGTGCGCCGGGCCATTTCTGAAACCTGACAGTACCCGAAAAAAGCGCTTGACCTTCCCACGATGGTAAACCCTAAGCTCCCCCATGTCGAATATCAACTATGGGAAACAACCATGAGCATGCCAATAACGAGTGATGCTCGTGCCACCGCAGCAGCGATCAGCCTACCCATCGAGGGCATGACCTGCGCGAGCTGCGTCGGCCGAGTCGAGGCCGCCCTGGCCAAGGTGCCGGGCGTGGACAGCGTGTCCGTCAATCTCGCCACCGAGCGGGCGGACATCCGCCTGGCCAGTCCTGTCGATCGCATCGCGTTGATCCAGGCGGTCGAGAAGGTCGGCTACGACGTGCCGGCTGGCACCGTCGAACTGGCGGTCGAGGGCATGACCTGCGCCTCCTGCGTGGGCCGCGTCGAGAAGGCACTCAAGGCCGTGCCCGGCGTCACCGAGGCCACGGTCAACCTCGCGACCGAGCGTGCCACCGTGCGCGGCGTGGCCGCCGTGGCGGACCTGATCGCGGCCATCGAGAAGGTCGGCTACGAGGCCAACCCGGTGGATACCGGCGCGCAGGCCGACGAGGAAGCCGCCGAGAAGAAGGACGCCGAGCGCGCCGAACTCAAGCGCGACCTGACCCTGGCCGCCGTGCTGGCGCTGCCTGTGTTCGTGCTCGAAATGGGCTCGCACATGATTCCCGGCATGCATGAGTGGGTGGCTTCCACCATCGGCATCCAGCAGAGTTGGTATCTGCAGTTCGTGCTGACCCTGCTGGTGCTCGCCATTCCGGGCTGGCGCTTCTACGAGAAGGGCTTCCCGGCGCTGTTCCGCCTGGGTCCCGACATGAACTCGCTGGTCGCGGTCGGCACGGCCGCAGCCTTCGGCTATTCGATGGTCGCCACATTCGCGCCCAGTCTGCTGCCGGCCGGCACGGTGAACGTGTACTACGAGGCGGCCGCCGTCATCGTGGCGCTGATCCTGCTGGGCCGCTTTCTTGAGGCACGGGCCAAGGGCCGCACCTCCGAGGCCATCAAGCGCCTGGTCGGCCTGCAGGCCAAGGAGGCGCACGTGCTGCGCGACGGCCGCATCGTGGACATCCCGATCAACGACGTGGCGCAGGGCGACATCGTGGAAGTGCGCCCCGGCGAGCGCGTGCCGGTCGATGGTGAAGTGACCGAGGGCCGCAGCTTCGTGGACGAGTCGATGATCACCGGCGAGCCGATTCCCGTCGAAAAGGCGGAAGGCAGCACCGTGGTCGGCGGCACCGTCAACCAGAAGGGTGCGCTGACGCTGCGTGCCACCGCCGTGGGCGGTCAGACCATGCTGGCGCAGATCATCCGCATGGTCGAGCAGGCGCAAGGTTCCAAGCTGCCGATCCAGGCCGTGGTGGACAAGGTGACACTGTGGTTCGTGCCCGCCGTCATGCTGGCCGCCGTGCTGACCTTCCTGGTCTGGCTGGTGTTCGGCCCGTCGCCCGCGCTGTCCTTCGCGCTGGTCAATGCCGTGGCGGTGCTGATCATTGCCTGCCCGTGCGCCATGGGTCTGGCGACGCCGACCTCCATCATGGTCGGCACGGGCCGGGGCGCCGAGATGGGCGTACTGTTCCGCAAGGGTGAAGCCCTGCAACTGCTCAAGGACGCCAAGGTGGTGGCCGTGGACAAGACCGGCACGCTGACCGAGGGCCGCCCGGTCCTGACCGACCTGGAGATTGCCGACGGCTTTGACCGCAACCAGGTGCTGGCGAAGGTCGCCTCTGTCGAATCGCGCTCGGAGCATCCGATCGCACGCGCCATCGTCGAGTCGGCCGTGGAAGGTGGCATCGCGCTGCCGACGATGACAGACTTCGATTCGGTCACGGGCATGGGCGTGCGCGCCACCGTGGACGGCGCGCGTGTCGAGGTCGGTGCCGATCGCTTCATGCGTGAGCTGGGGTTGGACGTGAGCGGCTTCGCTCGCACGGCCGAGCGCCTGGGCAATGAGGGCAAGTCGCCGCTGTACGCCGCGATCGACGGCCGACTGGCCGCCATCATCGCGGTGGCCGATCCGATCAAGTCCAGCACGCCCGCGGCCATTGCCGCGCTGCACCAGCTCGGCCTGAAGGTGGCGATGATCACTGGCGACAACGCGCGTACCGCGCAGGCTATCGCCAAGCAACTGGGCATCGACGAGGTGGTGGCCGAAGTGCTGCCCGAGGGCAAGGTCGAAGCCGTGCGCCGCTTAAAGGCCACCCACGGCCAGATCGCCTACGTGGGTGACGGCATCAACGATGCGCCGGCGCTGGCCGAGGCCGACGTGGGCCTGGCGATCGGCACCGGCACCGACGTGGCGGTGGAGTCGGCCGACGTGGTGCTGATGTCCGGCAACCTGCAGGGTGTGCCCAACGCCATCGCGCTGTCCAAGGCCACCATCGGCAACATCCGCCAGAACCTGTTCTGGGCGTTTGGCTACAACACGGCCCTGATCCCGGTGGCCGCTGGCGTCCTATACCCCGCATACGGTGTGCTGCTGTCGCCGATCTTCGCGGCCGGAGCGATGGCGCTGTCCAGCGTGTTCGTGCTCGGCAACGCGCTGCGCCTGCGCCGCTTCCAGCCGCCGCTGGCGGCGGATACCGCTCATTGAGAAAGGAGGAACACCATGAACATCGGTGAAGCATCCAAGGCCTCGAAGGTCTCGGCCAAGATGATCCGCTACTACGAGCAGATCGGCTTGATTCCCCCGGCCGACCGGAACGATTCGGGCTACCGCGCCTATAGCCAGGACGACGTACACCGGCTGCACTTCATCCGGCGTGCGCGCGACCTCGGCTTCTCGGTGGCCGAGATCACGGACCTGCTGGGACTGTGGAACGACAAGTCGCGCCGGAGTGCCGACGTCAAGCGCCTGGCGCAGCAGCACATCTCCGAGCTGGACCGGCGCATCGCGAGCATGTTGGAGATGGCCGAGACGCTCAAGGCGCTGATCCGGTGCTGCGCCGGCGACGAACGGCCCGACTGCCCGATCCTGCACACGCTGGAGCAACTCGATACCAGCGACGACGAGCCCGAAGCGCGCACCGGCGCCGTGCCACGGCGTGCAAGTGGCAACGCAGCGGCAAAGAAGCCGCGTGCGCACTGAGCAGCCGGGAGAGACCATGCCCAAGATCACCGTCTTGCCCCATCCTGAACTGGCGCCCGAGGGCGCCGAGCTGAACGTGCCGGTCGGCACCTCGATCTGCGAGGCGCTGCTAGACAACGGCATCGAGATCGAACATGCCTGCGACATGAGCTGTGCCTGCACGACCTGCCACTGCATCGTGCGCAAGGGATTCGATTCCCTCAACGAGGTCGAGGAGTGCGAGGACGACCTGCTTGACCGGGCCTGGGGGCTAGAGGCGCAATCGCGCCTGAGCTGCCAGGCCATCGTGGCGAACGAGGACCTGACCGTCGAGATCCCGAAGTACACGATCAACCATGCCAAGGAGAACCACTAGGACCCAGCGTGCCGCCGCGGGCGCGCCGGCCTGCGGCGGGGTTGCTCTGGCAGACGGAGGACTGACGGCGTTGCAGCCTGACGACCGCCCCGGGAGCCAGATGCCTACACCCCCTTGCACCACCGCCGGTTAGGCAGGAAATGTCGTCAAAGTCCTTCAATCCGTGATAGTCGGCGCTGCGGCCGGCCCATGAAAAGTCCCACAGGAGAAGTCCAGCATGTCTGCGCCCAAACAAGCCACGCTCTACCGGATGGTCATGCCCGGCCATACCTGCCCCTACGGGCTGAAGTCGCTCGATCTGCTCAACCGCAAGGGCTACGAGGTCGAGGACAAACACTTGCCGAGCCGCGAGCAGACGGATGCGTTCAAGAAGGAGCATGGCGTCGAGACCACCCCCCAGGTCTTTATAAACGGGCGGCGCGTGGGCGGCTACGACGACCTGCGCAAATTCTTCGGCATGTCCGTGAAGGACAAGAACGCCGTGACCTACACCCCTGTGATCGCGCTGTTCGCCATGGCGGCCGCGATGGCGCTGGCGGCGAGCTGGGCGGCCTTCGGCCAGCTCTGGAGCATTCAGGCGGCAGAGTGGTTCGTGGCCTTTGCCATGTGTCTCCTGGCGCTGCAGAAGCTCAAGGACGTGGACGGCTTCGCGACGATGTTCCTCAACTACGACCTGCTGGCCAAGCGCTGGGTTCGGTATGCCTATTTCTACCCGTTCGCGGAGGCCATCGCAGGCGTCCTGATGGTCGCGGGCGTGGGGATGTGGGTGTCGATTCCGTTGGCGCTGTTCATCGGGACCGTCGGGGCCGTGTCGGTTTTCAAGGCGGTCTATGTCGATCGCCGGGAACTCAAGTGCGCCTGTGTGGGCGGGGACAGCAACGTGCCGCTGGGAGTGAATTGACGTCCTTCGAGGACTATCGCCAGCTATCGAAAAACTGCCGTAACGTGTTGATTTATAAGGAAATACGTCACGGTGGCTATCGATGGCTATCGCTGGCCAGCAGAAAAAGTTGGCGGTAGAGCTGACGGTAAAAATCGAGGCCGGATTAAGACGCTCTCGTTCACTATTCAGACTTTTACCGTCTTTGACGGTAAAAGCCTTCTCGGGAATGCTTGTTTTATGCGGCTTTCCGGGCATCAGCAGGTCTCCAGGTCCTTGACGGTAAAACCTGACGGTAAAGCCGTCACAAGCCGGAGGAAACCTCGATGCTTACTGACGCCGCACTACGAAATCTGAAGCCTAAGTCCAAGATTTATAAGGCTTCTGACCGGGACGGGATGTACGTGACGGTATCGCCCAGCGGTACTGTCACCTTCCGCTACGACTACCGCCTCAACGGACGCCGCGAGACGCTAACCCTCGGGCGCTACGGCCCTGGCGGCATCTCACTGTCGGTGGCGCGCGAACTGCTCCTGGACGCGCGCAAAGCCGTGCTCAAGGGCATCTCGCGCGCGCTCGAAAAGCAGTGCGAGAAACGCTGGGTGTGGTCGCCAAGACCTTCGGCACGGCGATGGAGACGTGGCTGGCGGCGCCGTCGCGCTTGGCACCCAGCAGCGGACTTTGTGCTGATCCTGACGCTTCTGGTAAGCAAGAATCGATGCAAGTTGTTATTTGGCCGCGTTTCACTAACGGCCTCAAAGCCAAACGTGCTCTTCACGCGCGACGAGCTCGCGCATCGATTGCACGTCGATTGCCTTGGCTACGGCACGGCGCGCTGCCACTTTCTCGGGGCTGCGCTCGGTTTGAATCAGTGTGCTCGCACAAGCGTTGCACGCCAGTTGGAAATCGAGTTCGTTAGCGCGTGCGAACAACATGCTCTTTCGCGAGTCATCGATTAGCATGAGGCGTATCGGATTCAGGCGAAGAAGGTTGCGCCAGCGCTCATCCATCGAGATGAAATAGGGAACGAAGAATGATTCAAACCGGGATAGGGTGGTCGTTTGCTCCATCAGTCGGAGATGCGTCATATCCCAGGCCATCCCTTGAATGTCCTTCAGCATTGTTTTGGATTGGCCCGTGATGGGGCCGAAGAACGGCGCAACCACCTTGCGATTGATGCCGCTCCAGATCAAGCTCAGTTCCGTGACGGGAAGGAAACCCAGTTTGGACAGGCTGAAATCAAGCAGTTCGCTAAGAATGCGTTGGGGAACGGGTTTGCGTTCATGCCATAACGTGGCGAAGCGAAGTAGCAGTGCCTGAATGCCGAGACTCTTTGCCTCGTGGTGCATCACTGATGTGCTGGTCTGCGCTTCGGCAAGAAAGGCTTCAGCGTCGGGACGAAGATGCGTGCGGAGAGACTCTGGTGAAACGCCGAAATCGAAACGACTGGGGTCTGTGTTGAAGGCGGACCAGTTCAGATGGTTAAGCATACGAAATGCGATCAACGTGTTCAGTGGTCGCTGGTTCTCTTCATTGCTACGGGCTAATCGTAGGTTTTCATATAGAAATGGCAGGACATCGAACTGCACCCTTGCATTGTTGGCCTTGAGCATAAGGACCTCAAGCACCCAGTTGCGGTCGGCGGGCTGGATGTGTTCGCCGCTGAGTGTTGCTCTCAGCTTTTCCGCGAAATTGGAGTCGAAGCTCAGCGAGTAATCGAGGGGTACCGTCGTCTGACCGCCGGTGAGCCGTGCTTGAACGCTGACTTGGCGGGACATAAAAAAAGCGCAAGGCCCCTCGAAGATCGGCGTCACATATACGCTCGACGCCAGTCCGAGCCCAAGGTCGAGAGCCACGGCACCGGCATGCTCCGTGCTGATGAGGGCGCGAAGATTCACGCACTCATGGGCTCGGTGAATTTCGATATCACGCAGAGCGTCTTGATCCCCGGTAATCAGGGCCTGGAACAGCGCGTCAAGCACAGGTGGTGTGGTCATGCGGAGCCTGCGAGACGGTTCAGGATGGTTGTGACCAGCGCTGCAGCTTCGGGCGCGTGGATCGTATGGGGAGAATGAGGGCGGGCGCGAATGATCCCAGCCAGTTCGTTAGGGCTAACGAAGGCGTAGCTATCCCTTGGACGGTTGCCGGTCAACTCCGATATCTCTGTCTTCAGGCTCATCAGCGTGGAATTGCAGTGGTTGCAAATCTCGGATGCGCTTGACCATGCGCCACGGCCATGGTTGGTGCTGATGTGGAAGCTGACTTTGCCCTCGTCGCCCACATAAAGGATTTCTTGCTTGGTGCGTCGGCATACGGGGCATGACCAATCGTCGGCGACCTGCTCCCAGCGGCGGGCTCGGTATTCGTCCGATAGCAGCATGGCGAGGAAGTTCGCCGGAAGCGGGCGCCCCTGCTTGGGTATCGTCGTACGCCAGCGCGTGAGATTCCTAGGGGCCGTCTTTTGCTGCGGGCCGAGTGCCTTATAAAGGGATTCGGTGGATACCCACTTCAAGATGGTCGTATCACCGGTCCGGTGTCCGTTACCAAGTGTGGGGATCGGCTGCATCGTGCGGTCATACGGTTCGTACCAATGGTTGTCGGTAGCGGCGGCCTGCGCCACGGTGCGTATCAGTTCCATCCGCAGTTCATAAGCGGGCCTGGCTTCCTTCCATCTTTGGTGAGCTGCGTCGGCGTCAACATCGTGAGGATGATGCGCCGAGCTTTGGATGAACGAGCGAATCTGTCCGATCGAGAAGGAGAAGAAAGATGGCGCTTCCAACAGCTTCTTGGCCTCGGTATCGGCGTTGTTGCAGTCTTCGCAGATCAGGACTTCCTCATATGCTGCAAACGCGCTTCCGATACGTTCCACAAGCCGATTTCCCTCGATCTGTGCATCACGGGTGCCGGCTTCTTCAAAGGCTACGTGGAAAGCAGCCTTGAGCGCTTCGCCCATGTGGTCGTGATGGACAACGAGCTTTGCCAGAATCTGGTTCTTCTTGCCGACCCGCGAGATATGGAATTTCGATCGTCCACAGCACGGGCATGACCACGCTTGGGACGAGCCGATCCAATGCGCATTCATTTCAAAGTCGGTGAGTCGATGATGTGCTTTGATGGCTGTCGACAATGGCGAATCGACGCTATCGATAGTAGTGATTTCGCCATCGCTGACTGATTTGACCAGTAAGGGGAGGGCCTCTTCTCTCAACGTCAGCATCGTCTGGTAGTCAATGGGTTCGTGCTGGGCGGACCATTGTGCGAATCCGCTCGAATAGAAGAATTGGTCGTCACTCATATTCTTTGTTCGCATCAGTCGGGTATGAGAAGCGGTTGTCGAATCCTGCCATCATCCCTGGGTAGTCGTGGGCTGCGCAGCGCGATTCGAGAGCGTCTGCCTATGGGGCGTCTCGTTTGGATGCCACGGCGGTTAGGTCTGAATACGAGCCATGACCTGATCGCAGGCCAATGCGAACGCGATGGCGTAGGCATGCAAACCTATCGGAAGCACGAGGCCATCCGAGCGAATCCGCGCTGATGCGAATACGATCCCAAGCGCGAATAGCGCCAGGAAGGTTGTCAGGTACTGGTAGCTCGCGTGGTGTTGGTAGGAGAAGAAGCTTGCCGTACCCACGACTGCAACCGTTGCGATCCACCTATTGGCCTTGAATGGCAATAGCGAAAGCAAAAAATGCCTAAAGGCGAGTTCTTCCACGATAGGCGGCAGGAGAAGCAGACAGGCCACCATGATGGCGATCTGCGCTGGCGTCTTGTGGTCGTAGAGGCTCGCCATGCTGACTTCACGTGGTTGCCCGAGCCACAGTGCCGTGCCATAGGTAGCCAGATAGATTGCTGATACCGCCAAAATGCCTTGCACGACGTGTTGGCGCCGAATGCCGCCCATGAAACGAATGTCTGGGAAGCACCAGCGCTTGTGGACGGCGAATAGAGCGAGAAGCAGCAAGGCGGACGGCCCGTAAAACACGGCAATCGTGTAGCGCACCATGTCTTGTAGGCTGAACTGGCTGACGATCCAGGGCAGCGTCAACCGATAGATGCGGTAGGCCAACAAGCCGAGCAGTAAGGCCACGCTCCATCGGGTGGCAAAGGGTTGCCCCAAACCGAAAATATTCCTGAATCGTTGCGCATCCAGTCGCATGTCCATTTCGTTCCCAAGTCTTGATTTCCATCTGTCCGACAAGGAATAATCGAGTCGGGCGTCTCCCGGCTGTGCCGGGCCGCGCTGTCGTGCTCCGCATCGAGTCTCGCCTCCTTTGGGCTTCCATCGCTGACGCCTACTCGACGGCAAAACCCTGATTAACCACTACAAACTGAAAAGAGCCACTCCCACAAAATCAGAGAATAGTTGCCTACTACAGCAACCCGCTCTAACCCCCATCGATTTCACAACGCTTTGATCGGAGCATTGGGTGCATCTGGCCTAGGATCGCGATATCCGGGAGCTAATCGTGCATTGCTTGCTCCATACAGTGCCAAAGGATCCTTCAGCCAAAGAGCATACTCAAGCCCTTCAAGGCTGTGATCAGGAGAGCAGTCGATCGTAGACATACGCAGCATGTAGCCCGCATTCGCTGCCCGGACTTTGACATGCAGCACACCGTCAGGCATGTCGTAATCCATCATCACCACCTCGGGGCGCGGGTGGTTTGGATGCGGAACCAGCTCGAGCTCAATGATGCGATTCCATTGGACGTCCTTTTCGACTTTTTCTTCCTCGCCGATGGGGCTCTCCTCTAAAACGACGGGATTCTCCATACGAGTAAGGACGAAATCACGGAATCCTTTGCGCCTGCGATCGAAGGCCCGTACGTGCCATCTAATGCCGATGTCGACAAGAGCTATGGGAACGATCTCGCGTTCGGTCCGACCACTTTCTACTGATGTGTAGACCAGCTTGACCGCTTTGCCGCGGTTGATAGCACGCGTAATAGGCGCCAAGACTGACATCTTTGGCTGATTCAGCGCTGTAGGAAATTCGCATCGGACCATCGACTTCAGGGAATCTCCCAGCCCTTCACCAAACCCATGGGACAACGCGGTTAGTACGCGTTGCGGCGAATGGTCGAACAGGGGAACAAAGCTCTCCGTAGGGCGATAAACCTTGTCGACGTTGTCAAGAATCAGGTTTCCAGGCGCGATCTCCCTGTACTGCGCGATGTCACGAGTAGCCGCAGCTGGACCAGTGCCAAAGCGGCCTACTACATCAGCACGTCGCAACTCCCCGAGGAAGAACAACTTGAAATCTATATGCGACAGGCGCTCACGCTGGGCTTGAGTCAGCTCCTCCAGTAGCGCGCGTCGCTGTTCATTCGTGTTTGTAGTCATCCCGAAATAATAACAAACTATGCGACATAAGGCGATATATTTAGATGCTTGATCTAATCATAGTGATGATGTAAAGTGATCGCACAAAGCATGAATGGAGGTTTCTATGGCAAAAAACAATCCCATCGGCGACGGCCGTCGAGTTGGTGCAGTGCGAGACCGCAGCCAAACCCAGACCCCCTCCGGCCATTACGTCAAACGTGATACCGAAACAGGCCGCTTCCTGGACGTCAAAACGTCTGACAAGACCCCGTTCAAGGGTGTACGTCGCGAGAAACGGTGACCTGCATGCTAGATCACTATCCATCCTGCACAGCGCAAGCGTCTCGCCTGCCCCTGACACATTGCCTCCTGACCGAGCCTTTGCGTTGGTCCAACTCGCTCGTGATGAAGGAGGTATCCGGATGTTGACTGGGCACGACTCTCATTTGCTGGACCAAGGCGAAGAGCCTAGCCAGGATCTAGGAAGCCAGACTGGCGTCACAGCTCCCTTTCATGTTTTAGCGCTATCCGGTGGTGGCTTCCGGGGGCTGTACACCGCTACCGTCTTGAAGCACCTGGAGGAGCAGCTAGGAACACCGCTGGCCAAGCGGTTCGATTTGATCTGCGGAACCTCAGCTGGGGGGCTACTTGCTTTGGGGCTCGCAGCCGAGATTCCCGCGCCCCAGCTGCAAGACATGTTCGAGCACCATGGCAGTCGCATTTTTGGCGGCTCGACAGGTGCCAGACGCCTTTTCCCTCAAATCTTCAAAGCCAAGTATTCGCCTGACGGATTAAAGGCTGTCTTGACCGAAAATTTTGGCGATCTCACCCTCGGCGACCTGAAGCATCGCGTACTTATCCCGACGGTTAATTACTCCAAGGGTAACGGGCAGTTCTTCAAGACGCCGCACTCCCCAAGGTTCTTCATGGACTACAAGCACAAGCTTGTAGACATTGGATTGGCAACTGCTGCGGCTCCAACCTACTTCCCGCTGCACGCCATCGGAGAAGAAGGCGTCTTTGCTGATGGAGGGCTGGTCGGCAACTCTCCCGGCTTCTTTGGCTTACATGAGGCCCACCATGCCTTGGGAGTGCCGCGCGGGAAAGGAAACGTCCGAGTCCTTGCGATTGGAACGATGACCCTGGGTGCCACGAAGAGTGGCAGCACAGGCCTTGACTGGGGTATCAAACAATGGGGAGCACGAATCTTCGACCTCGTCATATCTTCGCAAGAACACTCCGTCGACGCGATGCTGAGCCATCTGCTGGATGAAGATTATGTCCGGATAGATGACCCCGCCACACCGGACCAGAGCAAGGACATCGCAGCTCTGGATGTAGTCAGTTCGGCCTCCATCCAAGTGCTGAAGAGCCGAGGAACACAGGCCGCCCGTCGGGCGCTGGGTGATAAAGCACTGACACCATTCTTGAATCACACCGCCGCCACCCCCGTGTTCTTCCACGGGCCTAACAAAACCCTGGAGAACCACCATGCTTAATCTGAGCTCTCTCTTCTACTCTGGCGTGGAACAGCCTACGCTCCTGGATAACATCACCCTTTCGGATCGGCGTTGCGAGTTCATCCTCGAAGCCAAGGAAGCTATCCGTGCCCAGTTGCGCACGGGGCTCCCGGCCGTTCTTAAAGAGCTCGGGTATCCAGGGGCGGCGGTTCAGCCGCGCTTCTTCACGCAAGGATCTTGGGCATACAAGACGCTCAACGCACCTGCGCACCCTGAACAACAAGCGGACATTGATGATGGCGCCTACCTGCCGCTGAGTTTCATGCGGCTCACCTCGAAGCCGAGCGTAGCCAGCAAAGTGTTTTTCGCGGCAGCTGAAACAGCCCTGATGCCGCTGGTTCAAGAACGCAAATGGCGCCTCATTACTGACAAGCCAACGTGCATTCGTATTGAAATAGCTGAGTTCGCGCACATCGACGTGCCTTTGTACGCAATTCCAGACGACCAGTTTGAGCAGCTGCGCAAAGCCGCTCTGTCTGCGCACGGCTACTACGCGCTTGATGAGGCAATGAAACGCGCCGAGCGCGATGCTTGGACCGAACTACCGCACGACCAGGTGCTCCTCGCTCACCGTGAAGATGACTGGTTTAAATCTGACCCACGACCAGTAAAACGGTGGTTCCTCGGCGAGGTAGATCGACACGGCGAGCAGTTCCGCAGAATTGTTCGCTATCTCAAGTCTTTTAGGGACTGGCAGTGGGTGCAGGGTGGTCCTTCATCGATCCTTCTTATGGCTGCGGCGGCTCCTTTATTCGAGCCTCGTGATCGCAGAGACGACCTTGCCTTGCTCGACCTGCTTGATAACCTGCCAAGGGCCCTGCGACAAGGCGTTCTTTGCCCGACAGACCCCAATGAGTCCCTAACGGATCGCCTCGGAGCGCCTGGAGTTGAGGATGCTGCCCAAAAGCTGGAGCAGCTTGAGAAGTCGCTGCGAGGCGCGATTCATGCCAGCTCGCCAAGCCAGGCACTTATCTGGGTACGTGAGCAGTTTGGGCCAAGGTTCCCGAATACTCCTGAGCGCGTCAAAGTAAGCTCCGCTACAGCAGTGGTCCAAGCCACTCCGGCAGCGATTGTTTCAACGCCACTCGTAGGACGTACGCAGGCAGGCTGATGAACGACGAGACACAGCTGTCTAAGCTCACCCGTGCGATGAAATCGCGAGGGTTCACCTACCTGGGACGGGATGCGGGCGATTGGCTAGCGTTCAAGGGCGCATTGACAGCAGCAAGTACCAATCATGCAGCGCATGTAGCTGTTGATCCGACTGGGGTGGATCTTCCTAGGATTGGTGTAGAGTTGCCACTGGGAACACCGAATGTTTTGGCCCATGTCGGCGCTAACGGCCAAATCTGTTACGCTGCTCAAGGGAGCGTCGTACTGGATATTTTTGACATTGCTGGCCAGGCGCTGGGCTGCATTGATCGGGCCGAAGAAATCTTGGATCTTTCGTTGAGAGGCAAGATGGATCAGGACCTAGAGGATGAGTTCTTCGCGTTCTGGCACGGTGATCTCTGCTTTCTCGACATCTACCCCGGCGATCCTGGGGCACTCGATATTCTGTTTGCCAAGCGCGGTAGTGCTGCAACCAGCGTCGTATTCGTCACTAACGATGTAACTCGCACTAGAGAGAAGCTTCAGGCCATGTCGCTCCAAGAGCGAGAAGTACTGAAGGGAGCTGCTTTCAGGGTAAGCACTTCCGCCAAACCAAAACCGTCACAAGGTGTGTGGCCCCCTCCAACGGTAGCTGCGCTATTGAAATGGCAGGGACTGCTTGATCCGTCGGCAAAGCGCAACATAGAACGCCGACTGCTTCAATCGATTGCCTCCAGGCGAAACGCATCACTGTGCGTCATAGATTCGCCAATTACACAGTACGCTTTCTGGACGGATTTCGAAACCGTGGATGATCAGGTCAATCGATCACGGCAAGATCCAAGAGTAAAGCTCTATTCCTCGAAAGTGTATCCAATGATCTCGATCAGAATGGACGACAAATACGTCGCCGAACGCAACGTGCCAGAGGGGCCGACTCTCGCCGGCAAGCGTGTCGCCCTTATTGGGTGCGGAACCATAGGAGGCTTCCTGGCGGAATTGCTGGTAAAGGCTGGCGCCGGCCTGAATGATGGAGACTTGGCTCTCATTGATCCAGATATCCTCCTCCCTCAAAATGTCGGTAGACACCGTTTAGGCCTAAATCGGGCACTGCAGTACAAGTCCAATGCGCTTAAAGAAGAACTTTCCCTCGCAGCTCCGACAGCCAAGGTACGAAGCTTACCCGTGAAAGCGGAGGAAGCCGACTTGAACTCCTTCGATTTGATCATCAATGCAACCGGAGAAGAGGCCTTAGGTCACTACCTCACACGTACCGCCACTGATTCGGGGAATTTTGTCCCGACTTTATCGGTTTGGGTTGATGGTCCCGGAGTCGCAGTACGAGCGCTGTTTCGGGACACTACTCAAGCAGCATGTACTCGCTGCCTTTCCGACACCCATCGAGCCTCGCTTTATCCCGTAGTGAACGAGCCAGTGCCGACTGAGTTGGCGGGGCACGGATGTGAAAGCTTGTACGTACCTTTCCCCGCTAGCGTCTCGGTTCAGGCCGCTTGCCTAGCGGTAGAAATGGCAACCAGTTGGGCGGCGAACCAACCTAGCCCACGGCTGCGTACCCGAGTGACTCGACACGGATTCAGTCAAGCAGCACCAGATGGAGATCCAGTGAGGCAACCCACGTGTGCAGCATGCCATTCGTAACAGAATGGTCCACCAGGGATCACCGAAACCTGGTGGTTTTTGCACCGGATGTTCTCAAGGTTTTTAAGCATTATCGTCAGCGGCTTTTTTGGCAACCGGAGGGTGGGGGCATTCTCTTAGGGCGCCGGCGCGGCAAGCATTTGGAGGTCATGCTTGCAACCGAACCAGGTCATAAAGACAGGCGCTCAGCATTTTTCTTTGTGCGTGAAGCTGACGGGCATGCGGACATTGCTGAACAAACTTGGCGCCAAGGCGATAAGAAGATCGACTACCTTGGGGAGTGGCACACTCATCCACAGAGGGTACCGACTCCGTCAGCCATTGACCGGCTCGAATGGGAGAAACTGATACTCCAACGGTCTCAGTTAACGCCCATTCTAGTCGTCGTGGTAGGTACGAAAGCAATACATGCTGAACTCATTGATGGCGTTCAATATAAGATACTGTCGCCAATCGGATTATCGGAATAGTCCCATCTACTTATCGGGCTGGACTATGGTTTGTAGGGATGTTACTCGTCCATCAGGACAACGAATCCGGCATCCAGGTGGCTAGCGGCCGCAGCAGCATCCTGGAGTTGAGTTCTGCGTCCCATAGGTGACTGGTCGACGTACCGCCTGCAACTAGCCCATCTTTGGGCCCAGTTGATTCTTCGCTTCATAGAGCACATCTGATTCAAGTTGAAGCGTCGATATTTACCTCGTAACAGTTGAAAATGAAGAAGCCGCTCATGACAGCGGCTTCTTCAAGGAGCCTGTCCGTATTTTCGTGGGCGAGGCGTTTTAAAAGTTGTTATCCCCGCGCCGCAGTAAACCGTTCGCCGAACAGGATAGCAAACTGGTTCATGGCGACTTTCCAGTCGAAGGTCGCCCTGACGGACTTGGCCAGTACGTTGCGTAGCGCCAGCCATAGGAGCTTGATGGCGGCCTCATCGGTGGGGAAGTGGTCTCGCGTCTTGATGATCTTGCGCAATTGCATGTTCAAGCTCTCGATGGCGTTGGTCGTGTAGATCACGCGCCTGATGTCCGGCGGGAAGACGAAGAACGGCGTGACGTTCTCCCAGGCCCGCTGCCAGGCCGCGACGATCGTTGGGTACTTGGTCCCCCAGGGCCCATCGGCGAACGTTTGCGGCGCCAGCTCGGCCGCTTGTGCGCTGGCGGCAGCGTAGATCGGGCGCAGGGCGGCGGCCACGGCCTTGCGGTCCTTCCACCCCGCGTAATCCAGGCTGTTGCGGATCAGATGTACGATGCAGGTCTGCACGGTCGTGCGCGGGAAGGCCGTGCCGATGGCGTCGGCCAGGCCCTTCAGGTCGTCGACCACGGCGATCAGGACGTCCTGGCACTCTCGGGTCTTGAGTTCATTGAAGACCTTGAGCCAGAACTTGGCCCACTCGGTCTGCTCGACCCACAGGCCCAGCACGTCGCGCTGGCCGTCGGCCTGCACGCCCAGCGCCAGATACACCGCCTTGTTGCTGACCCCGCCGTCGTCGCGGATCTTGACGCGCAACGCGTCGAAGAACACCACCGGGTACATCACCTCCAACGGCCGGTTCTGCCAGGCGATGGTCTCGGCCATGACCTCGTCGGTGACCGAGGTGATGAAGTCAGGCGAGACCTCGGTGCCGTAGCTCTCGGCCAGGAACGCCTGGATCTCGCGCACGCTCATGCCCCGTGCGTACATGGCGATGATCCGGTCATCGAACCCGGTGAAGCGTCGTTCGTGCTTGGGAATCAGGATCGGGGCGAAGGAGCCGTCCCGGTCGCGCGGAAGCTCCACGCGCACCGAGCCATGCTCGGTCAGCACCGTCTTGCCGCTGGCGCCGTTGCGCTCATTGGCCTGGCTTTCGGGCTTGTCCTCGCCTGGCCGATAGCCCAGATGCAGGTTCATCTCGGCGGCCATCGTGCGCTCGATCACCGCCTTCTGGAACGACAGGAACAGGTCTTGAACCTCGCTGGGCGTCATCTGCCCCTTGACCAGATGGTCCAGCAGTTCGGCTGGGACTTCAGGCAGCGGCCCACGGGCCGCCGCCTGGGCGGCTGCTGTGCGTTTCTTCTTCATCGGCATATCCATGATCTTTAGTCCTCATGATATGCCTCGCACACAGAATTACGGATAGGCCCACGGAGGACTACCCGGCCGTCAGTAGTCCAAGCTATAACTCACCGCCACAGTCCTCCCCTGCGCCCGCGGCCAAGGCGCCCGCGCATTCGCCTGCATGAACACCGAGTAATAATCCCGATTCGTCAGGTTATAAACCCCCACATCCACCCGCCCCTTGGGCAATTCCACCGAAGCCAACAGATCCAGCAACGTATACCCCACGGTCTCGCGCCCATTCTTATCCCGAGCCGCCGCAGCATACCCGCCCACGCGCACGCCCTGCAACCGCACGCTATATGTCCCGGGCGCATAACTGACATAAGCCGTGAACTTTGGCGGCGCGATCCGGGTTGCAGGTAGCGCGATCCAGCTCCCATTCTGCTTGGTCGCACCCTTGGTATACGCATAACTGCCACCCACCTTCCAAGCGCGAGCGACATTGACGTCCAAGCTCGCCTCGACCCCGCTCACACGCTCCTTCTGATTGATCAACCGCAGCACCCGATCCTTCGCATCGTAAAACTGCGTCACGTCCGAATTGTTCCGATAAGCAGTGAGGCTGGCCTGCACCGCATCCCATGCACCGCGCCAACCGATCTCATAGCTGTCGACCTTCAACGCCTGCGAGTTCAACTGCTGGATGTCGTAGTCGCTGCGCACGTCGCGCAGGAATCGCTGGATATCGGGCAGGGTGAAACCCTGGCTGAAGTTGACGAACACGTCCTGGGCATCGCTCAGGTGGCGGACCACCCCCAGGTTGTAGAGCGTGGCGTTGTACTTGAGCTTGCCGCCCGGCAGGATGTTGCCCACGCCGGTGGCCTGGATGTCGCCATAGGCGACGCTGTCCTTGACGTTGCTGTCGATCCACTGGCGACGAACGCCCGCGCGCAGGGTCCAATCCTGCATTTCCCAGGCGGATTGCAGGAAGAGGGCGCGGGTCTGGGTGGTCATGTCCGGCCCCAGTTCCAGCGTGCGGCCAGTGGGAGTGTAGACCAGTCCCTTCACGGTGTATTGCCTGCCATCCTGGGTCAACTGCTCGCGTTCGTAGTCGCCGCCGTAGGTCAGCGTTCCCTGGATGCCGCTGAAGCTGGGTAACTGGCTTTCCATGGCAAGGCGCAGTCCGTAGACCGTCGCGCGGCTGTCCGTGGCGGTGATGCCAGCTTTCTTTCTGGGGCGATCGGGATAGAAAAGCGCCTCGTTGTGGCGCCAGTAGCTTTCGGCTTGCAGCCGTTGGCCGAAGAAGGCGCGGTCTGTGTAGTTGAGGTTGATGGCGCGATTGAGCGTCTTGGGTTGATCGTCCAGATCCAGGCCGGATACGGCGCGGGCTTCTCCAGCAACCGCCTGGAAACCGTAATCGGAACGCTGCTTATCCTGGAACTCCTGCAGCCCCAGGGTCAAGCGGCGGTCTGGGGTGAAGTCGAAGCCGAAGCGCGCCGTCAGGTCATGGTTGCGGGTGTCCATTTCGCTGCCTTGGGAGGTGTCCTGCGGGATGCGTTGGCCCAGGGCATCGAATTGCCCACCGCGTTTGACGAAGTCTCCGGACAGGTACCAGTCGAACGCGCCCTTGCGCCCGGTGGCGCTCTGGAACAGTTCGTAGGCCATGCCGTCGCCGTGGAAGTCCTTGTCGGCGGTGATGCCGACCCGGCTGCTGAAGGCCAGGTCCTGCCCGTTGTTGCGCTTGGTGATGATGTTGATCATGCCGCCGGTGGCGCCGGCGCCGTAGAGGCTGCTGGCGCCGGAGACCACTTCCACGCGCTCGATGCTCTCGGGAGCGATGCTGTTGAGTTGGCGGTAGTTGTCGCGGCTGGCGTTTTGCGGCACGCCGTCGATCAGGACCAAGACGTTGCGTCCGCGCAGGCTCTGGCCGTAGTTGGTCATGGTGCCGCTGCTGGGAGCCAGGCCAGGCACCAGGGTCGCCAGGACGTCGGCGACCTTGCGGCCGGCGCCGGATTGGCGCTTTATTTCTTCGGCTTCGATGACCTGCACCGAGCCGGGGATGCTGGCAATGCTGGCTTCGCCGCGTGTGGCGGTGACCGTGACGGCGGGAAGGGTGGTGGCTTCCTCGGCATGGGACGGGCTGATACCCAGCGTCCACATCGAGGCGGAGACGAGCACGAGCGGGAGTCGGTTGACGCGGACAGGCGCGATGCCGGCGATAAGGGATTTCATGGTGGGTCCTTGATGTGCGAGGAGGATGGCGTGGCGGGTGGGTCAGGGGAAGTCGGGAGTGGCTGCTGGCAACCGGGTAGTCGGCGCAGGAAGCGCACGCTCAACGCGGCGACGACATAGAGCGGCGCGACCAGCCAAAAGCCCCAATGCAGGCTGGCCCATGACATGGCGCCGGCGCCCAAGGCGAACCCAGCCAGGGCACCGGCTTTGGCGGCGCTGTTGCCCAGGCCCAGGCCGATTGCGCGATAGGCGTTGGGGGAGGTATGTCCGATCAGGACGTAGGCCAGAGGCAGGAGCGCGCCTTGCCAT
This sequence comes from Achromobacter xylosoxidans, assembly GCF_001457475.1. Classification (NCBI taxonomy): domain Bacteria; kingdom Pseudomonadati; phylum Pseudomonadota; class Betaproteobacteria; order Burkholderiales; family Alcaligenaceae; genus Achromobacter; species Achromobacter xylosoxidans. The sequence goes on along the minus strand of NZ_LN831029.1, from coordinate 3,735,638 downwards.
AGGCCCCAAAGCAGGCGTGTGGCGATGAACGTGATGGTGTCGTGAGCCAGCGCCATCAAGCAGAGCGTGAGCGCGCTGGCCCAGGAGGCGAGTTCCAGGCATCGCCAGCCGCGTTGGACGGGCTGGGGTGTGCATAGGCGCGCCCACCATGGGGCGGACAGGGCCAGCGTCAAGGCGCTTGCGGCGTAGCTTGCGCCGCTGAGCCAGGAAGGCGCGTGCAGCACTTCGTTCAGATACAGCGCGAAGAACGGCTGCGGCATCATCTTTGCTGCCTGGATGAGGGCGATCACCACCAGTGGGGCCAGCAACCAGGTGTGCGAGGTGGTGCGTCTGGTGGTCCCGGTGCCCACTGGTGCAGCGGGTTCCGGCGTGTCCTTGGGCAGACTCAGGACGGGAACCACGCAGGCCAGGCAGATCAGCCCGGCGATCAGGCAGAGCCAGGCGAATCCGTAGAGGTCCACCAACAGGCCACCGGAGACGGGGCCCAGCATGGAGCCGATGGCGGTGGCCGATTGCAGGCGGGCGAGAACCTGTCCGCGATTCGCGCCAGACGACCCGGCGGTGGCATAGGCCTGCGCCGCGGCGATGAAGCCGGCCAAGGCGCCCTGCAGCACCCGGATGCCGATCAGCAGCCAGACGTTCGTGGTGAGGGCCGCTAGCCATTGGCACGCGCCAAGCGCCAGCAGTGCCCGGATCAGCATGGGACGGTGTCCGCGACGCGCGCCCAGCGCGCTCCAGAAGGGCGTGGCGACAATGGCCGACAACGCGGGCCCGATGTAGATCATCGCCGCCAGCCATGACAGTTGGTCTTGCCGATCCGGAGGCAACAAGGCCCGCAGGCTCAGCGGCCAGAATGGGCCGCTCATTTCCATCGCGCCCATCGCAAAGGCCTGGATCAGCACCAGCCGGAAGATCTGTCGGCGATCGAAGTTCATGCATCGCCGATCCACGCGCGTAGCGGGTTGTCCATTTGGCCGGTGATGTCGTTCTGGGTCCGGGCCAAGCGCATGCGCAGGAAACTCTTGGCGGGCCAGGGGTTTTCGAGAAACGCGGCGCGTTCGGATTGCCAGCGGTCAGTCTCCGTCCGTGGGCGGACATGATCGAAGCGTTCGGCGACCTGCCGGGCGAGCGCGGACCAGAGCGCTTGCTCATCCAGTTCCGGCCAATGGCGCTGGCACAGCAGGGCCAGTTCGCCGAGATGGCACATGAAGCCGGCGTGCAGCAGCTTGGCGCGCACGAAGTCGGGGTCGTCAAAGAGCGTCAGCGCGGGGTCGTGGATCTCCAGCGTGAGACCCTGCCGGACCAGGCTGGGACGGTGGATGCGCAGATCGCCGAAATCGCGGATCAGCAGCCGGGATGGTCGGCCGGCGTCATCCATGACCATGAAGCTGTTCTGTTGATGGGCTTCGAAGGCGATGCCGTAGATCAGGTATAGATCGAGCAGGCCGGGTAGGGCCGTGGCGACATAGTCCTGGAAGAACCGCAGTGCCGACTGATGGTCGCTTGCGCCTTGCGCGATCGCGACCCATTGGCGTAGCAAAGGTTCGTTGTTGTGGTCTTCGACGAACAGGCTGCCGACGGGTATCGCCATCTGGCCTGAATGCAATCGACTTGTCGGGTTGTCCCGATAGAGAACGCCGAGGTGGCGCGCGCGCTCGTCGTTGGCCGGTTCCAGCAAGACATGGATGCCGTGCCGCTCGGGAACGAAGTCCCATGACTGGGCCAGTTGCGGCTCGCGTTGCCTGATGGTCGCCAGCAAACGGCTGATGCGAGGCCCCATCCTTGCCGATCGCGGAGAGAGCGTACGTTGCACACTGGTCAGGCGCAACGCGACGGGCAGCTTCACCATTGGCATATGCCGCGGATCGGCGCCCTCAGTCCACAACGTACGGAAGGACATACCGGGACAGCCTGCGATCGCAGTGTCGTCTGGCAGGATCAACTGACCCTGTGCGATTTCGGCGGCGAATGCTTCCCGCAGGGTTGAGAGCTGAAAGGGATGCACCGGCAAGGGTAGGAAGTCTGCCGGCTCGCGTCCCAGCGCACGCAGCGCCGAATCCCAGGTACGCGCTTCGTGTGGAAAAGCCCCGCGCCACCAGGTCGGATAGGCAGGCTCCGACATCGACTCGGTATGCGCTACCCCTCGGTGTAGCGCGACAAGCGGAAGACGCACGTGCGCTTCGAATTCCGGGGCGCAGCCAATGACTTCCCGGGTGTCCATGCCGAGCTTGGCTTTGTAGCCGGGATGCCAAGGATGGCCGAGGGTTCCCCACTGTTCCAGCAGTTGCGTGGGATTGCGGGGCGCGTCCGGTGATCGCAACCATTGCAACAGGCTGTCGGTATGCGCGTCGCGAGTCTGCTTCAATAATCGCGCGTTCCAATTGTCATGAAACGCCAGGCACAGGCTGTCGTTGCGGAAGCTGTCGTCGAGTTCGCGTTTCAGTTGTTCGATCACCTCGACGCCGGGGATGGGGGCCAGCAAGGGAACCAATTGTTCGATCAAGTCCGAGGGAAGTTCCAGTTCGCGTGAAGGATTCGGAGAACGGTGAAGCAGCACGGGACCAGCGAGGTACCAACTGGCCATGGGCCCCGGCCGCAGGCTCCCAAAGGTGAGGTAAGCGCCCTCGTCGCCGAGGGGCAGGATGCTTCGCCCATGCGCTTGTTGGATGCGCCCAGGCGGTATCAGCTTCTCTCGCAGCAACGCTTGCATCAGACGCTGAAACGCACGTTCACGAACCCGGGGGAGTACGGCAATCAGGTCGGCCTGATGGATGCCATTACGCTGAAACGCTTCGGTCTGAAGCGCCTGCGTCCATACGGAATGCAGGCGTCCGGTGCTGCTGGAAAGCTCCATACACGGCCTCATTGAAGTGCCACGTTGCCGCAGAAGGGAGAACTGTGTAATCGGCTCGACAACGTCGGGATTTACCGTCGCGCGCCGTGTCGACGCGCTATTCGGTTGGAGCTCGATTTTTGTTGAGAATGGGAGTTATTTAAGATGCGCGTCGTCCGACTCTTGTCCCTGCTGCCTCTAAATCGGACGAAATCGGCCCGTGGTCAGCAGGTATGGCAACAGAGAGCTGGGAGCGATCAGTTGACCGCGCACGGAAGCCTGCCAACTACACTAGTCGCCCACGGCAAAAATTCAATCCATGACGCTCGAGGGTGCAGGGAATGCAGGCAAAAGACGCACGTGCCAGATGGCAGGCAGAGCAGTTGCAGTTGGCCGGAAGACGTCTTCTCGATGCGGCCAAGTCCATGAGGATGGGGGCGATGCCGGAATCGCCGTTCGGACTCACCGATGAGGGCTTTGAGGACTACCGAGGGGTTACGCTCGCTGAAGCGGTTCGCTACCTGAGCATCGAAAGGGTCGATCTCTCCGATGCCGTGTTCAAAGACGGGGCCAGCATCAATGAGTCCGAGGCAAAGGGATGCAAGTTTGAGCGCATGGATATGCGTAACGTGTTTGTGCGAAGGAAATTCGATTCGTGCAGCTTTGTCGGCGCGAAGCTCAATGGGGCGCGGTTGGGCGGGGAGTTCATTGGCTGTGACTTCTCGCGCTCGAATCTATCCAGGTCCTTTGCGACAGACTGCAAGTTTGTCGATTGCAAGTTTGCCGGGGCAAATCTCTCAGGCATTCACTTCATCAGTTGCGTATTCGAAGGGTGTGACTTCACGGGAGTCAAGGCCCTGTCTGGATCCGTTGCCAGGAGCAGGTTCGTTGGCGGTGTTGCCCTCGCGCAGCTGCAAGGCTGTATCACGGATGGGGTCGTGATTCGTTAGGGCAATGCGCTTGCGGCGCTGGAGCTTCAAGGTGCGGCCATGCCGGATAACATCATCCGACAGGGTGATCGATCGCGTTTTTTAGCGGGGCTGGGTAGCCCTAGTCGTAATAGGGGGCGGTCGCGCGTGGTCTCCTGCGCGTCGGCGCGCCGGGAGCAGTCCGCAGACCTTTGATGATCCTCAGCGCCGACGATAATGCATAGTGTTGTTGTGAGAAGTCATATGAGCGGCCGTCATCAACGGAAAGGTTCAAATAATATCCACGCTGATGCACGTCAGGGACTTTGACGCTCATGGAAAATGAATCCCCAATCATCGCGGGATAACGAGAGAAGAACTCCCCGATTCGGGCACGCACCTTGGGGCCGATTCTGACCTCAGGATCAAGCAACGATTCAACTTCGATTTGAAACAGTTCAACACCCGCTCGCACGAGGGCGTCCATATGCGCAGCTCTGTCCAGCAGCGAAAGCTCATCCTTGAGCAGGAAAAGTCCGTTGGCAATCTTGCCCACATCCAGTCTCGACAGCGCATCCAGCTGCGCCAGGCTCAATTCGGTTTTTTCCGGGTCCACAACCGTGAACTCCAGATAGCGAGGCTTCAACTCTGCAATGATCTCCCTGCAAAACCCAATGTCATCGACGCCGCCCACCGGATGGACGGCATGCGCGCAATCGAGCACGCTACCGAGGCTCCTGCACTGATCCAGGTCCAGCGCGCTCGCGCAGGACGAGCGCGCCACGACAAAGCCTGCGACGTCGATGGAACCCAGTTTTTCAGCCTCGGAAATCGACCTTATTTGATTGACTTTTATCACTTCAACCCCTGCATGCCTTGAATGTATGCTTCCAGCTGCCGCTTTCGATGTTCAATCCCGCCAACCTATCGATGCCGCCTCCCGCTTGAGCACAGCCATGAATGACGCAACATCGAGGCCTTTGAATTCATACTTGTTCAAGGACGCTTCAACATAGTCGAAGAAATGGCTGGCCACGAGGGATCTCTGCTGCGCCACATCCATGTCCTTCAGCAGGTCCTCTGAAAGACACATATCCAGGTAGAGAACGGACTCCGCCTTCGAAAAGCGCCGCGATGACTTCCTGCCGATCCCATCTGGCAGACAGCGAAAAACAAAGAAAATCTCGATCTCGACCGATGGGAATTGCGACGCCAGGGCCGGAAATATCGAATCAAGCTCGTTGGCAATCTTGTAGACACTGGTCGCGCCACTTGTGTCTGTAGACAGTCCGAATTTCATTACGCCCTCAAGTCCTGAACTCATGCTTCGCCGGAAACAAACCTTTTCAGTTCAAACAAAGCCCGATTGCTCATTCGCCCTACGATACGATTAAAGCGTTTGGTCGCTTCGCGATGTCTTGCAAAACTGCCGCATCGCCACCGCCCACGGCGCCAATGATGACTCGAGCGGCGGGGCAGGGCTGCGTCAACGCGGCCCCGGGACCATTCAGCCTTGGCGGCAAGTGATCAGAAGTGGAGATATCCGGCACTAGCTGTATCCGCCTGGCACCTAGGCATCCTTCTATTTGAACTGGATTCCCTTGATAGCCAGCATGGGTGAAAGCAGGCATGTGAACTTGACCGCGGCAAGGTCCGGTCCTGACGACTTGTAGAAAGCCGTGCCCTCTACTGCGATGTCGTATCGTTCCGCTTTCGTTCCCGCGATCGAGGCGCCTGCGCGATAGCGGGGGCCATCGATGCCAATTTCCACAACCGCGGAGTAAACACTATGGTCGAAATTAGGGCGGTTGATCTTCGCGGGGGCGGCATCCACGCAAACCTTGGCCGCCATTGACTGGCCTTTGGGGGTGTTAATTCCCGGCTTGAACTGTTTCGGACGGATCAAACGCCAATTGTTGCCCTCAGGGCTATATGAGGCGGGTTCGTACTTCCCGGTGCCTTTGCGAAGATGGCATTCGACCAGCTGCGGACTGATTCCATCTATTGCGATGAAAGTGGCATCTGGATTGAACGAGCGCGCGCTCTTGAGGTAGCGGGAGTCAATTTCAAATGGCACCGTCTTGCCGTTGGCGCGGGAAGCACAAAGCTTCTCTTTTTGTGGGTCATTGCCAATAGCATCGTTCCGTATCATTTCGGCTTGGGCGAGACATGAAAAAAACAGCAATCCAAAACCAAGTGGCAACCAGCGCATTCAATGTCTCCATGTTGATCCGCACGAAGTGCGGATCGGGCGAAAATACCATATTCACCACGCATGGCGTGCTGGCGCTTTGCCTGCGGCGAGTCATGGCCGGCTGTATGAATACGGCGAGTCGTTGTGCGTATTTTCGCGGGCGAGGCGTTTTAATAGTTATCGTCCCCGCGCCCCGTGCGCAAAATCACGGGTAAGGGGGGGGTGGAGAGGATCATCCTTTTACGGCTTCAATCCTCTCCCATACCCCCCGATATCACCCCTGCAATTCCTTCCGGACGATCTCCGCGCCTTCGCTCAGCGCCAGCAGTTTGCCGTGCGCGATGGCGCGCGACAGCGGCGCCATGCCGCAGTTCGTGCAGGGATAGAGCTTGTCGGCGTCGACGAACTTGAGCGCCTTGCGCAGCGTGTTGGCCACTTCCTCCGGCGTTTCGATTTTGTCGCTGGCCACGTCGATCGCGCCCACCATTACCTTCTTGCCGCGGATCAGTTCGATCAGGTCGATGGGCACATGCGAGTTATGGCATTCCAGCGAAACGATATCGATGCTGGATTGCTGCAGTTTGGGGAAGGATTCCTCGTACTGGCGCCACTCCGAGCCCAGCGTCTTCTTCCAGTCGGTGTTGGCCTTGATGCCGTAGCCGTAGCAGATGTGCACGGCGGTTTCGCACTTCAGGCCTTCGATGGCGCGTTCCAGGGTGGCGATGCCCCAGTCGTTCACCTCGTCGAAGAAGACGTTGAAGGCCGGCTCGTCGAACTGGATGATGTCGACGCCGGCGGCTTCCAGTTCCCTGGCTTCCTGGTTGAGGATCTTGGCGAATTCCCAGGCCAGCTTTTCGCGGCTCTTGTAGTGGGCGTCGTAGAGGGTGTCGATCATCGTCATGGGGCCGGGCAGGGCCCATTTGATGGGCTGCGTGGTCTGCTGGCGCAGGAACTTGGCGTCTTCGACGAAGACCGGTTTCTGGCGGCTCACGGCGCCGACGACGGTCGGCACGCTGGCGTCGTAGCGGTCGCGGATCCGGACGGTTTCGCGCTTTTCGAAATCGACGCCGTCCAGGTGCTCGATGAAGGTGGTGACGAAGTGCTGGCGGGTCTGCTCGCCGTCGCTGACGATGTCGATGCCGGCGTGCTGTTGTTCGTGCAGGGCCAGGCGCAGGGCGTCCTGCTTGCCTTCGACCAGTTCCTGGTCCTGCAGCTTCCAGGGCGACCAGAGCTTTTCAGGCTGGGCCAGCCAGGAGGGTTTGGGCAGGCTGCCGGCGGTCGAAGTGGGCAGTAGTTTTTTCATGATCTTGCGGTCCCGTGTTGGATGTTTGGTGCGGGGGGATTAGTGCGCGTAGTTGGCGGCCCAGCTTTCGAGCACGTGCTTGTACGGCTTGATGAAGTGTTCTTCGGTGAACTTGCCTTGCTTGACGGCCAGCTGGCTGCGTTCTTCGCGGTCGTAGACGATCTGCGTCAGCGAGTAGTCCTGGTTTTTCAGGCTGGGTTGATAGAGCTTTCCGGCCGCGGAGTTGGCGTTGTAGATCTCGGGGCGGTAGATCTTCTGGAAGGTCTCCATCGTGCTGATGATGCTGATCAGCTCCAGATTGGTGTAGTGGCCCAGCAGGTCGCCCTGGAAGTAGAAGGCCAGGGGGGCGGCGCTGCCCGGGGGCATGAAGTAGCGCACGCGCAGGCCCATCTTCTCGAAGTACTCGTCGGTCGACGAGAGCTCGTTTTGTTGATACTCGACGCCCAGGATGGGGTGCTGGTTCTCGGTCCGGTGGTAGGTCTTGCTGCTGGAGGCGCTGATGCAGATGACGGGCGGCTTGCTGAACCGCTCTTTGTAGGCGCTGGAATTGACGAAGTGCTTGAACAGCTTGCCGTGCAGATCGCCGAAATTGTCCGGGGTGCTGAAGGTGGGCTTGTCGTTGTTGTGCTCGGGCAGCAGCACGCTGAAGTCGTAGTCGCGCACGTACGAGGAGAAGTTGTTCCCCACGATGCCTTCGATGCGCTCGTTGTTGGCCTTGTCGACGATATTGGTCTTCAGGATCTCGATCAGCGGAAAGACGTCGCCACCGCTGGCGGCGCCGATATGCATTTCGGCGGTGATGATCTCGAGTTCGACGGCGTAGCGGTCGCCTTTGGGGTTGTCCCAATGCGCCAGGTTGTTGAACCGCTTGTCGATCATCCGCAGCGTGTTGCGCAGGTTTTCCTGGCGGCTTTCGCCCCGGGCCAGGTTGGCGAAGTTGGTGGTGATGCGCGTGTTGTCCGAGGGACGATAGTTTTCATCAAAAGAAAGGCTCTTGATGCTGAAGGTGAAATCGTTGCTCATGGTGATGGGATGCGCTGATTCTGCGAAAAAAAAGTCTGCGGAAAACGAAAAGCCGGTTCGGGCGGCCGCAAGGCGGGAGAAACAGAAGCCTTTGCGGGGCGCTCGAAGGGCGGATGTCGGGTTGGAACGGCGCTGGCGAACGAGCCGCCTGGCCAGCGTTCCGAGGCGTGCTTCAGGCTGCGAAGGCTTCCACGGCGGCGACGGCGCCTGCGTGGCGCGACAACGCGATCAGGGGCAATGCCCGTTCGATCGCCAGCCTGGCCCGTTCGATCAAGGCTTCGTCCCGCAGCCGGTAGTCGGCGAAATCCTTGTCGGTCGCGTAGACGCCCAACGGCAAGGTGCGGGCCTGGAAGAAGCTGAACAGCGGCCGCAGCTGGTGGTCGATCATCAGGGCATGGCGTTCGCTGCCGCCGGTGGCAGCCAGCAGGACGGGCTTGTCGATCAAGGCGTCCTGGTGGATGAAGTCGAAGAAATGCTTGAACAGCCCCGTGTAGGAGCCGCGAAAGACCGGGGTGGCCACTACCAGCACGTCCGCCTGTTCGACCGCGTCAAGGTCCCGCTCCACGGTGTCGGGCAGGTGGGTGCGCCAGGTGGCGCCGGCCAGGTGCGGGACGAGCTGGCCCAGTTCGACCAGGCGCTGTTCGCACGGGACGTCGTCGGCGATCAGGTCCATCAGGTGCTGCGCCAGGGCGGCGGATTTGGAGGGGCGTTGCAGTCCGCCGGAAACGGCTACTAGACGGAGTGGACGTGTCATTTTTGCTTCACTGGAATTGATTTATGCGGCGCCGCGCCCGCAGACGACGGAAGCGCATACTAGGGGCGGGAAGCGATGAAGTAAAATGGTTTTATTTCACGAATCCATGAGCGGAAATCATCTGAATGCTTGAGCGCATCCATCTCAGCATCGTCCAGCAGGTCGAAAAGCAGGGTTCATTGACGGCCGCCGCGGGCGTGCTGAGCCTGACCCAGTCCGCCTTGAGCCACAGCATGAAGAAGCTGGAGCAGCAGCTGGGCACCGACGTCTGGCTGCGCGAAGGCCGCAGCCTGCGCCTGACGCAGGCCGGCCAGTACCTGCTGGCGGTGGCGAACCGCGTGCTGCCGCAGCTGGACCTGGCCGAAGAGCGCCTGGGCCAGTTCGCGCAGGGCGAGCGCGGCGCGCTGCGCATCGGCATGGAATGCCATCCTTGCTACCAGTGGCTGCTCAAGGTGGTTTCCCCCTATCTGGCCGCGTGGCCCGACGTGGATGTGGACGTCAAGCAGAAGTTCCAGTTCGGCGGGATCGGCGCGCTGTTCGGCTACGAGATCGACCTGCTGGTCACGCCCGACCCGCTGTTCAAGCCGGGCCTGAAGTTCGAGCCGGTGTTCGACTACGAGCAGGTGCTGGTGGTGGCCAAGGGCCATCCGCTGGCGTCGGTGGCGCATGTGAAGCCCCAGCAGTTGACCCAGGAAGTGCTGATCAGTTACCCCGTGGATATCGAGCGGCTGGACATCTACAACCAGTTCCTGTTGCCGGCCGGGGTCACGCCCAGGCGCCACAAGGCCATCGAGACCACCGACATCATGGTGCAGATGGTGGCCAGCGGCCGCGGCGTGGCCGCCTTGCCGCGCTGGCTGGTGGAGGAATACGCCGCCCGGATGGACGTGGTGCCGGTGCGGCTCGGCGCCCGCGGCATCGCCAAGCAGATCTTCCTGGGGGCGCGCGAGGCCGACACGGCTATCGATTATGTGCGCGCCTTCATCGAGCTGGCCCGCCAGCCGGCCGCCGCCGCCACCGTTGCGCAACAAGCCAACAGTTGAACCCTTTTTGCCGTACACAGGCCGCGCGCCGAGCCGTTCGGCCTGCCTTCATCGATGTCCTTGATTCCTCGCGGTACCCCTTTCTTTCCCGGCAACATCACCGACGACTGTTCGTTGGAAGTCAGCGTGAAGGACATTGCCGCGCTGACCGCGGCAGCGTCGCGGCTACCGCCCGGGTCGACCATTTCCATTCCCTACCTGCCGGGCCAGGACGATGACGCCCGGCTGGCCGCCGCGCGGGCCGTGCGCGGACTGGGCCTGGAACCCATGCCGCACCTGTCCGCGCGCCGCATTGCCTCGCTGGCCGACCTGGAGGCGTTCGTCTCGCGGGCGGTGGCCGAGGCCGGCGTTGAGCGCTGCTTCGTGATCGCGGGCGATCCGTCGACGCCGGCGGGGCCGTTTGCCGATAGCGCCGCGCTGATCGAGACGGGCGTTTTCGAGCGCGCGGGCATCAAGGTGGTCGGCGTGGGCGCGCATCCGGATGGCCATCCGGTCATGAGCGCGGCCCAGCGGTGGGAGGTGCTGGAACGCAAGTGCCGCGGCATCGGCGCGCGCGGCATGTCGCCCTTGATCGTCACGCAGTTTGGATTCGATGCCGACATCGTGCTGGCGTGGCTCGAAGCGCTGCGCGCGCGCGGCCTCGAACACCCCGTGCGCGTGGGCGTGCCGGGACCCGCCGGTATCGCGGTGCTGGCGCGCTATGCCGCCTTGTGCGGGGTCGGCGCCTGCGCATCGATGTGGGCCAAGTACGGTATCTCCCTGGGCAAGCTGTTTGGCACCGCGGGGCCGGACGTTTTCGTGGATCGGCTGGCCGCCGGACTGACGGACGCGCATGGTAAGGTGAGCCTGCATTTCTTCCCGTTCGGAGGGATCGCGCAGTCCGTGAGCTGGCTGGAACGGTATCGCGCCCGCTCCGGGCAACCGGGTTGCGCCACGGCATCCCTGCCGTGACATTTGGCGGCCTTGCCCATTTCACCGCGTTTGGCCAGCCGCCCGGCAAGTTGCGCGCCGCGGTTGTCAGCCTGGCGTCGCCGACGGCCGACCATGCCGGCAATCCGGCACTGTCTCGGGCGATGACTCGTCATAGGTAGCGTGAGTTCGCCTTGCCGCCGATGCGTCAATCGGCCACCGCGATCGCGATCTTTCCCCGCAGCCCGTTGTTCGCACTCTCCAACCGCGCATGCGCCGCCGGAATATCGGCAAGCGGATACACCGCGCCCACGTGCGGCCGTAGTTGCCCACGCGCCACCAACGCGCTCAACTCGTCCAGCTTCCCGCGGTTCTGCCGCGTGAAAACGAAGTGATAACTGGCGTTCTTGCCCCACGCCTGGATCAGGTTCTGCGGCTGCGCGATATCCACGATGCTCACCACGCGGCCCAGTTGCGCCAGCGCGTCGGGGCTGCGCGCCAGCGTGTTGCCGCCGATGGTGTCGAACACCACGTCGACGCCGCGCCCGTCGGTCTCGCGCAGGATGGCCTCGACATAATCTTCCTTCTCGTAGTCGATGGGGACGTCCGCGCCCAGGCTGCGCGCGAAGTCGACATTGCTGTCGCGCACGGTCGTGAACACCCTGGCGCCGACGGCTTTCGCGAGCTGGATGGCGACGTGGCCGACGCCGCCGGCGCCGCCGTGCACCAGGATGCTCTCTCCCACACGCAAGCCGGCGCGCACGACCAGCGCTTCCCACGCGGTGCCGCCGACCAGCGTCAGGCTGGCCGCTTCCAGATGGCTCAGCGAGGCGGGCTTCCTGCCCACGATGCTTTCGGCGGCCACGTGGTATTCGGCGTAGCTGCCGGGGCCGTCGAAGATCTGCGGGGTGTACCAGACTTCATCGCCTGGCACGAAGGCGCTCACGCCGGGCCCGACGGCTTCGACCACGCCGGAGACGTCATGGCCGGTGATGGCGGGCAGGGCGACCAGATCGGGGTAGTCGCCCCGGCGGACCTGGTAGTCCAGCGGGTTGATGGAAGTGGCGTGGACGCGGACCAGGACCTGGCCCGCTTGCGGCACGGGTTTGGGGACGTCGCGCAGTTCGAAGGATTGCGGGCCGCCAAAGGCGGTGAGGACGAGGGCTTTCATTGGGTGGCTCCTTATTTCGGCAAAACGGGATATCGGGAATTATCGATTTAAAAAAACAAAAAAATGCGAAGAACAGGGCAAGGCAAAAGGCGAGGCAAGCGCGCGGCAAGCTGGCGCCGAATAAGCACGGGCGGCCATGCCCGACCTCGGTCACCGCCAGCTACAGCTCTTTTCCGATGATCTCGGCCAGGGCGCGGATGGTGGTTTCATTGCGCTTGTAATACGTCCACGAGCCGATGCGCGTGGCTTCGACCAGGCCGGCGCGTTGCAGCGTGGCCAGGTAGTCGGACACGGTGGACTGGGACAGTCCGACGCCTTCCTGGATGCTGCTGACGCAGACGCCGACCGTATGCACGTCCCCTTCGTCCTGCGGCGGGAAGCTGTTCACGGGGTCCTTCAAACCCTTCAGGATTTCAAGGCGCGTGCGGTTCGAGAGGGCTTTGAAGACGTCGAGCAGGTCCATGGCGGGCATGATATCGGAAATTCCCGATATGTCAATATGAGGGAGCGTGGCGTATGGGGACGCGCCAGGCGGGATGCAGACAGGCAGCGTCAAAATACTTAAGTGAATACTTGACTTTCCGCGTCGTCCTCTCTAACTTAAGCGAATGCTTGAGTATCAATCCCAACTCGACCTGGCCTTCCATGCGCTTGCCGACGCGACGCGGCGCGGCATGCTCGAACGCCTGTCCCGCGGTCCGGCTTCGGTCAGCGAGCTGGCGGCGCCGTACGACTCGACGCTGGCAGCCATCCACCAACATGTCCGGGTGCTGGAAGCCAGCGGCCTGATCGTCACGGAAAAGCGCGGACGCACGCGCGAATGCCGGATTTCGGCCGAGGCGGTCATGCGGGTGGAGCAGTGGCTGAGCGAGCGTCGCCAGCTTTGGGAAGACCGATTCGACCGCCTCGGCCAATTGCTCGAAGGCGAAGCCGGCAATCACCCGGGCGGGCTGGGCGCCGCGCCCGATCAGGGAGGGAAGACATCATGACTTTCACGCCGTTTTTCCATGGCACGTTCACGCTGCGGCGCACGTGGAACGCGCCGGCCCAGCGGGTCTTCGAGGCGTGGGCCGATCCGCGCGTCAAGGCGCAGTGGTTCACCGGCCCGTCGGATCGCTGGACGCTGTCGCGCCGCGAAATGGACTTTCGCGTGGGCGGCCGGGAGGTGCTGGAAGGGCGTTTCAACGAGAGCGGCATGGTGTCGTGCTTCGATGCGCGCTATCACGTGATCGAGCCCGCCAGCCGGCTGGTCTACGCCTATGACCTGTTCCATTCGGGCAGGCTGCATTCCGTGACGCTGTCGAGCCTGGAGATCGAGCCGGCCGGCAATGCCACGCGCGTGGCGTACACCGAGCAGATCGTGTTCACGGACGGCAACGACGGCGTCGAGTCGCGCCGCCATGGGACCGGGCTGCAGTTCGACATGATCGAGACGCTGCTTCAAGCGGGCGGAGCGCTGCCATGACGGTCGCGATCTACGGTCATCCGTTTTCGTCCTTCACCTGGAAGGCGCTGATCGCGGCGTATGAACGCGAGGTGGACTTCGAGTTCCGCATGATCGATCCGGATCATCCCGAGCACGCGGCCCGCATCGCGACGCTGGCGCCGACCGGGCAGTTTCCGGCCCTGGTGGATGGCGTCACGGAGGTGGTCCAGAGCAATGCCGTCATCGAGTATCTCGACCTGCACCACGGCAAGGGCGCGCCGCTCGTGCCCCTGGACCCGCGCGAGGCGCTGGCTGCGCGCATGATGGCGCAGGTGTTCGACGACTACGTGCACGTGCCGATGCAACGCATCGTCGGTAACGCCTTGCGCCCCGAAGACAGCCGCGATCCGTTCGGCGTGGAGCAAGCGCATGGCGTCATCGCGCGGTGTTATGCCTGGCTGGAGGCGCGATTGCAGGACGGGCCGTGGGCCGCCTGCGGCCGCTTCACGATTGCGGACTGCGCCGCGGCGCCGGCGCTGTTCTATGGCGATTGGGTGCATCCGATGGGCGGGCGGTTTCCCGCGCTGGCGGCGTATCGGGCCCGGCTGCTGGCGCGGCCGTCGATCGCCCGGGTGGTCGACGAGGCGCGTCCGTACCGCGGCTTCTTTCCGCTGGGGGCGCCGGACCGGGATTGAGCGGGGCGGGGGGCGTCGACGGCGCGAGCCAAGGACACGGCAACTTGGAATAGACTACGTCGCTGACCCCGATTCGATGATTTTTCCTGGCCTGGAACAAGCTACCCAAGATGACCCATTCCGTGTCCCGCGCCATTGTCCTGACAGCAGGCCTGCTGCTGACCGCCACCTGCCTCGCCCAGTCGCCGCAAGTGGGCGCCTGGCGCAAGGTTTCCGATTCCCAGCTCGACAAGCAATACCATTTTTCCATGCTGCCCAGCGCCGCGCCGGTGGCGAGCAAGTGGGCGGCTTTCGACGCCAAGGCCGGCAAGGTGGTGTGCTGCCTGGTGGTGCAAGGCGAAGCCGTGACGGAAGCCGAACTGGAGGGTACCTACGACATTCCCGGCCCGTGGATTACCGATCTGACCAACGGCTGGAACCTCGACGCGGCGCCGTACCGGCCGCGCGTGCAGCGGCTGCGCGCCGAGGGGGCGCTGGACACATACGAATTCGCGGACAGCGTGGATGCGCTGGGAGGCTTGCTGGTGCCGGCCGATGCCCGCGCGCCGGCGCGGGGTGCGCTGGAGGTCGGCGGCCAGCGCTACGCCGTATCGCGCAAGGATGCGTCGCTGGCCGACGATGACGGCGGCGTGGCCACCTACACGTTGCGTCCGGCCGCGGGCGGCAAGGCGTTGACGGTAGACGTGCCTTTCGCGACGTATTGACGCATGGGCGATACTCTGCGGATCGAGCAAGCCCCGCTGACCGATGATGACCTTGCGCTGCTGCGCCGATGCAGCCGCGGCAAGGGGCTGGCCGCCGTATTCGGCCTGATCGTGTTCCTGCTGCTGGCCTGCACGGTGCTGACGATCTTCGGGCTGGCATTGTCCGACTGGCGCTCGCTGCGCGCTGGCGATGGCCTGATGCTGCTGCTGATCGGCGCCGGGGTGGGCGCGGCGGCTTTTTTCTTCGGACGCCGGCTGTTGCGACTGCCGCGCGCCTGGCGCAGCATCGATCGCGCGCTCCGGGGGCGCGTGCCCAAGCAGATCCTGTCGGGTCACCTCACGGGCTTCGGGCCGGCCGAGCGGCCGGGCGTCAGCTATGCGTTTGGCGAGCAGCGCGTGGAAGTGGCGGTGCCGTTCTGGAACGAGGGCGCCGGCGACACCCGCAGCGGCGCCCGGCCGCACGCCGCGGTGGCGCTGACGGACCTGCCGGTGCGCCTGCACGTGCTGACGCTGATGCCGGATGCGCCGGGGCTGCTGCTGCGGGTGGACTATCCCATGAGCGGCCAGGCCTGGACGTCCGTCGAGGAGATCAGCGACGCCGACCGCGCCAACGCGCGCCGCGAGGAACTGGGCGTGCGCAAGTTCTTTTTCGTGGCAGCGCTGGCGCCGCTGGCCGCGAGTTTCTTTTTCCTGCCCTTGATCCTGCTGGCGATGGTTTTCGTGCTGCTGGGATGGGTGCTTGGCATGCGCAGCCCGCGGCTCAAGCGCGCGCACTGCAAGCATGGCGTGCGCGGCGTGGTCGAGGAGGCGGTGACGTATCGCCAGCGCACGCCGAACTCGCCCACGGTGTCGCTGATCCCGAACTATCGTGTGGGCGGCGTGATGTATCGGGTCTATCATCTCGGGCCGGTCGCGGCGCCGGGCCAGCGGGTCGAGTTCGAGTATGTCGACGCCGGCCTGCTGGGGCAGCGCGAGCTGTCCTTCCGCATCGAAGACCAGCCCCCGATGACGTTGTGACGGCGCGTTGCGCGAGCCGCGCGACGAGGCTGCGTCCGTAGCCCCCACCTTCGTTGACCACCAAGAGGAGTGCTGTGTGTCCCAACTGATCGATGTGTCCGGCCAACCCGCGGGTTCGGTGACGGGGGATGGCCGCTACCTGCTGGGCCTGACCGGGCCGGGCAGTCACGTGCTCGTCACGGAGCCGGGGCGCGGCAACCTGATCATCGGGCCGGCCAGCATGGGCGCGAAGGCGGATCTGCATGTGGCGTCCGACGACGTGATCCTCTGGCCGGCGTTCGAGCCGTTCGCCACGCCCGCCGGCTCGCCCTGGCCGCGCCATATCGATTACCACGGCAATGACAGCGGCTTTGTGGGCTGGTCGGCGCAACGCGCGATCGAGCAGTTCTCCTGGGCGCCGGCGTTTGCCGATGCGCGCCGGATCGACGCGCGCCCGGCCAGGATCCAGATGCTCCAGATCCGCCTGGCGGCGGTATCGGGCCACCTGGACATCGTGTTGCCCAGGGACACGCGCCTGGGCCTGCATGGCGATCTGGCGCGGATTACCGTGTCGGGCGCGCTGCCGGACCTGCTGTCGCTGCATCCCGCGTTGGGGCGGCGGCCCGGCCTGGCGCCGTATGCCTTGCCCGACCTGGGCGCGCTGCAGGGCGTGTCGACCCTGGCGCTGTATGGCGAGCCGGTGGCGCAGGCGATTTCGCTGCGGGGGATCGAGCGCTTCGCCGCGCTGGAGCATCTTTCGCTATGGGGCGCTTTCACCGATTGGGACGCGCTGGCCCGGCTGCCCGGCCTGAAGAGCCTGGAGATCCGCCATGCTCCCGACCTGGAAGGCCTGCCGGCGCTGGCCACCTGGCCGTCGCTGGAACGGTTCATCGGCTTCAACATCGATGACGCCGGAGGCAAGCGGCTGAAGGCGCAGATGAAGGCGCGGGAGAAGCTGCGGCCGTGGGCCGGCTATAGCTCGGTCAGCAAGCTGCGCAAGCCGGATTGGTGGCAAAGCGAGTATGGCCGACCCTTTTCCGCCTGGAGCGGCCGCATGGCGAAAGCGGCCAATACCGCGTACGACGCCGCCCGCCAGGCGCTTGAAGGGGCGGCCACGGTCGATGCGGCGCGGGCCGCCATCGAGGTGTTCGCGCGCCATTTCAACGGCATGAAGGGCATCGAGACCGCCGAGCGCGAGGACATCGGCGAAGCCGTGTGGCAGTTCAGCCAGCTGGCGCGGGTGGTCGAGCTGGGCGTGACCGAAGCGCAGGCGCAGCGCTGGTTTGACGAGGCGCGGGATTACTGACCGCTCAGTGCGTCGCCGCCACGCCTTCCAGTTGCGCCGCGGGCAATAGCGCGAACATCGCCTTCATCTGGCGCGCTTCCTCGCCCGGGCTGCGGCCGAACAGGCGCTTGAATTCGCGGTTGAACTGCGACGCGCTTTCGTAGCCCACGCGCGTCGAGGCCGCGGCGGCGGTGAGGTTGTCGCGGATCATCAGCAGGCGCGCCTGGTGCAGCCGGATGGACTTGATGTACTGGATGGGCGAGGTGCCGGCGATGGTCTTGAAGTGCGCGTGGAAGGCGGGCGCGCTCAGCCCGGCCTCGCGCGCCAGGGTCGCCACTTCCATGGGCTGGCTGTAGTCATCGTGGATGCGGCGCAGCGCGCGCGAGATGCGGCCGAAGTTGCCCTGGCTGGCCAGCGCGGCGCGGATTGCGCCGCCTTGTTCGCCCACCAGCACGCGAAAGCACAGCTCCCGCACGATTGCCGGCCCGAGCACCCTGGCTTCGAGTGGCGAGGCCAGCGCCCGCAGCAGTCGCAAGGTGGCATCGGCCAGCGTGGGATCGAGCGGGGTGGACGTGATGCCGGTGGGGGCGGGCGCGGCCGGCCCGTCGTGGCCGTCAAGCGACAGCACCAGGTCGGCCAGGGTGGTCGGATCGAGCCGCAACTGGATCGCCAGCAGGGGTTCCTCGGGCGTGGCGTCGGTCTCGGTGGAGAAGGGCAGCGGCACGGACAGCACCAGGTAATGCTGCGCGTCGTAACGATAGACCTTGTCGGCCAGGTAGCCGCGCTTGCTGCCCTGGCACACGATGACGATGCTGGGTTCGTACAGCACCGGCGTGCGGCCGAGCGGCTGGTTGGCGCGCATGAAGCGCACGCCGTCCAGGCGCGACAGGGTGTAGCCCTCGTGCGGGGCGAGCCGGTCGAGCAGGGCGGTCATCTGGTCATGGAGGGCTTGCGGTGCCGTCATTGCGCTATCGCTTGGGTAAGAGTCTTAGGCATCATTTTGCTCCTGATTCGTCAAAGAATATGGCGTTCGAGTAGGAATAGGCAATGATCCAATAGCGCTGTGCCTATCCGGCCCGCCCGCCCACGCCTAGCATCTGTCCTGTCATCCGACCAAACCGGGAGTACAGGAATGCAAGACACTCAACGCAACACTCAGCGCAATCAAACGTGGTTCATCACCGGCGCCGCGCGCGGCATCGGGCTTTCCCTGGCGCGCCAATTGCTGGCGCGCGGCGACAACGTGGCGGCCACGTCGCGCACGCTGGCCAGCCTGCGCCAGGCGCTGGGCCAGGACAATCCGCGCCTGCTGGCGCTGGAGGTCGACCTGGTGTCCGAGGCCAGTGTCCAGGCCGCGATCGAGCGCGCCATCGCCACATTCGGCCGCATCGACTGCGTGGTCAACAACGCCGGCTATGGCCAGCAGGGCACGCTCGAGGCGCTGGACGACGACGAGGTGCGGCGCAATGTCGAAGTGAATCTGTTCGCGCCCTTGCACGTGCTGCGCCACGCGCTGCCGCAACTGCGCAAACAGCGCGGCGGGCATGTCTTCAACGTCGCGTCCATCGCCGGATTCCAGGGCGGCTATGCGGGCTGGGGCAGCTACGTGGCGACCAAGTTCGCGCTGGCCGGCCTGACCGAGACCCTGGCCGCCGAGGGCGCGGAGGTGGGCATCAAGGCCACCGTGGTGTACCCGGGACCGGTGCGCACGGACTTCCTGAACGACAACAGCCTGGTCATCGCCCGGCGCAGCATCGCCGACTACGCCGCGGCCCAGGCATCGCTGGACCTGCATCGCGACGGCATGAACGGCAAGCAGGCGGGCGACCCGGAACGGCTGGCCGCGCTGATCTTGCGGGTGGCCGGCATGGCCGAGCCGCCGTTGCATCTGTTCGTGGGCAGGATCGCCCACGATTTCGCGCAGCAGAAGCTGGCGCAGGTGCGCAGGGATATCGAGGCGTGGCGCGAGGCGGGCGAGGCGACGGACTTCGCGTGACCCCGCGTCAAGGGCGCGGCGGCGTCATCGCCGGCTCGATTTGGGGCCCGCGCCCGACGCCAGGACTTCGTCGGCAATCTCCGACAGCGGCATTTCCCTGAACGCCTGCAGCAAGGCCAGCTCCGCGGACGCCAGCGCGGCGCGAAGACGCCGGTTCACCGCCGCTTCCACGGGGCACGCCGCATTGTCCTGCGCCGGCCCCACGGCGAACAGCGTGGCGTGCGCGATGGCGTCGCATACATCGCCGACGGTCAGACGATCCAGTTCGCAGGCCAGCGTCCAGCCGCCGCCCGGACCGCCGGTGGAGGTGACGAAGCCGGCATCGCGCAACACACTCATCGTGCGGCGCGCGAAGACGGGGTTGGTGTGCAGCATCTGGCCGATGGTCTGCGATGTGGTGGCGCCGCCGCGCAAATGCATGTGGACCAGGACGTGCAGCAGGCGCGCCAGGCGGGTGTCTCGTTGCATGGAACCCCAGTTTGAAAATGTGCAACTTTTGATGTTACTCTTTTGGCCAGAGATTGTGTAATCCCTTGCCATCGAGAGCCCGCATGCTTGAACCCCGCCAACGTTTTATCGAGACCAATGGCATCCGCCTTCACGTGGTGGAGCAGGGCGCCGGCCCTTTGGTGATCCTGTGCCACGGTTTTCCCGAGACCGCGCATGCGTGGCGGCACCAGCTCGAAGCGCTGGCGCAGGCGGGCTATCGCGCCGTCGCGCCGGATTTGCGCGGCTATGGCGCCAGCGACTGCCCGGCTGACGCGGGGCAGTACACGGCGCTGGACGTGATCGGCGATCTGGTCGGGTTGCTCGACGCCCTGGGGGAGCGGCAGGCCGTGCTGGTCGGCAACGACTGGGGCGCGTCGATCGCATGGCAGGCGGCGCAGGTCCGGCCCGACCGGTTCCGCGCGGTGGCGGCGCTGGGGGTGCCGATGATGGGACGCGCGCCCATGGCGCCCAGCCGGCTGTTTCCTCAGAACGAACAGGCGTGGTTCTACACGCACTATTTCTCGGCGCCGGGCGTGGCCGAAGCGGAGTTCGAGCGCGATATCCCGGCCACGTTGCGCAAGATCTACTTCTGCGCCTCCGGGGCGATGGGGCCGCGCGATGGTGGCACGCCCAATCCGTTCGGCATGGTGCCGCGGGGAGGCGGGCTGCTGGACTCGCTGACAGACCCGACGGCCTTGCCGCCCTGGCTCGGCGCGGCGGACCTGGAGCGATTTGTCCAGGCCTACACGCGGTCGGGGTTTCGGGGCGGCCTGAATTACTACCGCAACCTGGATGGCAACTGGCAAGCGCAAGCGGCCTTCGCGGGGTTGCGCATCGAGGTGCCGGCGCTGTATCTCGTCGGTGAATACGACACGGGTCTGGCGATTCCGGGAATGCGGCAGATCATCGACGCCATGCCCCTGCTGGCGCCGGACCTGCGTGGTTCGCAGGTGATTGCGCAGGCGGGGCACTGGCTGCAGCAGGAGGCGCCCGACGCCGTCAATGCGACCCTGGTGGCATTCCTGCGGGCATTGTGACCTGACGGCCCCGGGGCGCGGGAACGCATTGCATCGCTTTTCGCTTCAGCCGGCCGGCCGCCGCTGCGCCATATACCTGCCCGGCGAGGTGCCCAGGGCCTTGCGGAACATCGTCACGAAGCCGCCAGCGCTTTCATAGCCAAGGTCGTCGGCCACCTGTTGCACCGACATGCCGGTGCTGAGCCATTTCACGGCCAGCATCAGGTGCAACTGCTGGCGCCAGCGGCCGAAGCTCATGCCGGTCTGCTGCATCAGCAGCCGTGCCAGCGTGCGTTCGCTCAGGCCGACGCGCCGCGCCCAGCCCTGCATGGTGCCGCGTTCGCGCGGCTCGGCCATGAGGGCGTCGACGATCTTGCGCAGGCGCCGGTCGGTGGGCATGGGCAGTTGCAGCGTGCCCAGGGGCGCGGCCGCCAGTTCGTCCAGCAGCAGGGTCACCAGATGCGCGGCGGGGCCGTCGTCCGGATACAGCAGGGGCAGGCTGGCCGAGCGGACCACCAGTTCGCGCAGCAGGGCCGTGGTGGTGACGGCGCAGCAGGCAGCGGGCAGCGCCGAGGCGGCGGCCGGTTCGATGAAGGCGACGTAGACCTCGATCGTGCCGGCCGCGGTGATCTTGTGCAGCAGGTCGCCCGGCACCCACAGGGCGCTCTGCGGCGGCACGATCCACAGGCTGCCGGCGATCTCGCAGGTCAGCACGCCGCGCAGCAACAGCAGCAGCTGGCCCTTGCGGTGGCGGTGGAAGTCCTTTTCGATCCGGTCCAGGCCGTGCTCGTCGAGGTCGGCCAGATCGATGCCGGCCGCGCCGACGGTCACGACCGGGCGCGGCACGAGGTCGGGGTCGAACCATTGGACGGGATCGACCAGGTTGGTCAGCACGGGCATGGCGGGGCGCCGGAGCCGAGGGCGCCGGCAGGTTGGCAGGATTATGGAATTTGATGGCGTAGTTTACCAATGCTGCCAGGTATGAGGCTTCCTACCATGACGGTACGGCTGGCGCTGGGCCGCCGCACCCCAACAGGACGACTCATGAATGCACTCGATAGCGACCGCGTCGCGCAGACCCTGCGGCGCCTTTTCCAGGAGGCGGCCGAGGCCGACCGGGGCCTGATGGATCAGTTCGGCGCGAATCCGGACGAGGACGCCGGGCAGATGTACGCGCAAGCCATCGCCAGTACGCTGGCCGATGAGCGGCGCGACCTGCGCGCCGTGTATCGCGGCTATGCCGGCAATTTCCTCAACGTTTCGGCGGCCTATGGTCGCTTTCTCTACCAATGCGCGCGCAGTCGCCGCGCCACGCGCATCGTCGAGTTCGGCACCTCGATGGGCGTGTCGACGATCCATCTGGCCGCGGCGCTGCGCGACATGGGCGGCGGACAATTGATCGGCACCGAACTGGAGCCGGCCAAGGCGGAGCGGGCGCGGGCCAACCTGCTGGCGGCGGGGCTGGCGGAAGGGGTCGAGATCCGCGTCGGCGATGCCCGCGAGACGCTGGCCGATGTCGGCGGCCCGATCGACCTGGTGTTGCTGGACGGCGCGATCAGCCTCTATCTGCCGGTGCTCAGGCTGCTCGAGCCGCGCCTGAAGCCGGGCACGCCGATCCTGGCCGAGAATGCGTGGGACCACGACAACGAGTACCTCGACTACGTGCGCGATCCGGCCAATGGATACGTGTCGCAACCGCTGGAGATCGACCCGGGCCGTGGCAACGAATTCACGGTGTATGCAGGATGACCGCCATGACCGATCCGAGGCCGGAGCCAGGCCGGGTCAGCCGCCTGCTGACCCGGCTATTCATGACGCGCGCGCGGGTGGCGCGGGCCGAGACGCCGGCGCTGGGCTTTCGCTTGATCACGCTGGAAAGCCCGGCGTTTCGTGAAGCGTCGTGGCGGCCGGGGCAGAAGGTGCAGATCGCGATGGGTTCGGCGTTCGTGGCCCGCACCTATTCGCGGATCGAATGGGATGCGGTGGCCGGGCGCACGCGGCTGCTGGTGTGCTGCCACGGCGGCGGACCGGGCAGCGCATGGGCGCGGCAGGTGACGCCGGGCGACGAATGCGACGTCTTCGGTCCGCGCGCCTCGCTCGATCCGGGCCGCGTGCAGGGACGTTGCGTGCTGCTTGGCGACGAGACTTCGCTTGGCCTGGCATACGCGATCAGCCGCCACTTTGCCGCCGACGCGCCGCATTGCCTGCTCGAAGTGGCGGCGCTGGCCGAGGCGCGGGCGGTGTCGAGACGGCTCGGGCTGGAGGCGGTCGAACTGTTCGAACGTTGCGGCGACGACGGGCAATTGGACGCGATCGCGCGCCGCCTGCCCGTGCTTGCCGGCGCCGACCGCGGCTACATCCTGACAGGCAGGGCGCCGTCGATCCAGCGGCTGCGCCGGACCTTGGCCGCGCAGGGCGTGCCGGGCGCGCGCATCATGGCCAAGGCCTATTGGGCGCCCGGCAAGCGCGGCCTGGACTGACTGGCGCGGCATGCCGGGCCCGCTCCGGGCGGGGGAAGGCGGCTGGCTGACACGGCGCCGGCGCGGGCCGGCACGTGGACGGTGTCGATGTCACTAGCGTTCAAGACGGCCGCGCACGCATGGCCAATACTCGATCTCCCATCAGGATCGAAGAGGCTTTTTCCATGATCGAGGTCATCCACGCCCATCCGGCGTCGCTTTCGCACGGGCGCCCGGCGCCGGCCGAGGCGCAGCCGGCCTTGCATCCGGACCGGATGCGGCTGCTTGCCCGGCAGTTCGCCGACGAGCCGGCCTATCGCCACGTCGGCCTGTGCCTGGAGGACCTGGCGCGCGGGCGCTGCCAGGCATCGGCCAGGATCGTGCCCGCGCTGCTGCATCACCGCGGCGCGGTGCAGGGCGGCATCGTCGCCATGGTGGCGGATGCCACGGCGGGCTATGCGGCGCTGACGCTGATCGACGGCGGCGCCGGCCAGGAGGGCGACGATATGGCGACGCTGGAATTCAAGACTTCGTTCCTGCTGCCCGCCGCGGGCGATACGATCCGTTGCGTGGCGCAGGTGGTGTCGCACAGCAAGAGCATCGCGTTTTTCGACGCCCAGGTATACGTGGTGGAGCGCGGCGAAACCCGCCTGTGCGCCCAGGCCTCGCTGACCTTCAAGCGACTGCGCCCGCGCCGCTGACGCGCGATGCAGGGCGGGCGGGGGCGCCGTGGGCCCCGGCGCTTTTTCACTTGTTTTCACATATCTCGTACAAAGCGCGGCGGAATGCCGCCGGTTTTGTGCGTAAGCTGCCGGTGCCCGCTCCCCGTCCAACGCCATGCTCAAATTCATCCTGCGTCTCTTTGTCGTGGCCGTCATCAGCCTGACGGCGGCTTTCCAGGTCGTCGACAAGGGACTCGTCACGCTGTTTTCGCCCAGGCTGGACGATCTGGCGGAACGCTCGATACGCGGCCAGGTGCATGCCCTGCACAAAGAGCTGGACCCGGTGGCGCCGCAGGCGCGCGACGCCTTCCTGCGCGAGGAACTGCTGCCGCACTATGGCGCCGACCTGCGCCTGTTGCCCTGGGAGGCGGTGCGCCCGGACGAGCGCGAACGCCAGCAGATGGAGCAGGCCGGCTTCATCATGCGCGATGAATACAACACCTACCTGATCCCGCTGCCGGGCGCGCCGCGGCAATGGCTGGAACTGCGCCTGCCGGGCGACGGCATGCTGGACAAGCTGATGACGTGGGGCGCCTGGACCATGCTGACCCTGATCATGGCGACCGCGTTCCTGTTGCTGTGGGCGCTGCCGGTCTGGCGCGACCTGGACACCTTGCGCAATGCCGCGATCGGCATGGGCCAGGGCGATCTCGGCAGGCGGGTGCGCCTGTCGCGGGTCTCGGGCATCCGCCACGTCGGCGAGAGTTTCAACCACATGGCCGAGCGCATTTCGGCGCTGATCGACAACCAGCGCAGCCTGACCAACGCGGTCTCGCACGAGTTGCGCACGCCGCTGGCGCGGCTGTCGTTCGAGATCGACATCGTCGACCGCGGCAAGCTGCGGTCCCGCCACCGCCAGACTTTCCAGGACATGCGCGCCGACATCGCCGAGCTGGAAAGCATGGTGGGTGAACTGCTGATCTATGCGCGCCTGGAGCAGCCCAATGAAGATGCCATCCAGCTGGACACGGTGGACGCGCGGGACTGGCTGGGCGAAGCGCTGGCCCAGATCGCGCACCAGGCCGAGACGCGGCAAGTGCGTTGCAGCGTGCGCGATGGCCATCCGCCGCATGTGAGCCTGCACCCGCGCAACATGACGCGGGCGTTGTCGAACCTGGTGCAGAACGCCGTGCGCTATGCGCGCGAGCGGGTCGAGGTGGCGCTGTTGCCCACCTGTGACGGCGGATTCGAGTTGATCGTCGACGACGACGGCCCCGGCATCCCGCCCACGGACCGGGAGCGGGTATTCGAACCGTTCATCCGGCTGGACGAAAGCCGCGACCGGGGCACCGGCGGCGCCGGCCTGGGCCTGGCGATCGTGCAGCGCGTGGCGGCCAGCCACGGGGGCAGCATCCGTGTGTGCGACAGCCCGCTGGGCGGCGCCCGTTTCGTCCTGAGGTGGCCGGACACGGCGGGGGCGGGCGACACGGTGCGGACGCTGGCCTGCCACGCGTGAGCGAAGCCGGCTGCGGGAACGAGGCGCCAGGCCTTCAAGCGCGGGCTGGCGCGGCCTGATGACGGTCGTGGACCGCTGACGCGCAGTCCGATTTTGCGACGCGCTTCCTGGTCGTCCCGCGCGGGTCAGGCGCGCCCCGCGCGCAGCCATCGTCCCAATGAAAACCGCGTGTCGTGGCCGCCCGCGCGAGCGGATCGGCTGTCGTTGCCCGTCCACTGCGTGTTCTTGACATCGCCGGGTCGTTCCACATAATCAGGGCGATTCTCGTTGTTATTTGTGGATAGCCTTCGAATGCCAGAATTCATGGCCGCACGGGCGCGGACGTCTGCGGTGCAAACATCTTCGGCGCAAACATCTTCGGTGCCTACATCTTCGATCGTCCCGACGCCTCGGGCCGATTTGCGGGCAAGCCGCGGGCAGGCGGGAGGGGGGAGCTGTTCAACCCCGTTCCTCACTTTCCGGAGCTTTCCATGAAGAAGACCCTATCCCTGGCGATCGCGGCCCTGTGCCTGACCGCCACCGCGCAAGCCCATCAAGTCTGGATCGAGCAGTCCGGCGGCAAGTCCGCCATTGCGCGTTTCGGCGAGTTCGCCGAGAACCTGCGCGAGGCCTCGCCTGGCTACCTGGATGGCTTCGGCAAGATGTCGGCGAGCCTGGTCTCGGCCAAGGGCGAATCGCCGTTGACGGTCACCAAGACCGCCGATGGCTTCACGCTGTCGGGCAAGGCCAGCGGCAACGAGAGCCTGGTGCTGGATAGCCCCATGGACACGTTGCGCAAGTTCAAGCATGGCGGTGAATCGATCAATGCCTGGTTCCACATGAGCGCGCGCTATGTCGCCAACCCGTCCGCCGCGGTGGCGCCCAAGCTGACGCTGGATATCGTGCCAACCGGCCAGGCAGGTGAATTCCAGGTGGTGCTGAAAGGCCAGCCCTTGCCCAAGGCCAAGCTGGTCGCGATGGTGGATTCCGGTTGGGAAAAAACGGCCTACACTGACGCGCAAGGCAAGGCGCGCTTCGACCTGCCGTGGAAGGCGCAATACGTCCTGCGCACCATGCATATCGACAAGACGCCGGGCGAGCGGCAGGGCGCCAAGGGGGCCGAGCCTTACGATGCCGTCGGCTACGTGGCAACCCTGACCTTCGTCAAGCCTGATGGCGTCATGCCGCTGCCCGCCGGCCCGGTGGTGCCGCCCAACAAGCTGCCCGCGGCAGCGCCGGCGTCCGCGCCCGCCAAGTAGGGCTGGCCGTCGGTCCGGCGCCGCCAGGCGCGGCCCGGACCGTATCGCGGCGGTCGCCCGCCGCGATCCCATTGATCGTTACCGAGAAGGACAAGGACATGAATATCGGGGAACTGGCCAAGCGCACCGGACTGACCCCGTCGCGTATCCGCTTCTATGAAAGCGCGGGGCTGCTGCAGACGGTGGCCCGCCGGCCCAACGGCTACCGCACGTTTTCTCCCGAGGCGATGCTGGCGCTGGAACTGATCACCACCGCGCAGCAGGTCGGTTTCAGCCTGGACGAGATCCGCGTGCTGCTGCCGGCCTCGGGCGACGACTGGAATCATGACGCGCTGCTGGCCGCCCTGCGGCGCAAGGTGGGCGAGATCGAATCGCTGGAGGCGCGGCTGGCCCGTAGCAAGGCCCAACTGATGGGCCTGATGCGGGATGTCGAATCCCGGCCCGAGGATGCCGATAACATGTCCGACGCCCGGCGCGTGCTGTCGCGCGTGCTGAGCAAGCTGGACTAGTGCGCTGTGCGAGGCGCTTTCAGCGCGCCCAGGCGCTAGGCCACGGGACCGGCGACGTCCGGTGGTTGGCGCGGCCGGCCCGCCTCGATATCGAAATCGCGCGTCAACGCCGCGCCGGCATCGGCGAAGCGCGCCACCAGGAAGTCCAGCAACCGCCGCACCCGCGGCGCCATGTAGCGGGTGCCGTGGAATACGGCATGCACGCCATCCTCGCTTACCCGATAGTCGGGCAGCAGCACCTTCAGGCGCCCGGCGCGCAGGTCGTCGGCTGCATCCCAGATGGTCTTGCGCGCAATGCCATGGCCGGCGATGGCCCATTGGCGCGCCAGCGCGCCGTCGTTGGTTTCCCACGCGCGCTCCAGCGGCACTGTGAAGCTGGCCGCGGTTTCGTTCTTGATGAAATGGAACTGGTTGAGCGGACCGGCGGCGGTGACCAGCACGATGAAATCGTGCCGCGCCAGGTCTTCGGGCGTGCGCGGCGCGCCACGCCGGGCGATGTAGTCGGGCGAGGCGCACAGCACTCGCCAGTTGGGGGCGAGATGGCGCGCGACCAGGGCGCCATCCTGCGGCCGTCCGAAGCGGATCGCCAGGTCGATGTCGTCGTGCAGCAGGTTCGACAGCGAGTCCGACAGCGTCAGCGCGATCTTCAGGTCAGGGTGCGCCGCGCTGAATTCTTCCAGCCAGTCTTTCAGCAGGTTGCGGCCGAAGTCGGCCGATGCCGAGATCCGCAGCTTGCCGCGCACGGCCTGCTGGCCCGCCTGCAGCGCGGCCTCGGCATCGTCGATGGCGCGTAGCGCGATCTCGCAATGCGCCAGGTAGACACGGCCTTCCTCGGTCAGGCGCAACTGCCGGGTGCTGCGGTGAAACAGCCTGGCGCGCAGCGCGGATTCCAGCTTGATCAGCCGCGCGCTGGCCGCCGCGGCCGACAGCCCCAGCTTGCGGCCGGCCGCCGACAGGCTGCCTGCCGCCGCCGTTTCCACGAAAAGTCGCATGTCGCCCAACCTGTCGGTCGCCATTTGAAATCCAGATTTGAAGATCATTCAAATTCTAGGCTAATTATCAAATTTGATGGTTAGCTCCAGACTGTCGCGTCTTTCATATGCAAGGAGCGCGACTCATGAGTGAGATGTCCGGATCGGCGGCGTTGGAGGGCAGCACCGCCAACCCTGCCACAGCCACCCCCACTACCGCGCGGCTGCCGCTGGCGGGCCTGTTGGCCCTGACGATGTGCAGCTTCATCGCGACCGCCAACGAAAGCGTGCCCGCCGGCCTGTTGCCGCAGATGGCGCGCGACTTCGGCGTGTCGCAGGGCTGGGCGGGGCAGTTGGCGACCCTGTGCGCGCTGGGTTCGGGCCTGGCGGCGATTCCGCTGACCATCGCCATGCGCGGCTGGCGGCGGCGCGCCGCCTTGCTGCTGGCGGTGGGCGGGTTCCTGCTGTGCAACGCCATTACCGCGTGGTCGCCGTACTACGCGCTGACACTGGGCGCGCGCTTCATGGCGGGCATTGCGACGGGGCTGGCGTGGAGCCTGCTGGCGGGCTATGCGCGGCGCATGGTGGCGCCGGCCTTGCAGGGGCGCGCGATGGCGGTGGCGATGGTGGGGATTCCCCTGGCGCTGGCGCTGGGCGTGCCATTGAGCGCCTGGCTCGGCGCCCTGGCGGGATGGCGCGCGGTCTTTGGCGTGTTGTCGGGGATGAGCCTGGCGCTGATGTTGTGGGTGGCGCGGCGCGTGCCCGACTATCCCGGCCAGGCGGCGGCGCGGCGGACGCCGATGCGCCAGGTATGGCGCACGCCGGGCGTGCGGCCGGTGCTGGCCGTGATCCTGGCGTGGATCCTGGCGCACTACACGCTGTACACCTATATCGCGCCGCTGATGGCCGCGTTCGGACTGGCGGCGCGGGTCGATGCGGTCTTGCTGGTGTTCGGGGTGGCGTCATTGGGCGGCATCTGGATGACCGGCATGCTGGTCGATCGCGGACTGCGTCCGCTGGTGCTGGCCAGCCTGGCGCTGTTTGCGCTGGTGGCGCTGGCCCTGGGGCACGGCGCAACGTCGACGGGCGCGGTGTTTGCCGCCATTGCATTGTGGGGGCTGAGCTTCGGCGGCGCGCCGACGCTGCTGCAGACTGCCCTGGCGGACGCCGCGGGCGACGGGGCCGACGTGGCGCAATCGATGTTGGTGACGGTGTTCAACCTGGCGTTCGCCGCCGGCGGCGCGATCGGCGGCGTGGTGCTGGAGACGGCCGGGGCGCCAGCCTTGCCGCGCACCATCGTGGTGTTGCTGGTGGTCGCGCTGGCCGTGGCCTGGCGAGCGCGCCACCATGGATTCGTGGCGGGCCGGCGGCGCGCGGCCTGACGCCGCCGGCCGTGTCAGGCCGCCGTGGCCGGCCGACCCAGCGCGGCGAAGGTGTCGCGCACGCAGTCGGCCATGCGCCGCGCCAGCGTGTTGACGGGGAAATGGTCGGAGGTGACGGCGTAGCTGTGGAATTCGACCTTTTCCGAAAAGCGGATTTCGCGCAGGTTGGCGATGCCCAGCGCGCGCGGCACCACCGGGTTGACGATGGAAACGCCCAGGCCCTTGGCGACCATGCCGCAGATGGTCGTGGCGTAGGGCGTTTCGATAGACAGCACGCGGGTGTCGTCGGGAAAGTGGCGGTCGATGGCGGCGCGGTTGAAGCTGCCGGCGGGCAGCGAGATGAAGTTCTCGTCGCGAAAGTCCGCGGGCGCCAATCGCCTCTTGCCTGCCAGCCTGTGGCCGCGCGGCACGATACCCACGCCATGGGCGGTGTTGATGCGCTCGTAGCGCAGGCCGGGCAGGTCGGTATGCAGCGAGCAGAAGCCGATGTCGCAGACGCCGGTGGCCAGCCATTTGGCGACCACGTCGGAGCCCCCGGTGTTGACCACCACGGGGATGTCCGAGAACTTCTGGCGGAACAGCACGATGGCGTCCGGCAGCACGCACTGCGTGATGGAGCCCACCGCGCCAACCCGCAACAGGCCGGTGCCGCGGCGGCGGATGGAGCTGGCGCTGTCGTTGAGCGATTCCAGGCCGATGAAGGCGCGTTCGACGTCGGCGTAGAAAGCCTCGGCCTCGGGCGTGGGAATGATGCGGGTGCCGACCCGTTGGAACAACACGAAGCCCAGCGCTTTTTCCAGTAGCGCGATCCAGCGGCTGACGTTCGGCTGCGAGGTGTGCAGCAGTCCGGCCGCGGTGGTCATGGAGCGCGTCATCATGACCGCGCGGAAGGCTTCGACTTGCTTGAAATTCATGATTCAAATCATATCAGTTTTGTATGATAAGTCGTAAATATCTGATTTGACGTATGAATTGGCCCGGCGGGAGACTACGGTTTTCAGCCCTTGCATCCCCCGGACCGATATGGAATCCAAAGTCAGCGCCCGCCTCAAGCAACCCCTGGCCAAAGAGGTGCTCCAGCATATTTTCCTGCCGCGATTGAACCGCGAGTTCTTCGCCAACTTCGAGATGCTCACCCAGGTCAACCTGGCGCACCTGTTGATGCTGCGCGAGCAGGGCATCCTCGATCACGACGCCGCGCAGCGCCTGGCGCGGGCGCTGCTCAAGATGCAGGCCGACGGTCCGCACGCGGTGGAACTGGACCCGGCGCGCGAGGAAGCGTATTTCAACTACGAGGCGCACCTGATCAAGGCCGTTGGCCAGGAACTGGGCGGCCGCCTGCACACCGCGCGCAGCCGCAATGACATCGGCGCCACCATCGACCGCATGCGGGCGCGCGATTTCGCCGCCCGCATCGGCGCGGCGCTGATCGGCGTGGCGCGCGCCGCGCTGGCCCGGGCCGAACGCTATGCCGACTGGGTCATGCCGGGCTACACCCACATGCAGGCGGCGCAGCCCATCACCTACGGCTATTACCTGTCGGCGCTGGTCGATGCCTGGTCGCGCGATATCGGCCGGCTGGCGCATGCGCTGGAAACGGCGGACGCCTCGCCGCTGGGGGCCTGCGCGCTGGCGGGCACGTCGTTTCCGATCGACCGCGCCGCCACCAGCGCCATGCTCGGTTTCAGCGCGCCGCTGGCCAATGCGCTGGACGGGGTGGCGTCGCGCGACTTCGCGCTGGAGCTGAGCGCGACGCTGTCGATCATGATGGTCACCTGCAGCCGCATGGTGCAGGATTTCTATATCTGGTCCACGCCCGAGTTCGGCTACCTGTCGTTTCCGGACAGCATCGCCAGCACCTCCAGCATCATGCCGCAGAAGAAGAACCCGGCGGTGCTGGAATACCTGCGCGGCAAGACCGGGCACCTGATCGGCCTGACCGGCGCGGCGCTGTCCACGGTCAAGTCCACGCATTTCACCCACTCCGGCGACAGCAGCCGCGAAAGCACCCGTACCTGCTGGGAAGCGTGCGAGGAGGCGCTCAAGGCGCTGGAACTGATGCAGCTGCTGGTGGAGCAGGTCGAGCCGGACCGCGCGCGCATGGCGGCGCGCGCGGCGGACGATTTCTCGACCGTGACCGATCTGGCGGACCTGCTGGTGCGCAAGGCCGGCATGTCGTTCCGCGACGCGCACCACGTCATCGGCGCGGTGGTGCGGCAGGCCCTGGAGCAGGGGCTGCCGGCGCGCGCCATCACGCCGCCGATGATCTCGGCCGCGGCGCGGGAACAACTGGGCCGACCGGTGGCGCTGGCGGCCGACGACGTCGCCGCCTGCCTCGATCCGGTGCGCAACGTGGCCGCGCGCCTGTCGCTCGGCGGGCCGGCGCCACAATCGGTGCGCACGCATCTGCGGGAGCAGCAGACCCTGCTGGACCTGCGCCAGGCCGCCATCGACGCCGCGCGCCAGCGTAGCGCCGCGGCGCACGCCGCGCTGCAGCGCCGCGTGGCGGCCCTGGTCGATACCGAAACCGGCGCGGCAGCCTGAGACGCCGCGCCCATCACGCCGTATAAATCAAACCAAGGGGAATACCGATATGTTCAAGGCAATGCCGAAATTCGCCGTGGCGCTGGCCGCGGCCCTCTTTGCCAGCCCAGGCGCGCAGGCCGCGCAGGACTATCCAGGCAAGCCGATCACGATGGTGGTGCCGTTCGCGCCGGGCGGCACCGTCAACCTGATGGGGCGCCTGCTGGCCAACCGCATGTCCGAGGCGCTGGGGCAGACGGTGATCGTCGAGAACAAGCCCGGAGGCGGTGGCAGTATCGGCGCCAACTTCGTGGCCAAGGCGGCGCCGGACGGCTACACGCTGCTGCTGGCGACGATGGGGCAGCAGTCGATCCTGCCGCTGATATCGAAGAACCTGCCGTACAACGCCGACAAGGACTTCGCGCCGGTGGCGCTGTTCTCGACGGTGCCCAATGTGCTGGCGGTGTCCAGGGACGCGCCGGCCAGGACCGTGGCCGAGCTGGTGGCCTATGGCAAGGCCAATCCCGGCAAGCTGAACATGGCGTCCGCCGGCATCGGTTCGGTCAACCACCTGACCGGCGAGCTGTTCATGTTCCGCTCGGGCGCGCGCTTCGAGCACGTGCCGTATCGCGGCGCCGGACCGGCCACGTCGGACCTGCTGTCGGGACAGGTGCAGGTGCTGTTCGCCAACCTGCCCAATGTGCTGCCGTACGTGAAGTCGGGGCAGGTGCGGGTGCTGGCGGTGGCCAGCGACAAGCGCAGCGATGCCATCGCCGATATCCCGACCCTGGCCGAGGCCGGGGTCAAGGACGCGGTGGTGGAGTCCTGGTACGGGGTGATGGCGCCGGCAGGGACCGATCCGCAGGTGCTGCGCAAGTTGCAGGACACGATACTGGCCATCGCCAACGACAAAACGCTGGTGGGGCAGCTGGCCGAGCAGGGCGCGGTGCCGTATCCGGGCACGAGCGAGGACCTGGCCAGGTTGTCGGCCGAGGAAACCCGGCGCTGGAAGCAGATCATCGACAGCGCCAGGATCCAGCTGGATTGAGGCTTGGGCGGCCAAGGGGGGCGGGCGCCGCCCCGGCCGCTACAGCGCCATCACCATTTCGTGCCAGGCCATGCCGCCATGGTCGGACGGCGACGGCCGCACGTAGCGGTAGCCGAGCTTGCGGTACAGCTCGACGTGGCGTTCCTTGCACATCAGGTGGATGGTCTGCTTGCCCTGGCGGCGGCAGTCGTCGATGAAGCGGTGCATCAAGCGCGCGGCATGGCCCTTGCCCTGGTGCACCGGATCGACCACCACCGACATGATCACCACGTTGGGCGCGGCCGGGTCATGGCCGACCAATTCCTTGAAGGCCTCGTCCGACATGACCACGTCGTGGGCGCAGCCGCTGTTGATGAAGCCGACGATGGCGCCATCCTCCTCCAGCAGCAGGAAGCCCTGCGGATACTCGGCGATGCGGGTGGCGATCTTGGCGTGGGTGGCGGCCTCGTCGCCTTCGTAGGCGGTGCTTTCGATCGCGAAGCAGCGATCGGTGTCGGCCAGGGTGGGGGAACGGAAAGTCAGGGAAGGCATGGCGGAACGACAGCGGGGGATGACAGCGAAGCCGGTATGGTAGCTGTTCCGCGCGCGCCACACGGGTATTCCCGGGGACCGCGCCGGACCGGCCGGGCATCCCGGGAACCCCGGCGTGAAAAAAATGCGCATTCCCCGCGAAGGGGAATGCGCCAAGTCGCTGTGCGGCGCCGTGCCGGCCGGGCCGGCGCGGCGCCCCGCTTGCTTGCGGTACTTCGGCCCGAGTCCGCGTACGTCTTGCGGAATCTCCTGGCAAGCTTAGATACTGTTAGTCTCGTGGCTATACCGCGCGTCTCAGTTTTGCCGGAGTCTGCCGGTTATTTACTTTTTGTCATACTTGACGCGTCCTCGTCCGGGCCACTCGCGCGGCAACCTGCAAGCATGAACCCAAGTGCTTATCCGGCCGGCCAACCGCCGCGCATGCCTCCCGCCATCGCCCACCATCATTTCGATGTGGCGGCGCAGGCCCCCGAACGCCGCCTGCTGGCATGGCGCGACCAGGTCGGGCACGTGGTCGACGTGCTGCCCGACCGCGACGCGCTGCGCCAGCCTTTCAACGCGTCCATCGATCGCTATCGCATCGGCCGGCTGATGTTCACCGATTGCCGTTCCGACGCCCTGCGGCTGGAACGTTCGCTGGTGCGCATTTCACGCGACAACATCCGCGACTTCGCCTTCCATGTGTTCCTGGAAGGCGGGGTGGACGACGTGACGCTGCGCAACGCGCCGCGCCCGCCGGATGCGCGCGGCGCGGCGCGGGTGCTGGCGGTGGACCTGGGCCAGCCGGTGCGGCTGTGGCGCCACGCCTGTCGCATGCTGACCTTTTTCGTGCCGGCGGAATTGGTGCAGGAGGTGTTTCCCGATCCGCAGGCGATCCACGGCCGCACGCTGCACGATGGCATGCCGCTGCTGCCGCTGGCGATCGGCCAGGTGGCGGCGCTGGGCCAAACGATGCGCGGCCTGGACGCGCGGCAAGCGCAGGCCGACATCATCACCTGCGTGCGGCTGCTGTTGGCCGCCTTCGGCAAGGACGCGCGCCTGGCTGGCAATGCGCGCGCGGCGGGGCGGGCGGCCATGGTCGCGGAGGTCCGGCGCTACGTGCAGGCCAATCTGCACCAGGCCGGGCTGACGCCGGAATCGGTGATCCAGGCGCTGCGCCTGCCGCGTCCCACGGTGTACCGCCTGTTCCAGCACGAAGGCGGGCTGGGGGCTTACATCCGCCAGCTGCGCCTGCGCCTGGCCGCCGAGGAACTGGCGCGCTACCCGCACCTGACGGTGATGGAAATCGCCTATGGGCTGGGGTTCGGCAGCGCATCGGACTTTGCCCGCGCGTTCCGCCGCGCCTACGACATGCCGCCGCAGGAATTCCGCGAACAGTCATGGCGCTGGCCCGGGCGGGCCGTCCCGCGCGCCTAGCCGCGGCGCGGCGTCAGGCCGCGCACACCTGCCGCACGCATTCGCGCAGCCAGCGTTTTTTTGGGGTTCCTGAGCGTGTCATGCTGACGAACACCTGGTTGCGTGCCCTCGGTGCGATCTCAATCCTCATTCGCGGACAAGTTGAAGCCTTCGTCCAGCCATCCTGTAATCCCTCCGATCATGATCTTCACCGGTCGCCCCAGTTGAGCGAGGCGCAAGGCCCCACGTGTCGCGCCGTTACAGTGCGGGCCGGCGCAATACGTGACGAAGAGGGCGTCGGCCGGATAGTCCACCAGCTTCGATTCGACAATCTTGCCGTGAGGCAGATTGATCGCGCCCGGCACATGGCCCTGCGAGAACAGGGCTGGACCCCGCACGTCGAGCAGGATAAAGCCGGGCGTGCCACTTGCGAGCGCGCTGGCGACGTCGGAGCAATCAGTTTCGAACTGAAGCGCAGCGCGGAAGTGGGAGAGTGCGGCGGCGGGGGCGGCGGCGGGGATGGCGGTGACAGCGTTGGTAGTCGACATTTTGATTAAGCCTGAGTGGATCGTCGGATGAAAATCGCCTGGGAAAAGGAATCCAGGAAATGCATTCTGGCGTCCACGGACCGTCCCGATAAGTGGCGCAATAGACAAGGTTCGGTAATATTGCGCCATGAAAAATCATCTCGTCGTTGCCCTCGCTTACGATCGGCTGTGCACTTTCGAGTTCGGGTGCGTGACTGAGCTGTTCGCGCTAGAACGCCCTGAGCTCGGTGTGGATTGGTACCGTTTCGCCGTTTGCGCGATCGAGCCCGGCCCGCTGCGGGCCGCGGGTGGAATCATGGTCGCCGCACCCTATTCGCTCAAAATGCTCGACATTGCGGACACGATCGTGGTGCCCGGGTGGCGCGATGCTGACGAATTGCCGCCCGAGCCGCTGCTGAAACGGCTTCGAAAGGCTCATCGGAGCGGGGCGCGGCTTTGTTCGATCTGTTCCGGCGTGTTCGTGCTGGCTGCCGCGGGTGTGCTGGACGGGAAGACGGTGACTACCCACTGGCGATATGCCGATATGCTGCGGCAGCGTTACCCGCAAGTGCGCGTCGAGCCAGATGCGCTATATGTCGACGAAGGCCAGGTCATTACCTCGGCTGGTTCCGCGGCCGGGCTGGATATGTTGCTTTATCTGGTGCGCAGGGATTATGGCGCGGCCGTGGCTAATCGGGTCGCGCAGCGACTTGTGGTAGCGCCGCATCGGGAGGGCGGACAGGCGCAGTTCGTGCCTCGCCCCGTGCCGCACGACGAGAGCGGGCGCCTGACAAAGTTGATGGACTGGATGCGTCAGCATTCCGCCTTGCCGCACACGTTGCGCTCGCTCGCGGAACGCGCGGCGATGAGTCCGCGCACACTGCAACGGCAATTCCATGACGCTACCGGCATGGCACCCTACGAATGGCTCGTGCGGGAGCGCGTGGCAGCAGCCCGTGAAATGCTGGAAGCGCAGACTCCCTTGCCAATCGGCCGCATTGCCGAATTGGCAGGTTTCGGCTCGGAAGAGTCGCTGCGCAGGCACTTCCGGCGTATCGCGCTGACGAGTCCTACCGCCTACCGGGCAAAGTTCGGTCAGAGCGCGAGGTGATGCGGGCTCCGGCTGAAACGCCATTGTTTTGAACGGATCACTTTTCAGCGGTTTGCCTTCAAGTGCAAAGCGGCCGCGTGGCAAGGGTGGGTAGATTGAGGGCGGCGATGCGCGAGCGCCTAGCCGCGGCGCGGCGTCAGGCCGCGCACACCTGCCGCACGCATTCGCGCAGCCAGCGGTGAGCGGGGTCGGCATCCATGCGCGGATGCCACAGCATCGAGACGGTGAGGGCCGGCACCTCGACCGGCAGCGCGAAGCTGTGCATTCCGGCCCGCAGGTTGCCGGTATGGCGCTCGGGCACGCTGGCGATCAGGTCGGAACCGCGCGCCAGCGACAGGGCGTCGGAAAACCCGGCGACGATCACGGCGATCTCGCGCGCCAGGCCGAGCGCGCGCAGCCCCTCGTCGATCGGGCCTTTGTCGAGCCCGCGGCGCGAGACCAGCACGTGTTGGCCGGCGGCGTAGCGCGCCGCCGTGACCTTGCCACGGGCCAGCGGATGGCCGGCGCGCACCACGCCGATGAAGCGGTCGCGAAACAGCGCCCGGGTGCGGATCTCGGGACTGCTGGCGGCGCCGATCACGCCCGTCTCCAGGTCCACGCTGCCATCGCGCAGCGGCGCGCTGTCCTTGTCGGGTTTCTGCACGAAGCGCAGCCGCACGCCGGGCGCTTCGCGCTGCGCGAGCGCGATCAGCGCCGGGCCGAAATACTCCACGAAGCCATCGCTGGTGCGCAGCGTGAAGTGGCGCGACAGCCGCGACGGGTCGAGCAGTTCGGCCGGACGCAGCACGCCTTGCGCCTCCTGCACCAGCCGGCTCACCTGTTCGCGCAGTTCCTGGGCGCGCGGCGTCGGCACCAGGCCGCGGCCGGCGCGCACCAGCAGCGGGTCGCCGGTGGTGTCGCGCAGGCGCGCCAGCGCCCGGCTCATTGCCGACGGGCTCAGGTGCAGGCGGCGCGCGGCGCGGGCGACGTTGCACTCGGTCAGCAGGACGTCGAGCGTGAGCAGCAGGTTCAGGTCGGGACGGGACATGGCGCGAACATAGCACGGCGTTGCCGTGAGATGGCGTCTGGTGCATGGATAAAGTGCAAATGCTGCGCCTTCCGCCATGGTCGATGCCGGCATACGCTGGCGGCAATCGGGGCAGGATCGGGCCGCCGCTGCGCCTTGGGGCGCAGGGCGCCGACCGCGTCGCCCCGCGTTTTTCTTTCACGGATCTCCATGTCTCAAGTTCTTTCGAATTCGGCGCCGGCCGCGGCCGCCGGCCAGCGCGCCGCCTGGGGCCTGGCCGGCCTGGCGCTGTCGATGCTGCTGTCCTCGCTGGGTACCAGCAGTGCCAATGTCGCCCTGCCGACGCTGGCCCGCGCGTGGGACGCTCCGTTCGCGCAGGTGCAATGGATTGTGCTGGCCTATCTCCTGGCGATCACTTCCTGCGTGGTGGGCGCGGGCCGCCTGGGCGACATTGCGGGCCGGCGACGGCTGCTGCTGGGCGGGATCGTGGTGTTCGTGCTGGCATCGGCCGGCTGTGGCCTGGCCGCCACGCTCGGTCAACTGGTGGCGGCGCGCGCAGCGCAGGGCGTGGGCGCGGCGCTCATGATGGCGTTGACCATGGCGTTCGTGAGCGATCTGGCGCCCAGGAATCGAACAGGCAGCGCCATGGGACTGCTGGGCACGATGTCGGCGGTGGGCACGGCGCTGGGGCCGACGTTGGGCGGCGCCTTGATCGCCGGGCCTGGCTGGCGCGCGATTTTCCTGGTGAACGCGCCGCTCGGTCTGGCGGCGCTGGCGCTGGCCTATCGCTGCCTGCCGGCCGATCCGCCACGCGGGGGCCGCGCCGCGCGCTTCGACCTCACCGGCACGGTAGTGCTGGCGATGGCGCTGGCGGCCTATGCGTTGGCCATGACGCCGGGGCGGGGTCACTTCGGCGCGTTCAATGCCGGCCTGCTGCTGGCCGCCGCGCTGGGCGCATGGCTGTTCCTGCGGGTCGAGGCGCGCGCGGCGGCGCCGCTGCTGCGTCCGGCGTTGTTGCGCCAGCCGGGCCTGGCGGCGGGATTGGCGACGAACGCGCTGGTCTCCACGGTGATGATGGCCACCCTGGTGGTGGGGCCGTTCTACCTGGCGCGAGCGCTGGGACTGGATGCGGCCGCAACCGGGCTGGCGATGTCGGCCGGACCGCTGGTGAGCGCACTGAGCGGCGTGCCGGCGGGACGCCTGGTCGACCGTCGTGGCGCGGGACGCGTGGCGCGCGCGGGCCTGGCGGCGCTTGCGTTGGGCGCGGCGCTGCTGGCGGCGGCGCCCACCTCGTTGGGACTGGCGGGGTATATCGCGCCCATCGTCCTGCTGACCGCGGGCTATGCGCTGTTCCAGGCGGCCAACAATACCGCCATCATGGGCGCCATCGACGCCGGCCAACGCGGGTTGGTGGCGGGCATGCTGAACCTGTCGCGCAACCTGGGGCTGGTCACGGGGGCCTCGCTCATGGGAGCGGTGTTTGCCCTGGGCACGGGCGCGCCGGACCTGTCGACCGCCGCGCCGGCCGCAGTCGCACGGGGAATGGCGGTGGCGTTCGGCGTGGCGGCGCTGTTGGGGGCAGGCGCGTGGCTGATCGCCCAACGCCACCGCGCCCACTGAAGCGCGGGCGGCGTCAGGGGCTGTCGGCGCGTTCCGGCCTGGCAGATATCGCGGGCGCGCGTGGCGTCGACGCGGTCGTGGACGTGGCCATCAGTGCCTCTGGCAAGCGCCGCGCTAGGCCGCGCCCGTCACGCGCAGTATCC
This sequence comes from Achromobacter xylosoxidans, assembly GCF_001457475.1. Classification (NCBI taxonomy): domain Bacteria; kingdom Pseudomonadati; phylum Pseudomonadota; class Betaproteobacteria; order Burkholderiales; family Alcaligenaceae; genus Achromobacter; species Achromobacter xylosoxidans. Next base: position 3,696,252 of record NZ_LN831029.1, on the reverse strand, counting down.
ACCACGCCAGTCCCACCGCCACGGCGACCAACACGATGCGGCGCAGCCCGCCAGCGCCGCGCGGCACCGCGCCGGGAGCGGGCGCATCCAAGGCGTGCGGGGCGGGCCCGTTGGCGGGCGCCGCGCTGCGCACATCCGGAATATCCGTTTCCATGATGAATGCCGGCTTGTCGGCCGGTCTTGGCGCCCCCGTTCCCGCCAAGCCGCCGATGTCCACGCCGGCATCCCGTAGCGCGTCCCACAGGCCGCTGTCGTTCAGCCCGGTGCGCAGGGCTTCGATGCGTTCCCGGTCGGCCTGTGGCACCGCGTCCAGACTGTCGTAGCGACGGCCGTTCAGCGTGACCACGCCGTCCTTGATTTCGACCCGGTAGGGGCCGTCGGCATCATCGCCGACGTAACTCCATTGCTCGCTGACTCGCGTCCGGGCGCCGTTGCCAGCGTGGCGCAATGCGTCCATGGCGTCGCCCGCGTCGGCCGACGTGCCGCCCGACATCGACCAGCTGTGGGTGGTGGTCGAGCTGCGCCAGGTTTTGCTCTTTTCCGTCATCGAATCGTTTCCATGAGTAACGTTTGTTATTGGACCGGGCGGGGCCCCCCGTGGCCGCAGGTTGACTGCGCACTATACAGATGCAGGGCAGTCCTGAATTCGTCTGACAGTGTCCTTAATGCAAAAGTAAATCCCAAGTCAAGAAAATCGATCTGATATGGTCTTTGGAGCAGATCAGATGGGCTGAAAAGCGCATAATGAGGGCCCGTCCCTTTGTAGGACGGGTCTGCTTTTCTGTCACCAAGAAGAGCGCGTTGTCACCAGGGCGCGGCCCGGCAGTTCGTGTTTCCAGGGGTTCATGTTCGGCTGTGCCAGGACAACTTGGAATTCTCACGGAGATGTCTATGACACAAGACGCAAAGCCGCGCAGGCGGTTTCTGCAGGCGTTGGCCATCGTGCCGGCCTCGACACTGGCGGTGGGCGTGGCCGCCACGGGCTGTACCAACGCCGCCGACGGCGGCGCGGCGCGCGCGGCCAAGGCCTACGAGCCCACCTACTTCACCAAGCCCGAATGGGACTTCATCGTGGCCGCGGTCGATCACCTGATCCCCGCGGACCAGTACGGCCCCGGCGCGATCGAGGCCGGCGTGCCCGAGTTCATCGACCGCCAGATGGAGACGCCTTACGGCCACGGCAAGCTCTGGTACATGCAGGGGCCGTTCCATCCCGACGTGGCGCCGGAACTGGGCTACCAGCTGAACCAGAACCCGCGCGAGGTCTACCGCCACGGCATCGAGGCCTGTGACGCCTGGTGCACGAAGACCCACGGCAAGCGCTACGCCGAACTGGACAAGCCGATGCAGGAACAGATCCTGAAGGACCTGCAGGCCGGCAAGATCGAGTTCGATACCGTTCCCGCCAGGACCTTCTTCAGCTTCCTGCTGGCCAACACCAAGGAAGGCTTCTTCGCCGACCCGATGTACGGCGGCAACAAGAACATGGTGGGCTGGAAGATGGTGGGTTTCCCGGGCGCGCGCGGCGACTACATGGACTGGGCCGACCAGCCCAACGTCAAGTATCCCTACGGGCCCGTGTCGATCTCCGGGGAAAAGGGGTAAGCGATGGCGATCAAGAAAGACAAAGTGGATGCGGTGCTGGTGGGCTTTGGCTGGACCGGCGCCATCATGGGCCAGGAACTGACCGAGGCCGGCCTGCACGTGCTGGCGCTGGAACGCGGCGCCATGCAGGACACGCCCAAGGAGGCGGAATATCCCAAGGTGCTCGACGAGCTGGCGTACTCCGTGCGCGGCAAGCTGTTCCAGGACCTGTCCAAGGAGACCGTGACGATACGGCATGGCGTCGACGACGTGGCCGTGCCGTACCGCCAGAATGGCTCGTTCCTCCTGGGCACCGGCGTGGGCGGCGCGGGCTTTCACTGGAACGGCATGCACTACCGCGTGCTGCCCGAGGAACTGGAACTGCGCACCCGCTACGAAACGCGCTACGGCAAGAGTTTCATCCCCGAGGGCATGACCATCCAGGACTTCGGCGTTACCTACGACGAGCTGGAACCGTACTTCACCAAGTTCGAATACGTCTGCGGCACCTCGGGCAAGGCCGGCAACCTCAACGGCCAGATCGTCGAGGGCGGCAACCCGCTGGAAGGCAAGCGCAGCAAGGAATTCCCGCTGCCGCCCTTGGCCACCACCTACGGCGCCCAGCTGTTCGACAAGGCCGCGCGCGAAGTGGGCTTCCATCCGTATCCGGCGCCCGCGGCCAACGCGTCGGGGCCCTACACCAACCCGTACGGCGTGCGCCTGGGCCCCTGTAATTTCTGCGGGTTCTGCGAGAACTACGGCTGCTACATGTATTCGAAGGCCTCGCCGCAGACGACCATCCTGCCGGTGCTGCTGAAAAAGCCCAATTTCGAACTGCGCACCCATTCGCACGTCATCAAGGTCAACCTCGATTCGACCGGCAAGAAGGCGGTCGGCGTGACCTACATCGACGCCCAGGGCCGCGAGGTCGAACAGCCCGCCGACCTGGTGATCCTGTCGGCCTACCAGATGCACAACGTGCGCCTGCTGCTGCTGTCCGGCATCGGCAAGCCCTACGATCCCAAGACCAACGAAGGCGTGGTCGGCAAGAACTACGCCTACCAGATGAACGGCGCGGTCAACGTGCTGCTGCCCAAGGGCACCCAGCTCAACCCGTTCGTGGGCACCGGCGCCGGCGGCGTCGGCATGGACGATCTGAACGGCGACCAGTTCGACCACGGCCCGCTCGGCTTTCTTGGCGGGGCCAGCATCCGCCACGTGCGCTACGGTGGCCGTCCCATCAAGATGACGCCCACCACGCCGGGCACGCCCACCTGGGGCACGGCCTGGAAGGCCGGCGTGCAGGACGCCTACCAGCGCTTCATGACCATCGGCATTTCCGGCTCGGTGATGTCGTACCGCGACGCCTACCTGTCGCTGGACCCGACCTACAAGGACAGCTTCGGCCAGCCGCTGCTGCGCATGACGTTCGACTGGCACGACAACGAATTCGACATGCTCGGCCACATGGGCAACAAGATGGAGGAAGTGGCCAAGGCCATGAAACCCGAGAAGCACTTCGTCGCCGTGCGCAAGAAGGGCGCGCGCTACGACACCCGCGTCTACCAGAGCACGCACAACACGGGCGGCGCCATCATGGGCTCCAACCCCAGGGAAAGCGTGGTCAACAAGTACCTGCAAAGCTGGGACGTGCCCAACGTGTTCGTGATGGGGGCCTGCGCCTTTCCGCAGAACATGGGCTACAACCCGACCGGCCTGGTGGGCGCCCTGGCGTTCTGGTCCGCGCAAGCGATCCGCGACCAGTACCTGAAGAATCCCGGTCCGCTGGTCCAGGCGTAAGGAGTCGACAATGATGAAGAAAGCCATTGTTGCCGCGCTCTCCGTCCTGGCCGCGGGCAGCGCCTGGGCCGCCGACGGCACCCCGGCCGCGGCCGATGCCCAGTTGATCAAGCAGGGCGAGTACCTGTCGCGCGCCGGCGACTGCATCGCCTGCCATACCGCCAAGGACGGCAAGCCCTTCGCCGGCGGCCTGGGCATCGAGTCGCCGCTGGGCACGATCTATTCCACCAACATCACGCCCGACAAGGACACGGGCATCGGCAACTACACGCTGGAGGACTTCGACCGCGCCGTGCGCCATGGCGTGGCCAAGGACGGCCACTCGCTGTATCCAGCGATGCCGTACACCGCCTACGCCAAGGTCACGCCGGATGACGTCAAGGCCCTGTACGCCTACTTCATGCACGGCGTCGAGCCGGTCAAGCAGGCCAACAAGGACACCGACATCACCTGGCCGCTGTCGATGCGCTGGCCGCTGGGCGTGTGGCGCTGGATGTTCGCGCCGGACGTCGCCACGGCCCCGGTCAGCGCCACGCCCGCCAACGACGCCGATAAGCAGGCGCTGCTGCGCGGCCAGTACCTGGTCGAAGGCCTGGGCCATTGCAGCACCTGCCACACGCCGCGCGGCTTCGCCCTGCAGGAAAAGGCCTTGACCGACGCCGACGGCTCGGCCTTCCTTTCCGGCGGCGTGGTCGAGGGCTGGCTCGCCAAGAACCTGCGCGGCGACATGGCCGACGGGCTGGGCAGCTGGAGCAAGGAAGACATCGCCGCCTTCCTGAAATCCGGCCGCAACGGCCATTCGGCCGCGTTCGGCGGCATGGCGCAGGTGGTGCAGGACAGCACCCAGCACCTGAGCGACGCCGACGTCAACGCCATCGCGGTGTATCTCAAGAGCCTGCCGCCGGTGAACAAGGACGCCACCAGGCCGCTCGCGTACAACGACACCGTGGCGCAGGCCCTGCGCACCGGCAAGGACACCAGCGATGGCGCCATGACGTTCCTGAACAACTGCGCGGCCTGCCACCGCAGCACAGGCAAGGGCTACGCGGAGACCTTCCCGCAGCTGGCCCTGAGTTCGACCGTGAATTCGGCCGATCCCGCCTCGCTGATCCACATCGTGCTCAAGGGCGCGCAGATGCCGGGCACGACGGCGGCGCCGACCGCGTACGCGATGCCGGGCTTCGACTGGCGCCTGACGGACAAGGAAGTCGCCGACGTGGTGACCTTCGTGCGTGCCAGCTGGGGCAACCAGGGCGCGGCAGTCAGCGCGTCCGACGTGGCAAAGGTGCGCAAGGACGTGGGGGCGGCGAAGGCGCCGGTGAGGTAGGCGCTTTGCCAGCGGGCGCATGCCTGCGCGGTCCCGGATCCGCCCGCTTTGCCGGGCGGATTTTTCTTGGGGGGCTGTCGAAAGTGTTCGACTCCTATCGGCCCCAAGGCCGGGCAGGGGGCGCCGGATTGTGGCGTGGATGGCCGTGCAGCCGTCGTCTGCGCGGCGCCCGCGATGGCCTGCCGCCGCTAGCCGGCAGGCCAGGCGAGCATCGCGGCATCGATGATCTGGTTGAGCTTGTCCACGCCGGCGCCGTCGCGCGCCTGGATCGACAGCCCTTCGAGAACGGTGGTGTAGAAGGCGGCAAGCTGCGCGATGTCCGCCGTGGCGGTCAGGTCGCCCTGCGCGATGCCTTGGGCAAGGCGCTCGCGCAGCAGCGTTTCGCCATGCAATCGGTTGCTTGCCAGAAACGCGCGCACGCTTTCGTTCTCGGGAGCGCCCAGCAGCGATGACAGCACGATCATGCAACCGCGCGGACCGTCCTGGACGACGTAGGCCCGGGCGTTCGCCCGCAGCATGGTTTCGACCGCCTCGCGCGCGGTAGGGGCGTTGGCCAGGCTGTGCGAGGTGGCGCGGCCCTCGAGGCGGTCGTAGAGTTCGACCGCTTCCCGGAAAATCTCTTCCTTGCAGCCGAAGGTTGCATAGAGACTGGGTTTGTTGACCCCCATGGCGGCGACCAGGTCCTGGATCGAGGTGCCTTCATAGCCTTGCGTCCAGAAGGTCCGCATGGCCGCGAGCAGGGCGTTGTCCCTGTCGAAGGCCCGGGGGCGCCCGATCCTTGGCGCGGGAGCCGATTTCGCCGATTTTTTCCTGTCGCCAGCATTCATGATTCAACCATCCGCAGACCCGCCACACCCATTCCGATCAAGGCCAGGCAAAGCAGCTTGGCCGGTGACATGGCTTCGCCGAGCACCCATGTTCCAAAGGCTGCCACGCCGAAGGCGCCGATGCCCACCCAGACCGCATACGCCGTACCGACCGGCAGATGCCTGAGCGCCAGGCCAAGCAGCACAAGGCTCAGCATGGCAACACTGACACCGATCAGGCTCGGCCAGAACCGGGTCAGCCCATCGGCCCGCTTGAGCGCCAGCGCCCACACGATTTCGAGCAGGCCTGCCAGAACCAGGAGTGCCCAAGCCATCGAAAGCCTCGCTTCTTTCTGATTGTCAGTGTATCCGTGGCGGCCAGCCGCGTGCGGCGCCCGGCCTATGCCGTGAAGCCGCCGTCGATGGCGAGCGATGATCCGGTGATGAACTGGCTCTCGGCCGACGCAAGATAGGCGACCGCGGCCGCGATCTCCGCCGGCCGGGCATAGCGCTTGACCGCCATGAGCGCCAGTTCGGCGGACGCCGCCGGCCCGTCGGCCGGGTTCATATCGGTATCGGTCGAGCCCGGATCGACGATGTTCACCGTGATGCCGCGCTCGCCCACCTCGCGCGCGAGTCCCTTGGTGAAGCCGATCAGCGCGGATTTGCTCATCGCGTACAGCGTCACGCCGCCGTAGGGCACGCGCTGCGCGAAGCACGAGCCGATGGAGATGATGCGTCCGCCGGAACCCATATGCGCCAGCGCCGCCTGCGAAGCCACGAAGACCGCGCGCGCGTGGATCGCCAAGGTGTCGTCGATCTCTTGCAGCGTGGCGTCCTCGATCGGGCCTGAAGGGAACACGCCGGCGCTGTTGACGAGAATGTCCAGCCGGCCCAGTTCCCGGGCGGTATGGTCCACCGCCGCCCGGACCGCGGCCGGATCGCGGCTGTCCGCCTTGATGCCCAGGACCCGCGCGCCGCTCGCGCCAAGTTCACGCGCCAGTTCGTTGGCGGCGCTGTCCGAGCTGGCGTAGGTGAAGGCCACCGCGGCGCCCCGTTGCGCCAGGCCGCGGACGATGGCCGCGCCGATGCCGCGCGTGCCGCCGGTGACGAGGGCGGCCTTGCCGTTGAATTCCATGTCGATAGTTTATTTTGTACCGATCGGTTAAAATGCTATGCGAACGGGAATTGCGCGTCAAGAAGCGCGGACAATGGTGTCAAAGCGACTATGGTGTGGGATGACGCCCCCGCATCGGCAAGCACTGACCCCAACCCCATCAAGGATTCCTATGCCCGGACTGGAACGCCCCGAAGACGCGCCCATCGCGTTTGAAGCCGCCTGGAACAACCACGACATGCAAGCGCTTGGAACGCTGTTCCATGCGGATGCGACGTTCGTGAATCGCTTTGGCCATTACGTGCGCGGCGTCAATGAGATCGTCAAGCTGCACGCGCCGATCCACCAGACCATCTATCGCGATTCCACGCTGCGCAACGAGTTGATCGACGTGACCGCAATCGGCGGCGAGGCGGCGATCATCCATTTCTGGAGCCGCCTGTCGGCCGGTGCCGCGCATCCCGCGGGCCGCCACGTCGTCGACACGCTGATTCTGGCCGTGCTGACGCGACAGGGCGACGGGTGGCGGATCAAGGCGCTGGAAAACGTCACCCTGACGAATCCACGCACGGGCGAAGCCGTGTTGAGGGACAGCCCGCCGGCTTGATCCGGCGGCGGGCGAGGGCGAGTGGCCGGTTGCCGCGCAGCGGCTGCTCAGTTGCGGTTGATCCAGTCCTGCGTATCCTGGATGAACCAGGGCAGATTCAACTTTTCCCCCTCGCCGGACTGGATGCTCAAGCGCTGGTCCGGCGAGCTGGTCGCGCCCCGCATGGAGGGGGAGGGGCGGCTGCGGTAGTCGAGATCGGTGGCCTGGCGCGGCGGGTTGTCGGCGCAGGCGGTGATCGACGCGCAAGCGAGCATGGCCAGGAGAGGGCGCAGCACTGATCGAGAAGTCTTCATGGTGTTCGGATTCCTGCTGGCGGCACACGGTGGCATGCCGGGGCAATCGGGATTTCTACCCTGAACCTTACTCCCGATCGCGGGCTTTCCGCGCTAGAGCGGCCGGACATAGCGCCGCGCCCGCGCCTCGATGCCGCCGATGCGGTCGATCTCGCTGCCGGTGTATTGCCAGCCCTGGCGTTCATAGAAGGCGATGGCGCGGGTATTGCCTTCCAGCGCGTAAAGGTACAGGCGCGCGGCGCCACGGGCGCGGGCCCAGGCCTCGGCGCGCGCCACCATCAGCTTGCCGGCGCCGGTGCCCTGGTAGGGCGGCAGGACGTGCAGATTGTCGAGCAGGACTTCGCCGGGATGGTCGTGTTCCTGCTGCACGCAGACGAAGCCGATCGGCTCCCCGTCCTGTTCGGCGATGAATACGGCCCGGGCGTCGAGGTTGGATTCCCGCATCCTGTCCTGCCAGTGCACCATGCGGTCGTCGGCCAGTCCGGCGTCCAGGAATCCGTCGGGCAGCAGGCCGCGGTAGGTGGCGGCCCAACTGGCCGCATGCATGGCGGCGATGGCGTCGGCGTCCCGGGCGGTTGCCTGGCGCAGGGTGACGGGGTGGTCGGACATCGGGATTCCTTGGCGCGCCCGGCCGCGACGGCGCTGGCGCGGCAGCGGTCGGGGCGCGATCGGTTTGACAGGTCGGGCGGGCTCGCGCATGATCGACGCATGAACCGCCCGTCGCTTTCGTTCGCCCTGATTATTACCACCATTCGGAACATGGTGGGTTAGCGCGCGTCGGATCATCGCTGCATCAACCCGCCAAAGGCGGGTTTTTTGTTGGCCCGCCGCTGGTTTTCTCATAGGCAAGCCATGCAATCGAACCCGTCTTCCCTGTCCCCTTCCTCCACGCCGATGCTGCATTTTCTGTGCGGCAAGATCGGCGCCGGCAAATCCACCCTGGCGGCCCGCCTGGCGTCGCGGCCGGACACCCTGCTGATCAGCGAGGACGCGTGGTTGGCGGCCCTGTATCCGGGCGAAATCCTCAGCGTGGCCGACTATGGCCGCTGCGCTGGCCGCCTGCGCGACGCGATGGGCGGGCATATCGCCGCCGTGGTCGCGGCGGGGCTGTCGGTGGTGCTGGATTTCCCGGCCAATACGCGCGCAAGCCGCGCATGGCTGCGGCAGGTCGCGCAGGCCGCGGGCTGTCGCCATCAACTGCATTTTCTCGACCTGCCCGATGAGGTCTGCAAGGCACGGCTGCGCGCGCGCAACGCGTCGGGCACGCATCCGTTCTCCACCAGCGAAGCCCAGTACGACGCCATCACCGCGTATTTCGTGGCGCCGCAGGACGACGAGGGCTTCCATATCGTGCGCCACGGACAGGAATAAGGCCGGGCGGCGGGGCGGGCGGCCTGCTATGATTACTGGATAAATAGCCAGTTGTCTCTCCGGCCGATGCTGCCCCCGCACCGCTACTACTACCTGCACAATTTCCAGCGCGCGCTCGCGTGGGTCGGCGAGCGCTATGCGGATCTGCTGGACGAACGCGAACGCCTTTTCATGGCCGATTTCGCGGCCTTGCCACGGGCGTCGCAGGCCTTGCTGACGCGCATGCTGATGCGGCGCGGGCCCTGGTTCCGCGCCAGCCGCCTGGTGTACGAGGAAATCCCGAACACCCTGGACGCCGCCGCGCCGTTGCTGGCGCTGGGCTGGCTGGACGCGGACGCGCCGATGACGCTCGATGAGCTGTTCGGCCTGCATACGCGGCCCGAACTGGATCGTCTCTTTGCGGGTGTCGTGGGCCGGGGAGCGGCGCGCAAGGTGGACCTGCTGCAAGCGCTGCGCGCCTGCCAGCCCGACGCCCAGCCCTATGCCCGCTGGCGCGCCGGGACGCGCGCGCAGCCCGACCCGGTGGGCGCCGATGCGGCCTGGCGGGTCGCCATCGCCGATCTGTGCGAACGGTTCCGGCTGATGTTCTTCGGCAACCTGCACCAGGACTGGTCGGAGTTCGTGCTGGCCGACCTGGGCGTGTTCCAGTACGAGGTGGTGCCGTTCGAACCATCATCGCGCGCGTTCCAGACGCGCCAGGACATCGACCGCTACCTGGCCTTGCAGGCGTGCCGACAGGCCTTGGACGAAGGCCTGGACGTGGACGCGCAGTTGCGCGCGGTGGCCGGCTGCGCCAGCGACAACCCCTGGCTGGAAAAGCGCCGCGCCAAGGTATTGCTGCGATTGGGACAAGCGTGCGAACGCGCGCAGGACTGGGCGGCGGCCGAGCGGGTGTATGCCTTGTGCGCCTATCCCGGCGCGCGTCATCGCCGTATCCGCGTGTACGAGCGCATGGCGCGCTTCCAGGATGCCCTGGCGCTGGCCCTGCGCGCCGAGGCCGCGCCGGAAAGCGAAGAAGAGTCCCAACGGCTGGCGCGCATGCTGCCGCGGCTGCGCCGCAAGCTGGGACAGCACGCGGCGCGGCGCGCGGCGGCGCCGGTGGCGCGGCTGGACCTCGAACTGGACCGGCCCGCGGCGCCGATGCCGGTGGAGTTCGCCGCGCGCGACCACCTGCACCGGGACGACGCGCCGGTGCACTACGTGGAAAACACGTTGATCAATTCCCTGTTCGGCCTGTTGTGCTGGCCGGCGGTGTTCGCGCCCTTGCCGGGGGCTTTTTTCCATCCCTTCCAGCGCGGGCCCGCCGACCTCGACGCGCCGGATTTCCATGCGCGGCGGCAGGCCCTGTTCGCCGCCTGCCTGGCGCAATTGGATACGGGCGAATATCGCGACACGATCCGCCTGCGCTATGCCGACAAACGGGGCGTGCAGTCCCCCTTCGTGTTCTGGGGCGCGCTCGACGAATCGCTGTTGCAGCGGGCGCTGGATCACTTTCCGCCGGCCCACCTGAAGCTGTTCTTCACGCGGCTGCTGCGCGACGTCAAGGCCAACCGCTCGGGCCTGCCGGACCTGATCCGCTTCCAGGCCCAGGCGCCGGGCTACGAACTCATCGAGATCAAGGGGCCAGGCGACAAGCTGCAGGACAACCAGATCCGCTGGCTGGCGTATTGCGCCGAGCACGGCATGCCGGTGCGGGTCTGCCACGTCAGCTGGCGGGAGCCGCGGCCATGACCTACGCCGTGGCGGTGCGCGCGTTGTGCGAATTCACGGCTCGCGCGGGCGACCTGGACCTGCGTTTCACGCCGGCGCCCAGCGGCCTGGAAGGCATGGCGGGCCACACGGCGGTGACGAGCCGGCGCGGCCCCGGCTACGAGACCGAAGTGGCGCTGGCCGGCCAATACGAGAACCTGCTGGTGCGCGGACGCGCCGACGGCTATGACCCGGTGGCCAACCAGGTCGAAGAGATCAAGACCTACCGGGGGCGGCTCGACAGCGTGCGCGACAACCATCGCGCCGCGCATTGGGCCCAGGCCCGGGTCTACGCCCACCTGTTGTGCGCGGCGCGCGGCCTGGCGCAGGTCCGCGTGGCGCTGGTGTATTTCAACGTGGCGACCGAAGAAGAGACGGTGCTGTCCGAGAGCCGCGACGCGGCGTGGCTGGCGGCGTTTTTCCATGAGCAATGCGATCGCTTCCTGGCCTGGTCGCGTACCGAACTGGCCCATCGCCAGGCGCGCGACGCGGCGCTGGAACGGCTGGCGTTTCCCCATGGCGATTTCCGCAGTGGCCAGCGCGAGCTGGCGGTGTCGGTGTACCGCAGCGCGCGCGACGGCCGCTGCCTGATGGCGCAGGCGCCCACCGGTATCGGCAAGACGCTGGGCACGCTGTTTCCGTTGCTCAAGGCCGCGCCGGGCAGCGGGCTGGACAAGGTCTTCTTCCTGGCGGCCAAGGGCTCGGGGCGCGGGCTGGCGCTGGCGGCGCTGGACACCCTGAACGCCCAGCCCGCGCAACCGGCGCTGCGGGTGCTGGACCTGCAGGCGCGCGACAAGACCTGCGAGCATCCGGACAAGGCCTGCCATGGCGAATCCTGCCCGCTGGCGCAGGGCTTCTACGATCGCCTGCCGGCGGCGCGCGAGGCGGCGCTGGCGCAGGGGCGGCTGGACGCGCCGGCGGTGCGCACCGCCGCCCGCGCCCATCAGGTATGCCCGTACTACCTGTCGCAGGAACTGATCCGCTGGAGCGACGTGGTGGTGGGCGACTACAACTACTACTACGACGCCACCGCCATGCTGTACGCCTTGACGCAGGCCCACCAATGGAAGGTGGCGGTGCTGGTGGACGAGGCCCACAACCTGGTCGATCGCGCGCGCCGCATGTACACCGGGGAATTGAACCAGTTGGGACTGGCGGCGGCGCGGCAGGCCGCGCCCAAGGCGCTGAAAAAGCCGCTGGACGGGCTGCAGCGCTCCTGGACGGCGTTCAACAAGAAGCAGGCCGAGGCCTACCAGGCCTACGACGAGGCGCCGGCCGGCGTGCTGGCGGCGGTGCAGAAGGCGGTGGCGGCCATCACCGACTACCTCGGCGAGGCGCCGCTGGCCCAGGACGACCCGGTGCTGGCCTTTTACTTCGAGGCCTTGCATTTCATGCGCCTGGCCGAGCAGTTCGGGCCGCACGCGTTGTTCGACGTGACGCGGGCCGAAGGCGGCGCATGGAGCGCCAGGACGCCGCCGTCGACGCTGTGCGTGCGCAACGTGGTGCCCGCGCCGTACCTGGCCGCGCGGCATGCGGCGGCGCATGCCACGGTGCTGTTTTCGGGCACCCTGAGCCCACAGCAGTTCTACCGCGACACGCTGGGCCTGCCGCCCGAGGCGGCCTGGATCGACGTGGCCGCGCCGTTCCAGGCCGAGCAGCTGGCGGTGAAGGTGGTGGGCAACGTATCCACCCGATATCGCGACCGCGAGCGTTCGCTGGCGCCGATCGCGGACCTGATCGCGGACCAGTATGCGCGTCGGCCCGGCAACTACCTGGGGTTCCTGAGCAGCTTCGACTACCTGCGGCAGGTGGCCGAGCTGATGCGGGTACGCCATCCGCAAGTGCCGATCTGGCTGCAGACGCCGGGCATGGACGAAAGCGGCCGCGCCGCCTTCCTGGCGCGATTCACCGAAAGCGGGCAGGGCGTGGGGTTCGCGGTGCTGGGCGGCGCCTTCTCCGAGGGCGTGGACCTGCCGGGCAAGCGCCTGATCGGCGCTTTCATCGCCACCCTCGGGCTGCCCCAGGTGAATGCCATCAACGAGAACATCAAGCGCGCCATGGAGCGCCGCTACGGCGAGGCGCAGGGCTACGACTACACCTATCTCTATCCGGGCATGCAGAAGGTGGTGCAGGCGGCCGGGCGCGTGATCCGCACCGAGCACGACGTGGGCACGGTGCACCTGATCGACGACCGCTATCGCCGCGCCAAGGTGCGCAACCTGCTGCCCAGCTGGTGGCGGGTGGACTGAGCGCGCGCCGATTTCCACCCGGACGCGGCGCGGGAGACGCCCCGCTGGCGGCGCCGTGGGGCCGTGGCTTCAGGCCGAACGCAATTCCGTCAGCGGCTGGTTCGGATCGCGGCTGAGCTGGTAGCCGTACCACAGGCTGCGCGCCATGCGCTTGGCCATTTCACCGGCGGCGTCGGCCAGCGCGCGGTTGGGCAGCGCCGCCAGGGTTTCACCCCACAGCGCCAGCCAGCGCTCGAACAGTTCGGCGCTCAGGTGCGGCATTGCCACGTGCTTGGGCATGGGCATGCCGGTGAAGCGGCGCGTGCCCAGCAGCACCGCGGACCAGAAGTCCGACAGCGTCGCCAGGTGCTCGTCCCAATCGTGCACCTGGGATTCGAACACCGGCCCGAGCGCGGCGTCGGCGCGCGCCTTGGCGTAGAACGTATGCACCAGATCGCGGATCTCGGCTTCGGTGCAGATGTCGGGTTCGGACAAATGGGTCTCCTGGCGGCGTGAATCGGCAGCGCGAATAGTAGGGCGCGGCGGCGCAGGGGCGGATTGATCTGGCGCAAACCGCTGCCGGTCCGCGCGCGCCGGCGTCCGGATCACGCGATCGGCGTTCAATGCGGCTGGGGCCGCGCCGGCGCCATGGGCGCCGCCTCGGGCCGGGCAAGCAAGGCGTAGACCAGCACGGCCAGCAACAGCGCGAATCCGGACAGGGCGTACAGCACCTGCCCGAAAGCCACGTCGTAGGCCTGGTGCAGCAGTCCGCCCGCGCCGGGCAGCAACGCGCCGGCGACGTCCAGCTGGCCCAGCGCCGCGCGGTTGGCGGCCTGCAACAGCAGCTGGGCGCCCGCGTCCGGCTGGTCGATGGCGACGCGGGCATGGATCAGCGTGGCCAGCAAGGCGCTGATGACCGCGATGGCCACGCCGTCCGCCGATACCCGCACGGTGTTGAAGATGCCGGTCGCCATGCCGACGCGCTCGGGCGGCGCCACGCTGACCGCCATCGCGTCCATCAACCCCCAGGGCAGGCCGATGCCGATGCCGATCAGGCTCATCGGCAGCCATAGCCGGCCGGCGTCGCCGCCCAGGTCGCGGGCCAGCCAGGCCAGGCCGGCGGCGGCCAGCGCCAGGCCGATGCTGGACAAGATGGCGGGGCTGAAGCGGCGCGTCAGCAGCGCGGCCAGGAACGGCACCACCAGCAGCGGCGTGGCCAGGCCCATCATCAGCTGGCCGGCGCGCAACGCGCTGTGGCCGTCGATGCCGATGAAGCGGCCGGGCAGGATGGCGATCAGGGCGATGAACAGAAACGCCGGCGAGGCGGCCAGGGCCTGCACGCCGACAAAGCGCGCGCTGCGAAACAGCGACAGGTCCAGCATCGGATGCGATGCGCGCATCTCGGTGGCGATGAAAGCGATGGCCAGCAGCGCGCTGGCCAGCAGCGAGCCGGCCACGGCGGCGTCGCGCCAGCCGTTCTCGGGCGCCAGCAGCATGCCGTAGGTGAACAACCCCAGCGCGCCGGTGAAGCTGAGCGCGCCGCGCCAGTCGAAACGTCCGCTGGCCGCGCCGGCCGTGGCGCGCACGCTGGCGGCCACCAGCGCCAGCCCGAGCAGGCCGACCAGGCCGGTGCCGTGGAAGACCCAGCGCCAGCCGGCCGTCTGCACCAGCCAGCCCGACACCAGGGGCCCGAACGACAGGCCGATGCCGAAGGTGGTGCCCAGCAGGCTGAAGGCGCGGGCCCGGGCCGCGCCGTGGAACAGCGGCGCCAGCGACGACATGGCGGCGGCGAAGGCCGCCGCGCCGCCCACGCCCTGCATCAGCCGCAGGAAATCGATCCAGGCGGCCGAAGGCGCCCAGGCGATCGGAAAGGTGAAGGCGCAGAACCACGCCAATCCGCCCAGCCAGACGCGGCGCGGCCCGTACAGGTCGGTCAGGCTGCCGGACACCATGATGACGCTGCCATAGGCCAGGATGTAGCCGTTGAGGATCCAGTTCAATTGCACCGGCGTGCCGCCGAGCGCATGGCTGATGGCGGGCAGCACCACGGCGGGGCCGGTGAAGCACAGGGGAATGAGCACCGCGGTGAGGCAGGCGGCCAGCAATTGCAGCCAGCGGTTGGTCATGCGGGAAGGAGGCAGGCGAGTCATGTCGATCACGTCAAACGAGGAGGGCGGCCGGGTCGGCCGGCAACGGGGGGAAACGGCGTCGGCTCCCGACGGGCATGGCGCCGGGGAACACGATGCCGGCAGGATAGGCAGCCATGGATAAAAGAAAAATAGGCTAGGATTCCGGATATTCCGGACATTGAAGTCCGTACTGAAGGAATCCGGCCATGGACAGCCTGAGCGGTATCGGTGTTTTCGTGCTGGTGGCGGACACCCGCAGCTTCGCGGAGGCGGGGCGCACCCTGGGCGTGTCGCCGTCGGCGGTGGGCAAGAGCGTGGCGCGGATGGAGGCGCACCTGAAAGTGCGCCTGTTCCACCGCAGCACGCGCCACATCACCCTGACGCCCGAAGGCGAGAAGTTCCTGGAGCGGTGCCGCCGCATCCTGTGCGAAGTGGAGGCCGCCGAACTGGAGCTGTCCGAGGCCGCCGGCACGCCCAGCGGCCGCCTGCGCGTCAGCCTGCCGCGCTACAGCCGCCTGTTCGAGCCGGCCATCGCCACGTTCATGAAGCAGTATCCGCAGGTGCGGCTGGACCTGGATTTCACCGACCGGATGGTCGACGTGATCGGCGAGGGCTACGACGCCGTGGTGCGTTCCGGCGAGATGCAGGACTCGGGCCTGAAGCGCCGGCGCCTGGGGCAGTTCCGCCGCATCCTGGCGGCCTCGCCCGATTACCTGGCGCGCCACGGAACCCCGCGGCGCGCCAGCGACCTGCAGCGCCATTGCTGCCTGCATTACCGCTATCCCAGCACGGGCAAGCTGGAGCAATGGCCCTTGAAGACGGCGGCTGGCGCGCCTGCGCCCGAACTGCCGCTGACGCTGGTCTGCAACAGCGTGGAGACCCGCATCTTCCTGGCGCTGGGCGACCTGGGCATCGTCTGCCTGCCGGATTTCACCATCAGGCAAGAGCTGGCTTCGGGCCGGCTGGTGACCGTGATGGATGAACGCACGCGCGGCAACGCCACCATGTGGGCGCTGTGGCCGGCCAGCCGCCATCCCTCGCCCAAGCTGCGCGTGTTCGTCGACCATCTGGCGCGGCATCTGTTCGATTGAGACCCCGGCGGCGCGGCAATTCCCGCGCCCGGCGCGGGGCCGTTCAATGGCGCGGGCCGCTTTCGAGCAATAATGATACGTATTTCGTTTTCGACAACCTCAAACCGCGCGCAGGCCGCGCAGCGGCGCCAGCGCGCCGCGGGCGGCATGCGCCCGGGGAACAACAAGATGCATTCCAGAAAAAACAATCTGTGGCGCGCCGGCTGGCTCGCCCTGGCGCTGGCGGCGGGGCCGGGCGCCGCGTCGGCCCAAAGCGCGCAAGGCGTGGTGGCTTCCGGCACGCCGGCGGATACGCCGCTGGCCCTGGCCAAGGGCGAATTCGTGGCCGGCCAGTGGGAGGCCGCGCCTGGCGTGACGCTGGACCTGCTGGACGCCGACGGTCGCCACCTGCGGCGCCTGAGCGATGCCGAGCGGCCGGCCGGCGGCCTGATGCTGGTGGCGCCGGCCGACGGCCGCTATACCGTGCGGGCCAGCGGGCAGGGCGCTTATCGCTGGACGTTGAACGAACGCGTGCCGCTGGCGGCGCAGCGCGCGCCGGCGCCCGCCATCGACAGCCCGCGCCTGGCGGCGCTGGCGCGCGAACTGGCGCGAGGCGGCAATACCGACGCGTTCTGGCGCGAGATCGCGGAGCAGGGCACGCCGCTGGTGGAGCCGGTCGACGCCGGGCGCGACCGGGTGACTTTCATGTGGCGCGGCGCCGAGCGCAACGTGCGGCTGTTCGGCGGTCCCGGGCAGGACCACACCATGCTGGCCCGCCTGGGTGCGTCCGATGTCTGGTACGCAAGCTTCGTGCTGCCGCGCTCGACGCGGCTTTCGTACAAGCTGGCGCCCGACGTGCCGGAACTGCCCGCATCGGACACGGCGCGGCGGCGCGCCATCCTGGCGACGGCGCAGGCCGACCCGCTCAACCCCAAGGCCTATCCGGCGCGCGGCATCGACGCCTTCCAGTACGCCTCGGTGCTGGAGCTGGCCGACGCCGCGCCCGAACCCTGGGTGGCGCCGCGCGCCGGCGTGACGCCGGGCGAGGTGCAGACGCGGTCGATCACCAGCGCCATCCTCGGCAATACCCGCGATATCCAGCTGTATCGCCCGGCCGGCTGGCGTCCCGGCGCGGCCGACAATCACGTGCTGGTGCTGTTCGACGCCGGTCCGTACCTGAACCGCGTGCCCACGCCGACCATCCTCGACAACATGATCGCGGCCGGCGTGATCCCGCCGACGGCGGCGCTGCTGATCTCCAACCCCACCGCCGAATCCCGTGGCGTCGAACTGCCGCCGAATCCGGACTTCGCCGAGTTCCTGGCGCGCGAATTGATGCCCTGGGCGGCGCGCCAGGGCATCGCCGCGCCGGCCGCGCGCACGGTGATCGGCGGCTCCAGCTATGGCGGCCTGGCGTCCTCGTACGCCGCGCTGCGCCACCCGGAAGTGTTCGGCAACGTGCTGAGCCAGTCGGGCTCTTACTGGTGGGGCCAGCCTGGCGGCGAAGACCAGTGGCTGACGCGCCAATACGCGGCGGTGCGCAAGCTGCCGATCCGCTTCTACCTGGTGGCGGGCCGGTTCGAGACGGGCCGCGCCGGCCAGCCGGGCATCTTCGAGACCAACCGCCACCTGCGCGATGTGCTGCGGGCCAAGGGCTATGTCGTCACGCACCAGGAGGTGGCCGGCGGCCATGACTACCTGAGCTGGCGTGGCACGCTGTCGGACGGCCTGATCGACCTGATCGGCAAGGACGCGCAGGCGCGGTGAAGCGGCGGGCGGGGAAGGATGCTATATGATGATTGTCATATAAATACCCCCGCCCGCGGGCTTCCCCATTCCCGGGCTTTCCCATTCCCTTTGCCGGAGCATTGCGCATGACCTCCGATTCGACCCGCGCGGACGCCGCCGCCCGCGACGCGACCGCCTTTTCCCCGTCCACCGATGCCAACCGCGCCGCGCGGCGCGAACCCAGCCTGGTCGACCAGACCGGCGCCGGCCTGGACGGCCTGGCGCAATTGCGCGCGCTGCTGGCATCGGGGCGCAAGCCGGGCATCCTGGTGTCGCTGGATTTCGATTTCGTCGAAGCCGAGGAAGGGCTGGCGGTGTTCGCCGGCACGCCCGGCCCGCATGCCTACAACCCCATCGGCACGGTGCACGGCGGCTATGCCGCGACCTTGCTGGATTCGGCCTGCGGCTGCGCGGTGCATTCGCGCCTGTCGGCCGAGCAGGCCTACACCACCCTGGAACTGAAGGTGGCCTATCACAAGGCCATCACGCGCCACAGCGGCCGGCTGCGGGCCGAGGGCCGGGTGCTGTCGTTCGGCCAGCGCGTGGCCTACGCCGAAGCCAAGCTGACCGACGCCGATGGCCGCCTGCTGGCGTCGGCCACGTCGACGCTGCTGGTGTTCGCCCGCCCGCCGGCCTGACAGCCGCGGACGCGCCGGGCACGCGGCCAGGACAGGGGCCGGGCCCGGCGGGCGTCGGCCGCCCCCGCGCGCGGCCGCCACGGCATTGGCGTAGTATCGTCGGCCTGCCAAGAAAAAAAGCGGAGACAACACCATGAATGCAGCCACGCCTGCGGCCGCCGGCCGCCTGAACGATATCGTCGCCATGCCCGCGCATGCGCTGTCGGACGCGATCCGGCAGCGCCGGGTATCCTGCCGCGAGGTCATGGCGGCCTACCTGGACCATATCGATGCGGTCAACCCCGCGCTCAATGCGCTGGTGGCGCGGCGCGAGCGCGCTGAACTGCTGCGCGAAGCCGACGAGCGCGACGCGCAACTGGCCGCCGGGCAGTGGCTGGGCTGGCTGCACGGCATGCCGCAGGCGCCCAAGGACCTGACCGCCGTGCGCGGCATGGTCACGTCGATGGGGTCGCTGGTCTACAAGGACCAGGTGAGCCAGCAGGATTCCATCCTGGCCGAACGGATGCGGGCGGCCGGCGCGATTTTCATCGGCCGCAGCAACGTGCCCGAGTTCGGCCTGGGTTCGCACACCTACAACCCCGTCTACGGCACCACCGTCAATCCCTACGATGCCACCAAGAGCGCCGGCGGCAGCAGCGGCGGCGCGGCGGCGGCCCTGGCGGCGCGCATGCTGCCGGTGGCCGACGGCAGCGACTTCGGCGGCTCGCTGCGCAATCCGGCGGCATTCTGCAACGTCTACGGCATGCGGCCGTCGGCGGGCCGCGTGCCCAACGGGCCGTCCACTGAAGTGTTCCTCAAGCAACTGTCGTACGAGGGCCCGATGGGCCGCACGCCGCGCGACGTGGCCCGCATGCTGTCGGTGATCGCCGGCCACGACGCCCGCGCGCCGCTGTCGCTGGGCGACGATCCCGCCGTTTTCGCGCAGCCGCTGGACGCCGACCTGCGCGGCAAGCGCATCGGCTGGCTGGGCGACTGGGACGGCTATCTGCCGATGGAGCCGGGCATCCTGGACCTGTGCGCGCAGGCGCTGGCCGACCTGCAGGCGGCCGGCTGCCGGGTCGACGACTACCGCGTGCCGTTCGCCGGCGAGCGGCTGTGGCGCATCTGGCTGGCGCACCGGCACTTGATGGTGGGCGGCCAGTACCACGACCTGGTGCGCAACCCCGAAACCCGCAAGCTGGTCAAGCCGGCGCTGATCTGGGAAGTCGAGGGGCTGGACGGCATGACGGCGCGGCAGGTCTACCAGGCCACCGAGGAGCGCAGCGCCTGGTACCAGGCCGTGCTGCGGATGTTCGAGGACGTCGATTACCTGGCGGTGCCATCGGCGCAGGTGTTCCCGTTCGACGCCAAGCTCGACTGGCCCAGGCAGATCGCGGGGCGGCCGATGGACACCTACCACCGCTGGATGGAAACCGTCACGCCCTGGACGCTGGCCGGCTGCCCGGTGATCAGCGTGCCGGTGGGATTCGGCGCGGCCGGCCTGCCGATGGGCATGCAGTTGATCGGGCCGCCGCGCGGCGACCTGGCGGTGCTGCAACTGGCCCACGCCCACGATCAACTGCGCGACTGGGTCGGGTCCCGTCCGCCGCAAGGCCTGTGGGGGTAGGAGAAAGGCCGCAGGCTTGCGGCCATTTCGTACGCCCTGTCACACCAAAAGACAAGTCCCGTGTAAGCAGGCTTTGCTTTTTCCCGACGGAGCGCGGCGGGAATACGGGGTTTCCCCTGTTTTTCCGTAGCTGAGAGGCCGCGCCTTTGCAATAATTGCTGACTATTCCCACACTCCGTCAGAAACGGGTGGAAGGCGGGCCGAAACGGCCGCCGGAAAAACGTCGACGGCGCTGGCGCGGATGCTGGCGCCGACATTGCACAAGGGTCCCCGGTATGAAGAATCTGACACTCCGCGAGCGCATCATCGCCAGTTTCCTGGTGATCCTGGCCATCATGGCGCTGATGGTCGTGGTCGATTACCAGCGGCTGTTGCAGGTCGAGGCCGAGGCCAAGTCGATCAATACCGACGCGGTGCCCGGCATCTACTACAGCACCTCGATACGGGCGTCGTGGTTTGCCGGCTTCGTGGCGGTGCAGGACGCCTTCAACAGTGATACCGAACAGGAGCGCCAGGCCGGCCTGGCGGCGCTGCCCAAGAACGACCAGCACCTGAAGGACGACATCGAGCAATACCGCCGCACCGTGGTTCGCGGCGAGGACCAGCGCATGTTCGCCGATTTCGAGAAGGCGCTGCAGACGTACATGCGCATCCGCGCCGAAATCCTGGAGCCGGCCATGCTGGCCGATCCGGCGCGGGCCCAGGCCAAGATCAAGAGCGACCTGCGCCCCGCGTTCTACGCCGGCCGCGATGTGCTGGCCACGATGGTGGCGGCCAACAAGGAGCAGGCCGACGAGTCGGCGATCGGCATCCAGAAGGCGGTCGAAAAGGCCGAAGTCGGCATGCTGGTGTCGTTGGGGCTGGCCATCGTGGCCGCCATCATCTGCGGCGTGTTGCTGCTGCGCGCCATCGTCAACCCCATGAGCGCCATCGTCAAGACGCTCGAGGCGACCGGCGGCGGCGACCTGACACGCCGCCTGACGCTGGCCCGCAAGGACGAGTTCAATGCCATCGAGAGCGGCTTCAATGGCATGGTGGACGAGCTGACCGGCCTGGTCGGCAAGACCCAGCGCTCGGCGGTGCAGGTGGCCACGTCGGTGACCGAAATCGCGGCCACGTCCAAGCAGCAGCAGGCCACCGCATCGGAAGTGGCGGCCACCACCACCGAGATCGGCGCGACCTCGCGCGAGATTTCCGCGACCTCGCGCGAACTGGTCCGCACCATGACTGAGGTCTCCAGCGCGGCGGAGCAGACGGCATCGCTGGCCGGCAGCGGCCAGGTGGGCCTGGCGCGCATGGAAGACACCATGCGCAACGTGGTCGGGGCGGCGGGCTCGGTCAACGCCAAGCTGGCCATCCTGAACGAGAAAGCGGGCAATATCACGCAAGTGGTCACCACCATCACCAAGGTGGCCGACCAGACCAACCTGCTGTCGCTGAACGCGGCCATCGAGGCCGAGAAGGCCGGCGAATACGGCCGCGGCTTTGTCGTGGTGGCCACCGAGATCCGCCGGCTGGCGGACCAGACCGCCGTGGCCACCTACGACATCGAGCAAATGGTGCGCGAGATCCAGTCGTCGGTGTCGGCCGGCGTCATGGGCATGGACAAGTTCTCGGAAGAGGTGCGCCGCGGCATGGCCGACATGCAGCAGGTCGGCGACCAGTTGTCGCAGATCATCCAGCAGGTGCAGACGCTGGCGCCGCGCGTGCAGATGGTCAACGAAGGCATGCAGGCGCAGGCCACCGGCGCCGAGCAGATCAACCAGGCATTGCAGCAACTGAGCGATGCGGCCCAGCAGACGGTGGAATCGCTGCGCCAGTCGAGCCTGGCGATCGAGGAACTGACGCTGGTGGCCAACGACCTGCGCAGCGGCGTGTCGCGCTTCAAGGTGTGATTCCATGCCCGACCTCGCCCCG
Organism: Achromobacter xylosoxidans; assembly: GCF_001457475.1. Classification (NCBI taxonomy): domain Bacteria; kingdom Pseudomonadati; phylum Pseudomonadota; class Betaproteobacteria; order Burkholderiales; family Alcaligenaceae; genus Achromobacter; species Achromobacter xylosoxidans. The sequence continues at coordinate 3,674,222 of NZ_LN831029.1, read as the reverse complement.
ATCCCGTCCGCGGGGGCCGGCGCCGGCCGCCGGCTGTACCTGCTGTTCCGCATCGGCGCCGACCGCTATGCGCTGGACGCGGCCGACGTGGTCGAGGTGCTGGGCATGCGCCCGTTCAAGCAGGTGCCGGGCACGCCGGCCTGGGTGGCGGGCATGTTCGATTGCCACGGCGCGGCGGTGCCGGCCATCGATCTGAGCGCGCTGGCCGGAGCGGGCGCGGCGGCCAAGGTGACCAGCACGCGGCTGGCGCTGGTGCGCTATCGGCCCGCCGGCGAGCGCGACGCGCGCCTGCTGGGGCTGATCCTGGAGCGCGCCACGGAAACGGTCCACTATGACCCCGCCGCCTTTCAGCCGGTGGGCCTGGATATGCCGCAGGCCCGTTACCTGGGCCCGGTGCTGAGCGACGGCCATGGCATGGTGCAGGCGCTGCGGGTCGTCGACCTGTTGCCGGAGCCGGTGCGGGCGATGCTGTTCCCGGCCGGGGGAGCGCAGCCATGATGCTGGTGGACGACTTCAGCGCGGTGCTCAAGCGCAAGATGGGGCTGGACAGCGGTTCCATCGGCGCGGCCGCGGTCGAGCGCGCGGTGCGTCATCGGATGCAGTCGGTGGGCAGCGACGACGAGCACGACTACCTGATGCGCCTGCAGACTTCGCCGGCCGAAATGCAGCAGCTGATCGAAGCGGTGATCGTGCCGGAGACGTGGTTCTTCCGGTATCCGGAATCCCAGGCGGCGATGGCGGCGCTGGCGCGCGAGCGCCTCTTCGCGCCGGGCGCCGAGGCGCGCCAGTTGCGCGTGCTGAGCGTTCCCTGTTCCAGTGGCGAAGAACCGTACTCCATCGCCATGGCGTTGCTGGACGCGGGCGTGCCGGCGGAGCGCTTCCAGGTGGACGCCGTGGACATCAGCGAACGCATGGTGGCGTTTGCCCGACGCGCCTGCTACGGCCGCAATTCATTCCGCGGCGAATCGCTGTCGTACCGTGACCGCTATTTCACCGAAACCGCCGATGGCCATCAACTGACGGAGCATGTCACGGCGCGCGTGCGCTTGCTGGCCGGCAACCTGTTCGACCCGGCCCTGCTGCCGAACGCGGCGCCGTACGATTTCGTGTTCTGCCGCAATCTGTTGATCTATTTCGACGCGCCCACGCAGGAGCGCGCGGTGACGGTGCTCAGGCGTTTTGCCCGCCACGACGGCATCCTGTTCGTGGGGCCGGCCGAGACCAGCCTGATGACCGGCCGGCGCCTGCCGGCCGTGCCGCTGGCGCGGGCGTTCGCCTTTCGCGCCGAGCCCGCGCCGCCGACCGAGGCCGCGCCGGCCCGGACGGCGGGCGCGGCGAGCGGCCGTGCCACGCCGCCGCCCGTCGTGGCGCCGCGCGCGGCCCGGCCCTGGATGCCGGCCGCGCGTCCACAGCCCTACGCGCCGGCCGCCCCGGCGCGGCCGCATGCGGCATCCCCGGCGCCGCACGGAACGCCCGCGCAAGCGGGCCAGGACACCGCGGCAGCCCTGCGCGAGATCGCGGCGCTGGCCGACCAGGGGCGGGTGCGGGACGCCCTGGCGCAATGCCGCGCCCATCTCGAACGGCATGGCGCCAGCGCCGAGGCTTTGTACCTGCTGGGCCTGCTGCAGGACGCCGACGGCGACACGCGCGCGGCCCAGGCTGCCTACCGCAAGGCGCTGTACCTGGACCCCGCGCACCGGGAGGCGTTGCTGCACCTGGCGGCGCTGATCGCGGCCGAAGGCGACCACGAAGGCGCCCGCCGCTTGCAGGCGCGCGCCGCTTGCAGGCGCGCGCCGCGCGCCAGGAGGCCCGCCGTGAGTGATTTTCCGGATTCGCTGGATTCGCTGGCCAGACTGGCGGAGGTGGACGACTGCTGGAACCGCATCGGCATCCGCGGCGACAAGCGCTGCGAGCGCCTGGCCGGCTACGTGCATTGCCGCAACTGCCCGGTGTACGCCGACGCCGCCAAGCGCATCCTCGACCGCCTGCCGCCGCAGGCCGAAGGCGTGGACGACGGCGCCGGCGCGGCCCAGGCCGACCGGGGGCGGCTGTCATCGCTGCTGGTGTTCCGCCTGCAGGGGGAATGGCTGGGCCTGCCGACCAAGGCGCTGGACGAAGTGGCGGGCACACGCCCGATCCTGACCCTGCCGCACCGGCGCGACCCCGCGGTGCTGGGGGTTACCAACATGCGCGGCACGCTGACGGTCTGTGTCTCGCTCGGCCGCCTGCTGGGCCTGGAGGGGGCGGCGGTCGACAGCGGCCGCGAGCGGCCGGCCGCGGCGCGCATGCTGATTTTCGGCGGCGCGGGCCGCGCCGTGGTGTTGCCGGTCGACGAGGTGGAGGGTATTCATGGCGTGGACCTGGAGGCGCTCGAAGCCTTGCCGGCGACCATCGAAGGCGCCAGCCTGAAGTACTCGCGCGGCGTGGTTCGCTGTGGCGCCCGCAGCGTCGGCGTGCTGGACGAGACCCTGTTGATGCAAGCCTTGGAACGGAGCCTGGCGTGAACCCGGACCAGATGCGCGATGCCTCGCTGCTGGAGCTGTTCCAGCTGGAAACCCGCAATCAGGTGCAGGTGCTGAACAACGGCCTGCTGGCGCTCGAGCACGACCCGACCTCGGCGCCGCAGCTGGAAGCCTGCATGCGCGCGGCGCATTCGCTCAAGGGCGCGGCGCGTATCGTCGACCTGTACCCGGCGGTGCGCATCGCGCACGCCATGGAGGACTGCCTGGTGGCCGCGCAGGAAGGCCGGCTGCGCCTGCAGGCCGCCGACATCGATGCGCTGCTGCTGGGCGCGGACCTGCTGCAGCGGGTTGCCACCCCGGGCGTCGAACTGGGCGAAGAGATCGACACGCTGGTGACGCGCCTGTCGAATGCGCCCAATGCGCCGCCGGCCGCGCCGGTGGTCGAGCGGCCGCCCAAGCCTTCGGATTTCCTGCCGCCCATCCACCAGCCCGATGATCCGCCGCCCGCGCCGCCGCCGGCGCGCCGCAGTTCGGACCAGACGCTGGGCGAGGGTGAGCGGGTGCTGCGGGTCACCGCCGATACGCTCAACAAACTGCTCGGCCTGTCCAGCGAAACCCTGGTCGAATCGCATTGGATCGCGCCGTTCAGCGCCTCCATGCTGCGGCTGCGGCGGCTGCAGTCCGGCGCCGGCCAGGCGCTGGACAGCCTGCGCGCCTCGCTGGCCGGCGTGCACATCGACGCCCGCAGCCAGGCGGCGCTGGATGACGCCCAGCGCATCGTCGAGGCCTGCCAGCGGGAACTGGCGCAGCGCGCCAGCGAGGTCGATGAGTTCGGCTGGCGCATGGGCCACCTGGCGCAGCGCCTGTACGACACCGCGCTGGCCTGCCGCATGCGGCCGTTCGGCGACGGCCTGGGCGGCATGGCGCGCATGGTGCGCGACCTGGGACGCTCGCTGGGCAAGCAGGTGCGGCTGGAGGTCGAGGGCGATTCGACCCAGGTCGACCGCGACATCCTGGACAAACTCGACGCCCCGTTGATGCACCTGCTGCGCAACGCGGTCGACCACGGTATCGAGATGCCGATGGATCGCCTGGAGGCCGGCAAGCCGGCCGAAGGGCTGATACGGCTGTCGGCGCGTCACGCGGCCGGCATGCTGCTGATTGAACTGAGCGATGACGGCGCCGGCATTTCGCTCGATCGCCTGCGGGTCGAAGTGGTGCAGCGCAAGCTGACCAATGCCGAGACCGCGGCCCGCCTGAGCGAGGCCGAGCTGCTGGAATTCCTGTTCCTGTCCGGCTTCAGCACGCGCGGCGAGGTCACCGAGATCTCGGGCCGCGGCGTCGGGCTGGACGTGGTGCAGACCATGGTGCGGCAACTGCGCGGCGCCGTGCGCATCCACCAGCAGACCGGGCAGGGCACGCGCTTCGTGCTGGAGATGCCGCTGTCGCTGTCGGTGGTGCGCAGCCTGCTGGTCGAAGTGCAGGGCGAGATCTACGCGTTTCCGCTGGCCTACGTCAGCCACGCGCTGCAGGTGCGGGCGCAGGACATCGAGCAGCTCGAAGGGCACCAGCATTTCCGCTTCATGGACCGCCAGATTGGCCTGGTGTCGGCGCGCCAGATCCTGCGCTCCGGCGCGCCGGCGCCGGCCGCCGAGACATTGCCGGTGGTAGTCGTCGGCGACCACGACAGGCTCTACGGCATCGCCGTCGACCGCTACGTCGGCGAGCGCACCCTGGTGGTGCAGCCGCTGGATCCACGCCTGGGCAAGGTGCAGGACGTGATGGCCGGCTCGCTGATGGACGATGGCACGCCGCTGCTGATCCTGGATGTCGAGGATATGCTGCTGTCGGTGCAGAAGCTGGTCGAGGGCGGCCGCCTGGCGCGGGTGGATGGCGGCGGTCCGGTGGCGCAGGCGCGCCGGCGCAAGCGCGTGCTGGTGGTGGACGATTCCCTGACGGTGCGCGAGCTGGAACGCAAGTTGCTGCTGAACCGCGGTTTCGATGTGGCGGTGGCGGTGGACGGCATGGACGGCTGGAACATGCTGCGCAACGAGGCCTTCGACCTGGTGGTGACCGACGTGGACATGCCGCGCATGGACGGCATCGAACTGGTGTCGCGCATCAAGGCCGATCCCAAGTTGCAAAGCCTGCCGGTAATGGTAGTGTCCTACAAGGATCGAGAAGAGGATCGGCGGCGCGGGCTGGACGCGGGCGCCGACTATTACCTGGCCAAGGGCAGTTTCCACGACGACGCCTTGCTGGACGCCGTGGAAGACCTGATCGGAAAGGCGCGGACGTGAGAGTCGGAATCGTCAACGATATGCAGATGGCGGTGGAAACCCTCAGGCGCGTGATCGCGCTGGAACCAGGGCTGGAGGTCGCCTGGGTCGCGTCCAACGGCCTGGAGGCGGTGCAGCAATGCGCGCAGGACCGGCCCGACGTGGTGCTGATGGACCTCGTCATGCCCGTCATGGACGGCGTCGAGGCCACCCGCCGCATCATGGCCGAAACGCCTTGCGCCATCGTGGTGGTCACGGTGGACGTGGCACGCCATACCGCGCGCGTGTTCGACGCCATGGGCTACGGCGCGCTGGACGCCGCCGACACGCCGGTGGTGGGCGGCGCCGACCTGCGCAGCGCGGCCGCGCCGCTGCTGCGCAAGATCCGCAATATCGGCTGGCTGATCGGACGCTATGGCAATAACCGCACCGCGCTCACGCCGGTGGTCCGCGACGCGGCGCAAGCGGGGCCGTCGCAGGGCCTGCTGGTGATTGGCGCCTCCGCCGGCGGTCCGGCGACCCTGGCACAGTTGTTACGCGATATTCCGGTCACGTTCCCGGCCGGCATCGTGCTGGTGCAGCATGTGGACGCCTCGTTCGCCGCCGGCATGGCCGACTGGCTCAACGATCAGGTCGAATTGCCCGTGCGGCTGGTGCGCGAAGGCGAGCGGCCGACGCCAGGGCAGGTGCTGCTGGCCGGCACCGACGACCATCTGCACCTGGTGGCCGATGGTACGCTGCGTTACACCGAGAATCCGAAGGAAAGCCTGTACCGTCCCTCCATCGATGTATTTTTCCATAGCGTCGCGCAGCACTGGCGCGGGCTGGCCGTCGGCGTGCTGCTGACCGGCATGGGACAGGACGGCGCCCGTGGCCTGAAGGCGCTGCGCGACCGCGGCTGCCTGACCATCGCCCAGGACCAGGCCACCAGCGCGGTCTATGGCATGCCCAAGGCGGCCGCCGCGATACAGGCCGCGGTCGAAATCCGGCCGTTGGACAGGATCGCACCCCGCTTGATCCAGGCTTTTGCCTGAGGCGGCGGACATTGCTAGCAATCAAGGAAAGACACTATGCACCCTCCCATTGACAGCCCGGCTTCGGCCGACCTGAACTCGCACGCGGCCATGGTGCTGCTGGTCGATGATCAGGTCATGGTCGGCGAGGCGATCCGCAGGGCCCTGGCCACGGAGGGCAATATCGACTTCCATTACTGCTCCGATCCGTACAAGGCGCTGACGGTGGCGGTGCAGACCCGGCCCACCGTGATCCTGCAGGACCTGGTGCTGCCCGGGGTGGACGGCCTGAGCCTGGTGCAGGAATACCGCAGCCATCCGGTCACGCGCGATATTCCCATCATCGTCCTGTCGACCAAGGAAGACCCCGCCATCAAGAGCGCCGCCTTCGCGGCCGGCGCCAACGACTACCTGGTGAAGCTGCCCGATTCGATCGAGCTGGTGGCGCGCATCCGCTACCATTCGCGCTCGTACCTGGCGCTGGTGCAGCGCGACGAGGCCTACCAGGCGCTGCGCCAGAGCCAGCAGCAATTGCTGGAAAGCAATATGGAACTGCGCCGCCTGACCAATTCCGATGGCCTGACCGGGCTGGGCAATCGCCGCTATTTCGACGAATACCTCAACGCCGAATGGCTGCGCGCGCGCCGCGACGGCCGCGAAATCAGCATGCTGATGATCGACGTGGACCATTTCAAGTCCTACAACGATACCTACGGCCATATCGCCGGCGACGAGGCGCTCAAGCGCGTGGCCAACACCATCTTCGCCAGCTGCGACCGTTCCACCGACCTGGCCGCGCGCTTTGGCGGCGAGGAATTCGCGCTGGTGCTGCCGGGCACGCCGGCGGGCAGCGCGCGCCTGGCCGCCGAGAAACTGCGGCGCGCGGTCGAGGCCATGCAGATTCCGCAGAAGGACAACGGCGGCGGCCCCTGGCTGACGGTCAGTATCGGCACCGCCACCGCCGTGCCCGTGGTCGACCAGCCCTGCACGGATCTGATCCAGATCGCCGATCGCGGTCTTTACCAGGCTAAGCGCCAGGGCCGCAACCGCGTGGTGCAGGGGCCGCTGCCGTCGGCCGGGGACACGCCGGATCCGGTCTGATGCGATGCCGGCGGGCGCCGGCCGCCGGACCCGCGCGATCGCTCAGGCGCGCGCGCCGCGCCGCAGCGACGTCGCCGCCAGCATCAGCGCCAGGCTGACGCCGACCGCCACCGCGGCCATCGCCATGCCTTCGCCCACCGAGCCCTGCTCGAACTGGCGCCACACGAACACCGACACCGTCTGCACGCCGGCGGGCGCCAGCAGCAACGACGTGACCAGTTCGCGCGAGGCCACGGCGAACACCATCAGCATGGCTGCCGCCAGGCCCGGCAGCACCAGCGGCAGCACGATGCGGCGCAGCGCCGTTGCCGCACGGGCGCCATGCACCCGCGCCGCGGCTTCCAGGTTCGCGCCCAGCTGCGCCAGCGCGGCGCTGACGTAGCGCACCGGATACGGCAGCAGCAAGCAGGTGTAGGACAGCAGCAGGATGCCCCAGCCGCCGTACGGCGAAGCCGGCCAGAACGGCTGGTTCCAGGCCAGGATCAGGCCCACCCCCACCACCACGCCGGGTAGCGCCGCGGGCAGCAGCGCCAGCGCGTCGATGACGGCCGCGCCCGGCACGTGGCGGCCGGCCACGCACCAGGCCGCCAGCAGGCCCACCGCGCCCGCCGCCAGCGCGGTGCCGGTGGCCAGCAGCAGGCTGGTCGACAGCGCCTGCCAGGCCTCGCCGCGGGCCCGGAACAGCGCGGTGAAATTGGCCAGTGTCAGGTTGTCCGGCGCCAGGCCGGCCGAGACGTGGCGCGTCAGGGCCGCGGCCAGCATCGATGCCAGCGGCGCCGCCACCGCAATCAGCGCCACCGCCGCGAACAGGCCCAGCACCGGCCAGCGCCAGGCGCCGAGCCGGCCGCGCGCCAGCGGCGCGGGCTTGCCGGTGGTGGTCTCGAAGCCGCGTCCGGCGACCAGCGCGCGCTGCACCGCGTAGGCCGTCAGCGCCAGCGCCACCAGCACCAGCGACAGCAGCGCGGCGCCCGGCAGGTCGATGGGCCAGTCCGCCAGGCGCCGCTCGATGGCGGTGGTCATGACGGCCACGCCGGCCTGCGCGCCCAGCGCGGCGGGCACGCCGTATTCCTCGATCGCCAGCGTGAAGGCCAGCAGCAGGCTGGCGCCGATGGCCGGCAGGGCCAGCGGCAGGGTCACGCGCAAGAAGGCGCGCCAGGGGCCGGCGCCGAACACTCGCGCCACCTCGGCCAGCCGCGCGCCGCTGGCCGCCATGCTGCGCGAGACGGCGAAGTACACCACCGGGAAGATCGCCAGGCCCATTGCCAGCGTCACGCCAGCGGACGAGAACAGCAGCGGCCCAAGGTTGAAGCCGGCCAGTTGTTCCAGGTAGCCGCGCGGCTGCAGCGCCATGGTCCACGACAGCGCCGCGATGTAGGGCGGCAGCAGGAACGGCACCAGGAACAACAGGTCCCACAGCCGCGCCAGCGGCACCTGGAACAGGCCGCGCAGGGCGCCCAGCGGAATGCCGATGAGCGCGCTGACGGCGGCCACGCCCAGCCCCAGCTTGAGCGTGCCGCCCAGCAGTGTCAGCGCGGCCGGCGTGGCCAGCGTGGCGGCCCAGGCGCCGAAGGGATCGCGCAGCGAACCTTCGGCCAGATGCGGGAAGACGGCCTGCAACGCGACGAAGGCCATCGGCAGGGCGACGAGCACGCCCAGGGCGGCCACGGTGATGGCCGCCAGGATGAAAGCACTTTTCATGGTCGGAGTGGGGATGCCGGACGCGCCGGCATCCCGGCCTGTCAGTGTTGGCCGAACAGGCGCGCGAAACGCGCCAGCACCTCGGCGCGCGAGGCGCCGGGCGCGGTCTCGGGCAGCAGCGCCAGGTCCTTGAACAGCGGCCGCTTGCCGGCCACGTCCTGGCGCGCCGGCATCAGCCAGGCGTCGGCGACGGCGCGCTGGCCGTCCTCGGACAGCACATAGTCGATGAACTGGCGCGCCTGGTCGGGCGCCTTGGTGGTCTTCAGGATCATCATCGGGCGCGGCGCGATGGCGGTGCCGCTGGACGGAAAGATCACCTTGATCGATTCGCCTTTCTCGACGCTGGCGTACGACACGTAGTCGACGGCGCCGAACACCGCCGCCTTGGCGCCCTGCAGCACCGGCGTCAGCGCCTGGGCGTTGGGGCCGGAGATGGTCATGCCGTTGTCGCGCAGCGTCTCGAACAGCTTCCAGGCCGATTCGCCCTGGGCGCTTTGCAGGCCCAGCAGCAGGTCGAGCGAGGCGCCCGACAGGGCCGGGTCGGGGGTGGTGACCTTCTGCTTGAACTGCGGGCCGGTCAGGTCGGACCAGTCGCGCGGTTCGGGCGTGCCGCTGCGCGAATTCCAGACGATGCCCAGCGCCGAGATGCCCTGCGCCACGTAGGTCGGGGCCTTGAAGCGCGCCGGCACCTGGGCCGCGTTGGGGCTGTCATAGGCCAGCAGCCAGCCGCGCTGGTCCAGGTCCTGCGCGGTGTCCCAGGAGGCCGAGATCAGCACGTCGGCGCGCGGGTTGGCGGACTCGGCCTCGAGCCGGGCCATGACCTTGCCGGTGGTGGCCTGGAACACGTCGACCTTGATGCCGGTCTTCTCCTGGAAGCCGGCGGCCAGTTGCTTGATGAGGCCGCCTGGGCCCGCGGTGTAAACGGTCAGCGCCTTGGCCTGGCCGGCGGCCAATCCGAACGAAAGCGTCATAAAGAACGTGGCAAGTAGTTTGGAAACGGGTGCGTGGGGCATTTTAGGCAGAGTCCTGGGGTTTGGACACGGCGAGGTCGGCGATGCGGCCGTGTTCCATGCGGGCGATGGTGTGCGCCAGGGCATGGGCTTCCTCGTGGTCGTGGGTGACGTAGACGGCGGTGGTGCCGAGCCGGCGCAGCAGGGCGCCGATCTCGACGCAGAGCGATTCGCGCAGGGCCCGGTCCAGGTTGGACAGCGGTTCGTCGAACAGCAGCACACGCGGCCGCGCCACGATGGCGCGGGCCAGCGCGACGCGCTGCTGCTGGCCGCCCGATAGTTCCGACGGGCGGCGCGCGGCGTGCTCGTCCAGGCCCACCAGGGCCAGGGCTTGTTGTACGCGGGCCGGCCGCTCGCGCCGGGCGACGCCGCGCATTTCCAGCGGAAAGGCGACGTTGCCGGCCACGCTCATGTGCGGCCACAGCGCGTAGTCCTGGAACACCATGCCGAGGTCGCGGCGTTCGGGCGGTTCATGGCGCTGCGCGTCGCAGACGACGGCATCGCCGAAGGCGATGCTGCCGGCCTGCGGCCGCAGCAGTCCGGCCAGCGACTTGAGCAGGGTGCTCTTGCCGCAGCCAGACGGGCCCAGCAGCGCCAGGACGGTGCCCGCGGGCACGTTCAGGTCGACGCCGTCCAGCACGGTGTGGCCGTTGAAGGCGTGGCGCAGGCCGCGCACGGCGATCGCCGTGCCGCCCGCGGAGGATTCGAGCGCGTTCAAAACCGGTGCCGCAGGCCGAGGTTCAGGCCGAGCTGGTTCTTGCCCGGCTCGACGTTGGCGCCGTACTTGCCGCCGACCACGCTTTGCGCCGACTTGTCGTCGTTGACCGCGTAGGCCGCGACGGCGTAGACGGTGGTGCGCTTGGACAGGTCGTATTCGTTGCCCAGGACGAACATGGTGGACTTCTGGCCGGTGCCGGCGGCCTGCGCGGCCGGGCAGACGGCATTGTTCATGTCGTCGCAGACCGAGTCGTTCAGGTGGTACACGGCCAACGACAGGCGGTTGTTCTGCACCGGCAGGTAGGTCACGCCCAGCCAGGTCAGGTTGTTCTTGTAGGTGCGCTGCGTCAGCTTCTGTTCCAGCCAGCGGTAGCCGGCGTAGACCTTCACGCCCTCGAAGTCATACGACAGCCCGGCGACGATGCGGTCTTCGCGGTTGTCGCTGTTGGCGCCCTTGGCCGGCTTGTCGGCATGCTTGGAGTGGTACAGCAGGCCGGCGTCCAGGCCGCCCGACTGATAGCGCACGCCGCCGCCGAGCATGCGGCCCAGCGTCTTGTCGTCGAACGACTGCTCGTTGTTCCAGCCGAAGCTGTAGTAGCCGCCGACGGACACGGGACCGAACTTGCCGACGTACATCACCGCGTTGTCGGTGCGGTCCGAGAAGGCCGCGTCGGGGCGCTTGATCGAGAAGTTGGCGTTGTCGAACGGGTTGTACTTGCTCATCCAGTCGATCATGAGCGTGTTGTGGCGGCCCAGCGTCAGGCGGCCCAAGCTCTTGCTCGACAGGCCGACATAGGCCTGGCGGCCGAACAGGCGGCCGCCCTGCATGGTGGTGCCGTTGCCGGAGTCGAAGCCGTTTTCCAGCACGAACACGGTCGACAGGCCGTCGCCCAGGTCTTCGGTGCCGCGCAGGCCCCAGCGCGAGCCGCTCAGGTTGCCCGTGCTCATGCCCGTCTTGCTGTTGCCGCTGGGTCCGTTGCTGAGGTATTGCAGGCCGGTGTCGACCAGGCCGTAGAGCTGGACCGAGCTGGAAGTGGCCGTCGCCGCGAGGGCGGGGGAGAAGCTGAAGACGGACAGGCAGGCGCCAGCCGCCGCGATGCGGAGAGTCGATTTCATGACAGGAAGTCCTCTTTGGGATTCAATCGGAATCGACACTCTAGGCACGGGTCGCTACAGCTTCGTGACACTCCCTGGCATTTGGCGGGCAGGCGCCGGGCCGCGCTGGAACGGCCCGGCGCCGGTCATTGCGGGATCACAGGTGCAGCTTGGTCGACGACTTCACTTCGTGCATCGACAGCGTGCTGAGCAGTTCCTTGACGCCGGGCAGGGTGCGCAGCCGGTTGCGCACGAATTCGGAATAGGCGTCGAAGTCGCGCGCCACGATGTGCAGCAGGTAGTCGTGCTGGCCCGTGGTGTTGTGGCAGGCCAGCACTTCGGGCATGGCGGCCACCGCCGCCTCGAACGCGCGGCAGGTTTTTTCGGTGTGGTTTTCCAGCGAGATGCTGACGAACGCCACCACCCCCATGCCGAGCGCGCGGCGGTCCAGGATGGCCTGGTAGCCGCGGATGACGCCCGAGGTCTCCAGGCGCTTGAGGCGCTTCCAGCAGGGCGAGGCCGACAGCGACACGCGCTCGGCCAGTTCGGCGTTGGAGAGCCGGCCATCTTCTTGAAGGATTTTCATGATTTTCCAATCGATCGCGTCAAGTTGATGTAACAAGGCAGTCTCTTTCATGGTTTCGAAGGTATGGGAAACGATATTTCCCATTATCCGATCCAAAGAGTAGAAATGGAAAGAATATTGTGGCCGGACGCGCCCATACTCGCTGCATCCCCCGGCCGGCGGCGCTATCGTGTCCGAATCCGTGATATCGCCGTCAGGTAGGCCGCACTTCCCCCATTGAGAGGCACGCCATGAGTTACTCCAGCTATCACAAGAAAGACATTTCCGGCCGTCCGCTGCACGCCGAGACGCAGATGATGTCGTACGGCTTCGATCCCTTCCTGTCCGAAGGCGCGGTCAAGCCGCCGGTATTCCTCACGTCCACCTTCGCCTTCCGCTCGGCCGAGGACGGCGCCGAGTTCTTCGACCTGGTGTCGGGCCGCAAGCCGCTGCCGCAGGGCGAGTCGGCCGGGCTGGTGTACAGCCGCTTCAACCATCCCAACCTGGAGATCGTCGAGGATCGCCTGTCGCTGCTGGATGGCTCGGAGGACGCGGCGGTGACCTCCAGCGGCATGTCGGCCATCAGCGCGGTGTTCCTGGCGTTCCTGCGCCCGGGCGACCAGCTGGTGCAGTCGGTGCCGCTGTACGGCGGCACCGAGACCCTGATCGCCAAGATCTTCCCGGAATGGGGCATCGGCTCGCACCCGATCCACGACGGCCTGTCGGCGCAGAGCATGCGCGATGCGCTGGAAGCGGCCGCCGCCAAGGGGCCGGTGAAGCTGTTCTACGTGGAAACGCCGGCCAATCCCACCAATGCGCTGATCGACTTCCAGGCCATGAAGGCCGAGCTGGACGCGTTTGCCGCGCGCCACGGCTACCGCCCGATCTCGGTGTGCGACAACACGCTGCTGGGCCCGATCTTCCAGAAGCCGGCCGAGCATGGCGTGGACCTGTGCGTGTATTCGCTGACCAAATACGTGGGCGGCCACAGCGACCTGGTGGCCGGCGCGGTCACCGGCTCGAAAGACCTGATCAAGAAGGTGCGCGCCATCCGCAGCGCCTTCGGCTCGCAGCTCGATCCGCACTCGTGCTGGATGATCACGCGCTCGATGGAGACCGTGGTGCTGCGCATGAAGCAGGCCGCCCGCAGCGCCACCCGCGTGGCGCAATGGCTGGCGGGCAATCCGCACGAGAAAGTGCGCATCTACCATCCCGAGACCATTGCCGACGAGGCCTACCAGGCGGTCTACAAGCGCCAGTGCACGGGGCCGGGCTCGACCTTCGCATTCGTGCTGGACGGCGGCCGCGCCAAGGCGTTCCGCTTCATCAACGCGCTGCGCCTGTTCAAGTCGGCGGTGAGCCTGGGTGGCACCGAATCGCTGGTCTGCCACCCGGCCTCGACCACGCATTCCGGCGTGCCGGCGGCCGAACGCGACGCGGCCGGCGTGTCCGAAGGCCTGATCCGCATTTCCATCGGCCTGGAGCACGAGGAAGACCTGATCGCCGACATGGACCAGGCCATGCGCAGCGTGCTCTGAGCGACGGGCGCAATGCCGGTTTGGCGGCCTGCGCTACGCCGCGGACGGTGTTGCGCAGGCCGCGGCAGCGCGGTCCGCGAGGGCGGCGCGCACCGCTTCCGGCGTGAAGGGCGCCTGGTGGAAGCGGCGTCCGGTGGCGTCGAACAGCGCATTGGCGATGGCCGCCGGCCCGGGAATCGACGCGGACTCGCCGGCGCCCATGGGCGCTTCGTCCTGGCGCGGCATCAGCAGCACGTCGATGGGCGGCAGGTCCTTGAAACCGATGATGGGATAGCCGCCCCATTCGCGGCTGGCCACGCCGGCCGCATCGAACCGCACGCGTTCCAGCAGGCAGCGGCTGAGGGTCTGGTTGACGTTGCCGTGGATCTGGTGGCGCACGCCGTCGGGGTTGACGACCATGCCGGTGTCCTGGCCGACCACCACCCGCGTGATGGCGATGCGCCCGCTGGCCGGGTCCACGCCCAGGTCGATGACCCACGCCGCCCAGGCGGCGCCAAAGCCCGGGAACTTGCTGTGCACATAGCGCGCGTAGGCCACGCCGCGTCCGCGCAGGATACCGTCGGCGCCCGGCGTGCCGCGGCTGCCGGGCGGCCGCTCGTGCCAGCCAGCGCGCGCCGCGGTCGCCTCCAGCAGCGCGGTGGCGCGCGCATCGTCCAGGTGCGCGAGCCGGAACGCAACCGGGTCGGCGCCGGCCGCCTCGGCCAGTTCATCGACCATGCAGTCGTGCGCGAACGAGGTGGGCAGGGCCGAGACCCCGCGCAGCCACGAGGCGCGCACCAGCGGCGCGGTGTCGTGGCAGACGATGCGGCGGCTGGGATAGCGATACGGCGGCACCGAGGTGCGGTCGCCCATTTCCAGCACGCGCGGCTCGCCGGACACGCCGCCGGTCAGCAGCAGCGCCAGCAGCGGCGCGTCGTTGGACGGATAGCGCACCTGGAAGTCGTAGGCCAGCAGCCTGCCCTCGGTGTCCAGCGCCGCGCCCACGTCCATCAGCTGGCCCGTGCCCTTGGGCTCCCACTGGTGTTCCTGGTCGCGCATCAGTTGCACCCGCACCGGCGCGCCGACGGCGGCCGACAGCAGCGCGGCGTCGGCGCAGACGTCGTCGGCGCAGTTGCGGCCATAACAGCCGGCGGCTTCCATGCGGATGATGTCGATGCGGTCCTCGCCCAGCTTGAGCAGGCGGTCCAGGTCTGCGCGCAGCATGTGCGGATTCTGGGTGCCGGCCCAGACCGTGAGGCGGCCATCGCGATGATCCGCCACCGCGCACGAAGGCCCGATCGACGCGTGCATCTGGTAGGGCCAGACGTAGGTGCGGCGCAGGTGCACCGCTGCGCCGGCACAGGCGGCGTCGACGTCGCCTTCCTCCAGCAGCAGGCGGCGGCGCGCCGGGTTGGCGCGGATGGCGCTGGCCAGGTCGTCGAGCGCCGGCGCCGGCGGCACCGGCTTCCAGCGGACCTTGAGCGCGCGCATGGCGGCTTCGGCCTGCTCCTCGCGGTCCGCCACCACGCCGATGAAATCGCCTTGCACCACGACCTGGACGCGCCCGGGCAGGTGCGCGACCGAACCGGTGTCGACATCGAGCAGGCAGCGGCCGATGAAGTCGCCGGCATCGCGGCCGGGATGCGGCGGGCGCACCACGCGGCCGTGGCGCATGCCGGGCACGCGCACGTCGTGCACGAAGCTCAGTTCGCCGGTGGCCTTGGCGGGAATGTCGACGCGCGCGACGGCGCTGCCGACCAGGGTGTAGTCGCCCGCCGGCTTGAGCCGCACCTGGGAATCATCGGCGGCCAGTTCCAGCCGGGTGTGCTGGCCCTGGACCAGTTGACCGTAGCGCAGGGCGCGTTCGTCGCGCTCATCGGCGGGGCGCACGATGCCGTCGCGCAAGCGCAGCGTGTCCGCCGCCACGCCCCATTGCCGCGCGGCCCGCGCCAGCAGCTGCTCGCGCGCCTGGGCCGCGGCGCGGCGCAAGGGCGCGGCCGAAATCTGGATGCTGGCGCTGGCGATGGTGGGGCCCTGGTTGGGGGTGGCGTTGGTGTGGCCCAGCACCATTTCGAGCCGCGCCATCGGCACATGCAATTCCTCGGCCACGATCTGCGCCAGCGCGGTGCGGATGCCGGTGCCCAGGTCGACGTGGCCGTTGAAGGCCAGCGCGCGCCAGCCATCAGGCGCGGCATCATCTGCCAGCACCGCCACGAAGATCTCGGGCGTGTCCTGGACGTAATCCGAGACCACGCCCGGCTGCCCGGGCGCCGGGCGCGGCGGGGCGGTCGGCGCGCGCACGACCAGGAGCGCGCCGGGGTGGCTCAGCAGCGCGTCGTGCTGCGCGCGGGGATGGGGCAGGTTCATGGGCGAAGGCGATCCGGGCGGATTGGCTGATTATGCCGCTATCGCGCCGCGCCGGGCAGCGCGGCGATGTCGGCCAGCGCCTGCTCCAGCGGCATGACGGCGGCGTACTTCTGCGCCATGTCGAACAGGTTGGCCTCGTGCGGCCCCAGCGCGCGGTCGCCGCAACAGTCGGACACCACCAGTGGCCGCAAGCCAGCCTGCATGGCGTCGACCACGCTGGCGCGCACGCAGCCGCTGGTGACGCAGCCGGCCACCACCAGCGTCTGCACGCCGCGTTGCGCCAGCCACGGCGCCAGCATGGTGCCGTAGAACGCCGACGGCGTGCTCTTGCGCACCACGTATTCGCCGGGCGCGGGGGCCAGCTGCGGCACGATGGTGCTGTTGTGGCTGTCTTCCTTCAGGGTCAGCATGCCCGGCACCTTGAGGCAGAAGATGTTGCTGTCGGCATCGTCGTCGGAGAACACGATGCGGCTGTGGGCCACCGGCCACCCTTGTTCGCGCGCATGCGCCAGCAACGTCCGGGTGCGCTCGATGGCCGGCGGGATGTTGCCGCCGCCGAACACGGCGGGGTCGGCAAAGCCGTTGACGAAGTCGATGATCAGCAGGCCGAACGGCGCCTTCAACGGCAGCGGCGTGCCGAAGCCCTGGCGGGCGTAGGCCGAGATATCCCCGGCGGGAACGGTGTGGGTCATGCCAGCTCCTTGCGGCGGGCGGCGTAGGCCAGCCCGGGTTCGTCCTGCACCACGCCGTCGATGACGACGGCGCGTTCGTCCAGCATCACCGTGCAGCGGCGCATCGGGATGTCGATATGGCAGGCGGTGGTGCGTTGACCGCCGGCCTCGTTGTTCGGTCCCATGGACCAGAGGAAGTTGCCCTCGAAGGCGCGGGCGTCCATGCCGATGTGGGTCTCCTTGCCGTAGTGGCCCAGCATCGACCAGTGGGCGCGCGGCTGCAGGCCCCAGCCGATGTGCGAGACGGCGTACGCTTCCGGGTCTTCGTACGACGCCATGTAGTCGCGCAGCACCTCGGCCTGCAGGCCGCCCTGGATGCGGGTGACGTAGCCGCGTTCCACGGTGAGGGTGATCGGGTCGGTGACGTAGTCCTTCATCGGCAGCAGGATGTCGCCGCGGTCCAGCACCACCTGGCCGTTGCTGTGGCCCTCGTCGGGCCAGGTCAGCACGAAGCCGCTGGGCCAGTGGTCCCAGCGCCCTGGCTCGTCGACGAAACCGTATTCGGAAATCGCCGGGAAGCTGCCCAGGCGGCATTGCAGGTCGGTGCCGGCCCGGGAGGTGATGCGCATCTGGCGCGCCTCGGCGATTTGCGCGGCGGCCGCGCGCACGCGGGCGCGGTCGGCCTCGGTGGGCACCAGGCGGCAGAGAATCTCGGGCGGCTCGACCGCCAGCAGGATCTTGGTGCCGCCCAGCAGGATCTCGTGCTGCTCGGGCGAGAACAGCAGCGTCATCAGGTCCAGCACCAGGTCGCTGGCCTTGAGCGCGGCGATGGCGGCGGGGTTGCCGGTCAGCGGCGTGGTGCCCAGGTAGGCCAGCGAGTCGCGGCTGAGGGATTTTTCGCCGTTGACCGGCGGCAGGTCGAGGCGGTTGACCCGCGCGCCCATGTCGCCGGCGGCGGCGATGGCGCAGCGCAGCGTCTGCGGATGGGTGTCGGCGCCGGTGAGCACGGTCACGGTCTGGCCGGCTTCGAGGCGGGAAAGCGTGAGCACCTGTTTCCAGGCGCGGATCAGGTCGATGTCGCTGACGGGCATGGCGGACTCCTGTCCGGTAAGGGGGAAAAGGGGATTCAGCCGCGCGGTTCGAGGAAGTCGCCCAGCGCCTCGTGGAAGCCGGCCTCGTTGTCCCAGGGGATCATGTGGCCGGCGGCGGGCACGCGCCGGTGCAGGGTGTCGGGCGCCAGGCCCTGCCATTCGGCCACGTCCTCGTCGCCGACCACGCCGCCGTTCTCGGCGGTCATCAGCAACTGCGGCACGCGCACATGCGGCAGGTCGGCATGGATGTCGTCGCGGCCGAAGTCCTCGAAGCTGCGCACGATGGCGGGTTCGTGGCAGGTGTGCAGCCATTGCGCGCGCAGGCGCCGCTGTTCCTCGGTCCAGGTGGGGCAGAAGGCGCGCATGGCCTCGGCGTCCATGCCGTGCGTGGCCTGGCGGATCGAGTCGACGTACCAGGCCAGCTTGGCGGGGTAGGGGCGGCGGCCCGGGCCGGAGACGGGCGGGTCGACGATGACCAGCCGCGTCAGGCCGGCCGGCTGGCCGCGGGCCGCGCGCACCGCGATGCGGCCGCCCATGGAATGGCCCATCAGGGCGTAGCGCTGCAGGCCCAGCGCCTGCGCCAGCGCCAGCACGTCGGCGGCCTGCGCGTCCAGGCTGTAGTCCAGGCCGGGGTCGGCGCTGGACAGGCCGCGGCCGCGCACGTCCAGCACGTAGGTGTCGTAGCGCTGGCCCAGGCGCTCGGCCACGAAGCCCCAGGTGACCGCCGGGCTGGTGATGCCGGGGATCAGGATGAGCGCGTCGCGTTCGGCGCGCGCGCCGTCCGCGCCGCCGTAGCGCAGGTAGTGCTGGCGGATGCCGTTGGCGTGGACGTTGGCGCCGTACAGGAAGGTGCTGGATGGTTGGCTCATGCCGTGCTCCGGGTGGGTCGATGCCAGGACGGGATCCGGCGGCCATCGCTTGCCCCGCGCAGCGGGCGGATCGAGCGTGATGACGTGAAGCGCGGATCCATCTTAGGGTTTTCGATAAATTAAAAAAACAGTGTAGACGCTCTATTCTTGCAAACAGCGAGGTGAATCGCAAAGCCGATGTTCATAGTGGTTTTTACCTATATGTGCATAAAAATGCACTGTTTTGGACGCAGGCGAACAGTTTCGGATCCACGATGGTGCGGTTTTCCATCTGGAAAAAATAGAGTGTATGCATAGAAAAGTAGGAGAGCCTCTTGTCTAAATCCCCCCGCATCGCCGTGATCGGCGCCGGCCTCGGTGGCGCCGCCACCGCCTCGCTCCTGCTGCAGGAAGGCTTCGACGTGCGCGTGTACGAACAGGCGCCGAGTTTTTCGCGGCTGGGCGCCGGTATCCACGTCGGCCCCAACGTCATGAAGATCCTGCGCCGCATCGGCATCGAGGACGCGCTCAACGCCCAAGGGTCGCACCCCGACTACTGGTACAGCCGCCACGGCCTGACCGGCGACGTGCTCGCGCGGATTCCGTTGGGCGACTATGCCGTCAAAACCTACGGCGCGTCGTACCTGACGGTGCACCGCGGCGACTTCCACGCCCTGCTGATCGAGGCGCTGCCCGAGCGCGTGATGGCGTATTCCAAGCACCTGGTCGGCGTCACCGACCGCGGCAACGACGTCGAGATGCGCTTTGCCGACGGCAGCGTCGAGCATGCCGACATCGTGATCGGCGCCGACGGCGTCAATTCCTGCATCCGCGAGGAACTGCTGGGGCCCGAGCCTCCCAAGTACGCCGGCTACCTGGCCCACCGCGCGGTGTTCCCCACGCCCGAGGTCAAGGCCGGCATGCTGCCGTTCGACGCCTGCGTGAAGTGGTGGACCGATGACCGCCACATGATGACGTACTTCGTCACCAGCAAGGCCGACGAGCTCTACTACGTGACCGGCGTGCCGGTCGAGCAATGGGACCTGAACGACCGCTGGCTGCCCAGCAGCAAGGACGAAATGCGCGAGGCGTTCCAGGGCTGGCATCCGACGGTGCAGGCGCTGATCGACGCCACCGTCGAGGTCACCAAGTGGTCCTTGCTGGAGCGCGACCCGCTGCCGCTGTGGAGCCGCGGCCGCCTGGTGCTGCTCGGCGATGCCTGCCACCCGATGAAACCGCACATGGCGCAGGGCGCGGCCATGGCCATCGAGGACGGCGCGATGCTGGTGCGTTGCTTCAAGGAAGTGGGGGCGCATAATCACGAACTGGCTTTCGCGCTGTACGAAGCCAACCGCGCCGAGCGCGCCAGCAAGGTGCAGCGCATTTCGCATGACAACACCTGGCTGCGGACCAACGAGGATCCGACCTGGTGCTTCGGTTACGACGTGTTCAGCGAGCCGCTGGTCGAACCGAAGGCCAAGGCGGCGGCCTGACGCGCCCGCCGCGCTTCATTCACCGGACTTTCGCCACGCACACCATGGAACATACCGCCGCCACCGCGCCCGCCGCCGATCCGATCGACCTGAAGGTCAACGGCGCCGCCGCGCGGGTGGCGGTGGCGCCGGCGACCCCGCTGTTGCTGGTGCTGCGCAACGACCTGGCGCTGAACGGTCCGAAATACGGTTGCGGCCTGGGCGAGTGCGGCGCCTGCACCGTGCTGATCGACGGCGTGGCGGCGCGTTCCTGTGTGATCCCGGTGCGGGCGGCGCAGGGACGCGAAGTCACCACGCTGGAAGGGTTGGGCACGCGCGAGCGGCCCGGGCCGACCCAGCGCGCTTTCATCGAATGCCAGGCGGCCCAGTGCGGCTATTGCCTGAACGGCATGATCATGACCGTCGAGGCGTTGCTGCGCCGCGACCCCGCGCCCTCGGAGCGGGCCGTGCGCAGCGAGCTGCATCACAACCTGTGCCGCTGCGGCACGCACGTTGAAATCATGCAGGCGGCGCTGCGCGCGGTGCAATTGCGCGCAGCGGCGCGGCCATGCGGGCCGGAAGGGGCCGGCGCATGAGCGCGTGGCTGCCCGAGGCCGCGCCGCTCGCCGTCGCGCCGGCCTCCGAGCTGTTGCACGGGCTGGCGCTGCGCCCGCCCGAAGCCGCCTGGGACGGCACCCGTTATCGCGGCAGCGCGCTCGACAGCGTGCGCCTGGACGAGGCGCGGGCGCAGGCGGGCGTGGTGGCGGTGGTGCGGCGGGACAACTTCGCCGGTGTGGTGGCGGTGACGCCGCTGCACGCGCGGCAGGCCCTGGCCAGTCTCGCGCCCGCGTGGCGTGGCGGGGGCCGGCCGGCGCAGGAAGGCCTGGCCGAAAGCGCCGGCACGGCGCCGGCGGATGAACCTGAATATCTCTGGCGGCCGGCCGCGGCCGCGGCTGCGGCCAGCGCGCGGGTCGCGGCCTGGTGCCTGGAAGGCCGCCTGACGCTGTGGCTGCCACCGGACGCGGCCGCGCTGCATGCCCTGGCACGGCGCGAGCTGGCGGCCTTGTTCGACTGGCC
The DNA here is from genome assembly GCF_001457475.1 of Achromobacter xylosoxidans. Lineage (NCBI taxonomy): Bacteria > Pseudomonadati > Pseudomonadota > Betaproteobacteria > Burkholderiales > Alcaligenaceae > Achromobacter > Achromobacter xylosoxidans. The sequence goes on along the minus strand of NZ_LN831029.1, from coordinate 3,653,239 downwards.
CGAGTGCGCGGTGACCGTGGCGGCATGGCCGCAGGGCGCGGCCCCGGCCGCGCACGCGGCGCATGCGCTCGATCTGCTGGATGCCGCCGCCGAAGCGGCGCTGCTGTCCGAGGCGGTGGCGCGGCCGGTGTGCGTGGCCAGCCGCCCGCCGCTGCCGGCCACGCTGGCCCTGCGCGCAGCGGACCTGGCGGCGGGGCCGGTCCTGTGCTCGCCGCGGCCCTGGGCCATGCGGCCCAGCCTGGCGCGCCTGCTGGCGCGGTCCGGGCCGGCGCCGGCCAGTGGCCATGCCACGGTGCTGGGCGATGGCCCGGTACGGGCGCAAGCGTCGTCGCATGCCTTGCTGCACGCCAGCGTCGACGAGTTGAACGCGGCTCAGGTCTTCGCCGGCGAAAGCCTGTGGCATGAACGCGCGCTGGCCGCCGGCGAGGATCCGGTTGACTGGCGCCTGCGGCACCTGGCCGACGCGCGCGGCCGCGAGCTGGCGCGCCAGGTGGTCGAGCAGGCGGCCATGGATGACGCCGCCGCGCCGCGCGACGGCCTGCTGCGCGGCAGCGGCTTTGCCACGGCCCAGGTGCGTTGCGAGGCCGAGGATGGTTCGGAACGCATGGTCTGGAGCGCCTGGGTTGCCGAGGTGGCGATCCAGCCCGCCACCGGCGCGATCGAGGTGACGCGGGTAGTCGCCGGCCATGACAGCCAGGACCTGCGGCCGGCGCAGGGCGCGACGACACGCCTGGCCATCACCCGCCAGCAACCCGAACGGCTGGCCGAGGCCCGCCGCCTGATCGGCGCGCCGGCGGCGTTCGACGATTGGCGCGCCGCCACGCCGGCGGCCGCGAACGGGGCGACGGATGCGCTGGCCATGGCGGCGCCGACGCCGCCCGACGTGGTGCGCGCCGGCTGCCTCGACCTGGACGGCGTGGCGACGCTGCCGGCCGCCGCCGCCATCGCCAACGCCATCGCGGACGCCACCGGGGTGCGGCTGCGGCAGGCGCCGTTCGATGCCGGCCAATTGCGCCTGGCCCTGGCGGACCGGCGCGCGGCGCGGCGCGGCGCGCTGCGCCGAGGCTGGGGCTGGCTGGCGGCGGGCGCGGCCAGCGTGGCCACGCTGGCCACCGCGCTGTGGCCGCTCAAGCCGGCGCTGCCGCTGACCGCCGGTCCCGACCCGTCCTTGTATTCGGCCCAGGCAATCGAGCGCGGCCGGCTGGTGGCCGCGGCCGGCGATTGCGTCGCCTGCCACACGGCGCCGGGCGGCGCCCGCAACGCCGGCGGCCTGGCCCTGGAGACGCCGTTCGGCACGATCTATTCCACCAACATCACGCCCGATCCGCGGACCGGCATCGGCCGCTGGTCCTTCGCGGCCTTCGAACGCGCCATGCGCCAGGGCGTGCACCAGGATGGCCGCCAGCTGTATCCCGCTTTTCCGTACACCGCCTATGCCAAGCTCAGCGACGCGGACATGCAGGCCTTGTATGGCTACCTCATGTCGCAGCCGGCGGTCGCCGCCACGCCGCCGCGCACCGAGCTGGGTTTTCCGTTCAACCTGCGGCCGCTGCTGGCCGGCTGGAACCTGCTGTTCCATGATCCCAAGCCCTTCACGCCGGATCCGTCGCAGGATGCGCAGTGGAACCGCGGCGCGTACCTGGTCGAAGGCGCGGGACATTGCGCCGCCTGCCATTCGCCGCGCAACGCCTTGGGCGCGCAGAAGGGCGGCCTCGACTACCTGGCCGGCGGGCAGGCCGAGGGCTGGAACGCGCCGGCCCTGAACCAGCTTGCCAGCGGCGAGCGCGCCTGGTCTGGCGAGGAACTCTACCAGTACCTGCGCACCGGCTATTCGCCGCGCCATGGCGTGGCCGCGGGCCCCATGGCGCCGGTGATCCATGGCCTGGCCGAGTTGCCGGACAGCGATTTGCGCGCCATCGTCACGTACCTGACGGCGTTGCCCGGGCGGGCCCGCGCGATGCCTGCCGAGGCGCCGCCGCGCCCGACCGCCGCCGCCACGAGCACTGCGCCCGCCAGCGCCGCCACGGCCAGCGCCGCCGCCAGCGAAGCGATCACGCTGCGCCGCGCCAGCGGCGAACGTATCTACCAGAATGCCTGTGCCGTCTGCCACGAACCCGGCAGCGGTCCCACCCTGTTCGGCGCCAAGCCCTTGCTGGCCCAGAACACCAATCTGCATGCCGCATCGCCCGACAACCTGATCCAGGTGATCCTCAACGGCATCCAGGCTCCCGCCGACGACGCCCTGGGATACATGCCGGGTTTCGGCAACAGCCTGGACGACAGGCAGATCGGCGATTTGATCGACTATTTGCGCGCGCGATTCGCGCCGGAGGAAGAGGCTTGGCCAGTTGACACGACGACCATAGGCAGGCTGCGCCAGCACGCGCAGCAGCAGTAAGGGGAAGACGGGGCAGCGGACCGGCCCATGGCGGGTCCGGCCGCGCCTCGCGACACAACATCGCGCGCATCGGTTTTCCATCGGCACCCGCCTGGCGCCGAGGGGCGTTGCTGTACCCCCGCATCCGCGGGGCGGGCCACATACCGACAGCGGCACCGGCGCCTTGGCGGGCACGGGCCGCGCGCGGCAAACAAAGGGAATCACGCATATGTCAGCTTCATTCATCACGGTGGAACAAGGCATCAAGACCGCCGGTGTCGGCAAGTTCCAGTACCGGCTGTTCATGATCTTCGGCCTGGTCTGGCTCGCCGACGCGATGCAGGTGCTGTCGATCGGCTTCAGCGCGCCGTCCATCGCCCGCACCTTCGGCATCCCGGTGCCCGAAGCCCTGCAGACCGGCACCGCGTTCTTCGTCGGCATGCTGATCGGCGCCTTCGCCTTCGGCCGGCTGGCCGACCGCATCGGCCGCCGGCCGGTGCTGATGATGGCGGTGGTCATCGACGCCTGCGCCGGCGTGGCCTCGGCCTTCGCGCCGGACTTCGCGTGGTTGTTGCTGCTGCGCTTCGTCACCGGCATCGGTGTCGGCGGCACGCTGCCGGTGGACTACACCATGATGGCCGAGTTCCTGCCCAGCGAGCGCCGCGGCCGCTGGCTGGTGTTGCTGGAATCGTTCTGGGCCCTGGGCACGATCTGCCTGGCGCTGCTGGCGCTGGCCGCGCTGTCGTGGGGCGATGATGCCTGGCGCGTGATCTTCTTCGTCACCGGCCTGCCGGCGCTGATCGGCGTGGTACTGCGCTTCTACATCCCCGAGTCGCCGATGTACCTGAACCGCAACGGCAAGTCGGGACAGGCGCGCAAGGTGCTCGAACGCGTGGCCCGCGTCAACGGACGTCCGACCGACATCCCCGAGCTCAAGCCGGAACTGCATGAGCGCAAGCCGCTGTCGGCACTGTTCTCGAACGCGCTGCGCCGCCGCAGCATCGCGCTGTGCCTGGCCTGGGCGCTGATCTCCATCGCCTACTACGGCGTGTTCGTCTACCTGCCGATCAAGCTCAGCAGCCAGGGCTTCGCCTTCATGCGCGGCCAGGAATTCCTGGTGCTGCTGGCGCTGGTGCAATTGCCCGGCTTCGCGCTGTCGGCCTACGGGGTGGAACGCTGGGGCCGCAAGCCCACGCTGGTCGGCTTCCTGATCCTGAGCGCGGTGGGGTGCATGCTGTACAGCCTGGGCACCTCCAGCTTCCTGGTGGTTGGCTCGACGCTGCTCATGAGCTTCGCGTTGCTGGGTACCTGGGGCGCGCTGTACGCCTTCACGCCCGAGGTCTATCCGACCGACCTGCGCGCCAGCGGCATGGGGCTGGCGGGCGCGGTGGCGCGTTTCGGCGGGCTGTTCGCGCCGGCCATCATCGCACCCATCATGGCCACCCACTTCACGCTGGCGCTGGCGGTGCTGGCGGCCATGCTGCTGGCCGCGGCGCTGTCGATCCGGGCGGTCGACGTCGAGTCGCGCAACCGCGCGCTGGACTGATCCGTCAGAAGGGCGGCGCGCATCCGGGAGGACGCGTGCCGCTCGCACGCCGGAAGCGCGGACGCCGGAAGCCCGGACGCCGGACGCCCGGACGCCTCATTCCCCGGCGTCGCCCTCGATCATCTTGCGCAGCAGGAATTCCAGCGCCACGCGCTCGGCGGGATTGAGCGTGCCGTAGGTGCTTTCGGTGATCTGCAGGGCAAAGGGTTCCATCTTGCGCACCAGCTCCTGGCCCACCGGGGTCAGGTTGATGACCACCTTGCGGCGGTCGTGCGGGTCGTGGTCGACCCGCACCAGCTCGCGCTGCTTGAGCCGGTCGACGACGCCGCGCACCGTGGCCTGGTCGATGACCGTGGCCTTGACGATATCCGCCAGCGAACTGCCCTGGTTGTCGCGTACCGAGCACAACACGACGAACTGCGCCGCGGTCAGCTGCGAGTCGGGGATGTACTGCTGGAACAGGGCGGTATGCCGTTGGTACACCCGCCGCAGCAGGTGCCCAATCTGGTCGGAGAACAAATAGCTGTCCTTGTCGGGGGCGGACTTGTGTTTCACGTTTCGCATAAGCCTATCCGAAGCCATACCCTGGGTACGATGATCTATCTCAATGGGAATGTCCGGAAGTTTACGGGGCTTGCCGCCTTTGTGCCGACAGGGGGCAGGTTTTTCGCAGCGCCGCGAAGCCGGCGCCCGATCAACGGGGCGTGGCCTCGCCCGCGCCGCCACGCAGCCGGTTTGCCAGCACCAGCGCCGCGGTGCCCAGCAGCATCAGGGCGGCCGTGGCGATGACCGCCGCGTAGCCCGCGTCGAAGGCGCCGCGCGCCAGGCGCGCCAGCGACGCGCCCAATTCGCCGGACAGGCCCTCGGCCAGCGCCAGCGCCTCGTCCAGGCTGTCGCGGGCGACGGCCGCGGAAACGCCCGCCGGCACGTCCAGCGTGTGCGCGTACACCCCCGACAGGATCGAGCCCATCAGCGTCACGCCCAGCGCGCCGCCCAGTTCATACGACACTTCCTCGATCGAGGCGGCCATGCCGGCGCGTTCCGGCGTGGCGCTCTGCATGATGGTGCTGGACGCGGCCGTCATGGTGGCGCCGATGCCCACGCCCAGCACGCACAGACTGGCCATCTGCGCCGCCAGCGCGCCGTCGTAGCTGAACAGGTAGCCGCCCATGCCCAGGCCGGACGTCAGCAGCGCCACGAACAGCAGACGCGCGCTGCCCACCTTCGGCAGCAGCCAGCCGGCCAGCGGCCCGGCGATGAACGCGGCCAGCGGCAAAGGCAGGATGTAGAGCGCCGCCTCGATCGGCGACATGCCCAGCACCAGCTGCAGGCGCTGGCTGAACACCAGCTCCATGCCCAGCAGCGCCGCCGCCGCGAACAGCGCCGCGGCCACGGCCGAGCTGAAGCTGCGGTTGCGGAAGATGGCGAAATCGATCAGCGGATGCGGCCGCGCGCGTTGGCGCCGGGCGAAGACGAACAGCATGGCCGCGCCGCCGGCGCAGGCCAGCGCGGCGTCCAGCCACGACGGCTGGGCGCGGCCCAGCTCCTTGAGCGCATAGGCGGTCAGGATCAGGCCGACCATCACCTGCAGCGAACCGATCAGGTCCCAGGGGCGCTGGCGATCCGGCTGGCCGGCGGGGATGTAGCGGCGCGCCAGCGGCAGGGCCAGCAGCACGATCGGCAGGTTGATCAGGAACACCGAGCCCCACCAGAAGTGCTCCAGCAGGATGCCGCCGATGACCGGTCCGAGCGCCGCGCCGCCCGAGGCCACCGAGGCCCAGACGCCGATGGCGATGGCGCGCTCGCGCTCGTCGGCGAAGGTCAGGCGCAGGATCGACAGGGTCGCCGGCATCATCATGGCCGCGCCCACGGCCAGCACCGCGCGCGCCGCGATCAGCGCCGCGGGGTTGGGCGAATAGGCCGCCGCCAGCGAGGCCGCGCCGAACACGGCCAGGCCCATCATGAACAGGCGCTTGTGGCCCAGTCGGTCGCCCAGCGTGCCCATGCCCAGCAGCAGGCCGGACACCACCAGCGCGTAGATGTTGACGATCCAGAGCTTGGACGAGGCCGTCACGCCCAGCTCGTGCGTGAGCCGGGGCAGGGCGGTGTACAGCACGGTCATGTCGACCACGATCAGCAACAGGGCGCTGGAAACGATGGCCAGCACCAGCCAGCGACCCGGCGCGGGCGCGGCGACAGCGGGGAAGGGATTGCGCTGCGTCATGCATTTACTCCTGTAACGCCGGACATTTTCAATCTATGAAGAATGGATAAGAAGTTGGAATCCATCTATAAAATAGATGTATCGGTGGCGGCTCCGTCGCCCCGCGCGGGCGACGGCCTTTTGAAGGCTTGCTTGGCCACTACTGGAGGCAACCATGCACTGGACCCTGGAACAACTGCGGCATTTCGTGGCGGCGGCGGACGCCGGCTCGTTTTCGGCGGCGGCGCGCCAGGTGGGCCGGGCGCAATCGGCCGTCAGCACCTCGCTGGGATTGCTTGAAGCGGACCTGGGGGTGGAATTGTTCGACCGCTCGCGCCGCAATGCCACGCTGACGCGGGCCGGTGAAGTGCTGTTGCAGGAGGCGCGCGAACTGTTGCGCCAGGCCGCGGGACTGGAGCAGCGGGCGCTGTCATTCGCGGCCGGGCAGGACGCGCACCTCAGCCTGGCGCTGGACGAGGCCTTGCCCGATCGGGTGCTGGGCGCGTTGGTGAAGGAGGTCTCGGCGCGCTTTCCCGCGCTGGAGCTGACCCAGTTGAACGGCACGGCCACCGAAGTGGCGGACTATGTCTCGCAGGGGCGCGCCAGCGTGGCATTCCATTACGATCGCGGCGATCCGGGCGCGGCCTTCGCCCATCGCTACCTGGGCGACGTGGGGCAGGGCATCTTCGTGGCGCGCGACCATCCGCTGGCCGCGTTGCCCGAAGTCACGCGCAACGACCTGGCGCGCCATCGTCAACTGGTGATGCGGATGGAGGGGGTGGAGGATGTGGTGATGAGTCCGTCGGCCTGGCGTTCAGACAGTTTCTACAGTATCGCTGCCATGGCCGTGGATGGCTTGGGCTGGGCCATTCTGCCGCTGAACATCGCCGAGTACGAGGGCTACCGCGAGGACCTGGCCAACGTGCCGTGCGTCGGCCTGTCGCTGCCGCCGTTGTCGGTGCGCACGCTCTGGCTGCAAGGCCGGACGCCGACGGCCACCGAGCGCTGGATCCAGGATCGCATGGAGCAACTGCTGCATCCGGCGGCCTGAGCAGGTCGAGGCGGCCGGGCGGCCGGCGCCGGCCGCTGCCGGAAGGCGACCGCGGCGGCTGCCCGAGTCCGGGCGCGTCAGGCCTTCTTGCGGTACACCAGCACCGGCGTGGTGGAATGCGCCAGCACCTTCTGCGTCTGGCTGCCCAGCACCACGGCGGCCATGCCGCGGCGGCCGTGCGAAGCCATGGCGATCAGGTCGCAGTGGCGCTCGCGGGCCGCGTCGATGATGGCCTGGTACGGATCTTCGTGGGTGGCGCGCAGCGTTTCGCAAGGCACGCCGGCTTCGCGCGCCTGGGTGGCGGCCGCGCTCAAGAGGCGTTCGGCCTGGGCGCGGATCTGGTCCTGGTACTCGCCCAGGCTGTGGGCCACCTGCGCCGCGCCCATGGCGAAGACGTGGAAGGGTTCCTCGACCGTGAGGATGGTGGCCTTGGCGCCCAGCGACCTGGCCAGATCAAGGCTTTCGACCAGGGCTTCCGAGGACAATTGCGAGCCGTCCGTGGGAATGAGAATGTGCTTGTACATGGTGTCTCCCGTGTTTGTGCGGCGGCCGCCGCGACTTGCGGCGGCTACGTAACACTGTATCGGGCGGGAGACGGACGCCGTTTGCGCGTAATCAAGGGTTGCGCGCGGTCAAACCGCCACGCGTGGCGCCGCGTCAGCTCAACAGTGCCGCGACCAGGTCGCCGCCGGCGCGGTCGCCCTCGCTGAAGTCGAGCGCGGTCTGCACGTGTTCCAGGTGCTCGTCCATCAGCGCGCAGGCGCGGTCGACGTCGCCGGCGCGAGCGGCTTCGATGAAGGCGTGGTGCTCGCGCGAGGAACAACTGGCGTCGTGCGAGCTCTGGTACAGCACGGTGATCACGGCGCTGCGCGCCGACAGCTCGCGCAGCATGCCGGTCAGCACCGAGTTGCCGACGGCCTCGGCCAGCAGGATGTGGAAGTCGCCCAGCAGGCGGTTGCGCGCCTGCACGTCGCCGCTTTCCACGGCCGCGCGTTCCTCGGCCAGGTGGGCGTCGATGCGGCGGTAGTCGGCCGCCGTGGCGCGGGTGACGAACTCGCGCGCCAGCGCGGCTTCGAGGATGCGGCGCACCGCGTAGACCTCGCGCGCCTCGTTGGCGTCGGGCTTGCTGACGAAGGCGCCCTTGTCGGGCACGATGTTGATCAGCTTGTCCTTGGACAGCATCAGCAGGGCGGCGCGGATCTTGGTCCGGCTGACCTTGTAGACGCGCGCCAGGGCCTCTTCGCGCAAGCGGGTGCCGGGCGGCAGGCGGTGCGCCACGATGGCGGCGGCGACTTCCTTGGCGATGTCGTCGGCGCTGGGGTCGGGAGGTACTGCCTGGGTCATGAAGCGCGGGAGCGGGAAGACGGTATGGGCAGCCAGTCTATCAAAAACCCGCGCACGCAACATTTATTGCATACGAAAATTGTTGGCGAACCGGCCTTCTGCGCGCCCGGTGGAGCCGGTCTGGGTCGATTCATGCCGGATTCCGCACAATCGCGCCGCCAAGCGTGATCAATCCCCCGGGGGACCTGGCGTATCCTGCTGGCCATCCCCGTGTCACGCCCGGACCGGCAGCGGCATCCGGCTGCCGGCCGGCTTTCAACGTATCCAGGAATCCGCCCATGTCCATAGATTTGTCGTCCGCCCTGCAACGCTTTCCCCGTTACGCCCTGCTCGATGGCCCGACGCCGATCCAGCGCCTGGCCCGGCTGGAGGCGGCGCTGGGCGCGGCGGCCAACGGCGTGCGCCTGTACGCCAAGCGCGATGACCACATGGCGCTGGGCGGGGGCGGCAACAAGCTGCGCAAGCTGGAGTTCCTGCTGGGCGAGGCGCGCGGGCAGGGGGCCGACACGGTGGTGACCGTGGGCGGCCTGCAATCGAACCATGCGCGCCTGACCGCCGCGGCCGCGGCCCGCGCCGGCATGGCCTGCGAGCTGGTGCTGGGGCGGGTGGTGCCGCGCGCCGACGCCGATTACGAAGAAAACGGCAACATGCTGCTCAACCGGCTGCTCGGCGCCACCGTGCACGCCTTGCCGGTCGGCGCCGACGCCATGGCGGCGGCCCTGGAACGGGTGCGCGCGCTGGAACTGGCGGGACGCCGCGTCTACCTGGCGCCGCTGGGCGGCTCCACGCCGGTCGGCGCGCTGGGCTATGCGGCCTGCGCGCAGGAGATCCTGGAGCAGGAGCGCGCCCTGGGCGTGACGTTCGCGCAGGTGGTGGTGGCCAATGGCAGCGCCGGCACCCACGCCGGCCTGGCCGCCGGCATGGTCGCGGCGGGCCTGCCGGCAACCCGCGTGCAGTCGTTCACCACCCTGGCCGACACCGAGGTCGCGCAGGCGAAGACGCGCGACCTGACGGCCGCCACCCTGGCGCTGCTGGGCCGGGCGGATGGCGAACACGGCGCCGCCACGGGCGAGACGGCCGCGCCGGCGCCCAACGACATCCTGGTGGACGGCAGCCAGCGTGGTCCGGCCTACGGCGTGCCCACGCCCGCCATGCTCGAGGCCGTCGGCCTGCTGGCGCGCAGCGAAGGGCTGCTGCTCGACCCGGTGTATTCGGGCAAGGCCTTCGCCGGCCTCTTGGCCGACGTGCGCGCCGGCCGCCATGCAGCCGGCAGCGACGTGCTGTTCGTGATGACGGGCAGCGCGCCGGGGCTGTACGCCTACAAGCCGGCGTTCCAATGAAAAGCGGGCCGGTCGCCGCAAGGCGTCCGGCCCGCCCGGGGCGAAGCAGGGGGCGTCAATCCTTGGCCATCAGCCCCAGGTATTCGATCAGGCCCTTTTCCTTGACGTAGGTGGCCTGGGCCCAGGCCTTGTAGTCGGCGCTGTCGCGGTAGGCCGGTTCCTGGTTCAGCTGCTTCATGACCTCCATGCTGGCCGGGTCGAACAAAGCCTTCTTGAAGGCGTCGTGCAGCGTCTTGACCACCGCCGGGTCCATGCCCTTGGGGCCGGCCAGGCCATAGGGCGAGGTCGATACGACCTTGTAGCCCAGCTCCTGCGCGGTCGGCACGTCGGGCCAGCGGGTGGTGCGCTTTTCGCCGAACGTCACCAGCAGCCGCATCTTGCCCGAGTCCACGAACTGGTCCCAGCCCGTGGCGTCGCTCTGCGCCATGACGTGGCCGCCGAGCAGCGCCTGCTGCATGTCGGCGTTGCCCTTGTAGGGAACGTGGTTCAGCTTGACCTTGGCGTTGATGGCGATTTCCTCGATCAGCAGGTGCGGCGACGAGCCCACGCCGGTCGAGCCGTAGTCGACGCTGCCGGGGTTCTTGCGCGCCGCTTCGATGTACTCGTTGAAGGTCTTGTAGGGCGAGTCGGCGCGCACCGTGAAGCCGAACGTGTAGCCCGACAGGCCAATGATGAAGGTGAAATCGTTGATCGGATCCCACGAGGTCTTCTGCATGTACGGCATGCGCAGCATGGCCAGCGTGTACAGCGCGACGGTGTAGCCGTCGGGCTTGGCGGTGCGCGACATGGTGGCGGTGCCGAGGGTGCCGCCGGCGCCCGGACGGTTCTCGACGATGACGGGCTGGCCCAGGTACTTGGATGCGTCCTGCGCCACGATGCGCATGTGACGATCGGTGGAGCCCCCGGCCGGGAACGGCACGATAAGGGTGATGGGTTTGTTGGGAAAGGCGTTTTGCGCCGACGCCGCGGGCGCCAGCGCGCCGCCGGCCAGCGCCAGCAGCAGGGCGCCCAGGCAGGCGCGGCGCAGGGGTTGGTGGGCCATGGGGCTTGTCTCCAATGTGATTATGGTTTTGTGGTCTTGTCGCTTCGGGACTGCTTTACGGCTGTGTTGCTTTGCAATGGCGCCGGTCAGTCGCGTAGCGCGACCTTGACCGGCAATCGTTGCAACGCCTCGCGCAGCTGCTCCTTCAGCGGCGCGGGGGCGGTGGCGTCGACCTCGACGGCGACGTCGGGCTGCGCGTCGGACAGCACGCGCAGCAGGGAACTGTCAGGCGGCAGGCCGGCCTGTGCGAGCACGCGCTCCACCACGGCGCGCGCGGACACCGCCGTGGCCAGGCGCCGCAGATCGGGCTTGTAGATCTTGCCGACATTGGTCATGGGCATCTGCTCGAGCACGATCACGCGCTTGGGCCGCGCCGGCGCTTCGTCGACGCGGGCAGCCGCATACGCGACCAGCTCGGCCTCGGAGACCTCGGCATCGTCGGCCAGGGTCACGAAGGCGATCGGCAGTTCGCCCGCGTACGGATCGGGCGCGCCGACCGCGGCGCAGATGCGCACCGCCGGGTGCGAGGCCAGCGCATCCTCGATGGTCTTGGGATCGATGTTGTGGCCGCCGCGGATGATCAAATCCTTGGCGCGGCCTTGCAGATGCAGGCGGCCCTCGGCATCCAGGAAGCCGACGTCGCCGCTGATGAGCCAGCCGTCCGCGGTGAAGGCACGGGCCGTATCCTCGGGGTCGAGAAAGCCGGGGATCACGTTGGGCGACTTGAACAGCAGCATGCCGGCCTGCCCGGGCGGCAGGTCGCGCGCCGGCTGCCCGGCGGGCGCGTCCAGGCCGACCACGCGCACCTGCACATAGGGCAGCGGAAAGCCCACGCAGTTGACCGGAAAGCGCGAGCCGGGCGGCGTGATCGAGGTGATGCCGGCCATCTCCGTCATGCCCAGGCTTTCGTTCACGTGCAGGCCGAACAGGCGTTCGAAGCGCGCCGCCAGCTCCGCCGGCAACGGCGCGGCGCCGGTGCGGCAGTAGCGCAGCGACGAGATGTCGGCGCCGTCCAGCGGGATCTCGGCCAGCGCCGCCAGGATGGTCGGCACGCCCTGCAGCGAGGTGGCGCGGTGGCGCTCCACCAGCCGCCAATAATTGCGCAGCACCTCGCGGTTGCGCAGCAGCTGCGTGGTCGGGATCACGGTCTGCACGCCGGCCGACAGCGCCGCCAGCGAGGCCGGCAGCACGCCGGCCACGTGGAACAGCGGATAGCCGTTGATGACCACGTCGCCGGGCCCGGCGCCCTGCAACTGCACCGCCGCCCAGGCCGTGAAGACCTGGTTGGCGTGGGTATGGATGGCCAGCTTGGGCGCGCCGGTGGTGCCGCCGGTATGGAAGTAGGCGGCCACGTCGTCGGCGCGGATCACGCGGCCGCTGACCAGCCGGTCCGAGGGCTGGGCGGCGCGCGCGCTGTTGAAGTCGAGCGCGAAGCCGGGCAGCGCCGGGCGTTGCGACGGCGGCTCGTCATGCGGCGCGACGCGCAGCAGCGTGCGCAGCGTCGGCACCCGCTCGCGCAGGCGCAGGGCCTTGGACCAGGATTCGCATTCGGTGTCCGAGCCGTAGGCGATCAGCACCTTGGCGCCAGCGGTGGTCAGCAGCGAGGCCAGCTTGTCCTCGGTCAGCAGCGGATTGAGCGGCTGCACGATGCCGGCCGCCTCGCCGCCCCACAGCGCCAGGTGGTATTCGAGGCAGCCCGGCAGCAGCACGCCGACCGCGTCCGAAGGGCCGAGCCCCAGGCTGTGCAGCAGGTTGGCGGTCTGGTGGATGCCGGCCAGCAGCTCGTCGTAGCGCCAGCTGATGGCCGGCTCGTCGGGATCGGCGCTGCGCAGGAAGGTCAGCGCGGTGCGGTCGCCGAAGGCGGCGGCCGAGTTGCGGAAGATCTCGTAGGTGCTTTGCACCGTCAGCGTCTCGGCCAGCGGCCGGGCCGCCAGTCGGCGCACGTCGTCGATGGAACGCACCGGGAATGGCGCGGCGAAGGGCGGGGCGGTGGGGGAGGCTATGGGGGCCTGCGTCATGATGCCGTCCTCGCCGCTCACGCCCGCCCCAGCGCGATGTAGCGCCGCAGGTGGTGGTCCTCGTCGCCGAGCTGGTGGTCGATCATGACCAGCCGCTTGGCGTAGTGCGCCAGGGGCAGTTCCCAGGTCATGCCGATGCCGCCGTGCAGCTGGATGCTTTCTTCGGCCACCAGCGTGCCGATGCGGCCGATGGTGTACTTGGCGGCCGACAGCGCCCGTTCGCGCGTGGCGCGGTCGGGATGGTCGAGCGCGGCGGCGGCGTTGATGACCGCCGAGCGCGCCTGCTCGATCTCCAGCAACACGTCGGCCATGCGGTGCTGCAGCGCCTGGAAGCTGCCGATCGGCACGCCGAACTGGCGCCGGGTGCGCAGGTATTCCAGCGTGGCGTCGCGGGCGCAGTCCATCGCGCCCACGGCCTCGGCGCACAGCGCCAGGATGCCGCGGCCGGTGGCGTGTTCCAGCAGCGCATGGCCGGCGCCGGCCTCGCCCAGCAGGCTGTCGGCGCCCAGCGCCACGTTCTCGAACGCGAGTTCCGCGGCGCGGCCGCCGTCGATCAGGTCGCAGCCGCGCGCCGTCACGCCCGGCGTGCCGGCGCTGACCAGGAACAGGCTGATGCCGGACTCGTCGTCGTCGGCGCCGGCGGTGCGCGCCGACACCAGGAACAGGTCGGCGTGCTCGCCGCCCGTCACGACCGCCTTGGCGCCGTTCAGCACCCAGCCGTCGCCGCTGCGCTCGGCGCGGGTGCGCACGTCGTTCAGGGCATAGCCGGAGGTGGGCTCGGCCGCGGCCAGCGCAGCGGTGATGCCGCCCGCGATCAGGCCGTCCAGCGCCTCGCGTTGCGCCGGGCTGCCGGCGCGCGCGATGGCGCTGCCGACCATCAGCGCGTCCAAAAAGGGTTCCAGCACCAGGCCGCGGCCCAGCGCCTCGAACACCACGCTGATGTCGAAGCCCGCGCCGCCCAGCCCGCCGTGTTCCTCGGCGAACAGCGCGCCGATGGCGCCCAGTTCGGCATACCGGCGCCAGAACTCGGGGTTGTAGCCCTGCGCCATCCTGGCGTGGCGTTCGCGCGTGGCGAAGTCGTATTGTTCGGCGACAAAGCGGCGCAGCATGTCGGACAGCATGCGCCGGTCTTCGGTGTGTTCAAAGTTCATGGCCGGCCTTTACAGTCCCAGGATCATCTTGGAGATGATGTTCTTCTGGATTTCGTTGGAGCCGCCGAAGATCGACAGCTTGCGGTTGTTGAAGTATTGCGCCGCGGCGCTGTCGGCGCCCTCCGGGCCGATGGGCGCGGCGTCGTAGCCGTCGTGCAGGGCCTCGGCCACGAACGGGCGGGCGTAGGGCCCCATGGCGCGGCGGTTCAGCGCGGTGATCTCCTGGCGGATCTGGGTGCCGCGGATCTTCAGCATCGAGCTTTCGGCGCCGGGCGCGCCGCCGCCGGCCACCGCCGCCACCACGCGCAGGTTGGTGGTGCGCATGTTGGCCAGCTCGATTTCGACCCGCGCCAGGCGCGCGGCGAAGTCGGGATCCTCGGCCAGCGGGCGGCCGTTCTTCTTCTGGCTGGCGGCCACCGCCTTCAGGCGTTCCAGTGCCGCGGTCGACTGGCCGACGCCCGCGATGTTGGTGCGCTCATAGGTCAGCAGGTACTTGGCGCAGGTCCAGCCGCGGTTTTCCTCGCCCACCAGGTTCTCGACCGGCACCCGCACGTCCGAGAAGAACACTTCGTTGACTTCGTGCTCGCCGTCCAGCGTGATGATGGGGCGCACCTGCACGCCCGGGCTGGCCATGTCGATCAGCAGGAAGCTGATGCCTTCCTGGCGGCGGCCCTCGTTCGAGGTGCGCACCAGGCAGAAGATCATGTTGGCGTACTGGCCCAGCGTGGTCCAGGTCTTCTGGCCGTTGACGACGTAGTGGTCGCCGTCGCGCACCGCGGTGGTCTTGACCGAGGCCAGGTCCGAGCCGGCGCCGGGCTCGGAATAGCCCTGGCACCACCAGTCCGAACCATCCAGGATGCGCGGCAGCCAGTGGCGCTTCTGCGCCTCGTTGCCGTACTTGATCAGCACCGGGCCCAGCATGCTCAGGCCGAACGGCACGATGCGCGGCGCGCCGGCCAGCGCGCACTCGTTGTCGAAGATGTACTTCTGCGTAGTGCTCCAGCCGGTGCCGCCGTACTCCACCGGCCAGTGGCTGGCCAGCCAGCCCTGGCGGTTGAGGATGGCGTGCCACTCGACCATGTCGGCACGCGCCAGCAGCTTGCCCTGCGTGACCTTGGCCGACAGCCGCGCCGGCAGGTTGGCGGCCAGGAAGGCGCGGACCTCGTCGCGGAAGGCGTTTTCTTCGGGGGTGAATTCCAGATCCATCGGGCGATTCCTCAGTAGATTTCGAACAGGCCGGCCGCGCCCATGCCGCCGCCCACGCACATGGTGACGACGGCGTAGCGCGCGCCGCGGCGGCGGCCTTCCAGCAGCACGTGGCCAGCCAGGCGGGCGCCAGTGACGCCGAACGGGTGGCCCAGCGCGATCGAGCCGCCATTCACGTTCAGGCGCTCCATCGGGATGCCCAGGCGTTCCTGGCAGTACAGCGCCTGCGAGGCGAAGGCTTCGTTCAGTTCCCACAGGTCGATGTCCTCGACCTTCAGGCCGTGGCGCGCCAGCAGCTTGGGCACCGCGTAGACCGGGCCGATGCCCATTTCGTCGGGCTCGCAGCCGGCGATCGCCAGGCCGCGGAACGCGCCCAGCGGGCGGATGCCGGCGCGCTGCGCCTCGGCCGCTTCCATCAGTACGCAGGCGGCGGCGCCGTCGGACAGCTGCGAGGCGTTGCCGGCGGTCACGAACTGGTCCGGGCCGCGCACCGGCGCCAGCTTGGCCAGCGCCTCGTAGGTGGTGCCGGGCCGGTTGCAGGTGTCCTTGTCGACCGTGACCTCGCGTTCCGACACCGCGCCGGTGGCGCGGTCGGTGACGGCCATGGTGGTGGTGACGGCGATGATCTCCTCGCGATAGCGGCCGGCGGCCTGGGCCGCCTCGGTGCGCGCCTGGCTCTGCGCGGCAAAGCGGTCCTGCGCCTCGCGGCTGATGCCGTAGCGCGCGGCGACGATGTCGGCGGTCTCGATCATGGGCAGGTACAGCTCGGGCTTGTTGGCCACGATCCACGGGTCCATGCCGCTGACGCCGTCGTCGCGAGTGCGGATCTGCGACACCAGCTCGACGCCGCCGGCGATGACGGCGGGCGCGCCGTCCATGACGATGCGCGCCGCGGCCGAGGCGATGGCCTGCAGGCCCGAGGCGCAATAGCGGTTGACGGTGGCGCCGCCGATGCCGACCGGCAGGCCGGCGCGGATCACCGCCTGGCGGCCGATGTTGCGGCCGGTGGCGCCTTCGGGGTAGCCGCAGCCGATGAAGGCGTCCTCGATCAGGGCGGGGTCGATGCCGCTGCGCTCGACCGCGGCGCGCACCGCGTGGGCGGCCAGGGTCGGCCCGGCGATCAGGTTGAATTCGCCGCGCTGCGCCTTGGTGATGGGCGTGCGGGCGGTGGAGACGATGACGGCTTCTCGCATGTCGGTTTCCGTTGGGTGAATGGGGTCAGGCGGCCTGGTTCAGGCTGGCGAAATCGCGGCCGGATTCGGCCAGTTCCACCAGCAGTGGCGACGGCTTCCAGAACGCGGGGTCTTCCTTGGCAAAGGCGCGGATGTCGGCCAGCACGTTGGCCAGCCCGACGCGGTCGGCGTAATGCATCGGCCCGCCGCGATAACGCGGAAAGCCATAGCCCGACAGGAAAACCATGTCGATGTCCGAGGGCCGCAGCGCGATGCCCTGGTGCAGCACGTTGGCGGCCTCGTTGATCATGGCCGCCAGGTAGCGGCGCTGGATGTCCTCGGCGCTGAACGGGCGCGGCGTCACGCCCGCGCGTTGGCGCTCGGCGTCGATGATCGCCAGCACTTCCGGGTCGGGCGTGCCGTGGCGCGCGCCATCCGGATACAGGTAGAAGCCGCGGCCGGTCTTCTGGCCGAACCAGCCGCGCTCGCACAGACGGTCGGGAATCTGCACGTAGCGCAGCGCCGGGTCGCGGGTGGCGGCGCGGCGCTTGCGCGTGGCCCAGCCGATGTCGCCGCCGGCCAGGTCCACCATCTGGTACGGACCCATGGGATAGCCGAAGTCGCGCACCGCCGCGTCGATCTCGTAGGGCGAGGCGCCGTCCTCCATCATCATGTCGGCCGCCTGGCGGTGCACCGCCAGGATGCGGTTGCCGATGAAGCCGTCGCAGACGCCGGCGCGCACCGGGATCTTGCGCAGGCGGCGCGCCAGCTCGAAGCCGGTGGCGACGGTGTCGGCGGCGGTCTGGCGGCCCACCACCACCTCCAGCAGCTTCATGATGTTGGCCGGCGAGAAGAAGTGCAGCCCCAGCACGTCGGCGGGGCCGCGCGTGGCCTGGGCGATGCGGTCCACGTCCAGGTACGAGGTGTTGGTGGCCAGCACCGCGCCCGGCTTGGCGACGCGGTCAAGCTGCGCGAACACCGCCAGCTTGACGTCCATGTCCTCGAACACGGCCTCGATGATCAGGTCGGCCTCGCCCAGCGCGGCATAGTCGGTGGCGCCGGTGAAGCGCGCCAGTCGGGCGGCGCGTTCGTCGGCCGTCATGCGGCCCTTGCCGACCAGCAGGTCGTAGACGTGTTCGACCCGCTGGCGCCCGCGCGCCAGCGCGGCGTCGTCCTGTTCCACCATGACCACCGGCAGGCCAGCGTCCAGCACCGCCACGGCGATGCCCGCGCCCATGGTGCCGCCGCCGATCACGCCGACGCTGTCGAGCCGGCGCGGCTTGGCCTGCTTCAATTCAGGGATCTTGGCGGTCTCGCGTTCGGCGAAAAAGGCGTGGATCAGGCCGGCGCGCTGCGGGCTGTCCAGGCATTGCAGGAACAGCGCGCGCTCGGTGCGCAGGCCCTCGTCGAAAGGCTGTTCGACCGCGGCGCGCACCGCCTCCAGGATTTTCGCGGGCGAGAACAGGCCGCGCGTGCTGGCGGCGATGCGCTGGCCGGCGGCATCGATCGCGGCCACGCATGCGGCCTTGTCCGCCAGCGCCTGGCCGTCGCGGCTGCGGCGCGGCGCGGCATTTTGCGCCAGCAGGCGGCGGGCGTAGTCCAGGCCGGCGGCCAGCGGATCCGTGCCGGCCGCCAGTTCATCGGCCAGCCCGGCCGCGACGGCGGCCTGCGCCGTCATCGGCTTGCCCGACAGCATCAGGTCCAGTGCCGCGGCGGCGCCGATCAGGCGCGGCGTGCGCTGCGTGCCGCCGGCGCCGGGCAGCAGGCCCAGCGTCACTTCGGGCAGGCCCAGCTTGGCGCCGGGCAGCGCCACGCGGTAATGCGCCGCCAGCGCCACTTCCAGGCCGCCGCCCAGCGCGGCGCCATGCAGCGCGGCCACCACCGGCTTGGCGCAGGCTTCGATCTGGTTGCAGACGTCGGGCAGGGCGGGCGGACGCGGCGGCTTGCCGAATTCGCGGATGTCGGCGCCGGCGATGAAGTTGTTGCCGGCGCCGGTCAGCAGCACGGCGCGCACCTGCGGGTCGCCCTGGGCCTGGTCGATGGCGCGGGCCAGGCCGGCGCGCACATCGGCGCTCAGGGCATTGACGGGGGGATGATCGATGGTGACGACGAGTACGTCGCCGTCGCGGCGCGCGTGGACGGCGCCGGCGGGTGCGCTGGCTGTCATGGGACAGTGTCTCCGGTAGGGTCGCCGCCCGCGCCGGCCAGGCCGGCACGGCGGCATCGCAGAGCGGGGCTCTGGCGAGGCCGGCGCGTCCCGGGGCGGACGCGGCGCAGTCGCGGCGCCTGGCGGGCCAGGAACGGCCCGTCTTATAGCCGTCTATTCTTTCCCAGCAAAGAAGTCTTGACAATGCCATCAAGAATTGACATTGACGATAAAAAAAATTGACAATCGCCTGCGGGGCGCCGGGTTGCAATGAAGGAATGCCGGCCGTCCCTGGAGACTCGACATGGACACGAAAGCGCTGACCCTGCTGGTGGAGATCCTGGACGCCGGCAACCTGAGCGAAGCCGCGCGCCGCCTGAAGATGACGCGGGCCAACGTCAGCTATCACCTGACCCAGCTGGAGCGCGCCGTCGGCATGCAGCTGCTGCGGCGCACCACGCGCCACGTCGAGCCCACCGAAATCGGCCTCAAGCTGTACCAGCATGGCCGCAGCATCCAGGACGAGCTGGCCGCCGCGCGCGAAGCGGTCGAGACCCTGGGCAAGACGCCGCAGGGCAAGGTGCGGCTCAGCGTGCCCAGCGGCTATGGCCAGTTCGTGATGACGCCGTGGCTGCTGGAATTCAAGCGCGCTTATCCCGACATCGTGCTGGACGTGCTGTTCGAGAACAGCGTCGACGACCTGCTGCGCGACGAGGTCGACATCGCCGTGCGCATCATGTCCGAGCCGCCGCACAATCTGGTGGCGCGCGAACTGGGCCAGGTGCGTTACGTGGCCTGCGCTTCGCCCGCCTTCGTGCGCGAACGCGGCCTGCCGGACAAGCCGGCCGAGCTGGCGCGGCTGCCCGTCATCAGCGCCGCCGTCATCGGCCGGCCGTTGCGGTTGTCGGCGTACTACGGCGGCCAGCCGCGCCAGCACGTGGTGCTGGAACCCACCATCATCTCGCGCAACTACGCCTTTTTGCGCGACGCCATGCTGGCCGGGCTGGGCATCGGCGTGGTGCCGGACTACGTGGTGCACGACGACGTCGCGCGCGGCGATTTGATCGCCGCCTTGCCGCAATGGCGACTCAGCATCTTCGGCCGCGCCATGTACATGCTGTATATGCCCAACCGCCACCATCCGCGCGCCATCGCGATGATGATCGAGTTCATCCAGCAGCGTGCCCAGGCCGCGCATGAAGGGCGGCCCGGACTGCTGGGCGCGGCATAGGTCCGGCCCGCCGGCTATCATCGGCGTCCCCGTCCCTGGATGCCGCCATGTCGAACGCCGATTGGAGTTTTCTCGCGCCCGCCCGGCGCCACGGGCGCATCACCCTCCGCGCGAAAGTTTGACAAAAAGAAACATAATGATAAAAATGCCGACCATTCCGGCGCGCCGTCCTGGCGGGAAGCCTCGGACCAGGGACGGGCGGCGTTGACCGCCGCCTGATCCCCACGCCGGGGCAGGCGTTGTTCCGATCCATTGCGGGCCTTTTCTTGCGGAGCAAGTATGGCTTTCGTGTTCATGCGCCGGCGTGGGGCCGGCCTGCGGCGGCGGCAACGCGCCGCCTTGCGGTGGGGCATGTTGGGACTGGCGGGCCTGTTGGCGGGATGCGCCGGCGGCGAGCCGCGCATCGGCGATGCCTACACCGTGCATACCCCGATCTACGCGGACAACCGCATCTTCTATCTCAAGCCCGGCAGCAACGAGCGCGCCCGCGTGCTGGAGCAGACCGGCGCGCCGGCCACCACGCAGGACGAGCGCCAGCTGGCGGTGCCGGCCAACGCGCCGCTGTCGATCATGATGCGCTCGGTCGAGATCCCGGCGCTCAAGGACGCCGCAGGCAGGAAAGCCGCCGGCATCGACGGCCCGGCCGACTACGTGGTGATCCTGGACGTCGCGGCCCGCGACGACGGCAGCAACCAGTCCATCGTGGTCTGGTACCAGCGCGGCGTGCAGCCGGACCAGTCCCTGAACTTCTCGAACCTGCTGGTCTACTACGTGCAGCGCTGGGACGAGCGCGTGGCGCCGTCGTTCCGCCTGCGCGTGATGGACGTCACCACCGAGCGCAACGCCGAGACGCTGCGTGCCCTGCAACGCGCGCAGGGCGTGGCCAACGGCGCCGCCAGCCTAGCCAACAATCCGCTGGTATCGCCGCTGGTGGGCGTGGCCTTCACCGCCGCCGAACTGGTGCTGGCGAACCAGCGCAACCGCATGGTGCTGGACTACAGCGTGCAGCTCTATTCGCAGTCGGCGGTGAGCCAGGCGGCCGGATCCAACCTGGGGCTGCTCAAGCAGGGCACCTACGTGGTGGTGGGACGGCCCGAGGGCGACTCCCGCGCATTCTGGGACAAATCGCTGGTCTACAACACGCGCACCAACCAGGTGTTCGATGGGGCGACGCCGCTGAACGTGCCGACGGCGCTGGTGTCGGTCGGCACCTTCGAAAGCATCGTGCCCAAGTCGGTGCTGGAAAAGTCGGTGGCCCTGACCTCGCTACTGGGCAAGGTCGGCACCAGCGCTTCGATCGAGCAGGTCAGCGACGCGCAGGAGCGGCTGCAGGCGGCGTTGACGGCGTACACGCTGGGCGAGCGGCTGGCGCGCTATCGGGATGAACAGACGCTGACCGAGATTTCCGAGAAACTGAATGACGAGGAGTTTCCCAAGGCGCTTGGCAGCGAGGAAGCGTTTCTGTTGCTGCGCGGCCTGAATGCCTGCTACCGGCTGCAACCGCCGCTGGCGGACCTGGACGCGTTCCTGACCCACTACGCCACCCCGGGGGGCAAGAAATGCGCCGCGCGATCCTAGCATTGCGACACACGGAGGGCGCCGGCATGCTGCGCTTGCTGCCTCGCTGGCTGTTGCCGGCGCTGGCCGCGGTGCTGTTCGGGGGCTGTGCGTCCTCTCCCGGTCCGGCCCGCAACCCGGCGGCGGCGCCCGCCGGCGGCAATGATGCCATGTCGATGCCGGCCCCGCCCCCCGCCGATCTGGCGGCGCCGTGGTCCTTTCCCGTCGCGTCCCTGCCGAGGCTGTTTTCGCACCGCGTGATGGTGCCGCCGCTGCAATTGACGCAGATCGACCTGGGCGCGAAGACGCCGACACTGCAGGCGGCCATGCGCCGTTTCGCCGAAGCCGCGCCGGCCGCGCTGGCGCAACGCGGCCTGTTCGATGCGCACAGCTACCTGGAACCGAACGAAGGCTGGCTGACCTTGATCGCCAGTTCGCAGGGCGTCGACTGGGTGTTCGGGGTGCAGTTCACGGTGGACGGCGGCGGCCGCACCCTGACGCTGCGCCTGCGCACCGCGGGCGCCGCCAATATCGGCAATCCGCAGGCGAAGAAAATGGACCAACACATCGGCACACTGGTGACCCTGGTGCCGGCCTTGTTCGCCGATTGACAGGCGCCACGCCGGGGCCTCTGGTATAAGGTCGAGGGTCCCGCCATCATGGCGGACCCGTCGACCCATCGAAAGGGAATCGCCCGTGCCGCATCCGCTGACCGCCCGACGCCTGCTTGCCCTGGCCGCGACGCAATTCACCCGGCAGGTTCCCGGCCTGCTCGCCGCCGCGCCGCTGGCTTTCGTGCTGTTCGCGCTGTCGCTGCCGGGGGCGCTGCTGCTGGGCCAGCTCGACGGCCGTCTCGATGGCTGGTTCATGCTGGCCGGCGCCATCAACCTGCTGGCGCTGGCCCGCCTGGCGCTGGCCTGGCAGCGCCGGCTGGCCCGGGCCTCCGACATCAAGCCGGCCGCCGCGTTGGGGCGCATCGATGGCGCGTATGTGCGGGTGCTGGCGCTGCTGGTGCTGGCCTGCTGCGCCATCGCTGCCCTGAAAGCGGTGAGCCTGACACTGGGGCTGGCCCTTTACTTCAAGCTGCCGGGTGTCTCCAGCACCGTGTTCCTTGCCATCGCGCTGCTGGCATGGCTGGCGCTGTGGCTGCCGGTGATGTATTGGCTGGGGGCGTGGTCCCTGAGCCTGCCGCGGGCCGCGCTGACCGATCGGTATGGCCTGGCCCGCTCGCGCCAGGCGCTGCGTGGCCGGGTCTGGCCGTTCGCGGGGCTCCTGCTGTTGCTGACCGGCATCACCGAGGTGACGGGCGTGGCGCTGCGCAAATCGGTGCTGCTGCGTTGGCCGCAGGCGATTGCGACGGCGGGCGGCGGCCTGGTGATCACGCTGGTTCTGGTCCTGTTCTTCGCCATCCTGTGCGGCACGGCATACCGCGAGCGTGCCGAGGCCTGAGCGGGCGCCAGGGCGCCGCCCGACAGGATCAACGCAACATCGGCAGGCTGCCGGTCAGGGCATTGACCCAGCGCCGCGGGCCGGCCAGGCCCACGCCCAGCAGGGGCTGGTCGCGATGCGAAGTCTGGCGATGCCGGGCCCAGTATTCGGCGGCCTCGTGGATCTCGCGCGCATAGGCCGGAAACAGCGTCATGCCGGCGTCGCCCGGCATGGGCAGGGACAGCCGCTCGCGCAGTTGCGCCATGCGCGCTTCGTCGGCCGTCAGCACGATGATGGGCAGGTGCGAGATCGCCGACGACAGCATGCCATCGGCATCGCGCAGGGCTTGGCCGGCCCAGTTGGGCTGCCGCGCCACCAGTCCGGCCGCCAGGCAGGCCGCGGCGTTGGCGGCCTGGCCGGCGCCCAGGCCCGCCGCCAGCACGATCACGACTTTTTCCGGCACGGCGGCGGCAAGAGGGGCGGACGGTTCGGGCATGGCGGACTCCTGGACAAAAGGCGTTATCTTCCACCGTGCCGCGGACGCCGTCTTGAACGCCTGTGAACGCGGGCGACGACTCGCGCTACCGTTGCCGCGCCAGGGCGCTGGCGCCGGCGTACACCGCCGCCGCGCCCAGTTCGCGCTCGATGCGCAGCAGGCGGTTGTACTTGGCGGTGCGGTCGGCGCGCGACAGCGAGCCGGTCTTGATCATGCCGCAATTGGCCGCCACCGCCAGGTCGGCGATGCTGGTGTCCTCGGTTTCGCCGGAACGGTGCGACATGACCACGCCGTAGCCGGCGCGCCGCGCCAGCGCCAGCACCCGCCAGGTTTCGCTGAGCGTGCCGATCTGGTTGATCTTGACCAGGATGGCATTGCCGATGCCCTGTTCGATGCCGGCCTGGAACAACCGCGGATTGGTGCAGAACACGTCGTCGCCCACCAGCTGGCAGACGCCGCCCAGCGTCGCGCCCAGCACCTTCCAGCCGACCGCGTCGTCTTCGGCCATGCCGTCCTCGATCGACACGATGGGGTAGTCGCGCGCCAGGCCGGCCAGGTATTGCACCTGCTGCTCGGCCGTGCGCAGCAGGTTCTCGCCCTGATAGCGGTAGCCGTCGGCGCCGTGGAATTCGCTGGCGGCCGGATCCAGCGCCAGCGCGACGTCGGCGCCCGGACGCAGCCCGGCGCGTTCGATCGCCGCCATGATGAAGTCCAGCGCCTCGGGCGCGTTGCGCAGCGTCGGCGCGAAGCCGCCTTCGTCGCCGACGTTGACGCTGTGGCCCGCGGCCTTGAGCGCGTGGCGCAGCGTGTGGAACACCTCCGCGCCCATGCGCAGCGCTTCGCGGAAGCTGTCCGCGCCCACCGGCAGGATCATGAACTCCTGGAAGTCGAGCGGATTGTCGGCATGCGCGCCGCCGTTGATGATGTTGATCATCGGCACCGGCAGTGTCTGGGCCTGCACCCCGCCCACGTGGCGCCATAGCGGCAGGCCCTGGCTGGCGGCCGCGGCGTGCGCCACCGCGAGCGATACGCCGAGCAGCGCGTTGGCGCCCAGCCGGCTTTTGTCGGGCGTGCCGTCCAGCTCGATCATGGCCTGGTCGATGCGGGCCTGCTGGTCGGCCGGCAGGCCCAGCAGCGCCGCGCGCAGTTCGCCGTTGACCGCGCCGACGGCGCCGAGCACGCCCTTGCCGAGGTAGCGGGCGCCGTCGCCGTCGCGCCGTTCCAGCGCCTCGCGCTTGCCGGTGGAGGCGCCCGAGGGCACCAGCGCCAGGCCGCGGGCGCCATCGTCCAGGCGGACCTCGACTTCGACGGTGGGATTGCCGCGGCTGTCCAGCGCTTCGTGGGCGGCGAGATGGGTGATGTGCATGGGAGGCTCCGGAATGTCAGGAAAATGGTCAGATAATTCAAGCAAGGGCCCGGCTCGGGAGAGGCGCTGGGTCGAATCCGTCCGCCGTCTCATTGCGGACGACCAGGCCCGGAAAGCTACGGTGAATGTTCGATGACGACGCCGCCATGCTAAAAACGGAGTCACGATCCGACAATGCAGTTTTTCTGCGGATATGTCAGTTTTCTTGACGAATGAACCTGATGCGCCAATTGCCACCCTTGTCCGCCGTCCGCGCCTTCGAAGCCGTCGCCCGCAGCGGCTCGGTCACGCGCGCCGCCGAGGAACTCTGCCGCAGCCACGGCGCCGTCAGCCGCCACTTGCGCCTGTTGCAGGAACACGCCGGCGCGGCATTGTTCGAGAAGGACGGCACCGGCCTGCGCCTGACGCCCGCCGGCGCCACCTTCTACACGTCGGTGCGCGCCGCCTTCGACCAGCTGGAAAACGCCTACGAGCGGCTGGCGCGCGAAGCGCAGGCGCCGGGGCTGCACGTGGCCTGCAGCGCCACCTTCGCCATGCGCTGGCTGGTGCCGCAACTGGCCGTGTTCTACCGCAGGCATCCCGAGATCCGCATCCGCCTGTCGATGACCTCGGCGCGCGAGATGCGCAACGAGGGCGCCGACCTGATCCTGGCCTGGGACCTGTCCGGCTATGCCGAGGCCGACCGGGCCCGGGCGCTGGCGTTGGCGCCAGTGCATTTCGGCGCGGTCTGCACGCCGGCCTATGCGCGCCGCAAGCCCGCCACGCGCGCCCGCATCGCGCATGAATACACCGCCAGCGCCTGGAACCAATGGGAGGCCATCACCGGGCAACCGGCGGC
The DNA here is from genome assembly GCF_001457475.1 of Achromobacter xylosoxidans. Lineage (NCBI taxonomy): Bacteria > Pseudomonadati > Pseudomonadota > Betaproteobacteria > Burkholderiales > Alcaligenaceae > Achromobacter > Achromobacter xylosoxidans. Next base: position 3,627,727 of record NZ_LN831029.1, on the reverse strand, counting down.
GCGGGGCGACACGCTGGCGTTCCCGCACACCCACCTGTGCATCGAGGCGGCCTTGTCGGGCCTGGGCGTGGCGCTGGTCGAGCGGCGCCTGATCGCGCGTGAACTGCACGACGGCCTGCTGGTGGCGCCCCATGGCTTCGTGCCTTTCGAAGGCGGCCTGCGCGCGGTGCCGGCCGCCGGCCGCGCGCGCACCGCCCACGCCGACGCCTTCATCGCCTGGCTGCGCGGCGCGCTGGCCGAGGCCGGCGACTGAGGCAGCGACGCAACGGGCTTGGTATGCTGGACGCGCATTCCCGCCGGAGACCCCATGACCGATACGCCGCAGTCCGCCAGTCCGTCCGCCAAGGCGTTCGTCACGCGCTCGGCGCTGGCCTCGCAGGCGCGCCGCGCGCAGCTGCGGCGCATGAAGATCGCCGCGCTGGCCCTGCTGGTGGCCATGATCAGCGGTTTCATCACCAGCCATCTGATGGGCGGGCAGGGCGCCTGGGCCTGGGTACGGGCTTTCTGCGAGGCCGCCACGGTTGGGGCGCTGGCGGACTGGTTCGCGGTGGTGGCGCTGTTTCGCCGGCCGATGGGGCTGCCCATTCCGCATACCGCCATCATCCCCAGCAACAAGGATCGCATCGGCGACAACCTGGCGGTGTTCGTGCGCGACCACTTCCTCGATCCGGACACCTTGATGGACAAGCTGCGCGGCTTCGACCCGGCCGCGCGCCTGTCGCGCTGGCTGGCGCGGCCAAAGCAGGCGCATGCGCTCAGCGACGGCGCGCGGCGGGTGGCGTTGCAGACACTGGACCTGCTGGACGACCACGCCGTGCGCGGGGTGATCCAGGAATTCGTGGTGAAGAACCTGCGGCGCTGGGACGCGGCCGGCACCGCTGGCGAGGTGCTGGGCCTGCTGACCCGCGACGGCCGCCACCAGGAATTGCTGGACGCCGCCATGGAGCGGCTGGGCGGCTACCTGGGCGACGAGGACGTCAAGGAGCGCGCTTCGGCGCTGCTGGTCAAGTTCGCGCGCAAGGAATGGCCGCGCATCATCAAGGCGGTGGACGTCATCGCCTCGGTCGAGGGCATCGCCGACAACCTGGCCGACCGGCTGGCGCGCGCGCTGGTGCAGGAACTGCGCGACGTGCTGTCGGAGCCGGACCATCCGGTGCGGCGCGACTACGAGGCCTGGGTGCTGGACTACATCGCGCGCCTGCGCGCCGACCCGGCGCTGGCCGCCCAGGTGGAAGCCATGAAGCAGCGCGCCATCGACCACCCCAAGGTGCAGGAATACGTGCAGGGCCTGTGGGACGACATCCACGCCGCGCTGCGGCGCGACCTGAGCGACGAGCATTCGGCGCTGTCCGCGCACCTGGAAAGCGCCTTGCTGGCGCTGGCGCGCAAGCTGGGCGAAGACGCGGACCTGCGCGAGGCCGTCAACAGCCATGTGCTGGGCGCGGCGCGGCGCCTGACCGGACGGCTGCGCATCGGTGTCACCGAGCACATTTCGCGCACCGTCAAGCTGTGGGACGAGCGCCATCTGGTCGACGAACTGGAGCTGAGCGTGGGGCGCGACCTGCAATACATCCGCTTCAACGGCACGCTGGTGGGCGGCCTGATCGGCGTGCTGCTGCACGCGGCGGTGCTGCTGGCGACGGGCTAGTCATGCCGAGGCGGTCAAACATCGCGGATTTGCGGACGTATCCGATGTATCAGGAACCAAGATTGCTGGCGAAGCGCCGTGGCGCGATGCTATTGTCTTTGGCAGTCTCCGGCCTGCCCTCGGGTTCCGGGGACGCCCGCCGCCCTTTCGGGCGGCCCGTATCATGCGCATCACTCCCAGGAGGCAAGTCCATGAAGAAATTCTCGATTCTCGTTGCAACGCTGGCGCTGGCCGGCGGCTCGGCTGTTGCCCAGGCCGAGAGCGTCACGATGTCATTCCTGAACGACGACGGCTCCGTGGGCAAGAGCGCCGGTACCGTCGCGCTGGAGCAGACCAAGGAAGGCCTGAAGTTCACGCCCGACCTCAAAGGGCTGCCGCCCGGCGAGCACGGCTTCCACGTGCATGAAAAAGGCTCGTGCGAATCGACCACAGTCGACGGCAAGGTGATGCCGGGCGGCGCCGCGGGCGGTCACCTCGATCCGCAAAACACCAAGGCCCACAAGGGCCCGCTGGCCACCGATGGCCATCTGGGCGACCTGCCGTTCATCACCGTGGCGGCCGACGGCTCCGCCAAGACCGCCGTGGTGGCGCCGCGCCTGAAGCTGGCCGACGTCAAGCAGCGCGCCCTGATGATCCACGTGGGCGCCGACAACTACAGCGATACCCCCAAGCCGCTGGGCGGCGGAGGCGGCCGCATGACCTGCGGCGTGATCAAGTAAGCGGCACGCCCCAGGCAAGGCGCGCGGCGGGCCGGGCAGGCCGGACCGCGCTACACGGTGCCGTTGCGGCCGTGCTCGCGGTAGCCCGGCCGCTCGGCCAACCGGTCGTAATAGGCGGCCAGCGCCGGCAGGTCGGGTCGCAGCGCATCGTCCAGCGGCGTCTGGAACCACCGGTTCACCGACAGGCCGACGGCGACGTCGGCCAGCGTGAACGCCTCGCCGGCCACATAGGCGCCGGTTTCGCGCAGGCGCCGTTCCAGTATCCCCATGAAACGCCCCCACTCGCGGCTGGATGCCGCGATGGCGGCCGCGTCCTGGTGCGCGGGCGACTGCCGCGCCAGCGCCATGAAGGCATAGCTCCACGAACGGTTCAGGTCGCTCGCCTGCCAGTCCAGCCATTGGTCGACTCCGGCGCGGCGGCGCGCCTCGGCCGGATACAGGTCCGGATTGCGCGCGCCACCGTACTGGTTGGCAAGGTAGCGGATGATGCTGTTGGACTCCCACAGCACGAAATCGCCGTCTCGCAGCACCGGCACCATGGCGTTCGGATTCAACGCCAGGAAGGCGGGTTCGCTGGTGGCGCGAAAGCCCGAGCCCCAGTCCTCGCGCGCGAATGGCAGATCCAGTTCGACGCAGGTCCACAGCACTTTGCGGACGTTGATGGAAGTAGCTTTTCCGAGAATGTTCAGCATGGCGGAGGCGACGCGGACGTGGGCGTGGGGAAGCCGGGGCGGGCCCTCAGGCCCGCGCTTGGCGGCCCCCCAGTCTATCGGCCATCGCAGGCCGGCAACAGATACAGATCGGTCCTTGCGCGTGCGCAACAGATTGGTCGGACCGTCACGCGAGCCGCCACCGTCCCGCGTCAGCCCGTCACCGGCTCCGGCTGGCTTCGCAGCCGCGGCACCGGCGAGGCCGCCAGCACCGCGAACTGCGCCGCGAAGCCGGCGCTCGACACCCACAGGCAGGCCTCCAGCCCCAGGCGCGAAGCCAAGGCCGCGCCGATCAGCGCGCCCAGCGGCCGCGCGCCGAAGGTGGCGGTGAGGATCACGGCGGACACCCGCCCCAGCAGCGCATTGGGCGTGATGGCCTGGCGCAGCGTGGTGGTGGCGATGGTCCACAATATCGGCCCGGCGCCGAACAGGAAGAAGCCCGCCGCGGCCCACAGGCCAGACGGCTGGGCCAGCGTCGACAGCAGGATCAGGCTGGCCGCCAGCGCGCACAGCGGGCCGGCCGCGATCAGGGCGCCGAACGACAGCCGTCCGGCCAGCCAGGGTGCCGCCAGCGCGCCGGCCAGCATGCCCGCGCCGTACACCCCCAGCGTGACGCCGACCCCGGCCGCGCCCAGTCCCAGCCGTTCCACCGCGTACACCACATAGACCGCCTGCAGCACGAACCAGGCGAGGTTGAAGAACACCGCCGTGACCAGCACCGGCCGCAGCAGCGGGTGGCCTGTCACGAAGGCCGCGCCATCGCGCAATTCATGCCACAGGTGGCGCCGCGCGGCGGCGCGCGGCGCTTGCGGCGGCAGGCCGGCCAGCAGGCCCGCGGCCAGCAGCGACAGCAGCGTCGCCAGGCCGTAGGCCGCGGCCGCGCCGATGCCGCCGACCAGCGCGCCGCCCAGCGCCGGCCCGGCGGAAAAGGCCGCGCTGCGCGCCAGTTCCAGCCAGCGGTTGGCCTGGCCCAGGGCGGGGGCGGGCACCAGCGTCGGCACCAGCGCCGGCGCGGCGACGTTGTAGGCCACGGTGCCCACCGCGCCCAGGAAGCCCAGCGCCGCCAGCCAGCCCAGGTTCAGGCCGCCCAGCGCCAGCAACGCCAGCAGGGCCAGCAGGCTGGCGGCGCGCACGCATTCGGCGCTGGTCATCAGGGTGCGGCGCGGCAGGCGGTCGGCCAGCACGCCGGCGGGCAGCGACAGCAGCAGGAACGGCAGGGTCTGCGCCGTCTGCAGGTAGCCGGTCTGGGCGGCCGTGGCGCCCAGCGCCAGCACGGCCACCAGCGGCGCGGCGGCCAGGGCGATCTGTTCGGAGAATTGGGCGGCCAGGTTGGAACTGGCGAGCCGGCGGAAGGCCGGGGGCAGGGCGGACATGGGGCGACGGGCGGCGGGGCCGCAAGAACGGCAAGGGCCCGATCATGACCGGGCCCCGCGCGTGTCGCACTCCGTTAATTGCCGTCGCCGGCCTGGTGCGTCAGGGGATCGGCGGATAGTCGCCGAAGCCGTCCGGCCAGGACGTCAGGACCTCGTAGCCGGTGTCGGTGACGACCACCATGTGTTCCCACTGCGCCGACAGCGAACGGTCCTTGGTGACCACGGTCCAGCCATCGGGCAACTGCTTGGTCTGCGGCTTGCCGGCGTTGATCATGGGTTCGATGGTGAACATCATGCCCGGCTGCAGCACCAGGCCTTCGCCGGGACGGCCATAGTGCAGCACCTGCGGTTCGTCGTGGTAGATCTGGCCAATGCCGTGGCCACAGTATTCGCGCACGATGCTGAAGTGCTCGCGGTGCGCCACCGTCTGGATGGCATGGCCGATGTCGCCCAGCGTGGCGCCGGGCTTGACCGCCATGATGCCGGCGCGCATCGCCTCGTAGGTGGTGTTCACCAGGCGCCGCGCCAGCGGGCTGGGCTGGCCGACGTAGTACATGCGGCTGGTGTCGCCGTACCAGCCGTCCTTGATGACGGCCACGTCGATATTGAGGATGTCGCCGTTCTTGAGCACCTTGGCCGACGGGATGCCGTGGCAGATGACATGATTGACCGAGGCGCAGACGGTCTTGGGAAAGCCGTGGTAGCCGACGTTGGCCGGAATCGCCTTCTGCACATTGACGATGTAGTCGTGGCAGATGCGGTCGAGTTCGTCGGTGGTGACGCCGGGGCGCACGTGCTCGGCGATCATGTGCAGCACCTGCGCCGCCAGGGCGCCGGCCTGGCGGGCCATGGCGATGTCGGCGGCGGACTTGATGGAGACCTTGCGCGCCATTTACGCGGCCTCCTGCTGGCCGGTGGACGCCTGTCCCTGGGACAGGGCGGCGATGCTGAACCCTTCCGCCTGCTCGATGCGGATCAGCAGCTGGCAGATGTCGGCGTGGCGCAGCTCGGGGTAGAGCTCGGACAGCATGCCGATGCGCATCCAGTGTTCGGCCTGCGAGTTGATCGAGCGGCTCAGCGCGCTGCTGGCCACGCGCAGGTTCTCGTGCATCTGCTCGGAAATCTTGACGATACCCATAGGGAGCGTTCCATATATGGTTTGTATATGGAACGTATGGTATCGCACCTGCGGGGACGGGTGCAACCCGCCACCCGCGCGGCAGGGTCATGCGGCCTGGGCGGCGGGGCTTTTCTCCAGCAGGTCCATCGCGTCCAACTGCCGGTAACGGGCCGGGTAGATCGAGCGGGCGTAGTTCTCGCAAGGCGTGCCCTGGGTGGCGATGGCCATCACCACGAATTCGGCGAAATCCTCGGGTGGGCCGGCCTTGGCGTAGTCCGACGGGAAATTGCCATCCGATTTGGCCGCGGCGCCCCAGGCCTTCATGTCGACACGGGCGTTGTTGGCGTAGCTGTGGGCCAGCTCGTGCAGCACGGCGTGGTCGATCACGGCCTGCTCGCCCGGCATGCTGTAGAGCGTGATGCGCGAGAACATCGTCTCGCCCACGGTGTGGACCTCGCGGGTGGGATCGGCCCAGGGCGGGCCTTTCACCCATTGCGCGTCGAGCCGCTTGACGCTGTCGTCCACCGACATGCCCTTGGCGATGGTGATCTGCAGGTCGCGCCCCTGCAGCAGCGCCTTGGGCGCCACGCCCAGGCTCTTGGCGACCTGCTCGGGCTGCGGCTGCGGTTCCTCGGTCAGGCGTTCGCTGATCTCGTGGGGCGAGCGCTGCAGCAGGTCGCCGGTCCACAGCGGCTTGCGCGGTTCCAGCACCACGGGCACGCGCTGGCCGGCCGGCCAGGCTTCATACATGACCAGTTTGTCATCGCCCGCGCGCGCCAGCGCGGCCGGCGGCTTGTAGGCCGACGGTCCGGTCAGCCTGACCGGGGCGCGCTTGGCGTCGAACATGGCTTCGGTGAGCTTGAGGGTGTCCTGGACCTGGGCGCATTGCTGCGGCGCCTCGTCGGCCGCCACCGGCACCACCGCGGCCAGTGCCGCCGGCGCGCCGGCCTGCAGCGCCTGCGGCGCATCGTTCACGCCGCCACCGGCGCCATCGCCGCCGCCGTGCTCCAACTGGTAGAACTGCTGGCTGGCGATGAGGGTGGCGCCGCAGGAGGTCTTCATGCCTTCCAGCGCGGTGCGGCGATCGGAACTGACGCTTTGCACGCCTTCGACGATGGTGTGCTGGCCGGCGCACTTGGGGCAGGTGACGCGGTCGCCGACGCGCGCCATGGGCTGGCCAAAGATCTGCACGGACTCGTCTCCGGTGACCACCACGCCGCCATGCGAGGTGCGGTCACCCTTGCGTATTACGGATCGCTGCGCCATGGCCGTCCGTTGCTCCCAAACGATGGTTATTTATGCTTACAGATAGGTGCCGTCCGGCGCCATGCGGGGCGTGCCCACGACGAAGCTGCCGTCGGGCGCCATGCGCACCGGCCCGCCGCCGCCCAGGTAGCGGCCATCCGGCGCGCGCTGTGGGGTGCCCGCGACGTAGGTGCCGTCGGGCGCGCGGGTGATGGGCCCGCCGTCGCCGACATAGGTGCCGTCCGGGCAGCGCCGCGGCGCGCCATTGATGAAGCGGCCATTGGGCATCATGTGAAAGGACTTGTTCATCGCGACTCCCTGTTTTTGGAGAGCTTGCATGATAGCGATGGTCCCTGATGCGTTTTGTAATAGGGCGTGTCATGTTCCAACGTAACGCGGTTACAGATATGGGATCATCGCTGCTTTGCCGCCGGGCCGCGCGCCGCTTGCGCAAGGCCCGCCATCCGCAACGACCCAAGAAACTATGAGCGATATCGACGCACTGTTGCAGCCCATTGCGGGCGAGGCGCCTTGTGGCGCCGACATGGTCTTTTCGGCCGAATTCGACGCCATCCGCGAGGCCCGCCGCCACGATGACCCGCACCTGGACCAGGGCGACTGGGTCATCGACATCAAGGAGGCCGACTGGCCGCAGGTGATCCGCATCTGCACCGAGGTGCTGACCGAGCGCAGCAAGGACGTGCGCGTGGCCGCCTGGCTGGCCGAAGCCTGGGCCAAGACGCGCGGCTTCGCCGGCCTGCGCGACGGCTTCCTGCTGGTGGACGGCCTGTGTCGGCGCTATTGGGACGGCCTGCACCCGGTGCCGGACGAGGGCGACGTGCAGCAGCGCGTGGGCAACCTGGCGTGGCTGCTGTCGCGGTCGCAGCAGCTGGTGCGGGAACTGCCCTTGACGCAGTCCGAGGGCGGGCGTTTCGGCGCGGTGCTGTGGGACAGCGCCACGCAATTGGCCAACGCCATCAAGCGCGCGCCGCAGAACGCCGCCGACCTGACCCGCGGCAAGGTTACGCTCGACCAGTTCGACGCCGCGCGCCGCGATACGCCGCCGGCGTTCTATTCCGAACTCGAAAGCCAGTTGCAGGGCTGCTTTGGCGCGGTCGACGTGCTCGAGCGGACCTTGACCGAACGCCTGGGCGAGGAAGGCCCGGCTTTCACGCCGCTGCGCACCGCCCTGAAGGACGTGACCGAGCTGGCGCACCGCTTTGCCCGCGAGGCCGGCCTGCTGGTGCGGGCCGACCTGGCGCCGCCGGCCGCCCAGGCCACGCCGCCCGCCGGCGCGGCCGTCACCCGCATGGAGCCTACCTTGACCGCCGTCGACCTGCCTTCCACCGCGCCGCTGGCGGCCACGCGTGGCCCGCTGCAAACGCGCGACCAGGCCCTGGCGCAGTTGCGCGAAGTGGCCGAGTTCTTCCGCCGCACCGAGCCGCACAGCCCGGTGGCCTACCTGGCCGACAAGGCGGCCAGCTGGGGCGAGATGTCGCTGCACCTGTGGCTGCGCACGGTGCTCAAGAACAACGACGCCCTGTCCGGGCTGGAAGAGTTGCTGGGCGTTCCCAAGGCGCCCGAGAACAACGGCTGAAAGCGGGGCCCGGCGATGGCCGCAAGGGCCATCGCGGCCCGCGGCATTGGGCGCGCGACGGCGCGCGCCCAGCGGCAGCCGCGCGCCGGCTAGCGGCTGGCGCGGAATTCGATGCGGCGGTTCTTGGCGCGGCCCTCGGCGGTGGCGTTGGTGGCCACCGGCTGGTCCGGGCCCGCGCCCAGCGTCTCGAAACGTCCGGGCGGCAGGCCTTTGTCCACCAGATAGGCGCGGACCGCGTCGGCGCGCGCCTGGCTCAGCGCCAGGTTGGTGCTGCGGCTGCCGGAGCTGTCGGTGTGACCGATGATCTGCACCTTGTCGCTGTGCAGCTTCGGGATGACGTCGGCCACCTGGTCGAGCAGTTCGCGTCCGCGCGCCGTCAGCGTGGCGCTGCCGGTCTCGAATTCCACCACGCGGTTGGTCAGCACCTTGTCGAGCAGGCCTTGTTCGTCCTTGCCGGCGGCCACGCGCAGGCCGTTGACGATCTTGTAGGTCGGGTTGAGCGAGGTGGCGAAGGTGCTGGCGATCTGCTGGCGCGAGGCTTCGTTCTGCACTTCGCCGAGCAGGCGGATCTGGGTGCCGTCGACTTCCAGCTGGCCGCGATTGATCTGCTTGAGCGGCTGGCCGATCAGCTTGCCCACGTGTTCGGACCAGTTGGGCGGCGCCACCACGCCGCCGACCTCGATCTGGTCGATGACGTTGCCCACCCCGTAGACCTGTTGCAGCCGGGCCAGCACGTCGGCCTTGGTGGCCTCGTCTGGCACGGCGCCGCTGGCCACGACCTGGCCGGGCTGCGGAATGACGTTGGCGGGGACGACGGTGGCCGCGTCCTGCGCCGCCGCGGCGCATGAGAACAGCGCCGCCATGATCAGGAGAGAGACGCGCATGGTCAGGCTCCGGTGAAGACTTCGAGATAGGTGTCGAGCGCCATGCGCAGGGACAGCCGGGGTTGGTCCAGGTAGCTGGAAAGCTTGGCCAGGCCGTGGCTGGCCGACACGTGGTCGCGCACCCAGGGCGCGTCTTCCAGCACGATGTGCTGCTCGGCGAAGGCCTGCGGCGTGGACAGCAGGCTGGCCAGCGTCTGCGGCGAGGCGCCGCGAAAGCCCGCCACCAGGCGATGCTTGCCGCCGATGCGGCCGATGAACACGGTGATCTCGAAATCCGCGCGCGCCAGGAACGGCGCGATCAGCGTCATCCAGTACGAGGCCACCAGGTTGATATAGAGCGGATCGTCCGGCAGCGGCAGCGCCAGCCCGCGATCGAGCTGCGACGAGCCGCTGGACATGACCGGTTCGAGCAGGATGCCCAGCGCCAGGATGATGTCGTGGACGTTGGCCGCGTGGCCATTGCCGCGCAGCATGGTTTGCAGCCGCTCGACGCTTTGCAGGTCGACGAAGGCATCGAAACCGTCGTCGGCCTCGGTGCGGATCTCGCCTTCGAGTTCGTTCAGCGTCTGCAGCGCCGGGCCGGGGTCGGCGTCGGTCATCAGCAGCGCGGCGGCGCCGCTCATGCGGTTCCACAGCCGGCTGAAGGCCATCGGGCTGCGCGCGATGAAGGCCAGCGGCCGCTGCACTTCGACCGAGGTCGCCGACAGGAACGGAAAGCGCCGGCCCGACTGGTCGCGGCTGGGTTGCAGGTGGCCGGCGATGGCCAGCTTGCCGCGCGAGCCGAGAATGGCGAACGGCATCGGCTCGGCCTCGTCGTACAGCGTTTTCCAGTGCGGGTCCTGGGCCAGCAGCTCCATGGTGCTGGCGACCCAGCCGTCCAGCGTGCTCATCAGCTGCGGATGCGAGGTGTTCTTGACGAAGTCGCCGCGGGCCGGGATCTTGCCGAAGTAGGCCGTGCGGAACAGGGGGGACTGCAAGTTGCTCATTGCGGCGCTCCGGGTCGCGTCTGGGCGGAGGAGGATTCGGGGGATGCGCCCACCACGGAGGAGGGCAGGCGCAGGTTGCGCAGGCCCTGGCTGCCGCCGGGCTCGCTGCCGCCGGCGCCGGGCGCCTGGGCGTTGCTGATGATGCGCAGCTTGACCGGCACCGTCACGTTGGACTTGCCCCAGCTCATGTTGAAGCTGCCGTCGGCGTTGGCGGTGCGCTGGGCGGTCGCGATCAGGCGCTCCAGGCCGAAGCGTCCCGGTTCGTTGACGATCTCGACCACGCTGCCGTCGAAGGTGGTGGCGGTAATGCGCGCGCCGGGCGCGCCCTGGGCGTTGGGCCAGACGAAGTTGACCCATTGCGGCGGCGTGTTGCGGTAGCGCAGCTGCTGGCCGTCGATCTCGATGGTGTATTCGGTCACCCCGGCGGCGGGCTTGGGCTGGATCTGGAACAGCGTCTGCGGCTGGCTGGCCGAACCGGCGCCCGCGCCGCCGGACAGCGGCGCCACCCACTGCGCGAAGTTGGCGGTGAAGGTCGGCTGCAGGCTGATGCCCATGTCGCCCCAGGTGCGCGCCGTCAGGATGTCGCCGCGGCGCACGGTCAGCGGGCCGAGGGTGTCGTTGACGTACTTGGCGATGCTGCCCTGCGGACCGAACACCTGGCCGATCTCGTCGCTGCTGGCCTCGACGCTGGCGCGCGCGGCGAACGGGTACTTCTCGGCCAGGGTCTGGTTGAAGGGCTGGTAGATCTGCGCGTTCCAGACCTTGTTCAGTTCGCGTTCGGCCGGTTGCATGGCCACGGCGTAGGCCTGGATCAGCGGCCGCACCAGCAGCGGACGCAGCGTTTCGCGCTGCGTCGCCGACAGGCCGGCCAGCATCTGCTCGTCGACCAGCTTGAGCGCGTCGGCCAGCTCCGAATCCTTGCCCTCCAGCGTCTGGCGCAGCAGCACCAGCGAGCCGGGGCCGGGGTCGCCCTGGTTGTTGAGCAGGTTGAAGCGCGTGCGGATCTTGGACAGCGCGCCCATGTAGTTACCCAGCAGCGACTGGTTCTCGCGCGTCACCACCAGGCGCGCCACGTCCGAGAACTCGCGGCCCACCGGACCCATCGGAATGGCTTCGCCGTTGGCGGTGGTGGCGGGCGTGGGCGCGGGCGGCGTCTGCCGCAGGATCACGCGCTTGAACCAGCCGACCACGCCGCTCTGCGCCTGTTGCAGACCGGCGTTGACCAGCGACGGGTTGTCCCACGAGGTCTGTTCGTAGGCGGTGTTGATGAGCTTGGCGATGGGCGAGGTCTGCGGGTCGCCCAGGCGGTTCATCGCGCCCACCGACTGCTCGAAGCTGGTGAAGGGCTTGATGGTCACGCCGCGCAGGAACTTCTGCCATTCCTGGGCGTACTCCGTCTTGTACATCGTCGCCAGGCTCTTCTGGATCTGCTCGGGGCTGCCGTCCAGCGTCAGGTCGTCGCGCGCGTTCACGCCCAGCACCCAGTCGCTGGTCTGCACTTCCTTCTTGGCGGCCTCGTTGATGGCGGGCTGGATGTACTGCTCCCAGGCCTCGCGGGTGAAGGTGCCGGGGATGGCGTAGCTGCCGGCCACCACGCCGGCGTCGTTCTCGCCGACGATGCGCGCCACCGTCATGGTCTGGAAGCGCGTGGCGGCGCGCGCCTTGAGCGTGGCGTAGGCGCGTTCGCGCGCCGGCATGCCCTGCATCACGGCGCGCAGGCTGGCGCGGGTCTTTTCCACCAGCGCCAGGTTGGTGTCGATCTGCGGCCAGCCGGCGTCGGGCGCGCGGCTGACGTAGAACGAGATCAGGCGTTCGGCGCTGCGAATCAGCTGGTCGCGCGGCATGGCGCCGCGGTTGGTCTCCAGCCAGCCGCGCCAGAAACGCGTGATCTGGTCGGACAGGTGGGTGGGGTCGACGTGCTGGCGATTGGCCATCATCAGGTACGTCTTGAGCGCGTTGTAGGCGTCGTCGGCATTGGTCGGCGAGGCATCCTGGAACAGCGTGTCGCCGCCCGGGACGTGCGAGGCGCGCACCGCCTGCGGCGCCGGCTGCTGCGCGCCGCCGGCCGCCGCCGCGGCGCCGGACATGTCGACCTTGGCCAGGAAGTCCTCCAGGCTGGCCTTGACCGGGCTCAGCATGAACTGGCGCGCGCCGTTGTAGTACTCGGCCAGCAGGCGCTCCTTGAGCACGTCGCCCTGGTACAGGCCCAGGCCCAGCGACCACGGGCGGCTGGACGAATAGCGGTCCAGCTGCTCGATGCGGTCCTGCAGGATCTCCATGGCCTCCAGGCGGCTCTGCAGGTCGGTGCGCTCGCTTTGCAGGCGCACCACCTTGTCCAGGTCGGCCTGCACGTTCTGCGCCAGCTGGCGGTTGCCCAGGTACGACCAGCTCCAGCCGCCCAGCACCAGGCCCAGCGCCAGCACCAGGCCGAAGAAGGTCAGGTAGCGCATGCGGGTCTTGGCCGGGCTGGCGTGCTGGCGCACCAGCGTCTTGTCGGCGAAGATCACGCTGGAGAACAGGTCGCGCAGGAAGAAGCCGTTGTGCGAGGACACGTTGCGCGCCTGGCCGCGGGCGGCCGGGCGCAGGTCGAAGCGTTCGGCCAGCCGTTCGGTCGAGGTGCTTTGCGACACGCCTTCCTGCAGCGCGCTGGTGAAGTAGAAGCCGCGGAACACGGGCTTGTACTGGAACGGGTTGGTCTCGAACAGCGTCGACAGGAAGGTGCGCAGCGCCGGCTTGATGCCGGCGAACTCCAGCGGGAAGGTCAGCAGTCCCGGCGGCAGTTCGCGGTTGTTGCGCAGCGAGATCTGCGCCGTGCCCATTTCCTTGAGGCCTTCGTACAGTTCATCGAAGCGTTCGTCGAACAGGGCCAGCACGTCGCGGTTCTCTTCCGCGCCGTAGGGCAGGGTGGCGCCCCAGACGCGGTCGCGCTCGCGCTGGTCGCTGTCGGAGAAGAATTCGCTGAAGCCCGAGATCAGGTCGGCCTTGGTGAAGATGATGTAGACCGGCGCGAACACTTCCAGCCGGTCGGTCAGTTCCTGCACGCGCTGGCGCAGGTTCTTGGCCAGGTTGATGGCGAATTCCGGCCCGGCGCCGGTCAGCTCGTCGATGCTGGCGGCCACGATGATGCCGTTGATCGGCGCCTTGGGGCGATGACGCTTGAGCAGGTCGAGAAAACCCATCCATTCATTGCGGTCTTCCTCGTGCACCGAGTAGCGGCCGGCCGTGTCCAGCAGGATGCCTTCGGTGGTGAAGAACCAGTCGCAGTTGCGGGTGCCGCCCACGCCGCGCACCGCCGCGCCGTTCTTGTCGGCGAAGGGGAATTGCAGGCCGGAATTGATCACCGCGCTGCTCTTGCCCGCGGCGGGGTTGCCGATCACGATGTACCAGGGCAGTTCGTACAGCGCTTCGTTGCCCGACACCTGGCCGATCTTGGACGTCTTGATGGTGCGCACCGCCTGCACCAGGCGCGTGCGCAGCGCGTCCACGTCCCCGCGATTGGCGGCCGCGCTGCCCGTCTGCACCTGCTGCTCCAGCATGTCGCCCAGGTTCTTGTTGGCGCGGCGCGCGCGGCGCCGGCGCCACAGATAGGCGCACAGCCAGAGCAACAGGAATATTCCCAGCGCGATGCCGGCCCAGGCCAGGCCGATCTCGACGGTGTCGGCAAACAGGAACAGGAACACGACCAGGGCGATCAGGCCGATCGCCATGAACAGGCGCGGATTGCCGAGGGCGCGGGAGGTCCAATGGCGACCTTCGCTCAGGGCGCTGGAGATACCGGAAAAGAAACCTGAAGGGCTACGCATGATTCTGGCTTTTCTTATGGGGGTCAGGCGGAGGGGGAAGGGGACAGCAGCGCGAGCGTACGCAACATGGGGTCCTGGGTCATCACGGCGAGCACCGGCGCCTCGGCCTGGGCGCAGGCTTCAGCGGCGACCGACAACGTCAGCAGGTGCGCGGCGGCGCCGGTATAGCCGCAGGCGCCGCCGACCGCCAGGCAATCCTGGTTCGGGTCGAGGGTGGTGAACAGCGTGCTGGCCAGCCCCGCGGCTTCCAGCGGACGGCTGCCGCGATGGTCGGCGTCGCTGACCAGCGCGCGGATGTCCTGCGCGCGGCGTTCATGTTGTTCCAGGAAGCGGGTCGTCAGCTCGGCCAGTATCGGTTCGTTGGCGGCGCCGCGGTCATCGGCGCCGGTGGCGCGATGCGCCATGGGTGACAGCGTCAGCGCGAAGGCGCCCGCCGGCGGCGCGGCGGGCGCGCCATTGCCGGGCGTCGCGGGCGGGGCCAGGTTCAGGTCCAGCAGCAGGCCGGCGGCCGCTTCGCCGGGCACGCGCCCTTGCGGATTGCCGTTGCCGACCAGCAGGCCGCCGGCGTCCCATTCACCCACCACATGGCTGTCGATGAACGAATCGGCCGCGGCCACGATGCGCAGCGGCGCGCGGGCGGCCGTCGCTGGCTCCAGCGCCAGTTCGCGCAGCAGGCCGTCGCTGGCCAAGGCGTCGCGCGCCTCGTGCGGCCGCAGGCCCAGGCGCGCCGCGGGCCAGGCCGCGGCCTGCCGCGCCCGCGCCTGGGCGTGTTCGCGCGCGGCCGACGGCCATTGGGCCGGCAGCAGCAGTTCCAGCTGCAACAGGGGCCAGTCGTCGTCGCGCTCCGGCGTGCCGTGCTCCAGCACGTGGGCGCGGGCATCGCGTGACAGTGTTTCGATCACTTCGCACAACAGGGCGGTGGCGCGCAGGCAGTCCTCGGTGCGCGCCGCCGCCGGCGTGTCGTCGGTTTCGGCGATCTCGCGCAGGGCATCGCTGTCCAGGTGCGCGGCACGGGCGCTGAAGACGGGATAGCCGCGCGCATTCTTGAGCGTTTCGTCCAGGTCCGGGCGCTGCTGTTTGGCCAGCGCGGCGTGGATGGCGGCGGGGTCGCTGCCGGGCGCGGCGCGCGCGGCGCCGGCCAGGGCCACCAGCCGGGTAATGGCGGGCGCCGCCGCGGCGGACGTCGCGGCCGGTGCGTCGGCGGGGGCTGCGGCGGCGGCGGCACGGGCTTCGCGGCGCGCGCGCGCGATGCGCAGGCCGGCCCAGCCGGCCGCGATCAGCGCCAGCGGCAGCGCGAACAGGTACAGGCCGATGTCGAGCCCCGTGGGCAGCGTGCGCGATTCCTGCCACCAGATGATGACGGCCAGCCAGACCACACCGAAGACCAGGGCCAGCAGCAGGCCGGTTTTGAGAAAGCGGGTCATGTGGGTTCGTAGCGGTGGTCGGTTGTTCGAGTAAGCGTGAGGGGCAGGGTAGCGGCGCAAGATGATCGGATCATTGCGCGGCCCCCGTATCGCGGCGCATGACGCCCGGGCGGCGCAGCTCGGTGTGGCCGAAGTCCATCAGCTTCCAGCGTCCGCCCCAGGTCAGGCCGACGCGTTCGGCGGTTTCGCCGAACAGCTCGTAGCCGCGCATGGCCCACGGGTCCTTCTCGGAGACCACCACCTTGCCGTCGCGCAGGAACGCGCTGTCGGCGGCCAGCCCGTACTGGTGATAGCTCTGGTAGGCGCCGGCGTTGGTCACGTGCGAGCCTTTGCTCGCCAATTCCTCCTGGCGCTCGGGGCTGCGGTAGCCCTCGATCAACACCATTTCATAGCCATGTTCTTCGCGCATCACGCGGTAGGCCGCCAGCAGACGCTGACGGTAGTCGGCGTCCAGCAGATTCCAGTCGCGGCTGGCGCCGCCCAGGTTGGGACGCACCAGTTCCACCTCGCGCGTGGTGAACACTTCGGGCGGCAGCGGTGGCGGCGGGACCAGCCGTTCGCCCGTCAACAGCGCCTGGATGCGCGGGTCCGGACCGGCCATCCGATCCTCGTAAATAAATGTGTGATTGTGTCGCATGACGAAAGCGAAAAGGGACGGAAGCAGCACCACCGCGAGCCCGGCGGCGATCTGCCAGCGGTACGCCGAAAACGTGTTGCCGGCCTTGCCGACGCCGGCGCGCACCACTTGCGCCGAGCCGCCCACCACGCCGCCCGCCTGCCCCGCGCCGCGCGCCACGCGGCGGCGTATTCCCTGTGCGAACGCGCGCGCGCCCCGCGCGGTCCCGGCCCTGAAAGACGGGAACACCAGCAGCGCGGAGACGCCGATCGCGAGCAGAAAATATAGGGGCAGTAGAAGTAGCAACGGTATCCCTCAATCACGAAGGCGTAATCTTTTGTTCTATTCGTGATTGAGGCAAGCGCCAGGGCGTTGCAGACAGCGTCGATGCTTTAGGAATCGTAACAAGATGCCGTGATCTAAAAGATGTCATCGGGTATTCTCGATCACCTTGGTTAATAGGGGCCGACCAAGCCCCTGCCGACACGGAACCTCGCATGGCAGAAGACGAAAAAAAATCGCGACCTCCGCCCGCCATTCCCAGCTTGCTGGCGGGGCGTTCATCCGCCGTGGATGAGCCGCAGTCGTCGCGCATTCTTGCCTCGCTCGAAGGCCGCGTGCCCGATGCCGAGGTCAAGCACCTGCCTGTCCGGCAACGTTCCAGGACGCCGCTGCTGGTGTTGCTGCTGCTGTTCCTGGGCGCCGCCGGCGCGGGACTGTGGGCGGTGTATGACACGGCGCAATTGCCGGTGGTGGTGGCGCGCGTGGATGGCGACGCGCCGCGCCCATCCCAGCCTCAGACCCAGACTCAGACCCAGGCGCCCGCCGCCAACGCGGGCGCTGCCGGTATGCCGGCAGCGCCGCGCGCGAGCATGCCCGCGAATGCCGATGCCGCGCCCTCGAATGCCGCGGCCATCATCGACGATCATCCGTTGGCGCAACTGACCCGCCCGTCCGAGGCGGACGTGCCCAACCCGCTGGCCGCGCTGGCGGTGACGGCGGCCCCGCCCAAGCCTGCCTCCGCCACGCCGCGCGCGGCCACCGCCAAGGCCCCCGGCCCGGCCGCGGCGGCCACGCCGGCCGCTACTTCGAAGACCGCGCCGGCGCGCGGCAAGGCGGCGCCCCGCAACGACAGCGACGCCGCCCTGCTGGCGACCCTGATGTCGTATGGCCTGCCGCCCGCGTCGCCGCCGGGCACGAAGGTCTACAAGACCGACGGTATCTTCATCCGCGAGCTGCCGGGGTCGCCGCTGTCGGCGCGCCTGGCGGAATGCCGCAAGCTTGGCTTTCTTGAAAGCGAACAATGCCGCCTGCGCGTTTGCGCGGGCCACTGGGGCACTGCTCCGGAATGTCCCAATGCGCAAGCTCACATCGAGCCGTGAGCGCGCCTGACCTAGGTTTTCCCGCAATGGATCCGACCGCGAACACCGGCCTGTTCAATTCCGATGCCCGCCTTTACGGCCTGCAGGGCGAGGGCGCGCTCGCGTCGTTGCAGGTGGAAGGCTGGGTCGCGCGCGAAGCGCTCTCGGGCGTGGGGCAATGGCGCGTGGTGGCGCTGTCCGACAACGCCGGCCTGTCCTTGCAGGACATGATCTCGCGGCCCGTCACGCTGTGGACCACCCGCGCCGACGGCAGCCGCGCCGGGCGCAGCGGCGTCGTCCGCGAAGCGGAATTGCTGTCCGGCGACGCCGGCCTGGCGCGCTACCGGCTGACGGTGGTGCCATGGCTGTGGCTGGCCACGCAGCGGCGCGCCAGCCGCGTGTTCGAGGCCAAGCCCGTGCTGGACATCGTGCGCCATGTGCTGGACGGCTACGAAGGGTATGTCTACCGCGTCGCCGGCGACGTGGAGGCGGCGCTGGCCGACCTGGCGCCGCGTCCCTACACCACGCAGTACCGCGAGACCGACTACGACTTCATTGCCCGCCTGCTGGCCGAGGCCGGCCTGGGCTGGACCGTGCTGGAAGACGCCGGCGTGCCGGCGCGCCACGTGGTGCAGTTGTTCGCCGACAGCCGCGGCCTGGCCGAAGACGCCGAGTCCGCCGGCGGCGGCATCCGCTTCCAGCGGGCCGCCGCGACCGAGTCGCGCGACACCGTGCAGATGCTGGCGCGCCAGCGCCGCCGCGTGCCCGACAGCATCACCGTGCTGGGCTGGCACGACAGCGGCAAGCGCGCGGTGGCGGCGCAGGCGCTGGTCAATCCGGCCAGCGGCCAGGACGACGCCGCGGGGCTGGATTGGTACGAGGTCGCCGGCCACGGTGGTTTCGCCGATGAAGCGCAGGCGCGGCGCCAGGCCAATCTGGCGACCGAAGCCCTGCGCGCCCGGGCCGAGACCTTCGTCGGCCTGGGGGTGGTGCGCACCTTCCGTTCCGGCACGCGTTTTACGTTGCGGGATCTGTCGCCGCTGGGGCCGGCCGGGGAAGGCGGCTTCGAACCGGAGTTCGCGCTCGATCGCGTCGAACACGCGGGCATCAACAACCTGCCGCCCGAGACGCGGGCCTCGCTGGCCCAGCGCCTGGGAGGGCTGGATGCGCACCTGGTGCTGGACGGCGACGCGCTGGCCGCGCCGGGCGCCGAACCGCATGAAGCCGTGTCGCTGCGCGTGGACCCGGCGGTGCTGGCCAAGGCGCGCGAGGTCGGCTATGCCAACCGTTTCGAGGCCGTGCGCTGCGACCGCCCCTGGCGGCCGCCGTTGCCAAGCGCCCGCGGCGCGCGGTTGGCGGGCGCGCCCTCGGTGCACGGCGTGCATACCGCCGTCGTGACGGATGCCGAAGGCGGCACCCAGCCGAAGGAGCAGGACGAGATCCTGCGCAACAAGCGCGGCGACGTGCGCATCCGCTTCCATTGGCAAGGGAGCGGCGCCGATGGCGAAGCCCGCAGCCGCTGGGTACGGGTGGCGCAGCGCCAGTCGGGCGCCGGCATGGGCATCAGTTTCGTGCCGCGCATCGGCCAGGAAGTGCTGGTGCGTTTCCTGGACGACGACATCGACCAGCCCATCGTCGTGGGCGCGTTGTACAACGGCCGCGGCGAAGGCGGCACGCCGGCCACGCCCGGCGGCCGCCAGGGCGCCAAGGCCGACACGCAGGTCTACGCCGCGGCCCGCGATGGCGCGCCCAGCGCGCAGGCCAACCTGGCGTCCGGCAATGCGCCGGCCTGGCATGGCGCGGCCGGCGGCGACGAGAACCACCGCAACGCGGCCGCGTTGAGCGGCTTCAAGAGCAAGGAATTCGGCGGCTCCGGCTACAACCAGATCGTGTTCGACGATACCGACGGCCAGCTGCGCATGCAGATCAAGAGCAGCGAGCAGGCCAGCGAGCTGAACCTGGGCCACCTGATCCACCAGGCCGGCAACTATCGCGGCGGCCTGCGCGGCCTGGGCGCGGAATTGCGCACCGACGGCTATGGCGCGGTGCGCGGCGGCGCCGGCGTGCTGCTGAGCACCTATAGCGCCACCGGCGCCAACGCCAGCGCCATCGGCGACGCCGCCGGGGTGCAGGCGCTGGCCGGCCAGACCGACCAGATGGCGCGTTCGCTCGATGGCGTGGTGGGCGCGCACCAGGGCCTGCGGCTGGCGACGGTGCAGGGCACGCGCGGCCCCGGCGCCAGCGTGCTCGATGGCGACAAGGCGCCGTTGGCGGCGATGCACCGCGCGGTCTCCGGCACCGTGGCGGGCGAGAGCCTGGGCGGGGCGCGCGGCGACGCGTCGGCCAAGCACACCGCCGCGGCGCAGGGCAAGGTGCCGCATGCCACCGACCCGGTGGTGCTGATGGCGGCGCGCGCCGGCCTGGCGCAGGTCGCCGGCCAGCATTTACAGTACACCGCCGGCGAGGCGGTGCACTGGTCCGCGGGCAAGGACCAGAACCTGGCGGTGATGGGCGCCTTGCGCCTGCATACCGGCCAGGGCCTGGGCATCGTGGCCGGCCTGCAGCAGGGCGGCGCGGAATCGGGCCTGGACCTGATCTCGGCCAAGGGCAACGTCGACATCCAGGCGCAGCACGACATCCTGCGCGTGCAGGCGCAGCAGGACCTGAAGATCGGCAGCGCCCAGAGCGCGGTGGAGTATGCCGCGCCCAAGCGCATCCGCATTGCCACGGCGGCGGGCGCCAGCATCGTGCTCGAAGGCGGCAACATCACCGTCACCGCGCCGGGCCGCATCGACGTCAAGACCGGCAACAAGCAGTTCGCCGGACCGGACCGGCTGCCTTACGCCTTCCCGCAATTCACCGTCTGCAAGCAGTGCGTGCTGGACGCGCAGGATGGCGTGCAGTCCATCACCGACAAGGCGTGAGGGGCGCGGCATGATGGATTGGGAATCCCGTCTCAACGACACGCTGGCGCAGGCCGGCGAACTGGCCGCCGGCGGCGCCAGCTTGAACACCTACCTGCTGGTGGACTTGCGCGGCCACGCCGAACTGGCCGGCCCGATCCGGGCCAGCGCGGACCTCAGCTTTGGGTCGATCTGGGTCGGCACCGAGCTGGCGATCTACGAAGACATCGCGCCGTTGCTGATCGAGGTCGATGACCTGAGCCGCTTCGAATTGTGGCGCGGCCCGTCGCAGCCGCGGACCTCGGAATTGCTGCGGCTGCTCAAGCGGCTGCACCAGGCCGAGGGCGGCGCGTACGCGCTGACGCATCTCGTGTCGCCCTTGCCGCTGGCCGAACTGATGGCGCATTTCGCCTATCACGGCGAATACGGCTTGCCTGACGGCCGCGAGTATTACCTGCACCTGTACGACAGCCGCATCCTCGACCGCGCCTTCCAGGTCTGGACGCCGTCCGAGCGCGCGCGCTTCCTGGCGCCGTTCAATCTGCTGCGCTACGCGCGCCGCGACGGCACCATGGCGCAGTGGGCCGGCCCGGGCCAGCGGCCCGCCGCCGATGCGCCGCGGCAGCAGCCGTTCACGCTGGCGCAGCACCAGGCGCTGCTGGACCTGGACTATCCGGACAAGCTGGCCGTGCAGATCCGCCGCATCTACCTGGGCGTGCTGGGCGGCGAACTGCGGCAGGACGAACTGGTGGCGCGCGTGGCCGAACAGATGGCGCGGGCGCGGGCCTACGGTATCGAGAGCGAGCGCGACATGCTGGACTACGTGGCGTGGGGCATCACCATTTCCCCGCGCTTTGACGAACACGAGGCGATCGCGCCGGCGCTGCGGGACTTCCAGGGCGAGGGGTTGTCGCAGGCGCTGGCACACGTGCCCGACGCGGTGTGGGATGCGCTGCTGCGGGCGGAACAGGAACGGGAAGCGGAACAGGGAGTGTTGCATGCGTAAGGGCTTGGTCGTCCTGCTGCTGTGGCTGGGGATGTTGGCGGGATGCAATGGCGAGCCCAGTTATCAGGGGCTGTCGTTCGTGGCGTACAACTACACGCCCTGGGACCTGGACCGCGTCCAGATCACCGATACCCACGGAAGTTCGGCCGCCACCGGTTCCATCGGTGCGGGAGGCGGCGAGGGCTCGGTGACCTGCTGCTACAGCCTCAAGGGCACCGATTTCAAGGTGGCCTGGCGCGGCGCGGACGGCGAGGAAGTCCGCCAGCACATGTTCGACGGCAAGCTGGAACAGGTGATCTTCAACAAAGAGACGCCAGTGCATTTCCCGGCGGCCGAGATCCCGCCGGGCGACGGCCCGCTGTACCTGGAATTGCATATCTATCCCGACGAGCACATGGAGTTGGCGCTGAGCCGCAAGTTGCTGGGGCAGGTGCGCATCCCCATCGTGGAGGTCACGCGCTGGCTGTACGCCCAGCATCGCGACGCCCTGGGCGATTACCGCAGCAGCGCCGAAGTGCGTCGGGTGGTGGCCAAAGTGGCCAGGACGGCCTGGACCAAATACCGAATCGAAGACAGGCAGGACATGCAGCAATACATGTTCCTCTACTTCACGGTGGCATCGAATTTCGACGCCGATCCCGACATCGCGGCGCTGCTGGCCAGATCCGGCCGGCAAGCCGGGGACTTCGCCAAGGCCGTGCAGGCCCTGCCGGCCGAAAAGATCGCGCACCTGAAAGCCACGGGAACCGCGCCAGGAGACAAGAATGGCTGACAGCCTGCCGCCGGTGGATCGCACCCCCGCCAGCGTTCTGAAGAAAATGGCCGAAAGCGAGGCCGCCTATCCCAGGCAGGATTGCCAGGAGTGCGGCGCCGTGATCCGCATCGGGTTCTTTTTCGACGGCTTCGGCCGCAGCCGGGATGTGGACAGCCAGCACCCCACGTTCTATTCGAACGTCTGCCGGCTCTGGGAAGCGCACTATGCCCACGACGATGAAGACCGTCCCGTGAACCAGTATTGGTTCAGGTTCTACTATTCCGGCCTGGGCACCGAGCTCAACGAGGACGCCAAGAACGATGATCTCATCTACGGCGCGACCGTCGCCGGCCGGAAGATCCTCAGCGAAGCGGCCAACAATGCCAAGAGCGCGGTCAAGAACATTACCCGTACCGACGAGATCCCCGAGACGGATGCCTTGAAGCGCCTGCGCAGCGCCACGCAGAAGATGATCAAGGAGGGGTCATTCCAGCCTATGGTCAAGGCGTACAAGGACGTGGTGAAAGACGTCAAGACCTTGCCCGACAAGGTCGTGCGAATCTGGAATGCCTGGGATCCGGAACGCCTGGCCAACCGTGCCAAGGGCACCGTGCGTGGGTTCTGGGCCGGCTTCAAGAAGAACCCGCTGAAGGTGGGCTGGACGGCGGCCAAGGAAGTGGCCAAGAGCACCGCGCTGGAAGGCGTGCCCGTCATTCGCGACAACGAGACCGTGGCCTACCTGATGGGCACCGGGGTCGACGTGCGGGTGGACGCCGCGCTGCGCCAACTGCGCGCAACGCATGAAGCCGTCAGCGCCGAGATGAACAACGTGCGGCGGATCGAGATTTCGGTGTTCGGCGGCGACCGCGGCGGGGTCATGGCGCGCCAGTTCATCAACGACGTGGTCAAGAAGTACCGCCGGCGCCACGACAAGGACCTGGTGTTTCCGGGCAAGAACGGCGCGCGCGAGGCCGAGATCCGCATCCGCTTCCTGGGGCTGCTGGATTCAGTGTCCTCGATCATGGACGAGAACACGTTCCTGGGCTTTCTGCCTTTCACCGATCTGCTCAAGCAGACGCACAAGGATCGTACCCTGACGGTGCCGGGCGCGGTCGACAAATGCGTGCATTTCGCCGCCGCCCAGGAGTTGCGCGCCAACCAGCGCCTGGACAGCCTGGAGAAGACTCGGGGCGAACAGTATCTCTATCCGGGATCCAGCGGCGACGTCACCGGGGTCAGCCCCGAGGGGTCGCTGGGCTCGCGCGCGGAACTGTCGCGGGTGCCGCTGCGCGACATGCTGAACCTCGGCCTGTGCCACGGCGTGGGTTTCTACAGCATGGAGCAATTGTTCGACAAGCGCCCGCTGACGTACGCCAAGTTCAGCATGGGCATGTCCATCCAGGACGGTGGCCAGAGCTACCGCATCACCGAGCTGGTCGAGGCGTATCGCGGCGTGGTCAAGTACGAGCCGGGCGTGGACTTCATGCCGCACATGGAAGTGTTCCTGCGCTGGCTGGCCGTGCGCTACCAGGATCCGGTATTCAAGAGCGAGCTGTCCGATCCCGCCGAGAAGTGGATCCAGGACCGCGACTTCTATACGCCCGAGAAGGCCTATATCGAGGAGTACCGCCGCGTGCTGGGGCTGTCCAGGGAAGAGCAGGCCAAGCCGGAGAACACGGCCCGCCTGAAGGAACTGGAGGCGCTCAAGAACGAACGCTGGGATCGAGCCGTGGCCAGTCGTGGCGAGCTGCCGCCGCAGCGCTTCAAGCCGCTGTGGCAGCGCCTGGAGGAAGAGTACCGGGCGCTGGAGGACGCGGAGCGCCAGGACGCCGCCATGGAGCGCCACAAGGAAGAATTCCGCCGCAACAATCCGAATACGGTGCGGGCCATCGAGCGGATGGAGCAGGACCAGCTCGACATGCAGAACATGCGCAACGAGCTCATCACCCGCGGTGGCGGCACGCTCACCGAGGCAGACAAGCCCAAGGATCCGTTCGCCGACATGAAGGCCAGGCGCGCCACCGAGCAGCGGCTGCTGAACGTGTGGCGCGAGGCCAGCGCCGGCAAGAATCCGCTGCCGCCCAAAGTGATGGCGCTGTTCGACTTCCTGGTGCACGACGCCATGTTGAGCAGCTGGCCCGATCACCTGCTGGCCAGCACCACGCTGTACTTCCGCACGCGCGACAAGGACATCTTCGGCAAGACCGATTTCAAGGCCGAGGAGGCCAAGATGAAGACCGACACCGCCTCGGCGGCGCGCGTGGAGCAGATGCGGGCGAACCTGGACGGGTTGGCGCCGGCCCGGCCGTAAGGTCGAGGGCGACCTCTAGCCGTAGCGTCTGGCGGGCGCGGTCATGGCGCCGCCTGCACCTCGATCGTCACGGTGTTCGACCGCACGCCGTTGGACTCGATATACACCTCGTACTTCGCCGGCTCCTTCGGCAGCCCCACCTGCGCCGCCAGGTCGGTGCTGAACTGCGTGCCCACGCTGATGCCCGGGCTGATCGGGATGCCCTTGGGCGGGCGCGAGCTGGCGATCTCGTCGACCTCGACGCCCGGCGGCGGGCTGCGGCGCTTGTACTCGTAGGCCACGCCTTCGTAGGTCTTGCCGGTCAGCGTGTCGACCGCCACAAAGCGCGGCAGCTTCTGGTCTTGCGAAACCGGGATGATGCCTTGGGCGCAGACGGGAATCACCAAGGCGCCCGATGCCTGCGGCCGCACGCGGGCGGGCGCGGCGATGTTCAGTTGGTCGTCGCTGCCCTGGTTGGGCGGGATGCAGGCATGGTCGCGCACGGTGCCGATGGGCGCGGTGGCGAAGGCGGGCGGGTCGATCCAGTCGGTATTCATGGAAGCGGTCTGGGTAGCGGATTGGGAGGGAGCGCGCGGACCGCCCACGGTCCGCGCCGACGCGGGCGCGGCGGCCAGCGCGGCCGCGAGCAGCAGGGCCAGGGCCGGCGCCAGTCGGCGCCGGCCGTCAGAACGACGGCCAGCCATTGGACATGTCCACTTTACGCACGGCCTTGGCGCAATGGACGCAATAGCGGATGCTCTGGCAGTCGCCGCCGAACATGACGCAGGCGCCGGTGTGGCTGGGATCGGCCTGGCTGGCGGGCAGGCCGAAGTGGCAATGGTTGCCGAACTGGGAATAGAAGAACGGGCCCTTGTCGAGCCTGGACGAATCCATGTCGGCTTCGTCCGGATGGGCCTGGGCCCATTCCGGGCCGCTGGGAACCATGCCGATCAAGTGGCCGATCTCGTGCACCAGCGTTTCCTGCTGGTAGTTCATGGTGACCGGCTCGAAGGGCGACAGGGCCGCGACGCACAGCAGGTTGGTGTCGTAGAAGGCCGCGCCGGCGGCGGCGCTTTCCATGAGCCGCACGCGCAGGATCAACCTGCCGGTGGCCGGTATCGGCAGCAGCCCGGCCAGGCGGATATTGACGGCATGGCAGGCCTTGGGCTCGGCCGGATCGTAGGGCAGCGGCGTCAAGCGGTCGCGCGCGACAGGCACGCGCCGCACCCCCGCGGCCGGGTCGGTGTATTCGAACAGGCATTCCAGGAACCAGTCGACATTCGGCTCGATGTTGTGCCAGAGGAAGCTGACGTTGCCGTCGGCGCTGACGAACTGGACTTCCTTGTCGGGCGCGCCGGGGCCGGCGCTGGCCTGCACGTAGATCGGCTGCACGGGCAGCATCGACGCCAGCCGGTCGACGTGGCAGACCACGATGGTGTAGGGCGCGTGCGAGGGGCCCTGCGAACGGGGATAGACCGAGCCGGCCAGTTGGCGCAGGCGCGCCTCGCCGTCTTCGGTGAAGACGTCGGAATTGGCATCGCCGGGAGTGCTCACCGGCGGCAATTGCAGCACGTCGACGCCATGGCGGGCGTACTCGGTGGCGGTCGGCTGGAAGCCGTGCGGACGCGGCAGCGCTTCCGGGCCGGGCAGCATGATTTCCTGCAGATACAGGCGCCGGACGGTTTCAACCACTTCGGTCGAGATGATCTGGTTCTTGTCGTTGATCACTTCGAACAGGTAGGTGTTCAGGCCGGCGGCCGGCAGCGCGATGTCGTCGACGGTCTTGGTGCCATCGGCGTCCGTGACGTAGCTGTACGTGCGCTGGGTGGGTTCGCGG
Organism: Achromobacter xylosoxidans; assembly: GCF_001457475.1. Lineage (NCBI taxonomy): Bacteria > Pseudomonadati > Pseudomonadota > Betaproteobacteria > Burkholderiales > Alcaligenaceae > Achromobacter > Achromobacter xylosoxidans. The sequence goes on along the minus strand of NZ_LN831029.1, from coordinate 3,601,451 downwards.
TACAGGGGTTGGCGGCTCTGTTCGCGCGCCGAATACACGGCGTTGCCGGGGCGCGGGCTGACCTTTACGGTGAAGCGGTGCTGGCCGGCCTTATTGAATTTCACATGGATCTTGGGCTTGTTGGTCTGGCGATCCAGGCTGTTGAGCGCCTGGCCGTCGTTCCAGCGTTCGGAAGGCTCCGTCAGGTTGACGTATTGCAGTTTGGCGCCGTTGCGGGCCCGGTAGGCCGACGGCGTGGCTGAGGTCGGGGCCGGGTCCGGCGTCGCGCCGGCGTCCTGGCCGGCCGGCCGCGCGGCGGTTCCCGGCAGGCTGATGCCCGCCGCTTCCATCACCCGCTTGGCCAGGCCCGGATAGGGCGAGTTGGCCACCGCCGGGATGTTCATGATGGTCTCGGCCACCTTGGGCAAGGTGACGCTGGAAATGCTGGGCGATTGCAGGATGGCGCCCACCACCGTGGGCACCGCCGAATCGGTCAGGCCGGGCGTGCCGAGGATGGCGCCGGCCACCGCCGGCAGGTTGCCCTGGTTGACGTCGGGCATCGACAGCAGGGTGTTCACCGCGGAACCCAGCGCGGCGCCGCGGTCGCCCAGGGCGCCCATGGCCTGCGTCATTACCGGCCCGATGGCCGCGCCGACACCGCCGCCGCCCGCGGCCGTCAGGCCCGAGGCCGCCGACAGCGCGGAGGCGGCCGAAGCATTGCCCATGGCGCCGGCGGCCTGCGCGGCCACGCCGGTGGCCGACGACGCCATGCCGGCCGCCTGCGCCGCCACGCCCGGCGACGATGCCGCCGCGCCGGAGGCTGCGCCGGCCGTGCTCGCCGCGGCGCTCGCGCCGGAAGCGCCGGACAGCATGCCGGCGGCCTTGCCGCTCAATGCGGCGGCTTGCGAGGCCATCGCGGTGGCCTGGTCCGCCATCGGGCCGGCCTGCGATACCGCGCCGGCCGCATCGGCCAAGCCGGCGGGCATCGGCGCCGCGCTGGCAAGCGCGCCGCCCATCAACGAAGGCGTGGCGCCGCCCATCAATGAGGGCGTTGCCGATCCCAGCGCCGATTGCGCCATGCCGCCGGCTCTGGCGGCGGCGCCGGACACCAGGCCCGAGCCGGCCTCGGTCACCGAGCCCATGGCCTTGCCCGCCATCGCGCCCAGGTCCTGGACCGGCTTGAGCGCGGCGTTGGCCATGGATTTGGCCTTGTCCACCATGCCGGACGCGGTCTGCGTCGCGCTCTGCAATCCGCTGGAGACGGCCGTTGCGCCGCTGGCCAGGGTGGCGCCCAGGCCGCCCAGCATGGAGCCGCCGCCCGTCGCGGTGCCCGCCGCCGGGAGCGCGGCGCCCGTTGCCGCGGCATCGGCCGCGCCCGCGGCGTTGAGCGCCTGGCCGGAGCCATTCAGGGCTTGCAGCAGCGCGTTCGGCCGGTGCACCAGTTCCGCCGTCACCAGCATCGGATCGCCCACCTGGCTCGAGGGCAGGGCCGGCAGGGCGGCCGCGTCGCTGGCCGGGCCGATCAGGTTGTGCGAGGCGCCTTTGACCGAGAACATGCCCGGCCCCTTGAAGACAATGTCGCCGCCGTCCATCACGATGGCGCCGCCGGCCGCCTGCAGGGTGATGCGCTGGTTGGCCAGGATCTCGATGCTGTCGGTGGTGGAGGTGATGGTGATGTCCTGCCCGGCCAGCATTTCGAGCATGTCGGTATGGGCCTGCAGCGATACCGGCGCGTTGGCGGCGATGGCGCGCAGGCCGCCATCCTGCACGAACAGGCTGGTCGAGCGGCCGGAAGCGCTGGCGAAGGTCTGGCGCGCGGCGATGTGGCCATCGGCCTGGGCGGTGACGTGCAGGTTTTCGCTGGCGTGCAGCACGGCCGAGGCCGGTGTCGCCAGGTTCATCGACGAAGGCGCGTCGATCAGCATCCGGGCCCCGTCGATGCGCTCGACCGGATCGCTGCCGCCACGCTCGCCGCCGGCGGCCTTGACCGCCTGCTGGCCGCCGACGCTGCCGGGATAGCGGCCGTCGGCCTTGGGATCGACCGCCTTGATCAGGGCATCGTATTGCTCGTTGGCCGCCAGCGGCCGCGCCTGGCGCTGGGTGGCGGCGTCGTTGATGCGGCCCGCCGCGTTGCGCGCGCCCCGCAGCAGCGCCAGGGCCTCCTGTGCATCGGCCTGGGTCGAGCGCGCGCCCTCGCGGGCGTTGGCCGACAGCAGCATGCCCTGGCCCGAGCGCACGACGGTCCAGGCGTCCGAGCGCAGCTCGAAACCGCTGCCGCGCCATTCGCCGCGCGATGCGTCATCGGCGGACTGCTTGACCAGATAGCCCAATCCCAGCTGCGAGGCGGCGATGGAGCTCGACAGGCGCGTGCGCACCTGGCCGGCGGTGTCGTCGAACAGCCACTGGCTGTGGCCCTGGCCGTCCAGGCCCTGGCTATGCCAGCCGCTGAGCGTGCCGGGATGATTGGCCTGGCCATCCACGCCCGCGCTCCATGGCGGCAGGTCGCTGTCGTTGTAGAGCTGCGCCACCACCACGGGCTGGTCGATGTCGCCGTCGAGGAATTCCACCACGACTTCGGTGCCCTGGCGCGGCAGGTGATGCGCGCCCCAGTTGGGGCCGGCCTGGGCGCCGGCCACGCGCAGCCAGGTGCCGGAGCGATCGTCGCCCGGCGCGTTGCCGGCGTCGTCGCCGTGGCTGCGGTGGCGCAGGCCGCCCGGCAGCGGCCGCTCGCCGCGTTGCCACGGGAACTGCACCTTGACGCGCAGGTCGCGGCCGGTCGTGATGCTGGCATCCTGCGCCGTCACCACCAGGGCGGTCACGCCCTCGGGCGCCGTCGGCCGGGCTCGCCAGGCGGGCAGCAGCGCCGCGGCGGCCGGCTGGGCAGTGAAGTCGTTGCGGTAGGCGCCATGCTCCAGGTCGGGGGCGGCCAGCGCCTGGGCGGCCTGGCTGCCCAGGTTGTTGGCGGCCTCGTGCTCGACCCACAGCAGCGTGTAGCGGTTGCCGCCCAGCTCGTCGCCCGCCGCGCCCGCACCTTGCGCGTAGCGGTCGTGCTGGGTCAGCGCGAAGACGTGGCCCGGCATCATCTGGCGGGCGCTGCCGCCGCCCTCGAAGCGCAGCGCGCGCGCCTCGTGCGCCTGCAGCCCGCGGTTGGCGAGCTGTTCGGCCGCGGCGTCGTCCGGGTGGCGGCCGTGTCCGTCGTAGTCGTAGTCTTCCAGCGGCGGCAGCGCGCCGGCGTCCAGCGCCGATTCGGCATGGGCGCCGTGCGCCAGCAGCGTCCGGTCGTTCCAGGCGACGCGGGTGACGGCGTTGGCGCGGACCTCGCGCGCCGCGCCGAAGCGCGTGACGCTGTCTTCGGATTCGGTGGCGTCGCTGCGATGAAAACGCAGCGAGGCGGCGGGGTTGGCCGGCTGCGCGGCGCGGGCATCGAACACCACCAGGCGGTGGCGCGCGCCGCCGCCGTCGGCCTTGCTGTCACCCTGCTGGTGGTCGAAGCGGAAGCTCAGCCCGGCCTCGGCCATCAGCCGCAGCACGAAGTCCAGGTCGGTTTCCCGGTACTGGGTGCGCACCGGGCGCGGCGCCAGCGGTTCGGCGATGTCGAAGGCGAACGCGGCCAGCGGGTAGTCCGCGAACACGTCGGTCAGGATATCGGTGACCGACTTGTCCTGGAACACGAAGCTGTCGCGCCGCAGCCGCAGCGTGGCCAGCCAGGGCGCGGCGTGCAGGCGGTAACGCGCCAGCCCGCCGTCGGCGCCGAGCGCGTCCACGCCTTCCACCACCGCATGCCAGCGCCGCCGTCCGCCGTCGGCCAGCAGCAGACTGACGCTGATCTCCTTGCCCAGCAGCGGTTCGACGTCCAGCTCGGCCGACGCGGACAGGCAGTCCAGGGTCAGCGCGAACAGTTCCGAAACGCCTTCGCGCAGGCGCAGGCGTTCGACGACGAGCGCTTCGCCCAAAGGCGTTTCGACTTGCAGCAGGCGGGCGTTCTGGGACAGCACGGCGACATCCAGACTGCTGTAGCCCGCGGGCGGGGAGGAACGATCGATCATGGTGCGTGGCGGTGTGCGTGTGCCGTCAGGGCAGCGAGATGGTCAGGTGGGCGGCGCGCGGGCCGAGCTTGACGATGTCGTGATACGGCGCCATGGCCGTCTGCATGTCGCCGTTCAGGAAATGCGCCATGCCCAGGTAGGCCAGCAGGCCCAGCAATGCGAACAGCGCGCCGATGCTCCACAGCGGCACGTCGCGCTTGAGCGTGTGGGCGATCTTGTCCGGCAGCGGCCAGTGCGGCGCGAAGCCGGCGCGCTTGCCGCGCAGCAGCGCGATCTCGTCGCCCAGGCGCGCGGTCAGGTAGCCCAGCTTTTCCTGGCCCTCGATCATGTACTTGCCCTGGAAGCCCAGCAGCAGGCACATGTAGAACACCTCCAGCGATTGCAGCCGCGGCGCGCCCTGGGCGCGCAGGTCCTCCAGGCGCGAGAAAAAGTTCTCGCCGGCCAGCTGCTCGCCGAACAGCGTCAGTTGCAGCGGTTGCAGCATCCAGGCGTCGCGGATCGAGAAGCCCGAATTCAGCACGGTTTCGTCGACCGCCGCGCAGAACGCATACTTGGTGGCGTAGACGTCCTCGGCCGGTATGTCGAGCTTCTTGGCGCTGCGCTCGAAGTCCGCCAGGAACTGCTGCACCCGCGCCGAGAACGACGCGGCGCTGGCCGGTTCCTGCCCGCTCTTGAGCAGGAACAGCATCAGGAAGCCGTCGTACAGCAGGTCCAGCAGTGACTTGGCGGGGCGCGATCCGTAGAAATCGGCGGCGCGCGGCGGGAGCGAGGCGGCGGGCATCAGAGAGGGCGCGGCGGTGTTCATGGCGGGCTCTGTCAGTGGATGTCGGGGTGGCGTCGGGAAGGGGCGGACAGGGCGCGCGTCAGCGGGTGACGGCGATCAGGTCCAGTTTCAGCTCGGGTATGCCGGACGGCGCGTAGATGGCAATGCTGCGCGCCTGCAGCATGCGGTCGTACAGCGAGCCGCGCGTCTGCAGGGTGAAATAGCAGGCGCCCGGCTTGACCGGCACGGCCGGCGGCACCTGTGGCGTGTAGGCCAGTTGCACGCCCGGCATGGCCGACAGCACCAGCTTCTCGACATCGTCCGGCGCGCCGACCTTGAAGCGCAGCGGCACCGTTTCGGCCAGCTCGCTGGCTGGCGTCGCCGCGGACACCGACAGGTACAGCGCGGTGGTCTCGTCGAGTTTGTCGGAATCGAGGCGGCCCACGTGGAACGAGGGGCGCAGCTCTTCCAGCACGATGGAGAAGTAGCGCGTCGAGATCACGGTGTCGAGCAGGTCGCGCAGGATCGTGTCGAGCTGCGCGAAGGCCGCGCCGGGTTGCTCGTGGCGATACACCGGCAGGTCGGCCAGCGTGTGCACCTTAGAGAACGTCATCAGCGCGCCGGCCAGCCGCAGCATCTCCTGGAACAGGCGTTCCGGATGCAGCTGCGGGTTGTGGAACAGGTGCGACAGCGCCGAATAGGCTTCGTTGGCGGTGTGCAGCAGCCAGAACGAGGCCACGTCGCCCGAGCGGAACTCGATGATGTTCTTGTTCGGCTCGCGATGGAAACCGTACAGCGCATTGACCTTGGCCTGCAGCGCGTCCAGCAGGCGGCGCAACTGCTCGAACAGCGCGCCGCAGGCCTGCACCGTGAGGCTGGGCGCGATGAAGCCGGTGTCCAGCTCGTAACCGGCGCTGGCCGTGCGGCGCACGCGCGCCACCGGGATCGTCAGCAGCGCATCGCGCGGCTCGTGTTCGGACAGCAGCCGCACGTTCTTGCGCAGGAACGCCAGCTCGGCGGTGCTGGCATTGGTGTAGAGGTCGGGAGCGGGGCTGTCCTGGTGCGCGTAGCGGGCATCGAATCCCTGCGCCTGCTGCGCGTCGCGGTAGTTGCCGCCGATGTCCTTCATCGGATGCAGGGCCAGGTAGAACACGGCCTCGCTGGCGCCGTCCAGCCCGTCCAGCGCCACGGCGGGCGGCAGGTCGTCGTTGTGCGGCGCGTTGTAGATTTCGCCGTCGGGGAAGATCGCCGACAGTTCGGTGGCGCGCAACATGCCATTGGCGAGCGCGGCGGCGTCGAAACGCGCGGCGCGCAGGCCCCACGAATACGGATGCAGCGCGCGGCTCATTTCCGCCAGGCGGGTCTCATGGTAGGCGTCCTGGCGCTGAAAATGCTGGGGCCGCAGGAACAGGCCCTCTCCCCACAGGATCTTCGCTGAATAACTCACGTTGGCGGGCTCTCGTTATTGACTATCTATATATATGAAGAGGACGTTGCGGTGAACACGCGCGGCTCGCGCCGGAATCAGTTCGGGCATTGCAGGGAACCGAGCCGGGACGGATCGAACGCGGGCATGCCCGGCGGCAGCACGATCTTGCCGGTGGCGACCGTCATGGCGCAGGCATGCGCGCCCAGGACGATGCCGGTGTCTTCGACTTCCTTGACCTCGAACACGTATTTCCAGCGCTGCGGCGCGGGCGCGTAAAACAAGGCGGCAACGGCGATGTACGCGGCGCCTTTCGGCACCTTTTCGACGTTCTCGAAACGCTGGCCTGGCGTCAGGGTGATTTCGCGCGACGCGATGAGACTGTCGCCCAATGCCGCCTTTTCCTGCGCAGTATCAACCAATTGAGTGAGCGGCGCGCGCTGAAATGCCTCGGCATTCTTCAAATAGTATGCTTTCGTAACGACGGCGGTTGGCTGGCCGCTGCTCGCATTCAAATTTTCTCCGGCGTGTATCGCCAATTTCACATCGGTGGGCGCATTCGGGTCCTTTTTCAGGCCCGCCGCATCGAGCGCCGTGCCGGTGATTCCGGCGACCGCGCCAAGGGCGGAAACCGCCGCACAACCATTAATGACGGGCACTGCCGCGATGAGCATCGTGGCCGCCAAGCATCGCGATAAATTGAGATGTTTTGACATGGCTCTTTATACCGGATGATTGCGACAACATACAGATGACGGCACGTTGCACGACATTTCGACGCAAGTTACATGACGTAATCCTCTGTAGTGGTGTACTAACAAAAAGTTGTTGAAATACGCGGCCCTTGGTTACATCAGACACGTGCCCAAAAAATGCAACTTTCCCGGTATTTCCTCATAGGTGGCATGGTGGCGTTAATGGCCGGTTGTGCCACCACCAACAAGCCCCAGACGGACGCTGAATACAAGCAGTCGATCACCCAGGCCACCGAGACGCTGGCCAACAAGGGGGGCGACGAGGCCGTGGCCCAATTCCAGGAGATCGCGCAGCGCAACCCGTCGCGCGGCGAACCCTGGTCGTACATCGCCAAGATCCGCTTCGATGAGCAGAAATACGGGGAAGCGATCGTTGCCGCCGACGAAGCGCTGAATCGCGACTCGAACGACTTCACCGCCAAGACCGTGCGCGCCGTGGGCGGCCTGCGAGTCGCCATGCAATCATTGGCCGACCTGCGCGCCGACGCGCTGCTGGCCGGCAACGCCCGCAGCGACGCGGTGGCGCTGGCCGCCGCCATGCGTGAAACGCTGGGCCAGGACGTGCTGTTCCCCGAGGGCCGCAAGCCGCCGCGCGGCGGCGGCACGCGCCCGCCGCCCAAGCCGCGCAACGACAGCGCAGCCGCCACGGGCACGCCCGCCGCGGGCACCCCCGCCACCGGTACGGCGGTGACCCCTTCGGCCGGCACGCCGGCCGCCAACGCCGGCGCCGCGGCCAAGCCGGCTCAATCCGGCGGCGCCACGCCGCCGGCCCAGACTTCTGCCCCTCCCGCGGGCCGCGCGCCGGATCCGTTCGGCAATCTCCTCAAACCCTGATCGGCCCGCCGGACCCGGCTGGCCGGGACCGCTCGCCTTCGTCAATACGCATCCGCTTGGAGCCCCCATGGCTAAGAAAGAAAGCGTTCAGAAAAGACTCCAGAAAGTACGCCCGCCGCGCGTCCAGTTGACCTATGACGTCGAGAAGGGCGACGCGATCGAGCAGAAGGAACTGCCCTTCGTCGTGGGTGTGGTGGGCGACTTCAGCGCGCAGTCGGAAGCCGAGCTGCCGCGCCTGAAGGACCGCAAGTTCGTCAATATCGACGTCGACAACTTCGACGACGTGATGCGCGGCCTCGAGCCGCGCGCCGCGTACCGCGTGAAGAACCGCCTGACCGACGAGGGCGGCACCTTCGGCGTCGACCTGAAGTTCCGCTCGATCGAGGACTTCCGCCCCGAGGCCGTGGTGCAGCAGATCGAACCGCTCAAGGAATTGCTGGAGATCCGCACCAAGTTGGCCGACCTGCGCAACAAGCTGGCCGGCAACGACAAGCTGGAAGACCTGCTGGGCGAAGTGCTCAGCAGCACGGAAAAACTGCAGCAACTGACCAGCGAAGCCGGCAAGGACGGCAAGGGAGGCAGCAATGAGTAATTCCGCCGCCGCGCAGAACGCGGCCGCCCCGGCCGCCGCCGACTCGGGCCTGCTCGACCAGATCGTCGAGCAGAGCCGGGTGGCCAAATCCACTGCCGAACACGATCGCGCCAAGGACCTGATCGGCGAACTGGCGCGCGAAGTCATGAAGGGCACCGTGGTGGTGTCGGACAATCTGTCGGCCATGCTCGACGCCCGCGTGGCTGAGCTGGACCGCCTGATCTCGGCCCAGCTCAGCGAAGTCATGCACGGCGCCGAGTTCCAGAAGCTCGAAAGCACCTGGCGCGGCCTGCATTACCTGTGCCAGGAAAGCAATACCGGGCCGATGCTCAAGATCAAGGTGCTCAACGTCACCAAGCGCGACCTGGTGCGCGACTTCCAGACCGCCATCGACTTCGACCAGAGCCTGATGTTCAAGAAGGTCTACGAGGAAGAATTCGGCACCTTCGGCGGCTCGCCCTTTGGCGCGCTGCTGGGCAACTTCGAGATCACCCGCCAGCCCGAGGACATGTACTTCATCGAGCAGATGTCGCACGTGGCCGCGGCCTCGCACGCGCCGTTCATCGCCTCGGCCTCGCCCGAGCTGCTGGGCCTGGACAGCTTCGCCGACCTGGGCCGCCCGCGCGACCTGGCCAAGGTGTTCGACACGGTCGAATACACCAAGTGGCGCAGCTTCCGCGACTCCGAGGACTCGCGCTACGTCGGCCTGACCATGCCGCGCTTCCTGGGCCGCCTGCCGTACGACCCGAAAGAGGGCACCTCGGTGGAAGGCTTCAATTTCGTCGAGGACGTCGACGGCACCGACCATGCCAAGTACCTGTGGTGCAACGCCGCCTGGGCCTTCGGCGCACGCCTGACCGCGGCCTTTGCCGACTTCGGCTGGTGCGCGGCGATCCGCGGCGTCGAAGGCGGCGGCCTGGTCGAGAACCTGCCGACCCACACCTTCAAGACCGACGATGGCGAGATCGCGCTCAAGTGTCCCACCGAAATCGCCATCACCGACCGGCGCGAGAAGGAACTGAGCGACCTGGGCCTGATCCCGCTGGTGCACTGCAAGAACTCCGACTACGCGGCGTTCTTCGGCGCGCAATCGGTGCAGAAGGCCAAGAAGTACAACACCGACAGCGCCAATGCCAACGCGGTGCTGTCGGCGCAGTTGCAGTACATCTTTTCGGTGTCGCGCGTGGCCCATTACCTGAAGGCCATGATGCGCGACAAGATCGGCAGTTTTGCGTCCGCGCAATCGGTCGAGAGTTTCCTGAACCGCTGGGTCTCGCAGTACGTGCTGCTGGACGACAACGCGAACCAGGAGCAGAAAGCGCAATTCCCCCTGCGGGAAGCATCGGTGCAGGTTGCCGAAGTGCCGGGTCGTCCTGGCGTGTTCCGGGCCGTGGCGTTCCTGCGGCCGCATTTCCAACTCGACGAGCTGTCGATTTCCCTGCGTCTGGTGGCGGAACTGCCCGCCCAGGCCCAGAAATCGTGATGACCGTCTGATCCAAAGCTATTAACCGGAGAGTACTTTAATGAAGGACATCTACGTCAAATTCGGCAATCCCGCGCTCAAGGGCGAGTCCCAGGACAAGGATCACCCGGACTGGATCGAAGTGGGCTCGTGGCGCCACGAGATCATCCAGCCGCGGTCGGCCACCGCCTCGACCTCGGGCGGCCACACCGCCGAGCGCACCGAGCATGGCGAAATGGTCTTCACCAAGGACCTGGACGTGGTCAGCCCGCTGCTCTACCAGCACGCTTCGGGCGGCACGACCTTTGACGAAGTGACCATCGACTTCCTGCGCGCCGACGGCGAAGGCAACCGCGTCAAGTACCTGGAAATCAAGCTCAAGTACGTGATCATCTCGCGCGTCGCGCCGGAAGTGGTCAGCGAAGGCCTGCCGCACGAATCGTTCTCGCTGAAGTACGCCGCGGTCCAGTGGAAGTACACGCAGCAGAAGGTCGGCGGCAACCAGGGCGGCAATTCCCAGGGCGCCTGGAGCCTGACCAAGAACGACAAGACCTACTCGGTCTGATCCCGACCGCGCGGCAAGGCGAAGGCCGCGGCTCGTCCCCGGGCCGCGGTTTTCCTGAAAGAGGTCCGTGATGAAGGGATTCGAACCCAGCCTGTTCGACAAGCTGTTCGACGGGGACGGCCCGGCGCCGCACGCGCTGCGGCGCCTGTCCGTCGAGGAAATCAAGGAAACCGTCGCGCGCGACATCGAGGCCCTGCTCAATACCCGCATGGTCTTCACCGAGGAGTCGCTCAAGCGCTATCCGAACTGCCAGCGGTCGATCCTGACCTACGGGCTGTCGGATTTCTCCGGGCTCAGCCTGGCCAGCCACTACGACCGGGAATTCATCTGCCGGTCGCTGGAGCAGGCCATCGCCCGCCACGAGCCGCGCTTGACGCACGTGCGCGTGGTGCTCCAGGTCGACAGCCGCGCCACCTCGGTGCTGTATTTCGCGATCACCGCGATGCTGGACGTCGGCCCGGCCCATGAGCCGGTGACGTTCGACGCGACCTTGCAGCCGTCGACGCTGCAGTATTCGGTCAGCAAGGGCTGGGCCAAGGCCGCGGCGGCCGCCTGACAACATAAACGCACGCGGGCGCCGGCGGCCAGCCGCCGGCGAGGAAGGGAAAGATGGAAGAACTGCTGCCGTATTACGAACGCGAGCTGGGGTTCCTGCGCGGCTCGTCGCGGGATTTCGCCCAGCGCTATCCGAAGATCGCCGCGCGCCTGGGGCTGTCGGGAGAGACCTGCGAGGATCCGCACGTCGAGCGGATGATCGAATCATTCGCCCTGCTGGGCGCGCGCATCAACAAGAAGCTGGACGACGACTATCCGGAATTCACGGAAGCGTTGTTCGAAGTGATGTATCCGCATTACCTGCGGCCGTTTCCGGCGTGTTCGATCGCGCAGTTCGACATGGGCGGGGTGGCGGCCCAACTGACCGCGCCGGTGCGCGTGGCGCGGGGCACCGAATTGAAATCGCACGCCGTGCGCGGCGTGGCCTGCCGCTTCCGCACGGCCTACGACGTGACGCTGGCGCCGGTGGCCATCCGCCAGGCCACGTTCGCCTCGACCGCCAACGCGCCATCGGCCACGCAACTGCCGCCGGGCGTGACCGGCCGCCTGTCGCTGACGCTGGCCTGCCTGGCCGAAACGCAGAGCTTCGCCACCTTGGCCGTGGACCGCCTGCGGGTCTATCTGCATGGCGAGCCGTCGTTCGTGGCAGCGCTGCGCGACTGCCTGTTCCTGCGCACCGCGGCGGCCTACATCGAGACCCAACCCGGCCGCTGGAACCGGCTGCCGGACGTGCCGCTGGCCCAGGTGGGACTGGCCGAGGACGACGCGCTGATCGATTTTCCGGCCAGCTCGCATCCGGCCTACCGGCTGCTGGCCGAGTACTTCGTCTTTTCCGAAAAATTCAACTTCGTCGACATCGACCTGGCGGCGCTGCGGCGCGCGGTCGGGCCGCTGCGCGAATTCACGCTGCACCTGCCGGTCAAGGGGCTGCGCGCCGATTCGAATACCGCGCGCCTGCTGGAATCGGCCTCGGCCGACAACTTCCGGCTGGGCTGCACGCCGGTGATCAACCTGTTCGAGCAGCGCGCCGATCCCATCCGCGTCACGCATGCGGCGGCCTCCTACCCGGTGGTGGCCGATGCGCGCCGGGCCTACGGCTACGAGGTCTATTCCATCGACCGCGTGCGGCTGGTGCGGCAGAACGCGCAGGGCGATTCGGTGGTGGAGTTCCGGCCGTTCTATTCGCTGCACCACGGCGAGACGCCCGAGGGCGCCAGCCATTACTGGACCGCGCGGCGCGATTCGATGGTGGCCGAGCGCAGCCCGGGCTACGAAATGGAGATGTCCATCGTCGACATCGACTTCAATCCGGCCCTGCCGCAGACCGAAACGCTGAGCCTGGAGCTGACCTGCACCAATCGCGACCTGCCGTCGCACCTGGCGGTGGGCCAGCCCGGCGGCGACCTGTTCCTGGAAGGCGGCTCGGTGGCGCGCGAGATCCGCATGCTGCGCCGCCCGACCCATACGCACCGCTTCCAGCAGGGCCGCGCGGCGCACTGGCGCCTGATCTCGCACCTGGCGCTGAACCACCTGTCGCTGGTGCACAGCGGCCTGCCGGCCTTGAAGGAAACCCTGCGCCTGTACGACCTGTCGCACGCGGCGGTGGCCGCGCGCCAGATCGAAGGGCTGGTGGGGCTGGACTACAAGCCCGCCACCCACTGGATGCCGGGCGAGCCGTTCGCGACCTTCGTGCGCGGCATCGAGATCCGGCTGACGATCAATGAAGAAAACTTCGTGGGCACCAGCCTGCATGCCTTCGTGGCGGTGCTCAACCGCTTCTTCGGCCTTTACGTGCACGCCAACAGCTTCGTGCAGTTGGTGGTGCTGTCGCGCCGCGGCGCGGAAGAAATCCTACGGTGTCCCCCATGCAACGGCGACGCGATCCTAGCGTAATCGAATCGCTGCTGGCCGAGCCGCAGCGCTTCAAGTTCTTCCAGGCCGTGCGGGTGCTGGAACTGTGGTTCGCACGCCAGGAAGGCACGCGCGCCAGGAATGCCGTGCCGGCGCACCTGCGCTTCGTCAACTCGTCGTCGCTGGGTTTTCCGGCCAGCGAGATCGCGGGGCTGACCGCCTTCGACAAGAACGGCCAGGCCCTGCACGACGCCGACGCGCGACTGGCGGCGCTGGCCGCCGGCACGCTGGGACGGGTGGAGATCGAGCCGGCCTTCTTCGGCCTGCTGGGCGGGCAGGGCGCCTTGCCGCTGCATTACTCCGAGATCCTGAGCCACCGCGAAAGCGCCACGCGCGACCGTGGCGCCCGCGCCTTCTTCGACATCTTCTCGAACCGGGCCGCGGCGCTGTTCTACGCGGCCTGGAAGAAGTACCGCATGCCGCTGCGGCACGAGACCGAACAGGACCATCACTACCTGCCGCTGCTGCTGGCGCTGGGCGGGGTAGGGCATCCGGCGCTGCGCGACCGCCTGCATGCCGGCGAGGGCCGCGTGTTCGACGAATCGCTGGCGCACTACGCGGCGGCGGCGCGGCAGCGGCCGGTGTCGGCCGCGTACCTGCAGCGGGTGCTGGCCGACTATTTCCAGGTCAGCTTGCGGGTCGAACAGTTCGTCGGCCGCTGGTACCACGTGCCGCCCGAAAACCGCACCCAGTTGGGCCGTCCCGGCGCGGTGCTGGGCGTGTCCGCCATGGCGGGCGAGCGCATCTGGCAGCGCGACCTGCGCATCCGGCTGTGGATCGGCCCGCTGTCCAGTTCGGCGTTCGCCGATTTCCTGCCCGGCGGCGCCCGCGCCCAGGCGCTGGAGAAACTGCTGACGATGTTCGGCGGGCTCAGCTTCGAATACGAGGTGCGGCTGGTGATGGCCAAGGAGGACGTCGCCGGCAGCGCGCTGGGCGGCGACGCCGAGGGCGGCGGCGCGCGCCTGGGCTGGAATTCCTTTCTTTGCACCGAACCGTCGGCGTCGGATCGCGACGACGCCAGCTACGAACTGCACACCATCCACTGAGAACAAGACAACCCAGAACATGGCCACTCCCCTGAAAACCCTGATCGGGAAACTGAACCAGACCTGCCGCCAGGCCGCCGAGCGCGCCGCCAGCCTGTGCATGGCGCAAGGCCACTACGAGGTGGACCTGGAACACCTGTTCCTGGCGCTGCTGGAAAAGCCCGCCAGCGATTTCAGCATCGTGGCGCGCCGCAGCGGCATCGAGGCCTCGGTGCTGGAGGCCGACCTGAACGCCGAGATCCGCGGCTTCAAGAACGGCAATACCCGCACCCCGGTGTTTTCGCCGCACCTGCCGCGCCTGTTCGAGCATGCCTGGCTGATCGCCTCGTTGGACACGCAGACGACCCGCATCCGTTCCGGCCACCTGCTGTTGGCGCTGTTGACCGAGCCGGATCTGGCGGCGCTGGCGCGGCGCGGCTCGCGCCTGTTCGAGTCGTTCCGGCTGGAAGAGCTGAAGCACGATTTCGCGGCCCTGACGGCCGGCTCGGAAGAGGCCGGCCAATCGGTGGCGCTGGGCGACGACGCCGTTCAGGGCGAGGCCGCAACGCCCGCGGCCGCGCTGTCCAAGACGCCGGCGCTGGACCAGTACACCACCAACCTGACCGAGCGCGCCCGCGAAGGCAGGATCGACCCGGTGATCGGCCGCGATGCCGAGATCCGGCAGATGATCGACATCCTGACGCGGCGGCGCCAGAACAACCCCATCCTGACCGGCGAGGCCGGCGTCGGCAAGACCGCGGTGGTCGAAGGCCTGGCGCTGCGCATCGTGGCCGGCGACGTGCCGCCGGCGCTGGCCGGCGTGGCGCTGCGCACGCTGGACATGGGCCTGCTGCAGGCCGGCGCCAGCGTCAAGGGCGAGTTCGAGAACCGCCTGAAAAGCGTGATCGACGAGGTCAAGCAAAGCCCCACGCCCATCATCCTGTTCATCGACGAAGCCCACACCATGATCGGCGCGGGCGGGCAGGCCGGCCAGAACGATGCGGCCAACCTGCTCAAGCCGGCGCTGGCGCGCGGCGAACTGCGCACCATCGCCGCCACCACCTGGAGCGAATACAAGAAGTACTTCGAAAAGGACGCCGCGCTGGCGCGGCGCTTCCAGGTGGTCAAGGTGGAAGAACCCAGCGAGACGCTGGCCGCCAGCATGCTGCGCGGCATGGCGCCATTGATGGAAAGCCATTTCGGCGTGCGCATCCTGGACGAAGCCATCGTCGCCGCCGCCCGCCTGTCGCACCGCTACATCAGCGGCCGCCAGCTGCCGGACAAGGCCGTCGGCGTGCTGGACACCGCCTGCGCCCGGGTGGCGCTGGGCCGCAGCGCCACGCCGGCCCTGATCGACGACGCCCGCCACCGCCTGGCGCGCCAGGAAACCGAGCGCGCCGCCCTGCGCCGCGAGGCCGCCGCCGGCGCCGCGCAATCGGCCCGCCTGCGCGAACTGGACGAAGAGATGGCCGCCACCCGCCAGCAGCTGGCCGACGCCGAGGCGCGCCTGGCCCAGGAAAGCGAGCTGGTGCGGCAGATCCACGCGCTGCGCGAAGAGCTGGAAGCCGCGGGCCAGGAACCCGAGTCCGAAACCACCGGCAAGCGCCGCGGCGGCAAGGCCGCCGAGCCGACGCCCGCCCAGGTGCAACTGGCCGAGTTGCAGCAGCAACTGCGCGCCCTGCAGGGCGAGGCGCCGCTGGTGCCGGCCTACGTGGATGCGCAGGTGATCGCCGAGATCGTCTCGGCCTGGACCGGCATCCCGCTGGGCCGCATGGTCAACGACGAAATCCGCACCGTGCTGGAACTGCAGCCGCTGCTGGCCGAACGCGTGATCGGCCAGGATCACGCGCTGCACGCCATCGCCCAGCGCGTGCGCACCGCGCGCGCCGGCCTGGAAGACCCGAACAAGCCCAAGGGCGTGTTCCTGTTCGTCGGCCCCTCCGGCGTGGGCAAGACCGAGACCGCGCTGGCGGTGGCCGACATCCTGTACGGCGGCGAGCGCAAGCTGGTCACCATCAACATGAGCGAATACCAGGAGGCCCACAGCGTCTCGGGCCTGAAAGGTTCGCCGCCCGGCTACGTCGGCTACGGCGAAGGCGGCGTGCTGACCGAAGCCGTGCGGCGCCAGCCCTACAGCGTGGTGCTGCTGGACGAGATCGAGAAGGCCCATCCCGACGTGCTGGAGCTGTTCTTCCAGGTGTTCGACAAGGGCGTCATGGACGATGCCGAAGGGCGCGAGATCGACTTCCGCAACACGCTCATCATCCTGACCTCCAACGTCGGTTCGTCGACCATCATGCAGGCCTGCCTGAACAAGACCGCCGAGGAACGGCCGGATCCGGACGCCTTGCAGGAACTGCTGGCGCCGCAGCTGTACAAGGCCTTCAAGCCCGCCTTCCTGGGCCGCATGAAGACCATTGCCTACTACCCGGTGGATGACGACGCCCTGGCGCGCATCATCGGCCTGAAGCTGGCCCGCATCGCCGAGCGGGTGCAGGCCAACCACCGCGCCGTGTTCGATTGGGACGACGCGCTGGTCGAGGCCGTGCTGGCGCGCTGCACCGAGGTCGACACCGGCGCGCGCAACGTCGACCACATCCTGAACGGCACGCTGTTGCCGCAGATCGCCGAACAGGTGCTGGGCCGCATGGCGCAGGGCGAGGCGATTGCGCGCATCCGCGTCACGGCCGGCAAGAACGGCGACTTTCGCTACCGCCTGACCTGAGCCAGGAGCCGCGATCATGCCCCAGGATTCTTCCGGACTGTCCCGCCTGTCGACCGCCGGCATCGCGCAGGCCAACCGCCTGCTGGACCTGCGCACGCCGCTGGGCGATAACCGCCTGGTGGCCGAGACCCTGTCGGCCACCGAACAATTGAGCGGCGGCGCCTATCGCCTGGAGATCACCGCGCTGTCCGACGACGCGCATATCCCGCTGAAGGCCCTGATGGGCCAGCCCGTCACCCAGCGCCTGCAGACCGCGCTGGACCGCGAGCAGCCGCGCCTGTGGCACGGCCACGCCACGGCGGTGCGTTTCCTGGGCGCCAATGGCGGCCTGGCGCGCTATGGGCTGACCGTGGAGCCGTGGCTGGCGTTCCTGCGGGCGCGGCGCGACAGCTTCGCCTACCAGGACAAGACGGTGATCGACATCGTCGACAGCATCTTCGGCGACTACAAGGGCCAGGGGGCGCTGGCGCCGCAATGGCGCTGGGAAGTGAAGGACCGCGCCGCCTACGCCAAGCGCAGCCTGGCCATCCAGTACCGCGAAACCGACTACGCCTTCGTCGAGCGCCTGCTGGCCGAAGAGGGCCTGTTCTACTGGGTCGAGCACGCCGACGACGGCCATACCCTGGTCATCGCCGACCACAACGGCGCCTTCAAGCCCGGCCCGCAGGCCAGCGTGCGTTTCGCGCGCGCCGACGTCACCGAAACCGAAGACAGCATCCAGCACTGGAGTCCGCGCCAGCGCTGGCAGACCAACGCCGTGCGCATGGCCAGCTGGGACTACCGCAGTGCCCAGGCGCGGCCGGTCTCGGCGCAGGCGGACGCCGGCAAGCTGGCCAACGCGATCGAGCTGGTCAGCGACGACTATCCCGGCCAGTACGCCTACGAGGACAGCGCGCAGGGCGAGCGGCTGGCGCACAATGCGCTGGCCGCGTTGCGCGTGCGCCAGCAGAGCATCGAAGGCGCGGGCACCGTGCGCACGCTGGCGCCGGGGCAGCGTTTCGAGCTGACCGGCCACTACCAGCAGGGCGGCGCGTCCGCCTTCGTGGTGATCGCCATCACGCACCAGGCCCGCAACAACTTCGACGCCGACCTCGGCCGTGCCGTGAGCGAGGCGTTGGGGGGCGGCGACAGCGACGACGCCGATTTCTATCGCAACGCCTTCACCTGCATCGGCAGCGACACCGAATTCCGCCCCGCGACGCAGGATGGCCATGGCGTGCGCCTGCACCCCCGTCCCACTGTGTTCGGCGCGCAGACCGCCCTGGTGATCGGCGCCGAGGAACCGGTGCACACCGACCGCGATCACCGCATCAAGGTGCAGTTCCATTGGCAGCGCGGCAAGGCCTCCAGCAGCCGGATGGCGCATCCTTCGGGGGAAGAGAACGCGCCCGCCAAGGATGAACTGGGCACCTGGGTGCGCGTGGCCGAGCCCGTCGCCGGCGGCGACTGGGGCGGCCATTTCGTGCCGCGCGTGGGCCAGGAGGTGCTGGTGGAATTCCTGCATGGCGACATCGACCGGCCGGTGGTGGTGGGCGCGCTCTACAACGGCGAGGGCGCCGAGGATGCCTCGCACAACAAGGTGCAGGCGGGCGGCGCCAACGCCACTGGCAATGCGCCGGCCTGGTTCGCCGGCGCCAACGAGGGCCACGCCCACAACGCGGTGATGTCCGGCTTCAAGACCCAGGCCCTGGCCAGCAGCGGCGCCGGCACCGGCGGCTACAACCAGCTGGTGCAGGACGACACGCCGGGCCAGTCGCGCCTGACCGCCTCGACCACCCAGGCCGATGCGCGCCTGAACCTGGGCCACGTCAAGCAGCAGCGCGACAACGAGCGGCTGCAGGATCTGGGCCATGGCGCCGAGCTGTCGACCAAGGAGGCCGTGGCGCTGCGCGGCGGCTCGGGGCTGCTGCTGAGCGCCGATCTGCGCGAGAACGCCGAAGGGCCGCTGCTCGACAGTGCCGAGGCCTCCAAGCAGATCGAGGCCGCGCTGGAAGCGGCCAGGGAACTGGCCGACGTCGCGGTCAGGCAGAAGGCCATCCTGGACGGCGACCCGCAAGCGCTGCCGGCGCAAGAGGGCCTGCAACACATCCTGGAAGTGGTCGAGGCCACCCAGGACGATCCCAATCCCCAGGGAGCCGCCGTCAAGGTGGCGGCCTACAGCGAACCGCACATCCAGGTCAGCGCGCCCAGCGGCATCGGCCAGTACACGCCGGCCAATGCCTTTCTGGTGGCCGGCGCCACCTTCGCGCAGATCGCGCCGGACGTGAACTGGGCCAGCAGCGCGCACCTGGCGGTGGGCGTGGCGGGCGGCGCCTTGCTGTTCACGGCCGGCCACGCGGCCGGCGGCGGCCGGCCGGTCAAGGACGCGGGCCTGCGCTTGCATGCGGCCGGGGGCAAGCTGCGCCTGCACAGCCAGGACGCCAGGATGACCCTGAGCGCCGAAAAAGCCGTGACCTTCGCCTCCGCCGGCGCCAACGTGCTGGTCGAGGGCAAGCAGCGCGTGCTGGCCACGGCCGCCGGCGCCTATCTGCGGCTGGAGGGCGGCGGCATCCAGCTGCATGCGCCGGGCAAGGTCGAGTTGAAGGCCGGCGCGCACAGCTGGGTCGGGCCGCAGACGGCCAGCGGCAACCTGGCCCCGCCCTCGGGTGAATTCAAGGATTGCCCAAGCAAGGTCAACAGCGCCGCGGCGGGAGGGTCGGCCTTTGTTTGACGGCGACTTTCCGCGCGACGCGGACCGGGCCGCCGTCTCGCGGCTCTACCAACAACTGCTGGCCGCCGCCTCGGGCCTGCCGCAAGACCGGCTGTACGTTCTGGTCGACCCCACCATCGAGGATCCGCTGGCCCATGCCAGGCGCCGGGGGCAGGCCGTCGCGTTGCCCCTGGATCGCAGCCGCTTCCTGGCCGAACATTGCCCCTACCTGCTCGAACTGGGCGAGTTCGGCCGCGACGATGCGATCGAACTGGCCGTCGAAGCGGCGTGCGCGGCCGCCGGCCCGGGCCGGACCCATCGGCCGATCTGCGGCTGGATCGCCAGCCCGGTGGCGCCCGCCGCGCTGGCCCGGCATCTGGCGCGCATGGCGCGCTGCCTGGTGCCGGACCGCGCCGACCCCGTGACGCTGCGTCATTGGGACCCGCGCGTGGCCGAGGTATTGGCCGAAGTGCTGTCCGAAGACCAGATGGCCCAATGGCTGGCGCCGGTCCGGGCCTGCTGGCGGCCGGGCCGCGCCGCCGGCGAGCTGGCGCTCCAGTATGAACGGTCGGCGGCCGCTGGCGCGCCGCAGGCCGGTCCGGCGGCGCCGCTGGTGCTCGATCGCGCGCAATGCGCCGTGCTTGAACGCGCCGGCTGGGTCAACCAGGCGCTCGACGCCCTGGCCGAGGCTGGCCACGACATGGGCGAGTCCCGCCTGCGCGCGCGCGCCGACCGGCTGGTGGCGCGCGCCCAGGCGCGCTGGGGGCTGGAGACGGACACCGACATCGTCGACTACGCCTTGCACGGCCTGCTGGTGCACCCGCATTTCGACCAGCACCCCGACATCCGCCACGCCATGGCGACCATGCAGGCCAATGGCATCGCGGCGGTGGCGGCCTTGAACGACATCACGCAAGAACAATGGAACCGCGTGCGGCAATGGACCGGCGCGGCATCCGAATCGAAGCAGACAGAGGTGAGGGATGGCCGAGCTTTCTAACGCGCGCTGCGCCGCCGCGGCGAATACCTGCGGCGAAACCAAGGGCAAGTGCATCAACTGCGACAAGCAGGGCGGCGTGGCGATCATGCCGCTGGTGCCGGCGCCGTTGCCGCGCCCCATGGTGCGCGAAGCCTGGGCCAATAGCGAGCATGGCGGCGCCAGCAATACGCAATGGGAGATTCCCGCCCATCGCATGTACAGCACCTGGCTGGAAAAAAAGCTGAACGCGCACGCCAAGGTGCGGCTGTTCGATCCGCGCTTCGACCCCGCCGGGCTGCCGGTGGAAACCTATTTCGTGCGCGTGCCCGCCGCCGGCTACCTGTACGTGCTCAAGCAGGACAAGACCTGGGACGGCTACCTGCTCGACAAGAAGGGCTACTACCGCAAGATCCCGGTCGCCAAGATGCCGGAAGACGCCGAGACCACCAAGCCGCTGTCCGAGGCCTGCTCGTCGGAGGGGCACAACAACACCGCCACGCAGTTCATCACCATCGATCACGCGCGCAGCCCCAAGGTCTGGATCGCCTACAGCCGCTACGTCTGGGACAGGGAGACCCGCAAGGATTACGAAGACGACAAGGACGGCTGCCGCACGGCCCGCATGACCGAGCTGAACGTCAAGGACATTGCCGACGGCAAGGTGGGGCCGGGCAGCACCGCGCCCAACACCTGCAAGCTGACCATGCCCGACATCACGGAGATCGTCGCCGACTACGCGCCGGCGGACGTGCAGCGCTGCCTGAACGCGGGGCTGCACAACCCGCTGCAGCTGCGCGCCGAGCCGGAACCGCAGTTGTTGACCGCATCCATGTGGGGGGTGAATTCGAAGCTGCCGGCGTTGCAATGGGGAGTGGGACTGGTGCTGCCCGATCCGGTGGGGATCGTGCAGGAACTGAATCTGCGGCGCAATATCGCGGCCGCGCGGGCGTCGGTGCTTGAAGGAGCGCTCGATCCGGAGCGCGCCCGCAAACGTGTCATCGCCGATATCATCCAAGGCATGTGCCTGAGCGCGAAGGCCAATCCAGGGCCGTTCTGGGCGGCCAATTATGGGCCGGAGCGCTACGAACGGAACATAGACACCGGGGCATGGAAGGCGGCGCTTGCGGACAGTGAAGGCAAGACGTCCTTGATGTCGCAGATAGAGAACCTGAGCGCGTTATTCACGACCTGGATCAAATGCCAGGGTTGGAAACAACAGCAGCGCTCCGATTTCTGCGACCGGGATGATATGGCCGGGGTGCGACGCGAACATATGGCGGCGTCTTGCGTTGCCGGCTCGGGCCAGACCGAAAGGGAACGCGTGGAGGTCTGGGCGGAACTCTGGAAGCTGTCGGTCGATGATCCGGACAACTGGTTCTATCGAAGCTTGTCCGCGGGCAATTCGGATCTCTACAAGCTGCTGGCGGACACGGGTTCGGTCGACGAAGCCGGTTCGATCATCAGGGCTGCCTATGCGATGGTGACTCCGTATATGGAAGGCGGCGCATTGAAGATCGATAATCTGCGCGAAGCCTTGAGAGCCAAACGGCGCTATAACGAGGCCACCGCCACGCTGGTGGATACCGTGACGGGGCAGTTGGTCAAGCTGATGATCAATGATCCCAAGACGTACAACCGGCTCATGCGCGGCATCGCGATGACGCTGGTCACGCGTGACGACTTGCTGGTCTCACCGGCGGTGCTGAAGGGGCCGTTGGCGGAGATCAAGAATCTGCTGGAAGAAGCCGCGACCAAGCCGATAGAAGGTCGCGCGCCGATACGTGTGGGCGGCGCCTTGCCCGCTGGCAGAGGCTATCTGGCGCAGGAAGGCAACCTGGGCCAGCGCGGCCTGAGCCTGTCGGAAACAATGGGGCGCGGCGTGTATCTGGATTTGCCCGAGGACAGAATGACGATCTCCGCCGTGGTCGCATTCACCTTCAAGAAGCTTGCCCAGGGGGAAAAGCTCAGCCGCTCCCTTGCGGGAGGCACGCCCCTGCAGGAAATCGAATTACCGTTGCGTGAACAGGCCCGGGTGAACCCCTATCTGAACGGCCGCGTTGCATTGACGGGGAACCTGGCGTCCACCGCCCTGGGCTCGGGGATCATGTTCTTCCAGGCGCAAGGCGCCATCAACGCGTTGGCGGCGACGCTCAAGGAAGGCGCCTCGATAGAGGACAGAATGACGAGCGGCGCGGGCGCGACGGCAAACATCGTTGCCACGGTCAGCATCGGTTTCGATTTGGCTTCCTCTATCGGCGCGCTGGTTTCCAAGGAGGTTTCGCTGAAACTGATGCGGCAGGGCGCCAAGCTCGGTTTGGCGGCCGGCATTCTGGATGGCTTGGCGACCGCCTATGGGGCATACCGCAAGCGGCAAGCGGGCAACAATACGTCGGCGTATTGGAGTACGGCCTCGGCGCTGGCGACCGTGATATCGGGGGCGGCAGGCTATGGGGCGACGATGGCGGTGGCTGGCGGAGGTTCCGCCTTTGCGGTCCTGGGGCTGTCGCTGGGACCGGTCGGCTGGACCTTGCTGACGATCGCTGCGCTGGGAGTCGCTATATGGACCGCGGTGAACGCGGCGGGAACCGACGATACCAGTCGTTTGCCCGTGGAGTATTGGCTTGATAATGGCGTGTTCGGCAAGCGTGCGCAGCTTGGCAACACCGACAACAACCCCTTCGCCACCAAGGCAAGCGCCGGCAAGCGCGGGGCGCCGGCCATTCCGTTCGCCAATCTGAATGACGAACTTCAGGCGCTGGAACGCATTATCCTGGTGGCCAGTGGTTACTTGATGAAGGGCGCGGTGGGGAACGGGTATTTCCACGCCCATTACAACGTTACGGTCCCGCTATATTCTGATGACACGCGGGTCACGATCGAATTCTATAGGAACGATCGGGACGGAAAGAAGGTCTTCCGCACCATGAGCGCCGGGAAGAACGCGACGTTGCCTGCGGTACAAAGCGGATCCTCTCTTGTTCCTGCCCCGGGGTTCAGGAACGAGCAAATGACCATTGATCCAATCAGCAAAAGCGCCAAATTGACAGGCTCTTTTCAGGTGTTTCTGGGCTTGCGTGGATTCTATTGCATGAAGGTCCATTATTGGCCGAATGAAACCCAGCGGCCCGGAATGGAGACGGGGTTTGAGTCGGGGGTCTACGTTGACAACTACTAGGAAAAAAAAACAAAAAAGAGATCTGGAGGCATTGCCGGAGCGCAGCGGCGCTTGGGGATGGCTGTTGTCGGAACGGTCAGGCGCACAGCCGGCGGCTGACGGCATGGTTACCGAATTGACGCCTGCCTGTTTGCGCTTGACGGGACCTTTCGAGGCCTCGCGCGGCTACGTGGCATGCGTTTCGTTGGCGGCCGCGGTTGGCCTGACTTTGCTGTTCCTCACCGCGCTCGTCGATCTCTACAGGGGCAGAACCACCCTGGAAACGGGGCTGGCCGTCATGATGACGGGTTATCTCGTGTGTGCCCTGGTCGGCTGGGTCTGCGCTTACCGATCCATTTTTTCGCCCATCCAGGAGACCACCCTGGTCAGCCGGCCGTTACGCCGCTTGTATGCATGGGAAAAACGGACCGGCTGGACGTCGGTCGACTTTGATCGCGCGCAGGCCTACGTGGGCAACTATCACGTGGTCACCACGACCGGGGCGGGCGCGGCCTATCCATTGCGTGTCGTCGAGATCGCGCCCGATTCGCGCCGCATCCTCAAGGGCGTGGCGCTTACCGCGCCCTTTGATCGTCCGGAAGCCGCGGCGCAACTCTGGGAGTTCATCCGCTTGTACATGGACGCCGAACCCGCGGCATTGCCGCCGGTCGCGTTGGTGCCGGATCATCGCGTCAACGCCTACGCGTGGATGGACAGAGAACTGTTTCCCTACGCGATCGATCGTCACCACAGATTGGTGCGGCCGTTCGCGTTCTGGTTCTTCAGCGGCGCCTATTACCTGCCGAATTGGATGGAGTGCTGGATTCGCCGATTCGGACGCCGCCCCGCGCTGCCGGCGGAATTGGCGGCGGTGGCGGGCTGGCAAGGCGACAACCCGTATCGAATCGTCCCGCCGACGCAGGAAGAACTGCTGGCGCGGGCCGGGAATCTGCCGTCCATGAAAAGGCGGTGGCGGCTGGCGAGTATTTTCGGTTTGGCGCTCTGGGTTGCCCTGCCGCTGTTTTTCGCGGGCGTCGTGGTGTCCAACTGGTAGGCGGGTATTGACGGACGTCGGTTCCACGCCGGCGGCATGCATTCGATGAGCGGAGCGCGATCGATGGGATGTTCGGAATCGGTGGCAATGACGGCTGAGCGGCATGACAAGGTGCGCAAGCTGGCCGGCAGGATCGCGGGGCTGCGCCGCGTCAGGCGCTCGCGTGATTTCGTGATGGAGCAGTTGGGCGGTGGCGTCGGCGCGACGGCGGTGCGCCAGCGCCCGCTCGAGAGTGGGGCGTCCGATCGATGAGGAAAACCAGAGGCAGGGCGGGCATCACCATGGTCCCGGAGAAGAGCGGGGCATGGGGATGGTTGTTGCCCGCGGGCTCGCAGCGCGCGCGCAGCCCGGAGGACTCCTCAGTGCTGTACAACGTGGTCGAAATCAATCCCGCCTGCCTGCGTCTGGTCGGTCCTACCGAGAATGTGCGTGGCCTGGGCATCGTCATGACGATCATGTTCAGCCTGATGCTGCTGCTGATCGCAACCCAGTTCATCCTGTTCTACGACACGGCCACGCGCGGCTACGGCGAGTTCCTGGCGTTCGCCGGAGGCGGTTCGTTGCTGGGGCTGTTCGGGCTGTGGCGCGCCTACCGCGCTGCGTCCGCGCCCATGCAGTACACCGCCATCATCAGCCGACGGCTGCGGCGCATCTACGCCTGGAGCAGAAAGGGCGGCTGGATATCGGTGGACTACGACCGGGCCGTGCCATACATCTGCAGATTCAGGCTGGTGGCGCCCACGGGCGCGTCCGCGCCGGTCTTTCCCTTGCGGGTCGCCGAACTTGAGCCGGACTCGCGCCGCATCGCGCGCTTCGTCGCACCGATCCGGACTTTTTCGTCGCGCGAAGCCAGCGCCGGCGCCTGGCAGTTCATCCGGCGCTACATGGACGAGGATCCCGCGGCCGTTCCTCCCGTGGTCCTGGTGCCGGATCATCGCATCAATGCCTTTGCGTGGATGGACCGGGAACTATTCACGGACGAGATCGACCGGCAGCATCACCCCGCCGGCCTGTTCGACGGCTTCACGTTCTGGATCATGGCGGGGACGTACTACTTGCCAAACTGGATGGAATATTGGACGCGCCGCTACGGCAGACGGCCGCCGCTGCCCCCCGAGTTGGCCGCCGCCCTGCGGTGGGAAGGCGAGAACCCGTACCGCATCGTGCCGCCCACGCCGGAAGAGGCGCTGGCCATGCAAGGCAAACTTCCCCACATGAAAAAGCGCTGGCTGCACGCCAGCATCCTGGGGGTTCTGATATGGGGCGTGCTGCCGTTGTCATTCGTGCTCGGGACGGCATGGACATGGATATCATCATCAAATTAAATCCGGGTAATATTGACGAATAATTTAATCCGGGTAAAAATTGCATCCTTCTCCAACCCGAAGGATGCAAGGCATGACCCGATTCGAGCTGAACACCGGCGCCACCGCGCCGCTTGCCGATGAAACCGACCTGACCGACCTGCCGGTGACGGGCACGTTGCCGCCCGAGCTGGACGGCGCGCTGGTGCGCAACGGTCCCAACCCCCTGCGCGGCCGTTTCGAGGGCAACGACGTGCTGTCCTGGTGGCCGCAGCCGGCGATGCTGCACGCCATCACCTTGCGCGACGGCCGCGCCACGGGCTACCGCAACCGCTGGGCTCGCACCCGCCTGTGGGCGCGCGAATACGCGCCCGCGCTGACCGCCGACCTGCCCGACACCAATCCCAACGTCAACGTGCTGCGCCATGCCGGCGAAACCCTGGCGCTGGCCGAAGGCGGCGCGCCGCTGGCGATGACGGCGGGGCTGGACTTCCTGGGCGCCAGCGGCCGCCATCCCGGCCTGGCGGGCGGCATGACCGCGCACCCCAAGATCGATCCCGCGACCGGCGAGTTGATGAGCTTTCGCGCCCACTGGGAGCGGCCCTGGCTGCGCTATGGCGTGGCGGATGCCCACGGCCGGCCGCTGCTGGACCAGCTGATCGAGGTGCCCGGGCCGTCGATGATGCACGACATGGCCATCACCGCCCGCCACAGCATCCTGCTGGACCTGAACGTGGCCTACGACTTCTCGATGCTGTCACGCGGCTACCGCATGCCGCTGCGCTGGCACGACGAGCGGCAATCGCGGCTGGGCGTGATCCCGCGCCACGGCGGCGCGGCGCGCTGGTTCGAGGTGGCGCCGTGTTTCATCCAGCACGTGGTCAATGCCTACGAGGCCGACGACACCACGCTGGTGCTGGACGTGGTGCGCTATCCGGAATACCTGCGGCTGTCGCGTGACGGCGCGGGCTTCGAGGACAGCCCGTTGGGGGTGCTGTGGCGCTACGTGATCGACCTGGCCGGCGGCGGCGTCAGCGAGCGCCAGCTGGACGACGCCGGCATCGAACTGCCGCGCATCAACGATGGCCGCACTGGCCACGCCTACCGCTATGCCTACGCCGTGCATCAACCCAACAATCGCGAGATGCGCGGGGTGGTGCGCTACGACCTGGAGACCGGCGCGCGGCAGCGGTACGAGGTGCCGCCGGGCGACCAGAACAGCGAACCCGTGTTCGTGCCGCGCCCCGGCGCGCAGTCGGAGGACGACGGCTGGGTGCTGGTGTGCGTCTATCGACAGGAGGGCGACCGCAGCGACGTGGTGGTGCTCGATGCCCGCGACCTGACGGCCGGGCCGCTGGCCACGGTGCGCCTGCCGCGGCGGATACCGGCGGGTTTCCATGGCGCCTGGCTGCCACGCGAGGCGGGCTGAAGGCGAGGGCGGCGCGGGGGCGGTCCGCGCCGGGAGGCCGCTTGAGGGCGCGCGCCGGCGGGGCATTGGGCCGGCATGGCCAGCGTTGCCTGTCGCGGTTGCGGGCGGGAGGTGTCCTAGCGGCCCTTGGCGCGCGCGCCTTTCCTGGCGGGCGCGCGCGACGTCTCCTTGGCCGGCGGCGCGGCGGCCGCCGTTACCTGTTCCATCCAGGCCAGCGCCTCGGTGTAGGTCACGAACTGCTGCAGATAGCCCGGCGACAGCTCGCGCATCAGCGACAGGGCGCGGTGCACCAGTTGGTTGGAATTGAGCGGGCCGGCGTTCTTGTGCACCTGCTCCTGCGACTGGCGCACCTGGCGGTCGGCGCTCAGGCCGGACCAGATCTCGCGCAGCCCGTCCAGCACCGGCATGTCCGGATAAGCGTCGCGGCGCGCCTGCGCGGCGATGGCGTCGGGATCTTCGCCGGGGGCGCCAGGGTAGGCGAGATACGCCGCCAGCTCGGCCAGCGGTCCGCGCGCGGGCTTGGGAACCGCCATGGCCGGCGCGGGGCTGGCGTCGGGCGTAGCGGCATCGTCCAGCCCTTCGGCGGCGGCGTTGGCCGCGCTGGCCGCGGCGATGCGCGCCGCATACGCCTGCAGCAACTGCGCCAGTCGCTCGTCCAGCCGGGCGCGGGCGGCGCCGGCGTGGGCGGCCGCGCGCCGGGCCAGCGCCTCGATGAATTGGAAGCCGACCGGATCGAGCCGGTCGTCGCCGCGCTCGCGCCAGGCCTGCAAGATGGCGGACGTGGCCTCGGCGGACGTGGCGTCGGCGGGCACGGCATCCGCGCCGGCCGTCAGCGCCAGGCCCAGGCCGCCATCACTGGCCACGCGCGGCCTCCGTGCCGTTGGACGGCTTGGGAAGGGGCATGATCTCGACCCGGCGATTCTTCGCGCGGCCTTCCTCGTCGGCGTTCGAGGCCACCGGCTGCTCGGCGCCGAAGGCGGCGGCGAACACCAGGGACGACGGCACGCCTTCGTCGATCAGGGCGCGGGTCACCGTCAGCGCGCGCTGCGCCGACAGGTCCCAGTTGTCGGCAAAGCGCCGGTTGCCTTCGCGCACCTGCTGGTCGTCGGTGAAACCGCTGACCATCAGGATCTCGTCATTGGCCTTCAGGTAGGCCGACAGCGGTTCGATCAGGCTTTTCAGCACCTCGCGGCCTTCCGGCTGCAACTGGTCGGAATTGAGCGCGAACAGCACGCTGCCGCTGATGCCGATGCGGCCGTTGATGAGCGTCACGCGGCCGGCCGCCAGCGGCGCGGCCAGGGCCTGCTCCAGCGTCTGGCGGCGCTGGGTCTCTTCCTGGCGCTGCTTGACCTCCTGTTCCAGCTGGGTCGACAGCTCGAGCTGCACGGCCACCACGCTCACCAGGATCAGCACGAAGGCGCCCAGCAGCACCGACATCAGGTCGCCGAAGACGGCCCAGGCCGGCACCGCGGGTTCCACGCCGCCGTCGATGTCCTCGCCCGCGCTCATGCCGCCTGCGCTCCGGCGGTGGCGGCGCGCTGGCTGGCCAGCTCGCGCAGGTTCTCGACGATCTGCTTCTGCGACATGGTGCTCAGGTCGACCACTTCACGCGCCTGCGCCACGTAGTAGGCCAGCTGTTCGTCGCCACGGGCGATGGACTTGTCCAGCGCCGCCTCGATGCGTTCCAGGTGCGCCACCAGCTTGTCGTTGGACTCGCCGAACAGGCGCACCGCGGCGCCGAAGGCTTCGCCCAGGCTGGCCACTTCGGCCGCGCCGCTGGTCACTTGCGCGGCCACGTCGTCCAGGCGGGCGGTCTCGGATTCGACCTGCTCGGTGAACTGCGCGCCGACCCGGTCCAGCAGGTCCGACGACGACGACACCAGCGCATCGACCGCGCTGCGCTGTTCGCTGGAGGCGTGGTTGACCGCGTCCAGCAGCGTCGCCAGCGTGTCCAGCAGGCGGTTGCGTTCTTCCAGCATGGCGTTGTCGTAGGCCAGGCTGTCAGAAAGTTTCTGGCGCAATTCGCCAATGACTTCGGCGGCCGCGCGCGGCGCTTCGGAGGCGGCCTGCATCAGCTGGCCGATCTCGGCGATGGTGCCGCTGGCGTGGGCCTCGGTCTGGGTGGCGATGTCCTGCGCGGTCCGGGCCAGGGTGGCGCAGATCTCCTGCTGCAGGGCGGCGCTGCGGGCGCCGGCCTGTTCCCATTCCTGGCGCAGCGCCTCGGCCATGCGGCCCAGCTCGCCGGTCCAGGCGGCCAGGCGTTCCTGGTCGCGCGCGGCCAGTTCGGCCTGCAGGCCGGCCTGCGACTGGCCCAGGGTCTGCAGCAGCGATGCCGAATGCTGCTCGAAGGCGGACGCCGCCGTGGTCAGGGCCTGCTGGTTGTCGCTGGCCAGTTTCTCGTTGGCCAGTTCCTGGCGCACCTGCGCCTCGGTCCAGGCCTGGGTCACGCCGCCGGCCGCCGTTTCCAGGCGGGTCGACAGGTTCTCCAGCAACGCGGCCTGCGCCTGGGTCTGGGCGGTCAGGTCCTGCGCGGTGCGGGCCAGCAACTGTTCCAGTTCCTGGTGGCGGGCGGCGGTCTGCTCGCCGGCCTGGCGCCATTGGCGGCCCAGTTCGGCGGCCATGTCGCCCAGCGAGGCGTGCCAGGCGGCCAGGCGCGCTTCGTCGCGCGAGGCCAGGGCGGCCTGCAGGTCGGCATGCGACTGGTCCAGCGTGCGCAGCAGCGACGCGGAATGCTGTTCGAAGGCGGCGGCGGCGGTGGCCAGGGCCTGTTGCGTGTCGCCGGCCAGCTTCTCGCTGGTCAGCTCCTGGCGCACCTGCGCCTCGGTCCAGGCCTGGGTCACGCCGGTGGCGGCGGATTCGATGCGGGCGGCCACGGTGTCCAGCAGCGCGGCCTGCGCTTCAGAGCGGCTCGCCAGGTCCTGCGCGGTCCGCGCCAGCGTCTGGCTGACTTCCTGCTGGCGGGCGGCGGCTTGCGCGCCGGCCTGTTCCCACTCGCGGCCGAGCTTGTCGGTCAGGGCGCCGAGCGTGCCGGCCCAGGCGGCCAGGCGCTGCTCGTCGCGCGAGGCCAGGGCGGCCTGCAGGTCGGCGTGCGACTGGTCCAGCGTGCGCAGCAGCGTCGAGGCGTGCTGCTCGAAGGTGGCGGCGGCGGCGGCCAGGGCCTCGCGGTTGTCGCCGGCCAGCTTGTCGCTGACCTGCGACTGGCGCTCCAGCGCCTCGTGCCATTGCGCCGAGACGTTGCCGGCGGCGCTTTCCAGGCGCGCCGAGACGTTCTCCAGCAGGCCGGCCTGGGTCCGCGCGTGTTCGGTCAGTTCCTGCGCGCTGCGCGCCAGGGCCTGGTTGATTTCGAGCTGGCGCTCGGCGGCCTGCGCGCCGGCCTGCTGCCATTCCTGGCGCAGGGTGGCCGACAGGGCGCCCAGGGTTTCGGTCCACGCGGCCAGGCGTTGCTGGTCGCGCGAGGCCAGTTCGGATTGCAGGGCGGTGTGCGACTGGTTCAGGGTGCGCAGCAGCGACGCCGAATGCTGCTCGAAGCTGGCGGCGGCGGCCGTCAGCGCCTGCAGGTTGTCGCCGGCCAGTTTCTCGCTGGCGCGCTCCTGGCGGCTCAGCGCCACGTTCCAGGCCTCGGACATGCTGCCCGAGGACGCCTCCAGGCGTTCGGACACGCTGTCCAGCAGGGCGGCCGAGCGCTGTTCGAAGGTCTGGGCGAAGCGGTCCAGCGAATCGCGCAGGTCCTGCGCCAGGGTTTCGCTGGCGCGCTGCTGCCCGGCCAGCGCCTGGTTCCAGATGCCGGCCACGTTGCTGGTGGCGGCCTGCAGGCCGGCGGTCATGCCGTCCAGCTGGCGTTGCACCGCCTGGGTCACGCTTTCGTGCAGCGAGGCGGTTTCGCGCGACAGGCCGGCCATGGTGGCCTCGACCGCGGGCTGCAGCGCCGCGCCGGCCGAGCGGGCGCTTTCGGCCACGCTTTCCTTCATCGATTGTTCCATCACGGCGGCCAGGCGGGCGTAGGCCGCCTCGGCCTTGCCCTGGAATGCGTCCTGGCTGGCGAGCTGGCGCTCGTTCAGCGTGTGGTTCTGCTGTTCCAGGTTGCGCATCATGGCGTCCAGGCGGTCGACCAGCGCCGGCATGGCCTCGGCCTGCCGTTGCAGCACTTCGGCCTGGCGTTGCAGCAGCTTGAAGCTCTCTTCGCGCTGGTGGCCCTGGGTGTACAGACGCAGCGTGGTCGCGGCTTTGGCGTCGAGCAGTTGCGCCGCCTGGATGCGGTCGCGCCGGCACAGCGCGGCCAGCAGGCCCAGCATGGCGGACGTGGCGACGCCGGCGATCGAGGTGCCGAAGGCGAAGCCCAGGCCCTTGACCGGCGCGGCCAGCGAGGCGCGGATGGCGGCCAGGTCGGTGGCGCTTTCCAGGGCGGTGCCGGTGCCGCGCAGCGTCACTACCATGCCCAGGAAGGTGCCCAGCATGCCCAGCAGCACCAGCAGGCCGACCAGGTAGGGCGCCAGCGCCGGGCCAGGCAGGCCCACGCGCTCGCCCTCGACGCGCAGCCGCACCGCGTTGCGCAGCCCGGCCGGCAGTTGCTCGAGCCAGCCGCCCAGGCTGGCGGGGGCTTCCGACAGGTTGCCGACCGCGCGTCTCAAGGACGAGGTGGCCTGTTGGTAGCGCAGCAATTCAAGCGCCCCGGCCAGGTAGCAGGCGCAGATCAGCAGGGTGACGGCCAGCGCCAGCGGGTTGGTGCCCGCATAGCCCGCGCCGATCCAGCCGGCCACGGCCAGGCCGCTGAGGAAAACAACGATATTGATCAGATACTTGGACATAGTGTCCCGGTTAGCTGGCGCGAAGGGCGGCAAGCAGCCCCTCCACCGGTTGTAAACGAATATCCAGTTCGGCCAGCAGCACGCTACGCATGTCCTTGCGGAACGTCTCCAGCCACGCGCCCGGTGTGGGCGCGGGTAAAGCGGGTTGCGGCGCCGCCACCGCGGCCTGCGCGGGCGCGGCGGCGCCGGTGGGGGCGTCATCAGGCGCGCTGTCCCCCGGCGCGGCTTGCGCCTGGGCATCGGCCCGCGGCTCGTCCCCGCTTCCGGCCTGGGCCTCGGCGTGCGCCTGCGCTTCGGCTTGCGCTAGCGCCGCCGCCTCCAGCGCGGCCTGTTCGGCCAGCCGCAGCCGGTCGAAATGTCCTTGCAACAGCTTCGGAATCGCGCCCAGCAGCGTCCGCTCGCGCGGCAGCAGGGCGCGGTCCATGATGGCGTCCACCACCGCCAGCCGCGTCATCTCGGGCGTCTTGGCCGCGACCATGCCGCGCAGGCGGCTGCGCAGGTTGCCGATGCTGGTCTCCATCGTGTGCTGCAACGACAGATAGCGCTGACGAAAATTCGAGTAATCGGCGTCGTCGGCCTGCAGCGCCGCCACCTTGGCGGGCACCTGCCCCGGCAGCAGCCGCTTGGCGGCCGTGGCCGCGGTGTCGCTGGCGATGGCATCGGCCAGCGTAGTGCGCACGCGCTCGCACTCGCGCTCCTCGGCGCTGCCGAACGCGCGCGCGCCGGGCGCGATCGCCGGCGGGCGGTTGTTCAGGGCGGCGGACAGGGCAATCGCGTCCGTCCAGCCGAGCCATTGGCTCAGATGATCCGACAACGGTTGCCGCGATTGCGGGACGTCGACATCCGTCAGGCGAGTCAGCAAGCGAATGAGCGTCGGGCCGCTTAAACCTGTGCGCTGTGGGGCTTGCAACATACCACCAGAGTCAAAAAGGGGGGAGTTTACACGCTGGCGGGGGCTCGCTGGGTCGGAAAGCGGCCGCCGCGCTAGCGCCTGCAACAATTTGTCAGGACGGCGCGGGGGCAGGGGTCGCGGGAAACCCGCGGCGCTGGCGCCGCGATCTCGGAAGTGGACGATAAGCGCGGCAAAGAAGAACGCCCGCCGGGGATGCCGGCGGGCGTTGCGGAGTGGCGAAGATCAGGCGCCGGCGCGCGGCCGGCGCACCGCGCGGACCCGGCTGCTGTTGGAGCCGCCGCCGCAATAGAGCACATCGCCGCCGTCCGATTCCAGGCCGGACACGTAGGCGCCGGGCGGCATCGCCAAGCGTTCCAGCACCTCGCCGTTGGCGGGGTCCAGCCGCCGCAGCTCGCTGGCGTCATCCTCCCAGGTGCCGTGCCACAGGCTGCCATCGACCCAGGTGACGCCGGTGACGTAGCGGTCGGACTCGATGGTGCGCAGGATGGCGCCGGTGGCGGGATCGACCTGGTGGATCTTGCGGTCCTTGTAGCGGGCGATCCAGAGCATGCCTTCGGCCCAGGTCATGCCCGAATTGCCGCCGCCTTCCGGGGCCGGCACGGTGGCCAGCACGCGCCCCGATGCCGGGTCGATTTTCTGGATGATGCTGTCGGCCAGCTGGTAGAGGTGCTTGCCATCGAAGGCGGTCCCGGCGCGGGCGATGACGTCGATCGTGCGAACCACGTCGCCGCTGGCCGGGTCCAGGGCGTGCAGCTTGTCGCCGACCGCGATCCAGATGCGGCTGCCGTCGTACGAGACGCCGTGCACGTCGGTGACGCCGGGGAACGGGCCGTATTCACGGAGGATTTCTGCGGGCTTGGTTTTCATGACGGTGTCCTTGTTCGGGGGGAATGACACTTCCATGCTAGGCATTCGGCAGCGGAGCCGGGAGTAACAATGTCGTCGCGAAACCGGGCAGGGGCGGCGTGATCCAGCGCCGCGCCCGGCCGCGGCCGAGCGAATGCGCCTGGCCGGAGGCCGCCAGCGCGTCCAGGGCGCGCTGCACCTGGCGTTGGCTGGCGCCGCTGGCCAGCGCCAGCGCTGAACTGGACCACGCCTGGCCGTCGGCCAGCAGCGCCAGCACAGCGGCGTGGCGGTCCTGCACCGGGGGCGTCAGCACGGCGACGGCGCCCGTCGCGGGCATCAATGCGAAGCCTTGCCGTGTCGCCCGGATCTCGGCCAAGGGCGCCAGGACCGCCCGCAAACGGCCGATTTCCACCCTCAGTCGCGCGCGGTGCGAGTCGTCCGGATGGCGGGTGCGGAAAGCCAACGCAATCAATGCGTCGCGCGGCGCGTCGCCCGGCCACGCCCGGCCCAGCGCCTGCGCCAGGGTGAAGAGCACGGGCCGGCTGGCCAGGGCCAGGGTGCGGCCCGCGCCGTGCACCGCATAGCGGCAGGCGTCGATCACCAGCGTGTCGGACGCGAGCAGCGCTTGCACCTGCTCCAGGCGCAGCACCTGCGTGTCGCCGGCGCGGTGCAGGTGCGCGGCCGGCGCCTTCAGCACGAGCGACGCCTGGCGCACCTCGGCCCGCAGGGCCGGGATGCCGGCCGCGCGGGCGGCCCGCGCGGCCCGGGCCAGCGCGGCGCGCGCCGCCGTGGCTTGCACGCGCCGCAGCGCGATGCCTGCCAGGGCCAGCTCGTGCACCGCCCGCAAGGCGGGCGGAAAGGGGGCGGGGTTCAGGTCCGACAGCACCTGTTCGGCCTGCTCCAGGCGTCCCATCAGGATCAGGCGGCGGCCGGCCAGGTAGCCGGCATAGGCCGCATTGCGCCGGTCACCATGGCGCTCGAGCGTGGCGCGGGCGGCATCGAGCGCCGCCGCGGGCCAGCCCAGGTCGCGCGAGGCCAGCGCGATCTCGGCCTCGGCCACCACGCAGCGGGCCCGCGCCACCGGTTCCCGGGTGCCGAACGCGCGGGCGGCGCGCCGCACCAGGACGCGGGCGCGGTCGAAATCGCCCAACTGCGCCAGCGCGATGCCGCGCAGCGCCAGGCCCGGCGCGTCGTCGCGCAACGCCACCCGGGCCAGCGCGCCCAGCGGGTCGCCGCTGGCCAGCGCCCGCGCCGCGGCCATGATCAGCCCGTCCATGACGATCCCGCCATCGTTGCCGTTCCCCCTTGCCACGTCCATTCGTGGATGCCGCCAATCTACCACCGCGCTGCGGGCGCGGGGAGTTGGTCCGCTATTGCGGCCGGCGGCCGGATAGCGAGGTCTATCGCGCGGCTTCTCGGACCCGTTCCTATCGTCGGCCGCGGGGGCGTTCGATAAGTTGGGCGGGCAATCACTTATTGCCAAACGCGCCCGTCCGGCCGCCCGCCAGCGAGCCGCGCACGGCGCCGTGCATCGGTCCTCTCCATCGATCCCTTCCGCTCATGTCCGCGCTTCGTTCCCTGGTTGTCTGGTTGGTGCTGTCCACGCAGGTCTGGACGCCCGCGCTGGCGCAGACCCTGCCCATCTCCGTGGACAAGAGCGTGGCCGGCCAGCGGCCCGTGGTGGGCGTGAGCCGCGGCGTGCCGGTGGTCGACATCGCGCCGCCGTCGGCCGGCGGCGTTTCCAACAACCGTTTCACCCAGTTCAATGTCGGCCCCTCGGGCGTGGTGCTGAACAACAGCGGCGCGGGCCGCCAGACGCAACTGGCCGGCCCGGTGGCCGGCAATCCCATGCTGGGCGACCGGCATGCGGGCATCATCCTGAACCAGGTCACCGCACCCAATCCTTCCCAATTGGCGGGCATGCTGGAAGTGGCGGGCCATCGCGCCAGCGTCATCGTCGCCAACCCCGCCGGCATTAGTTGCGACGGCTGCGGTTTCCTCAACGCCAACCGCGCCACGCTGACCACGGGCAAGCCCGTCATCGGCGCGGATGGCGCCTTGGGTTTCGACGTCACCGAAGGTCGCCTGGCGATCGAAGGGGCGGGGCTGTACGGCGCCAACCTGGGCCGGCTCGACCTGCTGGCCCGGGCATTGGAAATCAACGCCGAGGTCTGGGCCGACCGCCTCGACGTGACGGCGGGCGCCGCCCATGTCGACTACGCCTCGGGCGCGGTCGCCGCGCGCACGGGCGATGGGCCGGCGCCCGTCGTCTCGCTCGACACGGCGGCGCTTGGCGGCATGTACGCCAACAGCATCCGTCTCATCGGCACCGAGGCCGGCGTGGGCGTGAACATCGGCGGCAACCTGGCGGCGCTGACCGGCGGCCTGTCGGTCGACGTCAATGGCGACGTCCGGATCCAGCCGTCGGGCCGCCTGCAGGCCGCCGCCGACCTGTCGCTGCGTGGCGCGGGCGACATCGTCAACGATGGCGCGCTGGCCGCCGCCGGCCCGCTGGCGCTGCGGGCCGCCAATACGGTGGCGAACAACGGGGCGATATCGTCGGGGGCCAGCGCCGCCATCCGCGGCGATACGCTGGATTTGTCAGGTGGCAAGCTGGTGGCAGGGGCAGAACTGGCCCTGGATGCCGGCGGCGCGCTCGCCAATCGTGGCGGCGCCCTGTATGGCGGGTCGGTCACGCTGCGCGCCGGCAGCCTGGACAATCGCGGCGGCAAGCTCGCCAGCGGCGCCACGCTCAGCGGCCGGGTGATGGGCGCGCTTGATAACACCGGTGGCACGGTGGCCGGCGCGGGCCTCGTGGACCTCGGCGCCGGATCCATCGTCAATGCGTCCGGCGGCGTGGCGTCCGCGCAGGACGTCCGCCTGCACGGCGACGCCGGCATCGACAACCGGGGCGGCACGATCCAGGCCGGCGGCGCGACGCGCGTCGACACCGGCGGCGCATTCGACAACCGTGGCGGCAAGCTGCTGGGCGACACGCTTGCGCTGGAAGCGGCCGACGTCGACAACCGCGATGGCGTCCTGCGGGCCGAAGGCCAACTGGCGCTCGACGCGGCGGGGGCGCTGCGCAACCAGGGCGGCCGCCTGTATGGGGGGATCGCCGACGTCCGCGCCGCCCGCATCGACAACGCCGGCGGCAAGGTCCTGGGCGGCGAACTCACGCTGCACGCGCGGGAGGTGGCGAACGCTGGCGGCCTGATCGCGGCCAATGTCCTCACGCTTCAGGCGCAAGGCGTGCTCGACAACCGCGCCGGCCTGATCCAGGGCGACGACGCGTTGGTCCTGCACGCGGGCCGCCTGGACAATCGCGATACCTTGGCCGGCAGCGTCGAGGTTGCCAACGTTGCCGCCGGCGCCAGCGCGGCCGACGCCGTCCTAGGCTTGGCGGGGGCGCGCATCACGCTGGAGACCGACGTCCTGGACAACCAGGCGGGCCGCGTGGGCGCCAGCCGCGAGCTGGACCTGACCACCGGCGCGCTTGAGAACACCGGCGGTCGGCTGGCATCGCAAGGCGACGCCCGGCTGCACGTGCGCGAACTGGCCAATGCCGACGGCGAGGTGGCCGCTGGCGGTGCGCTCACCCTGGCTGCCGGCGATCTGCGCAACGACGGACGGATCCATGCCGGCCAGGACCTGCAGCTCAGCGCCGACACGCTGACCAATGGCGTGGCCGGTGAACTCATCGGCGTGCGCAATATCGATCTGGCCATCGGCGGCGATCTGGCCAATGCCGGCCTGATCGACGGCGGCTACACCCGTATTCAGGCCGGCAGCCTGCGCAACGGCGGCCGCATCTACGGCGACCGTATTGCCGTCCAGGCGCCCGTGCTGGTGAACGACGCCGACGCCGTCATCGCCTCGCGCGGGGATATGGACCTGGGCGTGGACACGCTGGTCAACCGCGGACACGCGTTGCTGTATGCGGCGGGCGACCTGCGGGCGGGACGCGGGCTGGACCCCGCCGGCCTGGCGACGGGGCAGGCCGCCACGCTCACCAACGAGTCAGCCACCATCGAGGCCGGCGGCGATGTCCGCATCGCGGCGGAAAGCATCCAGAACCTCAACCCGCATTTCGCGAGCGAAGTGGTCCCGGTCAGCCACGCCGAGCGCAAGATCTAATACCGCCTGGAGAACGGCACCGAACTGCTGGACGGCGCCACGACGTGGCTGTGCGATTCGGTCACCACGTCGTGCGGCAAGGATCCCGCTTTCCTGAACGACGATCCGGACCGCAGCCTGTTGCTGCCATCCGCCCAATATCCGGAATCGCGCTACGGGCCGCCGTTCGATTACGTGCCCCGGATCAAGGGCGAGGAAGGCCGCGACGCGCCCATTCCGCCTGCCTATGAACGGGTATGGACAGGGGGGCTTTCCCCATCATGGATATCCGTCCCGCGCTACGAGGCCGGCGATCGCGTCTGGCAGGTGTTCGGCGTGCAGGAGCCCGTGCCCGTGCCGCCTTTGCAGGCGGGAAATTGCGGCGGCAAGCGCTGCGACGATGTCTCCACCCCGGAACGCGAAGCGGCGCTGGCGATCAACAAGTCCCGGCATGACGCGCTGCAGGCCAGGATTCGCGCTTTCAACGCCGACTTCAACCGGCGCCTGGTCCGCAATTTCTTCTACTACATCGTGCGGGAGGACGTTAGCGAGACCCGCGTCACGTCGACCGACCCCGCCCGCATCGTGGCGGGCGGCGAAGCCACTTTCACGGGCGCCGTCACCAACGACAAGAGCCGCATCATCGCCGGGGGCGCCTTGAGCGTGGAGGGCCCGGGCATCGACAACCGCGGCGCGCAGGGCGAGCGGCGGGTCACGCGCGTCGGGACGGCGGTGCATACCGTCACCCGCAGGCGCCACCGCAAGGAGTCGCGGTCGCATTACGAAGACACGGCCGGTTCCCGGCGCCTGGCAGTGGCCGTGGGGACGGTCAAGGACCACGCCGATCCTGCCGACAACGGCCCCGCGGCGCCGCCACCGGCCACGGCGCCACGGCCCACGGCCGGCGTCGTGCCCCGCCCGCGCCCGGCCGCCCGGATCGTCGAGGTCGACGCGCCCGGCGGGCAGGCGGTGCGCGTCGTCACGTTGCCGCCGGTCCTGCCGACCAACAGGCTGTACCGGGTGATTCCGTCGCCCGAGGCGCCGGCGCTGATCGTCACCGACCGCCAGTTCATTGGCTCGCGCGCCATCGTTTCCAGCGATCTCCTGCTGCGCCGGATCAACCGCGATCCGGGCCTGGTCCTCAAGCGCCTGGGCGACGGCTTCTACGAACAGAAGCAGGTCGCCGAACAGATCATGCTGGCCACCGGCAGGCGCTTCGTCGGGGACTACACCGACAACGAATCCCAGTACAAGGCCTTGCTCGCCGCCGGCGCCGATGTTGCCGGCCGGTTCGGCCTTACGCTGGGCACCGCGCTCACCGAAGACCAGATGCGCCAGCTGAGCGGCGACATCGTCTGGCTGGTGGAAACCACCGTCACGTTGCCGGACGGTTCGCGCCAGCAGGTGCTGGCCCCGCAGGTCTACCTGGCCGTCAAGGCGGGCGACCTGCGGGGCGATGGCACCTTGATCGCCGGCGGCGATACGCGGATCAGCGTGGCCGGCGACGTTGCCAACAGCGGCACGCTGGGCGCGCGCAACGCGTTGATCGTCGATGGCCGCAACATACGCAACACGGTCGGCACGCTCCAGGGCGGCAGCATCGACCTGAACGCCCGCAACGACATCGACAACCTCGCGGGCCTGCTCAAGGGCGGCACGGTCACGCTCCGGGCCGGCCGCGATGTCAACCTCGCCGCTTCGACGCGGTCGGACGCCAGCGGCGGCGTTTCCAGCACGCGCATCGACGGCGTCGCGCGCATCGATGCCGACGCGTTCGACATACAGGCCGACCACGACATCGCCATCCAGGCCGGCGTCATCAGCGCCACCGGCAATGGCCGTCTGCGGGCCGGCCACGACATCGACCTGGGTACCGCCGAGACCCGCTACGCCGAGTCTTTCCATTACGACAGCCGCAACCGCGCCGAGATGCGCGCCGTTGCCGACGTGGGCACGCGCATCGCGGCCGGCGG
The DNA here is from genome assembly GCF_001457475.1 of Achromobacter xylosoxidans. NCBI lineage: Bacteria > Pseudomonadati > Pseudomonadota > Betaproteobacteria > Burkholderiales > Alcaligenaceae > Achromobacter > Achromobacter xylosoxidans. The sequence goes on along the minus strand of NZ_LN831029.1, from coordinate 3,561,551 downwards.
CGATCTGCTCCTGTTCGCCGGCAACGATGTCAACGCCCGCGCCGCGGATGTCTCGGCCGGCCAGCGCCTGGGCGTGGCAGCCACGCGCGACATCAATGTGCTGGCTGGCAACGCCGCCGGCCACACCTACAACGAGACCTACTTCAAGGAAAAGGGCTTCCTGTCCAGCAGAAAGACGCATCGCAAGAGCGAGGCCGACTGGACCGAGGCCGTGTCGTCCACTTTCACTGGCGACCGGGTCAGGTTGATGGCGCGGCGCGACGTGAATGTGGCCGGTTCCAATGTCGCCGCCCAGAACCAACTGACCCTCGCGGGCGGCCGCGATGTCAGCATCGCCGCCGTCGGCAACACCTCCAGGGGATATGAATACAGCAAGGTCGCCAAATCGGGCTTCGGCGCGTTGGGAGGCATCAGCTACGGCACGCGCCAGGTCACGGATGCGGTCGACACGCATCGCGGCCTGAATACCGGCAGCGCCATCGGCAGCGTGGCCGGCAATGTCCTGATCGACGCGGGATCGTCATTGGCCGTGACCGGCAGCGACGTGCTGGCCCGCCAGGGCAACATCGCCCTGACCGGCCGCGACATCCGCATCGCCGGCGGCGCCGATACCCTGCGCCAGCGCGAGTTGCATGAAATCCGGCAAACCGGCTTGACCGTCACGGCCAGCACGCCTGTCGTCGATGCCGCGCGCACCGGCATCCGCATGGCCGAGGCCGGCAGGAAGGTGGACAACCCCATCATGGCGACCCTGGCCGGCGGCACGGCCGGCCTGGCCGCCCGCAACGCCTATGACGCGGTCAAGGCCGATCCCGGCAGCGCGGGCGGCGCCCGTATCGGCATCGGCCTGGGCAGCAGCACTCAAACCACCACGATGGACCGGCGGGAAACGCTGTCCACCGGTAGCCGCATCGCGGCGGGCGGGGATCTCCTGATCGCGGCGCGCGGCGGCGGCGAGACCTCGACCCTGACCATCACCGGATCCGACGTGTCCGCGGGCAACGACGCCCTGCTGCGGGCCGAGGGCGACATCCTGCTGCGCGCCGCCAGCAACCATACCGAGCAGAACACCCGCAGCAAGAGCCGCGGTGCCTCCATCGGCGTGAGCGTGGCGGTCGGCAAGGACCGGTCCGGTCTCATGCTCGACGTGGGCGTCAGCGGCGGGCGCGGGCGCGAGGACGGTAGCGACGTCACCTGGCGCCCGAGCCGCGTCACGGCGGGCAATGTGCTCGACCTGCAATCCGGCGGCGACACCGGCCTCGTCGGCGCCTCCGCCCGTGGCCGGCGGATCGTGGCCGATATCGCCAAGAACCTGCGCATCGAAAGCCTGCAGGACATCAGCATCTACGCGGCCAGCAACAGTAACGCGGGAATCGCCGCCAGCCTTTGCCTGTATTACTGCGCCGGCCAGGGGGGCTCCATCAGCGGCAGCCTCGGGGCCGGCGCCATGAAGAGCGACTGGCGCTCGGTCACCGATCAGGCCGGCCTGTGGGCGGGCGACCAAGGGTTCCAGGTCGACGTGGGGCGCAACACCAGCCTGGTCGGCGGCGTCATCGCCGGCAGCGGCAGGGGAGGCGAAGACGGCGCCAACCGCCTGTCGACCGGCACGCTGCACGTGGCGGACATCGACAACCGCGCCCGGTACAGCGGCCACCAGATCGGAATCAGCGGCGGCTACAACATCGGCGCCGCCACGGGCGACGCCAGCCACCCGGCCGCCACCGGCGCCAACGTGGGCGAACAGGCCGAAGGCGGGGCGCGCGCCAGCGGCCCGGGCGCGCCCCAGTCCAAGCCCGGCCTGGCCGCGAACGCGCCGGCCATTGCCGCCGCCGGCGGCAAGGCCGACTCAAGCACGCGCAGCGCCATCAGCGTCGGCAGCATCACGATCCGCGATCCGGCGGGCCAGCAGGCGCTCACCAACACATCGGCGGACGAGGTCATCGCCTCGCTCAACCGCGAAACCGCGGGCGCGTTGAACACGCTCAAGCCGATCTTCGACAAGGAGAAGATCCAGGCAGGCTTCGACATCGCATCCGAAGCGGCGCGGCAGACCGGCCAGTTCCTGACGAATCGGGCGGCCGAAGCCAAGGCGCTCAAGGACGCCATGGACGCGGCCCCGGAAGGCCGGGCCAAGGAACACCTGCGCGCGCGGTACGAGGACGTCCGGAAATGGGCGCCGGGCGGCGGATACCGCGAAGCGCTGACGGCAGTGACCCTGGCCGCCGGCGGCAACGTGACGGGCGGAGCGAGCCAGTTCGTGCAGGCGGCGGCCGTGGATTATCTGCAAAGCCTGGGCGCCGCCAGGATCAAGGAAATCGCGCCGCTGCTGGGCGGCGAAGGCTCCCCGGGCCACGTGGCCTTGCACGCATTGCTCGGCTGCGCGGGCGCCGCCGCAACCGGCGCAAGCTGCGGCGCAGGCGCCTCCGGTGCGTCCGCGGCCGTCGTCATCGGCCAGCTCATGGAGCACGCGCTTGGCGAGCCGACGAGCAAGCTCGATCCGGCGGAGCGCGAAGCGCGCATCAACCTGGTGACCAGCCTGCTGGGCGGATTGACGGCGGCGTTGGACCCGACTGCCGTGGCGGCGGTGAATGACGCGGCGCGGCTTGAATTGGAGAACAACCAGGCTGTGGTCTTGCCGCCGCCGGCTATGGGTCCGGCCTCGATTGGCGGCACGCTTGGCGGAGTGGGGCGGCGCGGGTCCAACGGCGTATCGAGCGCGGACGAGAACATTGCACGCCACCTGACGCGGGCGTGGAACTGGCTATTCGAGACGGATAGCGGGCCGGAAGAAGCCAGAGGGCCGCTCGAGACGCCGGCCGTGCCGCCGGGCGGTGATGCGCGGGTGCCGGGGTATGCGGGGGATAGACGCGAGACGGGGGGTACGCCTGGGTATGAGGCGGACCGTGGGAGTCCGGGCACGCCGAGCTATGACGCGGAGGGGAATCCGCATCCGGGCGGTAGTTTTACGCCGATGCCGGGGCCGCAAGGGCCCACGGTCATCTTGAGTGAAGATTCAAAGAATATTCATGACATTCTTAGGCCGAACGGAAATCTTATTGGGATTGTCAGCAAAGGATCTACTGAAAATATTCGGACTGTTTCTTCAAGTGAATTTAATAAAATTAAAGGCGATCTCTTGAGTGGCGCCACAGAGTCGGGTGCCTATGCAAAGGGTGACGGAACTTGGTACACCCTTCCGGGTGGAGGGCGTGTAGGTGTTCGGGTATCACGCAATTTCGGGATGACGTTGGATATTAATATTCCTGGCCTCCCTTCTGATCTTAAGATCCATCAAAAATGAATAATGAACCTGTGAATAAATATTTCGGCACTCCCATGAGCGAGTGGATAGCTCGAGTGCCTAACGAATTGGGAGTAGATGCTGTGGGGCTATGGCAGATTATTCCGGTGGGTGCCGATCATTTTGGGCTGTCTGGCGCGGAGCTGGAAGATTTTTCACGTAGATGCATTGTTGCTCTTCTTGAAAAAGGAGCAGTGCCTGTGCGACCTGCTCCATCTCCCATTTTTTGGGAACCTGATTCCGCATACCGAGGATCTCATGAAGATATCGCAAGGCAGATCGTCGATGAATGGAAAAATAACAAATTAGTGCCAGATCACGATGGATTATGGTTTTGTCTTCCCGATGATTGCGCGGGATAGTTTAGAAGGAAGCTCAACGGCAGATGCGGTGGTTCCTGTCGAAGTGAGACTCATGGATTACAGGGGCTAAGCAACTCGCGGAAGATGTTCGCTCATTCTCTGCCGAAGCGGGACATGTCTGGATTATTGAAATTCCGGGTGAGGCGGTCGACAAGTCATATGATCCCGAAACAATGGGTTGGCTCATGACTCCGATTTAAGAAACGCCTCGGTAACTTCTGAGCAGTTAGGGAATATATTGCAACGAGTTAAGGGGGCGAAAGATATCACAGACATCAAGATTGTTGGAAACTAATATGCCTAATAGAGTTTGCGCATGCGGCCATTTGTTTCGGTTGGGAGAAATTCCTTCCCGTGATCAGTGGTTAGTGATTTCTGATATTGCTTATGATGATTTTTTTTCTAATGATGCGAATGCGGAAGAGATCTATAAATCGATGAAAATATTGCTGAAATGCCCGAATTGTGCTCGTTTGTCAGTTTTTTGGGATGGATTCGAAAAATCAGCGTCAATTTACGCGTTGGATAAGTGAATCTGTACGAATTGTGCGCTTGGAGGAGGGTGCTGGTTGTCTTTTATATCGGGTGAATTCTAGACTCTAAGCGGGAATGCGCATTTTGCACTCAGAAACGTTCTTACGATATGCCGGGATATACGGAGGCTTGGGTAGCCGAGGTACACCGAGCTATGACGTGGATGGGTGACTATTCTTGCCGATCCACGGATCGACTCAAATCATCACGGCGTTTCCTGAGATTTCCCTGATTATGACGTATGTACACTTCGCAGTTGTTAATGAAGCATGCCCGGTCTGCGGGCAGGGGCGCGTTCTTGTCGCCTTAGAGGAAGATCATCATTCACTTTTTGTCATATGCGAGGACTGCGAATCTGAATGGAATGAGCCCCGGGAGTCGCACGATGCTTCGAAAGCCGGTCGTGATCAACACTCATTCTTGCGCTGTTTGGAGTTTAATGAGATGAAAGGGCATTCGTGGTATGTCATGGTTGTCAATAAATAATTTCTCTAAGATAGGTTTTCAGGCTGCATTGAAATAAAAACGGCTCTTCTGTGTGGGCATATATTAGATGCTCCGGATAATAGAGAGTTGTTCTTGGTCGAGATCAAGGGCTCGGCTGCTTGGCTCGGAAAAGATAAGTATGGGAATGCATGGTCAGCTCAGATTTTTTCCTAATGGAAAGCAACTCTCGGCTCCAACGAGAAATTGGGGAAATGTGGAAAGTAGCTATTAATGAAAAATCCATAGGGTTTGATCCTGAGGCTGGATTGGCATCGCCAAATAGGCCGGGGTGGAAATGATGAAAGAGCAAGTTCTAACAGTTGAAGAAGCATATCGAGCGATGTTCTATTTTCTTGAGGGAGAGTATGAGCTAACAAAGTCTGATGAGCTGGGGGGGAATCCTTGGTTCATTGCCATGGCATATTTGGACGGATGGGAGACCCGCTGATCCTGCTGCGTGGCAGGACTGGGAAACCGCTGTGCGAAAGGCGTTGTCGACCAATGATAAGGTTTCTTGGAAATCCGGGGATTCAGAAATTTAGTAAACGTGTTGTAAGGCAGAGTGGCCCATAAATGACCTGGTGTATTAAGGTAAGTGGTATGAGCCTACTTGACCGGATTGTCTTGAGCTTGATTGGAAAATGGGTGTCAGCCTGCAATTGCGTCGTGTTGAAGCGGGAAGGCTTAGATAAGCGATCTCGCTCGGGAATTATCGAAGGTGTTTCAAACCCATGTACGTACTGAAAGACTTCTGCTGGAAAACCGCGCCAGAAAAATTCCGGTTTCGTAAGTTGACTCCCACCGACGGCGCCTCGCCCTCATCGCAAGGCAAGGACAACCTGGACGCGTTGGCCAAGGATCAGGCGGCCGGGCGCGTCGACGCCGAGGACTGCGCCTGGGGCGCGCAGATCTTCCTGGACTGCCCTGTGACAATGCCGCGCAGCAAGGGCTCGTGAGCGGATCACGGATCCTTGGTGGCCTGGGTCTTCATGCGCCCACGGGTAGAATCCGATACGCCATATCCATGAAGCATCCAAGATGAGCGAGCATTTTTCCGACGACGAAATCCAGTCGCTTCGACAACACGGCATCGCCCTGTTCGCCGACCGTGTCCTGATCGCGGTCCAACCGCCCATGAGCGAGGCGCGCATCGATGAGATCGAAGCGATGTGCGCCGGCCCCTTGCCCGGTGCGCTGCGCGAATTGTGGCGCCTGACCGCCGGCGGTGAATTGGCCTATGACCTGCATGCGCGGATGGACGGCAACGAAGAAGCGCTTAGTTGGTCCGAACTGTTCTATGACGGCAGCGACCACTACCGCGACCTGGCGGGCTGGATCGAGCACGAGCAGGAATGCGCCGAAGAGGCCGCCGGGGAACGCGGCGAGGCCTGGGACGGCAAGCTGCGTTATCTGCCCATCGGCGGTTTCGAATATTGCGACCGCATTTATGTGTGCCTGGAGCCGGGCGCGCAGGCCGGCGGCATCGTGGCCTGGAAGCAGGGGCTGCCGGGCTGGACGCACGCGCTGCAACAGGATGGCGTTGCGACGATCGCGGCCGATCTGCTTGGCGCGTTTGCCGAGCTGTGCCTGGAGGAAGATCCCGAGGACCCCGACAGCACGGGGATACGCCTGCTGGAGTATCTGGACGAGCGCGTGGCGGATCACGGCATGCCGCAGGCCTTGGCGGACAAGCTGACGGCGTTCTACCGGCGCGCTTTGGTGGACTGGCGCGGACCGTTGGCGGCCGGGACGCTGGGGCGGTCGCCGCGGCTGGCCAATCTGGCATTGAGGCACGCGCTGGCCAACGATGACGGCGCGCTGGTCGGCCAGTTGGCGGCGCAGGGCATGCGCCTGGATCAGCCGTTGCGTGGCAGCGCGACGGCGCTGGATGTGGCGTTGATGCAGCATGCCCACGCGGCGGCGCAGGCGCTGTTGCGGGCCGACGCGCCGGTCAGCGCGGATGTGTTGCATCGCTTCGATCGCCAGCCGCCCGCCGAGTTGGTGGCGCAGTTACTGGCGCGCGGGGCGCGGGCCGACGGCCTGGGCGCCGCGCGTTGCGTGGCATGCGGCGCGCCCGATGCCGCGCGCCTCATCGTTGCCGCTGGTGGCGAGGGGATGGGCGCCGCGTATGCCGAGGCGCGCGACGCCATGCTGACACGCTACGAGGAAGACCTGCGCCGCGTGCGCGCCGGCAAGCTGGGGCACTACCTGGGCGCGGACGGCCTGGCCGAGCGCATCGCGAACCTGCGGGCGTTTTCGATCTGAGGCTGTGCGCGGACGCCGCGCATCTTGCGCCCATCCCGCGTATCCCGCGCATCCCACGTATCCCTATCGCGCCGCGTCCCGCCAGGCCGGGTCGGATGAGCCCAACGCGCTCGCCGGGTAATCCCACGACTCGGGCGTGCCTTCGATCCGCATGGGCGGCTTGACGCGCCGGGCCGGGCCCCATGACGTTTCCTCGATCGCCGCGGACCAGTCCGCTTCGCTTTCCGGGGCCAGCGCCGGCCCGCCTTCCAGCATGCCGCCATGCGTGATCAGCAACTGCGCGCTGCGGGCCAACGACGCGCGCGTGCTGCCGCCGGCGCCCGTCGCAAGCCGTTCGGTCAGCCCGCGGATCGCCGCGGCCGCCATCAGATAGCCGGTGGCGTGGTCGAGCGCCTGGCACGGCAGCGGCACCGGACGGTCGGCGCCTTTGGCGCGCATGCCGGCCTCGGCGATGCCGGTGCTCATCTGCACCAGGCTGTCGAAGCCGCGGCGCGCCTGCCAGGGGCCGCTCCAGCCATAGGCGTCGAGCGACACGTCCACCAGTGTCGGGTTCAGTTGGCGGCGGCGCTCGGCGTCCAGGCCCAGGCGCGCCAGGGCGTCGGCGCGGTAGCCGTGGATCAGCACGTCGGCGCCGCCCAGCAGGCGTTCCAGCGTCGCCAGGCCCTCCGCGGACTTGAGGTCCAGGCGCGCGCAACGCTTGCCCAGCACGACTTCGGGCACGGTGCCGGGCTCTTCCCAGCCGGGCGGATCGATGCGCAGCACGTCGGCGCCATAGCCGGCGAGGAAGCGGGTGGCGACGGGGCCGGCCAGGATGCGGGTCAGGTCCAGCACGCGCAGGCCTTGCAGGGGCCGTTGCCGGCGGACGCGCCATTGCGGCCTGGCCGCGGTGGGACCGGCGTCGCGGTGCAGGAGCGGCTCCTCGGCCACGCCGCGGCCTTGCGGGTGCTGGCGCCAGGCGTCGATGCCGCGCATGGCCGCGGCGCAGCCGTTGCGGGCGACCACGGCCGCTTCCAGTTCGTCGGCGCGCCAGCGCGACACGGCCTGGGCCACGGCGTCGCGGTCGGCGGCCACGCCCAGCACCGCCAGGGCGGCGTCGCGGTGATGAGGCGCGTTGGTATGCAGCCGGATCCAGCCGTTCGCGGCGCGGTAGTCGCCCGCCACGGCGTCCCACAGCGGCGGCGCGCTCCAGCCGACCGGACGCAAGGTGGTGCCGAACCAGATCGAGGCCAGGCGGCGGTCGACCGTGACCTGGCCGATGGCGCCAGGACCGGTCGAATCCGGACCGGCCGCGCCGGCGCCGGCCGCCGCGAATTCAGCCATGGCCAGCCCGGCCGCGCCAATGGCGGCGGTGGCGAATTCGGTGACGGCGAAGACGGATGGCAAGGCGCCTTCGCCGGTGATGGCCACGCGCGCCAGGTGCGCGGCGTCGCCGCCGGCGGCCAGCCAGAACTGGCGCAGATAGTCGGCAATGGCGGGCGAGGGCGGGAGGGCGTTGGCGGACATGAGGCTTCCTGGTCGTTGGAGAATGCCGTCAGGATTATTCTTCTCGTATTAATTGTCAATATTGATTAATCTAATCAACTTATTGGTCCAGCCTCACGGCATGGCGGTCGCCATGCCGTGTCCGGGCCTCGTTTCCCCTTCGTTTTCCCCTTAGCTGAACGCCGTCCGCCACCGTCCGCCCTCATGCCCGATTACCTGACTTCCGCCGCCGCGGCCGCCCGTCTGGGCGTGTCGCGCCAGACCCTGTATGCCTATGTGAGCCGCGGGCTGCTGCACGCCGAGTCCGGCGCCACCCCGCGTGAAAGCCGCTACCTGGCCGAGGATGTGGACCGGCTGGCGGCGCAGCGCACGCGCGGGCGCAAGCCCAGGGAGGTGGCCAAGGCCACGCTGAATTGGGGGCTGCCGGTGCTGGAGTCCGCCATCACGCTGATCGATGACGGGCAGCTGTTCTATCGCGGGGAAAGCGCCGTGGCGTTGGCCGGTTCGCGTTCGGTGGAGGCGGTGGCGGCGCATCTTTGGCAGTGCGACCAAGCCATGGCGTTCGGCGCGCCCGCGCCGGTGTTGCCGGGCGACCTGGCGGCGTTGTTCGCGCGGCATCGCGGCCAGCGCGCCGAGGCCGCGTTGTTGCCGTTATTCACGGCGGCCAGCGATGACGACGCCACCGCGTTGTGGCAGCGCTCGCCCGAGCGCCAGGCGCAGGGCTGCGGCGCGCTGGTGCGCACGCTGGCGGCCTGCCTGTTGCAGATCGCCCCGGACGACGCGCCGATCCACGCGCAATGCGCCCGCGCCTGGGGCGTGGACGAGGCGGGCGCGGACCTGATCCGCATGGCCCTGGTGCTGTGCGCCGACCACGAATTGAACGCCTCCAGTTTCACCGCGCGCTGCATCGCGTCCACCGGCGCCAGCCTGCGCGCCGGCATCGTGGGCGGGCTGGCGGCGCTGACGGGCGGCCGCCACGGCGGCACCACGGCGCGCGCCGAGGCCATGTGGGATGAACTGGAACGCGGCGATGCCGGCGCGGACGCCGGCCAGCGGCTGGCGCGTGGCTTGCGCGAACGGTTGGCGCGGGGCGAGGATCTGCCGGGTTTCGGGCATCACCTGTATCCGGCCGGCGATCCGCGCGCCAGCGCCTTGCTGGCGCGGATACTGCCGCGGCGTCCCGACTGGCAGGCGCTGATCGAACAGGCGTTCCAGCTGGCCGGGCAGCGGCCGTCGGTGGACTTCGCGCTGGTGGCGGTGCGGCGCCACCTGGGGCTGCCGCCGGGCGCGGCCTTCGGCTTGTTCGCGCTGGGGCGCTCCATCGGCTGGCTGGCGCACGGGCTGGAGCAGCGCGGCAGCCAGGATGTGATCCGGCCGCGCGCGGCCTATACCGGCGCGCATCCCGACGCGGCTTGAACGCGGCGTCCGGCGCTGACACGGCATGCCGTGTCGGCGCCGTGGGGCGCGGTACGGCGCGCGCCGCGGGCGTCAGGCCTTGGACAGCGTGACCTGGCCGAACGTCATCCAGACGTGCGCGGTGTCCGAGGCCTGCGCGCGGTAGGAACCGCTGGCCTCGCCCAGCCGCATGGCGACGGCGGTGAATTCCCAGGCCAGGGCGTCGTCGCAGGGCACCTTGCGGTGGGTGTACGCCTCCAGGCCATGGGCCTTGCCGAAGGCCAGCGCCAGCTGGGCGTGTTCGGCCAGTTCGGCGGGCACGGAGGGATGATCCCAGCCCCACAGGAAGCTGCCGTCCTCGCTGTTGGAGGTGCCGACGATCTGCACCGGCGCTTGCGCGGTGATGCCGCCGGGCAGCTGGAACACGATCAGGCCGCTGTCCATGTCCACGGACCATTGTTCGGCTTCGTCCAGGTGCCAGGTGGCGCAGTGCGCCGAGGTGGCGGCGCGCATGCCTTCCAGGCTCTGGGCGATGTAGGCGGAAACGTCGAAGGGCTGCGTGGTGTCGGACATGCGGGGCTTTGCGGGTGATGGAAAACCGATAGGGTACCCGCAAAGGCATGCTGCCGTGACGGTAGAGGCGATGGCCCCGCGCCGGTCCCTGCCTAGTTCCGGGGACGCGCCAGCGCGTAGACGCGGGTATCACGTCCGTAATGCGTTTCGACGGCGCGGAAGGTGAAGCCCAGTTTCTGCAGCACGCGCTGCGATCCCAGGTTGTCGGGCCAGGTGACGGCCAGCAGCTCCGCGCAGTCGAGCGCGCGCCAGGCGTAATCGCACAGCTGGCGCGCCGCCCGGGTGGCATAGCCGCGTCCCCAGGCCGACCGTTGCAGGCGGTAGGCCAGCTGCAACGCGCCAGTGTCTTCCAGCCGTGTCAGGCTGATCCAGCCCACCGCCACGCCGTCAGGATCGACGACCGCCCAGTGGCCGATCGCGTCGGGCGGCGTCTTCAGCCAATCCAGCAGTTCCTGGCGGCGCGCCTGGGTGGCGGGCTTGACGCCGGTGCTGTGGCGCATGACCTCGGGGTCGGATTCCAGGGCCAGGATCATGGGCACGTCGTTTTCGCGCAGGCGGCGCAGCGTGACGGTCGGGGCGGGCGGCATTGTGGCGGCGCTCAATACGTCAGCGGCGCGCCGGTCACGACTTCGTACAGGAACCGGTCCAGCCGCTCGGTCTGGCCATCGGGCCGGTCGAAGAAGGGGGCTTTTTCCAAAGCCGGCAGCGTGGTTTCCAGGTAGGCGTGGATCAACGGGAAGCGCGGGCCGTGCTCGGCCTCGCCGGCCTGCATCTTGATGGCCAGCAGCGCGTTGATCTCGTCGCGCAGCGCGGGATCGGTGACCATGGCATCGGCCAGGTCGGCAAAGCGCATCGGCGGGATGCCGCGGCCGCTGTCGATCCATTGCGCGGCCAGCACCGGACGCAGCACGTACAGGTATTTCTTGAGCCGCACCGTGTCGCCCTGCAGTGATTCGCGGAAATTGCGGCCGGCCATGGACACGTAATGCCAGCGGCCCTTCATGTGCGAGAAATACCCGCTGCGAAAGTGCCGCAGCCAGGCGCTGGTGGCCTCGTCCTGGCGGTACAGCACGGGCGAATCCAGCCACTCGAACAGGGTGGGGTTGGAGCCGCGCAGCAGTTGCAGCGCCTTGCGCAATTCCCAGCCGGACACGTCCAGCTCGTCGTCGATGGGCAGTTCGATCACGTCGCGCTGGGGCGCCACGCGCAGGTACCAGTCCAGCTTGTGCACGTACAGGAAGCGCACGTCGTAGTCGCTGTCGGGCGAGGCGAAGCCCCAGCCGCGGCTGCCGGATTCGCAGGCGAGCAGGACGCGCACGTCGTGACGCTGTTCGATGTGTTCCAGCGTGGCCATGACGCGTTCGCGGACGGCCGGATCGATGGGATGGGCATGCAGGATCGAGGTCATGCGTCCAATGCTAGCACTTCGTCCCGCGGGCGCGATGCGCGTGGCTAGGGGCGGCGCGTTGCGGTCCCGCGCGCGTTTGCCATTCAATGATTAGGCGGCTTATCATATGCCTCCATATCAATTTTCCGAAAACACATGCCAGCTGTTCATCCCGCCATGTTGGAACCCAAGCACCATGCCTTGCTCGACGAGGCCGCCCGTCGCGGGCTGCCTTCGTCCGACGGTATCCGGCTGTGCTTCCAGGTGCTGGCCCTGGCCGGCGCCATCGACCGCGACTGCGCCGCGCGCCTGGCGCCACGGCAGTTGTCCGAAGGCAAGTTCGTGCTGTTGTTCCTGCTGCATGCCCAGGCCGGCGGCCTGTCGCCGCACGAGCTGGCGGCGCGCGCGGGCGTGACCCGCGCCACCGTCACGGGCCTGCTCGACGGCTTGGAACGCGATGGGTTCGTGTTGCGCCAGCCGGGCCAGGACGACCGGCGCCGCGTCACCGTGACGCTGACGCCCAAGGGCAGGGCAGCGGCGGCGCGCCTGTTCAAGGAGCACGCGCACTGGATCGGCTCGCTGTTCGACGGCCTGTCGCAAGCCGAGCGGCGCCAGCTTGGCGACCTGTTGGCCAAGGTCTGGCGCGGCACCGACAGCGGGCGCGCGGCGCCGGCCGGAGCCGCGCCATGAGCGCCGCGAAACCCGCGGGCCGCGGCGTCAAGGACATCGGCGCCGATCGCCTCGCGCAACTGAACGCCGGCGCGCCGGCCACGCACCTGACCGAATGCCTGGCGGTGGACTTCGCCCGCCTGATGCAGGCGCTGGCGCCCGAGGTCGGCGCCGCAGGCATCGCGCGCATGCGGGCCGCGGCGGCGCTGGGAATTTCCCGGCGCATGGCGCTGGCGGCGCGGATCCTGGGGGAAAGCCTGGGCGAGCCCGGCATGGCGCGCATGGCGGCGCAGGCGTCGGATACCGCGCGCGGCTGGGCCTGCTTCATGGTCGGCGCCGCGCCAGGCCTGTCGCTGGCGCAGCGCCTGGCGCGGATCCGGCCGCTGGCCGACGACGCGCATTTCGGTGTGCGCGAATGGGCCTGGCTGGCGGTGCGGCCGGCGCTGGCGGCGGACCTGGACGCGGCCATCGCGCAACTGCAGGCGTGGACGGCATTGCCGTCCGAGCGCCTGCGCCGCTTTGCCAGCGAAGCGTTGCGGCCGCGCGGCGTCTGGTGCGCGCACATCGCCGCGCTCAAGGCGGATCCGGGGCAGGCGCTGCCGCTGCTGGAGCCGCTGCGCGCCGATCCGGCGGTCTATGTGCAGGATTCGGTGGCGAACTGGCTGAACGATGCCAGCAAGGACCAGCCGGACTGGGTCCGGCGGGTGTGCGCGCGCTGGCTGACGCACAGCCCGGTCGCGGCGACGCAACGCATCTGCCAGCGGGCGCTGCGCACCATCGGGGCGTAGCGCGCCGCAGGCCGCGCAGGCCACGCGGCTATCGATCGCCATTGCGGACCGGCCGCGAGCTGTTCAAGCGTGCGCTTCGGCCGCCAGCGCGGCCTGCACGGCGGGGCGCGATTCGATGCGGCGCTGGAAATGCACCAGCTCCGGCCAGCGCGCCAGGTCCACGCCGAGTTGGGGCGCCCAACGCAGCACCGCGTACAGGTAGATGTCGGCCACGCCGTAGCGGTCCTGCACCAGGGCCTGCCGCGCGTGCAGCGCGGCGGCGACGTAGTCCAGGCGCTTTTCCAGGCGACCCTGCCACCACGCGCGCGCCGCCTCGGGCAGATCGCGGTTGAACAGCGGGCCGAAGCCGCCGTGGATTTCCGCCGAGATGAAATTCAACCATTCCTGCAACTGGCTGCGGCCCCAGCTGCCCGCGGGCGGCGCCAGGCCGGCTTCGGGCCGCAGGTCGGCCAGGTATTGGCTGATGGCCGGGCCTTCGGTCAGCACCCGGCCGTCGTCCAGCCGCAGCGCGGCCACATAGCCCTTGGGATTGATGGCCAGGAAATCGCCGCCGTCGGCGGTGCGCTTGCTGCGGTTGTCGACCCGCACCAGGGTGAAGGGCAGGTCGAGTTCGCGCAACAGGATGTGGGGCGAGAGCGAGCAGGTGCCGGGAGCGTAATAGAGTTTCATGCGGGCAATCCGGAAGAAGGGAACGCCAGGATGCCGCGCCGCCAAACATCCGTAAAATTACTTCTTCATAAACATGCAATAAGCTGGGCTGATGCCATGATGAACCTGATTCACTGGCGGCTGCTGCTGGCGGTGGTGGACGCCGGCAACATCACGCACGCGGCAAGGCAGGTGGGCATGACGCAATCGGGCGCCAGCCAGGCCATCGCGCAACTCGAACACCACCTGGGCGCGCCGCTGTTCACCCGCGAACGGCGCCAGAGCGTGCCGACCGCGTTGGGGCTGCGGGTCGCGCACGAGGCCCGCGCCATGCTCGCCGCGCTCGGCCGCATCCAGGCGCTGGCGCGCGAGGCGGCCGGCGCGCCGGGCGGGGTGTTGCGGCTGGCCAGTTTCCCGATGGTGTTCTCGACCATCCTGCCGCCGGTGCTGCGGCGTTTCCGGCAATTGCATCCGGCCATCGACGTGGTGCCGCTGGAGGCCAGCGACAGCGAGATCGAAGACCTGCTGGCGGCGGACACCGTGGACGTGGGCGTGGTGTTGAATCCGCCTGCCGGCCGCGCCACCTGTCCGCTGGGCGAGGACCACTGGGTGGCGGTGCTGCCGGCGGCGCATCCGCTGGCGCGCGGCGCGTCGGTGGCGCTGGCGCAATTGGTGGCGCAGCCTTTCGTGCTGGCCACCGGCGGTTGCAGCGTGCATGCCGGCAGCGTGGCGGCGGACGCCGGCCTGGCGCTGGCCGACGTGCGCGCCACCGTGATGGAGTGGTCCAGCGCGCATGCGCTGGTGCGCGACAATGTCGGCGTGGCGTTGGTGCCGGAACTGACCCTGCCGGAGAACCGGCGCGGCTTGCGGGTGTTGCCGCTGGCCGAGCCGGTGCGGCGCCGTTTCGCGCTGGCCGCGTCGCCGGCCGCCGCCGGCTCGGCCGCCGTGCAGGCTCTGTTCGCAATGTTGCGCCAGGATGACCGCCGCGCCTGACGCGGCGGGGCGCGGCGCCGCGCGCGGTCATCGCGGCGACATCGTGGCCGCCTACCATCAGCGCTTTTGCCCGAGGCCCTATGATCATCCGCAATGCGCAAGCCGGCGACAGCGCCGACATCGTTGAACTGCTGGCCCAGCTGGGCTATCCCGGCACCGCGGATTTCGTGCCGGAGAAGATCGAGCGCCTGCTGGGGCACTGCGACGCCGAACTGCTGGTGGCCGAGGACGGCGGCCGGCTGCTGGGGTTCATCGGCCTGCATTTCATGGTGCAGCTGGCGCTGCCGGGGGACTTCTGCCGCATCACCTATTTCTGCGTCAGCGACGCGGCCCGCGGCAGCGGCGTGGGGCGGGCCCTGGAAGAGGCGGCCGAAGCGCTGGCGCGCGCCCGTGGCTGCGACCGCATCGAGGTGCATTGCCACGAGCGCCGCGTCGACGCGCACCGCTTCTACCATCGCCAGGGCTACGCGGAATCGCCCAAGTACCTGATGAAGTCCTGCCGCCGCTGAGCGGCGGCGGGGGCGGACAGGTTGGCCTGCCGGCCTTGCTCTCGTGTAGCCTTGCCCGTACCAACGACAAGTCCAAAGGACGGGCATGGAAGAGACAACCCAACAGACAAATCAAGAGGCCATCCCAGGCCAGCCGCTCGACTGGGCGGCGCTGGTCGACGACCTGAACCGCCTGCTGCGGCTCAAGACCACGGTCATCGGCATGAAGCTCTACCAGGACGAAGCGGCGCTGGCCGGCGTGAAGGGACTGCGGCGGCCCAAGGCCACCCACACCACCGACCAGATCGTCGGCATGGCGGCGCGGCTGGGCTGGACCGTCGGCATCACCGGCGATGACCTGGTCGGAGCGCAGTGCCGCGCGGTGATCGGCCTGGGGCCGCAGGACGAGGCCTGGCGCAGCGGCAAGGAATACGTCGGCGTCTGGCACGCCACCGAGGCCGACGCGCGCGCCCGCCAGGAAGCCCTGTCCTGTGTGCCGGCGGGCAGGTATCGGGCCATGGTGGTGTCGCCGCTGGCCTCGGGCCGGCTCGATCCGCCCGACATCTGCCTGGTGTACGCCACGCCCGGGCAGATGATCATTCTGATCAACGGCCTGCAATGGAAGAACTACCGGCGCTTCGACTGGAGCGTGGTGGGCGAGACCGCCTGCGCCGATTCCTGGGGGCGGGCGCTGGCCACCGGCGAGCCCAGCCTGTCCTTGCCCTGTTATGCCGAGCGCCGCTATGGCGGCGTGCCGGACGAGGAAATGCTGATGGCGCTGCCGCCGCGCTACCTGCCCATGGCGATCGAGGGAATGAAGGCCTTGTCGGCCAATGGCCTGCGCTACCCGATTCCGCCGTATGGCATCCAGAACGACGTGCGCGCCGGCATGGGCGTGAGCTACGCGCAGCCGCCGCGCGCCTGAGGCGAAGCCGCCAGCCACGGGCGCCGCGCCTGGCCCGAATTGGCCCCGGACCGGGCCGTGGCCCTGGCCGTCAGGCGCCCGCCAGCGCCGCCGCCAGCGTGCGCGCGGCCGGCCCCAGCGGCTGGTCGATGCGGTGCGCCAGGTAGACCTCGGTGGCCACCTGGCTGCCGCGCCCCAGGCTGCCGGTGGGCAGGCGCAGCAGCCGGCCCTCGGCCAGGTCGCGTTCGACCAGCCACAGCGGCAGCCGGCCCCAGCCGACGCCGGCCAGGATCAGCGCATGCTTGGTGTCCTGCCCGCTGACCCGGCAGGTCTGCGGCGACAGCACCGCGAAGTCGCGGCCGGCGCTGAGGGTGGATGGGTCGATCTGCACCACCTGCAGGTGGTCGGCCAGTTCGGGCGTGGCCAGCGGCGCGCCGTCGGCCACCCGCGCCGCCAGGGGATGGCTGGCGCCGACCACGGCGACCATCTGCACCGAGGACAAGGCCTGCATGGCGATGCGCGGATGGCGGAAATGCTCGCCGGCGATGATGCCCAGTTGATGGCTGCCGTCCAGCAGCGCGGCGATGGGGCCGCCCAGCGGCAGCACCGCGACGCGCGTGGCCACGGACGGATAGGCGGCGCGCAGGCGGTTCAGCGCGGCGCCAACCTGGGCAATGGGGTACAGGGTGTCCACCACGAGCGACAGTTCCAGCTCCACCCCTTCGCCCAGCCCCTGGGCGCGGGCGCGCATGGCGTCCACCCGCAGCAGGATGTCGCGCGCGTTGGCCAGCAGCGCCTGGCCTTCCGGTGTCATGACGGGCCGGTGGCCGCCGCGGTCGAACAGCTTCACGCCCAGCTGCGTTTCCATGTTGGCGATGGCGTGGCTGACGGCCGACTGCACTCGCGCCAGCTGCTTGGCCGCGGCGCGGAAACTGCCGGTGTCGGCCACGGCGGCGAACACGCGTAGCTGATCCAGGGTGAGGGCGTCTATCATCGTGCGTCCTGATCTATTTTCAAGATCGGTTCCATCAAAAGATTATCACTTATCAGAATCGGTTCCGGCCGGCATGCTGGCGGCATTGCAAGCGAGGAGAGGCAAGGATGGACAAGGTGGAAGGCGCGGCGCGGGCCGGCCAGCCGGCGGCGACCCGTTGGGGGGCGGTGCTGGCGATCGTGGGCGCCGGGGTGGTGGCGTCGTTGCAGGTGGGCAAGGTGATCATCGCGGCGCCGCTGCTGCGCCGCGACCTGGGACTGGACCTGGCGTCGATCGGCACGCTGACGGCGGTGTTCTCCATCCTGGGGATGGTCGGCGGCATCGCCGCCGGCGGCGTCATTGCGCGCTTTGGCGCGCGCCGCATGCTGCTGTGGGGCCTGGCCACGGTCGCGGCGGGCACGGCGGCGGGCGCGCTGGCGCCGGGTTATGGCGTGCTGCTGGCCTCGCGCGTGGTCGAGGGCCTGGGCTTCCTGCTGATCACGGTGGCCGGGCCGGCGGCCTTGCAGCGCCTGGTGCTGCCGTCCAGCCGCGACCTGGCGTTCGCGCTCTGGAGCTGCTACATGCCGGCGGGCATGGCGATCGCCATGCTGGCCTCGCAGGCGTTTGGCGACTGGCACGCCTATTGGTGGTGCGCCGGCGCCGCCGCGGTGCTCGCGCTGGGCTGTATCGCCGCGCTGGCGCCGCCGGTGCCGGGCGGCGCGGCCCTGTCCTGGAACGGTTTGCGCCGCGACACCACGGACACCCTGGGCGCGGCCGGGCCGATGCTGCTGGCGGCCTCGTTCACGCTCTACAGCCTGATGTTCTTCGCGCTGTTCACCTTCCTGCCGGTGTTGCTGATGGACAAGCTGGGCCTGCCGCTGGCCACCGCCGGCCTCTACAGCGCGGTCGCCAGCGCCGCCAACATCATCGGCAACCTGG
This sequence comes from Achromobacter xylosoxidans, assembly GCF_001457475.1. Lineage (NCBI taxonomy): Bacteria > Pseudomonadati > Pseudomonadota > Betaproteobacteria > Burkholderiales > Alcaligenaceae > Achromobacter > Achromobacter xylosoxidans. The sequence continues at coordinate 3,543,364 of NZ_LN831029.1, read as the reverse complement.
GCGCCGGCGTGCTGCTGTCGCGCGGCTGGCGCCGTTCGACCCTGATCGCCTGCGCCAGCGTGGCGATGGGCGTGGTGGCGCTGCTGATCTTCCGATCGGTGTTCGCGGCGATGCCGACGTTCCTGCTGTGCGTGCTGTTCTCGGCCGTGGGCGGCCTGATCCCGGCGACGCTGCTGGGCACGGCGCCACTGGTGGCGCCGCGGCCGACGCTCACGGCGGCCACGGTGGGCCTGGTGATGATGGGCAGCAACCTGGGGCAGGTGATCGGCCCGGTGACGGTGGGCGGGGTGATCGACCGCTATGGCTGGGCGCAGGCTTCGCTGATCGTGGCGGCCGCGGCGTTGGGCGGCGTGGCCATCGCCTGGCGCCTGCGGCGGCTGAACGGCGCGCAACTGTAGGCGCCGTCGCCACCCCGGCATCGATTGTCATGCGGGCGGCCTATCATGGAGGCTCGCATCCCGTGGAGTCCCCATGTCTACGCCTGCCCCGCGCCTGGTCATTTTCGATTGTGACGGCGTCCTGATCGACAGCGAAATCATCGCCGCGCGCGCCCAGTCGCGCGCGCTGGCCGAACACGGCATCGCCATCACACCGCAAGAAGCTGCCCGGCGCTTCGCCGGCATCCCCGATGCCGACATGTGGCAGACCCTGCAGGAAGAGAACGCGCGGCCGCTGCCGCCGGAATTCCCGCGCCAGTACGCCGACCGCCTGCAGGACACCTTCCGCCAGGAATTGCGCGCGTTGCCCGGCGTGCACGAGACCCTGGCGGCGTTGCGCCAGCGCGGCATCGAGTATTGCGTGGCCTCCAGCAGCACGCCGCCCAAGCTGGAAGCGGCGCTCAAGCTGGTGGGGCTGTGGGAGGCGTTCGCGCCCAATGTATTCAGCACCGCGCAGGTGGCGCATGGCAAGCCGGCGCCGGATGTGTTCCTGTTCGCCGCGCGCCAGATGCGCACCGCGATCCTGGAATGCGTGGTGGTCGAGGACAGCGTGCCCGGCGTGCGCGCCGCCCGCGCCGCGCGCATGCGGGCGGTGGGCTACATCGGCGCCTCGCACAACGGGCCGGACCAGCGCAAGCGCCTGCTGGACGAAGGCGCGTTCGAGGTCATCAGCGACCTGCAGCGCCTGTCGGAGATCATCTAGGGCCGCCACGCGCCCGGGCCGCCTGGCATGGGCGCGGTGGCGACGCGCCCATCAACGGCTCTTGGCGATCACGCCCGTCATGTATTCGTGCAGATCCCGGAAATCCTTGACCGTCCAGGCATGCGGAGGCACCTTCACGCCATTCTCGCGCAATGTCCTGGGAATGAGGTCGCCGTTGGGGCGGAGGATGACCGAGGACACGATGACACCCGGATAGTCGATCAGCCGCTTCTTGAACGCCGCGGTGGTGAGGTCCGGGGTAGGCGGATTGCTTTTCCTGGCCAATGGCCCGGTGCCCTTGATGTCCGCGCCGTGGCACATGGCGCATCGCTGCTGGAAGAGATTCCTGCCGTTGATGTTCTCGGCCAGGGCCGGCGGCGTTTGAATGAGCGCGGAGAATCCCAGCGCGGCGATGCATGCTGTTTTTGTTTTCATGTCGTCGTGTCGTATCGATCGGGCCCCAGGACGGGGGCCCGGCATTCTAGACCGTGGCCGCGGGCCTCGCCACGCGCCGATGCTAGGCGGGCAGCGGCTCGGGCTTGACCCGCACCGCGCGCAGTACGCCGATCATCAGCAGCACGATGCCGGCCAGCGTCAACGGCTGCGGCAGGCTGCCTCGCAGGATGAAGGCATAGGCCAGCGCGGCCAGCGTCTCGAACACGATCAGTTGCCCGGCCAGCGCGGTCGGCAGGCGCTGGCTGGCTTCGTTCCAGCACAGCGTGCCCAGCCACGAGGCGAACAGGCCGATGATGATCATGAGCCCCAGGAACACCTCGGGACGCGGGCCCAGTGGCATGTCGAAGCCACTGCCGGTGGCGGCCATGCCGCCCCACAACAGGCCATAGCCGGCCAGCGCCAGCGGCAGGGTGGCCACGCCCTGGGCGGTGGCCCAGGTGCGCGGACTGCGGCCAGGATGGTCGCGCAGCCAGTCGGCGTTGCGCAGCGGATACCAGGTCCAGCACGCCACCGCGCCCAGCGCCAGCACGGCGCCGATCGCGTAGCGCGACAGGTCGGCATCGGCTTGCTGGCGCAGGGCTTGCAGTTCCGCCTGGTTGACGCAGGCGATGCCCAGCGCGATCAGCGCCAGCGAGGGCGCCAGCCGCTTCCAGGGCAGCCGGCCGTCGCGGCGCGCGTTGCGCAGGTTGGCGCAGATGGCGATCACCACCGGCAGCGTGCCGATGATCATGGTCGGCACCGGGCCGCCGGCGCGCTGGATGGCGCTGGCCAGGCACAGGTAGTACAGCAGGTTGCCGATGGCGGCCAGCTTCAGGGCCTCGATCCAGTCGGCGCGACTGAGCTGGCGCAGCGCCTTGCGGTCCAGCCAGGCCAGCGGCAGGGCGATCAGGCCGAAGGCCAGGTAGCGCGCCACCGATTGCAGGGCGGCGGGGTATTCCGGCAGCAGTAGCGGACCGACGAAAACCAGCCCCCACATCAATCCGGCCGCCAGGGCGTACAAGGTTCCTGCCCACATGAAGATTCCCTACGTGTATGCGATAGACGGGGCAGTCTAGCGGCGGCTGGCGCGGCCGGTCTTGTACCAGATTGCTGCGCGCCGCGACCCTGGCGCGGCCGCCGGCGGCGTCAGGCCCGCACCTGCTTCTGGTAGCGGGCGGGCGTGACGCCGTAGCGGCGGGTGAAGGCGCGGGTCAGGTGGGCCTGGTCGGTCAGGCCGGCGGCCAGGGCGGTCTGGGCCGGCGTTTCGCCGGCGGCCAGCAGGCGCTTGGCCTCGAACAGGCGCAGCGCCATCAGCGTCTGCTGCGGCGTGGCGTGGTAGTGCGCCTGGAAGCTGCGCAGGAAGTGGAACGGACTGAGGCCGGCGACGGCGGCCAGTTCCTCCAGCGTCAGGCGGCGCGCCAGGTTGGCGCGCAGGTAGTCGATGACCGGCGCGAAACGCGGCGCGCCTTGCGCGCGCGGCGGTCGCGGCACGCGGGCGTGGCGGCGGAATTCGGCCAGCAACGCGAACAAGGCGCTATCGAACGCCAGCGGCTCGCGCGCGCGCCACAGGGTGTCCAGCAGGGCGGTGACGCGTTGGGCGCCGGCGGGGTCGTGGCCCACCGCGCAATCGAACCACCAGGCGGCCTCGCCCGTCACCTGCTCGACCACGTCGGGGTCGATGTACGCCATGCGGTAGCGCCAGCCGCCCGCGGTCTCGGCGCGGCCGGTGTGCAGTTCGTCGGGATTCATCAGCACCACCGAGCCCGAGGGCGCCAGGTGCTCGGCGCCGCGGTAGCGGAAACGCTCCACGCCGGCTTCGATGGCGCCCAGGCCGAAGGCTTCGTGGGTATGCGGTTCGAAGGCGTGGCGGATGATGTGGGCGCGGTACAGCTCGATGCCGGGCCGCTGCGCCAGGCGCCGGAATTCGGCGCGGTCATCGGCATGGTCGAAGGCCTGCGGCACGCCCGCGAGCGGCGGTTCGGCGTGCGTGTCAGGCGCGGCGCGGAGGCCGCCGGCGGCGGGATGGGATGAGGCCATGGCGGGATTTAAGCACGTCCGCCCGGGATCGGCATGCGCCATCGCGGGCGCCCACCGGCGGCCGGGCCGCGGCGATCCGGCGCGGCGGGGGCATCAAGGCGCGCGCATGGCCCGCGCCCGCGCCAGCAGCATTTCGCGTTCGCGGGCGTTGCGCGTCATGCCGGCGGCGCGCTCGAATTCGGCCAGCGCTTCGGCATGGCGCCCGAGCTTGGCCAGCAGGTCGCCGCGCACGCTCGGCAGCCAGTGGTAGTTGGCCAGCGCCGGGTCGCGCGCCAGCTCATCCGCCAGGTCCAGCCCGGCTTGCGGGCCGAAGGCCATGCCCACGGCAACGGCGCGGTTCAGTTCCACTACGGGCGACGGCATGGCCTGCGCCAGCGCGTCGTACAGCGCCACGATGCGCGCCCAGTCGGTGTCCTGCGGCTGGCGCGCGCGGGCGTGGCAGGCCGCCAGGCCGGCCTGCAGCGCGTACGGGCCGCTGGCGCCGCCCAGGCTTTCGGCGCGCTCCAGCGCGGCCAGGCCGCGCCGGATCAGCAGCGTGTCCCAGCGGCCGCGATCCTGTTCCAGCAGCAGCACCGGCCGGCCTTCGGCGTCGCTGCGCGCATGCAGGCGCGAGGCCTGCAGTTCCATCAGCGCCACCAGCCCGTGTACCTCGCTTTCGTCGGGCGTCAGCTGGGCCAGGATGCGGCCCAGCCGCAGCGCTTCGTCGCACAGCGCCGGGCGCATCCAGTCTTCGCCGGCGGTGGCCGCATAGCCTTCGTTGAAGATCAGGTAGATCACTTCCAGCACCGAGGCCAGCCGCGCCGCGCGTTCCTGCGGCCCGGGCACCTCGAACGGCACGCGCGCCGCCGTCAGGCTGCGCTTGGCCCGCACGATGCGCTGGGCGATGGTCGACTCCGAGGCCAGGAAAGCGCGCGCGATCTCGGCGGTGGACAGCCCGCCCAGCAGCCGCAGCGTCAGCGCCACGCGCGCCTCGGTCGACAGCAGCGGATGGCAGGCGGTGAACACCAGGCGCAGCAGGTCGTCGCCGATGTCGTCCTGGCGCGCGGCGTCCAGCGCCTCGACGAAATCGGGTTCGACGTCGGCCCACAGCGCCTCCAGTTCGTGGCCGATCTGCTCGTGCTTGCGGCGATGGATGGCGTCCAGCCGCAAGCGGTCGCGGGCGCGGTTCTTCGCGGTGGTCATGAGCCAGGCTCCTGGGTTGTCCGGCACGCCGGTGGCCGGCCAGCGCTCCAGCGCGGCCACCAGCGCGTCCTGGGCCAGTTCCTCGGCCAGGCCGACATCGCGCACCAGGCGCGCGACGCCGGCGATGACGCTGGCGGCCTCGATGCGCCAGACGGCTTCGATGGCGCGGTGGGTTGCCGCCGATCCGGCCGTCGTGGTCATGCCTGCGGCGTCGCGCCGGGTTCCATGTAGAACACTTCCCAGATGTGGCCGTCCAGGTCGTCGAAGCCGTGTCCGTACATGAAGCCATGGTCCTGCGGCGGGCGCGGCGCCGTGCCGCCGGCCGCCTTGGCGCGCGCGACCAGGTCGTCGACCTCGGCGCGGCTTTCGCACGAAAGCGCGATCAGGGATTCGGTGGCGCCCTTGGCATCGACGACGGGTTTGTTGGTGAAGCCCTGGAAGAAGTCCTTTACCAGCAGCATGACGTAGATGTTGTCGCTGACGACCATGCAGGCGCCCTGGTCATTGGTGAACTGCGGATTGAAGCTGAAGCCCAGGCTCTTGAAGAAGGCCTGCGATTTCGCCATGTCGGCGATGGGGAGATTGACGAAGATCTGCTTGTGCATGATGGGTCTCGTGGCGTGGGGCGTTGAAGGGGCGGCGCGGCTCACTGGCCGTTGCCGGGCAGTTCGCGGAAGCGGTCGATTTCCTTGCCGGGGCCGAAATCGTCCAGTTCATACAGCTGGCGCACCTCGATTTCGCAGGGCTGGCCGGGGAAGGGGTCGGGAAAGCGCAGCGTCCATTGCAGGGCTTCCTCGCGCGAACGCACCTGGATCATGGTGTAGCCGGCCACCAGCTCCTTGGTGTCGGCGAACGGCCCGTCGATGACCTGGCGCTGGCCGCGCTCGTCGTAGCGCACCCGCCAGCCCTTGGACGAAGGCTGCAGGCCGCTGGCGTCGAGCAGCACGCCGGCCTTGGCCAGGCCTTCGTGGTAGGTCGCCATGGCATCGAGCAGGCTGGCCTCGGGCAGCTTGCCGGCCTCGCTGTCGGCGTTGGCGCGGACGATGATCATGAATCGCATCGGGGATCTCCTGGTATCGATGGGCCCGGCCACAAGGCGCGGCAGGGTCGGTACTGGCACGACGCATGAGGCGGGCGCGAATCGACAGGGAGACGTGCGAATCAGGGTAAACACCTAGTCCGGCCGCCACGCCAGCCCGCGCGGCAGCGACCCGGCGCTACATGAAACAGGGCCCCAACTCGCGCACCTCCACCGTGGCCCAGCGCGCCGCCGGGCATTCGGCGGCCAGCGCCAGCGCCTGTTCGCGATCCTCGCAGTTGAGCAGGAAGAAGCCGCCGATCATCTCCTTGGCCTCGGCGAAGGGGCCGTCGACCAGCGTACGCTGGCCGTCGCGCACGCGCAGCCGCACGCCGTCGGCGTCGGACTTGAGGGATTCGGCGCGCGCCAGCAGGCCGCGCGCCTGCAATCCTTCGGCGTAGCGCACCATCTGGGCGTAGACGTCGCGCCCTTGCTCGGGGGTGCGCTCGGCGCGCTGGCCGGCGGGCTCGACGATGAGAAGCATGTACGGCATGGACGGTTCCTGGTGGCAAGGTCGGCGTATGTGCCGGCGCTGGCGCGCGTCGCGCCCGGCCGGCAGCCGCCAGATTACGCTGTTTGCGGCGCGCCGGACAGGTTCGCGTCAGCCTTCCTGGAAGATGGCCTCGATGGGCTGGCCGAACACGCGCGCGATGGCAAAGGCCAGTGGCAGGCTGGGATCGTAGCGGCCAGTCTCGATGGCGTTGACCGTCTGGCGCGAGACATCCAATTGCTCGGCCAGCGCCGCCTGGCTCCAGCCGCGTTCGGCGCGCAGGTCGCGGATCCGGTTCTTCATCGATGGCGCAGGTAGTCGATGATAGTGGTGGCGAGCCAGGCGACGGCCATCAGCGGCCAGACGAAGAACATGCTCAGGCGCGGAAAGCCGGCCAGCTCCAGGAAGCCGTAGGCGAAGGTGATGGCGGCGGTCACGGCGGCGGCGATGGCCAGGTGTTCGGCGGTGATCTTGCGCACGAACTCATCCGCCCGGCGGACCTGGCGCGCCACCGCGCGGATGACCAGCAGGATCGCGAGCACCGGGCTGGCCAGCAGGGCGGTGCGCGGCGCGCCCGGCTCCAGCAGCGTGGCGGCATACACCGACAGCGCCACCAGGGCCACGTAGAGCGCGATGGCGGCGCCGAATTCCTTCAGGTAGCGGCGCCTGGCCTGGGTTTGATTCATGGGGGACATCTCCGGGTGTGTAAAGCGTGCTTGACATTGTGGCGGGGCCAGAACGGGATGTCAAGTTTGCTTTACATCCGCGGTCAAAACAAAACCGGCCGCGGCTGGTTCGGGGTAGACGCTGGCGCGTCAGGACTTGCCGGCGGCCGGCGCGGGGGCGCCGGCCTTGCCGTTGGCGGCGCTGGCCGGCTTGCCCGCGTCCCCCTTGGCCTCGGCCTGCACCGGCTTGGCCGGCGCGGTGATGTCCATGATCAGTTCCACGCGCCGGTTGGCGGCGCGGCCGGCCGGGGTGTCGTTGGACTCGATCGGGCGCGTCTCGGCGTAGCCCACCGCGCGCAGGCGGCTGCCGGCCACGCCGTCGCGCACCAGTTCGCGCAGCACGCTGGTGGCGCGGCTGCTGGACAGTTCCCAGTTGGAGGCGAACTGCCGCGTCTGGATCGGCACCGGATCGCTGTGGCCCTCGACCGAGACCTGGTAGTCATTCTTGTTGAGGATGGCGGCCAGCCGCTTGATCACGTCCAGGCCCGACGGGCTGAGGGTGGCCTGGCCCGAGGGGAACAGCAGCTCGTTGCTGATGCGGAAGCTGACCGATTGTTCGTTGATGATGACGTCGACCGAATTGCCCAGGTCGGCCAGCCCCAGCGATTCCTTGGACGGCGCCTTCAAGGGCGGGGCGGCTTGCGCCACCACCTCGCCATCGCTGTCCGCGGCATCGGCGGCGGCGCTGGCCGTCGCGGCCGGCGCCGTGGGTTCGGCCCAGCTGGCGGGGATGGCCGGCATGTCGAATTCGGCGTATTCGCCGTCGTAGGCGGGCAGGCCCTTGGCCGCCAGGCTGCCGACGATGTCGACCTGCGTTTCGCCGGGCTCGGGGAAGCCGCCGTGCAGGCGCGCCACGGCCAGCATCACCACCAGCATGGCCAGCAGCAGGGTGATCAGGTCCAGGTAGCTGAGCAGCCAGTTCTCGGCATCGCTTTCGACGGTTTCATCGACGTGCCAGCGGGCGTAGCGATCCTTGCGGTCGCTCTTGCTGGGGCGCCAGCCGCTGTTGGCGGCCGCCTTCTGCGCGCGCAACTGGGCCTGGCGGGCCTGCTCGATCCGCTGCGCCAGGGAGGGGGAAATCAGGCTCATTGGCGCGCGGCGGCGGGGCGGGTGATGGACACGGGCTTGTTGGCGGCGGCGGACACCTGGCCCTCGGCCTTGGCGCGCGGCGCGGCGGCGCCGCCGTCGTAGATTTCGTCCTCGACGTGCATGACGAACGAGTTCAGGGTTTCGCGCACCACGGCCGGGCCGCGCTTCTCGCACATCATGGAGATGCCCTGCAGCACCATGTTCATGGACTCGACGCGGCGCGCGGTGCGGCGTTCGAGCTTGACGGCGATGGGCTTGCACACCAGGTTGGCCAGCAGGATGCCGTAGAAGGTGGTCATCAGGCCGATGGCCAGCTGCTGGCCGATGGTGGTCATGCTGCCGTCGCCCAGCACCGACATCAGGTTGATCAGGCCGACCAGCGTGCCCAGCATGCCGAAGGCCGGCGCGAAGGTGGCCATCACGCGGAACATCTGCGCTTCGGCCATTTCGCGGGCCTTGAGCCGCGCCACGCGCCATTGCAGCAGTTCGATGATCTGGTCTTCGGGGGTGTTGTCGATGATCAGCTGCACGCCGGTGCGCAGGAACGGATTGCTGACCTTCTTGAGTTCCTGTTCGACCTTGTGGACGTCGGTGTTCATCCACAGCTGCGCCATGTTGACCAGCTCCTCGATGTCGCGCTGCTGGTCGTGCTGGTCGCTGCGGAACACCGTGACCACCAGCTTGAACACCCGCATCACTTCGGACAGCGGGTAGGCGATGAACAGCGCGGCGCAGGTGCCGCCCAGCACGATGGCCAGGCCCGGCAGGTTGAAGTACATGCCGGGGTTGGTGGCGGCCAGCGCGATGACGATGACCAGGGTGAGCAGGCCGACAACGGCGCCGATGACGGTAGACGGATTCATGGATCTTGCCCGATAGCTAGCGCATCCGGTTCACGGAATGCGGGATGGTGGCAAATTCTAGCCACGGGCGGGTCGCGCCAATCCGTCGGAAAACGGGGCGAAAGGGGCGGTAAGCGCCGGCTTGAACCGGCGTCCGGGCGCGGGGCCCCAGGAGAATAATCGGGGCCGGATTTGGTTTCAGACGGCCGGCGGATGCCGGGCGCGCCATTCGTCGCGCGTGATCTCCCAGATCTCGGCCAGCTGGCGGCCAGAGACGAAACCGCGTTCCTCGGTCGCCACCAGCCGCATCCCGGTCCGCTCCGACAGCCGGCGCGAACCCTCGTTGGCAGCCGCCTTGGGCGCCCGCAGCACCGGCTGCCCGAGCACGTCGAACCAATAGGCGGTGACCGCCTCGCTGGCCTCGGTCATGTAGCCCTGGCCGCGGTATTCCGGGTCGAGCCAGAAACCGCGGTTGTTGCCCGGTTCGTCGCGCATCAGGCTGATGATGCCGATCAGGCGTTGCGGCTCGGTGCGCGGGCGCAGCGACCAATGCCACTGCATGCCGCGCCGCATCGCCGGCAGCGCCACCTGTTCCACGTAGGTACGGGCGCCGTCCTCGGGATAGGGCCAGGGCACCTGGTCCGCCAGGTAGCGCACCACTTCCCATTGCGGAAAGATGCGCTGGATGGCGGGCGCATCGTCCAGGCTCAAGGGGCGCAGCAGCAGGCGTCGGGTGTCCAGGGCGGGCAGGTCGGGCACGGCGGGCATGGCGGTCCGGGTGGGGAGGAGGGACGGGAATGTATATCATGGTCGGCCTGGACACAGCCAATCGGCGGCCAATCGTCCCCCGGGCTACCGGCTCGGGGCGGCCGCGGCAACGGAGAAAAACACATGAATGCAGCCAACGAAAACGTCAGCATGGCGCTTTTTTGCGACTTCGAGAACGTGGCGCTTGGCGTGCGCGACACCAAGTACCAGAAGTTCGACATCCGGCCGGTGCTGGAACGCCTGCTGCTCAAGGGCAGCATCGTGGTCAAGAAGGCCTATTGCGACTGGGAGCGCTACAAGGAATTCAAGGCGCCGATGCACGAGGCCAATTTCGAGCTGATCGAAATCCCGCACGTGCGCCAGTCGGGCAAGAATTCAGCCGACATCCGGCTGGTGGTGGATGCGCTGGACTTCTGCTACACCAAGTCGCACGTCAACACCTTCGTCATCATCAGCGGCGATTCCGACTTCTCGCCGCTGGTGTCCAAGCTGCGCGAGAACGACAAGAAGGTGATCGGGGTGGGCGTCAAGCAGTCCACCTCCGACCTCTTGATCGCCAACTGCGACGAATTCATTTTCTATGACGACCTGGCCCGCGAAGGCCAGCGCGCCGCCGACGCGCGCCGCGACAATCGCGGCGGCGGCAACGCCGGCCAGCGCCGCTCGCCCGACGAGGAGCGCCGCCGCAAGGAAGAACTGGAGGCCCGCAAGACCCAGGCGGTCGACATGGTGGTCGAGACCTTCGAGGCGCTGATGGCCGAGCGCGGCGACAGCGGCAAGATCTGGGCCTCGGCCCTGAAGGACGCGCTCAAGCGCCGCCGGCCGGACTTCAATGAGTCGTACTACGGCTTTCGCGCCTTCGGCAACCTGCTGGACGAGGCGCAGTCGCGCGGCTTCCTGGAGGTCGGGCGCGAGGAAAAATCCGGCACCTACGTGTATCGCGACAGCGCCGGCGGCGCGGCCGCGCGCGCGGGCGGCCGGCCCGCCGCGCGGGTCCAGGCGGTCGAGGCGCATGACGCCGCCGACGCGCAGCCGGCCGGTTCCATGGCCGATATCACCGAGGCCCGGCCGGCGCGCGGCACGCGCGGCGGCCGCAAGAACGCGGGCGCCAACAGCCGGGGCGGCCGCCAGGAGGGTGCGCGGCCGGATGGCCAGCGCGGCGCGTCCGTGGATGAATCGCAATCCCACGATGCCGGCCAGGCATGGCAGGGCGGACCGGGGCGGCCGGAGGTGGCAACGGCGCAGGCGCCGCTGTTCGACGTTTCGCCGGCGGCCCCCGCGTTGCCCGACGCGCCGCCGCTGGAAGCGGTGGTCGACGCGATAGGCGCACCGGAGCGAGCCGACGCGCAGGTGCCAGACGAACCGGTCGAGCCGACCGACGCGGCCCCGGCCAAGGGCCGTCGCGGCGCCCGTGGCGGCCGCGGCGCGACGCGCTCGGCACGCGCGAAGGGCGGGGAGGCCGACAGCGCGGCCCAAGCCGGGGTGGCGGAAGATCGCGTCGCCGCGCCAGCCGCCCCGGCCGAAGCGGGCGCCGAGGCCGTCGAGGCCGCGCCCGCCAAACCCGCTCGCAAAACCGCCCGCAAGACGGCCACCGGCGCCCGCCGGCCCCGCAAGACCGCCGCAAGCAAGAGCGCCGATCCCGAATAAGCCGCCCGCGCGGCAGGCGTGGCCGGCATGGCGATGTGTCCTCGCCGGCCACGCCTGCCCCCGGGGCGGGTCAGCGGCCGGGACGCCGCTGCCGCCAAGCCCGGTATCCGGGTTCGCGGCAATCGCCGCGATCGGGCGCCGCGTTCATTCGGACTGCGGCGCTTGCTCCGCATAACGACCCGGCGTGACGCCATGTTCGCGCTTGAACATGGCGATGAAGGCGCTGACGTTGTCGTAGCCCGCTTCCAGCGCGGCCGCCGTCACGCCGCGGCCGGCCGCCAGCATCTGCTGCGCCCGCATCAAGCGGGCGCGCTGGCGCCAGGCGCCCGGCGTCAGGCCGGTCTCGGCCTGGAAGCGCCGCGCCAGCGTGCGCGGCGCCATGCCGATCCAGTCCGCCCATGCCGCCAGCGGGCGCGTGTCGGCAGGCGAATCCGACAGCGCCCGCGCCAGCCGCTGCAGCCGCGGATCGCGTGGCAGCGTCAGGCCGTCGCCGGCGCGCGGCAGGGTGCGGATCTCGTCGCGGATCAGCTCGACGATGCGCAGGCGCGCCGCATCCCACGCTTCGTCGCGCCAACCGGCGGCGCGCTCGACCGCCGCCAGCAGCAGCGCGGAGGCCTGCAAGGCGCACGGCGCATCGGGCAGGCCCGCGCACGCCGCCGCGCTCAGGTAGACGCTGTAGCCGGCATAGGGGCCATGCGAGCGCAACCCATGCGGGCAATCGGGCGGCACCCACAGCGCGTGCGCGGCCGGCGCGACCCATTGGCGGTCGCCGGCCTGCACCGTCAGCAAGCCCTGGTAGGCGCCGAACAATTGCCCGCGCGCATGCCGGTGCAAGGCGGTCTGGCGTACCGCCTTGTCCTGGCGGCGCACCGCCAGCAGGCGCGGCCCGCCGCCAGCGGCGGCCAGCCCGGGGGCGACCAGGGGCGAGGCGGGATCGTCGGGACGTGTCATGCGAAAGGGCGGCGGGGCAGGGACGGCATGGATGAATGGCAAAAAAACGGTATGGATTGACCAAAATACCGCAGATTTGCCGGCCGTGCGCGACTAAGCTGGTTTCCGTACCCACCCACTGGAGAAAACCATGAAAGCTCAGGATGTGTTGCCCGACGACCGCGACAGCGCGGAGTTCCAGGGCGTGACCGTGCGCAAGGGCACGGTGGGCGCGTTCCTGGCGAACGCGCGCCTGTGGTGCGACGCCGCCACCACGCCGCCGGCCCGTGAACGCGCCGCCGCCGACCTGCGCGAGGCGTTGCCGGCCTTGCGCGCGCTGGGATTGTTCGAGGTGCTGCAGGTGCGCGACCCGGCGCTGCGGCAATGGCTGGAGACGGCCCGGGAGTGAGCCCGCGCGGGCCGGCATCCGGCGATCAGCCGTGCCGGGCACGGCGCCGGGCTGTTCTATGATGACGCCTGCCCTGGGCGCATATCCGAATGCGCCCGCCTCGTCAGCCCGGAAATCCCCATGCAATACGTTCTTGTCAGTGCCTGCCTGCTCGGCCATCCCGTGCGTTACGACGGCCGCTCGGTGCCCGGCGGCCACGATGTGCTGGCCCGCTGGCTCGATGCCGGCCGGGTGGTGTCGGTCTGTCCCGAGGTGGCCGGCGGCCTGCCGATCCCGCGTCCGCCGGCCGAGATCGAACCCGGCGCCGACGCGACCGCGGTTCTGTCCGGGCGCGCTCGGGTGATGACGGTGTCCGGCGAGGACGCGACCCGGCCCTTCGTCGACGGCGCGCAACAGGCGCTGGAGGCGGCGCGGCGACGCGGCATCCGCATCGCCGTGCTCAAGGAGGGCAGCCCTTCCTGTGGCAGCGGTTACGTCTACGACGGCAGCTTCTCCGGCCAGCGGCAGGCGGGGGTCGGCGTCACCGCGCGGCTGTTGGCGGACGCGGGCCTGCGGGTATTCAGCGAACACCAATGGGCCGAGGCCGACGCCTGTCTGGCACGGCTGGAGGCCGGCGATGGGCTTTAACGTCGGCGACTGGCTGGTGCTGGTGGCGGTGGCGGCCGGTGCGCTGTCGGCCTGGCGGCTGCTCGCCGGGCTTGGCCGCGGGCGCCTGCTGGCGCGGGTCGGCGCGGTGGTGTCGCTGTCGTGCGCGGCCTTTTTCGGCTGGCTCTGGTATCAGCAATACCTGAAATGGGACTTCAACGAACTGGGCCGCTATTACGACCCGGTCGACCAGGTGGTCTACACCGACAGCGGTTTCGTCTGGATTCTGCCGGCCGCGCTGGCCCTGGCGGCCGGCCTGTTCTTCGCCTGGCGCGGCTGGGGCGGCCGGCGGGCCTGAGGCCCGCGGCCGTTCGCCGTGCCGCCCGCGACCGTTCGCGGTGCCGCGGCGTCGGCGCCAATTGCCACGAGCGCCCCGCGGGGCGCTCGTCGTGTCCGGGCAAGCCAGCCTCAGTTGGCGCGGTAGCCGCGGCTGTTCATGCAGGAATCCATGGCGTGGTTGTAGCTGTCCACCATGACCTGGGTGGTCCATTGCGAGATGGTCGCCGGGTCGTAGCCGCTCTGGTTCATGGCCCAGCGCTGGCAATCGGTCGAGGCGCTGGCCTGCGCCGTGTTGGCGGGCGGCGCCGCCTCGTATTGCACTGGCGCGTATTGCGCCGGCTCCTGGTAGACCGGGGGCGCGCTGTACACCGGCGGCGTCTCATAGACGGGCGCCGCGTACACCGGCGGACTGGTGTAGGACACGCCCGGCGCATAGACGCCGGTCTGCGCGTAAGAGGGGCTGGAATTGGCCGCCAGGATCAGCCCGGTGGCCGCCAGCGCGAAGGCGCCGCCGATCCACCAGCCGCTGCCGCCGCCACCGCCGCCGTGATGATGGTGGTAGCCCCCATGGTGGCCACCGCGATACCCGCCCGCCAGGGCGGGGGAACTTGCCAAGGCCAGGGCCAGCGCAACGCCGACCATGCGACCCGTGAACCGCTTCATGATCTTGCTCCTGAGCCGCCAGGCGTGCGCGTGCTGCGCAGGCTGGCGATACCGTAATGTACCGCCGCCGCCACGCGGCAGGTGTGTCAAGATTTATGAAGATTTCAAGTGATTTCAGGGGCTTGGCGGCGGGCCGGCGCTGCCGCCTGCCGTTTCCCGCGCGGGCGCGGCCTGGGCCGGCCTGGGCGCCGCCGGTTGGTCGCGCATGAAGGGCGATCCCCGCGGATTGTCGCAAGTCGTCGATTCGCCGGCCCGCAGGCGGACCACCGGGCGCGGGTCGAAGGCCTCGGCGTTGCGGTCATGGGTGGCGTGGGTGACGTAACCCGGCTTCTCGACGCACCAGTTCCAGAAGAACACCTCCGCGCCATGGATCGCCAGCATTTCGACACGCCACTCATGGCGGGCCTCGAAGCTGGCGCGGCCCTCGGCGTCGGTGCGCTGCTCGTTGCGGAACCGGTCATAGCCATAGGGATAGGCGGCGGCGATCAGCACCACCCGCGCGTCGGCCACCGGCCGTCCGGCCTCGTCCTGGACGGTGATGGCGGACTGCGGCTGCAGAGTCTTGTGGGCCGGGTAGGGTATGCAGCCAGACAGGGCCAGCGTGAACGCGGCGGCGCAACCAAGGCGAAGCAGGCGCGGCAATCGGATCATCAGGGTTTCTATGTATGCAGGAATGTATGGCTAAAAGGGCGGAAGGATAGTATTTTCACGCGATGACGACGGCACTACCCCCCTCTGTACCGCAAGAAAAGCGTTTGACGAAAGGTGAGCGCACCCGGTTGCAACTTCTGGAAGTCGCGGCGGCGGAGTTCGCCGAGCGCGGGTTCCAGCACACCCGGATCAGCGACATTGTCGCCCGGGCGGGCGTGACGCAACCGGTGTTTTATCAGTATTTCGCCGGCAAGCAGGCGGCCTACGATGAACTCGTGGGCATGTTCGCCCAGCGCCTGCGGCAGGAAGTCTGCCAGGCGCGCCTCTATGAGGATCAGCAGAATCTGCCCGTCGAGGAACGCGTGCGCCGGGGCGTGACCAACTGGCTGAACATCCTGGGCGAGGACCCCAACCTGACGCGCATCGGCTTTTTCCAGGTCGATGCGGCCGAGTCGCTCAAGGACGAGCTGGTCGAGATGATTGCCGAGAACATCCGCATCGACCAGCGCGCCGGCGTGTTTCGCAAGGACATCCCGCCGGCATGGCTGTCGCACGCCTTCATGGGCGTGATAGAGCGCTTTGCGCGCCGCGGTCCCGACGCCGAGGAGCGCGAGGCGCTGGCCGAATTCATCACCAACATGTTCCTGGAAGGCGTGCGCCAGCGCTGACAGGCGGGCCCGGCCGCCGCCCGGGTCCAGGCCGCCTGTGCCGGCCGCGTCGCTTGACGCCGTGGCCGGCCCGTGGCCCGGCGCCTATTCCACCCGCGCGCCCGAGGCCGCCACCAGCTTGCCGGCCGCGTCCCAATCCGCTTTCAGCAGTTCCTGGAACTGCGCCGGGGACCTGGCTTCGGCCTCCACGCCCAGCGCCGCCAGGCGCGCCTGCACCTTGGGATCGGCCAGCACGCTGTTGACGGCGGCGTTGAGCTTGTCGCGCTCGGCCGGCGCGATGCCGGCGGGGGCCAGCAGGCCCAGCCACGAATCGAAGGCATAGCCGGGCAGGCCGCTCTCGGCCACGGTTGGCAGGTCGGGCGCGAAGCGCGAGCGCTGCTTGCCGGTGTAGGCCAGGAACGTCACGCGCGGATCGTTGCGGTAGCCGGTCACGCCGATGGTGGCGGCGGTCACGGCCTGCACGCGGCCGGCCAGCAGCTCGGTAACGGCGTCGCCGGTGGACTTCATGGGGATGTGCTGCATCTGCGCGCCGGCGGCGCTCAGGAACGACGCCATGCCCAGGTGCGAGGCGCTGCCGTTGCCGGCGGAGGCGTAATCGTAGGCGCCCGGTTTTGCCTTTACCGCCTGGATGAACTCGGCCGTGTTGGCCACCTTCAGCCCGGCCGACGCGAGGATGACGTAGCCGGTGTTGCCCAGGTAGGCCACGCCGGTGAAATCCTTGTAGGGGTCATAGCTCAGGTTCTTGTACAGATAACCGGCGATGTGGTGGCTGGCCGCGGCCAGCACCAGCGTATTGCCGTCGGGCGCGGCGCGCGCCACCTGGGCGGTGCCCACGGTGCCGCCGGCGCCCGCGCGGTTCTCGATCACGATCGACGCGTCCAGGGTCCGGCCCAGCTCGTCGCCGATGGCGCGGGCGATGGTGTCCTGCACCGCGCCCGTGCCATACGGCACCACGATGCGGATGACGCGTTGTTCGGCATGGGCGGCGCCGGCACAGGCGGCGGCGATGGCCAGGAGCAGGGCGGAAAGGCGGGAAGGCACGCGGGCGGCAAGGGACATGGAATTGGCAATGGGTTCGATGATGCGGGGCGTTGGACTCTACCGGCCGCGCGCCGCCGCGCCAACGATTGATTCACGCCTTGCTTATTGCCGCAGGCGATATCGCGCGGCGGGCGGATGGATATACTCCCAGGGCCACTGGCCTACGACAAGACAAGGGAAATCAATGAACGCGCTCATGCAGCAGGCGATCGAGTTCGCCAACGACCACGAAACCGCCTGGGACCGCGGCGTCGATGGCGTCTTCGGCGTGCACCAGAACGATCCGCCGCCCTGGAACCGCCTGCTGGGGCCGATCCACGACCGTGGCCCGGTCTCGGGCGTGGTGCTGCGCGAGGGCCGCGAGATCGCATCGTGGGGCGAGCCCGACCGCGCCGACCTGACCTTCAGCGTGGCCAAGCTGTACCTGGCGATCCTGGCCGGACTGGCGCACGACCGCGGCCTGTTGCCGGATGTCGATGAACCGGTCGGCAAGCGCGTGCCCGGCATCGGCTTCGACCACGGCCGCAATGCGCGGATCACCTGGCGCCATCTGCTGCAGCAGACCAGCGAATGGGAAGGCGAGCGCTTCGGCGTCTCCGACCAGGCCGACCGCTACCGCGCCGTCACCTTCGGCGCGCCGCCCGACGGCAGGAAGGGCGAGGCGCGTCCGCTGCAAGCGCCCGGCACGTACTGGGAATACAACGACGTGCGCATCAACCAGCTGTCGTACGCGCTGCTGCACCTGTTCCGCAAGCCCTTGCCCGAGGTGTTCCGCGAGGCCGTCACGCGGCCGCTGGGCGCCAGCGAAAACTGGCAATGGGTGGGCTACGACAATGCCTGGGTCGAGATCGACGGCCAGCGCATGCCGTCGGTGCCGGGCGGCTCGCACTGGGGCGGCGGCATGTCGATCAGCGCCCGCGACCAGGCATTGATCGGCCAGATGCTGCTGGACCAGGGCCGCGCCGCCGATGGCCGCCAGGTGCTGTCGAGCGACTGGATCGCGCAGATGCGCCAGCCGTGCGCGATCGCGCCGTACTACGGCTACCTGATCTGGCTCAACCACGAAGGCCGCGTGTTCCCCAGCGTGCCGGCATCCAGCTTCTTCGGCGTGGGCGCGGGCAGTTCGTTCACCTGGGTCGAGCCCGAGCGCAGGCTGGTGGCGATCGTGCGCTGGCTCGATTCGGCGCACGCCGACGCGCTGTTCGGCCGAATTCTGGCGGCGGTGGACGCGCAGCCGGCCTGAGCGGCCGCCGCGCATGGCGGTCGGTGTCCCTGCCCGGCGCAGGGATTTTCAGCGGCCTGCCGGCATTCTTCTGGCAACATGCCCCTTTGCCCGCCGGGCCGCCGGCGGGCGCGCCATCGTTTTTCGCCGACCAAGGATTTCGCCATGAACTACCGCCGTCTCGGATCCAGCAACCTTCGCGTCTCGCCCCTGTGCCTGGGCACCATGATGTTCGGCGAGCAGACGCCCGATGACGAGGCCGCGCGCATCGTCGCCTCCGCGCGCGACCACGGCCTGAACTTCATCGACACCGCCGACGTCTACAACGACGGCCGTTCCGAGCAAGTGGTGGGCAAGCTGCTGCAAGGGCAGCGCCACGACTGGGTGCTGGCCAGCAAGATCGGCAACGTGGTGGGCAAGGGCCCGAACCAGTCGCACTATTCGCGCCAGTGGCTGATCCGCGGCGTGGAGCAGAGCCTGGCGCGCCTGGGCACGGATTTCCTCGACATCCTGTACCTGCACCGCGACTACCACGAGGAAAACCTGGAAGAGGCGCTGTGGGCGCTGGGCGACCTGATCCGCGCCGGCAAGCTGCGCAGCTTCGGGCTGTCGAACTTCCGCGGCTGGCGCATCGCCGAAACCCTGCGCCTGTGCGAAAAGCTGGGCGTGCCGCAGCCGGTGGTGTGCCAGCCGTACTACAACATGCTCAATCGCGGCCCCGAGGTCGAGATCCTGCCGGCCTGCCAGCACTACGGCCTGGGCGTGGTGCCGTACAGCCCGATCGCGCGCGGCGTGCTCACCGGCAAGTACCAGCCGGGCCAGGCGCCCGCCGCCGACACCCGCGCCGGGCGCGGCGACCGCCGCATCCTGGCCACCGAGTTCCGCGAGGAATCGTTGCGCATCGCGCAGCAGCTGGTACAGCACAGCGCCGCCCGCGGCGTGCAGCCGGGCCATTTCGCCACCGCCTGGGTGCTGGCCAATCCGATCGTCACCGGCGTCATCGCCGGCCCGCGCACGCTGGCGCAGATGGACGATTACTACGCCGCGCTGGACGTGACCATCACTCCCGAGGACGAGGCCCTGGTGGACAGCTGGGTCACGCCCGGCCACGCCTCGACCCACGGCTACAACGATCCCAACTATCCGTTCCACGGCCGCCCGGTGACGGTGGTCTGACGGCAGGCAGGGGGCGGCGCGCGGCGCCGCCCGCGCGCCGGCTATGCCTTGCGCAGGGTCGCGCTGGCCGGCGGGGCCAGCCCGTCCTGCGCCGCGGTGCGCCCGCCGCGCCCGATCAGCCAGGCGCACAACGCCGACACCACGCCCGAGAACAGCACGTACAGGCAGATCAGCCAGGGCTGGCCGTTGCCGGTCTTGAGCAGCGCGGTGGCGATGATCGGCGTGATGCCCGAGGCGAAGATACCCGAGAACTGGTAGACGAACGAGATGCCGGTGTAGCGCACCTTGGCGTCGAACAGCTCGCAGAACAGGGCGGCCTCCGGTCCGTAGACGGCGGCGTAGAAGATGCCGAACGGAATGATGATGGCCAGCCACACCAGCATCACGCTGCCCTGGCTGTTGAGCATCAGCCAGAAGCCGGGAAAGGCCGCCACCGCCGTGATCAGCGAGCCCCAGAAATACACCCGCGTGCGCCCGATGCGGTCGGACAGCCGCCCGAAGTAGGGGATGGTGAAGCACATCACCAGCGCGGCCGCCATCACCCCGGTCAGCGCCTCGGTGCGCGTGATCTGCAGCGTCTGGGTCAGGTAGGAGATCGAGAACACGCCGAACACGTTGAAGAACACGCCATCGATGTAGCGCGCGCCCATGCCCTTGGCGACGTTGCCCGGGTAGCGGCGGATCATGTCCATGAACGGGATGCGGCTTTCGGCGTTGTCGCGCTTGACCGCGGCGAACTCGGGCGTTTCCTTGATGTTCAGGCGGATGTACATGCCGACCCCGACCATCGCCGCCGACGCCAGGAACGCCAGGCGCCAGCCCCAGGCCATGAACTGCGCGTCGGTCAGCAGCGTCGACAGCAGCGCCACCGTGCCGGACGCCAGGCACAGGCCGATGGCCAGCCCGATCTGCGGCAGCGAGGCGTAGTAACCCTTTTTGCCCGGCGGCGCGTACTCATACGCCATCAATACCGCGCCGCCCCATTCGCCGCCCAGGCCGATGCCCTGGAACACGCGCAGGAGCAGCAGCAGGACCGGCGCCCACAGGCCGATGCTGTCATAGGTGGGCACCAGGCCGATCAGGAAGGTGGACACGCCCATGATCATCAGCGTCATCACCAGCATGCTCTTCCTGCCGATGCGATCGCCGAAGTGGCCGAACACCAGCCCGCCCAGCGGCCGCGTGATGAAGCCCACCGCGAAGGTGGTGTAGGCCAGCATGGTCGAGATGAGCGGGTCGCCCGTGGGAAAGTACAGCTTGTTGAACACGATGCCGGCGACCACGCCGTACAGGAAGAAGTCGTACCACTCGATGGTGGCGCCGATCAGCGACGCGGCGACGACTTTGCGCACCGCGGTTTCGTTCTGCTTGGCCATGCCTGTCTCCTTTGGTGGGGCGGGCGGCGCTCTGCGGCGCCGCGCCGCGGGTTGCGGTCAGTTCATGTCATGCCGCCTGCTGCAATACCGGTTGCGCCTGCGCGCGCGGCCGCGCCGCGTGCAGGTCCTGCAGGATGAAATCGGCCGCGCGTTCGGCCAGCATCACCACCGGCACGTTGGTGTTGCCCGACACCAGCGTTGGCATGATGGAGCAATCCACCACCCGCAGCCCGCTCACGCCGTGCACCCGCAGGCGCTCGTCGACCACGGCCATGGGGTCCTCGCGCGGGCCCATTTTCGCGGTGCCCGAAGGGTGGAAGATGGTGGCGCCATGCTCGCGGCAGAAATGCAGGATCTCGTCGTCGCTCTGCACCTCGGCGCCGGGCCGGAACTCGCGCTTCATCAATCCGGCCAGCGGTTCGGTGGCGGCCAGCCGGCGCGCGTACTTGACCGCCGCCACCGTCATGCGCCGGTCCAGCTCGGTGGACAGGTAGTTGGGCTGCATGGCCGGGGCTTCGAAGGGGTCGGCGCTGCGCAACCGCACCGTGCCGCGCGACGAGGGCCGCAGCTGGCACACCGAATAGGTGCAGCCCGAGAATGGATGCACCTTGCCGCCGGCCATGTCGGCCGACAGCGTGGCGAAATGGAACTGGGTGTCGGGCGTGGCGCTGGCCGGATCGACGCGGCAGAACAGGCCGCCCTGGTTGATGCCCACCGCCAGGGGCCCGCCGCGGAACAGCAGCCATTGCAGCCCCATCGCCGCGCGTCCGTGCAGCGTGCGCAGCTGGTCGTTGGTGGTGATGGGCTGGCGGGTCTCGTAGATGAGGCGGATCTGCAGGTGGTCCTGCAGGTTCTCGCCCACGCCGGGCAGGTCGCGCACCACGCCGATGCCGAAGCGCCGCAGCAGCGCGGCCGGGCCCACGCCCGACAGTTGCAGCAGTTGCGGCGATTGCAGCGCGCCGGCGCACAGGATCACCTCGCGGCGGACCCGCAGTGTGCGCACCTGGTCGTCCTGCCGATAGCGCACGCCGCAGGCGCGGCTGCCCTCGAACAGCACCGCCATCGTGTGCGCGCCGGTCTCGACACGCAGGTTGGCGCGGCCGCGCGCCGGCCGCAGATAGGCCACCGCGGTGGAGCAGCGGCGGCCATTGCGGGTGGTGAGCTGGTAGTAGCCCACCCCTTCCTGGTCGCCGCTGTTGAAGTCGGTCACGTGTGGCAGGCCGAGCGCGCGCGCCGCGCCGATCAGGCCTTCGACCAGCGGATGCGGCGTCTTGATCGAGGTGGCGTTCAGGGGGCCTTCGGTGCCGCGCGTGGCGCCCGGGCCGAGGTCGTTGTTCTCGAGCTTGCGGAAGTAGGGCAGGCATTCCTCCCAGCTCCAGCCCGGGTTGCCGGCGGCGACCCAGGCATCGTAGTCCTGGCGCTGGCCGCGGATGTAGATCAGGCCGTTGATGGCGCTGGAGCCGCCCAGCGTGCGGCCGCGCGGCCAGTAGATGCGGCGGTCCAGCATGTTAGGGTCGGGTTCGGTGTAGTAGCCCCAGTTCAGCACCTTGTGGAACATGGTCTTGCCGTAGCCGATGGGGATGTGGATCCAGGGCGAGCGGTCCGGCGGCCCCGCCTCCAGCAGGCACACGCTGTGCTGGCCGTTGGCGCTCAGGCGGTTCGCCAGCACGCAGCCGGCGGAACCGGCCCCCACCACGATGTAGTCCACGGCATCGGACATGTCTGTTTCCTCCTTGGCCTGGCCGTGCCGTGACGCGGGGAGTCCCTCGCCCGGACGGCGCGTTTACCCTGCTTGCCGCGCCGCCGCGCACTTATATACTGGCCTGATGCGAGGGGGGCGCGGCGACGCGCAAAGGTTCCGTATCTGTGGCGATTCTAGGAAGCCGCCACGGGAAAGAAAGCGCGACAAGCGCGGGAACGGCGAAATGGCACAGAACATGGATCTTCGGTTTCAAAATCGCAGTGCAGCATCGGCGCGTGCGCCCGACGCCGACGAGCCGCGGGATGGCTCGCGTTCGCTGCGCGCGCTGCTGGTGCTGGACTACCTGGCCCGCGCCCAGCACCCGCCCACGCTGGCGCAACTGGCGCAGCGCCTGGACATGCCCAAGTCCACCCTGATGCGCCTGCTGGCGTCGATGCAGCGCGCCGGCTTCGTCGCCGCCACGCCCACCGAGAACGGCTACGTGCCGGGGCCGCAGGCCACCGCGCTGGCGCTGGCCACGCTGCGCGCCTCGGCCTTCACCCGCGCCTGCCGCGCGGTGCTGGCGCAACTGGTCGGCAAGCTCGGCGAGACCTGCAATCTCACCGCGCCCGACGGCGACCAGGTGATCTACATGGAGCGGGTCGAGACCGCCGAACCGCTACGCCTGTTCTTCGCGGTCGGCAGCCACGTGCCGATGCACTGCACCGCCAGCGGCAAGCTGTTCCTGGCGTCGATGAACCGGCTCGAACGCGGCCGGGTGCTGGCGCGCCTGCCGCTCACGCGCAACACGCCGCGCACGCTGACCGATCCGGCGCGGCTGGAAGACGAACTGGAACGCCTGGCCGCGCGCGGCATCGGCATCGACAACGAGGAGTTCGTGCGCGGCATGAGCGCGGTGGCGGTGCCGGTGCGCGACGCGCAGGACCGCGTGGTGGCGGCGGTGGCGTGCCATGCGCCGACCGCGCGGCTGATGCTCGATGACCTGCTGCGCGCGGTGCCGGTGCTGCAGGGCGCGGCGCAGTCGATGAGCGCGGTGCTGGCCGAGCACCGGCCGGGCGGTTGAGGGCGTCGGGCCGCGAACCCCTAGCCCGGCAGCGCGGCCGCCCGGCGCCAAGCCAGCGCCAGCACGGCCGCCGCGCCCGCGGTCAACGTCGCCAGCATCGCGACCGGACCGGCCGCGTCGAGCAGAATCCCGGCCCCCAGCGGCGCGGCGATGCGCGTCAGGGCGAAAACGCTGGACTGGATGCCGTAGTCCAGCGCCTGCAGGCCCGGCCGTGCATGCGACATCATCAGGCCGAACGCCAGGGCGGCGGTGGCGCCCATGGCCGCCGCCACCATCATGGCGCAGGCCGCCAGCACGGCCGGGGCCGCGTCCAGGCCGACCGCCAGCGTCAATGCCAGCAACGCGGCGGCTCCGGCGCCCGCATGCAGCCGCACCGCGCGGCCCGCGCCCAGGCGCTTGAGCAGCCGCGCGCCCGCGATGCTGGCCACGGCGCCGACCGCGCCGCCCGCGACACCGACCAGCCACGCCACGCGTTGCGGCGCCAGGCCCTGGTCCAGCAGCAGCGGTTTCAGGTAGAACCAGCCTGCGCCGATGAAGGGGAACAGCAGCGCCAGCAGCGGCAGCCAGCGGCGGCTGGCGGGCAGGCGCAGGTACGCGATGGCCTGGCGGGTGGTCGAGGTGGTGTCTGTGGTTTGCAGGGGCGCGCCGGGTTGCCCCTTTGTGTCATCCAGTGTCGCCGCGTCGTTCGTGTCGAGGTGTCCATCGCGCGAGGTAATCGCGCCGTCGTCGGCTCGTCCGGCATCCATGCTCTCCCGCAGCAGCAAGGTCAGCGCCGCGCCCAGCGCCAGCGCGGCGGCCATGATCAGGAAGGGCGCCTGCCAGCCCCAGCGCGCCTGCGCCAGCAGCATCAGGCCGCCGCCGGCGATCGCGCCCAGGCACAGCGCCATCGAGCGGATGCCGCCCGCCGAGGCGCGGCCGGCCACAGGCAGCACGCGGATCGCCAGCGCGTTGACGGGCACGTCGGCCCAGGTGCCGGCCAGGGCGGCGGCGGCCGCCAGCGCGAACAGCGTAACGCCATCATTCAGCAGGTCGCGCCAGCCCAGCGCCAGCAGCACGGCGGCGTAGACCAGCAGCAGCGCCACGGTCCAGCGCCGGTAGCCGCCATGGCGCGCGCCGCGCCGGTCCAGCGGCATCGCCAGCAGGAACTTGAACACGGTCGGCAGGCTGGCCAGCTGGAACAGGCCCAGGGCGGTGCCGGACCAGCCGTGCTGGCGCAGCACCAGCGGCAGCCCCAGCCACAGATAGACGCCCGGCGCGGTCAGTGCCAGGTTGAGCCAGCCGAACAGGGCCTGGGCCAGGCCGTGCCGCAGGCGCGGCGTCATGGCGCGGTCCGCCGCGCCGACAGCACATGCAGCGGCGCCAGCGGAAAGCGGTCGGAATCGAAGCCGCGCACTTCGGCGAAGCCGGCGGCGCGCAGCGCTTGCGCCAACTGGCCCTGGCGTGTCACGCGCCGCCCCAGCAGCAGCATCGGCAGGTAATAGCGCAGCACGCGCGCGGCGGCGTCGGCGTCGTCCGGGACCTCGGCATGCGCCATCACCAGCAGCCCGCCCGGTGCAAGGGCGTCGTGCATCTTGCGGATCGCGGCGGCGGCGTCGGGCACGAAATGCAGCACCGACGAGCACCAGATGAGGTCGTAGCCGGCGCCGATATCCGCCGTGGCCAGGTCGCCGCCCACCGCCACCATGCGCTCGGCCAGCCCGGCGGCGGCGATGTTCTCGCGCGCCACGGCGGCGGTCTCGGGCCAGTCGAACACCACGCCGCTGGCCTGCGGGCGGTCCTGCACCAGCGCGATGCCGATGAGGCCCGGACCGCCGCCCAGGTCGAGGATGCGGCGGGCCGCGTCGGCGCCGGGCACGCAGGCGACCGCCTCGCGCGCCGCCGCCACGGCCAGGGCGCGTTGCTCCTGGCTGATCTGCACGCGCGCCGCGTTGGCCCAGCCGCTGGCTTCGGAAGCCGCGCCCGGCGCAGTGGCGAGCGCGGCGGCCGGATCCTGGCGCAGCCGTTGCATCAACTGCTCGCCGGACTGCGCCAGCGAGCGGCGCCGGTAGCGCCAGGCGTCGCCGCAGTAGCCAGGCCGGCCCGCCACGAAATGGGCGCGCGCCGTGGCGCCGCAGCGGTACAGCGCGGGTTCGCCGGCGATGCGATGCAGCAGGCGCAGGCTCCACAGCAGGTCCAGCAGATGCTCGGCGGCGGCGGGGCGCAGCGCCAGCGCCTGCGCGACGTGCGCGGCGCTGGCCGGCGCGACCAGGCGCGCGAACAGGTCCAGTTCCAGGGCGGCGTCGAGCGCGGCGGTTTCGACCGGCGCGGCGGCCAGGTCCCAATAGCGTTGCAGGGGCAGGGGGGAAGTCGGCATGGCGGGTTCCTTGTGTTGACGATCAAAGGCGCCAGGTCAGGCGCAGGCCCACTTCGCGCGGCGGGCTGTAGACGGTGACGATGCCGTTCTGGTAGCCCACCGCGTCGTAGCGGCGGTTGGCGAGGTTGTTGACGTAGGCGGCGATCTCGACCTGCCGCACCGTGACGCCGGTGGCCAGGTTGACCAGCGCGTAGCCGCTGCGGCGGTAGCGGTTGGCGGCGTCCAGGTAGACCGGGCCGGCGCCGCTGAGCGAGGCCTGCGCGTACCAGCCGGCCGGCGCGTCGTAGCGCGCGGTCAGGTGGCCGTTCAGGCGCGGCGCGAACGGGTTCTGGTTGCCGCTGTAGTCGTTGGCGCCGTCGCGGAAGTGGCTGAAGCGGGTGCGGTTCAAGCCCAATCCGGCCTGCAATGACCAGCCCTGGCCCAGCAGGTATTCGAGCTCGAATTCCGCCCCGATCGAACGCGCCGACGCGGCGTTGGTGACGTACACCAGGCCCGGCAGCGGCATCTGCTGCACCTGCATGTTGTCGACCGTCATCACATAGAACGCGGCGGCGTAGCGCAGGCGGTTGCCGGGCAGCCAGCCCTTGGCGCCGATCTCGTACGCGCGCAGCGTCTCCGGCTGGTAGGCGGCGTAGTCGGCGGCCGGCGAAAACACGTTGTAGCCGCCGGCGCGAAAGCCATCCGCGACCGAGGCGTAGACCTGCTGGCGCGGCGCGAAGGCGTATTGCAGCGCCAGCTTGGGCGTGACGCGGGTCCAGTCGGCGCGGCGCGTGCGGTCGCCTTGCGGCGTGAAGCGCACGGCGTCGCGCTCGACGCGGGCGCCGGCCTCCAGGGTCCAGCGTTCGGCCAGCGGCACGGTCCAGTGGGTGAAGGCGGCGCCGGACTGGCCGCGCAGCCGCACCACGCTTTCGGTCAGGCCGCGCGGCATTTTCTGCGTGTTGCGCAGGTCGTGGTCGTCGCCGTCGGCGTACAGCCCCGCGAGCCAGTGGGCGCGGCCCAGCGCGCCCTCCAGCCGCAGTTCCTGCGACAGATTGCGGAAATGGTGGTCGCGGGCAATGTGCAGCAGGTCGGCCGGCTGGAAATCGGTGTCCTGCTGCACGCGGTCGCGCAGGTCGTTCCAGGCCGTCACCGACGTCAGGCGCAGGCCGCCGTCCAGGTCGTGGCGCAGCGACAGCGACGCGCTGCGGCCGATGGACCGGTTCCAGCTCGGCGTGCCGGACGCCACGGTGGCGCGCGAGGCCGTGGGCGAGCCCCACAGCGCGGCGCCGTCGCGGTAGTTGATCTGCGCATAGCGCAAGGTGGCGTCGGTGCGCGCCGACGGCGTCCAGCGCAGCGCCAGCTTGCCGTTGCGCAGTTCGCGGTCGTCCTCGCGCCGGCCCGTGTAGGTGTTGTCGATGAAGCCGTCCTGGCCGCGCCAGGCGCCGGCCACGCTGGCGTAGAGCGTGTCGTCGACGATCGGCCCGCTCAGGTCGAAGCGCAGCATGCGCAGGTCGCGGCTGCCCACGGTGGTGGAGACGCTGCCGCGCAGGCTGTCGCCCGGCTGGCGGGTATGGACGTTGATGACGCCGGCTTCCGCGTTGCGGCCATAGAGCGCCGATTGCGGGCCGCGCAGCACTTCGACGCGGTCGATGTCCAGCAACTGGTCGTCGAAGCCCTGCGCCATCAGCGTGGGCACGCCGTCCACCACCAGCAGGGTCGAGGTCGAGAGCGAAAAGAAGTTGGCCGACAGGCCGCGCATCACGGCCGCATTGACGCCGGCCTGGCCGAACGGCTGGAACGTCAGCCCGGGCGTGATGCGCTGCAGGCCCTCCAGGTCGACGACGCCCTGGCTGTCGAGCATGTCGCCGTCGAACACCGACAAGCTGCCGGGCAAGGATTCGAGCGAGCGTTCCTGCTTGTCGGCGGTGACGGTGACGGCAGGCAGTTGCGCGGCGCCGGGGGAACCCGGCGTCGGCGCTGCGGACGTCGTGGGTGGGGACGCGGAAGAAAGCGGTGCGGCAGGCGCGGCCGGACCGTCGGCCGGCTGCGCGGCGGGCTGCGCCAGCGCGGCGGGCGTGGCGCAAAGCCACAGCACAACCCAGGCGGCGCGAGGGTGGGGAAGAGGGCGATTCATCGGGATTCCTGTGCAAGCAGTCACGGCGGCCGGACGCGCGGCCCCGTCCCGAAAATGGTATTTCCTTATGAGAACGCCTATCATTAGCATTCATATGCGAACCGGATGGATTCGTATGCATGCCGGCGCATCCGCGCCTGAGCCGATTTCAGGCACCCGTCCCGGCGCCATCCCGGTCCCGTCCCGCCACCCGTCACCTCCCGTCGAAACCATGACCCTGCGCATCTCCGCCACGCTAGCCCAACCCGGTCCGGCCACCCGTCCCGGCTGGTCACGGCTGGCGCTGCCGGCGGACCTGGGCGAGTGCGTGGCCGACCGCCTGGACCTGGGCGAGGGCCTGGCCCTGGTGCATTCGCAATACACCCCCGTGCGCGACCTGATCGAGGAGAACGCCGCCGAGCACGGCGGGCGCACGCTGGTCATCACGCTGGCGCTGCGCGGCGCGTCGGCCTATCGCGGCGCGGACGGCGCCGAGCTGGATTTCCGCGGCGGCCAGACCACGGTGACCGCCTTCCGCCGTCACCTGGGCGAGCGCCGCTACCTGGGCGGCAGCACCGTCTCGCAACTGCGCCTGCTGGTGGGCGAGGCGGCGCTGTGCCGCTATGCCGGCCAGGCCCAGGCCGAGGCGCTGTTCGGCGCCGGCGGCCTGCGGCGGCTGGCGCAGGGCCGCACCAGCGCCGACCTGGCCGCCGTCGCGGGCGAGTTGGCGCGGTCCAGCGATCCGCTGGATACCCACATCAAGGCGTTGACGCTGCTGTCACGCCAGTTGCGCGCGCTGGCGCCGGCGCCAGCGGCGGGCCGGTTCAGCCAGGCCGACATTGCCCGGCTGGAGCGGGCCCATGCGCTGATGCGCGAACAGATGGATCGCGAACTGACGGTGCAGTACCTGTGCCTGGCGACCGGGTTGAACGAATTCAAGCTCAAGCAGGGCTTTCGCGCGCTATACGGCAACAGCCCGATGCGGCTGCTGACCGAGATGCGCATGCGCCGCGCTTGGGAGTTGCTGGAGACCGGCTGCCAGGTGGCGCAGGCGGCGTACCGGGTCGGCTATCGCCATCCGGCCAACTTCAGCGCCGCCTTCACCCGCTTCCATGGCCGCGCGCCCAAGTCGGTGTTTGGCAAGCGGCGTTGATGCGGCGCGCAACGATGCCGTTGGCCCCTGGCCGCCCTAGTGTGCCGCCCGCATCCGCCGCCGCGACACGCTTTCCCACCCGGCCACCAGCATCATGATCAACGTCGTCAGCCCGCCCACCATCAGGTTGTCGGTGACGAACGCGATCGGCGCCAGGATGGCCAGCAGCGCGAGGCCCACCACATGTGACAGCGGGAAGCGGCCATACACCACCGTCTTGTAGATGCCGTTGCCCAGCAGGTACAAGGCCGGGCCGCCGAGCAGCGCGGCGGCTGCCGCCGTGACGATGCGGCCGTCCGGGTGCAGGATGACCAGTTCGTTGGCCACCGCCGAGACGATCACGCCCGCGATCAGGATCACATGCACGTAGTGGAAGTAGGCGCCGACCCGGCCCGGATCGGCGTGGTGCGCGATGGCTTCGCTGCCGTCCTTGCTGCTGGTGTCGAAATACACCCACCACATCGCCGCCGTGCCCAGGAACGCGGCCAGCAGCGCGATCAGGGTGGGGATGTCCCAGTGCGGATGCTCGCCCAGCGTGGCGCCGGTGATCAGCAGTGTCTCGCCCAGCGCCACGATCACGAACAGCTGGCAGCGTTCGGCCAGGTGGCCGCCCTCGATGGTCCATTCGCGGGTGGTGGAACGGCCCAGGCCCGGCAGCCAGAAACCGGCCATGGGCGAAAAATACTCGCAGGCCACCGCCACGATCCACAACGCCAGCCGCGTATCGCCCGAGGCCAATCCGCCGGCGATCCAGAACACCGCCGAAATGCACAGCCAGCCCAGCATGCGGCGGAAATTCGGCGCCAGCGGATGCGACCGCCCCAGGTGCAGCACCACGAACAGCGTGCGGCCCACCTGGATCAGCACGTAGCAGACCGCGAAGATCAGCCCGTTCTCGTCGAAGGCGCCGGGCAGCACGGCGGCCGCCACCAGCCCTGCCAGCATCACGCCGAACAGCATCAGCCGCATCGGCAGCGCGTCGGGATCGAACCAGTTGGTGACCCAGCAGGTGTACTGCCAACCCAGCCATACGGCGAACCACAGTACCAGCGTGTGCACCGCGCCCATCAGGGTCAGGTCGTGCAGCAGGCTGTGGGACAACTGCGTGACCGCGAAGACGTAGACCAGGTCGAAGAACAGCTCGACGAAGGTGACGCGGGCTTCATGGCCGTCGCGGTGGCGCAGCAGATTGGCGCTGGCAAGGAATGTCATGGCGGCGCTTCCTATCCGGTAGGGGCGTCGCCAGATTACTCCCGGCCTTGCCGGCCAATCGTAAAGAACTCAAAAGACGTGGCGCGGCCGCGACGCCTCAATGGCCGGCCGGCGTTTCGCCGTGGCCGCCCAGCTCGCGGTTGCGCGAGCGCACCAGCGCGGCGGCCAGCGCCGCCGCCACGGCCGCGATCACGGCGCCGGCCAGGAAGGTCGCGCGGTAGCCGCCCGCCAGCGCCGCCACCGGGGCCGCGCCGGCGCCGGCCAGCGCCGCCGTGCGCGCCGCGGCCAGGCTGGCCAGCACCGCCAGCCCCAGCGCGCCGCCCATCATGAAGGCGGTGTTGACCACGCCGGACGCCAGGCCGGACTGGCTCGGCTCGACGTCGCTCATGGCGGCCAGCAGCATGGGGTTGAAGGCGATGCCCGCGCCCAGGCCCAGCAGCAGCATGCCGGGCAGCACGTCCGCCGCGAAGTGGCCGTCGACCGGGGCGCGCGCGAACAGCGCCAGCCCCAGCGCCGCCATCAGCAGCCCGGTGGCCAGCGGCCCGCGGATGCCGAAGCGCATCACCAGCTTGGCCGACAGCCCCAGCGAGAACGCCGCCATGATCAGGTTGGCCGGCAGGAACGCCAGCCCCACCTGCATGGCGTCATAGCCCAGCACCAACTGCATGTACAGGGCCGAGACGAAGAACCAGGCGAACATGCCCGCGGCCCACAGCACGCCGACCACGTTGGCGGTGGCGACGTTGCGCAGGCGGAAAAGCGCCAGCGGCATCAGCGGTTCGGCCACGCGCGCCTCGATCGCCAGGAACAGCGCCATCAGCAGCGCGGCGGCGCCCAGCAGGCCGAGCGACTGCGCCGAGGTCCAGCCGGCCTCGTTGCCGTTGACCACGGCGTACACCGCCAGCATCAGCGACGCGGTGACGGTCAGCGCGCCGGCCACGTCCAGCCTGCCGCCACCGGCCGCGCCGCGCGCCGCCGGCAGCAGCCGCAGGCACAGCGCGTAGACGGCCACGCCGATCGGGATGTTGACCAGGAAGATCCAGTGCCACGACAGCTTGCTGGTCAGCAGCCCGCCCAGCAGCACGCCCAAGCTGCCGCCGCCCGCACAGACGAAGCCGTACACGCCCATGGCGCGGGCGCGCTCGCCGGCCTCGGTGAACAGGTTCATGATGAGCGACAGCGACACCGCCGACACCACCGCGCCGCCCAGTCCTTGCGCGGCGCGCGCGGCAATCAGCAACCCCTGGCCCCGCGCCAGTCCACAGGCCAGCGAGGCCACAGTGAACAGCACCAGGCCGGCCAGGAACATGCGCCGGTGCCCGAGCAGGTCGCCCAGCCGTCCGCCCAGCAGCAGGAAGCCGCCGAAGGTCAGCATGTAGGCGTTCACCACCCAGACCAGCGAGGTCTCGGTGAAGTTCAGGTCTTCGCGGATCGAGGGCAGGGCGACGTTGACGATGGTGGTGTCCAGCACGATCATCAACACGCCCAGGCACAGCACCATCAGTGCCCACCAGCGTTGCCTGCCCTGTATGCCATGCGTCATGGATGTCTCGCTCCATCCGCTTGTGGCGGATTCGGTTGTCAGTGGGGTTGTCAGTGGCTGAGCCGCCCGCCGCTGATCATCCACCGCGTGTCGTAGCGGTCGATCAGCGCGCCGTAGGCTTCGGCCCAGAAGGTTTTCTGGAGCGGCATGGTAACGCTGCCGCCGTCGGCCAGCATATCGAACACGCGTTGCGCGTCCGAGACAGTGGGGTAGGCCAGCGACAGCGCCATGCCCTGCTTGCCGGGATAGGGATGGCCGGCGGTGGCGTCGCTGGCCATCAGCACCTGTTCGTCCAGCGCCAGACGGGCGTACATGATGCGTTCGGATTCTTCGGTCGACAGCGCCGGCATGGCGGCATCGGCGGGTGCGTCCGCGTAGCGCAACATGGCCTCGACGCGGCCGCCCAGCACGCGTTCGTAGAAACGCATGGCCTCGGCGCAGTTGCCGTCGAAACTGAGGTAGGCGGAAAGTTGGGGCATGAGGGTTCCTCCTTGTGGCCGATCCCGATTCTCGCATCCGCGGCGCTGTCCGGGAAACCTCTTATTGCCGCCGGTCCGCGCGCCTCCCTATGATTCGCCACAGGATCAGGACTGATCCGCACGCGCCGGCACGGCTTGGCGCGGCAGTGCCCCGCAGCAATGATTGCTGCCCGAACCTTCGTCTGGCTATAGAAGCCCCCGACTCACACGCAATGCGTGGTCGGGGGCTTTTTTGTTTTCCAAAACGTTGCAGGGAGATCGCATGCAAGTATCACCGCCGCCGGACGCCGCCGCGTCCGCGATCCACGTGGCCAGTGTGCAGACGGCCCCCGTCATGGGCGAGGTCGCCGCCAACGTGGCCCGTTCCATCGAACTGGTCGAGCAGGCCGCCGCGCAGGGCGCGCGGCTGGTGGTGCTGCCCGAGCTGGCCAACACCGGCTACGTGTTCGCCAGCCGTCAGGAGGCCCACGCCCTGGCCGAAAGCGTGCCCGACGGCCCCAGCTCGCAGGCCTGGATCGCGCTGGCGCGACGCCTGGGCATCTACCTGGTGGCCGGCATCGCCGAGCGCAGCGGCGGCCGGCTGTACAACGCCGCCATCATCGCCGGCCCCGACGGCTACCTGGGCACCTACCGCAAGCTGCACCTGTGGGGCGACGAAAACCTGTTCTTCGAGCCGGGCGACCTGGGGCTGCCGGTGTTCGATACCGAATTCGGCCGGCTGGGCGTGGCGATCTGCTACGACGGCTGGTTCCCCGAGGTCTACCGGCTGCTGGCGCTGCGCGGCGCCGACATCGTGGCGGTGCCGACCAACTGGGTGCCGATGCCGGGGCAGACGCCCGACGGCCCCGCCATGGCGCACGCGCTGGCGGCGGCCGGGGCCCACAGCAACGGCCTGACGCTGGTGTGCGCCGACCGGGTCGGCGTCGAGCGCGGCCAGCCCTTCGTCGGCCGCAGCCTCATCGTCGGCTCTCAGGGCTGGACCGTGGCCGGCCCCGCCAGCCACGACCGCGAAGAAGTGCTGCTGGCGCCGGTGGACCTGGCCGCCTCGCGCCGCGCGCGGCAACTGAACGACTTCAACCACGTGCTGCGCGATCGGCGCCGCGACCTTTACGACGAACTGCTGGGCGCCGCCGACGCGCCGCGGCAGCGTTGAATACAACGGCGGACAGCCGGCCCCCAAGGAGAAATCCCCATGAAAAAACCCACTTGCAGCTTCCTCATCCGACTTTCCTTCATCGCCGCGCTGACCGGCGCGGCGGGCGCGCACGCGGCCGACCCTTTGCGCATCGGCGTGCCGGTCGGCCTGTCCGGCGCCAACAGCGTGGTCGCGCCCGGCGTGGTGCAGGCCTCGCAGCTGGCCGCCGATGAAATCAACGCCGCCGGCGGCATCCTCGGTCGCCAGGTGGTGCTGGAGATCGCCGACGACGCCTCGGGCGCGGTCGGCGCGCAGAAGGCCTACGACACGCTGGTGTTCCAGAAGAAGGTGGACGCCATCATCGCCATGGAAACCAGCGCGGCGCGCAACGCGGCGCTGCCCATCGTCTCGCGCGGCAAGGTGCCGTACATCTACACCTCGTTTTACGAAGGCCGTTCGTGCAACCGCTGGATGCACGTCAACGGCTGGGTGCCCGAGCAGCAGGTGGCGCCGGTGGTGGACCACTTCATGAAGGAACGCGGCGCCAAGACGTTCTTCCTGGTCGGCAGCGACTACGCCTTCGGCCGGGGCATGCTCAAGTTCACCCGCGAATACATCGAGAAGCAGGGCGGGCGCGTGGTGGGCGAGGAATACCTGCCCATCGACGGTTCCGACTGGACCCCGGTGGTGTCGAAGATCCGCTCGGCCAACCCGGACGCGCTGATCAGCTCCACCGCCGGCGGCGGCCCCAACGTCAGCCTGGCCAAGCAGGTCAAGGCGGCCGGCCTGATCATGCCCTACGGCAACCTGGCGATCGACGAAGCCACCGCCAAGACCATGGGCGACACGGCGGTCGGCATGTACCTGTCGGCCTCGTACCTGACCAGCATCGATACGCCGCAGAACCGCAAGTTCCTCGACGGCCTGAAGGCTAAGTTCGGCGCCGACGCCAAGACCGCCAACGAGTTCTCGGGCCCACAGTACGAAGCCTTCTTCCTCTACAAGGCGGCGGTCGAGAAAGCTGGCAGCACCGATTCGCAGAAGGTGGTCAAGGCGCTGAGCGAAGTGTCGTTCGACGGCCCGCGCGGCCCGGTCAAGATGGACCGCCAGCGCCACGCCGCGCTGACCATGCGGCTGGGCCAGGTGCAGCCGGACGGCTCCATCAAGATCCTGCAGACCTTCGACCAGGTCGATCCGGGCGCGCAGTGCCCCGATCTGAAGTGACGCGGTAAGCCGCACCCTGCGCGCCGCCGGTCCGCCGGCGGCGCTGGAGAACACAATGGGTTTGATGCTGGACATCCTGAGCACGGCCGCCATGCTGTTCATCGTGACGGCCGGGCTGATGATCATCTTTGGCGTGATGAAGATCGTCAATTTCGCCCACGGCGCCATCATCACGCTGGGCAGCTACGCCGCCCTGGTGGTGACGCGCCTGGGGCTGGACCCGTGGCTGGCGCTGCCGTGCGCGCTGGTGGCGGGGGGGCTGGTGGGCATGCTGGTCGAACGCCTGATCGTGCAGCCGCTGTACAAGCGGCCGCTGGACGCCATCCTGGCCACCTGGGGCCTGGGCATCGTCATCGGCCAGCTCATCACCATGGCCTTCGGCCGCGAGGTGCAGTTCGCCGACGCGCCGATCCAGGGCGCGGTCGCGTTCCTGGGCACCGAGTATTCGGCCTACCGGCTGTTCCTGGTGCCGGGCGCGCTGCTGCTGTACGTGGCGCTGACGCTGCTGCTGAACGGCACGCGTTTCGGCGTGCGCACCCGCGCCGTCATCATGAACGAGGACCTGGCGCGCGGCCTGGGCATCAACGCCGAACGAATCCGCTTCACCACCTTCGCGCTGGGCGCCGGGCTGGGCGCGCTGGCCGGCGCGCTGATCACGCCGCTGTCCAGCGTCGACCCGAACATGGGGCTGCCGTGGCTGGTCAGTGCCTTCATGCTGGTGATGGTGTCGGGCAACTCGATCACCGCGCTGCTCCTGACCTGCCTGGTCTATGGCGCCTGCCAGGTGCTGGTGGGGGTGTACATCAGCCCGATCCTGGGCGGCGTCACCATCGCGGTGCTGGCGGCCCTGACCCTGCGCCTGCGTCCCAAAGGATTCGCCCATGACTGATTCCTCCCTCGCGCAACCGGCGCTGGCCACTCGCGCCGACCCGCGCCGCGCCGCCCGCGGCCGCGACCTGCTGTGGCTGGCCATCGCCTGCCTGGCGTTGACCGTGGCCGGTCCCTGGCTGTTCGACACCTACCTGCTGAACGTGCTGATCAAGGCGCTGTTCTTCGCCGTGGCGGCGGTCACGGTGGACATCCTGTGGGGCTACACCGGCTACCTGACCTTCGGCCAGTCGGCCTTCTTCGGCGTCGGCGCCTACGCGGCCGGGCTGGCCTTCACCCATTACGGCTTCTCGCCCGGCATCGCGCTCGCGGCCGCGCTGGTGGCGGTGGGCGCGGCGGCGCTGCTGGCGCTGGCCACCGGCTGGCTGTCGTTCTATCGCGGCGCCTCGCCGTTTTTCGCCACCGTGATCTCGCTGGTATTGCCCATCGTGCTGACCCAGGTGGCGCTGTCGGGCGGCACCTACACCGGTTCGTCGTCCGGCCTGACCGGCTACGACACCTTCGACCTGTCGCTTGAAGCCTGGTACGTCATCGCCGCCGGCGGCCTGTCGATCGTGGCGCTGCTGGCCTGGGTCGCGGTGCGCAGCGACGGCGGCCGCATCCTGGCCGCGCTGCGCGACAACGAGGGCCGTTGCAGCTACCTGGGGCTGAACACCGCGCACTGGCGCATCGCGCTGCTGGTGGTGTGCGGCGCGGTCGCCAGCCTGGCGGGCTTCGGCTACGGCGCCTTCAGCGGCGTGGTCGCGCCGGAACTGACCGGCTTCGTGTTCGGCACCGAACTCATCATCTGGGTGGCGCTGGGCGGACGCGGCACGGTCTGGGGGCCGGTGCTGGGCGCCGTGCTGATCAACGTGGCCGGCTCGTACCTCAGCGGCAACATGCCGTTCCTGTACCAGTTGGTGCTGGGCGTGACCTTCATCCTGGTGATCCTGCTGTTGCCGCGCGGGCTGCTGCCCCTGGTGCTGGCACCATGGCGCCGGCGGCGTCCGGCGCCGGTGCCGGAACTGGCGGTGCGCGCGCCGGCCAGCGCATCGGGGCACGGCGGCGCAGCGGGACAAGGCGGCACGCCAGGGCAGGGCGCCGCCGAAGGCGGCCTGGTCTTGGCCGGCGTGGCCAAGCGCTTCGGCAGCCTCAAGGTGCTGGAAGGCATAGACCTGCGCGCGCGCGGCGGCGAACTGCTGGGCCTGATCGGCCCCAACGGCGCCGGCAAGACCACGCTGATGCGCTGCATCGCCGACGGCGCCGAGCGCAGCGACGGCACGGTCGAACTGTGCGGCCACGCCGTCAAGCGCGACGGACCGGAGCAGTGCGTGCGTTACGGCCTGGGCCGCAAGTTCCAGAACGCCAACATCTTCGACACGCTGACCGTGGCCGAAAGCCTGCGCATCGCCACCACCCTGCGCGAGCGGCCGTCGTGGCGCCGCCGGTCGCCCCGACTGGCGCTGCCGGCCTATGCGCTGGAGGTGCTGCGCATGACCGGCCTGGACCAGCAACTGGACCGCGTGGCGCGCGACCTGTCGCATGGCCAGCAGCAGGCGCTGGAACTGGCCATGGTGCTGGCGCTGGAGCCGCGCGTGGTGCTGCTGGACGAACCCACCGCGGGTCTCAGCAAGGACGAACGCGCCCGCATCGGCCAGGTGCTGTCGGCCCTGGCCCATACCCACGGCCTGTGCTGCCTGCTGGTCGAGCACGACCTGGACTTCGTGGCCGAGGTGGCCACGCGCATCATCGTGCTGCACCAGGGCCGCATCGTCATGGACGGCAGCTTCCGCGAAGTGGCCGAATCGGAACTGGTGCGCACCATCTACGCCGGCAACGCGCCGGCCGCGAACAAGACCACGCAAGCCACTGAGCAAGCCGCGCGGCAAGGCGCCCATCCCGCAACCCCGTCCATCCCGCCCGAAGGAGCCCAACCATGAACGCCGCCCCGGCCTTGCGCCTGGAAAACGTCGCCAGCGGCTACAAGGGAGCCGTGGTGCTCAACGACATCTCGCTGTCGGTGGCCGGCGGCGCCTGCGTGGCGCTGCTGGGCAAGAACGGCATGGGCAAGAGCACGCTGCTCAAGACCGTCATGGGTTACCTGCCCAAGCTGCGCGGCACCGTCAGCCTGGGCGGCGTCGACGCCACCCGCCTGCGGCCGCACGAGGTCGCCCGCCGCGGCGTCGCCTACGCCGCCCAGGACCAGCCGCTGTTTCCCGACCTGAACATCCGCGACAACCTGCGCCTGGGCCTGGCCAACGACCGCCTGTTCGACGAACGCTTCGGCGAAATCGCCGACCTGTTCCCGGTGTTCGCCAGCCGCCTGCGGCAGTACGCCGGCACCCTGTCCGGCGGCGAGCAGAAGATGCTGCTGGTGGCGCGCGGCCTGATGCAGCGGCCGGCCCTGCTGCTGCTGGACGAGATCACCGAAGGCCTGCAGCCCTCGGTGATCGAGCGGCTGGGCCGGGCGCTCAACTGGGAACGCGAGCGGCGCGGCACGTCCATGTTCATCGTCGAACAGAACGTGGCCTTCGCGCTGGACGTGGCCGACCGCTACCTGGTGCTCAAGCAGGGCGCCATCGTCGACCAGGGCGAGGCTGGCGTGCCGGGGGCCGCCGGCCATATCATGGACCACCTCAAGGTATGAGTCTTGTTTCGTAGAAGGATGCGCTTATGACTGCCCGCACTGACAGGGACGCCGCCACGCCGGGATGGCGCATCGGCGTGCTGTACTCCCGCAGCGGCGTGACCGGCACCACCGAATCGCAGCATTTCTTCGGCACCGTGCTGGCGGTCGAGGAAATCAACGCGCTCGGCGGCGTGCTGGGCCGGCCGCTGGAACCGGTGGTCTACGACCCGCGCAGCGACGCCGAGGAATACCGCCGCCTGGCCGCGCGCCTGTTGCTGGACGACGAGGTCAACGTGATCTTCGGCGGCTGCACCTCGCACTGCCGCAAGGCCATGCTGCCGGTGATCGAGCGCAACAACGCGCTGCTCTGGTATGCCTCGGTCTACGAAGGCTTCGAGTATTCGCCCAACATCATCTACACCGGCGCCGCGCCCAACCAGGGCAGCATGCAGCTGGCCGCCTACCTGATCCAGCACTGCGGCAAGCGCATCTTCCTGGTCGGCGCCGACTACATCTACCCGCGCGAAACCAACCGCATCATGCGCGACACCGTCGAGGAACACGGCGGCGAGATCCTGGACGAAACCTACCTGCCGCTGGGCTGCGACGAAAGCGATATCATCGACGTGGTGCGCGACATCCGCCGCATCAAGCCCGACGTGGTGTTCTCGACCCTGATCGGCGACGACGCCCAGCGCTTCTACCGCCGCTACCACGCCGCCTGCGAGGCCGACCCGGGCGCGCCGCACATCCCCATCGCCAGCCTCACCATGGCCGAATCCGAGGTGGCCGAAATCGGCCCCGGCCTGTGCGCCGGCCACATCACCGCCGCCACCTACTTCAACACCGTCGACTCGCCCGCCAACGCCCACTTCCTGGAACGCTGGCGCGCCCGCTTCGGCGAGCGGCCCG
Organism: Achromobacter xylosoxidans; assembly: GCF_001457475.1. NCBI lineage: Bacteria > Pseudomonadati > Pseudomonadota > Betaproteobacteria > Burkholderiales > Alcaligenaceae > Achromobacter > Achromobacter xylosoxidans. The sequence continues at coordinate 3,504,507 of NZ_LN831029.1, read as the reverse complement.
CCAGCGTCTACGCCGAGGCCTGCTACAGCCAGGTGCACCTGTTCGCGCGCGCCCTGCAGCGCGCCGGCAGCCTGGACACGCGCAAGCTGATGCAGGCGCTGCACCAGGTGGGCTTTGACGCGCCGGCCGGGCGCCTGACCATCCTGGCCGAGAACAATCACAGCGTCCTGACCCCGCGCATCGGCGTCTGCCGCGCCGACGGCCGCTTCGACATCGTCTGGGCCAGCGGCGAACCGGTAAAGCCGGACCCCTACCTGACGGCCTTCGGCCTGGACGAGTTCTGGCTGGCGTGATCATGGACCATAGCCTCCGCCGCCTCTACGAAGACCTGCGCAGCGTGGCCGTCGCCGTGGCCTATCCGCCCGGCGAAGACCGCGACCTGCTGGTCGAACAGCTCAAGCGCATTGGCTGCCGCATCCACCTGGTGTGGCCGTTCCCCGACAAGCCGCCCGCCGGCGCCGACGTGGTGTTCTTCCAGGTCTCGCAATGCGGCCAGAACTCGTTCGCCTGGTCCGCCAGCGAGGTCGACGCCACCCTGATCGCGCTGTCCGAATACGAAACCCCCACCACCTTGAAGCAACTGCTCAAGACCAACGCCCACGGCGTGCTGACGCGGCCGTTCCGCTCGGCCGGCATCCTCAGCACCCTGGTGCTGGCGCGTTCGGCCAAGCAGTTCCAGAACCGCCAGCAGAACAAGATCGACAAACTGGAAAGCACCATCAAGGCGCGCCGCGTGATCGAAAAGGCGATCCGCGTGCTGATGGACCACCAGCGCCTGGACGAACGCGCGGCCTACGAACACATGCGCACCCGCGCCACCGGCCTGCGGGTCAGCGTGGCCGAGGTCGCCGCCATGATCGTCGAGGCCAGCGAAGCCATGGAAAAACTGGGCCTGGGCGGCGCGCGCCCCGACCCGCAGAACAACAGCAACAACGGAGGCAAGGCATGAAAGTCATGATCGCCCGCATGAACCACGAGACCAACACCTTTTCGCCGGTGCCCACGCCACTGTCCGCCTTCGGCAACGACGGCCCGACCTACGACCGCGCCGCCTACGACGAGAACCACGGCAAGCGCACCGCCATGTCGGCATTCATCGACCTGGCCGAGGCGCGGGGCGCCACGCTGGTCACGCCCGTGTCCGCCACCGCGTACCCCAGCGGCCGCGTCGACGGCCAGGCCTATCGTGAACTGTGCGACCGCATCGTCGCCGCCGCCGCCGGCTGCGACGCGCTGCTGCTGGACCTGCACGGCGCCATGGCCGTCGAAACCACCGACGACGGCGAAGGCGACCTGCTCGAACGCCTGCGCCAGCAGGCCCCCGGCGTGCCGATCGCCGTCGCCCTGGACCTGCACGGCAACGTCACGCAAAAAATGATCGACAACGCCGACGTCATCGTCAGCTTCAAGACCTACCCGCACGTCGACATGTACGAAACCGGCGAACACGCCGGCCGCATCCTGTTCGACTGGCTGGCCGGCGGCCCGCGCCCGCGCCTGGCCTGGCGCCGCCTGCCGCTCATGACCCACACCCTGCGCAGCAACACCGCCGAAGGCGCCATGCGCCGCGCCGTGCAGGCCGCGCGCGGCGCCGAGGCCGGCGGCATGCTGGGCGTGTCGGTGCTGGCCGGCTTCGCCCTGGCCGACATCCCCGACCCGTGCCTGAGCGTCATCGTGGTCGCCGCCGGCGACGCCGACGCCGCCGACCGCGTCGCCGCAGGCCTGGCCGCCGCCATCTGGGACGACCGCGATGGCTTCGTCTACGAAACCGAACCCCTGGCCGCCTCGCTCGACCGCGCAGTCGCCCTGGCGCGCGGCGCCGACCGTCCCGTGCTGCTGCTGGACCACGGCGACAACTGCATGTCCGGCGGCACCTGCGACACCATGGACGTGCTGATGGCCGCCGTCGACGCCGGCCTGACCGGCATCGTCGCCGGCCTGTACTGCGACCCCGAAGCCGTCGCCGCCATGATCGCGGCCGGGCAGGGCGCCCAGGTGGAACTCCCCGTGGGCAACAAACGGCCCATCCCCGCCATCGGCCGCCCCGCCGCGCCGGTCACGCTGACGGGCACCGTGCGCGCCATCACCGACGGCAGCTACGTCATCACCGGTCCCACCTACACCGGCCAGACCGCCTGCATGGGCCGCAGCGCCGTGCTCGACATCGGCGCCGCGCAACTGGTCATCACCGAACGCACCCACGAACCCTGGGACCTGGGCGTCTTCGAAAGCCTGGGCATCGACCCGCGCGAGGCCCGCTTCATCCTGGTCAAATCGCGCATGTACTGCCGCCCGGTGTTCGTGCCGATCTCCTGCGCCCTGGTCGAATGCGACAGCCCGGGCGTCACCAGTTCGGACTTTTCGCTGTTCCCGTACCAGCGGCGCAACCGGCCGCGCTATCCGCTGGAACCGTTCAAGCCGGCGCACATGTCGCCGTGAGGGCCGGGCCGATGTCGCGGCAAGGGCGGGCATGGATGTCGCCGGAAGACCGGCGCAGGCGATGCCATGAGGTGGACGCGGGGACATTCCAGGCGCGTTGCGGCGATCCGCCCGCGCCTTGAACCGCGCCGGGCTTTCCAGTTCAATGGGACATGGCGCGGGCGGCACGCCGCCGCCCGGCCTTACCTGTTGGAGCGGCATATGGCTACGGTGCATCTGTTGTCGGATGAAGAAGCGCGCAAGATCCCCGAGGCTTGGGCGGTGTTCGAAGACATCCGCGCCACCCGCAAATCCGATTTCGTCAACAACTTCTGGCGTGCCCTGGCCAACGACCCGCCGCAGCTCAAGCGCGTCTGGGAACAGCTCAAACAGGTCATGATGGCCGATGGAGAAATCCCGCCCCTGGTGCGCGAGATGATCTACATCGCGGTGTCCACCGCCAACGGTTGCAGCTACTGCATCCATTCCCACACCGCCGCCGCCCGCGCCAAGGGTATGACCGACGGCCAGCACGCCGAACTGCTCGCCGTCATCGGCATGGCCGCCCAGACCAACGCGCTGGTCACCGCCATGCAGGTGCCGGTCGACGACGCCTTCGCCGTGAAGTAGGGCGCCGCCATGGCGACCATTCCGCTGTTCCCGCTGTCCAACGCGCTGTTCCCCGCCGGCGTGCTGCACCTGCGCATCTTCGAAGTGCGCTACCTGGACATGATCCGCCGCTGCATCGCCGACGGCACCGAGTTCGGCGTGGTCGCGCTGCTGGCCGGCAACGAGGTCCGGTCGCCCGAAGGCCAGGAGGTCCTGGCCGACGTCGGCACGCTGGCCCGCATCGACGCCTGGGACGCGCCCATGCCCGCCTTGCTGCAATTGCGCTGCGTGGGCACGAGCCGCTTCCGGCTGGTTTCCAGCCAACTGGCAAAATACGGTCTTTGGATGGGCGAAATCGAACCCATCCCCGACGACCCGCCGCTGCCCGTGCCTGCGCCGCTGCAACCCTGCGCCGACGCGCTGGGGAGGTTGGTGGCGCAATGGCAGCAGGAAGGCGTGCCCGCCGACCGCATGCCGGTGGCGCCGCCGTACCGCCTGGATGAATGCGCCTGGGTGGCCGACCGCTGGTGCGAGCTGCTGCCGCTGCCGGCGGCCGACAAGGTCCGGCTGCTGGCGCTGCCGGACCCGCGCGCTCGTCTTGAAGCCGTGCGCATCGCGCTGGAAGGGCCGCAGGCCTAGCCAGCCACAGGCGGCGCTGCTTTGGCGGAGCAGGGCAACGCGAGTCGGGCTCGAACTGTTTTTTTGGACACCATGGATATCAGGATTGACGAAGGCCTGCGTGCCTATATTGACCCCTTGACCGACGACGAGCGCGAGGCGCTCGAACGCAGCCTGCTGGCCGAAGGCTGCCGCGACGCGCTGGTGCTGTGGGGCGACCTGCTGATCGACGGCCACAACCGCTACGCGCTTTGCATGAAGCACGGCATTCCGTTCGAAACGCGCCAGAACACTTCGTTCAAGTCGATGGACGACGTGCACCTGTGGATGATCGAAAACCACCTGGGCCGGCGCAGCGTATCGGATTTCCAGCGCGGCGTGCTGGCGCTGCGCAAGAAGGAAATCCTGCAATCGCGCAGCGTGCCGCCGTGGGAAGACGACGGCAGCACGCCGCCGCCCGAACCGCCGCCCATCCCGCCCGCGGCTGCATTGAGCCGCCAGGCGCTGGCGCGCGAGGCGCGCATCAGCAGCAATACGCTGGGGCAGATCGAGAAAATCCAGAAAGCCGCCGCGCCGGAACTGGTGCGAGCGGTGAAGGACGGCGCGATTTCCATCAACGCCGCGGCGGCGGTCGCGACCTTGCCGCCGGAGCGGCAGGCCGCGGCGGTGGCTGGCGGCAGGAAGGAATTGCAGCAGGCGGCGCGCGAAGTGCGCCAGGCCAAGGCGCCGCCGCCGAAAGAGGCGGTGCCGGATATTCCGATCGAGAATATCGCGGATTTGCCGGCTGAGGTGGCGCGGTTACGGGAGTTGCTGGCGCGGCTGACGGATGAAAGGGATCAGTTGAAGAAGAAGGTGATGCATCTGACGGTGGCGCTGGCCGAGGCCAGGAATGCGTCGGCGGGGGCAGGGGACGATTGACGGGGGCGTACTAATCCAAGGCTAAAACTTATCAAACACGACGACCATTCTATGCCCTAGGACTTTTCCCAGTTCTAGGGCCAGTGCGTCGCCTACGCCAGGTCCATCGAACCCAAAGGCGAGGTTTCCCAATCCCCATGCCAGCGGTAAGAATCGCCATTGATTGATACTGTCCGAGTGCCGACAACTTGGGCACTCGAGCGCGCCAAGTTCTCCCGAATACCAGGCGGAGATCATTTCGTCCCACGGGAGTGAAGCTGCTTCATGCTCTACAGAGCAGCATGGGCAGCGCAGCCCCTCGACTCTCTGCGGTCCGGCGTTGTAGACATGGCGCCCCACGATTGCACCTATCCCGTTATTGCTGTGCTCGTTTACCCATTCGGCCCACCGAGCGATACCCGGGCCAGGCGCGTGGCTGACAGGTGAAAAAGCGACCTCGGCAATAGTGGAACGAACAGCAATACCCATTGCTTCCATCCAGCTTATGCCGCTGTCGGCGAAGGCGGGTGCGTCCTCAAGGGTGACATCGAGATCGACGATGTAGATGGGGGAGTCGCTCATTGGTCGCTGAAATTCAATACGTGGTTCATCTCGCGCACACGAATCCGTGCAGGGTGGAAATGTCTTCACATTTTTCTTCAATCAATCCACCGGATCACGTGGGACTTTCTCACTTTCCCGCAGTGAACGGACAGAAGTTTTTGTGTAATATTAGGTAACACTAACCTTTAGAGTACTCGTGTGGAACCTCCGTCGATCACTCAGTTCTTCGCCAATGAGTTGGGCGCACCCTTGGCAAATCCTCGCTGGAGCTGGGGTAGTTGGCATGAGGCCACCAATCGCATCTTTCTCAGAGTGTGGGCACATGATCACATAGAGGCCCAAGACCAGGCACAAATGGTTCGGCTGCTCAGAGAAGACTGGACGAGGACTTCCGCCGGCTATAACGAAAGAGCGCGACACATAGAGAGTATTAGGTCTGGGGCTGAAGCTTTCGGAGTCGTTGCCACTGCGGCACCCAGGGGCGCTGGGCATATTCGCATTCAATCCTATGATTCCCGATCATTAGTCAGGCTTGGAGCTCTCGTTCGTTGGGAGAAAGACCCGACGAGCGTATTCGCGCTGATTGGCCCCTCGGTGCCAGTCACACAAATCGGCACTCAAACACGCTCCGTTGGCGGTGAAGCAGCCGACATTGCGGAATTGATAGCCCGGCGGGACCTGGAGGGGAGACCAACGCGCCGTCGTGCCCTCATCGATGCGCGTTTGGGTCAAGGAAAATTCCGGCGCCAACTGTTGGCCAAATGGGACAACGCTTGTGCCGTCACCGGCACTTGTGTGCAAGAGGCACTGCGAGCATCTCATATAAAGCCGTGGGCAAGAAGTACCGACCAACAACGACTAGACCCCGACAATGGGCTCCCATTAGTGGGCACCTTGGATGCCCTCTTTGATCGGGGCCTGATCAGCTTTGACAATAGTGGCCGAATGCTTATAAGTGATAGGGTTCAAAAAAATCAAAGACGAATCCTGCATTTGCGAGGTCAATTACGGCTCGCGCTTAATGAAAAACAGCTGGATTTTCTCGCATTTCATCGGAATGAGTGCTTCCGGGGGTAGCGATGAGAGCGTACGCGCAGCAAGCGCTGCGTGACCGAAGCTATGTATGCAGAGCCTGCCTAGGGTCGGGGGGGCGGACTGTTGACAGCGGCCGCTCGCGGCCTGGTGGTCGATCAGCATTCCTTTCTAGTGGACCGCTTTAGGCTGGCTGCAGTCGCTGGTGTTTGCCCGGCTGAAAAACGGCTTCCGCTGCGAGAGAAATCTGGTCGAAGGTGCGTCTCTGTCGGGTTATTCGATCAGTAGCCGTTGTTATGTCGCCAGAAGGAAGTGAGAGTCGTTGCAGCAGTCATATATCTGAGAAATGAGGCAACGTGTGGCCATCAGGTTTTGAAAAAAAAACGGTGCTGCACGGTGGTGGTCGATCTTCTCAATTTTGAGGATATTGGCCGTTGACTTGAAGGCCAATTTGCCACATGAGCACTTGTCTGGAGGAGAACCAGCGATGCCACAAGAAAAGAAAGTCAACCATCTCAGCATTTTCCTCATCAAACAGCAATTTACGACCAATCACCAAGTTATAAAGATCGAGGACTGCGACGCGCCTGTTGAGGTTGCCATCGCGGGCCATGGGGCCGGACAACTTTTTGTCAAGAAGAATCCTCCGTTACCGCCGAAATGGTCGGCACTGTTTAATGAGTTCATCAACCCCAAGAGTCTGGCCGTTGAGGGCGTCGCTGCTGCCTTTTTCGTTAAGATCGACGAACGCTGTTTTGTCCTGGTCTTCGGCCAGGCAGGGCGCTTCCTTCTGAGAGATGATGTGATCGAAGAGCGCTTCGGACTTCTCTGCGCTCTCAATGCCGTTGATCCCAAGACGTTCCGCTGCGTCGATGTGCAATCGCTGAATGCCATCGAAAGCCACATGCGCATCCAATCCGGTCAGGAGACGACACCGGATCAGTTCGGCCTGAGTGTTGAGCAGGACATGCTGAAGGCCATCGTCGGCGCACCCAAGAATCCGATCCTCGGCAACCGTATGGCAGGCAGCGACGCGCTGGCTGTCTCGGTCAAGTTGGATCTTTCCGATCTCCCGTTTTTGCTTGATCAATACAGGAGACTTTTCGAAGCCGAACTAAACGCAGAGGACTATCAATGGGTCAACAACATCTCGACAACCAAGAGTGCAGCGGTCATAAGCGTCCTCGAGAACGCGCTCGAAGCAAAAATGGCCGCAGGCCAATTCGACGGCATCTGGCTGTCGATTCCGGAAATCATCGAATGGACGATGGTCAAGGGATTCATGTATTCACCCTACGGCGGCGGCATTCTTCATCCTGACATCAATATGGAAGGGTTTCGCGGCACTGTCGATGGACCCATCACTCTTGAGGTGCTGCGTGCGCGCCATGTTCATTGCGCCGACGCGGACCATAAGAAGGTTTTCAAGTCATGGTCAGTATTCAAATGTCTCTATGCTGAGATCGAACTCAACGGTGTCACACATGTCCTGAACGACGGCAAGTGGTTCAGTATCGCCAAGGATTTCGTCGAACGGACGAACCACGACTATGCGGCGATCCCACCGTCGAATATCAAGCTGCCCGAATACCAGGGGGGCGGAGAAGGGGCGTATAACGCACAGGTAGCAGCGCTCGAACCGGCGATCTACGACTTGCTCGATGACAAGAAGAAAGTTATGCACGGCGGCGGTCATGGACAGGTCGAGATCTGCGATCTTTTCTCATCCAACCGCGAACTGATCCACGTCAAGATGTACGGCAAGTCCAGCGTCTTGAGTCACCTGTTCGCTCAAGGCTTCGTATCCGGTCAACTCATTCAAATCGACCCTAAATTTCGTGAGAAAGTCCGAGCACAGCTTGCGCCGTCCCATCGCGAACTTTTGAAGGTCGAGCCGAAGCCGGAGCATGAATCCTTCACAATCACCTATGCCGTCATCAGCGACGCGCCAGGCGCTGACCTGCATCTACCTTTTTTTTCCAAGGTCAATCTTGTCAATACGCGCAAGGTGCTTCGGGGCTTCGGATACAAGGTCGAACTTTTAAAGATAGCCGTGAACGACGGATACGCGAAGACCGTCAGAATCCCCCCGAAAAAGGGAAAGAAAAGGGCATAGCGCGTTCACGCGCTATCAGCATCCACGACGTCGCATCACAGTCTGGACGGCAACGTTTAGCAGCGATGAATGCTCGGAGAGCGCTAGGTTGCTGACATTCTTACGTGTCCGGTGGAAGGAGGGTTTTCGCTGCAAAGCGGACATCAGCCGAAAAAACACGAACGGTGGGAATGAGTCGGAGGCGGCCCGTCATCAACGACCGCTCGGCTACGGGAGTTGCTGGCGCGGCTGACGGATGAGCGGGACCAGTTCAAGACGAAGGCCCCCGGCGAGGACATTCAGGCGGTCAGGAAGCGGATGACTTCGGCCCAATCGTTGGTCGACAGGGCGACGTCCTCGTAGTCGCCGGCTTCCTCGTCGTAGCGCGAGACACAGAAGCGCTGGCTTCTGCCGGATTCGCGATCGGCATACTCGGCGTAGTCGACATACACCTTCAAGCCGCGTTCCTCGTTCTCGAATGAAGGAGCGGCATCGATGTAGCTCGACGCATCGACATACCCTTCGGGCAGCGTCGGCAGGGTGGCGATGTCGTAGTCGGGAAATTCGCGGCGCAGTCGGTCAAGGTTCATAAGGAAAGCAAGTGGGGAAGCAAGTGGAGACAGGAGGCCTGGCATTTTACGTTGCTCCGTGTCAGTCGCCACGATCAGCTTAAGAACGTCGCGCCGCCAGGGCAGGTGCGGGCGGTGCGGGACGGGGCGTTGGAAAAAAAAGGCGGCAAGTCGCTTGACTTCGTCAAGGTATCGAGGCCGCTGCCAGCCACAAAAAATTTCCCCCTGCCATGCGAAATCGCAAACTTCAATTACAAAACTGTTGCTATATATGTCATGGTTTTTACACTAGGGTTTTCCCTTTGTCGTAATACAAATCCATGCGCTCGCGTTTCACTATTGGCAACCTGTTTGGCAACCTCTCCATTGGCACCCGGCTGACCCTGGGCTTCGGCACCGTACTCGCGCTATTACTGGCGCTTACCGGCCTGTCGCAATACGAACTGACCCACATCGGCGGCATCAACCGAGCGATCACCGAACAGACCTGGGCCAAAGCGAATGCCATCAACATTATCGACGTGACGACGCGCGCCAATGCGCGCGCCAATCTCGAACTGATCGTCAACACCGATCCCCGCACCGCCGAAACGCTGTTCGCTCGCATCGACACCAATCGGAAAACGATCGACCAGGCGCTGGAGACCCTGAGGCCGTTGTTCCGCACCGAAGACGAACGTCAGAAGCTGCGGCTGTTGGAAGACGTGCGCGGCCGCTACGTGAAGTCATTCCAGGGCGTGGGCGTGCTCCTCAAGCGTGGTGAGCGCGACGCCGCTCGCCAGCGCTTGCTGGAAGAGACCCTTCCGCTTCTGGACGGCCTGCAAGACCGCGTCATCGAGATCTCCCGGATTCAATCCGCAGAGATGGTGGACGCCGGCGCCGACAGCCAGCGGGTGATCGACAACGCGGGCATGTTGAACCTGATCCTGTCGGGCCTGGCCGTCGTGCTGGGCGGCCTGTTCGCGTGGCGGGTGTCCAAGTCGATCACGGCGCCGCTTGCCCAGGCTGTGTCGGTGGCCGAGACCGTGGCGCGTGGCGACCTGGGGCAGCCCATCCTAGCGGTCACCCGCGATGAAACCGGCCGGCTGCTGCGCGCGCTGCACGATATGCAGGACAAGCTGGCCGGCGCCGTTCGCACCATTCGCGCCGGGTCCGAAACCATCTCCAGCGCAGCGGGGCAGATCGCGGCCGGCAACACGGACTTGTCCAGCCGGACCGAGGAGCAGGCCGCCTCGCTGGAAGAAACCGCCGCATCGATGGAAGAACTGGCGTCCACCGTCAAGCAGAATGCCGACAACGCGCGCCAGGCCAATCAACTGGCGGCAAGCGCCTCCGAAGTCGCCCAGCGCGGCGGCGCCGTCGTGTCGGCGGTGGTCAGCACGATGGGGGATATTTCCGCCAGCTCGCGCAAGATTTCCGAGATTGTCTCGGTCATCGACGGGATCGCGTTCCAGACCAACATCCTGGCGCTGAACGCCGCCGTTGAAGCGGCCCGGGCGGGCGAGCAGGGCAAGGGCTTTGCGGTGGTCGCGGGCGAGGTGCGGTCGCTGGCGCAACGCAGCGCGCAGGCCGCGCGCGAGGTCAAGACGCTGATCGAAGCGTCCGTCAGCAAGGTGGCCGAGGGCGCGGGCCAGGCGGAAAACGCAGGCACCACGATGCAAGAAGTGGTCGCCTCGGTCAAGCGCGTGACGGACATCATGGGCGAGATCGCCGCGGCATCGCAGGAACAGGCCTCCGGCATCGAGCAGGTCAACCGCGCCGTGTCGCAGATGGACGAAGTGACCCAGCAGAACGCCGCGCTGGTCGAAGAAGCCGCGGCCGCGGCGGGCTCGATGCAGGACCAGGCGCATGCCTTGGTGAGGGCGGTTGGTGTGTTCCGCTTGAGCGAGGATGCCGCGCGACGCGAGGCCGTGGTCGCCCAGCCAGGCGAACGCGGCGTGCTGAGGTTGACCTGATCAGTACGTCTCATTACGGGCCGGGCCATGAGCGGGGCGCAATGCCCCGCTCATCCACGTTGATCATCCGTTCAGGATTCGGTGCTTATGCTCCAGCCCGAACGCCGCAAGGCTAAATTGCAAGAACGGGAGCACGAACCATGACCGCCTTTCCGCCTCCGCTGGAAGATCCGGAGGACGATGGACACAGCCCGGCCGAACGCGCCGCCGCCGCCGCCCGCAGCACCTGGGTGAGCGTGGGCGTGAACGTGGTGCTCGCCACCGCCCAGATCGTCATCGGTATTTTCTCCAAGTCCCAGGGCCTGATCGCGGACGGTATTCATTCTTCTTCCGATCTGATCGCCGACTTCATCGTGCTGCTGGCCAACCGCCATGGCCAGAAAGCAGCCGACGCGGACCACCACTACGGCCATTGCCATTATCCGGAATTACTTTCGGGCCAACAAAGACGCTACCGCCGGACCCGGCGCCGATACCACCACGTCAGCCCCGCCCACACCAGTGCCCAAATACCCAGGATCGCGGCGATGAAGGGCCAAAAAATGAAGGTGGTGACATCGCTCCAGCCGGGCGCGGTACGCTTGAGGCCGATAGGTGCGCTGATTTCCAGTTCGATCTGCTCGCCCTGAAGCGTCGGCCCGACCTCTTCCACCGTGAAGGTAAGCGGCGAAGTCCCCTTTGCCAGCTTCGGAAAGGGCGGGGTGGTCTCCGGCAGCGTGCCATCTATATGACTTTCCGGCCAGAGCTTGCGGTAGAAATGCGTCGCGCTGGCGCTGCTGCGCGGAGCCGCAACCATCACTACGTCCAGGTCCCCGCCATCGCGCACACGAATCCGCACCGGCTCTCCTGGTTCGGCGACTGCGCCCGGCGCCCCCAAACGCGTCGTGTGTTCTCCCAATTCGGGCCGCTTTCTGCCCATCGGGCCGCCGAAACGCGCCTCCATCCATAGTGGCGCTTCGCGGATGCGGTAGACCTCGGCGCGCGCCGTCTGCCCCGGCGTAAGGGTGATCGGCGTCAGCGTCGCGTCCGCGGACGGTACATACCGCAGCATGCCCGCCGTGAACCACGCCATGGCAGCCAACCAAAGCGCCCAGCCCACCACCAGCGACATCTTGCAGAACTTTTGCCACATATCGTGCAGCCCAGAATTTTCCAGCATCAAAGCGTACCCGATTTCGAGTGGGCGATTGGAAGCAATGCAGGTTTCTTCCACGCATCGCTGTTTTCAGAGCGCCATGCCTCGGCAAGGAGGATGGCCGTATAAGCCAAGAACGCTACGCCTTCGGGGCGGGGTTCAGCTTGCGCAGCGCTGGCTTGGGCGCCGTGGAGGTGGCGGCAACCTTGGACGGCAGATCCCACGTCTTACTACCGCCCAGGCCAGCCCCGGCATGAATTCAAGCCGGAGACCGCGCCCATAGGGGGAGAACCGGTCATTCCGAAGCAGACGAACAGTGCGTTTATCGGCACCGATCTGGAACAGAAGCTTCGCAACAATGGCCTCGACGCATTGGTCGTGGCGGGAGTCATAACGAACAATTCAGTCGAGGCAACTGTCCGCATGGCCGGCAACCTTGGCTTTCAGGTGTGGCTCGTGGCTGACGGTTGCTTCACATTCGCTCGGACAGACTGGAATGGGTCAGCGCGAAGCGCCGAAGATGTTCACGCCATGTCGCTCGCCAACCTGGACGGCGAATACTGCACCGTCGTCACCGCAGATGCGCTGTTAAGCGCGCTTGGCTGAAGCGAACTTGCATTTGCAAGGTTGATCGGCTGATCTGCACTTGCCCCGTGAGCGGGCGCAACGCTCCTCTCACGGATTTTCTTCCGCTCTCCATCAGGTATCGGTAGCCGCCAAGCCACGTGGCCAGGTGCGGTCACCGCATCACGCTTGGCTTCTGGAGTTCAGCATTTCCACGTTCATCAATCGTTCAGGTTTCGGTGCTTATGCTCCAGCCCGAACGCCGCAAGGATAGATTGCAATAACGGGAGCCCGAACCATGACCGCCTTTCCGCCTCCGCTGGAAGACCCGGAGGACGATGAACACAGCCCGGCCGAACGCGCCGACGCCGCCGCCCGCAGCACCTGGGTGAGCGTGGGCGTCAACGTGGTGCTCGCCACCGCGCAGATTGTCATCGGCATTTTCTCCAAGTCCCAAGGCCTGATCGCGGACGGTATTCATTCTTCTTCCGATCTGATCGCCGACTTCATCGTGCTGCTGGCCAACCGCCATGGCCAGAAAGCAGCCGACGCGGACCACCACTACGGCCATTACCGCTACGAGACCGCGGCGTCCCTGGCGCTGGGCGTCTTGCTGCTGCTGGTCGGCGGCGGCATGCTGTGGTCCGCCGTGACCAAGCTGGAGCAGCCCGACGCGATCCCGCAGGTCCACCTCGTCGCGCTGTGGGTGGCCTGTGCCGCCCTGGTCATCAAAGAGGCCTTGTTCCGCTACATGCTTGCCGTGGCCAAGCGCGTGAAGTCCAGCATGCTGGTGGCCAACGCCTGGCATGCGCGCTCCGACGCGGCGTCGTCGCTGGTGGTGGGTCTAGGCATCGTCGGCAACCTGCTGGGCTACCCGATACTGGACCCCATCGCCGCGGCCATCGTGGGCTTCATGGTGGCCCGAATGGGCTGGAGCTTTGGCTGGGACGCCTTGCACGACCTGCTGGACCGCGCCATCGACGAAGGCGAAGCCGCCGCGATCCAGCGCACCTTGCTGGACACCCCGGGTATTCAAGGCGTGCACGATCTACGCACCCGAAAAATGGGGGATATGATCGTCGTTGACGCTCACCTGGAAATCGACGCCGGGCTGACTGTCGAGGAAGGCCACAAGATCGCCGTGCAAGCGCGCCAGCGCGTCATGCAGCGGCATCGTGTATTGAACGTGATGACCCATGTTGATCCCTGGAGACCTCCCGACGCGCCCACGCAGGGCGCCGAGGGCAGGGCGATTATCGAACCAGGCTGTCCGTAGCGCGCTTTGACGACAAGGAAGAAACATGAAAATCAAGAACTCCGATACTCAGTATGCAGGCCTGGTGATCACCATGCACTGGCTCATGCTCGTGGTTCTGGCTTTGGTCTACGCCTGTATGGAATTGCGCGGGCTGGCCACCAAAGGCACCGATCTGTACAACAACATCAAGGCGCTGCATTTCTCGCTCGGGTTGTGTGTGATCGGGTTGGTGGTGCTGCGGGTGGTTATCCGGGTGGCTTCGGGCCCGGCGCCTGGCGTGCGGCCGCCGATGCCGAGGTGGCAGGATGTGCTTTCACGGGTGATGCATTACGCGTTGTATGCGTTCATGATTGTCACGCCGATTTTGGGGTGGTTGACGCTCAGCGCGGGAGGGAAGGCGATTCCGTTGTTCGGGTTGGAGGTTCCGGCGCTGGTGGGGCCGGATAAGGCCTTGGCGGATCAGGTCAAGGAACTGCATGAGACCTTGGCTACGGTGGGGTATTTCCTGGTGGGGCTGCATGCTGCTGCGGCGTTGCTGCATCATTATGTGTTTCGGGATAACACGTTGGTGCGGATGTTGCCGGGGCGGCGTTGAGGTTGCTTCGGGCCAAGGGCACCAGTGCCCCTTCAACTTTCCCCTCCGGCAGGGGAGTCTGGAGGTGGCATCGAGACCGGCCAAGCAGACGGCCACGAAAGCCTGCAATCGGCCACAAGCGGACGTACAACATTGCAGACCGTTACGGAGGCTCCTGAGCTGGCCTTAGCACCCGCAATATCAGTCTATCTGTCCAGCATTAGAAGACTTGATGTATCGTACAGTTACATCGAAATCTTCGGAAGGTCTGCATATGCGCTACGTATTTCGAAGGAACAGCTCCGTGGGGGCAATGGATGCCGAATCAGACGAGAGGTTTTTGCGGGACTGTTTTTTCGACACTGGTGATCTTGCCGCACTCGTTGATTGCGAGAATCCGAAAAGAATCGTAGTGGGGCGAGTAGGAGCAGGTAAAAGCGCGCTGCTTTCTCGGCTGATCTCTGAGCAAACCAACGCTATCGAGATTCGAGCGGAAACTCTGTCGCTCAGCTATGTGGCGAACTCGGACATCATTCAGTTTTTCGAATCGGTGGGAGTCAAACTCGATCTGTTCTACCAATTGCTATGGCGGCATGTTTTCGTGGTCGAACTGCTATGCAAGCGATATCGGATATCTCGAGAGGATCCATGGAGCTTTCTCGAAAATTTCCGAGATTTATTTTCCCGAGATCCGGCTAAAAAGCGGGCGGTCGAATACTTGCGGCAATGGAATGAGCATTTTTGGCAAGACACCGAGACTCGCGTCAAGGAATTTACCTCAAAACTAGAGCAAAAGCTTGCGGGATCTGTAGACATACAAGCTTATGGCATTTCGCTAAATGCAGTGGGAGGGAAGACACTCACGGACGAAATAAAAGCCGAGGTGCTTCACAAGGCCCAATCCATTGTTAACGAAAATCAAGTTCGCGAGTTGGGTGAAATTATAACATTATTGGCGGATGAAATTTTCACCGATCCCAAGAAAAGATATTTTCTTGTGATTGACCGGCTTGACGAATCATGGGTCGACGATCGATTGCGATATAAGTTGATCCGGGCGTTAATCGAAACTGTGCGGGCTTTTCAACGAGTCCGGGCAGTTAAGGCAGTGATTGCCATAAGAGAAGACCTTCTCCAAACCGTGTTCGATGCCACTCGCGATGCCGGATTCCAGGAAGAGAAATTTTCCGGTTTGATGCTACGACTTCGTTGGAGCAAAGCTCAGCTTAGACAATTGCTTGATCTCCGCGTAGAAAAGCTAATTCGGGAGCAATATACCCAGAAGAAGGTGACGTTTGACGAGGTCTTCCGCGGGGAGGTACGCGGGGAGTCAGCTATCGACTATTTGTTGACCAGAACGCTCCTACGACCTCGCGACGTCATCGCATTCGTGAATGAGTGCATTGAACTTTGTGAGGGAAAGGAGTATGTGCCTCCGTCTACAGTGCAGGACGCTGAACGCAAATACTCTACAGGAAGACTCCGGTCGTTGCGGGATGAGTGGCGTAGTCACTACGCTTCACTAGAGGCATGTACCGAACTATTACGGGGCCGGCCCTCAAACTTCAAATATTCTGAGATAACGGAGGATAAACTGCAGGAGTGCATTCAAGAGCACTGGTCTGGCATTCCCGAATCTGACCCAGTTGGGAGAATTGCGCTTGAATATCTATCCAGCGATAAGACAGCAAATGCCTGCATAATCCAAATCTTGAAAGTTCTATATACGACTTCCGTCGTCGGCATAAAACCAGAAGCCGCAGCAGGCGTAAGCTGGTCTCACGTCGATGATCGCGGAATTTCGGATGGGCAATATAAGAAGAGCTCTTCCATTAGCGTCCATCCAATGTTATGGCGCGCACTCGATATAGTGCCGCCATTACGTGCGGATAGCCGCAAAAAAGCAAAAAAGAGGCAGTATGATTAATGGCTTGGCTTATTATTTATTAATCATAATTTACTTCGCTCTTGCAAATTTGCGCCGTATATAATTAATAATCGGCTGCGGGCGGATCCGATACTTGAAGCCTGCTCCGAAGCAGTGTGTTCCTATGCAATCCGATTGAGAAAAATCTTATTATGAAGAAAATATACAGAGCGATTTCTCATCCCAGCGGTTGGGCAGGTTTGCCAGATTACGAAATTCGTAGTGATGGAAAAATATATCGGTCAATTTCTCACCCTAATGGCTGGGGCGGCCTTCCTGACTATGAGTTTAGAAGCGATGGAAAGATCTATCGGACAGCATCTCATCCCGAAGGTTGGGGAGGACTGGCCGATTACGAAATACGCGCAGACGGAAAAATATATAGAACTGTTTCTCACTCTGCTGGTTGGGGGGGGCTCGCTGACTTTGAATTTCGCTGACTTAGAACATTAGGGACCTTCTGCTTCGAGTCGATAGAGGCTTATCATCAATAGCAGCTCGCCGGCGAGGCCTGCTGCCCATCCACATAGCGCCAACGTTTGCCTATGCGGTAGGCCACAGCCACCATCTTACAGTGGCCGTTGGATAGGTTGATTATCTCCGGTATGTTCGAGGGGGGCAGCGCAGCTTGTGGTAGCAATCAGCGTGCGGAGGATAGCTGGGCGCTTTGTCGTTTATCGACGGTCTTATCTGCGGCCGCTGACCGGCCCTGGTGAAACACAGCCGTTTTTCTAGAATACATGACGCCGATATCTCGATTAGGGAGCCGACTTACGAATTTGATACGGTGTCTCGCTTCGAATTCTGAAAAGTTTCCATGGTTAGTTTTCGGATCTTCGCAACATCAAGGACAGAATCTTGCCAGAGCTGAATTTTGAAAGACAAGCGCAGGACTATTACAACAAAGCGCCCCTCATTATCTTGGGAAGCGGCGCATCTGCTGCCCACGGCATGTCTGGGATGTGGGCGCTTGCAAAGCATCTAATCAAAAATACCGACATTTCAGAAATGTCCGCTAACGAGATAGAAGCCTGGGATAAATTCTGTAAAGTCCTAAATTCTGGCGTTGACCTGGAGTCGGCGCTCCACCAAGTGGCTATAACGGCCGAGCTAACTTCTAGAATTGTCAACGCCACTTGGTCACTCATCAACGCTGAAGATAATCACATTTTCAACCAAAGTCTTCAGAATCCGGAGATGTTTCCCTTGAGCCGCTTGTTGCGCCACATGTTCAAAAGCAGCCTAACGAGATTGAACATTGTTACAACGAACTATGACAGACTTGCGGAATATGCCTGCGATCAGGAGCGGATTCACCATTACACAGGATTCACGCACGGCTTTTTTCGGCAGCTAGCCACCCTGAATGAGATAAATTCTGCCCGCAGAGTCAATATCTGGAAAGTTCATGGGTCGCTGGATTGGTTTAGATCGCCATTTGAAGACATTGTGGCAATTTCAAATATTCATGGAATACCTGCCAAATACAAACCGGAAATCGTGACTCCCGGTACTCAAAAATATCAGGCTACGCATTTGGAGCCATACCGATCAATAATTAACCATGCTGACCAGGCCATCGTTGCCGCGAACTCTTACCTGTGCATTGGCTACGGCTTTAATGACGAGCATATTCAGCCGAAACTTATGGCGAGATGTCAGCGGCAAAATACTCCTATCACAATTATTACCTATGCACTGTCAGAAGCGGCCAAGAAGTTAATTACTGACGGCAAGGCACAGAATTACCTGGCAATTGAGCGGGGGGAAGCCGACGATCAATCCATTGTCTACTCCTCTTGGGATGCAAATCCAGTGATAATTGAAAGAAACATCTGGAGTCTTCAAGGTTACTTGTCACTCATAATGTAGGAGAAGAGATGCCAATATTTAATTTTAGCGATGAAGATGCACTTGGAAAGGTCGCTTCTGTTGACACTACAAACGTTATAGTGGACGTGGAAAATGTTGATCAACTCAAAAGATTGCAAGTCAATCACCTAGCCGTACTCCAGAGCAGCAAGCCTGGGCAGCATCTCATCGGGCTCATCACTCAAGTGACCCGGAAGCGTAGTATCGGGGATATTGTCGATGATGGAATCAGCGAGCAGACCTCAGAGCTGAATCTGTGCAAAATTGCCCTGATTGGTACGATGTTGGACCGTGACGGAAAAAGAGAAAATGTCTTTCGCCGGACTCTAGAAAGTGTTCCAGAAATCGACGCGAATTGTTTTTCGCTGGAGGGAGATAACCTTACCAACTTTATGCGGACGCTATCCAGTGTCTCAGCCGATGGTAATGCCCTGACGCTAGGCAAGTACACACTGGACGACCACGCCGTTGCTTATCTCAATGGTAACAAGTTCTTCCAGCGTCACGCCTTTATCGGCGGTAGCACTGGGTCAGGTAAGTCCTGGACGACAGCCAGAATCATTGAGCAGATGGCAGGACTCTCTACGGCTAACGCGATTGTTTTTGATCTTCACGGTGAATACTCGCCATTGGTAGGCCAAGGTATTCAGCATTTTAAAGTGGCAGGTCCCGCAGATGTTGAGTCTACGCGCACCATTGACGATGGTGTGCTTTACCTGCCTTACTGGCTGCTTTCGTATGAAGCGCTCGTCGCAATGTTTGTTGATAGGAGCGACCAGAATGCACCCAACCAAGCCATGATCATGTCTCGCGAGATCAATCAGGCCAAGAGAAAGTACCTGGAGGACGGCGATCATAAAGAAATTTTGGCGCACTTCACGGTAGATAGCCCGGTCCCATTCGATCTGGATGTTCTCATGAGCAGACTGAACGAGATAAACGTGGAAATGGTTCCTGGGGCAACGGCCGGTAAAGAAAAACAGGGTGATTTTTTTGGAAAGCTCGCCCGAATGATTTCAAGGTTAGAGAATAAAATCTCTGATAGGCGCCTTGGATTTATGTTCAAGGGCGGTAAAGATATTTTGGATTTTACATGGCTTGAGAAGTTCACCACTGCTGTGCTCGGAAGCTCTGGGGAAAATGGTAAAGCTGGTATCAAGGTAATCAATTTTTCAGAAGTTCCATCAGACGTCCTCCCGCTGATCGTCTCCCTCGTCGCGCGTGTCACATTCTCTGTCCAACAGTGGACGCCATCCGAGCTGCGCCATCCTATTGCCCTTCTCTGCGATGAAGCGCATCTCTACATGCCTCAACGAAATATGGCAGAATCAGCTGACGATATCTCTTTGGATATTTTTGAGCGTATCGCCAAGGAAGGCCGTAAGTACGGTGTCAGCCTAGTCGTGATAAGTCAGCGTCCGTCGGAGGTGAATAAGACGATGCTCAGCCAATGCAGTAACTTCGTGTCCATGCGGCTGACAAATGCCGAAGACCAGACCGTTATCAAGAGGCTCCTTCCAGATAGCCTCGGTGGCTTTAGTGACATCCTGCCGACCCTAGACACTGGCGAGGCACTGGTTGTGGGCGATGCGAGTTTACTGCCAAGCAGAATCAGGATTGACGAGCCCATAAACAAGCCGAATAGCGGTACGGTCAATTTTTGGGATGAATGGCAAAACCCGGTCAAGGACAATCGTCTTGTAGTTGCGGTGGATAACTGGCGTAAGCAAAACATCCAGTGAATTCTGAATGGGTGACACGCTTGACTTGATTGTCATGTATAGGAGGAACCGGCAAATTTCGCATAGAAATTGACTTTACGTCGATACGCTGGGACCGTGGCATGAATTTTTCCGGCCTAATCTGCCGCTCCGAAAGGCAGCTTTGGTCGAGAGTGACCATTCAGTATGACGCCAAGGACCAGTCGCGAAATTGTCCCTCCTGCATCCAACATACCGCCATCTCACCATACACTCATGACTATCACCTCTCCGGTGCCGGTTTGGAAGCCGGAAAGCTATAGGCGGACAGCCGCAACGATTTGCGGCTTAACTCCCCTATATGAGGCAGCCCCATGCTGCACCCCCTCACCCAAAACCCCTGGCAAATCGACACCGACCGCGAATCCGGCCCCGTCTCCCTATCCCACCTCCACCAACTAGACCGCACCCGCTACGCCATCCAGACCATCGCTCGCATGATCGGCAACAGCGCGTCCGAACCTGACGCCACCGGCTCTCCACCCCTGGACCCCTGGGCAGTCACCGCCCTGATGGGCGGCGTCGAAAGCCTCTGCGAGCACCTCGGCACCCTGACCGAAGCCATGCTCGACCAGGCCCTGCAATCCGGCGACGAAAGGGAAGCCCCCAACCCCACCCACAACGCTCCTCCCTCGATCCAATAACATTCACGAAAATAATTCCTACATAACCGGGAATTTATATCGTTTTGAGGATCGCCCCGCGAGGCCTTGTAATGCGTGTTCGCTTATTGCCGTTCACGCCTTCAAGAAAATTCCTCGCTATGAATCCCATCGGATACCGCATTCTTCCCCGGCCCGCGCCGGCCGTCGCCGCTGACGTGCTGGCCGGTTTTGCCGCCATTGGCTCGGCCCAGATCAGCGATTGCATGAACCGCCTGTACGGCGTCAGCGGGCTGCGTCCGCTGCACGCCGGCAACCAGCGCACGGTCGGCCTGGCGCTGACCGTGAAGACGCGGCCGGGCGATAACCTGATGATCCACAAGGCGATTTCGCTGGGTGGCGCGGGCGATGTGATCGTGGTCGATGGCGCTGGCGATACCAGCAATGCGCTGGTCGGCGAGTTGATGATGATGGACGCGCAGGGGCGCGGCATCGCCGGGTTCGTGATCGACGGCGCGGTGCGTGACCTGGATGTGTTCGCGCAGGGGCAGTTCGGCTGCTTTGCGCGCGCGGTGTCGCACAAGGGGCCGTACAAGGATGGTCCGGGCGAGATCACCAGTATGTGGGGCGGATCGGCGCGAAGTACACATGGTGATGCCTGAAGCTGGGCGTATTCGCTCCTGGGCAGTACCGCCCCTTGGGCCCATGGGTTTTGCCCTGGACGCGGGGGGCGGACAGATGCCTGGCGTAATAAAGAGCCGGCGCCATTGGCTCTCGTGCGGTGGCTTCCCGCTACCTTCTTGTCTTGGAACAGGCGACCTGTGACGCCGTTTCCCCTCTTATCGGAAGGTAACCTGTACGGTGACTTGCTGGCTGAATTCTCCCGTTATCAGCGGCGTTCCGGACTTCGTCAATTGCGCCGAGTATCGCAGCGGGAGTGGCCGCTTGCTGGTAGTCAATGATGGCTGGTGGGAATCCTGCCACTGGTTGAAGATGACGGGGTGAACGCCCAGTTCGTTGATTCCCAGCGCGAATCCGTTTGGTGTGCCGTCGTTGTTCTTCAGGAGGATTTCCTGGTTGCCAGGCAGCAGTTCTTGATTACCTTCCGGCTGGAACCTTAACTGAAGCGGCACGACCAAATTGCCCAGGTCTACGATCCGGAAGCCGCCATCGCAGCTCTCATCGTAATCCGCAGTGATTGTGAAATCCACGGGCGGTGGTAGCGGAAGGTGGTTTACGGCGTAGGCTTTTCCCAGATTGATCGGGCCTGGCGTGGATATTTTCGCGATGCATTTGGGTATGAGCGCAATGGTCGTGCTGCTGTTGGACCCGATCGAGATGACATTCATGGTGGAAACCCCGGAACTTAGGACGACCAGGTTTCCCATGGCGGGAATATACGCTCTCGTCGGCTTGTTGGGGGGCGTTACCATGACGAGTTTCAGCTTGCCGTGCAAGATGCCGGATGCCGTCATGGTGGGATCGGAAGGTGACTTCGCTGCGTAAGTCACGTCGGAAAGGACGAGTCGATTGTCGGTGGTTGAACTGGATGGCGTCCACTCGGGATAGTTGTTGATCTGCAAAACGAGTTTCAACCCGGCCGAAGCCAGGTCCTTTATCATCGTTTGCATGTATCCCCCCGAGCCCATGTAGGGCAGACGGTCTGGAATGTTCGTGATGCAGACCCACGGGATCACCGGAAGCGAGGTTTCGTAGACGACCTCTCCTACGGGGATGGTCTTATCCAGATTGATCTGCAATGGCGTGAAAGTGGTCAAATAGGAGTCGGCGCCGGTTCTGGTGGGGTCGAACCCTTGTGATGGGTTCCTGTTGAACTGGCATCCTGACGTGACCTCTTGCCCCAAGGCGTGCCCGGCTGGGCCCAGCAGGCCGGCGACGGCGCACACGGCTGCCAGCGCGGCGCGCCAGGCCAGAAAGGCGCCAGTCTTTCGCTTGATCATGCAGTTTCTCCTCGGGTGGACGGATGACGGCCAGTTGGCTTCCCATCAGGGGCCGCCATGGCACGGGTGCCACGCGAGTTTGCATAGGTAGGATTATCCGAACGTTAAGTTTTCGTCGGATGAAAAGAATGGGCGGAGCGCAGCCTGACTCGACTGTTAGAGTCAGATCCGCTACGCGATGTTGTTGGTCTTGGTGTTCACGAGCATTATGACGTTACCGATCCATACCCGCGTTCCGCCTGCCGATGCTACAGATCCTTCTTCGCATACTACATGTTCCAACTCCGACAACTGAAAACCTTCGTCGCGGCGGCAGAAACGTTGAGTTTCACGCAAGCCGCCAGGCGAGTGCACCTGTCCCAGCCCAGCGTGACGGAACAGGTGAGGGCGCTCGAGGAGGCCGTTGGTCAGCCGCTGTTTATCCGCCATAACAACCGCCTGCAGCTGACGCCGGCCGGGGAAAGACTGGCCAGCCGCGCCCGCGAACTGCTTGCCATGGCCGACGATGCCCTGCGCGAGGTTCGCGACGATGTCGCCGGCACGGCCGGCGCGATCCGCGTGGCGGCGCCGCCTACGCTTTGCACCAGCCTGCTGATTCCGCAGTGGCTGGGCTTTGTGCAGCAGCACCCGGCAATGCAGGTCGAAGTCCAGGAACGCAACTCTTCCGCGACGGCCCAGGCGGTGCGCGATGGGACGGCCGACCTGGGGCTGGTGCATGGGTGGCCGGCCAATGGCGCCGAGCTGCGGACGGAAGTCCTTGCGAGGGACATGCCGATGGTGGTGCTGCCGCCGGGCCATCCCCTCGGCCAGGCGGCCGACATCCCGTCGGACGCGCTGTCGGCGCTGCCGCTGGTTGTCACGATGGAAGGCTGCCGCTACCGCGAGTACCTGGACGCCTTGTTGCAGCACGGCCCCGCCCGGCCGCGTATCCGCGGTGTGGCCGACAGCGTGCCGGCCTTGATCCAGATGGTGGCCGCGGGCCTAGGGGTGTCGATCCTGCCGAGGATGGCGCTGGCGCCGGCCGGGGCGGCGCCGCGCGTCGAGTGGAAGCCCTTGTCGGACAGCGGGGAAGGGCTGCCCATCTGCCTGCTCACCCCGCATCGGACTCCGGCCCGCCAGGTGGCGGCGTTCATCGCGATGATCCGGTTGGCGACGGCCCCGTCAGACCAGCCGGTGGCCGCCATCGACATGCAGCACGGTGCCGGTCGTGTAGCCGTTGCCGAGTAGAAAGACGATGGCATCGGCGATGTCGTCGCCTTCGCCCACCCGGCCCACCGGCAGCCGTTCGGCCATCGCCGCCAGCAGCGTTTCGCTGTCGGCGCCGGCCACGTGGTTCCAGATGGGTGTGCGCACCCAGCCGGGCGAGACGGCGTTGACGCGCAGCGGCGCCAGTTCGACCGCCATGGCGCGGACGATGCCTTCGAGCGCGGCGTTGATGGCCGCCACCGCGACGCCCTTGGGCCGGGGGCGATAGGCGGCGATGCCGGATGTCAGGGTGATGGAGCCGCGCGATGGCATGCGTGCCGCGCCATGCTTGGCCAGCAGAATGGGCGCGACGACCTTGGAGCGGATGGCGCGGTCCAGCGCATCCAGGCTCAGCTGCGGCAGCAGTTCGTAGGCGCCGCGGATGTCGGCGGCGGTGCAGACCAGGTGGTCGACCGCGCCGGCTTCCTCGAAAAGCCGCCGCACCTGCGCTTCGTCTGTCACGTCTGCGGGGTGCAGTTGCGGCTCGCCAAAGGGGCGCAGCGGCTCGCGCGCGGCGTCGAGCTTGTCGCGCGACCGGCCCACGATCAGCACCTGGCACCCCATCCGCATCAACCGCGCGCTGACGGCCAGGCCCATGCCCGAACTGCCGCCCACCACCATGACCCGCTGCCCCGTCAGGTTGTTGTCCATGCTTGCTTCCTTGATGAATGTGTCTGGAAGGCGCGATGGTGGCGCGGCGCCGGGCGGGGCGCCAGCAGGAATGTTTGATGGGGGTATCGGGATTGCCGATAAGGCGCGTCGCAGCGAACGCGCCGCCGGCTATCCTTTCAACGTCGTCCCCAATCAATGCTCCCCGGCTTCGGGCACACCCAGGACCCTTGCAACCGTTCCCGGATCTGCGCCAGATCCTGCTCGACCAGCAGAACCCCATCCCGGAACACCGGCACCAGCGCGCCGCCAGCCGCCTGCTCCGGCGTCTGCTGGTCGCGCAACACATACCCCGTCGCTGTCTCATCGACCCGCAGCAAGCCCTTGGCCGACCGCTTCACGCCGGAGTCGGTGACCGGGTCCTTGACCAGTTCCTGCGGTTCGCCATTGACCTCGGCATACGTTGCCTTCAATGCCCAGCCGAAGCTGTCGCGGGTCAGGTATTGATAGGTGTACGAGCCGATGCCCAGGACCACGTTGCCCGACGCGAAACCCTTTCTCTCCAGCCGCGCCAGGATGTCGCGGCCGCGCGCCAGGGTGATGGAGTCGCCGTAGATCAGGCCGACGTGCGGGTCCAGCAGCTTGTAGCCGCGCTCGGTCACGACGCCGCCGAAGATGTTCCACAGGCATTGCACCGCGCCGTTGACTTCGGCCTCGCGCAGCGCCTGGCTGGCGCGGGCGTCGTCGTCCAGGCGCCAGTAGCGGCCAGTCTCGATATCCCGCACGGCTTCGAATCCGTCGCGGCGGGCGGCGGCCAGGGCTGCGGCGTCTTCCACACTGGGCACGTCGGTGCAGAAGTAGCCGGTCAGGATCTTCACGGGATCGCCGGAGTCCGGGCGGAACACGACCTTGGCGTTGCCGAAGGGATCGGGCTGGCGCGCCAGGATCTCCGGCTTCAGCGCGGCGGCGAAGTCGGTGACCACTTGCCAGAAGTCCCAGGTGTCGGACACCACCGACACGATGCCGGCCGGATAGACCTGCGTGACCAGGCGGCGGATGGTTTCGATTTCGCCTTCCTTGCTGCCCAGGCACATGACCGAGTGTTCGGTGGCGGGCACCGAGCCGCCGACCAGTTCGCGGTCGGAATCGGCGCCGTACAGGTCTTCCAGGTAGTCGATGGCCGGGATGGTGTCGGTGCCGGTGAACGACAGCAGGTGGCCGGCGCCGCTCTTGCGGGCGTCGTACAGGCCGGCCATGCCGCGCATCGAGAAGTCGTGGCCTTGCCAGTTGACGAAGTCCATCGGGCTGCCGGTCAGGCGGGCGAAGTAGGTCAGGAGCTTGCGGTATTCGAAGGCGATGGTGGCCACGGTGGACGGCTTCCACGATTCGCAACTGAACAGCGTTTCGATGTAGGTGACCAGCCAGGCGAATTCCGGCCTGGTGTTGACGAAGGTGACGGGCGGCACGCGGATGTCGACGCGGGCGCCTTCGGGCAGGGAACGGATCTCCAGCGGCAGATAGCCCAGTTCGTACAGCGCTTGCAGGTGATCGACGGTGACCGCGCCCTTGCCGAGCGCGTTGTCGACGCGGCGCTGGTACTGGCGCACGGCGGCCCCGGCGGGCTTGCCGAAGAATTCGCGGTTGAACAGGTCGATCAGGATTTCCTTGATGAAGCCTTGCAGGCCGAACCAGACGATCTTGTTGTCGAACAGTTCGGGCAGCACCGGCGCCAGCCGGGCCGAGCGCGGGGTGAAGTTGGCCAGGATCCTGTTGGTGCCCTTGGGGTACTGGAAGGGGTGGCCGGTCTTGTAGAAGTCGGCTTGCAGCAAAGGGTTGATGCCGTTCTTGGTGGCGACGGGGGCGGGGGCATTCATGGTGTGGACTCCTGCTTGATGTTCAGTTGGCCGCGGTGGCGAGCGCGTCGGCGGCTTCGATCGGGTTGACGATGACGGGCGCGCCCGGGCCTTCGGCGGCGGTCCAGTCGTAGGCGGTGTACAGGCCGGCGTAGCGGGCGTTCAGCTCGGCCAGGCCCTTGCTGAAAATGCCGTGGGTGACATACAGGTAGAGCGGCTGGTCGGTCTTGTCGCGCAAGGCGGCGGCCAGTTCCAGGAAGGTGCGGCCGCCGTCGCAGATGTCGTCCACCACCAGCACCGGTTGCGCGGGGATGTCGTCGGGCACCCGGGTTTCGGTGATGCGGCCGGTTTGCGGGTCGCGGACTTTTTCGGCGTAGCGCACGTCGGCCACGCCCAGCTTTTTGGCCAGGGCCTGCACGCGCTTGCGGGCGCCGGCGTCGGGCGCCATCAGGGTGACGCCGTTGGCAAAGGCGGGGTTGGCCAGCGCGTTCTTCAGGAAGGCGGCGGCGTCGATGACGCGGACGCGTTGCAGCAGGGCGGGGGTGACGTCGCTGTGCGGTTCGACCACGCTGACGGTGGCGTATTGCTGGTCGTTGATCAGCTTGCAGAACACGGCCGCGCCCAGCGCCTCGCCGGGATTGCAGATGCGGTCCTGGCGGGCGTAGGGCACGTAGGGCATGTCCAGGTGCACCGGCGCGGCCGGGTTCAGGCGGCGCAGGGCGTCGGTCAGCATCAGCAGTTGCATGACGTCGTCGGCCGATTTCAGCAGGGCGTGGATGCGGAATTCGCTGGCCGCGTCGGCGCGGGCCTGCAAGGCAGCGGGCACGGTGACCTGGCTTTCGCCGCCGGGGAACACGAACGCGCGGGCCGTATCGGTGTGGCGTTGTCCTTCTACTACCGCTGTGATGGTGAACATGATCAGGCCTTAGTGGCAAATTAAAACTAAGTGAGGCAAGTATAAGCCTACTTATTGTTTATTTGCAACTAAGCGGGGGCGGCGCGAGGTCAACCGACGCTGCGGTCGAACAGGGCGAAGTCTTTCAGGCGGTACAGGCGGGCGGGACGCTGCGCGCCCAGTGCATAGTCGTCGGTGGCTTCGAGCACATCCCAGGCTTCCATCTTGCGGCGGAAGTTCGATTTCTCGAGGGTGGTCTGGAGGATGGCTTCGTAGGTGCGCTGCAGCTCGGTCAGGGTGAAGCGTTCGGGCAGCAGGAAGAACGGCAGGGTGGAGTAGCTGGATTTGCCGCGCAGGCGGGCCACGGCGGCGGCGACGATGTCGGCGTGGTCGAAGGCCAGCGGCGGCAGCGCGTCCACGCTGACGAAGCGAAAGCCCGCCGGGGCCGCCTCCAGTTCGGCGGCCGGCACCAGCGCCACGTAGGACACCGACAGCGACCACTTGCGCGGGTCGCGGTCGGGGCCGGAGAACACCTGCAACTGCTCCAGATAGCGCGGCTCGAAGCCGGTCTTGTCGCGCAGCACGCGGCGGATGCTGGCTTCGGTGCTGGCGTCTTCGTCCACGTGCACCACGCCGCCGGGCAAGGCCATGGCGCCCTTGAACGGCGCGCGGTCGCGCGGGTGCAGGGCGATTTCCAGGCCGGTCTCGCGCAGGGTGAGCAGGACGGCGTCGACGGTGACGAGGGGCTGTGGGTGGTCCAAGTGGGGTTCCGGCGTGGCACTTCGGGGTAAGGTGCCACTATGCGGCGGATTGGTCAACCGCGCCCATTGAACTAACCCGCGGCGCCGATCCCGTCCAGCTCGGCCACGGCCCGCGGCGGCAGCGCCAGGCTGGCCGCGGCGGCGTTCTGCCGCAGGTGTTCGATCGACGAGGTGCCCGGGATTAGCAGGATGTTGGGCGAGCGTTGCAGCAGCCAGGCCAGCGCGGTCTGCATCGGCGTGGCCTGGCAGTCGGCGGCCACGCGCTCCAGCGTGGCCGATTGCAGCGGCGAGAAGCCGCCCAGCGGGAAGAACGGCACGTAGGCGATGCCATCTTGCGCAAGCTGCCCGATCAGCGCGTCGTCGGCGCGGTGGGCGATGTTGTACTGGTTCTGCACGCAGACGATGTCGGCGATGCCGCGCGCCTGCGCCACCTGGCGCGCGGTGGCGTTGCTCAGGCCCAGGTGGCGTATCAGGCCCTTGCGCTGCAATTCGGCGAGGGTGGTGAAGGACGGTTCGATGTCGCCTTCGGCGGGGCCGGCCACGTCGAACATGAGGCGCAGGTTGACCACGTCCAGCACGTCCAGGCCCAGGTTGCGCAGGTTGTCGTGCACGGCCGATTCGAGTTCGGCGGGGGAATTGGCCAGCAGCCACGAGGCATCGTCGCCCCGGCGCGCGCCGACCTTGGTGACGATGACCAGATCGTCGCGGTAGGGGTGCAGCGCTTCGCGGATCAGCTGGTTGGTGATGTGCGGGCCGTAGAAGTCGCTGGTGTCGATGTGGTTGATGCCGAGTTCGAGCGCTTCCCGCAGGACCGCCAGGGCCTGCGCCTTGTCCTTGGGCGGGCCGAATACGTGCGGGCCGGCCAGTTGCATGGCGCCGTAGCCCAGGCGGTTGACGGTCAGGTCGCCCAGTGAATAGGCGCCGGCTTGTTGAATCGAGGTCATGACGTGCTCCAGGGAGGGAATGACAGCGAGTCTAGGGCGGCGCGGGGCGTGCGACAATCCCTGGTAATCGCACAGCTTGTGCGGAATATCGAACAATCAGGACCCGCCATGTCCAATCTTCAAGACATCAGTGCCTTTGTCGCGGTGGCTACGCATGGGGGCTTTCGCGGCGCGGCGCGCCAGACTGGGACCAGCGCGTCGCAGCTGAGCGAAGCGGTGCGCCGGCTGGAAGCCCGGCTGGGCCTGCGGCTGCTGAACCGCACCACGCGCAGCGTGGCGACCACGGCGGCCGGGCAGCGCCTGCTGGAGCAACTGACGCCCGCGCTGGACGCGGTCGAGTCGGCACTGGACGTGGCCAACAGTTTCCGTGACCGGCCGGCGGGCCGGCTGCGGCTGAATGTGCCGCTGGCGGCATCCCGGCTGGTGCTGCCGCGCATCGTGCCGCCGTTCCTGGCGCAGTATCCGGAGATCCGGCTGGAGGTCGTCGTCGACGATCGTTTTGTCGAGCTGCTGCAATCGGGCTGCGACGCGGGCATCCGCTACGAGGAAAGCATGGACCAGGACATGGTGGCCATTCCCATCGGGCCGCGGCGCCAGCGGATGGCGGTGGCCGCCGCGCCGGCGTACCTGGCCCGGCATGGAACGCCGCAGCATCCGCAAGACCTGCGCCAGCACCCGTGCCTGCGCGGCCGTTTTACCAGCGGCGCGATGCCGGCGTGGGCGTTTGAACGCGAGGGCCAGTCCGTCACGGTGGAGGTGGACGGTCCGCTGATCGTCAGCCTGGGGGCGGCGGTGGACCTGGCGGTCGATGCGGCGGTGGCCGGCGCCGGGGTGGTCTATCTGTTCGAGGACTGGTTGCAGCCGTACCTGGATCGGGGCGAACTGGAGCCGGTGCTGGCGGACTGGTGGCCCAGCTTCACCGGCCCCTTGCTGTATTTTCCGGGCCGGCATTATCTGCCGGCGCCGCTGCGCGCCTTCGTGGATTTTGTCCAGGCGGCGCGCTGGTAGCGCGGTCGTGGCCGCGACTGTCGCCGCGACGTCGACCGTAACCGCGTCGGCGTCCGTGTCTGCGGACGCCGACGCCGCTTAGCGAGCCGCCGTCAATGCGCCCATCGCCTGGCGCATGAAAGCCAGCGTGGCGTCATCGGCCCAGGTGCCGGCGGTCAGTTCGGGCTCGGTCATCAGGGCGTGGCGGAATTTCGCGTGGGTCGCGGGATCGTTGCCGGCGTAGCTGCAAAACAGTTCCAGCCATTGCCGCGCGAGTTCGCGGCCGGCGGCCGAGTCGGGGGCCTGCCCGGCATCGATCGCCTCGCGCACCCGCGCCATCAGGGCCGGCCATTCGCCGGCGCGGTCGTGATAATGCGCCCGCATGAACCGGGCCTCGTCCGGCGTCAGGTGTTTTTCGTAGAGCCGCAGCTTGCTTTCGGAGAACGCCCGCACGATGTAGTCGCGCATGGCCGGCGAGATACCGATGTGTTCCTGCATGGCCGGTTCCCGTTCGTGCATCTGGTTCAGCTTCACGAGCAGGCGCGGATCGCCGTTGGTATCGCGCAGCAGCAGCGTCATCCAGCGCAGGGCCAGCGCCTGCGAACGCGGGTCCTCGGGCGGGGCGCCGTCGTCCATCTGCCGGCGCACGTCGGCGATCAGCGCAAGCCAGCCGGCGTCGTCGTTCGGGCCACGGCGGTACATGGGCAGACGCGCCAGTTCTTCCTGGGAGAAATATTTGTCGTACATGTTCATCAGTTCCAGAGTGGTCAGCCAATCGGCCAGTTCCGGCTCCGCTCCCATCGCCAACTGGCCTTGCAACTGCGCGAGGCGTTCGCGCAGCCGGGTGGCGTGTTGGATCTGGCTGTCGAGCATCGCGATCTGTCTGGCGATGATCTCGTCCAGCGGCGTGCCGGGCTGGTCCAGGTAGGCGCCGATCTCGGCCAGCGGCAATCCGAAGCGACGCAATGCCTGGATCTGGTGCAGTCGGGCGATGTCGTCGCGGCCGTAGAGCCGGTAGCCGTTGTCGGCGCGCGCCGAAGGCGTCAGCAGGCCGATCGCGTGATAGTGGTGCAGCGTGCGGACGGTCAGTCCGCTGCGCTTGGCCAGTTCTCCTACTTTCAGTCGCATGGGGTTCCTTCGTTGATGGCGCAGGCCGAACTTTTGGGCATGACGTTACGTAAGGGTCAAGCGTTGGTGGAACGATTTGTGGATCGGGCTTGCAGGAAGGCGATCGCGACAGGGAAAGTGTTGCGCGCCAGGCCGGTCCTGGCTGTCGAGCCGGCCGGTCGTTCTCCGGGGGATGGATGTCCGCGTGCGGGGCGGCCGCGGGGAGAATTCCGTGGACGACGCGGGCCGCCGCGCCGTCTGGAAAAAAGCGGGCGCGGGGCGGGTGTGCCCGTTGCGCCCGTCGCGCCGTGAATGGCGGGATTTCAGCCGCAGCGGATCGCCGTCATCACGTCCTTGTCGTCGACGATCAGGTTCAGGCGGGTGTCGTTGTATTCCATGGTGACCAACTGGCCCGGACGCAGGATGCGGGCGGTGGCGGCGCCGCTGCGGGTGCGCAGGTCTTCCAGGACGGACTGGGTGGCTTTCTGGCCGATCTGGGATTGCAGCGGGGCGGCGTCGCAGGTCTTGCGGGCGCCGGCCTGGGTGGAGGGCGATCCGTACGACGCGCCGGAGGAGCTGTCGGACGTGGCGGGCGAGCTGGCGGAACTGGAGGCGGCGGATGAGGATGAGGAACGCGGGGCTCCGGTGTTGGCGCAGGCGCTCAGCGTGGCTACCAGCAGAACGGGAATCAGCTTGCGGATCATGATCACTCCTGAAAAAGAAAACGTTTCCACGGCGCGGCCGGCGCGGGGGCGGGCGGGCGGCGCGGAAAATCCATCATAGACCAGCCGCCCGCGCGGCGCTTGGCCGTGGCGTCCGGTCGATTCCCGGAGCGTCGCCGGCCGCCGCGCACTGCCGTCAGTGGAAATTGCGGCTGGGCGTGCTCAGGCCGCCCAGCAACTCGGACAGGTCCACCAGCCGCTGCGCGATCAGGTGGCGCACGCCGTCCACGCTCTGCCAGGTGCCGTAGACACCCAGCAGGGTGGAACCGAGCAGTTCGCGGCGCTGGCGCTCGATCAGTTCGGGGCGCACCACCACGTTGACCGGACCGGTTTCGTCTTCGAGGGTGACGAAGATCACGCCCTTGGAGGTCTGCGGCCGCTGGCGCACGGTGACGATGCCGCAGGCGCGGGCCACGCGCTTGTCGGGGTAGCCGTTGAGCGCGCTGGCGGGCTGGAAATTGCGCGCCGCCAGCTGCGGCCGCAAGAGTTCGACGGGGTGGCGCCGCAGGGTCAGGCCGACGCTGCGGTAGTCGGCCGCCACGGTCTGGCTCTCGGTGGGCGCGGCCAGTTGCGGCATCTCGGTTTCGTGGATGGCGGCGTCGCGCAGCAGGTCGCGGCTGTGGACGCTGGCGGCGGCTTCCCAGCTGGCCTGGCGGCGGTGGCCGGCCAGGGTGCGCAGGGCGTCGCCGGCGGCCAGCGCGTTCAGGTCGTGGCGGGTCAGGGCGGCGCGGCGGGCCAGGTCGCCGGTGCTGGTGAAGGGCGCGTCGGCGCGGGCCGCCTCGATGCGGCGGGCGCTGTCTTGGTGCAGGCCCTGGATCAGGCTCAGGCCGAGGCGCACGGCGGGGCGGATTTCGTCCGGCGAGGGCGCGTGAGGATGCGGCCGGCGCGGCGGCGCGTCGGCGGGCGCGGGCTCCAGCGCCGCGTCCCAGCCGCTGACGGTCACGTCCACCGGCAGCACCCGCACGCCGTGGCGGCGCGCGTCCTGCACCAGTTGCGCCGGGGCGTAAAAGCCCATGGGCTGGGAATTGAGCAGCGCGGCCAGGAAGGCCTCGGGCTCGTGGCGCTTGAGCCAGGAGCTGGCGTAGGCCAGCAGCGCGAAGCTGGCGGCGTGGCTTTCGGGAAAGCCGTATTCGCCGAAGCCTTCGATCTGGCGGAACAGCGCCTCGGCGAATTCCAGCGTGTAGTTGTGGGCCAGCAGGCCGCCGACCAGCTTGGCGCGGTATTTATCGACGCCGCCCTTGCGCTTCCAGGCGGCCATGGAGCGCCGCAACTGGTCGGCCTCGCCGGGCGTGAACCCGGCCGCGACCACCGCGATCTGCATCACCTGTTCCTGGAAGATGGGCACGCCCATGGTGCGGCTGAGCACGCCTTTCACCTTGTCGCTGGGATAGTCGATGTCTTCCTTGCCCTGGCGGCGGCGCAGGTAGGGATGCACCATGCCGCCCTGGATCGGGCCGGGCCGCACGATGGCCACCTGCACCACCAGGTCGTAGTACTTGCGCGGCCGCAGGCGCGGCAGCATGGTCATCTGGGCGCGCGATTCGATCTGGAACACGCCGATGGTGTCGGCATCGCAGATCATGTCGTAGGTGGGGTCGTCGCCTTCGGGAATGTCCTGCAGCCGCAGCGGCTGGCCGCGGCGCTGGCCGGCCAGTTCCAGGGTGCGGCGCAGCGCCGACAGCATGCCCAGGGCCAGCACGTCGACCTTGAGCAGATTGAGCGCGTCCAGGTCGTCCTTGTCCCACTGCACCACGCTGCGGTCGGCCATGGCGGCGTTTTCGATCGGCACCAGCCGCGACAGCTTGCCGCGCGAGATGACGAAGCCGCCGGGGTGCTGCGACAGGTGGCGCGGAAAGCCCATCAGGGTCTGGGCCAGCGCGGCCCACTGCCGCGCCACCTGTGATTCCGGATCGAGCCCGCAGGCGCCCAGCGTGCGCAGCATTTCCTTCTTGCCGTCCCACCACTGATGGGCGCGCGCCACGGCGTCGATCACGCCCGGGTCCACGCCCAGCGCGCGGCCGGTGTCGCGCAGCACGCTGCGCGGCCGGTACGAGATCACCACGGCGGTCAGGGCGGCGCGCTGGCGGCCGTACTTGGCGTAGATGTACTGGATCACGTCCTCGCGCCGCTGGTGTTCGAAGTCGACGTCGATGTCGGGCGGTTCGTTGCGTTCCTTGCTGATGAATCGTTCGAACAGGTTGTTGCCGCGGCGCGGATCGACCTCGGTGATGCCCAGGCAGTAGCACACGACCGAGTTGGCGGCCGAGCCGCGGCCCTGGCACAGGATGCCGTTGTTGCGGGCGTACAGCACGATGTCGTAGACCGTGAGGAAGTAGGCCTCGTAGTGCAGGTCGGCAATCAGCGCCAGTTCCTTTTCGATCTGCTCGGTGACGTAGTCCGGCGTTCCGTCCGGAAAGCGCCGCGCGGCGCCGGCCAGGGTTTCCTGGCGCAGGTAGGTGGCGGGCGTGTGGCCGCGCGGGATGATCTCGTCGGGGTATTCGTAGCGCAGCTCGTCCAGCGAGAAGGCGCAGCGCCGCGCCACCACCAGGGTCTGCGCCAGCGCTTCGGGCGGATACAGGTTGGCCAGCCGCATGCGGGTGCGCAGGTGTTGTTCGGCGTTGCCCGACAGCGCGTAGCCGCATTGCGACACACACTGGTGGGTGCGGATGCCGGTCAGGGTGTCGTGCAGCGGCTTGCGCGAGCGCACGTGCATCTGCACCTGGCCCAGGGCCACCACCGGCAGGTCGGCGGCGCGGGCGGCGTGGTCGACGGCGGCGCGGTGCAGGTCGTCGCGCGAGCGGTACAGCAGGGTCAGGCCGACCCAGGCGCGGCGCGGGAAGGTGGCGGCCAGCCAGCGCGCCTGCTGCGCCATGCGGTCGGGGTCGTCGCCGTAGACGGGCGACAGGATCGCCAGGCATTCGGGCAGGTGGCGCAGGTGTTCGTAGCCCGGCGGCGGGGCGGTGAAGTCCTCGGGCGCCAGCCGGTATTCGCCCTTGGGCGCGCGGGTGCGGGCCAGGGTGATGAGTTCGGACAGGTTGCCGTAGCCCTCGCGGGTCTGCGCCAGCAAGGTCAGGTCCATTGGCGCGGCCTCGGGGCCGGCGCGCAGCCGGAAGGTGGCGCCGATGATGAGCGGCAGCTTCTGGGTCTTGGCTTCCATGTGGGCGCGCACCACGCCGGCCAGGCTGCATTCGTCGGTGATGGCCAGGGCGGCGTAGCCCAGTTCGGCGGCGCGGGCGGCCAGTTCCTCGGGGTGCGAGGCGCCCTGCAGGAACGAGAAGTTCGACTGGCATTGCAGTTCGGCGTAGCCGGGCAGTCCGACAGGCGGAGCGGGGGCGTCGTCATGCGGATCGTCGGGCGCTTGCATGGCGGAGTCAGGCGTACAGCCCGTGCAGGTGCCAGCGCGCGTGCTCGTCGTCGCGCTCGCGGTAGATCCAGTAGCGCGCGCCGGCGGCGTCCTCGGCCACGAAGTAGTCGCGCACGGTCAGGGCCGGGTCCCACCAGCCGCTTTCGATGCGTTCGGGGCCGCGCATCAGCCGCAGCGCCTGGCCGGCGTATTGCGGGCGGTGGCCGGCGAGTTTGAGCGGCAGCGGCGGGTCCAGCAGCCAGAAGGGGCGGTCCAGGGGTTCGGGCAGCGGTTCGGGGCGCGGTGACGGTTCCAGCGCGTCGCCCCAGGCATTGGCGGCTTCGGGCCGGTGGTCGGGGATGGGGCAGGCGTGGCGCACCTGGTCGCGGCCCAGCCGCGCGGTCAGCAGGTCCAGCAGGCGGGCGTGGTCGGCGGCGGTGCCGCCGGGTTCGGGGAACAGCGTGGTGCTGGCGGCGGGCTGTTCGGTGGTGTCGGGCGCCAGCAGCGTCACCGCGATCACCGGGGCTTCGAGCGTCAGGCGGCCGAGTTTTTCGCGCAGCAGGTTGAGGATCTGCGGGGCCTGCCAGACGGGCTGGGCCAGCGCCAGTTCCAGCTCGGTGGGCGGGCGCGCGTGGCGGCCGCGTTCGTGGTCCAGGCGCAGCAGCACGCGCCGCACCGCCAGTTGCCGCGCCGCCAGCCAGCCGCCCAGTTGCTCGGCCAGGCGCCGCGCCACGGCCAGCACCGCGTCGGTGTGCTCGAGGTATTCCATCAGCTCGATGCGGCGCTCGAAGCGCGGCGGCGGCTCGATCCAGCGATGAAGTTCGGGCGACTGGCCGTAGGCCGCGTCCAGCGCTTGCAGCAGGTCGGGCGCGCTGCGCCGTTGCAGGCCGGCGCGCGGCAGGGCGCGCAGGTCGGCCAGGGTGTGGCAGCCGATGTCGTTGAGCCAGTCCAGGCGCGGCCGGGCCTGGGGCAGCAGGGCCACGGGCAGGGCGTCGAGCCGGCGCGCCAGGGTGCGCGGGGTGAGCACCCGGCGCGCCGGCCGGCGTCCGCCGCGATGCGCCAGCAGCCAGGCGCCGGCGGCGGTGGGCGCCATGCCCAGCGACACGCGCAGGTCCAGCGCGGCCAGCGTGGCGGCCACGCGCCGGTGCAGCGCGCGCGGCCCGCGGAAGAACAGCAGGCTGGCGCCGACGTTGAGCAGCACGGTGTCGTCGCCCGCCAGCGCGACCTCGGGGGTGTATTGCAGCAGCGCCAGCGCCGCGCCTTGCAGGGCGTCGGCCTCGGCCAGCGGGTCGCGCGTCAGCAGCTCGACCGTGGGCGCGATGGCGGCCGCGCCGCCGCGGCGCATGCCCGGGCGCACCCCGGCCTGGCGCGCGGCGGGCGTGAGGGCGGCGACGCGTTCCTGGTCGAGGACCGCGTAGGCCTGCGCCTCAAGCGGCCAGTGCGGGCGCAGGGCGTCCAGCGGCAGGCAGCGCAGGCAGGCGGCGATCCAGAGGCGCATGGCGGGTGGGCGCCAGGACGCCGGGCTCCAGGCCCACGTACAGCGGGGCCTCGCAGACCGGTCCGCGGCGCTTGAGGATATGGACGGACAACCCGCCCGGCGCGGGCGCGAGCGCCAGGCGCAAGGGGGCGGGGGTGGCGTGCTGCGCGGCGCTGGCCGGGCGCAGGGCGACGAACAGCAGGTCGCTGGCCTGGGCCGCCAGGTGCAGCCGGCGCAGCGATTCGGGGCGCACGTGCGGCAGCCAGCAGAGCAGGGCGCCGCAGCTGCCGTTTTTCAGGATCTGCTCGGCGGCCCAGAGGGCGTCCAGGGTTTTTTCGGGGGCGACCCAGAGCAACTGGCGCGGATCGAGCCGCCAGCTCATCCAGCTGGCGATGTGCGGCGCGTGGGGCGGCTGCACCAGGGCGATGGGGCGGCGCGTTTCCAGTTGCGCCAGGGCCGGGCGCAGCAGGCGGATTTCGCCGATGCCGGGTTGCGGGGCCAGCAGCTCGATCAGCGAGCCCAGCGGCCAGCCGCCGTCCGGCAGCTCGGCCGACAGGGTGGGGTGGCCGGTGGGCAGGCTGCGGGCGGCGCCGCGCGCCAACTGGGTGGCGCGCCACAACGCGGGATGGATCTGTTCTGGCGACGGCATGGCGGGTGGGCGACCCGGTTTTCCTGGGTGAAGACTCGGTGGGCGGCGGACGGCCGGGCGGGGAACGCCTGGCCGGAATCGCTTATTACTGTATGAATATACAGTATTTTACCCGACCCGGAAGGCACCGGATGTATCAGTCGCTTGCACCGTATTGGTGCGCGCCGCAAGGCCCGCTTCGAGGCGCGATGCGCCGTCGTCACCCCCGCCCCGCCCATGGAAGGGGCTGGTCATTAACCCATGCACGACTTGGCACGCTTCCTGCTTGTGTCCCCATGTCACCGTCTCCTCACGCAACAACGTCCAACAAAAGGAGTGCTGAACATGGCCCATCAACCGGAAAGAATCGTCGAACTGTCGCGCCGCGTCGAGCGCATTTCGAACGAGAAGATCGAGAGCATCGTCGATATCAACCAGCAGGCCAAATACCTGTCGCTGAACGCGCGCATCGAGGCCGCGCGCTCGGGCGAGGCGGGGCGCGGGTTCGCGGTGGTGGCCAACCAGGTGCAGTACGTGTCCGAGCAGATCACCGGCATCGCCGACGCGCTCAAGGAGGAGCTGGCCGGTTCCATCGCCGACCTGATCCGCATCGGCGAAAACACCCTGCACGAGATCCGCGGCTACGAGGGCCGCCGCCTGGGCGACCTGGCGCTGAACATGATCGAGACCATGGACCGCAACCTGTACGAGCGTTCCTGCGACGTGCGCTGGTGGGCGACCGATTCGTCGGTGGTGCGGGCTTTGCAGGAACCCGGCGCCGACAGTGCCCGCCACGCCAGCGGGCGGCTGGGCGTGATCCTGGACAGCTACACGGTCTACCTGGACCTGTGGGTGGCCGACGCGCAGGGCCGGGTAGTGGCCAATGGCCGCCCGGACCGCTATCCGCAGGCGCGCGGCGCCAATGTCAGCCATGCCGAGTGGTTCCGGCGCGGGATGGCCGCGGCCGACGGCGGCGAGTACGTGGCCATGGATATCGACAGCGAGCGCCTGCTGGACGGCGCCCACGTCGCCACCTACGCCACCGCGATCCGGCGCGACGCCGACAAGCACGGCGAGCCGTTGGGGGTGCTGGGGGTGTTCTTCGACTGGAGCCAGCAGGCCGCCAGCATCGTCAAGTCGGTGGGGCTGTCGGAAGAGGAATGGGCGCGCACCCGCTGCCTGCTGGTCGACAGCCGCCAGCGCGTCATCGCCGCCTCGGACGGCGCGGTATCGCTGAAAGAGCGCTACGTGCTGCGCCACGACGAGCGGCCGCGCGGCTACTACGAAAACGCCGATCGCGGCCTGGTGGGGTTCGCGCTGACGCCGGGCTATGAAACCTATGCCGGCCTGGGCTGGTACGGCGTCATCACGCAGCGTCCGCGCGACAGCTTCGAATAGGCGGCGGCGCGAGCCGGGCGGCGTCCGGGCGCGTGGCCCAGGATGCCTCCCGGCCCGCACGCGGGTCAGGTCCGCGCGGCCTGGCCGGCGGCTATCGGTTCGTCCTGCGGCACGCCCGCCGCGCGGTCGGCCTCGAAGCCGTAGAACTGCATGTCCTGGTAGCGGATCCAGCGCGACTTCTTCACCAGCCGGTGGCCGATCCAGAACGCCAGGAACAGAGGGATCGCCAGGTAGGTCGAGACCACGCCGATCCAGTCGATGCGCTCGTCCAGGAAGGCCTGGTAGTTCTGGCCCAGCGTGACCAGCAGGCACAGCACGAAGGCCAGCAGCGGGCCGAACGGGAACAGGCCGGCCTTGTAGGGCAGGTTGGCGGTGTCGTAGCCGTGCTTCACGTAGCCCTGGCGGAAGCGGTAGTGGCTGACCGCGATGCTGAGCCAGACGATGAACTCGGTCATGCCGGCGAAGTTCAGCAGCCAGATGTAGACCGCCTTGGGGCTGTAGACCACGCTGAACATGCACAGGCAGGCCAGCGCGGTGGTGGCCAGCAGCGCGTACAGCGGCACGCCGTTGCCGGTCAGGCGCTTGAACACGGCCGGGGCCTGGCCCTCGACGGCCATGTTGAACAGCATCCGCGTGGCCGCGTACATGCCCGAATTGCCGGCCGACAGCACCGAGGTCAGGATCACCGCGTTCATGATGGTGGCCGCCGACAGCAGCCCGGCGTGCTGGAACACCAGCGTGAAGGGGCTGACGGCGATGTCCTCGACCTCGTTGCGCAGCAGCTGCGGGTCGGTATAGGGAATCAGCAGGCCGATGATCAGGATCGCCAGCACGTAGAACAGCAGGATGCGCCAGAACACATGGTTGATGGCGCGCGGCACGTTGCGGCGCGGGTTCTCGGATTCGCCGGCGGCCACGCCCACCAGTTCGGTGCCCTGGAACGAATAGGCCACCACCATGGCCACCCCGACCCAGGTGGCGACGTTGCCGACGAACGGCGCCTCGCCCACGGTCCAGTTGCGCACGCCGACCGGCGCGTCGCTGTGGATGATGCCCACCAGCATCGCCAGGCCCAGCACGATGAAGCACAGCACCGCCACCACCTTGATGATGGCGAACCAGTATTCGGCCTCGCCGAAGCTGCGCGCCGAGAAGGCGTTCAGACCGAAGGTCAGCGCCAGGAAGGCGACGCTCCAGATCCAGCCGGGGGTATCGGGGAACCAGTACGCCATCACCAGTTGGGCGGCCACCACGTCCACCGCCACCACCGTGGCCCAGCTGAGCCAGAAGTTCCAGCCCAGCGCGAAGCCGAAGCCGCCGTCCACGTAGCGCGAGGCGTAGGTGCAGAACGAGCCCGACACGGGCATGAAGGTGGCCAGTTCGCCCAGGCTGGTCATGATGAAATAGACCATCAGGCCGATCAGCAGGTAGACCGTGAGCGCGCCGCCCGGGCCGGCCTGGGCGATGGCCGCGCCCGAGGCGATGAACAGGCCGGTGCCGATGGCGCCGCCCAGGGCGATCATGGTCAGGTGGCGCGCCTTGAGCACGCGATGCAACTGGTTCTTGCCGGCCGGCGGGGTTCCCGAGTCTGTCGTCGGTGTTTTCATGGAATGCACAGGTTGATGCAAAGCCCCGCGCCGACCGCGAACGCCCCTGGGCGCCTTGTGGACACCGGGGGCAGGAGCCGGCCCGGGGGGCGCTTTGCCTAGGATTGCGTATGACGGGCATTTTACAATGGCGCTATCCAGTGCCTGTCCGGAGCCGTAGCATGGCCACTTCTTCCCCCGCATCCCCCCACGAAATCGAATTCCTGCCCGAACCCGGCATCGAGGTGCGGCAGCTGTTCATCCTGCTGCATGGCGTGGGCGGCACGCCCGACAACCTGGTGCCGCTGGCCGAGGCGGTGCGCGCAGCCTTTCCCGCGTCGGCGGTGCTGATCCCCGAGGGCTTCGAGCCCTTCGACGGCGGCGGCGCGGGCCGCCAATGGTTCTCGGTGCGCGGCGTGTCGGAGGACAACCGGCCCGAGCGCGTGGCCCAGGCCCTGCCGCCGCTGGAGGCCTACGTGAAGGCGGCCCAGGCCCGCTTCGGCCTGTTGCAGTCCGACACCGCGCTGGCCGGTTTTTCGCAGGGCGCCATCATGGCGCTGGAACTGGTGCAGGCGCACGACGGCATGGCCGGCCGCGTGATCGCCTTTTCGGGCCGCTATGCGCAGCTGCCCAAGGCCGCGCCGCAGTACACCACGCTGCACCTGCTGCATGGCGCCGACGACCCGGTCATGCCGGTGGCCTTGATCCAGGCGGCGCAGGCGCGCCTGGACGAGCTGCACGGCGATTCCACCATTGACGTGGCCACGCACGTCGGTCACGAACTGCATCCGGCCCTGATCCAGCGCGCCATCGTGCGCCTGCAGACTTGCGTGCCGCTGCGCAGTTGGGAGGCGGCGCTGGGCCTGAACCAGTCGCCGCCCGATGGCACCACGGTGCATTGAAGGCGCGCCGGTGAGTCCCGCCAAATCCTCCGCCGCCGCGCGCGACGCCGATCCGGTCGGCGGCGCGCAGAGCATCTTCCGCGTGCTGCGCATCCTCAAGTACGTGGGGGCCGCGCCCGCGCGCGGGGTCGGCCTGACCGACGTGGCGCGCGACCTGGGCCTGACGCCGCCCACCGCGCACCGCATGCTGTCGGCCCTGCTGCAGGAGGGCTTCCTGGCGCTCAATCCCAAGCTCAAGACCTACAGCCTGGGGCGGGAGTCGTACATCCTGGGGCTGGCGGCCGAAAGCCGCCATGGCATCAAGGCGATCGCCGAATCGGCGGTGCTGCGGCTGGCGCAATCGACCGGCGACACCAGCTTCCTGTCAGTGCGTTCGGGCCACGAGGCGGTCTGCGTCGACCGCAAGACGGGCGATTTCCCCATCAAGATCCTGACGCTGGAGGTCGGCCACCGCCGCCCGCTGGGCGTGGGGGCGGGCAGCCTGGCGCTGCTGGCGTTCCTGCCCAATGACGATATCGAGCGGGTGCTGGCGCGCTACGACGCCTCGGCCGCGCCCGACCTGCCGTCCACCGCGATGCTGCGCGAGGACATCGCCGCGGCCCGCAAGAATGGCTATGCGCTGAACCCGGGCCGCATCATCCCGGACATGCTGGGGGTGGGCGTGCCGGTGTACGACCGCGAGCAGCATGTGGTGGCCGCGCTCAGCGTGGCCGCGATCCGCTCGCGGCTGTCGGGGGCGCGATTGCAGGAAGTGGTCGCGGCGCTGCAGCGCGCCGCCACGGAACTGGGCGCGGAGCTGGCGCCGCGTCCGGCCTGACGCGCGGCGCCGGCCGGCCCGCTATGCCGGCTATCGCCCCGCGCAGGACTTGCCGCCGTCCACCGGCAGGCACACGCCGGTGATGTACTTCGCTTCGTCGCTCGCCAGGAACAGCGCCGCGTGCGCCACGTCCCAGGCGTCGCCCATGCGGCCCATCGGACTGGCGGCGTTGCGGCGCCGGCGCATTTCCTCCACGTCCTCGAACTGGCCCGCGATCTGCGTGTAGATCAGCGGCGTGTCCATCACGCCCGGCAGCACCGCGTTGACGCGGATGTTGTCGGGCGCATAGCGCACCGCCAGGGCGCGGGTCAGGTGGTTCAAGCCGGCCTTGGCGGCGTAGTACGAGGTATACGGGTAGGTGTTGACCTGGATCGAGGCCAGCGACGAGATGTTGACGATGCTGCCGCCGCCCTGGGCCAGCATCACCGGCAGCACGTGCTTGCAGGTCAGGAACACGCCGGTCAGGTTGGTGTCCATGACGCGGTGCCAGCTCTCCTCGCTGGCTTCGATCGGGTCGCCCATCTCGGTGATGCCGACGTTGTTGTGCAGCACGTCGATGCGGCCAGCCTCGGCCTGCATGGCCCGCACCGCCGCCAGGATCTGCGCGCTGTCGGTCACGTCGGCCGCCAGCGCGGTGCAGCGGCCGCCTTCCTCGGCGATGATGCGGCGGGTTTCCTCGGCCGATTCCACCCGCAGGTCCACCGCGAACACGTGGGCGCCTTCGCGGGCATAGAGCGCGGCGGCGGCGCGGCCGTTGCTCCAGCCCGGTCCGGACGAGCCCGCGCCGAACACCAGCGCGGTCTTGCCTTGCATGCGCTGGCCCATGTCAGTCCACCGAGATGTGCGCGAACTCGGCCACCTTCTTCCACTTGGCCACGTCTTCCTTGATCATCGCGGCGAAGGCTTCCGGCTTGTCGGCCACCACGTAGGCGCCCACGCCGGCGTACTTGGCCTGCACCTCGGGGTCGGCCAGCGCGCGGCGCGAGGCCTCGCCCAGCTTGGCCAGGATCGGCGCGGGCAGCCCGGCCGGCGCCAGCAGGCCGTTCCACATCTCCGCGTCGTAATCAGGCAGCCCGACTTCGGCGAAGGTGGGCACGTCGGGCAGTTGCGGCAGGCGCTTGCACGCGGCCACCACGATGGCGCGCAGGCTGCCGGACTGGATGTGCGCCATCGACGAGGCCGCCGTGTCCCACAGGATCGGCACCTGGCCGGCGATGACGTCATTGAGCGCCGGGCCGGTGCCGCGATACGGCACGTGCATCATGTCCAGCCCCGACAGCGATTTGTAGTATTCCATCGCCATGTGGGTGGCGCCGCCGTTGCCCGACGAGGCATACGAGTACTTGCCCGGCGCACCCTTGATCAGCGCCACGAACGAGGCGTAGTCCTTGGCCGGGAAGTCCTTGTTGACCACGATCACGCCCGGCACGCGGATGATCTGCGTGACCGGGGTGAAGTCCTTGACCGCGTCGTACGGCAGGTTCTTGTACACGGCCGAGTTGGTGCCGTTGGTGCTGGAGGTGCCCAGCAGCAGCGTGTAGCCGTCGGCCGGCGCGCTGGCCACCGCGCGCGAGCCGACCGTGCCGCCGGCGCCCCCGCGGTTTTCCACCACCACGGGCTGGCCGATCTGCTTGCCCAGCGCCTCGGCGAAGATGCGGCCGACCACGTCGGAGGTGCCGCCGGGCGGGAAGGGCACGATCAGGCGGATCGGGCGGTCGGGGTAGTTGCTCTGGGCGCCGGCGGACGGCGCCAGCACGGTGGCCAGGGCGGCGGCGGCCACGGTCAGCCAGGTACGGATCTTCATGGGGTTGTCTCCTCGCTTGGAATGTCTGTGTTGTTATTCAGGCTCAGGCGATGCGGTCGCCCGGCTTGATCTTGGCGGCGCGGCTGTCCACGCCGGGCAGCATGTGCGCGGGGTCGCGCGTGACCACCACGTCCAGCACGGTGGGGCGGTCCTTGCAGGCGTAGGCGGCGGCCAGCGCGGCGGGAATCTCGGCCGGGTCCTCCACCCGGATGCCGTTGCAGCCCAGCGCCCGCGCCACGTTGGCGTAGTTGGTCTCGGCCAGGTCGGACGACTGGTA
Organism: Achromobacter xylosoxidans; assembly: GCF_001457475.1. Classification (NCBI taxonomy): domain Bacteria; kingdom Pseudomonadati; phylum Pseudomonadota; class Betaproteobacteria; order Burkholderiales; family Alcaligenaceae; genus Achromobacter; species Achromobacter xylosoxidans. The sequence goes on along the minus strand of NZ_LN831029.1, from coordinate 3,460,742 downwards.
GCTGCCGCTGCCGTACATCAGGTGCTGCAAGGCCTTGATATAGCCCGAGGCGGCATTGTTGACCACCACCAGGGTGAAGGCCAGGCCCATGCGCACGGCGGTTTCCAGTTCGCCCAGCGACATGTTGCAGCCGCCGTCGCCGGTCAGGCTGACCACCTGCCGGCCGGGGGCGGCGGCGGCCGCGCCGATGGCGCCGGGGATGCCGTAGCCGATGGACGCGAAGCCCCGGTCCGGCACGAAGCCGCGCCCGGCGCGCTTGGTGTCGAACAGCAGGCCGCCCCAGTGCGCGGCGAAGCCGCCGTCGGCCACCAGCACGCCGTCTGCGGGCAGGCTGGCGTTGATCTCGTGCATCAGGCGCGCCATGCCGATGGGCCGGTCGGCCGAGGTCAGCTTGGCGCGCACCGATTCGCGCCAGGTATGCATGGCCTGGCCGACTTCGGCGGCGTAGCCTTGCCGGCGGGCGCCGCCGTTGTCGGGCTGGGCGGCCAGGGCCTGGTCCAGCTCGGCCAGCGTGGCGCGGGCGTCGCCCCACAGCCGCAGCGTCGGCGTGGTGGTGCGGTCGAATTCCTCGGCCACGATGTCCAGGTGGATGATGGGCGCGCCGGTGGCCAGCAGGTCGTAGCGGCGCGTGGCCACTTCGCCCAGCTTGCAGCCGACCACGAACAGGCAGTCGGACTTGGCGATCAGGTCGTTGGCGATGCGGCTGTAGCGGCCGAACAGCCCCGCGTTCAGCGGATCGCCGCAGGCGATGGCGCCCTTGCCGCTCATGGTGTGGGCCACCGGGATGTTGTAGCGCCGCGCGAAATCCTGCACCGCTTCGGCGGCCTCGCTGATGTGCACGCCGCCGCCGCACAGCATCAGCGGGCGGTCGGCGCCGGCCAGCATGGCGGCGGCCTGCGCCAGCGCGTCGGCATCCGGGCGGCAGCGCAGCGCGGGCGCGCGACGGTAGGTCTCGCTGGCGTGGAAGGCATCGGCGTCGAAGGCGTGGACTTCATGCGCGATGTCCTCGGGCACGTCCAGCACCACCGGGCCGGGCCGGCCGCTGGTGGCGACCGCGAAGGCGCGCCGCACCAGTTCGGGAATGCGCTCGATCTTCTCGACCCGCAGCACGTCCTTGACCACCGGGCGCAGCACTTCCAGCTGGCGCGCTTCCTGCGTCATGTTCTTCCACGAATGCATGCGGTGCGAGTCGCCCACCAGCGCCACCATGGCGGTGCCGGCGTTGTAGGCTTCGGCCAGGCCGGTGACCAGGTTGGTGGCGCCGGGGCCGAGCGTGGCGTCGCACACGGCGGGGCGGCCGCTGACCTTGGTGTAGGCGTCGGCGGCGAACACCGCGCAGCGTTCGTCGTTGATCAGGTTGTGGTTCAGCTTCAGGCGCCGCACCGCGTCGTAGAACGGCAGCAGCTGGAAGCCGCCCATGCCGAACATCAGGCCGACGTCATGCGCGGCGAACATGCGGGCGATGGCTTCGCCGCCGGTGATTTCAAGGGTTTCCGACATGCGGAGAATGCTCCAGGTGGGTTGCGCGCCCCGCCAGCAGGGCGTCGATGAAGGATTTCAGGGGAGAGCCGACGCGGCAGCCGAGTTCGCGGGCCTGGGCGTTGGCGCACGACACCACGCCGTCCTCGTAGCAGGAGCGGGCATCGCCGATGCGGGCGCTGTGGGCCGACACCGTCAGCGCCGCGATGCCGCGCTGCTGCAACAGGGGCAGGCGGCCGATGCCGGCGCTGTCCTTGCCGATGCCGGCGTCGTTGAAGGTCACCAGCCAGGGGCGGGGGCGCACGCCGTCGGTGGCCAGGCCGGCCAGCCGTTCGCCGTGCGAGGCGGTGACGGCGATCAGGCCGTCGTCGGCCGCTTCCAGCAGCGACACCGAATCGGCGCCGATCACCCGCGGCGCGCCGTCGGCGCCTGCGGCCAGGACCGTGCGCGCTTCGTGGCGCGGCGCCGGCCAGGTCGGCGCCATGTCGGCCGCGGCCAGCCGCTGCGCGGCCTGCGCCACGGCCATGCCGGGGCGGCAGCCAAGCGCGTAGGCCAGATCGTTGACGTGGCTGATGATGCCGTGGCGCGCCATGTCGGCGCCGTCGCCGATGCGGCAGCTGCGGTAGTCGGCGGTGGCGGCGGCCACGCCCCATTGCTGCAGTTCGTCCAGCCCGGCGATGCCGGCCTGCTGCCAGCCGACGCCCGCGTCGTTCAGCACCACCGCGCGCACCCGGCCGCGGGCGGCGCAATAGGCGGCGTAGCTGCCGCCATGGGAGCCGGCGATCACCACGCGGCCGGCGTCTTCGGCGCGCAGCTTGGTGATGCTGTCCATGACGCGGGCGGGTTCGGGGTTGTTCTGTTCTTCCATATTATGGATGTTTGTCTTGATTCCTGGTGGCGCGACGGGAGGTCGCCGGGAAATCGATCTGTCTCTGCTTGAATTGGAATTATGGTGTGAGGCTGATTCTAAGAGGCCATGGGCGGCGCCAACAATCCTGCATCCATATTGTGGAAATTATTTGAAAATGAGGGGGCGGAATCCATCGGGGAGGCAGGCGCGCCGACGCGGGGCAAAGGCGCGTGGCACGGCCGCGCATCGCGGGCGCGGCGCGATCCATGCGAAGGAGGGAGGGGGAAGGGCGCGCAGCCCGGGGAAACGGGCGCGTTTGCCCCGTTCGGGGAGGTCGGCGCCACGCGCCGGAGGGAAACACAAGGCGGGCGGCGACCTGGCCGCCCGAGTATGGCCCGCCGCGCCTACTTTTCCCAGCCGCCGCCCAGCGCCAGGAACACGGCGATCTGGTCGTTGCTGAGTTCGGCCTGGCCGGCGGCCAGCGCGCTTTCATTGCTGGCCAGCGTGCGCTCGGCGTCCAGCACCGTCAGGTAATCGGTCTTGCCGTACTGGAACAACTGGCGCGCCTGCGAGGCGGCCTGCGCCGCCTGGTCGCGCGCCGCTTGCAGCGCGGCCTGGCGATCGAGCTGGCGCGCATACACCACCAGCGCGCTCTCGGTTTCCCGCAGCGCGTTCAGCACCGAGGCGTCAAAGCGCGCCACGGCGGCCTTGGTGTTGGCCTCGGCCTCGGCGATGCGCGCCTGCACCGCGCCGGTGTTGGGCAGCGTCCACGAGATCAGCGGACCGACGCTCCAGCTGAAGGTGCCGCGGTCGCCGAACATGGCGGCCGGGCCGCCCGAGGCGCCCGACAGGCCCAGCGTGATCTTCGGATACAGGTCAGCCGTGGCCACGCCGATGCGCGCGGTGGCGGCGGCCAGCGCGCGTTCGGCCTGGCGGATGTCGGGACGGCGGCGCAGCAGCGCGGCGCCGTCGCCCACCGGAATGGTTTCGCTCAATTGCGGCGCGGCGGCGCATTGCAGCAGCGTGGTCGGAATCTCGGCGGGGGTCTGGCCGGTGAGCGCCGCCAGGCGGTACAGCGCGGTGCGCTGCTGCGCCTGGAACGGCGGCAGGCCGGCGCGCAATTGCTCCAGCTGGCTGCGGGCGCGGGTGACGTCCAGCGCGGTGCCGCGGCCGGCGCGTTGCAGACGGCTGACGGCGTCCAGCGATTCCTGCTGCACCTTCACCGAATGCTCGGCCGAGGCCAGCTGCATGCCGGCCGAGCACAGGTTGGCGTAGGCGCGGGCGGTTTCGGCCGCCACCGTGACGCGGGTGGCGTCGTAGGCGGCCTGGGCCGCCTGGGCGTCGGCGCCGGCCGCTTCCACGGCGCGCCGGATCTGGCCGAACAGGTCTACCTGGTACGACATGCTGGCGCCGGCCGAGTACGACCAGCGATTGGGCGGGTCGATGCCCGGCGCCATCTCCTGCAGGCCGGAGACGTGGCCGAAGGTGGGCGAGGCATTCACGCCCAGGCTGGGCTGCTGCTGCGCCTCGGTCTCGCGCACGGCGGCCTGGGCGCGTTCGAGGTTGGCGCTGGCCACGCGCAGGTCGGTGTTGGCGGCCAGGGCCTTTTCCACCAGGCCGTCCAGCACCGGATCGTTGTACAGCCGCCACCAGTGGCCGGGCACCTGGTCGCGCTGGAACACGCCCTCCCGCGCCTCGGCGAATGGCGCCTGCGCGCCTGGCCGGGCGGCGGCCGCGTCGGCGGGCACCTGGTAGTCAGGGCCCACGGCGGCGCAGCCGGCCAGCACGGCGGACAGCATCAGCGGCAGGAAGAATCTGGTGTTCATGGCGGTTACGGCTTGGCGTTGTCTAAGAGGTTGGCGGGTTGGTGAAAGCGCGCGCTCAAGAGGGCTGGCGCGCGTCGGTCCGCGTCTGCGCGGGCGCGGCGGCGGCGCCGACCGCCACGGTGGCGGTCTGGCCGGCCACCAGGCGCACGCCGGCGGGCACCTCGTCGATCTTCACGCGCACCGGGATGCGTTGCGCCAGGCGCACCCAGTTGAAGGTCGGGTTGACGTTGGGCAGCAGGTTGGCGCCGGTGCTGCGGTCGCGGTCGGCGATGCCCAGCGCGATGCTCTCGACATGGCCGCGGATCTGGCGGTTGTCGCCCATCAGCGTGACGGTGGCCGGGTCGCCCTCGTGGATGCCGGGCAGCTTGGTTTCCTCGAAGTAGCCTTCGACGTAGAACGAGCTGGCGTCGACCAGCGCCATCACGCCGCGGCCGGCGCTGGCGTACGAGCCGGCGCGCAGGTCGAGGTTGGTGACGCGGCCGTCGGTCACGGCCAGCACGCGGCTGCGTTCCAGGTTCAGGCGGGCGGTGTTCAATTGCACCTCGGCCTGGGCCAGCGCGGCCTCGGTCTGTTGCAGCTTGGTCTGGCTCTGTTCCAGCGCCTCGGCGGCCACCAGCTGGCCCAGCGAGCGGTTGCGCTTGGCGTCGCGCAGCGCCTGTTCGCGCGCCACCTGTTGCGAACGGACCGAGGCCTGGGCCTGGTCGTAGGCCAGCTGGAAGCGGGCGCGGTCGATCTCGAACAGCACGTCGCCGGCCTTCACGTCCTGGTTGTCGTGCACCGGCACGGCGGTGACCAGTCCGGACACGTCGGGCGCCACCTGCACCACGTAGGCCTTGACGCGGCCATCGCGGGTCCAGGGTTCGACTTCATAGTGCACCCATAGTTGCCAGCCGGCGTAGACGGCGGCCGCGACCACGGCGGCGGTCAGCGCGAATTTGCCGATGGCGGCGGGGCGCAGGGCATTGGGAAGTTTCATACCTATCTCTGCAGAAAATAAGGGGAAATCAGGGAGACGCCATACAGCAGCACGATGAACAGCGCCAGGTCGAACAGCGCCGGGTGCCACACCAGGCGATACAGCCCGGCGCGCGCCAGCACGCGGCGCACGGCCCAGGCCACGCCCAGGGTGACCACGCCCAGCACCAGCAGCCAGGGGAAGTAGATGCCATAGAGGTTGAATTCGCCGATCATGGTGTTTCCAGCGTGGGATGGGCGGGTTGGTAATCGGCCGCCTCGGGGAAGAAGGCGCGGCGCAGGCCGACCAGGGCCACCACGGCGCGATCGCGCGCGGCGACGGTGCCGGGCGTGGCGCTGACGCTGGCCAGGGCGCGATCGATCTGCGCCAGCATCTCCGGCGCCTTGTCGCCGCCGCGCCAGTTCGAGCGCTCGCGGAAGAAACGCGCCAGGCTGTCGAGCACGGGCACGATGGTGGCGTCGGCCATGGGCAGGTGGCGGCGGGCGCGTTGCAGTTCGGTGATGTCGCGGCCCACGCGCAGGTCCTTGAGCGCGTCGGCGGCGACCAGGTCGTCGGGGCGCTTGGCCATCGCCAGGCGCGGTTGCAGCAGGCCGATGCGGTCTAGCATGCGGGCGGCGTAGGTGTGGCGGGCCGGGGCGCGCGGCGAACTGGCCAGCGTGGCCAGTTCGTTCCAGTTGGCGGCCTGGATGCGGCGCGCGCTCCAGTCGGCGCTGACGGTGCGGAAGATGGCGGCGATGATGGCGGCGGTGGCCACGCCCATGCATTGCGCCACCTGCGTGTCGATGAACGACACCAGGTCGGCGGTATGGGTGTCCTGCAGCGCCATGGTGCCCAGGAAGCCGAACAGCACCGCCATGGCCTTGCCGGTGGACGCCGGCCGCGCGATGAAGATGCCGAGCACGAAGGCGGTGGGCAGCATCGCCAGCGCCAGCATCTCGAACGAATGGATGGCCGGCATGATGCCCAGCAGGTACAGCGCCGACAGCGGGATCGAATACACCGTGTAGGTCAGGAACTGCATGATGCCCGGCACCGGGTTGTCCTGCGAGGCGAAGAAGCAGCTGAAGATGGCGGCCATCAGGGCGGCGGTGGCGCCGTTGCTCCAGGCCGTGCCGATCCAGAACAGGCAGACGACCGAGATGGCGACGCCGGCGGCGGCGGCCGACAGCAGCGCCATGCCGCGGTCGCGGTGCAGGGCGCGGTTGGGCGCGGTGCGGGCGGGAGCGCGCGTGGTGCGCAGCGGCGCGCCGGCCAGGCCGGCGCGGATCTCGCGGCGCAGCGCCAGGCATTCGTCATAGGTGTCGATCAGTTCGCGCAGCCGCGTCATCAGGCTGGCCAGCAGCGCGTCGCGCCAGCCGGAATGGCTGTCGATGGCGGGCGTCAGGCGGGAAACGGCGGCGCGCAGGTGCACGGCGGTTTCATGGGTGGCCTGGGCGCCCGCGTTGATCCATTCGGAGATGTCGGCCAGCACCTGCGAGACAGGCTCGGGCAGCGTCTGGCCGTCGGCCTGCAATGCGCGCATGCGGTCTTCGACGGCGGACACGGCGGGCGTGAGCGCGGCGATCTGGTCCTGCATGGCGCGCACCGCGCCGGCGGTCCAGCGCAGGTTGCCGGTATCGAACGGCACGTGGGTCGACAGCAGGCGCAGCTGGGTGATGTCGTTGGCCAGTTCGCGGCGGTCGCGGTCTTTCTGTTCGGCGGTCTTGCCGCTCAGGGTGTCGTGGATCCAGAGCTTGGCGTCGCGCACCGCCTTGTCCAGCTGCAGCGTCAGCGCCGGCGCCAGGCCGCGCGGCAGCACGATGCTGTGGACCAGCGTGGCGCAGACGATGCCCAGGCTGATTTCCTCGACCCGCGCCAGCGCGGTGTCGAACACCTGCGACGGGTCGGTGACGCTGGGAAAGCCGATCATGGCGGCGGTGTAGCCGGCCAGCATGAACAGGTATGAGCGCGGCGTGCGGTCCAGCACCGACAGGTACAGGCAGAAGCCGACCCAGGCCACCATGGCGGCGGTCATGACGACGGGCGAATTGGACAGGCGCGGCACCATGTAGACGGTCATGGCCGAGCCGCAGAAGGTGCCGACCAGGCGGTATAGCGCCTTGGAGCGCACCGCGCCCGACCAGGGCTGGGCCACGATGTAGGCGGTGGTCATGGCCCAGAACGGGCGTGGCAGGCCGATGCTGTACGAAAGATAGAGCGCCATGATGGCGCTCAGGTAGCTCTTGAGGGAGAAGATCGTCTCGCGGACGTTGGGCAGTTTCATGGCCGCGGGTCCTCCTGGGCCCCGGCGGCGCTGCGGCCCAGCGCGGCCTTGAGCGCATCGAACACCCGCAGGCAGGCTTGCAGGTCGGCTTCGCTGACGCCGTCGAACAGGCGCCGGCGCAGTTCCACCAGCACGTCCTCGACCTGCTTGCGCAGGGCGTGGCCGGCGTCGGTCAGGTGCAGGGTCTTGGCGCGGCGGTCGTGCGGGTCTTCGCGCCGTTCCATCAGGCCGGCGGCGACCAACTGGTCCAGCACGCGCACCAGCGACGGACCTTCGACCCCCAGGGCCTCGGCCAGCGCGCCCTGGCGCACGCCGTCGCCCAGCCGGCCGGCCAGGATCACGGGCCAGGCGGTGGCTTGCGACAGGCCGTAGTCGGCCAGGGCCTTGTCGGCGGCGCCGCGATAGGCGCGCGACAGCACCATCAGGTTGGCGGTGGTGGCCATGAGTTGGGAGTCGGTGGGGGTGTCCATGGAAATCGATTGTATCCTATCTATTAGCTTACTATTAATTGAAAATGGCGAAGATCTCCATTGATTTTTTCAATCGGGAAAATCAGGGGCGGGTTTTCCGTGAGTGGAAAGGTGAGGGGCGAACGGGCGGCTTTGGCGCGGCGGGGCGCGTGATGCAGGGCGGCCGGGCTGCCGCGAGCCTGGCGTCAGCCCACGCCGGCAATCATCCGTGCCTGCCATGGGCAACGAGCGCCCGGCAAGCGTTGCCGCGCCAGGCGGCAGGCGCATGCTGTCACGTCGATTTGCGGGTGGCCATGCCGGCCGCCCATAGGGGCATCAGCCGTTGCAATCGGCCCAGCAATTGGGCGTTTCGTACAGGCGCACGCGGGTCAGGCGCAGGTCGGCGCCGTAGTGGCCGTGGTAGTGCGGGGCCAGGATCTCGAAGATGATGGCGGCCAGGTTCTCGGCGGTGGGGATGCGGTCCAGCACCACGGTCTTGTGGCCGGGCATCGAGTCCAGGAAGCCGCGCACGGCGGTGTCGCCTTCGTAGACCAGGAAGGCGTGGTCCCAGACGTCGACGATGTGGGCCTTGGCGATGCGCTTGATGTCGGCGAAGTCCATCAGCATGCCGTTGTCGGACTCGCCCGGGGCCTGGACGATGTCGCCGGTCAGGGTGATTTCGAGCACATAGCGGTGGCCGTGCAGGTTGCGGCACTGGCTGCGGTGGTCGGGAATGCGGTGGCCGGCGTCGAATTCAAGCCTGCGGGTCACGGAAATCATGGAATGCCTATGTATTTATGGGTCTGCAGGCTCAGGCGCCATTGCGGGTGCTGCATGCAGTATTGGACGGCCTGTTCGGTGTTGGCCAGGCGGGCGGGGCCGTCCATGGGTTGCAGGAAGAAGTGGTCGAAGTCCAGGTGTTCGAAGCGCGGGGGCAGGGCGTTGGCCTGGGGGTAGACCAGCTTGAGTTCGTTGCCGCGTTCGATGACGACGGGGGCGGTGCCCTTGGGGCTGACGCAGATCCAGTCGATGCCGGGGGGCGGCTGGACGGTGCCGTTGGTTTCGATGGCGACGGTGAAGCCGCGCGCGTGGACGACGGCCAGCAGCGCTTCGTCCAGTTGCAGCAGCGGTTCGCCGCCGGTGAAGACGATGTAGCGGTTGGCGGTGTCGGGACCCCAGGCGGCCTCGATGGCATCGGCGAGCAGTTCGGGGCTGGCGAATTTGCCGCCGCCGTCGCCGTCGGTGCCGATGAAGTCGGTGTCGCAGAAGGTGCAGGCGGCGCTGGCGCGGTCGCTCTCGCGGCCGGTCCAGAGATTACAGCCCGCGAACCGGCAGAAGACCGCCGCGCGGCCCGCGTGGGCGCCTTCGCCTTGCAGGGTCTTGAAGATTTCTTTGGCGGTGTAGGTCATGACGGGGGGCGCCGGGCAGGCGGCGCCGGGAATGAGCAAAAACGGACTATTTTAGTCGTTACAGCTCCTCGAGGTAGCGCATGCGGAAGCGCCGGCCCTTGATGTTGCTGTTGGACAGGCGCGAGAAGGCCTGCTTGGCGATCTTGCGGTCCAGCGCCACGTAGGCGTTGAACTCGGTGATGTTGATCTTGCCGACCTGCTCGAAGGCCAGGCCGCCGTCGCCGGTCAGGGCGCCCAGCAGGTCGCCAGGGCGCAGCTTATCCTTCTTGCCGCCCTGGATGCACAGGGTCACCATGGGCGCGCGCAGCGGCCGGTCGGCCTTGGGGCGCAGCGACTTGAGGTCGCCCCAGGTCAGGGGCGCGCCCTGGTATTGCTCGATCAGGTTGGCCCAGCGCATTTCGTCGGGCGAGCACAGGCTCAGGGCCAGGCCTTTCTGGTCCCCGCGGCCGCTGCGGCCGATGCGGTGCACGTGGACTTCGGTGTCCTTGGTGACGTCGACGTTGATGACCGCGCCCAGGTTCTGGATGTCCAGGCCGCGCGCGGCCACGTCGGTGGCCACCAGCACGGCGCAGCTCTGGTTGGCGAACTGGATCAGGATCTCGTCGCGTTCGCGCTGTTCCAGGTCGCCGTTCAGCGCCAGGGCGCTGATGCCGGCGGCCTGGAGCCGTTCGACCAGGTCGTGGCTGCGGATCTTGGTGTTGCAGAAAGCCAGCGTGGAGACCGGGCGGAAGTGCGCCAGCAGCGTGGCCACGGCATCCAGGCGCTCGGCGGGGTCGATCTCGTAGAAGATCTGTTCGATGCGGCTGGCGTCGTGCTGGGCCTCGACCTTGACTTCGGCCGGGTTGCGCAAAAAGCGCGCGCTCAGCTTGCGGATGTTGTCGGGGTAGGTGGCCGAGAACAGCAGGGTCTGGCGCTTGGCCGGGCAATGCGAGGCGATCGCCACGATATCGTCGTAGAAGCCCATGTCGACCATGCGGTCGGCTTCGTCCAGCACCAGCGTGGTCAGGCCGGACAGGTCCAGGCTGCCGCGCTCCAGGTGGTCCTGGATGCGGCCGGGCGTGCCGACCACGATGTGGGCGCCGCGCGCCAGCGATTCGGCCTGCGGGCGCGCCGCGGCGCCGCCGCATAGCGTCAGGATCTTGACGTTGGCGATCTGGCGCGCCAGCCGGCGCAGCTCCTGCGCCACCTGGTCGGCCAGCTCGCGGGTCGGGCAGAGCAGCAGCGCCTGCGGCGCCAGGCGGGCGGGATCGAGCTTTTGCAACACGCCCAGGCCGAAGGCCGCGGTCTTGCCGCTGCCGGTCTTGGCCTGCGCGATCAGGTCGCGGCCTTCCAGGATCAGCGGCAGGCTCTGCGCCTGGATCGGCGTCATCTGCTCGAACCCCAGGCTTTGCAGGTTGTCGAGCAGGGCGGGCAAAAGGGGCAGGGTGGTGAAGGGCGTCTGGGTCACGGTCAGGCTCTCGCAGGAACTGCGATGAATACGGATACGGCCGACAGTGTAAGGCCTGGCGCTTCCGGAGCGGCCCGGCGCGATGGCCAGGCGCGCGCGGGCGCCGGCCGCGCCGCGCTCAGGCCGACGGTTCGTAGGTGCCCGCCAGCGCCCGCGCCGCTTCCTGCATGCGCGGCAGCCAGGCGCGCGCGCCGTCGATCGACAGCCGCGCCACCGGCGCGTGCAGCGCCACCGCGGCGATGGCGCGGCGTCCGCGCATGATGGGCACCGCCATGCAGACGATGCCCAGCAGGAATTCCTCGCGGTCGAAGCTGGCGCCTTCCTTGCGGATCGCCAGCAGTTCGCGCTCCAGCGCGGCCGTGTCGCATAGCGTGTTGGGCGTGTAGCGCGGCAGCGGCGCCGCCGCCAGCAGCCGGGCGCGGGCCTCGCGCCGCATGTGCGCCAGGAACAGCTTGCCGCTGGCGCTGCAGTGCAGCGGCACGCGCGAGCCGGGCTGCAGGTTGACGCGCAGCGGCCAGGCGGTCTCGACCCGGTCCAGGTAGATGACCTCGTCGCCGTCCAGCATGGTGCAGTTGCAGGTTTCGCCGATCTCGTCGACCAGGCTGTCGAGGATGCGATGGCGCTCGGCCCGCAGCGGCGAATTGAGCAGGGTGTCGCGCGCCAGCAGCGCCAGGCGCGGGCCGGTGATGTAGCGCTTGCCTGCCGGTTCGCGCAGCAGCATGCCGGCGTCCACCAGCCGCGACAGGATGCGCAGCACCGAGGGCTTGGGCAGGCCGGTGGCGTCGGTCAGCGCCGCCAGCGATACCGGCGCCTCGGAACCGGCGACCTGTTCCAGCAGGGTCAGCGCGCGCAGCGCCGCGGAGGATTCGTCTTTCATCTTTCAATATTTGAAGATTTGGCGAAAGGCCGCCAGGTTGGTGCGGATTCTGCAGAAAATGGAATGCTGCAGGGTGGGAAATGCGGGAGTTCTGCTGCAGTATCGGTTCACCCCGGCCAATATGCAATCCAAGCCGCGCCGGCCCGCCAGGAGAGAGACCATGAGCAGCAAACAACACATGACCCCCAGCGAAGCGTTTGTCGAGACGCTGGTGGCGCAGGGCGTCAAGGACGTTTTCGGCATCGTCGGTTCGGCCTTCATGGACGCGCTGGACCTGTTCCCCGCCGCCGGCATCCGCTTCGTGCCGACGGTGCACGAGCAGGGCGCCGCCCACATGGCCGACGGCTATTCGCGCGTCACCGGCCGCCACGGCGTCTGCATCGCGCAGAACGGCCCCGGCATCACCAACTTCGTCACCGGCGTGGCCGCGGCCTACTGGGCCCACAGCCCGGTGGTGGCCATCACGCCCGAGACCGGCACCTCCGGCATGGGCCTGGGCGGCTTCCAGGAAACCGAGCAGCTGCCGATCTTCTCGCGCATCACCAAGTACCAGGCGCACGTCAACCGGCCCGACCGCATGGCTGAATTCACCGCCAAGGCCTTCGACAACGCGCTGGCCGAGCGCGGCCCGACCCAGCTGAACATCCCGCGCGACTATTTCTACGGCGAGATCGACGTGGCGATTCCGGAGCCGCGCCGCATCCGCCGCGGCCCCGGTTCGGAAGAAGACCTGGAAGCGGCCGCCCGCCTGCTGGCCGGGGCGAAGTTCCCGGTGATCGTCGCCGGCGGCGGCGTGCTGTTCTCGGCCGGCCAGGCCGAATGCGTGGCGCTGGCCGAACTGCTGGGCGCGCCGGTGGTCACCAGCTACCTGCACAACGACGCCTTTCCGGCCAGCCATCCGCTGTGGTGCGGGCCGCTGGGCTACCAGGGCTCCAAGGCCGGCATGAAGCTGCTGTCGCAGGCCGACGTGGTGCTGGCGCTGGGCACGCGCCTGGGGCCTTTCGGCACCTTGCCGCAGCACGGGCTGGACTACTGGCCGCAGAACGCGCGCATCATCCAGGTCGATGCCGACCACCGCATGCTGGGCCTGGTGCGGCCGGTGTCGGTGGGCATCTGCGGCGATGCCAAGCCGGCGGCGGCGGCGCTGGCCGCGAAGCTGCGCGATCGCGAGGTCGCCTGCGTGGCCACCAAGGCGGCGCGCGGCGAAGAGATCGCGGCGCAGAAAAGCGCCTGGGAAAAGGAACTGGACGGCTGGTCGCACGAGCGCGACGACTGGAGCCTGGACATCATCGAGCACGGCGGCGGCCGCATGCATCCGCGCCGCATGCTGCGCGAACTGGAGCGTGCCATGCCCAAGCATGTGATGGTGTCCACCGACATCGGCAACATCTGCTCGGTGTCCAACAGCTACCTGCGCTTCGACGAACCGGATTCGATGCTGGCCGCCATGAGCTTCGGCAACTGCGGCTACGCGCTGCCCGCGCTGATCGGCGCCAAGCTGGGCCGGCCCGACCGGCCGGCGGTGGCCTACGTTGGCGATGGCGCCTGGTGCATGAGCTTCCAGGAACTGCTGACCTGCGTGCGCGAGCGCATCCCGGTCACGGCGGTGGTGTTCCACAACGGCCAGTGGGGCGCGGAAAAGAAGAACCAGGTGGACTTCTACGGCCGCCGCTTCGTCGGCAGCAACCTGCAGAACCCCAACTTCGCGGAACTGGCGCGGGCCATGGGCGCCGAGGGCATCCGGGTCGAGCATGCCGACCAAGTCGGCGCGGCGCTGCAGGCCGCGTGCAAGGCGCAGTCCGAGGGCAAGACCACGGTGCTGGAGATGATGGTGAGCCAGGAGCTGGGCGATCCGTTCCGCCGCGACGCGCTCAAGCAGCCGCTGCGCCTGCTGGACAAGTACAAGCGCTACGTCAACCAGCCGTTCCAGCCGGGCGAGGTGCCGCTGCCGATCGACCCGGTGCGCGGCTGACGCCATGGCCAGCGACCGCTTGTTCGAGCCGCTGCGGGCTGCGGCGCTGTCGGCCGGGCGGGTGCGCACGGCGGTGGCCTATCCGCTGTGCGCTTCCAGCCTGGGCGCCGCGGTGCAGGCGCGCGAAGCCGGCTACATCGAGCCGCTGCTGGTCGGGCCGGCGGCCCGGCTGGCCGACCTGATGGCCGAGCTGGGCCTGCGCGCCGGCTCGCTGGAGATCGTCGACACGCCCGACGACGAGGCGCTGGCCGCGCGCGCCGCGGCCGGCCTGGCGCGCGACGGCGCGGTCGGCATGCTGATGAAGGGCAGCCTGCACACCGACCATTTCATGTCGGCGGTGGTGGCGCGCGAATCCGGGCTGCGCACGGCCCGGCGCATCAGCCATGCCTTCGTGATGGCGGCGGCCGCGTATCCCAAGCTGTTCATCCTGACCGACGCCGCCGTCAACATCGCCCCTACCCTGCAGGAGAAGGCCGACATCGCGCAGAACGCCATCGACCTGGCGCATGCGCTGGGCGTGGCGCGGCCCAAGGTGGCGGTGCTGTGCGCCACCGAATCGGTCAACCCGGCCATGCCGGCCACGCTGGACGCGGCGGCGTTGTCGAAGATGGCCGACCGCCAGCAGATCCGCGGCGGCCAGATCGACGGTCCGCTGGCGTTCGACAACGCCATTTCGCGCCAGGCGGCCGAGCAGAAGGGCATCGTCTCGCCGGTGGCGGGCGATGCCGACATCCTGCTGGTGCCCGATATCGAGGCCGGCAACATGCTCTACAAGGAACTGACCTGGCTGGCTGGCGCGGCCACCGCCGGGCTGGTGCTGGGCACGCGCGTGCCGGTGCTGCTGACCAGCCGTTCGGACGCGGTGCAGGCGCGGGTCGACAGTTGCGCGGTGGCGGCGCTGTATGCGCGGGCGCTGGCGGCCGGCGCGCGTTGAAGCGGGTCGCCCGCCGGCCTGGCACCATCAAGTCCGGCGGTTTGGTACTAAGCCGGGACCCCCGGGTTGACTAGGCTAGCGCCATAGCCATCGTTTGAATGGCTCATGCCAACAATGCCAAGGGGTGGATGATGCGCAGCGCGACACGCGGCTTTGCCGCAATACTGACAGCATGGGCCTTGATGGCCGGCACGCACGCGGCGCGGGCCGCCGATACGCCCAAGCCGGGCGGCACGCTGGTCATCGGCTCGACCCAGGTGCCGCGGCACCTGAACGGCGCGGTGCAGTCGGGCATCGCCACGGCGCTGCCCAGCGCTCAGCTGTTCGCCAGCCCGCTGCGCTACGACGCCGACTGGAAGCCGCAGCCCTATCTGGCGCAGTCCTGGGAACTGGCGCCCGACGCCAGGTCGCTGACCCTGCACCTGCGCCACGACGCGGTGTTTCACGACGGCAAGCCGGTGACGTCGGCAGACGTGGCGTTTTCGGTGATGGCGGTCAAGCAGAACCATCCGTTCCAGAGCATGCTGGCGCCCGTCGAAAGCGTCGATACGCCTGATCCCTACACCGCCGTGCTGCGCATGAGCAAGCCGCATCCGGCGATCCTGCTGGCGCTGTCGCCGGCGCTGATGCCGGTGCTGCCCAAGCACATCTACGGCGACGGCCAGGACCTGAAGAACCATCCGCGCAATTCGGCCAACGTGGTCGGCTCGGGCCCGTTCACGCTCAAGGATTTCAAGCCGGGCCAGGAGATCGTGCTGGAGCGCTTCGACAAGTTCTTCGAAAAGGGCAAGCCCTACCTGGACCGGGTGGTGGTCAAGATCAACCCCGACGCCACCAACCTGCTGATCGGGCTGGAGCGTGGCGACATCGGCGCGCTGCCGTACATGACCGAGCCGACCATCCTGCGCCGCGCCAAGGACAATCCGCAGATCGTCATGACCGATCGCGGCTACGAAGGCATTGGCGCGCTCAGCTGGCTGGCGTTTAACACCACCCGCAAGCCGCTGGACGACGCGCGGGTGCGGCAGGCGATCGCCTACGCCATCGACAAGGGTTTCATCACCAAGGCGCTGAACGCCGGCTTCGCCAAGCCGGCGGACGGGCCCATCGTCGCGTCCAGCCCCTATGCGACCCAGGACCTGAAGAAGTACCCGCTGGACCTGAAGAAAGCCGAACAACTGCTGGACGAGGCCGGCTTCAGGAAGGACGGCAAGGGCGTGCGCATGACCCTGACGGTCGACTACATGCCCGGCAGCGACGTGCAGGGCAAGAACGTCGCCGAATACCTGCGCAGCCAGTTGAAGAAGGTCGGCATCGCGGTGCAGGTGCGCGCCTCGCCCGATTTCCCGACCTGGGCCAAGCGCATCGCCAGCCATGATTTCGACATGACCACCGATATCGTCTTCAACTGGGGCGATCCGGTGATCGGCGTGCACCGCACCTATCTGTCGAGCAATATCCGCGACATCATCTGGACCAACACGCAGTCGTACCGCAATCCCAAGGTCGATGAATTGCTGGCGCAGGCCGGCACCGAGACCGACGAGACCAAACGGCGCGCGCTGTATGCGCAGTTCCAGCAGATCGTCACCGAGGACCTGCCCATCGATTTCCTGACGGTCATTCCGTACCACACGCTGTCGTCCAAGAAGGTGCACGGCCTGCCCGATGGGATCTGGGGCCTGCTGTCGCCGCTGGACGACACGTATCTGCAATAGCGGGAGGGTGCCATGTTGCGCTATCTCGCGCGTCGGACCGGCTATGCCGCGGTGCTGCTGCTGGCCGTGGTGACGCTGAACTTCCTGTTGATCCACATCTCGCCCGGCGATCCGGTCGAGACCATCGCCGGCTCCATGGGCGGCATCAGCGAGGAACTGCGGGCCCAGTTGCGCACCCAGTACGGGTTGGACCGGCCGTTCCTGGTTCAACTGGGGCTGTATCTGTCGCAGGTGGCGCGCGGCGACCTGGGCTATTCCTACTTCTTCAACCTGCCGGTGGCGCAGTTGATCTGGGAGCGGGTGCCGGCCACGCTGCTGCTGGTGCTGACGGCGGTGTCCAGCGCCTTCCTGGCGGGCACCGCGCTGGGCACGCTGGCGGCGCGCAAGCCCAACGGGCCGTTGTCGCAGGGCATCACGCTGCTGTCGATCGTGGGCTATTCCGCGCCGGTGTTCTGGACCGGCATCATCCTGATCATCCTGTTCGCGTCGCTGCTGCCGTGGTTCCCGGTGTCGGACATGCGCTCGGCGGGCGGGCCCGAGGGCGGCTGGGCCGGCGCGCTGGACGTGCTGCACCACCTGGTGCTGCCGGCCTTCACGCTGGCGTTCGTGTACCTGGCGCAGTACAGCCGGCTGGCGCGCGCCAGCGTCATGGACGCGCTGTCGGCCGACTACATCCGCACCGCCCGCGCCAAGGGCCTGCCCGAGCGCACGGTGCTGTACCGGCACGCGCTGCGCAACGGCGTGCTGCCGGTGGTGACCATGCTCGGCCTGCAATTCGGCAACGTGCTGGCCGGCGCCATCCTGGTGGAGACGGTCTTCAACTGGCCGGGCCTGGGCCGGCTGGCGTTCGATTCCGTGCTGCGGCGCGACTATCCGACCCTGCTCGGCATCCTGCTGTTCGCGTCCCTGCTGGTGGTGGTGATGAACCAGCTTACCGACCTGGCCTACCGGCTGATCGATCCCAGGATAAAGACCTCATGAGCCACGTTCCTCCCGCCTTGTCCGGCGCGCCCGCGCCGGCGGCCGCCCGTGCGGCGCGACCATCGTACGAAGCGCTGCGCGCTTTCGCCCGCAATCCGGGCGCGCTGATCGGCTTGCTGTTGCTGGCCGCCATCCTGGCGGTGGTGCTGATCGGCCCCCTGGTGATGCCGGCCGATCCGTTCGAGATCGCCAGCGCGCCCATGGAGCCGCCCGGCGGCGAACTGCTGCTGGGCTCGGACTACCTGGGCCGCGACGTGCTGACCGGCATGATCCATGGCGGCCGCGCCACCTTGCTGGTCGGCGTGGTGGCGGCGGTGCTGTCGATGGCCATCGGCATCACCGTGGGCGCGCTGGCCGGCTACTACGGCGGCTGGGTCGATGAAACGCTGATGCGCATCACCGAGTTCTTCCAGGTGCTGCCGGCGCTGTTGTTCGCGATGGTGCTGGTGACGCTGTTTTCGCCGTCGCTGGGCACCATCGCCGTGGCCATCGGCGTGGTCAGCTGGACCGCCACCGCGCGCCTGGCGCGCGGGGAATTCCTGAGCCTGAAGCGGCGCGAGTACGTGCTGGCCGAAAGAGTGATCGGCTCCAGCAACGCGCGCATCATCTGGCGCGTGATCCTGCCCAACGCGCTGGCGCCGCTGATCGTCTCGGCCACGCTGGCCATCGGCACCGCCATCCTGTTCGAGGCGGGCCTGTCGTTCCTGGGGCTGGGCGATCCCAACGTGATGAGCTGGGGGCTGATGATCGGCAGCAACCGCCCCTACATCCTGACCGCCTGGTGGGCGGTGACCCTGCCGGGCGCGGCCATCTTCCTGACCGTGCTGGCGGTCAGCCTGATCGGCGACGGCCTGAACGATGCCCTCAATCCCAAGCTGGCCAGCAAACGGAGAAGCTGATGAGCGCCTTGCTTGAAGTCCGCGATCTCGGCGTGTCCGCCGCCCACGGCGGCCCGGCGGTGGTGCGGGGCGTGTCCTACACGGTCAACCGCAACGAAATCCTGTGCGTGGTGGGGGAGTCGGGATCGGGCAAGTCGGTCACCGCGCAGGCCATCATGGGCCTGCTGCCGCCGGATCAGTTGCGCGTGACCCAGGGCCGTATCCTGTACGACGGGCGCGACCTGGTCGGCCTGTCGGCGGCCGAATGGCAGGGGCTGCGCGGCCGCAAGTTCGGCATGGTGTTCCAGGAGCCCATGACGGCGCTCAATCCCGTCATGCGCGTGGGCCGGCAGGTGGAGGAGGTGCTGGCCTGGCACACGGACATGGACGCCGACGCGCGCAGGCAGCGGGTGCTGGAGCTGTTCGGTCAGGTGCTGCTGCCCGATCCCCGGGCCATGTACGCGGCCTATCCGTTCCAGTTGTCCGGCGGCCAGCGCCAGCGCGTGGTGATCGCGATGGCGCTGGCGCTGGAGCCGGACGTGTTGATCGCCGATGAGCCCACCACCGCGCTGGACGTCACCACGCAAGCGCAGATCCTGGCGCTGATCAAGGACATCCAGCGGCGCATGGGGATCGGCGTCATTTTCATTACCCATGATTTCGGCGTGGTGGCCGACATTGCCGACCGCATCGTGGTGATGCGCCACGGCGCGGTGGTGGAGGCGGGCGCGGCCGCCGAGATCCTGAACCGGCCGCAACATCCCTACACCCGTCAATTGATCGCGGCGGTGCCGCACAAGCCCGAGGGCAAGGACGAGGCCGCCGCCACGCCGCCGCTGATGACGGTGGCCAAGCTGTGCAAGACCTACGTCACCGGCGGCCGCCGGGTCGAGGCATTGCGGGATATTTCGCTGGAGATCCGCCAGGGCGAAACCCTGGGACTGGTCGGCGAATCGGGCTCGGGCAAGTCCACGCTGGGCAGCGCGCTGATCGGCCTGGTGGCGCCCGATAGCGGCAGCGTGCGCCTGGACGGCCGCGAACTGGTCGGCATGGCGCCAAGGGATTTCCGGCCCTACCGGCGTCAGATCCAGATGGTGTTCCAGGACCCTTACGCTTCGCTCAACCCGCGCCAGCGCGTGGTCGATTCGGTCGCGCAGGGCCCCATCGGCTTTGGCGAGAGCCGCCAGACCGCGCTGCGCGAGGCCCGCGAACTGCTGGCCCTGGTGGGACTGGGTGGCGACGCGGGCGAGCGCTATCCGCACCAGTTTTCGGGCGGGCAGCGCCAGCGGGTCGGCATCGCCCGCGCGCTGGCGCTCAAGCCGCGGCTGCTGGTGGCCGACGAGGCCGTTTCGGCGCTGGATGTGTCGATCCAGGCGCAGGTGCTGGATCTGCTCAAGACCATCAGCGGCCAGTTCGACCTGTCGGTGCTATTCATCACGCACGACCTGCGCGTCGCGGCGCAGATCTGCGACCGCATCGCCGTGATGCGGCACGGGCAACTGGTGGAGCTGGACCGCGCCGCCACGATTTTCTACCACCCGCGACACGAATACACGCGCCGCCTGATCGATTCGGTGCCGGGCAAGGCCTGGGACAAGCCCGACCTTCAGGCGCTGTCGGACATCACGACCAGGAGCAAGCAGCATGCATGACACCCCGCATCCGGCACAGGCGCAAGCCGCCGGCACCACCATTTTTGCCGCCCGCGCCATCCTGACGATGAACCCGGCCCAGCCGCGCGCCACGCACGTGGCGGTGCGCGATGGCCGCATCCTGGGCGTGGGCAGCCGCGAAGACCTGGCCGGCTGGGGACCGGCCGAGCTGGACGAGCGCTACGCCGACCACATCCTGATGCCGGGGCTGGTGGAGGGCCACTGCCATCTGCCGGAAGGCGGCATGTGGCAGTTCGCCTACGTTGGCTACTACGACCGCCGCGGGCCCGACGGCCGTATGTGGCCGGGCCTGCAAAGCTTCGAGGCGGTGGCGGCGCGCCTGCGTGAACTCGCCGCCGGCCTGGCGCCGGGGCAGACGCTGATCGGCTGGGGCTTCGATCCCATCTTCTTCGGCGGCCAGCGCATGAGCGTGCACGACCTGGACGCGGTGTCGGCCGACCGGCCGGTGGTGGTGATGCACGCCAGCATGCACCTCATGAATGTGAACACGCCGATGCTGTCCCGCGCCGGCATCGACCGCGATACGGATATCGAAGGCATCAGCCGTTTCGCCGACGGCCAGCCCAGCGGCGAGCTGTGCGAGTTCGCCGCCATGTTTCCGGTGATGCGGCTGATCGGCAATCCGTTCCGCACCGTGGGCCTGTCGGAAAGCGGCCTGCGCATGTTCGGTAAGGTGGCGCAGTGGGCCGGCGTCACCACCGCCACGGATCTCGTCAACGAGCTGGGCGACGAGGGCCTGGCGACGCTGGCGCGGGTCACGGCCGAGCCCGACTATCCGGTGCGCATCGTGCCGGCGGCGTCCGCGCTGACCTACGCCGGCGACCCGGCCGCCTGCCTGGCGAAGCTGCGCGAGGCGGGCCGGCTCAATCATGGCAAGCTGCGCCTGGGCATGGTCAAGCTGGTGGTGGACGGCTCCATCCAGGGCTTCACCGCCAGGGTGCGCTGGCCGGGCTATTACAACGGGGCGCCCAACGGCATCTGGGTCATCGCGCCGGGCGAGCTGGACGCCATGGTGCAGGCCTATCACGACGCGGGCGCGCAGCTGCATATCCACACCAATGGCGACGAGGCCACCGAACTGGCCATCGACGCCATCGACCGCGCGCTGCGCCGCAGCCCGCGACGCGATCACCGCCACACCCTGCAGCATTGCCAGATGGCGGACGCGGCGCAGTTCCGCCGCATGGCCAGCCTGGGCATGTGCGTGAACCTGTTCGCCAACCACATCTTCTACTGGGGCGACGCCCATTACGCGCTGACCATGGGACCGGATCGCGCCAACCGCATGGACGCCTGCGCCTCGGCCGCGCGCGCGGGCGTGCCGTTCGCCATCCACTCGGATGCGCCCATCACGCCGCTGGGGCCGCTGTTCACCGCCTGGTGCGCGGTCAACCGCCAGACCGCCTCCGGCCGCGTGCTGGGCGAGTCCGAGCGCATCAGCGTCGAAGCAGCGTTGCATGCCATCACCCTGGGGGCCGCCTACACGCTCCACATGGACCATCTGGTCGGCTCGATCGAGGTCGGCAAGCACGCCGATTTCTGCGTGCTGCGCGACGATCCGCTGGACGTGCCGCCGTCACGGCTCAAGGACATCGAGGTGCTGGGCACCGTCATCGGCGGCCGACCGCTGGCGCCCCAAGCAGCCTGACATGGCGCGCATTCCGCTGACCGTGGTGGGCGGCTTCCTGGGCGCGGGCAAGACCACCTTGCTGAACCACGTGCTGGCGCACGGCGCCCGCCGCGCCGCGGTGCTGGTCAACGATTTCGGACCGGTCGATATCGACGCCGGCCTGCTGGCCGAGCGCGCCGACAACGTGATCCGGCTGGCCAACGGTTGCGTCTGTTGTTCGATGGCGGGCGGCCTGGACGACGCGCTGGCGCGGGTGCTGGCGCTGGATCCGGCGCCCGGGTGGATCGTGATCGAGGCCAGCGGCGTGTCCGACCCGGGGCGCATCGCGCAGGTGGGGCTGTCGGATCCGCTGCTGCAACTGGAGGCGGTGGTGGTGCTGGTGGACGCTGGCGCCATCCGCGAGACGCTTGCCGATCCGCTGCTGGCCGACACGGCGCAACGCCAATTGCGCGCCGCCGACCTGCTGGTGCTGAACAAGACGGACCTGTTGCCCGCCGCCGCGTTGCCGGCGCTGCGCGACTGGCTGCGGACGCAGGCCGGCGAGGCGCCGGTCGTAACGACGCGCGAGGCGCGGGTGGACCTGGGCGCATTGCTTGGCGCGGGCGATCGCGGCCATGAAACCTGCGCGGCGCATTGCTGCGATCCGGCGCACCGCCACGCGGCGGCCGGACCGGCGCGCGCCATGGACGCCGACGAGCCGCAACATCCGTTCCAGAGCTGGCTCTGGTCCGCGCCCGCCATGCTGCATGCCGACCGCCTGGCCGATGCGCTGCGGCAGTTGCCGCGCCATTGGCTGCGGGCCAAGGGCTGGGTGCGCACCGAACGCCATGGCTGGGTGCTGGTGCAGCTGGCCGGACGCCGGGTGCGCTTCGATACGCGGGCGGCGCGCCCGGCCGGGGCGCGGTCGCCGTCGCTGGTCTTCATCGGCATGCGCGGCATGGCGCAAGGCGGTGAATTGCGCGCGCGGCTGGCGCCCGCCGCCACGTCAGGCGCCACGTCAGGCGCTACGTGAGGCGTCGTGAAAGCAGGCGCCGCGCCGGCGGGGCCGTTCTGGTGCAAGCGATTTGCCGCGTCTGGTTCTAGACCCTGCCCAGCCCCCCGCGTACCTTGGGCATGGAGCCTGGGCGCACGTCGCGCCCGGCGATCGAGGAGGGTAGGCAATGCAAAAGACCGTCACCGTGGACATGCTGGCCGAGTTCGCGGCCGCCTGGAACCGCCACGATATCGACGCCCTGATGTCTTTCATGAGCGAGGACTGCGTCTTCGAAACGGTGGGCGGCCCCGAGCGCTGGGGCGCCCGGCACAGCGGCCGCGAGGCGGTCCGCGCCGCCTTCGAGGCGGCCTGGAAGAACTTCCCGGATGCGCAGTGGAACAACGGCCGCCACTGGGTGGCGGGCGAGCGCGGCGTGTCGGAAAGCACCTTTACCGGCACGGCCGCGGACGGCTCGCGAGTCGAGGCCGACATGGTCGACGTCTTCACGTTCCAGGACGGCAAGATCCGCGTCAAGAACGCCTTCCGCAAGCAACGCCCGGCCTTGCCGGCCCGCGCCTGAGCCGACGCCGCCACCGGATACCGCCCCATGGATGCCGCTATGTCTTCCGATCCGTCGAATACCGCCGGTACCCTCATCGACCCCGCCGGCATGCCGGCCGCGCCGACGGCCGCCAGCCCGGCCGTCAGCGCCTACGACCCGCTCTACGATCCGCTGGTGTCGGCGCCGGGACGCGGGCAGGAGTACGCGCCGACCTACTGGGTCGCCACGGCCGGGCCGCCGCCCGCGGACGACGGACCGATCCGGGGCGACATCGAGGCCGACGTGGTCATCGTCGGCTCGGGGTTCACGGGCCTGTCGGCGGCGTTGGCGCTGGCGCGCGACTACGGCGTGCGCGCGGTGGTGCTGGAGGCCAACCGCGCCGTATGGGGCTGCACCAGCCGCAATGGCGGGCAAGGGCAGAACGCGTCGGGACGCCTGTACCGCTCGCAATGGATCGAACGTTGGGGGCTGGACACCGCGCGGCGCCTGGATGCCGAGATCCACGAAGGCTTCGACTACTGGAAGAGCCTGGTGGCGCAGATCGACTGCGACGCGCAACCCGGCGGCCATCTGTACACCGCGCATCGCGAGAAGAAGATGGCGTTCCTGCGCAACGAAGCGCGGGTCATGCGGGAGCTGTTCGGCTACGACACGCGCATGCTGACCAAGGAGGAACTGCGCGAGCGCTACGTCGATGACCACGAGGCGGTCGGCGCCCTGCACGAGCCGGACGGCATCGGCGTGCATCCCTTGAAGCTCGCCTACGGCTACATGCGCCAGGCCCGGGCGCTGGGCGCGCGCCTGCATCCGGGCAGCCCGGTGCTCGGCTGGACCGAGGAGGGCGGCGGCTACCGCCTGCAAACGCCCGGCGGCACGGTGCGCGCCAAGCGGGTCGGCTTTGCCACCGGCGGCTATACCGCGCAGGGCGTGAATCGGTTGCTGGACAACCGCATCATGCCGATCCTGTCCAATTCCATGGTGACGCGCGTGTTGACGCCGGACGAACGCGCCCGCGCCGGCATCAAGAGCACGGTATTCATCACCGACACGCGCACCCTTAGGTTCTACTACCGGCTGCTGCCGGATGGCCGCATGCAGATCGGCAGCCGCAGCGCCTTGCGCGGCGCCGACGCGCAGCACCCGCGCCACCTGGCGCTGTTGCGCGAAGGCCTGGCGCGCAAGTTCCCGTCGCTGCGCGGCATCGAGCTGGACTATGCGTGGACGGGCTGGGTCGACGTCAGCCACGACATGATGCCGCGCATCACCCAGCCGGATCCGGCGCGGCAGGTGTACTACGCCTTCGGCTATGGCGGCAATGGCGTGTCGTTCTCGGCCCATGCCGGCCGCCGCCTGGCGCAGCGCATGATGGGCCAGGACGGCCTGTCGTGGAACCTGCCGATCTACGACTCGCCGCTGCCCGGCCATCTGTTCGCGCCATTCCGCCGGCTTGGGCAGGCGCTGCTGTATCGCTGGTACTACCTGCGCGACGAAGTGCTGTAGCGGTGGCGGCGAAGGGCCAGCGCACGGGCTCCGCGCCGCCGGCGAGCCCGTCGCCAGGGGGCGATCACGCCTGCGCGGATACCTGCTTCTTCCACAGCTCCCAGGGACGGTTCATGACGCCCGCCATCATGTCGTCGGCCATGGCGGCTTCCTCGTCCGACAGATATGTGATCTCGCCGTTAAGGCCGATGGCTTTCTGCTGGAGCGCGGCGTTCATCTCCGTGTAGATGGCGCGGTAGACCGCGACCGGAATGTCGCCGCCGACCGCGACGAAACCATGTCCGCGCATCAGCGAGACCTTGCTCTGCCCCAGCGTTTGCGCCAGTTCGCGGCCATGGTCGCGGTTCCTGACGAGCATGTCGGTGTGGCCGAAGCAGCAACGGATGTCGAACACCGGCGCGCCGGCGCCAAGGAATCCGGCCATGTGGTAGATCGGGCGCAGCCGCACATTCGATCCGGCATAGGGGATGACCGACGGCGAATGGCTGTGGACGATCGCCTGCACGTCGGGGCGCGCGCGGTAGATCTCGCCGTGGATGTAGCGTTCCAGATAGGGCTTGCGCGCGTCCGCGTTGGCGGGTTCGGAGGATTCGTCGAATTCCATGATGTCCTGCGCGGTCACCAGTTCCGGCGCGAGCGAGCGCGACAGCAGGAAGTGCGCGGGATTGCCCGGGTGGCGGACGCTGACATGGCCGAAGCCGTCGAGAACGCCGAAACGCGCCAGGATGCGGTTGGCGGTGACCAGGTCGTCGATGACCTGTTGGTGCTGGATGGGTGTGCTCACGAGATTCTTCCCTTGTGTTGTGTGATGGCTACTGCTGGTCCAGCGAGATGCCCGATTTGCTGGCCAGCGCGCTGTACAGGCCGAGATCGCCGTCAAGCTGCCGCGCCATCGCGGCCGGGCCGGTCTGGACCACCTCGTAGTAGCGGTCGCGGAATTCCTGTTGCACCGCGGGGTTTTTCATCGTCTCGGCAACGGCCTGCTCGAACTTCGCTTTCACGTCCGCCGGCAGATCGCGCGGGCCGAGGATGCCGAACCAGACGGAGATGTCGAGGTCGCCGAAAGGCGCGGTCTCGGCGATGGCGGGCACGTTCGGCAGGAACGAGACCCGCTGCCTGGACGCCACCGCGATCATCCGCAGCTTGCCGGCGTCCGCGTGCGGCGCCAGGTTGGGAATGGTGCTGAACAGCACCGGCACCTGGTTGCCCAGCCCGTCGTTGATGGCGGGCGCGCAACCCTTGTACGGCACGTGGACGATGTCCAGCTTCGCCATCTGCTTGACCGATTCGCCCACGAAATGCTGGGGCGTGCCGTTGCCGCAGGACGAATAGCTCAACTTGTCCTTGTTCTGCTGGATGTAGGCGACCAGTTCCGGCACCGTCCTGGCGGGAATGGCCGGGTTCACGCCCAGCGCGACGGGAGCCGAGACCAGCAGCGAAATCGGCGCCAGGCTCTTCTTCACGTCCGGCGTGCCGCGCATCTGCAGGGCGGCGTTGATCGTCAGGGTGCTGTTGGTCAACAGGAAGGTATAGCCGTCAGGCGCCGCGCGCGCCACCTGCTGCGCGCCGATGTTGCCCGAGGCGCCCGGCTTGTTGTCGACGATGACGGATTGGCCGCCCAGCTGCTGCGGCAATTTCGCCGCCACCAGGCGGGCCACGACGTCCGCGCCGCCGCCCGCGGCGAAGGGGACGACCAGCGTGATGGGTTTGGCGGGATAGGGGGCCTGGGCCCAGGCAGGGGAAAAGCCCAGGGCGAGTGCGATGGCGGCGCCCAGCCGCAAGCGCCTCGCCATGCATGGCTTGGTCATCTTGATGTCTCCGTATGGTTTTTTTATGTGGAGCCATTATCTGGACCCGGCCATGCGAGTTCCAATGAAAAAATATTATTTTCCATACGATGTCTCGTATGGCCGCGCCGGAGCCATTGGCCACGGCATGATGCCGCGCATCACGCAGTCCGACCCGGCGCGACCGCGCTCAGAACTGATAGCGCACGCCGACCTGTCCGCTGTAATCGTGCTTGAGCTTTCCGGCGAAGCTGCTTTCGACCTGGCTATACAGCCGCCAGTTGGAAGACAGCCTGGCGTTGAGCGACAGGTTGACCAGATAGCGGCTGTCGTCGCTCATCGGCGTGCTCAACATGTCCCCGGGCACACTGTTGTTGAGAATATCGACACTGCCGCCGCGCCGCAGGTTCTGCAGCCTGAACAGCCCCACGGACAGGGCCAAGCCGTGTTGTTCATCCGACTGCTGGCTCAAGCCGGCGGCGGCGCCGATCTTGGCATAGACCGGCGTGCTGGCGTTGACCCGGACATCGATGCTGTTTTTATCGCCGTGCAAGGTGTAGGCGCTGGTGTGGCCGGTGGCTACTTCGATCGACGGTTCGATGAATGCGCGGCCATCGAACAGATTTTGCCGCCATCCCGCCTGCACGCTGGCCAGCAGCGACGTGGATCGCACACCCTGCGCGTCGATGTTCAGGTTGGCGGGGAGATGGTAGGTCTGGTTGGTTCTCAAGTACTTGGCGATCACGTCGATGAAGGGGCCGTCCTCATGGATCCAGGCATAGTAGAGGCCGACGCCGCCCGTGGTGTGCTTTTCCGAAAGACTGCCTTCCCCCTGCGCGGAGCCTCGGGTATGGCTTCCCATGATGCCGTACAGCTGCCTGCCAAGCTTGCGGTCAAGACCGAACTGCAGCGTGGTGTGCTTCAGGCGTAGTTGGTCGTAGTCCGCCTGGCCGTGGTCGGTCTTGAACCATACCCCGGCGTCCTCGTTCAACTGGCGCACATCTCCCAGCCGCTTGTTGAGCTGGTTGGTTTCGAGCACGAAGGCCACGCGCGGCAGGCTGGCGAGCGCGCTGGTGCGGACGATCTGGTTCCGCACCGCGGCAATGTGGTTGACGGTGTCGTCGTCCGCGGCGATCCCGGACTGCGCCAGCCGGTCGATGATTCCCTTGCGCGACTGCAGGGCGTCCAGGTCGGACAGTCTCAATGAGAATGGCGTGAATGGCGAAAGGCCGTCAGCGCCGTGCGCAGGAGCACCGGTGTCCGGTGGCGCGGCCGGCGCGGGGGCAGGGGCAGGCGCCGTCTCGGAGGGGGGGAGCGACAGGGTCGGTGAACCCGTGTCAGCGGGAGGCGCGGCATTGTCGGTCGGCCCGGTGTCCGTGGCGTTGCCGGGTTGGTCTGACGAGCCGCTGTCATGGCCGGCATCCGGGGTATCCGTCGATCCGGAATCCAGCGGGGGATGAGGCTTGCCGTCGGCGCCGGCATCACCCGGCGATGGCGGCGCCGGCGCGCCATCGGGCGCGGGCGCCTCGCCGGGCGGCAACGCTTCTGGAAGCTTCTTGTACGTCAATTGCCATTTTTTCTGCGTGCCGGTGCTGACGATTTCCAGGTTGGGGGAGTAGACGGTCAGCCCTTGCGTGATGGAGCCGGGCTTGAAATAGCTGTCCGCCGTGGGCAAAGGCGCGGTCGCCAACAGCAGGGCGCCGGCACTGTCCAGCGCCACGGGCTCGTGCAACAGGAGCGAGAGGTCCAGACTATTGTCGTCGCCCTGGGCCAGGGTGGTGATAAGGATGCTGTCGCTTTCCCCGCTTTGAGGTCGCGCGTTCAGGGCGAAATGCACGCCGCTGGCGATCATGGTGTCGGTTTTCAGCGTGTGCGGCGTCCAGTCCGCTTCGGGCCGAGACAACTCCACGCGTCCCGCCGTTGGCAGATGCAGCAAGTCAAACTGGCGATCTTGCGTCACGCGCCAGGGCGCATCGCCGCGCATGCTGAGCAGCCACCATTGCCGCCGGTCCGCGTCCCGGCTTACCGCAAGGCCGCCCAACCAGGGATCGCCTTGCGCCGGTGTGGCGTCGTCGTGGCTGCTTGCGAAGGCCTGATCCAACGTGAACAGGTTTGCCGGGGTGGAGGAAGGGGCGCTGAGCAGCAGGCTTTCCCTGGCCTGCACGGAAGCGGTGGTTTGAGGGAGGCCGAAATCCGCGATACGCAAGCGGTTGCCGCTGCCTTCCAACCGGGTGGCGACCGTCAACCGGTCATGCTCGCCGCTGTATGGGTCGACGCGAAAGGCAAACACGCTGTCCGATGCGGTAACGGTGTCGGCCGCCAGGGCATAGGCGATTTTTGGCGACCCGGCCTGGGGCGGAGCCAGTGGCGGCATGGAACCGGAACCTGCCTGTGTCAGGAACGTTTGGCGCGTCGCGTTCTTGTCGTCGAAACCCAGGATCGCATTGTTGGCCCGTAGCGAGTTCAGCGTTGAATCGCCCGTGATGATCCAGCGGGAATCGTGATGGATCTGCATCCCGGCCTGGGCAGCGGTCACGGCTCCGGCGTACACGGTTTGCGGCGAGGCGGTTGCACCCGCGTTGCCCAAAGTGATGACGCTTGCCGCCAGGCCGGAAACATCGCTGAATGAATGACTGCCCGGCGCCATGTGCACGCTGGCATTGGCGCCGCCCAGATTGATGCCATTGGTGAAGTAATGGGCCGGGTGAATCTCTGTCGTGGACAGGCTCGTGGTGTTGCCGGAGAGTGTGAGTGCCGCGCCGTCGGCCACCGTGATGGCGCTGTCTCCATACCAGCCGGCAGTCCCGCGCAAATGCGCGCCGGCGTGCAGCGTCAATGCGCTGGCGGTGAAGCGGCTGTAGCCCGTCAGCGCCGCCTGATCGGAAAAAACGTTGATGGCGCTGTCGCGCGCGTCAACGGCGCCTGCAAATATTTCATGGATGTCCAGCGTGGAATGATCGCTCAAGGCCACCGTTCCCTGATAGCGGCTCTTGTCGGCGTCCGTGTTGGCGATGGAGGTGCCCTTGACCGGTTCCTGGGGCAATTCTCCGCCATCGTTCCTGTTCAGGTACAGCAGCGGGCTGCCCAGGACCACCTTTGCGCGTTCTGCAACGATGTCGCCCAGCAACGTGGCGTTGCGTGACAAGCGGAAGGTAGTGTCCGACAGTGCGAGCTTCTTGATGGCGAATTTGCGCGATTCCCAATCCGGCTGGTCGAACGACACCGATTGCGTCCTGACGGAATCGTCGCCCAGGTCTAGCAGTTTCCGTGCCTCGTCGGGGGTGTTGATCGCATGGATCACCGGGTGTCCCTGCAACACCAGTTCGCCTTGCCGCTGGGTGAATGTGTTCTCGCCGAGGTCCATGCCGCCATCGGCGATGAAAACCGTTTTCGACGGGCTGGCGACGCCGACGTCGATATTGCCCCGCACGATTCCCGAGAAGATGAATTCGGTCTGCCCGGGGAAGTATTCCCGCTTGCGCTCGTTCGCCTTTTCCAGCGCAACGGCGAAGGATGGCCCCGCGTATTCCCAGTAGTCGTCGCTCGCCTGGGAGCCGTAGGTCGGGACGGCGCCAAAGCTGTCCTGCTTCAGGACGAAATAGCTGAGCCCCTGTTTGTAAAGGTCGCCCCGTTGCCCGGTGCCCGCTCTGACCGGCATCCGTATGTAATCGCTTACCGTTGGCGGCGGCACGGGCGTGAGATTGATCGTCATGGCCGCCGTTTTCGTCGCGGTATTGGTGATGGCGGCGCCATGGTCTTTTGCGTTGGCATGCAGCCGATTGAACGTGATGTCATTGCCATTGAGGTTCAACACCCCGCCGCGCGCGCCCCATTTGATATGGTCGGGATCGACCTGCCTGCCGTCGCCAAGCACGACTTCGGCGCGGCCGCTGGACAGGGTGATGCCGTCGAACGCCTGGACGTGGCCATCGTCGTCGGGTCGCTGCGACAGAATCACCTGGCCGTCGCCCACCTTCAGGCCGCCCGGATTGACGCCCTTTCCTTCGATGGTCAGGGCGCCGGGGCCGATCTTGTGCAGGTTGTCCCCGGCCACGCCGTTGACGCGCCAGACCACGGTGGCGCCTTCCCTGACGTCGATGCCGCCGCCCATCCAGGTCTGGTCGGTTTCGGGGGAAACGACGTAGCTGTCGTGGAAGGTCAGCGAACCGGCGCCCTGGTTGACGGAGTCCTGCAAGGTGATCTGGCCCACGCCCTTGCCGCCTTCGCTGCGCAAGGACAAGTTCCTGCCCGCGTCAAGACCGGCGAAGTCGAGCGCGCCATTGCCGCCCGCATAGGCCAGGCCTGGCGTCTTCTTGTAGCCATGCATCACGAACTGGCGGCCCTGCTGCGTCAGGTGGCCGGCGCCCTGTGCGCTGTCGAATGCCCATCGCAAGGGGCCGTTGCCTTCAGTGAAAACCACTTCGGGGTCGTTATCCTTGTCGAAAACGCTGTCGAGAAAGTCCGCGGGCAGGTGCGACCAATAGACGTAGCCGGCCTCGCCGGGGGGGATTTCGAGATCCGCCGCCACGCCGGCCAGGACCCAGCGCCGGTGTTCCGCATCCCAGGCAAACAGGGGCGAACCGCTATCGCCGTGCTGCACGAATGAGGGCAGCAGGCCGTTGTCCCCCCGCGCTATGACGAACGTCTCGTTCGACCAGGTCGGCGTGACGATGCCGCCCGTCGCCCATTTGTAGGCGTAGCCGAGCTCGTGCAGGCCGGGTTCGAGCGCGCCCGTCATGGGATTGTGGCCGTGTTCGGGATGGTCGCCGACGAACTGGATACCCATCCCGACTCGATAGAACAGGGGAAATTTCTTTTTCTCTTCCTCTGTCCAGAGGTCCGGGTCGCCGAGGGAAAGCAGCGGCGTCGAGGTGCGCGGCACCGGAAACGTGGCGATCGGGGCCGCGTCGGTCACCAGCTTGCCCAGGCGGGTGACGTCGAAATCCCACTCCTGGGTCCAATCCCGTTCCCGATGGTAATCCGGGTGCACGTCTCTCCGGATCTGGGAGTAGGTGGCGCCGGCAAGGCGGGTGCTGTCATGAGGACCGTTGTGCGCCACGCCAACGGTATATTGCGGCGCGACCAGCGTTCCGATCGCGTTGTTGTCGCTGACGCTGGAGAAATCAATGAAGGGGATGACGTCGCTCAAGGTGCCGCGCAGACTGCCGGACTTGTCATAAATCGGAATGCCCAGCGCGCCGGGCCGGAACGCCCCTTTGTTTTCGGCGAAGTCCCGATACGTCTGGTAGGGAATCTCGATGCTGGCGTAGCCTGCGCGGGCGGTGCCGGGGAGCGCGGCGGCAATCAACAGGGGCAGGGCGGTCGATAGCTTGCGGATCGGCGATCCCTGGCGGGGCGGCCGGGCCCCGGCTGTCGTCGAGCCGGGCTGGAGTCTGCCGCATGATCTGAAATACCGCGATCAACGGGCGCTGGGGGTTGTGCTTGGGCTGCTTGGGCGTGTGAATCTTGTTCATGATGGGACATGCGCCCAAGGGTCGCCCATCGGATTCAGGCGGCTGGGCATTGCTTCAATCGCAGCGGGCGGCGTTCGCCGGGCTGCGCGTGGGGATACAGCAAGCGCGCAAGCAGGATTTCCAAGGGAATCCCGCTTGCGCGCGCTTGCTGAAATCTGATTGAAGTCGAGTTTGGTGAGCCCGGCGTTAAATCAGCCGATAAATGGGACTGATCCCGTCTCAGCGCCTTTTCAAGCCGCCGCCCGCAAACGGAAACGGCGCACCACCTGGGCCAGTTTCTCTATGCCCGGGCCGATATGCTCGGCGCGGATCGAGGTGAAGCCGACGCGCAGGAAGTTGCGCGGCGCGCCGCTGGCGTCCATGAAGAACACCTGCCCTGGTTCGACCACCACACCTTCGGCCAGCGCGGCCTGCGCCAGCTCGGTGGCGTCCAGCCATGCCGGGCCTTCGAGCCAGCAGGAGGACGAGCCCGTGATGGGCACGGCGGTGAAGTCGGGCAGCGAGCGCGCCAGCGCCTGCGCCAGTTCCGCGCCGCGCTTTTGATAGGCCTGCGATTGCCGCCGCAGTAGCGAATGGTGGTGGCCCAGCGAGATGAACAGCGAGAACGCGCGCTGGATGTAGGCGGACGGATGGCGCAGCATCAGGCGGCGCAGCGCACGCAGCTCGGCGGTGAGTTCGCGCGGCGCGACGATATAGCCGATGCGCAGGCCGGGCGCGAACGACTTGGCCAGGCTGCCGACGTAGATCACGCGGCCGTCGCGGTCCAGGCTCTTGAGCGCCGGGATGGCGCCGTCGCCCCAGCGGCTTTCGCTTTCGAAATCGTCTTCGATGATCAGGCTGTCGGCCTGGCGCGCCAGCGTCAGCAGTTCCTCGCGCCGCGCGGGCGACAGGGTCACGGTGGTGGGGCACTGGTGGCCGGGCGTGACGAACACGTAGTCGCAGCCCAGCAGGTG
Source organism: Achromobacter xylosoxidans (assembly GCF_001457475.1). NCBI lineage: Bacteria > Pseudomonadati > Pseudomonadota > Betaproteobacteria > Burkholderiales > Alcaligenaceae > Achromobacter > Achromobacter xylosoxidans. The sequence continues at coordinate 3,428,131 of NZ_LN831029.1, read as the reverse complement.
AGTGCCGGTGCGCAGGCCCTGGTCGTCCACGGGCAGCGGCAGCAGGTGGCGCGTATGGCTGGCGAAGATGTTGCGCGCGTCGGGATAGCCGGGGTCTTCCATGCCGACCACGGTGTCCTCGTTGACCAGCAGGTCGGCCAGCAGATAGAGCGCGTGCTGGGCGCCGACGGTGATGACGATTTCCTCGGCATCGGCCCAGACGCCGCGGCGCGGCAGCACCTGGGTGCGGATCTGCTCGATCAGGGCGCTGTCGTCATGCGTGATGAGGTCGGGCGCCCAGCTGCGGATATCCAGCACCGACAAGGCCTTGATGCAGCATTCGCGCCATTCGGCGGTGGGGAACAGGTCCTGGTCGAACTGGCCGTAGACGAAGGGGTAGGGCTGTTTCTGCCAGTCGCGCGGCTTGACGATGTTGCGCTGGCGGCTGGGGCGAAAGCGCAGCCGCTCGTCCCAGCGTACATGGTCGGCGGATGGCGCCGCATCCGCTAGCGCGGCGGGCGGCGCGGCGCGTCCTTCCAGCACGCCGTCATGGACAAAATGGCCGCTGCGCTCGCGCGATTCCAGGTAACCCTCGCTGACCAGCTGCTGGTAGGCGAACACGACGGTGTTGCGGGCGATGCGCAACTGGTCCGCCAGATAGCGGCTGGACGGCACCGGCGCGCCCGGCGGCAGGTGACCGCTGAGGATCGCCGACACCAGCATCTGCCGCACACGGCCCTGCAGGCTGAGGTTGGGGGCGCTTTCCCGTTCGAACAGGCGTTCCCACAACACAGGCTTGAGCATCGAGGCCTGGCTGGACATGGCGGCTCCTTGTAGTGGCGGCGCGTCCCGGCCGGCGCGGGCGCGAAGGCCGGGGCGACACCAGGGACAGAGTCCCAGGATAGAGGAGCGGCGGCGGCCGAAGGAATGCGGGATTGCCCTGCCGGCGCACGCCATTGGCGCGCGGCAGGCAGGAAATGGAACGGTTTGCCGTGGGTGTCGGACGGTTTTCGCCGGGACGGAATGCGGGCGCGGCCTCGTTGCCAAGGTTTCGCCGCCGTGTCTACAATAACGAGAATCGTTCCACATTCATTCCAAACCGGGCCAGGCCAAGCTGCGCGGGCCGGAAAATCCGCCGTGCCGCAGACCGTCCACACCCTCTATACGCATCATTACAGCTGGTTGCGCGGCTGGCTCCTCCGTAAGCTGGGCAACGCGTTCGACGCCGCCGACCTGGCGCAGGACGTGTTCCTGCGGGTCCTGGCGCGGCGCGAACGCGCGGCCGAGGCGGCCATGCGCGAGCCCCGCGCCTACCTGCGCACCATCGCGCACGGCCTGGTGGTGGACCATTGGCGACGGCGCGACCTGGAACAGGCCTGGCTCGAGGCGCTGGCGGCGCAGCCCGAGGCGCTGGCGCCGTCACCCGAATTGCAGCTGGAACTGCTGCAAGCGCTGGTCCAGATCGACCGCATGCTGGATACGCTCAAGCCCGCGGCCCGCAAGGCTTTCCTGATGGCGCAACTCGATGGCCTGAGCTGCCCGCAGATCGCGCTGCGCCTGGGCCTGTCGTTGGCAACGGTCGAACGCTACATCGCCCGCGCTTTGCGCGCCTGCTATGCCTTGCAGTTCGAACAATGAACCGCGGGGTCGAACTGCCGGCCGGGGTGATCGATGCGGCCATCGCCTGGGCCGTCAGGGTCGATTACGGCGAGCCTTCCGATGAAACCCGTCGCGCCTTCACGGCGTGGCTGAATGCGGACGAGCGCCACGCCCAGGCGTGGCGGCATCTCACTGCCTTGAAAACCCCGTTCTCCACGGTCGCGGCGCAGCATGGCGCCGTGGCCGGACAGGCGCTGGATGGCGCGCGGGCGCGCCAGGCCCGGCGGCGCGCGCTCAAGCTGCTGGCGTTCTCCGGCGCCGGCCTGGCCAGTGGCGCGACCGGCTGGCTGGCCTATGCCGAGGCGCCGTGGCAACGACTGCTGGCCGATGCCAGCTCAGGCGCGGGCGAGCGCCGCGCGCTGTTGCTGGATGATGGCACGCGCCTGGTGCTCAACGCCGACACGGCCGTGCGCACGCGCATGGACGCCCTGGCGCGCACGGTGACGCTGATGCGCGGGGAAATCCTGGTCGAGACCGGCGCCGACGCCGGCCTTGCGGCGCGCCGCGAATTCTGGGTCGACACGCCGGCCGGCCGATTGCAGGCATTGGGCACGCGTTTCGTCGTCCGGCTCGCTGGCGAGCGTGCGCGTGTCAGTGTGCTGGAAGGCTCGGTGGCGCTGCATCCCGCCGACGCGCCGGCGATGCGCGTGGTGGCGCTGGCGGGCGACAGCCGCTGGCTGGCCCGGCGCGGCGTCGAACCCACGGAGCAGGCCGGGTATGCGCCCGACGCCTGGGTCGATGGCATGGTGGCCGGCCGCGACATCCGCCTGGCGGACCTCGCCGCCGAACTGGAACGCTACACGCATGGACGTATCCGCTGCGACCCGGCGGTGGCGGAATTGCGGATTTCCGGCGTCTTCCACCTCGACCGGCCAGAGCAGACCTTGCGCTTCATCGAGCAATCGCTGCCCGTGCGGGTATCCCGCCTGGCGGGCTACTGGATCCGGATCCTGCCGGCCGGCGCGTAGACGGGCCGACGGCGCCGTGGCGGCGCTGTTACAACTTTTCCGCATTGCGACTGAGGGGATTGCGGGGTCTCGTTCGGCAAGAGAGATAGAAGACCCGCGCCTGGCGGGTCCGATACGACCGAATCGAGCAACCCATGACCATACCGTTCCGCCCCGTCCCAATCGTTTCCTCATGCCGCCGCGCCTGGCCCATGGTGCTGCTGGCCTTGGCCGGCGTTGCCGCCGACGGCATGGTGGCCGGGGCCGCGCGGGCCCAGACGCCGCCGGCGGGAGTGGCCGCCCGGCACCAGTACGATATCGCGCCGGGGCCGTTGGATCAGGCCTTGGCCCGCTACGGCCGCATCGCTGGCGTCAACCTGAGCTATGACGCCGCGTTGGTGGCGGGCGCGCACAGCGCAGGGCTGTCGGGCAGCCATGACGACGAGCAGGCCCTGCGCCTGTTGCTGGCCGGCAGCGGCATCGAGGCCGTGGCCCGGCCGGGCGGCTATGCCCTGCGCCGGGCCACCCAGCCGGGGGTCGTCACGTTGCCCGCGACCACCGTGCGGGCCTCGTCAATGGCGCTGGCGCAGGAACTGCCGCCTGCGTTCGCCGGCGGCCAGGTGGCGCGCGGCAGCCGCCTGGGCATGCTGGGTTACGGCGATGTGTTCGACACGCCGTTCGCCACCAAATCGTTCACCAGCGAACTCATCCGCAACCAGGGCGCGCGCACGATGAACGATATCGTGGCCAACGATCCGTCCATCCGCACCAGCCTGTCGGCCACCTCGCCGCTGGACCAGAGTTCGATCCGAGGCTTCCTGACCAATAGCGATGCCTACCTGTTCGATGGACTGGAGGGCCTGTTCGCCTACAGCAACATCCCGATCCAGCACTACGAGCGCGTGGAGATCCTCAAAGGCCCCGCCGCCGCCCTGATCGGCGGTTCGGGCTACGGCAGCACCGTCGGCGGCACCTTCAACCTGGTGCCCAAGCGCGCCATCGATACCCCGGTGCGCGTCGTGTCCGCCTACGCCACCGACAAGGCCCTGTTCGGCACGCACCTGGATATGGGCGAGCGCCTGGGCGAAAACCGGCAATGGGGGATCCGGGTCAACGCCACCGCCGAAAACGGCAAGCGCTACGACGACGCGCGACGGCGCCTGGACGCGATGCAGGTGGCGCTCGATTACCGCGGCGCCAATGTGCGCGCCACGCTTGACGCCGGCTACACGCGGCGCCGCTCCACGCCCATGTTCAATCATTGGCTGCTGGCGCCAGGCGCCAGCGTGCCGTCGGTGCCCGACCCCGACATCCATCCCAAGCCCTCCTGGGAGGTCCTGGACGTGCGCCAGCGCTTCGGCGTGGTGGGCGGCGAATGGGACTTCACGCCGGGCTGGACGGCCTACGCCCGCTACGGCAAGCTCAAGGAAAGCGCGCCGACTCGCTACTACATCGACCAGACCACCATCGACGGCGAAGGACGCTACCGTTATGCCAGCGCCACCAGCATGCTGTGGGACCAGGTCAACGAGGTCGGCGACCTGGGCGTGCGCGGCGAGGCCCGCATCGGGCCGACCTCGCATCGCCTGGCCTTCAGCATGGTGCGGCAGCGGCAGCAATTGCGGAATCTGCGCGAGGTGTCGCGCCGGCTGGCCACGCCGGTCGTGGGCACCATCTACGAGCAGGTCGACGTGCCGGATCCGTTTGCCGACGGCGCGCCGCACGTGCCTGGCGTGGACAGCCCCGCGCAGTACCTGAACAGCGTTGCCGCGGCCGATACCATCGGCCTGTTCCAGGACCAGCTGCTGGTCACCGTCGCCGCCCGCCACCAATCGTTGAAGAAGGGCAGTTACGACGAGTCGCGCGTGGTGCCCACCTACGCGGCCTTGTACAAGCTGGGCGGCGGCCTGTCGGTCTATGGCAATTATGCCGAGGCGTTGACGCGTGGCGACACCGCGCCCGCCGGCGCGCGCAATGCCAGCGCGCAACTGGCGCCCTACATCTCGCGCCAGCACGAGATCGGCCTGAAGTGGGATCGCGGAGAATACGGGCTGACGCTGGCCTACTTCGACATCCGCAAGACCAGCGCCTTCCTCGACGCCGACAATGTGTTCAAGGCGGCGGGGCGCCAGCGCAACCGCGGCGTCGAACTGGAGGCGTTCGGCGAAGTGGCGCCGGGGACGCGCGTGCTGGGTGGCGTTGCCTGGATCGAGGCGAAGATGCTGAAGACGGCCAACGGCGTCAACGATGGCCATCGGGCCATTGGCGTGCCGCAGCTCAACGTCAATCTGGGGGTGGAGCATGACCTGGCCGCGGTTCCAGGCCTGACGCTGACCGGCCGCATGATCCATACCGGGGCGGCCTACGTCGACCTGGCCAACACCCAGCGCATCGGTTCATGGCGGCGCTTCGATGTCGGCGCGCGCTACGCCACCCGCGTGGCGGGTTACGACGTTACCTTCCTGGCCAGCGTCAACAATGTGCTGAACGATCATTACTGGACGATCTCTGGGCGCAACTTCATCTCGTCGGCGGCGCCGCGTACCTGGATGTTGTCGAGCACGGTGGCGTTTTGATTCGGGTTCGGCGTTTCACGGATGGATCGGAGTTGGCGCCGCGCGGATTTTCCGTATATCCATGATATGAACGGCGGGCGAGGGCCGGCATTGCGCAAGCATGCCGGCCTTTTTGCATGTGCGCGTGCCGTGTGCCCAGCACGCATGTTGCCCGATCGTGACAGCGTTTCCCGTGCTACGTCGGATTTTGTCATGGGGCTTTCAATTGCCTTTCGTATTATCTCCGACCTTATACATGCGCTCGCTTGTGCGTGTAAATGATCGCGAGAGGCGGGGCGTTGCAGAAGCTAAAAAGAATTCTCAAGAAAATCGGCAGCAAGAACGGCGTGCGGCTGATGTTTCTCCTCGGGTATCTTCTCGCTTTCGGTATCCCATTTGCCTATGCCTATCTGGCCAAGCCTCCGGCAGAGAGCGACATGCGCGTTTCGGAAGGGACGGCGCATTTTCAGTACCGCATCAAGCGAGGTTACATGCTTATGGTGGATGGGCATGACTACACCTGCGGAGGGCAATATCTGAACGCCAACCCCGACTGCTTCAATGATGGACGCACAAGGCATGTTCATCTTGAGGGGAAGACGGTCAAGGTCGTCTGGTTCGCACAAGCTGCCCCGGTGTTTGGGGAGGTCAGGCGAGTGGCGGACATATTGCACGAAGGAGTCAGTCAACTTCCGCCGGGATACTTGAAAAGAACACTTGAATATGAACGGACCAGTGCAACGGAGGATGCGCTGATAACCTTCACCGTAATGCTGCTCATACTTCTGTTCTGTGAGTGGATGGATCGGATAAGGATCAGAAACGAGCGCAGATTCGGTTAAGACCGCCCTAAATCCGCCCCTTCCACGGAATCGCGAATTTCTCCAGATACCGCACCAGCAGATCAAAGGTAAAAGCGAACACGCCGATCACGATGATGCCCATGATGACCGTGTCGCTGGCCAGGAACTGCGCCGCGTTCAGCACCATGAAGCCCAGGCCGCGATCCGCTGCCACCATCTCGGCGGCGACCAGCGTGGTCCAGCCCACGCCGATGCCGATGCGCATGCCGGTGAAGATCTCGGGCATGGCGGCCTTCAGGATCACGTGCCAGACGATCTGCATGCGGCTGCCGCCCATGGCGTAGGCGGCGTGGATCTGCTCGATCGACACCGAGCGCACGCCGGCGCGCGCGGCGATCGCCATGGGCGCGAAGATAGCCAGGTAGATCAACAGGATCTTGGGGAATTCGCCGATGCCGAACCAGATGATGATGAGCGGCAGATAGGCCAGCGGCGGCAGCGGGCGGTAGAACTCGATCGGCGGATCGAAGATGCCCCGGGCGTAGCGGTTCACGCCCATCAGGATGCCGACCGGAATGGCCGTGGCGCAGGCCAGGAAGAAGGCCGAGAACACCCGCGTCAGGCTGGCCATGGCGTGCTCGGCCAGGGTCGAGTTGGCTACGCCCTCGGTCATGGCCGACACGAACTTGCCGTACACCGCCTGCGGCGATGGCAGGAACAGCGGCTTGACCCAGCCGGCATTGGTGGCCAAAAACCACAGCGCCAGCAGCGCGATGCTGGTCAGCAGGCTGATGTGGCCGCTGTAGCCGGCGCCCGGCGCGCCATACACCTTGCCGGGCGCGGCGGGCCGGCGGCCGCCCAGGCCGCTAGGCATGGACGGCCTGCGCGTCGGAGGCGGCAAACTCGTCGCCATAGATGATGCCGAGGACTTGCTCGCGCATCGCGATGAAGTCGGGACTTGATTTGATGCCGCGGCCATCGCGCGTCTCCAGGTAGCGCCGGTTGAAGTCCGGCTGGAAGGTGTGGGTGATGCGTCCCGGGCGCGGCGACATGACGATCAGCCGCGAGCCCAGGAACAGCGCCTCTTCCACGCTATGGGTGATGAAGAAGAACATCTTGCCGGTCTGGCGCCAGATATCCAGCAGCAGCTCCTGGATGGTCTCGCGCGTGAGCGCGTCGAGCGCCGCCATCGGCTCGTCCATCAGCAGCATGGCCGGATCGCAGGTCAGGGCGCGGGCGATGCCCACGCGCTGCTGCATGCCGCCGGACAGCTGGTAGATCATGTGGCGGTGAAAGTCCTTCAGGCCCACCAGCTCCAGGTTGCGGCGCGCGCGGGCGCGGCGCGTCTCCTTGTCCACGCCCTGCAGCTTGAGGCCGAATTCGGTGTTCTCCAGCACGTTCAGCCAGGGCAGTAGCGCATGCTTCTGGAACACCACGCCGCGGTCGGCGCCAGGGCCGATGATGGGGCGTCCGCCCAGCGTGATCTCGCCGTCGGTGGGCGACAGGAAACCGGCCAGCAGGCTCAGCAGCGTGGTCTTGCCGCAGCCCGAGGCCCCCAGCGCGACGACGAATTCGCCGGGCTCGATGGTCAGGTTGACGTCCTGCAGCGCGATCACCGGTCCGCTGTCGTGCAGGCCGGGGTAGGTGACGCTGACGTGGTCCGCGCGCAGGGCCTGCGCGGCGGGCGTGGCGGGAGAGGTCATGCGAGGTCCCCTTGCATGGTGCGGCGCCCGCGGGCCAGGCGGGGGCGCCGGGACCGGACGCGGCTTGCGGCGCGCGTCCGGCGCGTGGCCGCGGCTATTTGGCGGCCGCTTTGGCGTATTGGTCGGTGACGTGGGCGCTGTAGTCGGCCAGCGCCTTGTCGATCTGCTTCTGGTCCTTCAGGAATTTCGCGCTGGCGGCGAAGGCGCGCGCCGCGCCCGATTCCTTGCCGCCGCCCAGCCATTCGGGCGAGGCCTGTTCCTGGGCGGTGGGGAAGGTCAGCAGCTTGAGCGCGGTGGCGACGTCGTCGGGCTTGCCGCCGATCAGCTTGACGATGCTCTTGACCTGCGCCGAGTCGGCGGTCCAGGCGGCGGGGTTGGCGCGATAGGCGGCGTACGACTTGGCCAGCACGGCGGTGAAGGCGGCCATGAACTTGGGGTTCTTGGCGGCCCAGGCGCGGTCGACCACCAGGCCGTCGAAGGTCGGCACGCTGGCGTGGCCGATGGCTTCGGAGTCGGCGATGACCTTGCCCGTCTTCTCGATCTCGGTCAACGCGGGCGGCCAGACGTAGGCGGCGTCGATGTCGCCGCGCTGCCAGGCGGCCACGATCTGCGGCGGCTGCATGTTCAGGATGCGCACGTCGCGCGGGTTGATCTTCCAGACCTGTTCCAGCCCCACCAGCAGGTGGAAGTGCGAGGTCGACACGAACGGCGTGGCGACGCGCTTGCCCTTCAGGTCGGCGGTGCCGTTGATGCCCGAGCCGTTGCGCGCCACCAGCGCTTCCGACTTGCCGATGTTGTCCAGGATCCAGAACAGTTGCAGGTCGACGCCGCGGGTGGCGGCCGAGGTGATGCCGGTGGAACCGAGCACGCCGACCGGCACGTTGCCCGAGGCCAGCGCGGTGGAAATGTCGCCGCCGGAGGTGAACTGGCGCCAGTCGACCTGGTAGCCGGCGTCTTTCAGGGCGGCATCGAAGCTGCCGTCGGCGATGGCGGTCAGGAAGGGGCCGACGATGAGCTGGTAGCCCACGGTCAGGCGGGTCTGGGCGTGGGCGGGCGCGGCCAGCAGGGTGGCGGCCAGGCCGGCCAGGATGCCGCGGCGGATGAGGCGGTATAACGCGTTCATGGTGATCTCCGGGAGAGAATGGGCCGCGCCCCGACGCGACCGGCTTGTGCCGGTGCGGCCTGTGGTGCCAGTTTGCCCGGATGGGGCCACAGCGCTAGGGCCAGATGCCGTATTCGATAGGAGCCAAGGGGGCTGCCCCGCCTTGGGGCGGCGGCCCGGGCGTCCTACGTCTTTCGGGGGAGAGCGGGCGGAAAAGGGTGCGAGCCGGGCGGACCCTTGCCGGCAGGTCTCGCCGTGGCCGGCGATCCCGCTCGTCGCGCTAGAGCCTGAAATGCCGCCGCAGGGTCTGTTCCAGCAGGTCGGTGGCCGGGGCGGTTTGCGCCGAGGCCGCGCGCAGCAGAACGATCTCATGCGCGGCAATGGCCGGCAGCGTGTCCAGCACCCGCATGGCGCTTGTCACCCGCGAGCGATCGATCAGGCTGACGGCCAGGCCCGACTCGACGCAGGCTTCGACCGCCTGGCTCGACGGACTGCTCAAGACCGTCCGCCAGGCCAGGCCCGCGCGATCCAGGCTGGTGGTCATTGCCTCCCGGTAGGGGCAGTGCGCCGCGTGCAGGGCCAAGGGCAGGGGATCGGGCAATGGCGTCCCCAGCCTGGCGCTTCCCGCCCACACCGGCGTGGGCCAGGCCAGTGAATGCGGGTCCGGCCGCCGGGCCATCGCTTGCGCCGCCAGCGCCAGATGCAGGCGACCGCGGCCGACCTGGTCGCGCAGCGCCAGGCTGGGCGCCGTCGTCACTTCCAGCACGACGCCCGGCCAGTCCGCGGCGAACAGTGGCAGGATGTCGCGGATGACGTGGGCCGCGTACTCGTCGGGCAGGCCCAGCTTGATACGCCCGGCAAGCGCCGTCCCCTGGATGCCGCCCAGTACCCGGTCGTGCACGCGCAGCAGCTCGGCCGTGCCGCCCAGTACGCGCTGGCCCAGGGGCGTCAGCGTCACCGACTGGTTGTCGCGCTCCAGCAGCCGGCCGCCGACCACGGCCTCCAGCCGCTGGATGTGGACGCTGACCGCCGCCGGACTGCGGTGGACGTGCTCGGCCGCGGCGCGGAATTGTCCCAGCCGGGCCACGGCATGGAACGTGCGCAGCAGGTCGATATCCAGTGATTGGTTCATGATTTCGATTTTGTGAACGAGGCGGCAAATATATTTTGATTTATTTGATTATGGCCTGGCCTTAAGGTCAAGGTCATGAGAAAACCATCGATGCCCCACCTTGCCATGCCCCGCGGGGATGCCTGCAACGCCGCCTCCGCGCCAATCGCGGTTCGGCGGACCGCCCCGGCCGCCGTGCCGCTGTTGGCGCTGGAGGCCGCGTTGGTCGTGACCTGGAGCTCGGGGTTCGTCGGCACGCGCTTTTCCATCGACCACGGCTCGGCCTTCCTGGTCGTGTTCTGGCGCTGCGTGTTGGTCGCGCTGGCGCTGTTGCCCTGGGTGGCGGGTCCGTTGCGGCGCACGCCGGCGGCGCTGCTGTTGCGCCACGCCGGCATCGGCCTGCTGGCGATGGCCGGCTACCTGGCGGGCGTCGCCAAGGGTATCGAATACGGCGTGCCGGCGGGGTTGGCCGCGCTGATCGCCGACCTCTTGCCGATCGGCACGGCGCTGCTGGGCGCCGGGCTGCTCGGCCAGCGCCTGAACAGGCGCGCCTGGCTGGGCTTGCTGCTGGGATTGCTGGGCGTGATCCTGGTCACGCGCGATGCCCTGGCCTGGGGCGGGACGCCGCTATGGACCTACGGCCTGCCGTTGCTGGGCATGCTGTCGCTGGCGCTGGCCACCCTGTGGCAGAAGCAGGCCGATTCCCCCGCGTCCATGGGGCTGCTGTCCAATCTGTGGGTGCAATGCGCGATTTCGGCGGTGGCCTTCGCCGCGCTGGCGGGCAGGGAAGGCAGCCTGCTGCCGGTTGCCAGCGCCGGGTTCGCGCTCAGCGTGCTGTGGACAGCGGCGCTGTCGACGCTGGGCGGCTACGGCCTGTATTGGATCTGCCTGCGGCGCTCGTCTCCCACCCGTGTCGCCAGCGTGCTGTACCTGAGCCCGGCGGTTACCCTGGTGTGGGCCTGGGCCATGTTCGGCGAGCCGCTGTCCTGGCTGATGCTGGTGGGCACGGCCGTGTCGGCGTGCGGCATCTGGATGGTCGTGCGGAACGAACCGCGCTAGCGCTTGCTTCGCGCGCCGACAAAAAAGCCGGCCCCGGAGGGGCCGGCCATTCCCGGGCGGCGCCAGGCGCGCTTCAGCGGATCAGGCTGAGGAACTCGGCGCGGGTCGACGGGTTGTCGTGGAATTCGCCCAGCATCACCGACGTGACCATGGACGAATTCTGCTTTTCGACGCCGCGCATCATCATGCACATGTGCTGGGCTTCGATGACCACGGCCACGCCGGCGGCGCCGGTGACGGACTGCACCGCCTCGGCCACCTGGCGGCTGAGGTTTTCCTGGATCTGCAGGCGGCGGGCGTACATCTCGACGATGCGCGCCACCTTGGACAGGCCCAGCACCTTGCCGTTGGGCAGGTAGGCCACATGCGCCTTGCCGATGAAGGGCAGCATGTGGTGCTCACAGAGCGAATACAGCTCGATGTTCTTGACCAGCACGATCTCGCGCGTGTCGGAGGTGAACAGGGCGCCGTTGACGATCTCTTCCAGGTTCTGGTTGTAGCCGCGGCACAGGTGGCGCATGGCCTTGGCCGCGCGCGCCGGCGTGTCCGCGAGGCCTTCGCGGGATGGGTCTTCCCCCAGTGCTTCGAGAATGGCGGTGTAGTGACTTTCCAATGACATGGGAACTCCTGGGGGCTGCGCGCCGGCGATGGCGATGAACACGCAAGTCTACTCCAGCGCGGGCCGGCTTCGCAGCCGGAAACCCGACGGATGGAGGGGTTATACGCCGCGGTTCTCGACCGCGTACTTGATCAGTTCGGCCTGGCCGTCGATGCCCAGCTTGCGCTTGATGTTCAGGCGATGGGTTTCGACGGTGCGCACCGACAGGCCCAGCGCCTGGGCGATCTGCTTGTTGGCGTGGCCGCTGGCGATGTGGCGCAGCACGTCGCGCTCGCGCTGGGTCAGCAGGGTGGCCGGCGCGCTGGCCTGCGACAGGCGCAGCGACACGGCGGCGCTGAAGTAGGTGCGGCCGGTCATGACAGCGTCGATGGCCGCCAGGATCTCCTGGGCCGGCTCGTCCTTGAGCAGGTAGCCGCGGGCACCGGCGCGCACCGCCTGCACCATGTATTCGGCGTTGTCGTGCATCGACAGCACCAGCACCGCGATCTGCGGATAGCGTTCATGCAGTTGCGCGGTCAGTTCCAGCCCGCCCACGCCCGGCATGTTCAGGTCCATCAGCACCAATTGCGGCAGGGTGCCGCCCAGCGGGTCCTCCGCCAGGCAGGCCTGCAGGAAGGCCAGGGCGGCGGCGGCGTTGCCGGCTTCGCCCACCACTTGCAGGTGCGGCACGGTCTCAAGGCGCAGGCGCAGGCCGTCGCGCACCAGCGGGTGGTCGTCGATCAGCAGCAGTCGGATGGGGGAGCCAGGGTCGGTCATGCGGGTCTGGAAACGTCGGGGGTGGGCGGCGGCAAGGGCAGCCAGGCCTGCAGGGTGGTGCCCTGGTCGGAGGTATGGAAACTGAGGCTGCCGGACAGCGCGGTCATGCGTTCGCGCATGTTGCGCAGGCCGATGCCGCGGCGCGGATCCTGCTGCACTTCGGCGTAGTCGAAGCCGCGGCCGTCGTCATGGATGGTCAGGCGCAGGTCGCGTTCGGTGTATGCCAGCGTCAGGTCGGCGCGGCGGGCGCCGGCGTGGCGCACGACGTTGGTCAGGGCCTCCTGGGTAACGCGGAACAGGGCGGTGGCGTAGGCGTCGGGCAGCTTGACGGGGCGGCCCTGCGTGGCCAGCCGCACCGTCAGGGGCGCCGCGCCATCCTGGCTGGCGCCGGCGAATTCCCGGCCCAGGTGCTCCAGCGCGGCCGGCAGGCCCAGGTCATCCAGCAGGGTCGGGCGCAGGTTGTGCGAGATGCGCCGCACTTCGCCCACCGCGGTATTGAGGCGATCGAGCGCGCTGCCCAATGGCGTGTCGATGTGCGCCAGCGCGCGCGGCTCGGCCCCCAGGGCCTGGCGTACCCGTTCGCGCGCGGCTTCCAGCGCCAGCTTGATCGACACCAGCACCTGGCTGATGCCATCGTGCAGCTCGCGCGACAGGCGGGCGCGTTCGTCTTCCTGCGACCGCACCAGCTGCTGCGCCATCAGCCGCAGCTTGGCGTCGGACTGACGGTGGTCGCTGATATTGAGCGCCAGGCCGCAGGCGGCCACGCCCAGGATCGAGACGGCGGCGATGCCGGCGACCCAGGCGAACATGTTGCGGATGTTGGACTGGGCGGCGGCGTCGATGTGCGCCAGGGTCTGTTCGACGTCGTCCAGGTAGATGCCGGTGCCCAGCATCCAGCCCCAGCGTTCCAGCACCACCACGTAGCCGAGCTTTTCCACCATCTGGTGGGTCGAGGGCTTTTCCCACTGGTAGTGCACCGCCTCGCCCTGGCTGCCGCCGCGGCGGGCGGCCGTCAGCAGGTTCTGGATCACCGGCTGGCCGTGGGTGTCGCGCAGGTTCCAGAGGTCGCGGCCGACCAGTTCGGGCTGGCGCGGGTGCATCAGGTTCCGCCCTTGCAGGTCGTAGACGAAGAAATAGCCGTCGTGGCCGAATTCCATCTGCGCCAGCAGCGCCAGCGCGCGCTCGCGGGCGGCGTCGCCGTCGCTGGCGTCCTGCAGCGGGGCGATGGCGCTGTAGGCCAGGCTGACATAGTGGCGCAGCTCGCTTTCCTTGCTGCCCAGCCAGGCGCTTTCCACCACCTCTTTTTCGCGCTGCGCCAGTTGCAGGCCCTGCACGTAGACGGCCACGGCAATGGCCGCCAGCGCCACCAGCAGGGGGACGGCGGCCAGCAGCAGGATTTTCAGACGCAGCTTCATCAGGGGATTTGTATCAGCGCGGATTGCGCGTGTTGCGGTGCATCAAGAGAATGGGGCCACGCAACTCATGCGGGTTTGCGGTCGATTTTACGATCGCGGCGGCAAATATGCTGCGGCGCATTCGGTAGTAATACGTAGAGGGCTTGCGTAGTTTCGCGCTTGTTGCGGCCAGGCCAAACCGAAATACTAACGCCCGCGTCGACCGGACGCCGCGCGGACGCCTGCGTCCGCCACCCTACAACAACGAGTCTGCCCACCCGCGGGACGAAAAAAGCGTTGCACGCCAAAAGCATGGCGGGAGGCAAGAGGAGCACTTATGCATACCAGCAGTAAGGGACTGGGTCAGCACCTGGTCTGGCTGGCGGTTGCGGTATTGGGCGCGTTCGCGCTCGGCACCGTGGCGCTGGCCAGGGGTGAGACCATCAACGCGCTATGGGTGGTGATCGCCGCCGTCTGCGTGTACTTGATCGCATACCGCTATTACAGCCGCTTCATCGCCAACAAGGTGTTCAGCCTTGACCCGACGCGCATGACGCCGGCCTGGAAGTACAACGACGGCCTGGACTACGTTCCGACCAACAAGCACGTGCTGTTCGGCCACCACTTCGCCGCCATCGCCGGCGCCGGCCCGCTGGTCGGCCCCGTGCTGGCCGCGCAGATGGGCTACCTGCCGGGCATGCTGTGGATCCTGGCCGGCGTGGTGTTCGCCGGCGCCGTGCAGGATTTCACCATCCTGTTCATCTCGACGCGCCGCGACGGCCGTTCGCTGGGCGACCTGGTCAAGTCAGAGCTGGGCAAGGTCCCGGGCGTGATCGCGCTGTTCGGCGCCTTCATGATCATGGTCATCATCCTGGCGGTGCTGGCGCTGATCGTGGTCAAGGCGCTGACGCACTCGCCGTGGGGCACCTTCACGGTGGCCGCCACCATTCCCATCGCGCTCTTCATGGGCGTGTACCTGCGCTACATCCGTCCGGGCAAGATCGGCGAGGTCTCCATCATCGGCTTCGTCGGCCTGATGGCGGCAATCACCTTCGGCCAGGACGTGGCCGCGCATCCGGTCATCGGCCCGATGTTCGACTTCGACGGCAAGGGCCTGACCTGGATCCTGATCATCTACGGTTTCATCGCCTCGGTGCTGCCGGTGTGGCTGCTGCTGGCCCCGCGCGACTACCTGTCGACCTTCCTGAAGATCGGCACCATCGTCGGCCTGGCCATCGGCATCGTGGTGGTCGCGCCCGAGCTGAAAATGCCGGCGCTGACGCAGTTCGTGGACGGCTCCGGTCCGGTGTGGTCGGGCAACCTGTTCCCGTTCCTGTTCATCACCATCGCCTGCGGCGCGGTGTCGGGCTTCCATGCCCTGATCTCCTCGGGCACCACGCCCAAGCTGATCGAGAACGAAACCCAGGCCCGCTACATCGGTTACGGCGGCATGCTGATGGAATCGTTCGTCGCCATCATGGCGCTGGTGGCCGCCTGCGTCATCGAGCCGGGCATCTACTACGCCATGAACAGCCCGGCCGCCGTCATCGGCACCACGCCCGACCAGGTCGCCCAGGTGGTGTCCAGCTGGGGCTTCGTGATCACCCCGGCCGACCTGGTGCAGACCGCCAAGGACGTCGGCGAAAGCACCATCATCTCGCGCGCCGGCGGCGCGCCGACGCTGGCCGTGGGCATGGCGCACATCCTGCACCAGGCCATCGGCGGCCCCAGCATGATGGCGTTCTGGTACCACTTCGCCATCCTGTTCGAGGCGCTGTTCATCCTGACGGCCGTGGACGCCGGCACCCGCGCGGGCCGCTTCATGCTGCAGGACCTGCTGGGCACCTTCGCGCCGTCGCTCAAGCGCACCGAGTCGCTGCCCGCCAACCTGATCGCCACCGGCCTGTGCGTGGCGGCCTGGGGCTATTTCCTGTACCAGGGCGTGGTCGACCCGCTGGGCGGCATCAACACGCTGTGGCCGCTGTTCGGCATCGCCAACCAGATGCTGGCCGCGATCGCGCTGACGCTGGGCACCGTGGTGCTGTTCAAGATGAAGCGCGACCGCTACGCCTGGGTCACCGTGCTGCCGACGCTGTGGCTGCTGGCGTGCACCCTGACCGCAGGCTGGCAGAAGGTGTTCCACGCCGACCCCAAGGTCAGTTTCCTGTCGCACGCGGCCAAGTACAACGCCGCCATCGCCGAAGGCAAGGTGCTGGCGCCGGCCAAGTCGCTGGCGGAAATGTCGCGCGTCGTGATGAACGACTACATCAACGCCGGCCTGTGCGCGATCTTCATGTTCGTGGTGATCAGCACGGTGCTGTTCGGCATCCGGTCGGTCATGCGCGCCCGCGCCGAGAACCAGCCGACCGCGCGCGAGACGCCCTACGAAACCCTGCCGGCCGCCGCGGCCGCCGGCGCGGACTGAGCCCGGGAGGCGCCGCCATGCTGTTTTCCAACATGACCTCGGCGGCCGGCGCCGCCGGCCGCTACCTCGGCCAGACGCTGCGCTTGATGGTCGGCGTGCCCGACTACGAGAACTACGTCGAGCACATGCGGCGCACCCACCCCGACCAGGAGCCGATGAGCTACGAGGCGTTCTTCCGCGAGCGCCAGGATGCCCGCTACGGCGGCAAGAAGCGCATCGGCTGCTGCTGAGGGGACGCGCGCCGCTTGCGGCCGCCATGCAAAAGGCGCCGGCTTTGTCCGGCGCCTTTTTCTTTGGCCAAGTGTGTCTGCCGCCCCTGTCTGCCGCCCAGGTTCCGCCGACCGCGTCTTGCCGGCAGTGGCCGCGGGCGCGGCTGCCACTGGCGAGTCGTGGCCGCCGGGGGCGGCGCCAGCGGCTAGCGCGCGTGCTTCTTGGCTCCGGCCACGCAGATCACGGCGGCCAGCGTCACCAGCAACATGCTCCAGCTGACCTGTTCGTGCAGCAGCAGCGCCGCCAGGCCCAGGCCCATGAACGGCTGGAACAACTGCAGCTGGCCCACCGCGGCGATTCCGCCCTGGGCCAGCCCGCGGTACCAGAACACGAAGCCGATCAGCATGCTGAACAGCGACACGTAGGCCAGGCTGATCCAGCCGGCCGCGCTGACATGGGCGAAGGAGGGCGGCAGGGTGAACAGCGCCAGCGGCAGCATCACCGGCAAGGACAGCACCAGGGCCCAGCTGATGACCTGCCAGCCGCCCAGCGTGCGCGACAGCTTGGCGCCTTCGGCGTAGCCCATGCCGCAGACCACGATGGCCGCCAGCATCAGCAGGTCGCCCTTGAGCGAAACAGCCAGGCCGCCCATCAAGGCGTAGCCGACCACGAAGGCCGCGCCCGCCACCGAGAACATCCAGAACGCCGGCCGCGGGCGTTCACCGCCGCGCAGTACCGCGAAAATGGCGGTGGACAGCGGCAGCAGCCCCAGGAACACGATTGAATGGGCCGAGGTGACGTGCTGCAGCGCCAGCGCCGTCAATAGCGGAAAGCCCAGCACCACGCCCAACGCCGTCAGGGCCAGCGCGGGCAACTGGGCGCGCCCAGGCCGCGGCTGGCGCAGCAGCCACAGCAGGGTCCAGCCCAGCACGGCGGCAATGGCGGCGCGGGCGCAGGTCAGGAAGATGGGGTCCAGTTCCGCTACCGCCACCCGCGTCGCGGGCAGCGAGCCCGCAAAGATCGCCACGCCGATGAAACCATTGATCCAGCCGCTTGTTGCCTTGTCCATGTACCGCTCCGGTCAAAACGCCAGTGAAGCATTTCCTGCTCGTTTTCCCTATAGACAGTCCAGTACAATTCAAAATAACTGTTATGCAATACGGTCCAGTACGGTGGAAGGGGAAGCCATGAAACAAGGCGGCACGCGGATCGAGGCGGTCATGGCGCAGGTGCGCTCGCGCATCGCGGCGCGCGCCTATCTGCCGGGCGCGCGCCTGCCGTCGGTGCGGGCGCAGGCGGGCGCCATGGGGGTGTCGGTATCGACGGTGGTCGAGGCGTATGAACGCCTGGCGGCGGAAGGCAGCATCACGTCGCGGCCCGGCTCGGGCTTTTACGTCGCCGGCCCGGTGGCGCCGCTGGCGCTGACCGAGATCGGCCCGCGGCTCGACCGCGAGATCGATCCGCTGTGGGTGTCGCGGCAGTCGCTGGAGGCCGCGCCCGACGCGCTGCGGCCCGGCTGCGGCTGGCTGCCGAGCGCCTGGATGTACGAGGCGGGCATCCGCCGCGCATTGCGCGCCCTGGCCAAGGCCGATTCCCTGGCGCTGACCGAGTACGCCACGCCCCTGGGCCACCCGGGCCTGCGCCAGGTGCTGTCGCGGCGCCTGGCCGCCGCCGGCATCGAGACCACGCCCGAACAGGTCATGCTGGCCGAGTCCGGGACCCAGGCCATCGACCTGATCTGCCGCTTCCTGCTGGAGCCGGGCGATACCGTGCTGGTGGACGATCCCTGCTATTTCAACTTCCATGCCTTGCTCAAGGCGCACCGCGCCCGCGTGGTCAGCGTGCCCTATACGGCGCAAGGCCCCGACGTGGCGCGCTTCGAGGCGGCGCTGCGCGAGCATGCCCCGCGCCTGTACATCACCAACTCGGGCATCCACAACCCCACCGGCGCGACGCTGTCGCCGCTGGTGGCGCACCGCTTGCTCAAGGCGGCCGACGGCGCCGGGCTGGTGATCGTGGAAGACGACATCTTCGCCGACTTCGAGAACGCGCCCGCGCCACGGCTGGCGGCCTTCGACGGCCTGTCGCGCGTGATCCAGATCGGCAGTTTCTCCAAGACGGTGTCGGCTTCGCTGCGCTGCGGCTTCATCGCGGCGCGGGCCGACTGGATCGACAGCCTGGCCGACCTGAAGATCGCCACCACCTTCGGTGGCGGGCGCCTGGCGGCCGACGTGGTGTTCCGCACGCTGACCGACAGCGGCTACCGCAAGCACATGGAATGGGTGCGCCAGCGGCTGGCCGAGGAACGCGAGCGGACCACCGCGCGCCTGGCAGCCCTGGGCATCGTGCCGTGGCTCGCGCCCAAGGCCGGCATGTTCCTGTGGTGCCGCCTGCCGGCCGGCGTCGACGCGGCGACGGTGGCGCGCGCCTGCTTGCGCGAAGGCGTGGTGCTGGCGCCGGGCAACGCCTTCAGCGTGTCGCTGAGCGCCGGGGACTGCCTGCGGTTCAACGTCGCGCAGTCCGGCGATCCGCGCGTGTTCGAGACGCTGGCGCGGGCGCTGGAGGGCAGCCGGGCGGGCTGAGCGGTCCGGGCGGTTCGCGCCGCGCGGCTGCCCGACGCGGGCCCGGCCTCAGGCCGCCCGCGCGCGCTTTTCCGCCGCCAGCACCAGCGGAATGGCGCAGGCCGCGCACAGCGCCATCACCAGGAAACCGCCCGGCGCGTAGGCGCGATACAGCGCGCCGCCCAGCTGGATGCTGCCGAACATGAACACGCCGCCCGACAGCAGCGCGTACAGCGCAATGGCCGAGGTCTTGCAGGCCGCCGGCACGCGGCGCGCGATGTACCACATGATGGCGGCGTTGTTGCCCGCCAGCGTGAAGCATTGCAGCAGCTGCAGCGCGGCGATCCAGGCCGGGTCGGTGGTGGCCGACAGGCCGGCCCAGCGCAGCGCCGTCATGGCGGCCGAAACCAGGATCAGCCACTGCGCGCCGACCCGCGCCAGCACCTTGGGCGCGAGGAAGAAAAACAGCACTTCGCTGGCCACGCCCACCGCCCACAGCATCGAGATCAGCGCCGTCGACAGGCCGCGATCGGTCCAGTAGAGCGTGGAATACGAATACAGGAAGCCGTTGCTGGCCTGCACCAGCGAGGCGGCGCCGATGCACAGCAGCAGCGGCCGGTCGCGCAGGATCTCGCGCATCGGCAGCCGCACGCGCTCGGCGGGCGCCTCGTCGGCGGCGGGACGGGCCGCCCGGGGCAGCAGGCGCACGCAGGCCAGGCAGGCCACGATCAGCAGCATCGACAGCCACATCACCCAGTCGGCGCCGAAGGTCTTGATGAGGTAGCCGCCGGCCACCGTCACCAACGCGAAGCCGAGCGAGCCGCAGGCGCGGATGATGGTGTAGGAGTTGCCCTGGCCGCGGCCGCTGGCGATCGCCATGCGGTCCAGCAGGGGCAGCACCGCCGGGAACACGGCGTTCAGCAACAGCGTGACGCCGAACAGCCAGGCGGGCGCCTGGCTGAACGGATAGCAGATGAACAGCGCCAGCGAGGCGGCCAGCGCGGCGAAGATCAGGCCATGCGCGCCGCCGCGCTGGTCGGCGACGTGCGCCACCACCGGGGTGGACAGGATCTTGGGCAGGAACGAGGTCGCCACGATCAGGCCGATCAGCGCCGGATCGAGTCCGCGGCCGGCGAACCACAGCGGAAGAAAGGGAATGCTGACGCCCTGCAAGCCGTAGTACAGGAAGTAGAACCCATGCAGGGCGATAGCGCCTTGCCGGGCGTCGGGGTTGCCGCGCATAGCGATGTGACGGGAGTGTGGCCGTTGTGAAGCGCCGTAGCATACTCCTTCCGCCGGGCCGGCTTGGCGGCGCCGGCGATCCCTCCCGCCCGGGGCGCGGCGGCGCTACCAGGGCAGGGGCGCCGCCTCGCCGTTGGCGTGCTCGCCGTAATAGAGCGACGGCAGGAAGCGCGACAGGAAGGTGAACTCCGTATAACAGTGGCGCAGCAGGTTCAGCCCCAGCGCGTCCGGCACGGCCTGTTCCGGCCGTTCGCCCGACAGCCCCAGGTAGAAACGGCTGCGCAGCACGCAGCCGAACGGCGTGTCGCGCGTCAGGTGGATCATCTGGCCGTCCATCGGATCGCCGTCCGGGTCGAGCTGGACGTGGTCGCCAAAGCCAATGCGCGCATAGACGGCCGCCGACACGTCCTGGCTGTCCTGCGCCGCGCGCAAGCGCTCGGCGTCGAAGGCCTCTGCGGGCGCGTGGAACTTCAGCCTGGCCGCCACCGGCGGCAGGTCGGCCAGCGACTCGACCGCGTGGATCGAGGCGCCGATGTAGTTTTCACCCCGGCGCCAGGCGCTGTCCCAGCCGCGGTGCTCGACGTGGTCCTGCGGATGCCACCACTTGATGTGCTGGGTGGTCTGGAAGAATTTGAACCACCAGTCGAACATGCGGCCCTTGCAGCCGTGCAGGTCGGTGCGCGCGGCCACCACCAGGCCGCCGCCGGGCAGCCGGGTGATGCCGGTCTCGAGCCTGAGCGGCGCGGGGTCGAGCAGACTGTCCATGTCGGCGCGGATGTGCGCCGCGTCGGGATGCGGGGAGGTCATTGCGTAGGCTCCGAGAGGGGGGGGGAAGGCGGATTCTACAATAAAGAAACGTTATTCGTTTCCAAAATAAGCGTAGCGTGTAAGATCGCACTTCATTCACAGGAGCTCCTCCCGACCATGGCATCGTCCCCCTCGCCGCGGCCGCGCGGCCGTCCCGCCCGGCCCGACGCCGAATTGCGCGCGGCCGCGCTGGAGGCCGCCACCTGGCTATTGCTGAACCAGGGCTACGCCGCGGCCACGCTGGAAGCGGTGGCCAAGCGGGCCGGCATGGCCAAGAAAACCGTCTACCGCTTCGCGGCCAATCGCGAGGACCTGGTGGCGCAAGTGGTGCGCGGCTGGACCGACACATTCGAGCCGGTGATGGCGCAGGATGTCGGCAGCGCCGCCGATGTGCTGCCGGCCCTGGCGCGGGTGCTGCAGGCGATCGCCGATCGCGCCTTGTCGGCCGACGCCGTCGGCATGTTCCGGCTGCTGACCGCCGACTTTCCGGCGCGCGCGGCGCTGTTGGCGGTCTACCAGGAAAATGGCATCGAGCGCGGCACCGCGATGCTGGCCGCGTGGTTCGAGAAGCTCGCCGCGCGGGGCTTCATCCGCATCAGGCAGCCGCGCGAGACGGCCGGCCTGCTGCTGGCCATGACCATCGCCGAGCCGTTGCGGCAGATGGCGCTGGGCCTGGCCCAGCCGCTGCCCCAGGGCTCCATCGCGGATCGCATCCAGGCTTGCGTGGCGTTGTTTGCCGGCCAGGGCGAAGTGTTCGCGGTCAGGTCCGGCGCGGCCGTGGACTAGTCGCGAGCGGCCGCCACCGCCGTGGCGCCGACCATGGCGGCGATCTCGGCGACCATGGCGCGGGTCAGGCGGCCGGTTCCCAGGCGCCGCAACAGCGCTTCGCGCGCCACGGCAAAGACAATGGCCTGTCCCAGAATGGCGTGGGCGCGCAGGATGCAGCCGCGGCTGTCGGGCGCTTCCCCCCGGATGACGGCGACGCGCCGCGTCACCGCTTCGTGCAGGGGCATGAACAGCACGGCGTGGATGGCTTCGAATTTGGGAGTGGGTTGCAGCTGTTCGCGCGCCAGCAGCAGGCTGCGGGCGGCGGACGCCTCGGAATCCAGCAACGCGGCCGCGAAGCCGCGCATGATCGCTTCCAGTTGCAGCGCCGCGTCGGCTGCTGTGCGGGGCGCGGCATCCGGCCAGTCCAGCCGTTCGGCGATGGCTTGCGCCGTCTGCTCCAGTACGGCTGCATAGACGCCTTCCTTGCCGCCGAAATGATACGGAATGGCGGATTGGTTGACGCCGGCGGCCTGCGCCAGCTGGCGCGTGCGCACGCCTTCGAGGCCCAGCTGGCTGAAGAGGGCCAGTCCGGCCCGCAGCAACCGGTCGCGCGTGTCGGCGGCGCGCTCGGTGGCAGGGGATTCAGTCGTCGATGTACTCATGTGCGTTCTTGCTTCGCGTGTCTTCGGCCTGGGCCGGCACGGGGAAGGCCCCCCGGCCGCGCGCCAGGATAGCAGGGCCTGGGTCCGCGCCGGCGATCCTGGCGGCGAAGGCTAGCCGTCGGCGAGCATCAGCCGGGTCGAATTCCGGTTCAGGGCGATGCCGCCATTTTCACCCACGATCACCGTGCCGCCGATGTTGGCCAGATGGCGCCCGAAGCCGCAGTTGGGCTCGAACGCGAAGCACATGCCGGCTTGCAGCGGAAGATCCCGGCCCACGGTCGGCAGGGGCCGCAGTTGCGGATAGCGCGCGGCCTCGGGCAGGGATTCTATCCCCGGCGCGGTGCCGAAGCCCACCGGACCGTAGGGGTTGATGCTGTGGACCAGGGGATGCACGTGCCAGCCGCCGGATTCCAGCAAAGGCGCCTCCATGGCGTCGACCAGATCGCCAAACGTATTGCCCACGCGCAGCGCCGCCAGGCCGCTTTCATAGCAGGCGCGGGCGACGTCGGCGGCGCGATGGATGTCCGGGTGGACCTCGCCGATCGCCACCGCCGCCTGGTGCTGCGTTTCCATCAAGCCATAGAGCGCGAAGATCTCCGACAGCACGATGTCGCCCTCGCGCAGCAGCCGGGGCCGCTGCGACCGGTACTGCCACGCGGGCGGTCCCCAGCCGACATACTCCGGGCCGGTTCCCAGCAGCACTTCGGCGGTGTAGCCGCCCATGGCGAAGCAGGTGGCGGTGACGGCGGCCACCAGGTCGGCTTCGCTGACCCCCGGCCGGGCCGTGGCGCGCAGTGTTTCGCTCATGGCCTCGCCGATATGGGCGGCGTAGCGGACCAGGCCGAGTTCTTCCTCGCTCTTGACCGATGCCAGCCGGAAGAAGGCTTTGTACACGGGGACGAGTTCCGCCTTGGGCAAGGCCTGCGCCAGGCCCTGCAGGGTGCGCGCGGGCAGGGCGCCGTCGAAATAGAAGGGCGGATAGGGTTCCAGCCCGATGATGCCGACGCGGCTGCCGTCCAGCCCGCGTTCAGCCAGCCAGGCGCCGACGTCGCGGCCCGTCTTGCCCACGTACAGCTGTTCCGGCGCGATCCATTGCAGGTCGCCGCGCAGCGCCGACTGGATGTGGTCGGCGATCATCAGCGAGGCGAAGGTATAGACCCTGGGCGCTTCGTCGCCGATGAAGACCACCAGCGATCCGGGGCGGTCGTTGCTGAAATAGCAATCGGGCGAAAAACCGGCGGGCGCGGCCGCTTCGCGGTCGCCATAGACGACCAGCGCCTGCAGGCCTTCGGCCCGCATGAGGTCGCGGGCCAGGTTCCAGCGCCGGTTTCTTTCCGCCAGCGACAGCGGGGCGGGAGGGGTGTTCATGCGTGTTCCTTGGTTTGGGTCGGGATGTACAGATTAATTCATTCAAATGAATGAATCAAGGCGACTATCAGGCCCGGTGCGACGGCGAGCAGCCGGTTTGCGTTTGTCCCATTGGCAAAGCGCCCGTACGGGATTACCCTGGGGCGTGGCGGCGCGATCGATCGCGCCGCGCGCGTGTTTTCCGAATCATTTCCAGGAGCTGCGATTCATGGCCAAGAAACTGAATGAGAAGACCACCAAGGCGGCAAAGACGCTGCGCAAGCGTCCGCTGGCGACCCCCACCGACCTGGCCGCCGCCGCCACCCGCGACATCTCCGCGGTGCTGAACCAGGTGCTGGCCGACGTGTTCGCGCTGTACCTGAAGACCAAGAATTTCCATTGGCACGTCAGCGGGCCGCATTTTCGCGACTACCATCTGCTGCTCGATGAACAGGGCGACCAACTGTTCGCCATGACCGATCCGATCGCCGAGCGCATCCGCAAGATCGGCGGCACCACGCTGCGTTCCATCGGCCATATCTCGCGCAGCCAGCGCATTGCCGACAACGACGCCGACTACGTGCAGCCGCTCGACATGCTGGCCGAGCTGCGCGAAGACAACAAGACCCTGGCGGCCACGCTGCGCGAGGCCCACAACGTTACCGACGAACATCGCGACATCGCCAGCTCCAGCCTGATCGAGAACTGGATCGACGAGACCGAGCGGCGTACCTGGTTCCTGTTCGAGGCCAGCCGGCAGGGCGACAGCACCGGCCATTGAGCGGCGCTTGCGAGAGCCCGGGGGCGCTCACGCCGCCCGGCGCCCTTCATGTGGCGGGGCCCGGCGTCAGCCGTCCCGCCCAAAACCGCCGCTGGCCCATTCCTGGGCGCGCCGCACGTTCAGCTTGTACGTCGGCGCAACCTGGATCCGGGCCAATTCGTCGCCCGATTCATCGTAGGCGCTGAGCACGGCGTAGGGCTCGTCTTCGTCCGGAACGATGTCCAGCTTGATCGTCAGGCGGCCGTTGGCGCCGTCGATCTTCACGCTCTTGTGCAGCGTGGCGTGCAACTGCTGTTCGTGGCGGCGCAGGACTTCGTTGGCGGTCTTGACCAGGGTGGAGAACGCGGGGCCGTCCAGCGGCTTGGGGTTCTTCTTGTCGCGGCCCATGGTCCAGGGCCCCACCAGCGCCGGTTCGGCCTGCCCGTCCAGGGTCATCTCGACGGCCCAGCCGTCGTCGTCCTCGTTCTTGATGATGCGCGCGGTCCAGCCGTCGTCGCGCCACAGCGTGGCGGTCTGTTCCTTGCGGTATTCGGACACGTCGGTGTCCGGCGTGGGGGAGTCATTCACTGCGGTGCTTTTCCTGGATGCATGGATTCAAGGCCGCGGCAGTCATGGATGCCCGCGGCACCCCCGCACTGTAGCGCAATGGCGGCGCCGTTTGCCCGCGCCCGGCGCCGCGGCGTGCCGCGGACGTCACGATCGCGACGCCCGCGGCCTGGCCGGCGCTGGCCTAGAAGCGCATGGCCAGCTTGAACAGGCCCGACTGCTGCCGGTTGCCGCCGCCGAACTGCGCGTCGTAGGCAACGCCCGCGGTGGTGTTGCGCGTGATGGCCATTTCGGCGCCCAGCCCGACCACGGCGGCGTTCTGCGCGATCGGCACGCCCCGCACCGAGAACGTGCTGCCGCCGTCGAAGGCCAGCTCCTGGCGCGGCTTCACGTCGCCCATGGCGTGGCGCCAGCCCAGCGATGCGGTCAGGCGGCCCGGCGCGCCGTGCGAGTCGAAGCGCCATGAGCCGCGCATTCCCAGCGTGGTGCTGGTAACGTCGTCCGAGCCGCCCTTGCCGCGCAGCGCGGCGCTGCCGCCCGATTCCTCGAAATCGCGCGTGCGCAGCTGGTTCCAGGCCAGGCCGGCAAAGGGTTCGATGGCGTAGGCGTCATTGAGCGGCAGGTGGTAGCCGAGTTCGGTGAACACCTGGGTCGACGAGGCGCGATACGACGACTTGAGCTGCTGGTTCAGGCTGCCCGCGGCCACGTTGCGCTTGGTGTCGATGTCGTGCCAGGTGTAGGCCGCGCCCGCCATGAAGCGGACGTGGCCGGGGCCGGCCGCGAAGTTGCGCCCGCCGAACAGGGTCGCGGTGTAGCTGTCGACGTCGGTGCGCGACGCGGCATCGGCGACCGAGCTGTGGCTGCCCGTGTAGCCGAGCGCGCCGCCCAGGCGCCAGCCGCCGCCGACCGCGCCGTCGCCGCCGACGAAGAAGCCGCCGGCCGACTGCTTCACGCTCGATGCGTTGCCGTCGCCGCCGAGCGTGCTCCAGTTGCCGAAGGCCTGGGCCCAGAGCGGCGAGGCGCCGCTTTGCGGCAGGGCGTCGGCGGAAGGCGAGCCCAGCTGGGCGGTGGGCTGGCCGGCGCGCATGGGCGCGTCCAGGTTGCCGCGCAGGTGCTCCAGCGGCAGCGCGCGCACGGTGTCCGCCTGGCCTTGCAGCACCGAGGCGGTGCTCGCGTAGGCTTCACCCGCGAGCAGCTTGAGGGCCGATCGCGCTTCGTTCGCCGTCATCGACAGCACCGCCGTGGTCACCTGGCGCGCGCCGGAACCCTGGACCGACGCGTTGCCGCTGCCGATGACGGCCGATCCGCCACCCGGCGACGCGTCATTGCCGTTGGACGGCGAACCGTTGCCGTTGGACGACGAGCCAGTGCCGGCCACGGGCGGGTCTTCCTTGTCGAGGGCTTCGCCCACGCTGCTTTCGTTGCCGCCATTGCCGATGCTGCCGATCGGGACGTCATTGCGCGTCAGCGTCATGTAGGCGTTCTTCGTGTCGTAGCTGAGCGTGGGCGTAAGGAAGGCATAGGCGCTGGAGGCGCCCGTGAAGCGGCCCTGGATGCCGCCGTCGGCGGTCAGGATGTTGTAGGTGGCGCGCGGCGCATAGTTGCCGGCCGGCCCGATGTGCGCCACGGTCCCGTCCAGGCTGGCGATGCCGGTGACGTGGATGCGATCGCTCGCGCTGCTGGCCGGGTCGGC
The DNA here is from genome assembly GCF_001457475.1 of Achromobacter xylosoxidans. NCBI lineage: Bacteria > Pseudomonadati > Pseudomonadota > Betaproteobacteria > Burkholderiales > Alcaligenaceae > Achromobacter > Achromobacter xylosoxidans. Next base: position 3,401,402 of record NZ_LN831029.1, on the reverse strand, counting down.
GTGCACGCGATAGATCGTGTCCGCGCCGAAGGTGAGGTTGCCGTTGATCGTCAACGTGCCGATGGGCGAGCCGTCATTGCCGGGCGCGATGACGGCGGTGGGGTAGAGCGTGGTGGCGCCGAGTTGGCCGACACCCGCCAGCACGACTTCGCGGCCGATGTCGACGGGGCCGTTCAACTTGCCGTCGATTTCCAGGGCGCCGTCGGCGATCAGGATGGGGCCGCTCAGGCCGCTGCTGTCGGCGGTCAGGATCAGCGACCCCGGGCCGGTCTTGACGAAGCCTTGCGTGCCTTGCAGCGGGTTGTGGATGGTGTCGACGAACTGGCCGGAGGCATAGGTGCCGTCGCCAACCACCAGGGCCGGCGGATTGCCGCCGTTGCCGACCAGGGTGATGGGCGCGCCTTGCAGGGTGTAGCGGTCGGTGGCGAACTGGATGCCGGACACGCGCACGGGGCCGGCGCCGCCATCCACCGTGACGGTGCCGGTCGCGCCCGCGAATATGGCGTAGCCGCCGTCGGGCAGCGCGCCGGTGGCATTGGCCGGGCTGTTCCAGTTGGCGCTGGCGGCGCTCCAGGTGCCGTTGCCGCCGCCCGCGCGGGTCGCCGACGCCACGCCGTTGCCGTTCCACAGATTGGTCGTGCTGGGGCCCAGGATGAGGTTGATCTGCTTGTCGCCGGTGAGCGACTGGATGGTCGCGGCCGGCAGCGAGTCGCCGCTGACCGTGCCCAGCGTCAGGCCGTTGCCGCTCAATGTGCCGCCGTACGACAGGATGCGGTAATAGCCGGCGTTGACGCCCAGGGTGTTGACCGACACGTTCAGCGTGGTGTTGTTCAGGGCGACGTTGCCGCCGACCGTGATGTTGTCGCCGGTGCCGGGTTGCGTGATCGGCAGGCCCGCGTAGCCGGTCTCGAAATCGAACACGGCGTTGTTCATCGACAGGTCGCCCTTGACGACGAGGTTGCCGTTGGACACGCCGGTCGGCGTGCCGACCGGGTACCCGGGCGCGACGCGCGCGCCCGTCACGTCGAGATTGCCGTCGATCGTGCCGAAGCCCGACACCGTGCCGTTCGACGCGGCGTTGACGTTGCCGGCAAGGGTGACGCCGGCGCCGCCGCCGTTGCCGCCCACCACCAGCGTGCCGCCGTTGACGTCAATGCCGCCCGGCAGGCTGGCCGAGCCGTCGAACACCTGGGTATTGCCGGACGTCACCGTCAGGTCGGCGGCCATGGCGGCGCCGCAGCAGGAGGTACTCAATGCGACCGTGGCCGTCAGCCACTTGTTCGTGCGGTAAGTCAAGACTGGGATCCTTTTTGTCGCGGCCCAGCGTGTGGAATCCATGCGTATCCGCCCGCGGAAATACGGTTTCCGTGCGCGGAAATATTTTGTATGGATTCGACTGGCCCGTAGAAAAAGGACGCAATTTATACCCGCTTTTTTGCAAAATAAAAAATTATCCCCGAGATACCATCCAAATCGAGGTAATCAATATGAATGGATACCAACCGCCTTGTTTTTATTGGAGTTTTGGATACCGGCCGCATTATCAAAATGGCGGGAATTGATACATTCGATATTATGTTTCAGACACGAAAACTGCTGATTCCCGATTTTTGAAATCCATTCGTTTTTATTATTTATCCGGCTGGATTGGCCGGCTTGTCGAATTGCCGCGTGGCGGCAGCGGGCGGCGCGCCGCCGGCCGGATGCGGCGGCGCCCGCCAGGCCGACATGCCGTCGCCAGGCGTGGCCAACGCCGCCGACCGTCTATGGATTCACCAGCACCGGCTTGTCGCGGTACGCCGCCGGGAAGGTCCGGGCCAGGTTCTCCACCTTGGGCACGTCGTTCACCATGATGTACATGCTGTACGGATGCCGCACCAGGTAGTCCTGGTGATAGCCCTCGGCGGGATAGAAGCCCTTGAGCGGCTCGACCGTGGTCGCCAGCGCCTTTGGGTAGACGCCCGACTTGTTCAGTTGCGCGATGTAGGCCTCGGCCACTTTGCGCTGGTCGTCATTGGCCGGGAACACCGTGGACCGGTACTGCGTGCCGCTGTCCGGACCCTGGCGGTTGAGCTGGGTGGGATCGTGCGCCACCGAGAAATAGATCTGCAGCAGCTGGCCATAGCTGACCTGGCTGGGGTCGTAGGTGATCTCGACGGATTCCGCGTGGCCGCTGCGGCCGCCGCTGACGGTGTCGTAGTCGGCGGTGGACGCCTGGCCGCCGGCGTAGCCGGAGACCGCCGAGGTGACGCCCTTGACGTGCTGGAACACCGCCTGCACGCCCCAGAAGCAGCCGCCGGCGATCACGGCCTTTTCCTGGGCCGCGCCGGCCGGGGCGTCGAGCGCGGGCGGCGGAATGACGAAGGCGGTTTCGGCGGCGCCGGCCGAGCCCAGGGCGAACAGGGCGCCGGCGGCGGCCAGCGTGGCGCGGGAGAGGGAAAGAAGGGGCATGATGCGCAATCCTCGAAAAAAAAGGCGGCCCAGGTCAGGCCCGCGGGGTGAAGCTCAAGGCCACGCCGTTCATGCAGTAGCGCAGTCCGGTCGGGCGCGGCCCGTCGTCGAAGACGTGGCCCAGATGGCCGCCGCAGTTGCTGCAATTGACGGCGGTGCGGGTCATGCCGAAGCTGCGGTCTTCCAGCGTGTCGACGGCGCGTTCCAGCGGCTGCCAGAAGCTGGGCCAGCCCGTGCCGCTGTCGAACTTGGTGGCCGACGAGAACAGCTTCTGGGCGCAGCCGGCGCAGGCGAACGTGCCGGCGCGGTGCTCGTCGTTGAGCGGGCTGGTGTAGGGCCGTTCGGTGCCTTCCTGGCGCAGCACCTCGTATTGCGCCTTGGTCAGCCTGGCGCGCCATTCGGCGTCGCTCAGGGCATAGGGATAGGCGCGGGGCTGCGCGGCACGGGCGCCACGCCCGGCCAGCAGCGGCGCCAGGCCGGCGGCGGCGAATACACCGCTCGCGCCCAGGAAATGCCTGCGTGTCAGTTTCATGGGAAGTTCCTCGGTGAATGGCTCATGGGGGCCGCGTGGCCGCGGGCCGGCCGTCGGCGCGGCCGGGCCGGCGCCGACGGGGCGGTCGGCTGGCCTACTTGCCCATGCTGTCCTTGCTCATGGAGCCGCCCTTGGACATGCCGTCCTTCGACATACCGCCCTTGGACATCCCGTCTTTCGACATGCCATCCTTGGCCATGCCGTCCTTCTTCATGCCGTCGTGCGACATGCCGTCCTTGGACATGGAGTTCTTCGACATGCCATCCTTGGCCATGCCGTCCTTCGACATGCCATCCTTCGACATGCCATCTTTCGACATGCCGCTCTTGGCCATGCCGTCCTTGGACATGTTGTCGGCCGCGTGCGCGGCAACCGCGCCAAAGGCCAGGCACAGCGAAAATGCGGCGGTGGTGAGTGTCTTCATGATGCGTTCCTCTGGTGTGTCGTGGTGGAAAGAAAAAAGCACCTAGCTGCCGCCGAACCAGTTGTAGCCCTGGTCCTCCCAGTAACCGCCCGGGTAGGTGTTGGTGACGAAAATCGCCTGGATGTGCTTGGGGTTCTTGTAGCCAAGCTTGGTGGGCATCCGCAGCTTCATCGGGAAGCCGTACTCCGGCGGCAGCGTCTTGCCGTCGTAGGTCAGCGCCAGGATGGTCTGCGGATGCAATGCGGTGGGCATGTCGATGCTGGTGTAGTAGTCGTCGGCGCACTTGAAGCCGACGTACTTCGCCGTCAGGTCGGCGCCCACGCGCTTCAGGAAGGCCGAGAACGGCACGCCGCCCCATTTGCCGATGGCGCTCCAGCCTTCGACGCAGATGTGGCGCGTGACCTGGTCGATCTGCGCCATGGCGCGCAGCTCGTCCAGCCGCCAGCGGCGCTTGTCCGCCACCAGGCCGGTGACTTCCAGCCGGAAGCTCTCTTCCTCGACCTGCCGCACCTCGTCGATGCCGTAATAGGCATTGAACGGGAACGGGCGGGTGATCATCGATTCCGGGTAGGTGGGTGCCAGCTTGTTCGGGTCGAAGATCCAGCCCTGCACGCGATCGTTCAAGCGCGACACCGCGGTCAGCGCCTTTTCGACGTTTTCGTCGTCGGACAGCGTGCATCCGGACAGCATCGCCAGCCCGCCCAGCGTCAGGCCGCGGCGCAGGAAGGCCCGGCGCGAGGGCGCCTCGACCCGCTTGTCCAGGATCTTCACGGCTTCCTTGAGGATGGCGGGGCCGTCCAGGCCCAGCAGCGACAGGCGTCGTTTTGCGCTCACGAGGGTCTCCTTATTTGCCGCGGATCATGGCGATGAGGCTGCGCGGCACCAGCGCCACCATGACCAGGTGCACCGCCACGAACGCCACCAGCAGCGCCATGGCGAAGAAATGGATGCGGCGCGCGAATTCATAGCCGCCCAGCAGCGTGCGCAGGGTGTCGAACTGCACCGACTTCCACAGCACCAGGCCCGACAGGACCAGCACCGTGATATCCGCGATGACGAACAGATAGGCCAGCCGCTGCACCTGGTTGTAGTGGCGCGGGTCGGCGTGCGACAGCTTGCCGCGCAGGGCCGCGGCCAAGTCGCGGGCGACGCCGCGCGGGCCGACCGGGAAGAACTTGCGCCACAGGCGGCCGGTGGTCAGGTTCAGCCCCAGGTAGAGCAGGCCGTTGACCAGCAGCAGCCACATGCCGGCGAAGTGCCATTGCAGCGCGCCGCCCAGCCAGCCGCCCAGGGTGGCGCCGTTGGGAAAGGTGAAGTCGAAGAACGGCGCGGCGTTGTAAATGCGCCAGCCGCTGGTCACCATGATGACCACGGCCAGCGCATTGAGCCAATGCACGATGCGCAGCCAGCCGGGATGGACCGGGCCGCGGCTGTCGGGCGCCGGGGCGGCGGGGGCGTCTGGGGTGGCGGGCGTGGCCATCATGGCGGGGCTCCTCGGGGAGGCGGTTGTTGTCGTTGCAGCCATTCTTCCCCGGCGCCGATATCGAAGTCCTCACGCAAACTTAAAATAAATGTGATAACTCGCCGGCCATGGATTGGCGACAATAGCGCTGCCGGGGGCGGATCGCCCGCGCCCGGCGCTGTCCGCGGCCCCGGCCGCCACCCTTGCACCGAGCCCCTATGGATACGCCCCGCCGCGTCCTGATCGTCGAAGACGACGCCCACATCGCCGAATTGCTGCGCCTGCACCTGCGTGACGAGGGCTATGCCGTCGAGCACGCCGCCGACGGCAACGAAGGCATGCGCCGGCTCGAAGAGGGCGGCTGGGACGCGCTGGTGCTGGACCTGATGCTGCCCGGCATCGACGGCCTGGAAATCTGCAAGCGCGCCCGCGCCATGACGCGCTACACCCCGATCATCATCACCAGCGCCCGCTCCAGCGAGGTGCACCGCATCCTCGGCCTGGAACTGGGCGCCGACGACTACCTGGCCAAGCCGTTCTCGATGCTGGAGCTGGTGGCGCGGGTGCGCGCGCTGCTGCGCCGCACCGAGGCGCTGGAGCGCAATGCCCGCATCGACGCCGGCAGCCTGCGCCAGCACGGCGTGGCCATCGACCCGATCGCCCGCACCGCCTCGGTCGACGAGCGCCGGCTGGAGCTGACGCCGCGCGAGTTCGACCTGCTGCATTTCTTCGCCCGCAATCCGGACAAGGTGTTCTCGCGGCTCGACCTGCTGAACCAGGTCTGGGGCTACCAGCACGAGGGCTACGAGCACACCGTCAACACCCACATCAACCGGCTGCGCACCAAGATCGAGGCCGATCCGTCCAATCCGCAGCGCATCCTGACGGTCTGGGGCCGCGGCTACAAGTTCGCGGCGGCGCCGGGCGCGCCGGCGGAGCCGACGCCATGAAGCGCCTGACCCTGACCCAGCGCCTGTCGGCCGTGTTCGCCTTGCTGCTGCTGGCTTGCTGCGGCGCGTCGGCCTGGCTGCAGATCTCGGCCAACCTGCGCTACGAACAGGAAGTGGTGCAGCGGCTGTCCAGCGGCCTGGCGCAGCACATCGCCGGCACCAACGAGTTGATGGACGCCAATGGCTGGAAGCCGGAGGCGGTGCGCTCGCTGTTCTCGATGCTGATGATGGTGAATCCGGCGGTCGAGGTCTACTTGCTGGACAACGACGGCCGCATCGTCGGCGACGCGGCGCCGCCCGGGCAGATCAAGCGCGACCGCGTGGATCTGGCGCCGGTGCGCCGCTTCCTGGCGGGCGGGGCGCTGCCGATCGCGGGCGACGATCCGCGCCACCTGGATACCGCCAAGGTGTTCTCGGCCGCCCCGGTGCGCGTGGCGGGGCGCGAGCAGGGTTATGTCTATGTGGTGCTGCAAGGCCAGGCGCACGACGCGCTGGCCATGGCGGCCTCGCGCAGCGCGGTGCTGCGCACCACCCTGTGGTCGATCGCGCTGGTGGCCTTGCTGGGCCTGGTGGCGGGCCTGGCGGCATTCGGCCTGATCACGCGGCCGCTGCGGGGGCTGACGCGCGCGGTGCGCGCCTTCGGCGACGACGGCGGCCGCGCGCTGGCAGCGCTGGAAAAGCCGGCCGACGCCGGCGATACCAGCGGCGACGAGATTTCGCTGCTGCGCCGCAGCTTCGTGCAGATGGGACGGCGCATCTCCGAGCAGTGGCGCGAACTGACACGCCAGGACCAGCAGCGGCGCGACCTGGTGGCGAACATCTCGCACGACCTGCGCACGCCGCTGACCTCGCTGCACGGCTATCTGGAAACGCTGCGGCTCAAGGACGAAACGCTGGATGCCGGCGAGCGCCGCCGCTACCTGGATATCGCGCTGGCGCAGAGCCGCAAGGTCGGCCGGCTGGCGCAGGAACTGTTCGAGCTGGCGCGGCTGGAGTCCGGGCTGGTGCGGCTGGAGCCTGAAACGTTCTCGCTGCCCGAGCTGGCGCAGGATGTGATCCAGAAATTCGAATTGGCCGCCGAGGCGCGCCAGCAGCGGCTTACCACCGCCATCGACCAGGAACTGCCGCCGGTGCGCGCCGACCTGGGCATGATCGAGCGGGTGCTGACCAATCTGCTGGACAATGCCATCCGCCACACGGCCCCGGGCGGGCGCATCGAGCTGCGCCTGGGCGCGGTGCGCGGCGGCGTGCAGGTGCGGGTCAGCGACAACGGCGCGGGCATTCCCGAAGCCTTGCGCGCCGGCCTGTTCACCCGCGCCTCGGTGCTGGCCAACGGGCCGCGCGATGGCGGCGGGCTGGGGCTGGTGATCGTGCACCGCATCCTGCAACTGCACCACAGCGACATCCGGCTGGTGGAGCGGCCCGAGCCCGGCGCGGTATTCGAGTTCGACCTGCCGGCGGCGCGCTGAGCCGACGCCGCCCGACGGCGACCTCCGCTAAGGCTGCCGAGGCCGCGGCGGGCCGCCGTCGGGGGTTGCCGCGCCGGCGGGCGCCGGCAGGCGCCGCACCGTGCCTCGCGCGGCGTCGACCTCCAGCCAGTCGCCGCTGGCCACCTGGCGCAGGATACCCTGCACGTTGACCACGGCCGGTATGCCGAACTCGCGCGCGACGATGGCGCCGTGCGACAGGTAGCCGCCGGCCTCCATGACCACCGCTCCGGCGCGCAGGAACAGCGGCGTCCAAGCCGGATCGGTGGAGGGCGCCACCAGGATGGCGCCGGCCGGCATCGCCAGCGCCGCGTGCGGATCCTGGGCGACGAAGGCGGGGCCCTGCGCCCGGCCGCTGGCGACCGGCGTGCCGCGCCAGGAGGCGTTGCCACCGACCGGCGCGGCGGGCGCGACCACCGGGGGCGCCTCGCCGTATTCGACGATCACGTCGCGATCGGGCGCTTCGGCCCACGCCGCCAGGCGCGCGCACCGGTCGGCGGCGCGGCGCGCGGCGGCCGCGGGGGCGAGACGGCCCGCGGCGAGCGCGAAGATCTCTTCGGCGGTCAGGTGGAAGATGTCGTCGGCGGCCGCCAGGCCGTCCGCGCCACGCATGCGCGTGCCCAGCTCCAGCGCGCTGCGGCGCGCCGCCGCCAGGTACGCCACCAGCACGCTGCGCGCGGCTTCGCGCTGGGCGCCTTCACGGCGCGCGGCCGCCAACAGCTTCGCGGCCAGCGGACGTTGCCACCAGGGCAGGGCGGCGCGCACGGCGTGCCATGCCTCGCGCGCGGCCCGTTCCTGGCGGGCGCGCAGCGCCGCGGGGTCGGCGCCGATCAGGTTCAGCACGCTGTCCAGCAGGTAGTCGGGCGCTTCGCGCCAGCGCGGATTGCGCAGATAGGTTTCGTACACCGCGCGATGGCCGTAGCGCCCCAGGAAATCCGCCAGCGCCTGGCGGAAGGCGCTGTCCGGCGGCAGGCGCCAGGCCCAGGCGGCGCCATCGCGGCCCGGCTCGCGCAGCCAGGCCAGGGTGTGCGGTTCGCGCGCCGCCCGTTGCGCCAGCGCCATCAGGTCATAGCTTTGGGCCGCCGTCACGCTGGGTTCGCCGCCGGCCATCAGCGCCGCGGTCAGCGCATGGCCTTGGCCGGGACGGGCGCGTTCCACCCATTCCAGCAGTTTGGACAGGGCGCCGCCGCCCGAGCCTTGCAGGAAGAACAGGTCGTCGGCGGCGGCCACGGTGCGGAATTGCTCCAGCAGGCGCGCGCCCAGCGCCGCGCTGTCGGCCGGCGGCGTTTCATCCAGCCAGGCCCGCGCCCGCGCGAACTGGCGCGGCAGGTCGGCGTCGGCGCGGCGCCGCAGCGGCCCGGCCCGGCGCAGGTAGCGCAGCATGCGCAGTGCGTGGCGCCAGCGCTGCGCCAGGCCGGGCGCGGGCACCTGGATCTCGGGCTGCGGGCCGCCCAGCAGCGCGTTCATGGCGCTCGGGGCGATGCCGAGCGCATCGTGGCCGACCCACTGGATCACGGAGGCGTCCAGGTAGACGCGGCCGTCGAACATTGCCGCCAGGCGCGCGCCCGGCAGCGTGCGGTAGCCGCTCAGTTCGAAGCCGCGAGTCAGCATGCGCTCGGCCATCAGGCGGCCGCCGTCCCATTCCAGCGCGGACATGGGCAAAGGCAGCACTTCGCGGGTATTGCCGCGCGACCAGTAGGAAGGTTGCGATTGCAGGCCGGGGTAGGTGTGACGCGCCATGGCGGTGACGGGCCGGGCCTGCACGATCCAGAAATCCTGGCCGTCGTGGACCCATTCCAGGTCGTAAGGGGCGCCGGAATAGTCCAGGGCGCGGGCGGCGTCGCGCGCCAGGGCGGCCAGCGCGTCCACCTGCGCGGGCGTCAGGACGGGCTGCGCTGCCCGCGCCGCCGACTGCTCCACCAGTTGTGTGCCGCCGCCAGTGGCGGGCAGGCTGGCGCGGCGTTTGGCGCCGATGCGTTGGCGGGCCAGGGGCCAGGCCAATTGACGGGCATCCGCGTGCAAGTGGTATTCGTCACCCTCGGCCTGGCCGCCCACCAGGGATTCGCCCAGGCCCCAGTTGGCGTGGATCACCATGCGATCGAGGCGGCCGCCGAGCGGGTCGCAGGTGAAGGCGATGCCGGAGGACGTGGCGGGCAGCAGGGGCATGACCACCACGGCCATGGGGCGTTCTTCGGCTTGCAGGCCGAGGCGCTGGCGGTAGGCGTCCGCCTGCGGCGACCAGGCCGAGTCCCAGATGTGTCGCGCGGCGTCGACGGCCGCCGCCGCGCCGCGCACGTTCAGGCACGACAGATGGATGCCGGCGAACGATGCGGTGCGCGCGTCTTCCTGGGGCGACGAGGAGCGCAGCGCCAGGGGCAGGTCGAGCCAGCCGCGCTGGCGCAGGGCCTCGTGCAGCGCCTGCGCCAGCGCGTCGGCCACGGGCTCGCCGGGGCGCCGCGCGAGGCTGGCGGACGCCGCCAGCACGAAGCCCGGCGGCACCGGAACCCCGAGGTGCGCCATGCGCGCCAACTGCCAGCCCTTGCCGCCCGCGCCCGCGACGCCAGCCTCGCGGGCGGCGGCCCAGTCCAGGATGGCCGCGGTGGTCACGCGGCGCTCCCGGATGGCGCCGCGCCTTGCAGGAACAATGAAAGCAGCGCATCGAATTCGCGCCGCAGGCTGGCGCCGGGCAGGTCGAGCCAGCGCAGCAGCGCGCCCAGGTGCAGGAACTGCAGTTGGTGCGTGAGCAGGTCGGCAGGCAGGTCGGCACGCAATTGGCCCGCCTGCTGCCCTTGCGTGATGAGGCTGTGGAACAGCGTCTGCAAGCCGCTGCGCGGCGAGCGGCCGTCGCCCTGGGCGTCGGGGCGCAGGGTCGACAGGCGGTAGCGCAGGTAGGGCCCGAGATAGGCGCGGTTGGCTTCGGACCAATGCGCGGAGGCGTGCAGGACACGCCTGAGCCGCGCGGCAAAGCCGGGCACCGTGCGCAGCCTGGGCAGCAGGTCCACCATGCTGGCGGCCAGCTCGGCGTGGAAGCGGTGCGCCAGCAGGGCTTCCTTGACCGGGAAATGGTTGTACAGCGTGCCCTTGGAAACGTCCGCCTGGGCCGCGATCTGCTCCATGGTGACGACCTCGTAGCCCAGGGTCTCGAACAGGCGGTAGGCGGTCTGGGACAGATGGTCCAGCGTCTGCTGGCGCTTGCGCTCGCGCAGGCCGGGGGCAGGGGAGTCGTGCGGATCGGCGAGGGACATGGGGCGGGAAATTATTGAACGAAAAATAAGATTATACGTCGTTCAATAATTTTCCCGGCCCCGTATGAAGGAGGCAGCCGCGGGCCGGCCGGTCAGGCCGCCGTCGGCATCCTGCCGTTCAGCAGGTAGTCCATCAGTTCGCGCACGCTGCGCATGGCGTCGCCGAACGGCAGCTTGGAGGCGCCCCGGAAGAACAGGCCGCGGCTGACTTCGCCGCGCATGGCGGCGGCCAGCTTCAGGTCGATGCAGAACTGGCCGAAGCGCGCGATGCCGTCGCGCAGTCCGCACTGCGTCAGGCAGTCCATGCGCTGGCTGCAGCGGCGCGCGTCGCAGCGGGTGTTTTCCTGCAGCGTCTTTTCCTGGCGCAGGTAGCGCGTCAGCCAGGGCGTCGGCACGGCGCGGGCCGGCAGGCCGGCGACGCTGGTGAATTCGGCCAGCTTGTCGGGGTCGGCTTCCATCAGCACGCGCTTGAAATTCTCGTGCGCGTCGCCTTCCCGGGTCACGGCGAAGGCCGTGCCGACCTGCACGCCGTCGGCGCCGTTGCCGAGCCAGTGGCGTACCTGTTCATGGCTGCCGACGCCGCCGGCCACGATCAGGCGCGGGGCGTCGCGGCCCAGTTGCAGGTCCTGGAACAACTGGCGGCATTCGGCCAGCACGCGCTTGAAGTCGAAGCGTTCATCGTGGATGTCGTCCAGGCGGGCCGCGCCCAGGTGGCCGCCGGCGTAGCCGGGGTGCTCGATGACCACGGCGTCGGCCATGCGGCCTTTCTTCATCCATTTCTTCAGCACCGCCGCCACGCCGCGCGCTTCGGACAGGATCGGCACCAGGGCCACCTTGGGATAGTCGGCGGTCATGTCGGGCAGGTCCAGCGGCAGGCCGGCGCCCATGACGATGGCCTGGGCGCCGCTTTCGCAGGCCTGGCGCACCAGCGCGGGATGGTCGCGCACCGCCTTCATGACGTTCACGGCCACCACGCCGCGCCCCTGCGAGGTGTCGAGCGCGGCGCGCACTTCACGGTCCAGGGCCACCAGGTTGGCGTTGTCGATCTGCTCGCGGTCGCGGCAGTCCTCGGTCTGCTCGATCAGGTCCGGATGGTGATGGCGCAAGTCCACACTGGCAATGGTGCCGACCGCGTTCTGGCTGGCGACCGCGCCGGCCAGGCGATGGGCGGATACGCCGACGCCCATGCCGCCCTGGACGATGGGCAGCAATTCGCGTCCGGCGAGTGTGAGGGATTTGAACCACGTCATGAAATGGGAGCCTTTATTGGGAACAGTGGCTCCGAGGCTAGAGCAAGGCATGCCGCGCCGCCTTGCGCGGGATCAAGCGGGCGGGGGAAATCGGGGGGGATGAAGGCGCCGCGCCCGGACGCGGTCGCCGCAAAAGCAAAAAAGGGGCGGAGCACGGCGGCTCCGCCCCTTGCCGCCGGTGAATCACGCCACCAGCTTGACCAGCGCCGGCACCGTCAGCACGGCGGTGTAGTAGCCCATGAACTGCACGCCGGTGTTAAAGCCGAACAGGCGCGACAGCAGGCCGCCGAACAGGCCCATGGTCAGGATCACCAGCAGGCCCAGGAACTGGCCTTCCCACACGCTGATCACGATGATCAGGCCGACGAAGGTGGCGATGATGGCCTCGTGGCTGACCTTGCGCGACACGAACAGCGCGGCGCGGCGCGCGAAGTTCATGGCGAACGGATACGACACGATCGCCGCCAGCAGCACCGCCAGCATGCCGTAGCCCAGGAACTCCCAGTGGTTCAGCAGGTTGTGCAGGTTGTGGGTCTGGCCGCTGGCCGCATCCACCGTGAAGCGCGGCGGCGCGTTGAACAGCGGCGCGGCCGGACCGGCGGCCACCGGGCTGAGCGGCAGGCCGAAAGCGATCAGCGGGATCAGGGCCTCGGCGATGTAGGTGGCCTCGGTGACGCCGTTGCGCGCGCTCAGCACCGTGGTCAGGCGGTGATAGGCGTGCTTGACGCGCGAGCCCACCAGTTCGCCCAGCACCACCGTCATCGCCACCGGGCTGAACACGAAGGTGGCGCTGGAGATGGTGGCGGTGGCCAGGGTCCAGCGGGTCTGGATGCGGTCCATCACCTTGAGCGGGTTGGGGAAGTAGCCCGACCAGCCCTTGACGTCCGGCGCCAGCGAGAACGTGCGCACCTTGTCGCGCATCATTTTGGCGCGGCCCTGCGGCGCGATCACGGTGAACAGGTCGGCGATCAGCGGGCCGATGGCGATGCCCAGGAAGTAGCTGATGCTGAGCTTGACGCCGTACTTGGCGGTCAGGCTCTGCAGCGCCACGATCACCACCACGAACGGCACCAGCAGCGCCACCGCGGCCCAGCGGCCGGCCGAGAAATAGGCGATCAGCACCGCCGCGGCCAGGAAGATCCACGGCGCCGACTTGGTGATGGCGCCGCCGAACGGCGCCAGCAGCACGGCGAACAGCACCGCCAGCGGCACCGCCACGAAGGCGGCGACGATGGCGCCCGACACCATCTTGCGCAGCGCGATGTGCGGCACGCCGAGCTTGCGCAGCATGTTGGCGTCCTGCAGCAGCGGCGTGGCCAGCGTGTCGCCGGGGATGCCCAGCAGCGCCGTCGGCACCGCGTGGGTCATGTGCTTGGCCACCGCGCCGGCCAGGAAGAAGGTGAAGACGCCGGCGGGCGGCACGCCCAGCAGCACCACCAGCAGCGTCAGCGGCGCCAGCGTGGTGGTCTCGTCGGTGCCGGACACCAGGCCAATGGCGGCGAACACCACCGCGCCCAGGAGACCCATGCCGGCGGCCACCATGATCTGTTCAAGCAACACGGGATCGCTCATGCCGGCACCTCTTCACGCACGTTTTGCGGCCGGCCCTGCGGCGCCGGGGCCGCGGCGGGGGCGGCGAACAGCTCGTACAGGTCCAGTTCCTTCAGCTCCTTGACCACCGCGGGCGGCAGGTCGGCCAGCGTGCCCAGGCCGCCCGGTTGCGCGGCCAGTTCGGCCAGCACCTCGGCGCGCCAGGCCGGATCGTGCGAGGCGCTGTGCTCGACCACTTCGCGCTTGGGCGGGAACAGGCGGGCGCAGATCACGCCCGCCAGCACGCAGCCGGCCAGCCCGGCCAGCATGGCGTAGGCATGCGCCAGTTCGGGCGAGGCGACCTTGTCGCGCAGCCAGCCGCTGGCGGCGTAGAAGCCGGCCACGCTGACGGCGATGCCGATGGCGATGGCCCACGCCAGGTGGCGCAGGTCGACCGTGTCGTTCCATACTTCGGCCAGGCGTCCGGCGGACGCCTTGCTGTCTCTTTCCATGTCTGTCTCCTTGATGGACGGGTGGCGCGGGAGGTTCCCGGCGCCGCCTCTGTTCTTGTGCGGCCGGCGTGCCTGCGCCGGCCGTGCCGCGCCGTCAGGCCGGTTTCCGCAGTTCCTCCAGCAGCGCCAGCGCGCGGTCGGCGCGCACGTCCTTTTCCTCGGCCATGCGGCGGGCCAACTGGTCGACTTCGGCGCCCACCGCGCCCACCGTCAGCGCGATGTTGCGCGCGTGCAGCGCCATGTGGCCGCGCTGGATGCCCTCGGTGGCCAGGGCGCGCAGCGCGCCCAGGTTCTGCGCCAGGCCCACGGCCACGGCGATCTCGCCCAGTTCCTGGGCCGAGCGCACCGCCATGATCTTGAGCGCCAGCCGCGCCAGCGGATGGGTCTTGGTGGCGCCGCCCACCAGGCCCACCGGCATCGGCATTTCCAGCGTGCCGACCAGGGCGCCGCTGGCGTCCTTTTCCCAATGCGTCAGCGAGGTGTAGCGGCCGTCGCGGCAGGCGTAGGCATGGGCGCCAGCCTCGACCGCGCGCCAATCGTTGCCGGTGGCGACGATGACCGGGTCGATGCCGTTCATGATGCCCTTGTTGTGGGTGGCGGCGCGGTACGGGTCGGTGGCGGCGAACACGTAGGCGTCCAGCACGCCCTCGATGATCTCGGCGCCGCTGCGGTCCTTGGTGTCGAGCGTTTGCGGCGTCAGGCGCACGCGGGCCCGCGACAGGCGCAGGTCGGCCAGGTTGGACAGGATGCGCAGCCGCACCGTGCCGCCGGTGATCTCCTCGACCAGCGGCGCCACGGCCTCGGCCATGGTGTTGACGGTGTTGGCGCCCATGGCGTCGCGCACGTCGACGATCAGGTGCAGCACCAGCATCGGGCCGCGCGGCGTGTCGGCGAACACGTGCGCCTCGATGTCCTGGCAGCCGCCGCCCAGGCCGATCAGCACCTGGTCGCGGCTGTTGGCCAGCTTGACGATGCGCTCGCGCTCGCGCAGCAGGGCGACGCGCGCGCCGTGCGGATCGGTCAGGCCCAGCACCTGCACCTGGGCGCGCATCAGCGGCCGGGTGCTGGAGGTTTCGAAGCCACCATTCTCGCGCGCCAGCTTGGCCATGAACGAGGCGGCCGCCACCACCGACGGTTCTTCCACCGCCATCGGCACCAGCACGTCGCGGCCGTTGACCTGGAAGTTGCCGGCCACGCCCAGCGGCAGCTCGAAGGCGCCGATGACGTTCTCGATCATGCCGTCGGCGCGGTCCAGGCCCAGCGCGCCCGGTTCGGCCAGTTGCTGGCGTTCCTCGGGCGTCAGGCCGGCCGCGTCGGCGATGGCGGCGAGGCGTTGGGCGGGGGTGAGGGCGCGGAAGTTGGGCAGGCGTGAATCGGCCACCATGGCATGTGTCTCCATCGGAAATCTAAGAATTGGGTGGCCAGATTCTAGGTAAACTGTACCGGCATTCAGAGGTACAGTTTGGGCGAACAGTACCATCGCACTGCACCAATTTTCGACTTTTTCCCGCTGGAAACCACGCCGTGGACGCCGATAACTCCCCGGGCCGCGCCCCGCGCGCCGCGCCCATCGCCGAAAGCCTGGCGCGCCTGATCGGGCGCCAGATCGCCGAGGGCGTCTACCGCCCGGGCGATAAATTGCCATCGCTGCGCGAGCTGGCGCAATTGCACCGCTACGCCAAGAACACCGTGGTGGTGGCGTTCGAGATGCTGGTGGCGCGCGGGCTGGTGGAACCGCGCCGCGGCTCGGGCTTCTACGTGCTCGATACCGGACCGGCGCGGCGCGCCGCCGACGAGGAGCCGGGCCAGTTGAGCCGCGCCATGGACATCGTCTGGCTGATGCGCGAGCAGCTCAAGACCCAACCAGACGCCATCGCCGCCGGCGACGGTTTCCCGCCGGTGGAATGGCTGGCCGACATGCGCATGGACCGCTATCACCAGAAGGTGGTGCGCACCGGCCTGGGCACGCTGTTCCGCTATGGCAGCCGCTTCGGCTACGCGCCGCTGCGCGAGAGCCTGGTGCGCAAGCTGGGCGACGTCGGCATCAGCGCGGCGCCGTCGCAACTGGTGTTGACGCACGGCGCCAACGAGGCCATGGACCTGGTGATCCGCTACTTCCTGCCGCCGGGCGCGGCGGCGCTGGTGGACGATCCGGGCTACTACCCGCTGTTCGGCAAGCTCAAGCTGGCGGGCGTGCGCATGCTGGGCGTGCCGCGCCTGGCGGACGGGCCTGACCTGGCGGCGCTGGAGGCCTTGTTGCAGCGCGAGAAGCCGCGCCTCTTTTTCACCCAGTCGCTGGCGCACAATCCCACTGGTTCGGACATCTCGCCAGCCAAGGCCTACAAGCTGCTGCAGCTGTCCGAGCGCTACAACCTGATCGTGGTGGAGAACGACCCGCTGGCCGACTTCAAGCCGACCTCGGCGGTGCGGCTATCGGCGCTGGATCAGCTGGAACGCACGGTCTACATCGGCAGTTTCTCGAAGTCGTTCTCGGCGGCCTTGCGGGTCGGCTTCATCGCCTGCGGCGCGGGCCTGGCCAGCGATCTGGCGGACCTGAAGGCGCTGGTGCACGTCAGCAGTTCGGAATACTGCGAGCGCATGGTCGACGTGATGCTGCGCGACGGCCACTACGAACGCCATCTGGTGCGCCTGCGCCAGCGGCTGGAGGCGGCCACCGGCGACGCGCTGCGGGTGCTGGATTCGCTGGGCGCCGAGGTCTACGCGCGGCCCACCAGCTCGCTGTACCTGTGGTCGGCGTTTCCGGGCGTGGACAATTCGCTGGCGCTGGCCCAGGACCTGATGCCCGAGAAGGTCATCATGGCGCCGGGCCGGGTGTTCAGCGTCGACCCGACCGCCGTGTCGCCGTGGTCGCGCTGCAATGTGGGCGCGGTGGCGTCGCCGCGCTTTCACGCGGCGCTGGCGGCGCGCCTGGGACGCGCCAGCGCTCAGCGGTAGGCGAATTCCTCGAACCAGCCGCGCAGCAAAGCCTGTGCCTGCGTGCCCAGCAGCCGCGCCGGCGGCGTGCTGGGGCAGCTGCGCGCGCCCTGCACCGCGAAGCGCTTGACGCCGCGCCGCGCCAGTTCGCGCGCCAATCCCAGCAACCGGGTCTCGTCGAGCCAGTCGGGATGCCAGGTGATGCGGCATTCGAAATCCACGCCGGCCGTCAGCAACTGCGTCAGGCAGGCCTGCGCCGGGCGGTGCGAATCGCGCCGGCCGGTGATGTCGTCATAGCCCTGCGCGTCGGCCTTGATGTCCAGGCCGACCCAGTCCAGGTAGCGCAGCACGTCGGCCAGCCGCAGCGGATAGATGCCGGCCGTGTGCAGGCCGATGCGATAGCCCATGCGCCGCGCCTCGCGGATCATCGACGGCAGGCGCGGCTCGCTCAGCGGTTCGCCGCCGGAGAACACCACGGCGTCCAGCAGCCCCTGGCGGTTGTCGAGGAAGGCGCGCACGTCGCGCCAGTCGTAGCGCGCGTTGCGCGTCTGCAGTTCGGGGTTGTGGCAGTAGTGGCAGCGCCACGGACAGCCGGCGATGAAGATGACGGCGGCCAGCGTGCCGGGCCAGTCCACGGTGGAAAACGGCGTCAGCCCGCCCACCGCCGGGGAATGGCGCGGCAGCGGCTGGGCCGCCGACCGCGGCGGCGCGGCATAGGCCATGCGCGGTGGGTGGCGGGCGGGGGCGGCCTTGCGGCCGCCGGCCGCTTCAGGCACGTTGTTCGACGAAGAAGCGGCGTTCATTGAATTCGCCTTGTTTGCCGGTATTGAAGGAAGACACGGGGCGGTGGTAGCCCATGACGCGGGTCCAGACTTCGCAGCGCACGCGCTGGCTGTCGTCCAGGCGCAGCGCCTGCGGGGCGGCGGCTTCGGGAGAGATCACGGTTTGCATAACGGCTCCTTGGGGAAAGGCCGGGCGGGGATCGCCCGGGGAAAAAAGCGGTCGACAGCGGCGGTCAGGCCGGCGCGCAGCAAGACGCCTGCCTGGCCAGCAATTCGGCGTCGCACTTCGGGCAGAACTCGTGGTGCCCGGCCAGATAGCCGTGGTTCGGGCAGATCGAGAACGTCGGCGTGACGGTGATGTACGGCAGCCGGAAATTCGACAGCGCGCGCCGCACCAGTTCCTTGCACGCGCTGGCCGACGACACGGCCTCGTTCATGTACAGATGCAGCACGGTGCCGCCGGTGTACTTGCCCTGCAGCGACTCCTGCAGGGCCAGCGCCTCGAACGGATCGTCGGTGTGGCCCACCGGCAGCTGGCTGGAGTTGGTGTAGTAGGGCTGGGCCTCGGTGCCCGCCTGCAGGATGCCGGGGTAGCGCTTGCGGTCTTCGCGGGCGAAGCGGTAGGTGGTGCCTTCGGCGGGCGTGGCCTCCAGGTTGTAGAGGTGCCCGGTCTCTTCCTGGAACTCGGTCATGCGCGCCCGCACCCGATCCAGCAGGCGCACCGCCAGCGCATGGCCGGCCGGCGTGGTGACGTCCTCGGCGTCGCCGCTGAAGTTGCGGATCATCTCGTTGATGCCGTTCACGCCCAGCGTGCTGAAGTGGTTGCGCAGCGTGCCGAGGTAGCGCCGCGTGTACGGGTACAGCCCCTGGTCGATGTAGCGCTGCACCACCTTGCGCTTGGTTTCCAGCACGTCGCGGCCCAGGCCCAGCAGGTGATCCAGGCGCGCCATCAGCGCTGCCTCGTCGCCGCGGCAGGTGTGGCCCAGGCGGGCGCAGTTGACGGTCACCACGCCCACCGACCCGGTCTGCTCGGCCGAGCCGAACAGGCCGTTGCCGCGCTTGAGCAGTTCGCGCAGGTCCAGTTGCAGGCGGCAGCACATGGAGCGCACCATGTGCGGCTCCAGGTCGGAATTGAGGAAGTTCTGGAAGTACGGCAGGCCGTAGCGCGCGGTCATTTCGAACAGGCGCTCGGTGTTGGGGTGGTCCCAGTCGAAGTCGGGCGTGATGTTGTAGGTGGGAATCGGGAAGGTGAACACGCGCCCCTTGGCGTCGCCGGCCATCATCACCTCGATGTAGGCGCGGTTGATCATGTCCATCTCGGCCTGCAGGTCGCCATAGGCGAACGGCATTTCCTCGCCGCCGACGTAGGGGATCTGTTCCTTCAGGTCGGCCGGGCAGGTCCAGTCGAAGGTCAGGTTGGTGAACGGCGTCTGCGTGCCCCAGCGGCTGGGCACGTTGAGGTTGTAGATCAGTTCCTGCATGCACTGCTTGACCTCGGTGTAGGTCATCGCGTCGCGCCGGATGAAGGGCGCCATGTAGGTGTCGAAGGAACTGAAGGCCTGGGCGCCGGCCCATTCGTTCTGCAGCGTGCCCAGGAAGTTGACGATCTGGCCGATGGCCGCCGACATGTGGCGCGGCGGCGTGGCCTCGATCTTGCCGGGGATGCCGTTGAAGCCTTCGGTCAGCAGCTGGCGCAGGGACCAGCCGGCGCAATAGCCGCTGAGCATGTCCAGGTCGTGGATGTGGATGTCGCCATCGCGGTGGGCCTGGCCGGCCTCGGGGGTGAAGACGTTGGACAGCCAGTAGTTGGCGGTGACCTTGCCGGCCACGTTAAGGATCAGCCCGCCCAGGCTGTAGCCCTGGTTGGCGTTGGCGTTGACGCGCCAGTCGCGCTGTTCCAGGTATTCCTCCATGGCGCTTTCCACGTCCACCAGGGTGTGGCGCAGCGCGCGCAGGCGGGCGTGTTGTTCGCGGTAGACGATGTAGGCGCGGGCGGTGCGCCAGTAGCCGGCCTTGACCAGCGTTTCCTCGACCTGGTTCTGGATGGTCTCCACGCCGGGGCAGACGTTGCCTTCGGCGGCCAGCGCCTCGATCACCGCGCCGGTCAGCGCCTGCGCGACGTCGGCGTCCAGTTCTCCGGTGCCGCGGCCGGCGGCGGCGATGGCCGCGGCGATCTTGTCGCGGTCGAATGCGACGACCCGGCCGTCGCGCTTGAGGATGTGTTGGAGTTGCATCGCTGACACCATATGTTGTGGGGTAGGAAAACTCTACCACCACCTATGGTGTCGAAAGCCCGGCTATCGAGGCGTTTGTCGGCTTGTCTTGATGCCGGTCAAACGGCCCCGGCCGGGCCGGCGCGGACGCAATGCGGCCCTAGAAACCGAAGCCGACCCCGGCCAGCGAGATCACCAGCGCCAGGGCGGCGGTGCCCATGGCCGGGCGCGGCGACCACGACAGCATGCCGACCCACAGCAACGCGCCGGCCGACAGCCAGCCCAGCCAGGCCACCACGCCCACGGTGTTGCCCCACAGGCCGACGCAGGGCAGCAGCGCCAGCAGCAACAGCAGGATGCCCGCGCCGCGCAGCACGCGGGAATGGCCGGCCGAGGGATCGCGGCCCCAGACCTGGTCGTAATGGCGCGGCATCGCCAGGCTCAGGCAGGCCATGCCGGAATAGGTCAGCAGCAGCGCCATGGCGATGCCGAAGGCGTCGTTGAGATTCATGCCGTGGCCTCCCGCGAAGCGCGCGTATCGCGCGGCGGCGGCGCCGACAGCGGTTTGCGGCCCAGCCGCAGCGCGGCCCAGCCGGCCGCCACGCCTATGGCCACGGCCGTCAGTTCGACCCCGGCGCTTTCCCAGTCGCCGCGCGCGATCTGCGCCAGCGGATGGTCGCCCAGCGTCAGCAGGGACAGCAGCGGCAGCAGCAGGCACAGCGCCGACAGCAGGCCCAGCTGCCACAGCCAGGCGCGCCGCGGACTGCACAGCCAGGCATGGGCCAGCGTCAGCGCCCAGACGATGAAGAAGGCGCGCAGTTCCCAGCCGGCGCGCTGCGGCAGCGACACCGGCAACAGCCGGTTGGCCCACAGGTAGGCGACGCAGGCGATCGCCAGGCCGGCCAGCGCGGCCACGTTCAGGCCTTCGATCAGGCGGTAGACGCGCGCGGTGGCGGCGCCGAATTCGTCGCCCATCCGGTTGCGGCGCTTGACCATGAACAAGACCGCGCCGGTGCCCATCATGGCGCTGCCGGCCAGGCCGCACACGAAGTACAGCCATTTCATCGCCAGTCCGCCGAACTTGACCATGTGCAGGTCGGACATCACCTGGCGCGTCAACGGCGCGGCGCCGCCCTCGACGCCGCCGGGGGCGCGCAGGCGCAGCAATTGGCCGGTGGCGGCGGAGAATTCCGCCATGCCGGTGGTGCTGCTGATATGGACGTTCTGGTCGGCCTCCTCGTTCCAGCCATAGACCGCGATCCGCATCGAGCCGTCTTCGGGGTTGTTGATGACGATGGCGCGCGCGGTCTGCCCGATCAACCGTTCGGCGCGCGCGACCAGCGGTTCCAGGGCCGGCACGGCGAGCGCGGTGGCGGTCAGCGGGGGCTGGTCTTCGCGCGCCAGTTCGGCCAGGTACAGGCGGGCGGCCTCGGCGCCGGGGCCATAGGTCGCCGCGATGGGCGCTGGCATCAGCGTGAAGGCCGAGATCACGATGCCGGTATAGGCGATCATGAACTGGAAGGGCAGGGTCAGCACCGCGGTGGCGTTGTGCGCGTCCAGCCACGAACGTTGGCCCTTGCTGGCGCGGAAGGTGAAGAAGTCCTTGAAGATGCGCTTGTGCGTCGCCACGCCGGAAACCATCGCCACCAGCATCGCCATGGCGGCGAAGGCCACGATCCACAGGCCCAGGGGCTGCGCGTGCAGGTTGTAGTGGAAGTCGACGAAGTGGTCGCCGCCGAAGGTGGCGCGGCCTGCCTCGTGGTGGTCCTCGTCCAGTTCGCGGCCGGTCTCGGGGTCGAGTTCGGCGTCGGCGTATGCGCCGTTCGAGTCGAACCAGTAGGCCACCAGGCCGTTGTCGTGGTGGCGGTTGACCGGCCAGATCTCCCACATGCCGGCGCCGGCGTGATGCCGCGCCATGTACTGCACCGCCAGATCGAGCCGGCGCGCGCGATCCACCTTCACGGGCTCGCGCGCCGCCGCTTCGGCCTCGGCCGCATGGTGCTCCGGCGTCATCCAGTGGGTGATGGGTTCGGCGAACACCGCCAGCGTCCCGGTCAGGAAGACGGCGAACAGCAGCCAGGAAAACCACAGGCCGACCCAGGTGTGGAGCCAGGCCATGGACAAACGGAAACTGGGTTTCAGAACGCGCCTCTTTCTTCTATCGACGCCGCCGCGAGCCCTGCCGCGGGTCTTTTATTGAGAATGGTTCCGATTCTAGTCGAAATGGGGTCGGAATAGGACGATTCCCGACGCCATCGTGCCGGCGGACCGTGGCCCGCCGGCGCCCGCGCGGGGCGGGCGCTTCAGTCCAGCTTGATGTCGGCGCGCCGGCCCACTTCGCCGAAGGTCTTGAGTTCCTGTTCCATGCGCGCGGTGAAGGCGGCGCCGTCCAGGTAGACCGGCTCCAGCGCCAGGTCGGCGATGGCGCGGCGTACCTGCGGGTCGGCCATGATGTCCGCGACCGCGCGGTTCAACGTGTCCAGCACCGGCGGCGGCGTGCGAGCCGGCGCCACCAGCCCGTACCAGCCCACCATCGAGACGCCGGGCAGGCCGCTTTCGATGAAGGTCGGCACGTCCGGCAACTGCGGCACGCGGTGTTCGCCGGTGACGGCCAGCGCGCGCACCTTGCCCGCCTTGACCTGCGGCGCGGCCGACGACACGGTGTCCACGCCCAGCGTGATTTCGCCGCCGATCAGCGCGGTGATGAACTGCGCGCTGCCCTTGTAGGGCACCGGCGTCATTTTGGCGCCCGCGGCCTCGGCGAACATTTCACCCACCAGGTGCGGCGCCGACCCTGGACCGAAGGTGCCGTACATCAGGCCGCCGCCGGCGGTCTTGTCGCGCGCCAGCTCGGCCGCCTGTTGCGCGGTCTCGGCCGGCAGGCTGTTCTGCGCCAGCAGCACCACCGGCGCCAGGGCCACGATGGCGATGTGCGCGAAGCTGCGGCGCGGATCGTAGGGCAGGTCGCGCTTGAGCGCCGGCAGCACGGTGTAGGTGGTGCTGCCCGACAGCATCAGCGTGTAGCCGTCGGGCTGCGCCTGCGCCACGGCGTTGGCGCCGATGACGGTTGACGCGCCGGGGCGGTTCTCGACGATCACGGCCTGGCCCAGCTTGCCCGACAGCCGGTTGGCCAGCAGGCGGGCCACGGCGTCGGTGGCGCCGCCGGGCGTGAACGGCACCACCAGCTTGATGGCCTGTTCGGGATAGGCGGCGTGCGCGGCGGGGGCGGCCAGGGTGGCTTGCAGGGCAAGGGCCGAAAGGCAGGCCAGCGCGGCGGCGCGGAGTCGGGCGATCATGGAAGAGTCCGGTCAGGAGGGAGAGGAATCGGTTTCGGCGGCCTGGCGCAGCGCGGCGCCCTGGTCGCCCAGGTCCCAGAACAGGCCCGCCATGATGGCCAGGCCCTCGCGCGCCACGCTGCCCAGCAGATGCTCGTTGGGCGCGTGCTGGGCGCAGGCGGGGTAGGAATGCGGCACCCACAACGTGGGCAGGCCGAGCAGGTCGGCGAAGATATCGTTGGGCAGCGAGCCCCCCAGGTTGGGCAGCAGCGCCGGGCGCTGGCCGGTGCTGCGCTCGATCGAGGCGGCGGCCCAGCGTACCCAGGGGTTGTCGGGCGACAGGCGGGTGGCGCCGGCCTGCATGCCGACGCGGACCCGCACGTCGGCAAAGCCGGCCGCGTCCAGATGCGCGCGCACGTGCTGCTCGAGCGCGCGCCAGTCGGTGCCGACGACGAAACGCAACTGGCACCAGGCCGTTGCGACGGGTGGAATGGCATTGACCGGCTTGGCCGGATCGCCGGCGCCGAAGGTCAGCACGTCCAGGCTGTTCCAGCCGAACACCTGCTCCGAGGGCGACAGGCCGGGCTCGCCCCAGTCGTGGTCGATCGCGGGATCGTCGGCGCCGCCACCCACTTCCAGGTCCGCCAGCGCCACCGCCACCGGCGCCGGGATGGGCGGCGGCCGCAGGCCCGGCACCAGGATGCGGCCACGCGCGTCCACCAGGGAGGCGATGGCGTGCGACAGGACGATGGCGGGATTGGCCAGCAGCCCGCCCCAGTTGCCCGAGTGGTAGCCGCGTTCGCGGGCGCGCAGGCTCAATTCGAAGTTCACCGCGCCGCGCGAGCCCATGAACAGGGTGGGGCGGGCGGCGGCCAGGCGCGGGCCGTCGCTGGCAATGAAGACGTCGGCGGCCAGCGCCTCGCGCTGCGCTTCGCAGAAGGCGGCCAGGCCGGGCGAGCCCGCTTCCTCGCCGGTCTCGATCAGCCAGGTGGCGTTGAAGCCCAGCTTGCCGTCGCGCGCCCGCAGCACCTGGCGCAGCGCGGCCAGGTTGATGGTGTGTTGCCCCTTGTTGTCGGCGGTGCCGCGGCCGTACCAGCGGTCGCCCTCGACCCGCAGGCGCCATGGATCGCGGCCGGCTTCCCACTTGGCCGCATTGCCGCGCACCACGTCGCCATGGCCGTACAGCAGCACGGTCGGCAGCGCCGGCGCTTCGATGCGCCGCGCCACCAGGATCGGCAGGTCGACGCCCGCCGGGTTGGCGTGCACGCGACAGCTGAAGCCGAGCTGTTCCAGCTGCGGCGCCAGTTCGTCGTTCAGGTAGGCGTGCTGGCAGGCGGCCTGGCCGGGCTCCTCGCTTTCGGTCTGGTAGGCGACGCGGCGGGCCAGTTCGGCCTGCAAGGTGCCGTCGTCATAGGCTTGGGTGGCGTGGAGGATGGCTTGTTCGCGGATCACTGCGGTCTCGGGGTAGCGGCACAGGCACAAAGTTATTACGCTTATGCACATGCCACAATTAGATAATTCGCATTTGATCGTTGCCATTTAGGCAATGGCTTGGGGAAGCTTGCCATGATTTCGCTGGGCCTGAGGTATTTCCTGGAGGTGGCGCGCTGCGGCTCCATCGCCGGCGCCGCCGCGGCGCAGCACGTGGCGGCCTCCGCCGTGAGCCGCCAGATCGCCAAGCTGGAGGACGAGCTGGGCATTGCGCTGTTCGAGCGCCAGGCGCGCGGCATGGCATTGAGCGAGGCCGGCCGCCAGCTGGCGGCATACGCCAACGCCGCCGCGCTGGAGGCCGAGCGCGTCACCACCGGCATCCGCCAGCGCAGCGCGCTGGGCGACGTGACCATCCGGCTGGCCTGCACTGAAGGCTTTGCCCATCGCTTCCTGCCGCAGTGCATGGCCGACTTCAAGCGTATCCGCCCCGAGGCGCGCTTCCACCTGCTGGTGGAGCGGCCGGAGGAGGTCAACCGGCTGGTGCTGGAAGGGTTGTCGCAGCTGGCGCTGCGCTACACGGTGGCGCCCGACGAGCGCCTCAAGACCGAATTGCAATGCCGCGCGCCGGTCTACGCCATCATGTGCCGGCGCCATCCGCTGGCCGCGCGCCGCAGCGTCGGCGTGCGCGACCTGGCGCAGGCGCCGCTGTCGCTGGGCGACCCCGGCACCACGGTGCGCGACCTGTTCGACGCGGCCTGCGCCAATGCCGGCGTGCATATCGAGCCTGCCTACGTCTCGAACCATTCGGCGGCCTTCCTGCCGATGCTGCCGGGCAGCCAGATCGTGGCGTTGACGGGCTACCTGACAGTGATCGGTCTGCTCGCCAGCGCCGGCCTGGTGGCGGTGCCGTTCAGCAATCCCGAAATGCGCCAGCGCAGCATCCAGGTCGTGACCTTGCGCGGCGCCAATCTGCCGCCGCTGGCGCGTGCCTTTCTGGCGCTGTTGGCCGAACGCCTGACCGTGGCGCCACGCGCCCCGGAAGTGGAACGGGGCGCGGGCTGAGGCGTCGGGCGCGGCGCGGACGGGCGGGGATCAGGCGCGCCGCGCCCGCCAGCCCGCCATCTTCAGCCGCAGCCGTTCCAGCGCCAGATACACGATCGGCGTGGTGTATAGCGTCAGGAACTGGCTGATCATCAATCCGCCGACGATGGTCACGCCCAGCGGCCGGCGCAGTTCGGAACCTTCGCCCATGCCCAGCACCAGCGGCAGCGCGCCCAGCAGGCCGGCCAGGTTGGTCATGACGATGGGCCGCAGGCGCAGCATGGCGGCGCGGTGGATGGCCTGTTCCGGCGTCAGGCCCTCGCGCCGCTCCAGGCCGAGGGCGAAGTCGATCATCAGGATGGCGTTCTTCATCACCACCCCCACCAGCAGGAACAGGCCGAGCAGGGCGATCAGGCTGAACTCGATATCGGCCAGCCGCAGCGCCAGCAGCGCGCCGACGCCGGCCGAGGGCAGGGTCGACAGGATGGTCAACGGATGCAGCGGGCTTTCGTACAGGATGCCCAGCACCAGGTAGATCGCCACCAGCACGCCCAGGATCAGCCAGGGCTGGTCCTGCAGGCTTTGCTGGAAGCTGCGGGCGTCGCCGCCCAGCCGCGTCTGGATGTGGGCGGGCACCATCAGCCGCGCCATGGCGGCGTCGATGGCGGCCAGGCCCTGCTGCAGCGAGACGCCCTCGGCCAGCGAGAAGCCGACGCCGACGGCGGCGAACAGCCCGTCGTGGAAGACGCGGTCGTTGACCAGGCCGTGCTCGTAGGTGGCGAAGGCCGACAGCGGCACGCGGTTGCCGTCGGCCGCCACCACCTGCACCCGTTCCAGCACCTCGGGGTCCTCGGTGTAGCGCGGGTCCAGCTCCAGCACCACGCGGTACTGGTTCATGGGGTCGTACAGCGTCGCCACCTGGCGCTGGCTGAAGGAATTGCCGAGCACGCTGGCGATGGTGCGCATGTCCACGCCCAGGCGCCGGGCGGCGGCGCGGTCGATGTTGATGACCACCTGCTGGGTGGCGGCATCGCCCACCGCATCGACGTCGCGCAGCTCGGGAATGTCCTGCATCGCGCGCGAGATCCTGCGTGACCATTGCCGCAGCGCCGGCACGTCGCTGGCCATGATGGCGAGCTCGTGGTCGCCGGAATTGCCGAAGCCGCCCGGCATGCGCAGGTCCTGGTCGACGTTCAGGAAGAACATGCCGCCCGGCACCGGCGGGGCGTTGGCGCGCAGCCAGTCGATCACCTGGACCGAGGATTCGCGCCGCTCGGAAGCGGGTTTCAGGCGGATCAGGAACAGAGAATTGCTGATGCCCAGGCTGCCGCCGTTGTAGCCGATCACGTCCTGCACCGCGGGGTGCTTGAGCACCAGCTGGCGGTAGACGTCGATCTTGGGCTGCATCACCTGGAACGAGAAGCCGTCGTCGCCGCGCACGAACCCCATCAGCTGGCCGGTGTCCTGCTGCGGCAGAAACCCCTTGGGCGCTTGCGCATACAGATAGGCGTTCAGCGCCACCACGGCGGCCAGCAGCAGCAGGGTCAGGCGCGCGTGACCCAGCACCCGCGCCAGCGACGCGCCATACCATTGGTGGACGCGGGCGAACACGGCGCGCAGCCGCGAGGGCCGCGTTTGCGCCTCGGCTGGCGGCCGCAGCCAGCGCGCGCAAAGGCTGGGAATGATGGCGACCGACACCACCAGCGAAATCAGGATGGCCGCCACCAGCGTGATCGAGAACTCGCGGAACAGCCGTTCCACCAGCCCGCCCATGAACAGGATCGACACGAACACCACCGACAGCGCCAGCGTCATCGCCACCAGCGTGAAGCCGACCTCGCGCACGCCGCGCAGGGCCGCCTGGCGCGGCCCCAGCCCGCGCTCCAGGTGGCGCGAGATGTTCTCCAGCACCACGATGGCGTCGTCCACCACCAGGCCCGCGGCCACGATCAGCGCCATCAGCGACAGGTTGTTGAGCGAGAAGCCCCATAGGTACATGACGGCGAAGGTGGCCACCAGGCAGACCGGAATCGCCACGCTGGGAATGGCGGCGGCGCGGGCGCTGCCCAGGAACAGCCACACCACCAGGATCACCAGCCCGACCGCCAGCCCCAGCGTGACGTGGGCCTCGCGCAGCGTGGCGTGGATGCCGGGCGAGCGGTCCAGCACCACGGTCAGGTCGACGTCGGCCGGCATCAGCGCGCGCAGGCCGGGCAGGGCCTGGTTGATGGCGGCGATGGTCTCGATGATGTTGGCGCCCGGCTGGCGGCTGATGGTCAGCACCACCGCCGGGTCGTGGTTGTGAAAGCCGCTGCTGTAGCGGTTCTCGACCGAGTCGCTGACACGCGCGATCTGCGCCAGCCGGATGGTGGCGCCATCCTGGTGGCGCACGATCAGGCCGTTGTAGTCGTCGGCCGTGCGCGGCTGGCCGGGCGTGCCGACCTCCCAGCGCTGGCCGGCCGAGTCCAGCTGGCCCTGCGGACCCATCGGGGCGGCGTCGGCGATGGACTGGCGCAGGTCGTCCAGCGCCACGCCATAGTGCGCCAGCGCGTTCGGGTTGACCTGCACCCGCACCGCCGGCAGCGAGCTGCCACCCAGCGTCACTTCGCCGACGCCGACGATCTGCGACAGTTTCTGCGCCAGCACCGTGGCGCCCAGGTCGTAGAGCCGGCCGGCCGGCCGCGTCGGCGAGCTGAGCGCCAGCGCCATGATGGGCGCCTGCGACGGGTTGACCTTGCGGTAGGTGGGGTTGCCGGGCATGCCGGACGGCAGCTCGGCGCGGGCGGCGTTGATGGCGGCCTGCACGTCGCGCGCGGCCGCGTTGATGTCTCGGTCCAGCGCGAACTGCAGCAGCACGCGGGTGGCGCCCTGGTTGCTGGACGAGCTCATGGCGCTGACGCCGGCGATGCCGCCCAGCGCGCGCTCCAGGGGCGCGGCCACCGTGCTGGCCATGCTCTCGGGGCTGGCGCCGGGCAGTTCGGCGCGCACCTCGATGGTGGGGAAGTCCACCTGCGGCAGGGGCGCCACCGGCAGCAGGCGCCAGGCCACCGCGCCCAGCAGCGTCAGGGCCAGCGCCAGGAAGATGCAGGCGATGGGCCGGTGCAGCAGCGCGCGGATCATGGCGCCGGCCGGTCAGCGGGGGCGGGCAGGGCCTTGCGGCGGCCCGCGCCCAGCCGGTGGAAGAACAGGTAGACGGCGGGGGTGGTGAACAGCGTCAGCACCTGGCTGACCAGCAGGCCGCCCACCATCACCCAGCCCAGCGGCTGGCGCAGCTCGGCGCCGGAGCCGGTGGCCAGCATCAGCGGCAGGGCGCCGAACAGCGCCGCCAGCGTGGTCATCAGGATCGGCCGCAGCCGCAGCAGCGCGGCTTCGCGGATCGCCTCGCGCGGCGCCAGGCCGCGGCTGCGTTCGGCTTCCAGCGCGAAGTCGACCATCATGATGCCGTTCTTCTTGACCAGGCCGATCAGCAGGATGATGCCGATCACGGCGATCAGGTCCAGCGGCCGGCCGGTGAGCAGCAGCGCCAGCAGCGCGCCCACCGTGGCCGACGGCAGGGTCGACAGGATGGTGACGGGATGGATCGCGCTTTCATAAAGCATGCCCAGCACCAGGTACATGGTGACCACTGCCGCCAGCATCAACCACAGGGTATTGGACAACGACGCCTCGAAGGCCGCCGCCGCGCCCTGCAGGCGCAGTTCGACGCTCGCGGGCATGGCGATGTCCTGGCGCGCCGCCTCGATGGCGGCGATGGACGCGCCCAGCGAGCCGCCCGGCGGCAGGTTGAACGAGAAATTGACGGCCGGGAACTGGGACAGGTGGTTCACCGCCAGCGGCACGGCGCGCTCGCTGACCGTGGCCAGCGCCGCCAGCGGAATCGGCTGGCCGTCCGCGGTTTTCAAGTGGATGCGCTCCAGCGCCTCGGGGCTGGCGGCCAGGCGCGGGTCCACTTCCAGCACCACGCGGTACTGGTTCGACTGCGTGAACAGGGTGGCCACCTGGCGCTGGCCGAAGGCGTTGTAGAGCGCCTGGGCCACGTCGTCCATGGTCAGGCCGAGCCGCGCGGCGGCGTCGCGCGAGACCTCCAGGTAGGCCTGGCGGCCGCCGCCCTGCAGGTCCGACGAAATATCGGCCAGTTGCGGCGCGGCGTCCAGGCGCTGGGCCAGCGCGCGGCTCCAGCGCGCCAGCAGGGCGGCGTCGGGCGAGGTCAGGGTGAACTGGTACTGGCCGCGGCTGACGCGGTCTTCGATGTTCAATTCCTGCACCGGTTGCAGGTACAGCGAGATGCCCCGCACTTGGCGGGCGCGGGCATCGAGCCGCGCCATGATGTCGGCCAGCGGCGCGCCGCGTTCGCTCCAGGGCTTGAGGTTGACCAGCAGGCGGCCGGTATTCAACGTGGCGTTCATGCCGTCGATGCCGATGAAGGACGACAGGCTGGCGACGTCGGGGTCTTGCAGCAGGCTTTGCGCCAGCGCCTGCTGGCGTTGCGACATGGCCTCGAACGAGGTGCTCTGCGCCGACTGGGTCACGCCTTGCAGCACGCCGCCGTCCTGCGCCGGGAAGAAGCCCTTGGGCACCGCCAGGTACAGCAGCGCGGTCAGCGCCACGGTGGCCAGCATCGCCAGCAGTGTCAGGCGCTGGTGGCGCAGGGTCACGTCGAGCCAGCCGGCGTAGCGCGCCTGCAGGCGGTCCAGCAGGCCGGGCGGGCGCTCGGCGTGCGGCGGCAGCAGGCGCGCGCACATCATGGGGGTGAGCGTCAGCGACACCGCCAGCGAGATCAGGATGGCCACCGCCAGCGTGATGGCGAATTCGCGGAACAGCCGGCCGACCACGTCTTCCATGAACAGCAGCGGGATCAGCACGGCGATCAGCGACAGCGTCAGCGACACCAGGGTGAAGCCGATCTGTCCGGCGCCCTTGAGCGCGGCCGCCATCGGGCTGTGGCCCTGTTCGCGGTAGCGGGCGATGTTCTCCAGCATGACGATGGCGTCGTCGACCACGAAGCCGGCGCCGATGGTCAGCGCCATCAGCGTCAGGTTGTTGGTCGAAAAGCCCGCCAGGTGCATCACGCCGAAGGTGCCGATCAAGGACAGCGGCACCGCCAGGCTGGGAATCAGCGTGGCCGGCAGGTTGCGCAGGAACAGGAAGGTCACCAGCACCACCAGCCCGACCGCGAAGGCCAGTTCCCACTGCACGCCGCGCACCGAAGCGCGGATGCTTTCGGTGCGGTCGGTCAGCACGCGCACCTGCACCGCCGCCGGCAGGCTGGCGGTCAGCTGCGGCAGCAGCGCCTTGACCTGGTCGGCCACGGCGATGACGTTGGCGCCCGGCTGGCGCTGGATGTTCACCAGCACCGCCGGCTGGCGGTCGACCCAGGCGGCCAGGTAGCGGTCCTCGGCGCCGTCCTCCACCGTGGCGACCTCGCCCAGCCGCACCGGCGCGCCATTGTGCCAGGCCACGATCAGGTCGCGGTACTCCTGCGCGCTCTGCAACTGGTCGTTGGCGTCCATGATGACCGAACGCACCGGGCCGTCGAAGCTGCCCTTGGGCTGGTTGGAGTTGGCCTTGGCGATGGCCTCCTGCAGGTCGGACAGTTGCAGTCCGCGCGCGGCCAGCGCCATGGGGTTGGCCTGCACCCGCACCGCGGGGCGCTGGCCGCCGGCCAGGCTTACCATGCCCACGCCCGACAGCTGCGCCAGGCGCTGTGTCATGCGGGTGTCGACCAGGTCGTAGACCTGCGGCAGCGGCAACGAATCCGAGGTGACGGCCAGCGTCAGGATCGGCACGTCGGCCGGGTTGACCTTGCGGTACACCGGCGGCGTCGGCAGGTCGGACGGCAGCAGCGAGCCGCTGGCGCTGATGGCGGCCTGCACCTCCTGCTCGGCCACCCCCAGCGAGACGTCGAGCGAGAACTGCAGCGTGATCACCGAGATGCCGCTGCCGCTGGAGGACGACATCTGCTTGAGCCCCGGGATCTGGCCGAAGCGGCGCTCCAGCGGCGCGGTCACGGCGCGCGCGGTGACGTCGGGGCTGGCGCCCGGATAGGGCGTGGTGACCTGGATGATGGGGTAGTCGACCTGCGGCAGCGCCGCCACCGGCAGCATGCGCCAGGCGAGGATGCCCGACAGCAGCAGCGCCAGCATCAGGAACGAGGTGGCGACCGGCCGCAGGATGAAGGGACGTGACAGGCTCATTGGGTTTCCACGATCAGCACGTCGCGGCCGTCATGCAGGCGGTCCACGCCCTCGACCACCACGCGCTCGGCCGCGACCAGGCCCGAGCGGACTTCGACGCGGCCGGCGTTGGCGCGGCCCAGCGTCAGTTCGCGCCGGGTGGCGCGCTGGTCATCGCCGATGACGAAGACGAAGGCGCCGTCGGCGCCGTACTGCACCGCCGCCGTGGGAATCGACAGCACGTCTTCCTGGCGTGCCAGCGCCAGGCGGATATTGACGAACTGGTTCGGGAACAGCGCCTCGTCGGCATTCTCGAACAGGGCGCGCAGCTTGACCGTGCCGCTGGCGGCGTGGATCTGGTTGTCCAGCGCCTGCAGGGTGCCCAGCGCGAGCAGGCGGCGCTCGTCGGCGTCCCAGGCCTGCACCTGCAAGGCGCCGTCGCCGGCCTGCGCCTGGCGCAGCAGGTCCAGGCGGGTTTCGGCAAGCGTGAACAGCGCCGAGATCGGCCGCGTCTGCACCAGCGTGGCCAGGCCGTCGGCGTCGCCGGCGCGCACGTGATTGCCGGCGTCCACGCGGCGCAGGCCGATGCGGCCGTCGTGCGGAGCGACGATGCGCGTCAGCGCCAGCAGCCGCCGGGCGTCGGCCACGGCCGCCGCCAGCCGCTGGCGCTGGGCCGCGTAGCTGCGCGCCTGGGCCTCGGCGGTGTCCAGCTGCTGGCCCGCCACCGCTTCCTGGCGCGCCAGTTGCCGGTAGCGGCGCAGGTCGATCTCGGCGTTGCCGAGCAGCGCCTCGACGTGCGCCAGTTCGCCTTCGGCCGCCGCCAGCGCCGCCTGGTAGGGGCGTGGATCGATCTCGGCCAGCAATTGCCCGCGCCGCACGGCCTGGCCCTCGGTGTAGTGCAGGCGTTGCAGCTGGCCATCGACCTGGCTGCGCAGCACCACGCGGGCCAACGGCGTGATGGTGCCCAGCGCATGCAGGTCGCGCGGCAAGGGGCCGCTGCGCGCGGCGGCAACGCTGACCGCCACCGGCTGTTGGGCATAGCTGGGAATGGCGGCGGGGGCGGGGCCTGGCAGGGCGTAGCGCCATACGGCCCACCCGGCCCAGGCGGCCAGCATGGCGACGGCCACAAGGCCGGCGAGCGCCAGACGCCGGCGCACGTTGGCGGGGCCAGCGGAGAAAGGCAGGGGCATCTCGGTACTGCCAGGGGATAAGTTGGGGACAGTGCGGATTCTATCTGAATAATAATTATTAGCGTTTTGGAATCAGCTTGTAGTCAGGTTTTATGCGGCTTCTTCCGACGCGGTTCCGGGCGGCGTTCCCAGGCCCATTTCGGCCAGGCGCGCCTGGATCAGTTCGAGCAATGCCCGGGCGCGCGCGCTGACGGAATGCCGATGGCTGTAGACCCCCAGCAATTGCAGGGGCGCGGGGCGCAGGTCCAGCGGCACCTCGCGCAGTCGCCCGCTGGCCAGGTCCTCCTGGCACGAGCAGGCCGCCAGGATCGCGAAACCGATGCCCTGGCGCGCGCCCATCAGCGCCAGTTCGCCGCTGTTGACGCGGTAGCGGCTGCGCACCGGCACCTTGACGATCTCGCCGGCGGCATCCTCGAATTGCCAGGGCATGCCCTTCAATGCGCTCAGGGTGGTGATGCAGGGCAGGGCCTTGAGCTGGCGCGCCTGGCGCGGCACGCCGACGCGGGCCAGCAGCGCCGGCGCGGCGACCACGATGCTGGGCAGCGTGGCCAGTTCGCGCGTGATGAGGCTGCTGTCGTCCTGGCGGCCCCGATGAAAGACGATCGACAGATCGACGTCCTCGCGCAGCGCGTCGATGCCGTCGAGGCGGGTGTCGCAGGCCAGCTCGATGCCCGGATGGCGGTCGCAGAATTCCGCCAGGATCGGCGCCAGCAGCCGCGGCGCTTCACCTGGCATGCACAGCGTCAGCGGCCCGCGCAGTTCCCGCCGGACCGCGCCCAGTTCCTCTTCGGTGGCGGCAAGCGTGTCCAGCAGCGGCTTGGCCCGCTGGTACAGCAACTGGCCGGCCTCGGTCATGCGCAAATGGCGGGTGCTGCGCTCCAGCAAGCGCGCGCCCAGCCGCCGTTCCAGTCCGGCGACATGGCGGCTGACGTTCGACGACGGCATCGCCAGCCGCCGCGCGGCGCCGGCGAAGCTCTGTTCATCCACGACGGCGGCGTAGACGCGCACGCTGTTCAGATCCAGGGCTTGGCCCATGATTATCCCGATCCAGATATGAAACAAACCCATTTTTCCATACTAGTTATCGGATCCGGTGGAATCTACGATGCGGTTCCCGGTTCCGGCGTGGGACCGGCGCGGGGTTTGATGGAAGGAATCAGCATGGATATCGGAATACTGGGCGGCGGCATCGCTGGCCTGAGCGTGGCGCTGGCATTGCATCGGACCGGCCATCGGCCGCGGGTCTACGAACGCGGGGCCGCGCCGGCCACCATGGGCGCCGGCGTGACGTTATGGCCCAACGCCGGCTTCGTGCTGGACGCGCTCGGCCTGTTGCCGGACGTCGCGGCAGCGGGTGGGCGGCCGCGGGCGATGCGCCGCTACGACAACGCGGGCCATGCCCTGGGCAGCCTCGACATCTCCGCGCTCGACCGATTGATGGGATATCCGACCCACACGATCCTGCGCCGCGACCTGCTGGCCGTGTTGCTGGCGCACGCGGCGCGGGCCGGCATCCCGGCCGAGTACGGCCATCGCGCCGTGGCGATCGAACCCCACGCCGACGGCCGCGCCGCCGCCAGGTTCGAGAATGGCGCCGTGGTGCGCGCGGACCTGCTCGTCGGCGCGGACGGCCGCATGGATTCGGTGGCGCGGCGGTTCGTCGTCGGCGACAACACCCCGGTCTACCAGGGCTTTGTGAACTGGATCGGCATCGCCTCCGGTCCCGGCCTGGCCGAGGACATGGCCATCCAGGACTATTGGGGCGTCGGCGAGCGTTTCGGCTGCGTCGCGGTGCGGCCCGACCTGGTCTATTGGGCGGGGGCCGAGGCCCGGTCGCTGGCCGCCGCGGTCCAGGGGCCCGACCCGCGCGCGGAGGTCGCGGACCGGTTCGCCGGCTGGGCCGACCCGATCGCGCGCCTCATCCAGGCCACGCCCGCCGACGCGGTGCGCCTGATCGCCGTGCACGACCTGGATACCCCGGCGGCCTGGCACCGCGCCAATGTGCTGCTGGTGGGGGACGCCGCGCACGCGCCGCTGCCGACCTCGGGCCAGGGCGCCTGCCAGGCGCTGGAGGACGCCTGGCACCTGGCGCGTTGCCTGGCGGGCGCGCCGCGCGACCTGGACGCGGCCCTGAGCGCCTTCACCGCGCTGCGCCAGCCCAAGACGGCCGCCCTGACCGAGCAGGCCCGCGTGTACGCGCGCGGCCTGTTCGAGCGGGATCCGCAGGCCTGCCGCCTGCGCGACCAGCAGATCAAGGCCGTCGATGCCGGGGCGGCGCTGCGGGCGATGGCGAGCGCCTGGGGGCAGGGATTGGCATGCGGCGGGGGCGGTGAACGGGGATAATGCGGTTTTCCGACCAGGTACCGGCGCGCTTCGCGCCGGGCCGCTCGATAGGGTTTCATCCATGCAAGAGAACACGTCCGCCGCGTCCCGACCGCCGGCGCCGGGCTCATCGTCGCCCAGCCAGACCTGCGCCGCGCTGATCGACGCGCTGCGCACCGACCGCGCCGCGTTGCAGTTGTGGCAAACCGTGGCGCGCCAATACCAGGACAAGCATGCCGAGGTGCTGGCGCCGCTGGAGGTCACCGAGATCGAGCTCAAGGCCAAGTTGGTGTTCTGCTTCGACCATGCCGCCAAGCAGAAGGAGCTGACCAAGGCGGAACGCCAGCTGGTGTCCGAGATTGCCGCGCAATTGGGGCAGGAGACGCTGTTCTCGATCCTGCTGGACGGCACGCCGGCCGAATGCGACATGGAGCGCCTGAAGGCGGTCTACCGCAAGCACAGCGATTCCGACATCGACGCCGAAGTGGCCGAGGAACGCGAGGCCGAGGCGGCCGACAGGGCTGCCTCGGCGCAGGCGCCGGCAGACGAACCGGCCACCGCCGTGACGTTCGCGCCTGACGCGCTGGCGCAGGCCGAGGCCTTGCTGGCCCTGGGGCCGGACGGGTTGGACGGCGTCGCCGAAGACAAGCTGGCGCTGGCCATCCCGGTGCTGCAGGAACGACTGGCCGCCTTGAACCGCGAGCTGGCCGCGTTCGAGCGCGATTTCAAGGCCGAATACCGCTTCGACCCGGAACAGCCGATCGACCCGGCCGACCTGATGGAAGACCTGGATGCCGAAATCGCCGACGTCCAGGACTACATCGGCGAACTGGAGTTCGAGCTGTCGCAGTTCGTCGACATGCAGCAGCTCAAGGCCTGGCTCAAGGCCATGAAGAAGCAGCTGGAAGCGACCCGCCGGCGCGAGGCGCGCGGCTGAGGCCGGGGCCGCCCGTATTTCAGGGCGCCCGGCGCGGTCCGGCGGGCACGATCTTCATCATCGGCGCGGCGGGCTTGGCCACGGCGTCCGCGCGCGGCCGGATCATCCACGGGAAGAAGCGCCACAGGTACAGGCCGAATCCCAGCGCCCAGGCGCCGGCCGAGGCATGCAGCAGGCCCAGCGTGGCGCTGGTGGGCAGCAGGGCAGCCAGCCGCAGCAGCGCCGCCAGGATCACCAGCGCATAGCTCAACACCATGCTGCGGTCGGCGCGCAGCGGCCGGCCCAGGTGGCCCATGGCGGTGCGCGTGGCCATGCCGATGATCAGCACCGAGAACCCGGCTATGCCGATGACGTGCGCCGGCCAGGCGGGCCGCGCCACGTAGCCGGTCAGTTGCGCCGCGCCCACCAGCAGGCCGAGGCCCAGGCCCAGATAACCCGCATACAGGATCCACAGCAGAGGCACGCGGCGCGCGGCCCACGGCTTCCAGGCCAGCCACTGCACC
The DNA here is from genome assembly GCF_001457475.1 of Achromobacter xylosoxidans. Lineage (NCBI taxonomy): Bacteria > Pseudomonadati > Pseudomonadota > Betaproteobacteria > Burkholderiales > Alcaligenaceae > Achromobacter > Achromobacter xylosoxidans. The sequence goes on along the minus strand of NZ_LN831029.1, from coordinate 3,364,758 downwards.
AGCGCCAGGACGCCGGTCACCGCGAGCAGCAGCGCCGCGGCGCGAGGCGCGCCGGCCAGCAGGCAGGCGATGGCCAGCACGCCGGCGCCCAGCTGCCAATGGCCGCTGCGGGTGTGGGGCGGAATCTCCAGGCCGGCGACGGCGCGCTTGGCGAAGAACGGCAGCACGCGGCGCGCGATCAGCAGCGTCAGCACTGCCATGGCCAGCAGGCCGGTGTTGAAGTAGCGCATCAGCGCCAGGTAGTCGCCGGCCAGGGCGGCGCGCAGGTACAACGCATGGGCCGCGGCCAGCGCCAGCAGCAGCAGCGGCACGCCGTAGTTGCGGCGGTTGCGCGTGATCCAGACGGCGCGGGCCAGCGCGGCGGCGGCCCAAACGAAGAACAGCAGGTCGGCGGCCGCGGCGATGGCGAACGCCGTCATGCCGGGCGCCAGGTAGGCGCCGCGCGCCACCAGCCAGACCACACACAGCGCCGCCAGGGGAGCGCCGCGCAACGGATTGCGGCCGGTCCAGTTGGCGCCGGCGGTCATCAGGAAACCGACCGCGATGGTGGCCACGAAGCCCCACAGCATCTCGTGCGCGTGCCAGGGCATGGCGCTCAGCACGCCCGTCAGCCGGGCTGGCGCGAACACCCACAGCAGCACCGAGGCCAGCGCCCAGAAACAGCCGGCCAGGTAGAGGGGGCGAAAGCCCATTTCGGTGAAGGCGCGCCAGTTCGGCCGCGCGGCGCCGTCGGCGGCGGGTTCTTCCAGGGTGAGCAGGGTGGACATGTTGGCCTTTGCGCGGATGGCCGGCGGAGCGGCCTTGAATGTGTATTTGAAATACATATTAACGCCGCCGGACGCTTTCGGCCCATCGCGCGGATTTGATCCCGCGCAAACGCGGCGGCTTTTCCGGGGTGACTAGTCACATCGGCGGCGCCGATATGGTCGGCCGGCGAATGGTGGCGGCGGGCGCGGATGCCTAGGCTTGGGGCTGTCGTATTCCGTGTGCAAAAAAGCGAGAACCACCATGGCATCAACCCACCCCTCGGCCAGCGTGCCCATGCGGGTCCTGGTATCCAGCACCTTCGCCTTCACCATCTGCTTCGCGGTATGGATGATCTTCGCGGTGCTGGGCATTCCCATCAAGACGCAGCTCGGCCTGTCCGAGACCGAATTCGGCCTGCTGGCCGCCATGCCGGTGCTGACCGGCTCCCTGGTGCGCGTGCCGCTGGGCATCTGGACCGACCGCTACGGCGGCCGGCCGGTGTTCTTCGTGCTGATGCTGCTGGCGGTGGTGCCGATCTGGCTGCTGTCCTACGCCACCGAGTACTGGCAATTCCTGGTGCTGGCGCTGTTCGTGGGCCTGACCGGCGGCTCGTTCTCGGTCGGCACGCCCTACGTGGCGCGCTGGTTCCCGCGCAACAAGCAGGGCCTGGCCATGGGCGTGTTCGGCGCCGGCAATTCGGGTTCGGCCATCACCAAGTTCGTGGCGCCGGCGCTGATCGCCGCCGCCGGCGGCGCCTGGGTGATCGTGCCGCAGGTGTACGCGGTGGCGCTCCTGGTGACGGCGATCCTGTTCTGGCTGTTCTCGGCCTCGGATCCGTCGCACCGGGTGGCCGGCGGCGCCAGCCTGAAGGCGCAATTCGCGATGCTGAAGGATCCGCGCGTGTGGCGCTACTGCCAGTACTACTCGGTGGTGTTCGGCGGCTACGTGGCGCTGGCGCTCTGGATGACCAAGTACTACATCGGCGAGTATGGCTTCGACATGAAGCTGGCGGCGCTGCTGGCCGCGTGCTTCTCGCTGCCGGGCGGCGTGCTGCGCGCCATGGGCGGCTGGATCTCGGACCGCTACGGCGCCTACAAGACCACCTGGTGGGTGATGTGGGTGTGCTGGGTGGCGTTCTTCATCCTCAGCTATCCGCAGACCCACTTCACGGTCATGACCACCGGCGGCCCGCGCCAGTTCGACATCGCCCTGGGGCCGACCAGCTTCACCATCCTGCTGTTCATCGTCGGCATCGCCATGGCCATCGGCAAGGCCTCGGTCTTCAAGTTCATCTCGGATGAATTCGGCCAGAACATCGGCGCGGTCTCGGGCATCGTCGGCCTGGCCGGCGGCCTGGGCGGCTTCATCCTGCCGATCCTGTTCGGCGTGCTGCTGGACCTGACCGGCGTGCGTTCCAGCGCCTTCATGCTGCTGTACGGCACGGTCTGCGTCTCGCTCATCTTCATGCATTTCAGTTTCCGGCCCGAAAGCGCCGCCACCGCGCGGCGCCAAGCCGCCTGACCCCAACCGGAGAACACCTATGACTTCCCATGTCCTGGCGCGCTGGGAGCCGGAAAACCCCGGCTTCTGGAAACAGACCGGCGCCCGCATCGCCAACCGCAACCTGTGGATTTCCATTCCCGCGCTGATGCTGGCGTTCAGCATCTGGATGCTGTGGAGCGTGGTGGTGGTCAACCTCGACCGCGCCGGCTTCATGCTGTCCAAGAACCAGATGTTCTGGCTGACCGCGCTGCCGGCCCTGTCGGGCGCCACGCTGCGCATCTTCTATTCGTTCCTGGTGCCGGTGTTCGGCGGCCGCAAGTGGACCGCGATCTCGACCGCCTCGCTGCTGATCCCGGCGCTGGGCATGGGCTTTGCGTTGCGCGACCCGACCACCTCGTTCCCGACGCTGCTGATCCTGGCGCTGCTGTGCGGCCTGGGCGGCGGCAACTTCAGCTCCAGCATGGCCAACATCAGCTTCTTCTTTCCCAAGGACAAGAAAGGCCTGGCCACGGGCCTTAACGCCGGCATCGGCAACCTCGGCGTGTCGCTGGTGCAGTTCGTGGTGCCGGTGGTGATCTCGATGGGCGTGTTCGGCGCCCTCGGCGGCGAGCCGCAGACGATTACCGCCGGCGACGCACAGCGCAGCCTGTGGCTGCAGAACGCCGGCTTCATCTGGGTCATTCCCATCGCGCTGGCCTCGCTGGCGGCATGGTTCGGCATGAACGACATCGCCGATGCGCGCGCCTCGTTCGCCGACCAGGCGGTGATCTTCAAGCGCAAGCACAACTGGCTGATGTGCTGGCTGTATGTCGGCACCTTCGGCTCGTTCATCGGCTTTTCGGCCGGCTTCGCCATGCTGACCAAGACGCTGTTCCCGCAGGTCGATCCGACCACCTACGCCTTCCTGGGGCCGCTGGTCGGCTCGCTGACGCGGCCGGTGGGCGGCTGGGTCTCGGACAAGCTGGGCGGGGCGCGCGTCACGCTGTTCACCTTCATCGGCATGATCGCCGCGGTGCTGGGCGTGGTGATGTTCCTGCCGCTGAACGGGCAGGGCGGCGACTTCAACGGCTTCCTGGCCATGTTCATCGTGCTGTTCGCGCTGACCGGCGTGGGCAACGGCTCGACCTTCCGCATGATTCCGGTGATCTTCCTGCGCGAGCGCACCCAGGCCGCGCACGGCAAGGGCGAGGCCGCGCAGAAGCAGGCCCTGACCGACGCGGCGCGCGAATCGGCCGCGGTGCTGGGCTTTTCCGGCGCGATCGGCGCCTATGGCGGCTTTTTCATCCCGCGCAGCTTCGGCACCTCGCTGGAGCTGACCGGCAGCGCCCAGGCGGCCCTGTATTGCTTCATCGGCTTCTACGCCACCTGCGTGCTGATCACCTGGTGGTACTACGCGCGCCGCAACGCGCCCGTGCCCTGCTGACGGCAGGGTTGGCCGGGGTGACTAGTCACTCTGCCGCGCCCGCCCTGTGCCACCGGCGAATGGTCGGCGGGGCGGGCGACCACTAAAGTGATTTTGACAGCACAGATTGCAGTACGCGCCGGCCGGGCCGGCGCTCTTGGAGAAACGCAATGAGTCATTTTCTGGACCGGTTGAAGTTCATGTCGCGGGTGAAATCCACCTACGCGGACGGTCACGGCGAAGTGGTCAACGAAGACCGCAAGTGGGAAAACGCCTATCGCGCCCGCTGGCAGCACGACAAGGTGGTGCGCTCGACCCACGGGGTCAACTGCACCGGCTCTTGCTCGTGGAAGGTGTACGTCAAGAACGGCCTGATCACCTGGGAAACCCAGCAGACCGACTACCCGCGCACCCGCCCGGACCTGCCCAACCACGAGCCGCGCGGCTGTCCGCGTGGCGCGTCCTACAGCTGGTACGTCTATTCGGCGCAGCGCGTGAAGTACCCGATGATGCGCGGCCGCCTGATGGAAATGTGGCGCGAGGCGCGCAAGACCATGGACCCGATCGCGGCCTGGGAATGGATCAGCCAGGATCCGGCGCGCGCCAGGCGCTACAAGTCGGTGCGCGGCCTGGGCGGCTTCGTGCGCACGGACTGGGACACGGCGACCGAGATGATCGCCGCCGCCAACGCCTACACCATCAAGAAGTTCGGCCCCGACCGCCTCATCGGCTTTTCGCCGATTCCCGCCATGTCGATGGTCAGCTACGCCGCCGGCGCCCGCTACCTGAGCCTGCTGGGCGGCGCCTGCCTGAGCTTCTACGACTGGTACTGCGACCTGCCGCCGGCCAGCCCGCAGATCTGGGGCGAACAGACCGACGTGCCGGAATCGGCCGACTGGTACAACTCGACCTACCTGATGGTGTGGGGCTCGAACGTGCCCCAGACCCGCACCCCGGACGCCCACTTCTACACCGAGGTCCGCTACAAGGGCACCAAGACGGTGGCCGTGTCCAGCGACTTCGGCGAAATGGTCAAGTTCGGCGACATCTGGCTGGCGCCCAAGCAGGGCACCGACGCCGCGCTGGCGATGGCCATGGGCCACGTCATCCTCAAGGAATTCCACCTGTCGGGCGCCTCGGCCTATTTCCGCGACTACGTGCGGCGCTACACCGACATGCCGATGCTGGTGCTGCTCAAGGAGCGCGACGGCTTTTACGCGCCCGATCACTTCCTGCGCGCCTCGCAGCTGGACGGCGCGCTGGGCGAACAGAACAACCCCGACTGGAAGACGCTGGTGTTCGACGAAACCAGCGGCGACCTGGTGGCCCCCAACGGCAGCATCGGCTTTCGCTGGGGCGAGGGTGCGGTCAACGGCGGCGAGAAGGTCGGCCGCTGGAACCTGGAAGCGCGCGACGGCGGCAGCGGCCGCGCGATCGAGCCGCGTCTGAGCCTGGTCGATGGCGCCGACGCCGTGGTCGGCGTGGGTTTCCCGTACTTCGGCGCCGAGCACGACGAGGTGCTGGTGCGCAACGTGCCGGTGCGCCGCATCCGCCTGGCCGATGGCAGCGAGGCCCTGGCGGCCACGGTGTACGACCTGCAGATGGCCAACTACGGCCTGGATCGCGGCCTGGGCGGCGGCAACGTGGCCACGTCCTATGACGACGACGTGCCCTATACCCCGGCCTGGCAGGAAAAGCACACCGGCGTGCCGCGCGCGCAGGTGATCCAGGTGGCGCGCGAGTTCGCCCAGAACGCCCACGATACCGAAGGCAAGTCGATGGTCATCGTCGGCGCCGGCCTGAACCACTGGTATCACATGGACATGATCTACCGCGGCATCATCAACATGCTGATGATGTGCGGCTGCGTCGGCAAGAGCGGCGGCGGCTGGGCCCATTACGTGGGCCAGGAAAAGCTGCGTCCGCAGTTCGGCTGGGCGCCGCTGGCGTTCGCTTCCGACTGGGTGCGTCCGCCGCGCCAGATGAACGGCACCTCGTTCTTCTACGCCCATACCAGCCAGTGGCGCCATGAAAAGCTGAACGTGCAGGAAGTGCTGGGCCCGACCGCCGACCGCGGCCGCTATGGCGACCTCAGCATGATCGACCTGAACGCCCGCGCCGAGCGCATGGGCTGGCTGCCGTCGGCGCCGCAGCTGCGCACCAATCCGCTGGACCTGACCGCGCAGGCCGAAGCCGCCGGCAAGGACCCGGTGGCCCACGCCGTCGAGCAGCTCAAGTCCGGCGAATTGCGCATGTCCTGCGAAGACCCGGACGATCCCGCCAACTTCCCGCGCAACATGTTCGTGTGGCGCTCGAATATCCTGGGCTCCAGCGGCAAGGGCCACGAGTATTTCCTGAAGTACCTGCTGGGCACGCAGAACGCCGTGTTCGGCGACGAGGCCGACGCCATCAAGCCGGTCGAAGTCAACTACCAGGAAGACGCGGCCGAGGGCAAGCTCGACCTGTTGACGGTGCTGGATTTCCGCATGAGCACCACCTGCCTGTACGGTGACATCGTGCTGCCGACGGCCACCTGGTACGAGAAGGACGACCTCAACACGTCCGACATGCACCCCTTCATCCATCCCTTGAGCGAAGCCGTGCAGCCGCTCTGGGAAAGCAAGACCGACTGGGAGATCTACAAGCTGCTGGCCAGGAAGTTCAGCGACATCGGCGGCCCCTACCTGGGCAAGCGCCGCGACCTGGTGCTGACGCCGCTGATGCACGACACCCCGGGGGAACTGGGGCAGGCCTTCGAGCCCAAGGACTGGAAGCTGGGCGAATGCGACCTGGTGCCGGGCAAGACCGCGCCCAACATGACCGTGGTCGAGCGCGACTACAACGACATCTACCGCAAGTTCACCTCGGTCGGTCCGCTGCTGGACAAGCTGGGCAACGGCGGCAAGGGCATCAACTGGAACACCGAGCACGAAGTGGGCGAACTGGCCGGCATCAACGAGCGCGTCGAAGAACCCGGCGTGAGCCAGGGCCGGCCGCGGCTGGACACCGCCATCGACGCCGCCGAAATGATCCTGACCTTCGCGCCCGAGACCAACGGCCACGTGTCGGTCAAGGCCTGGGAAGCGCTGGGCAAGGTCACCGGCCGCGACCACACCCACCTGGCGGTGGGCCGCGAGCACGACAAGATCCGCTTCCGCGACATCCAGGCGCAGCCGCGCAAGATCATCTCGGCGCCGACCTGGTCGGGCCTGGAAAGCGAAGAGGTCAGCTACAACGCCGGCTACACCAACGTGCACGAGCTGATCCCATGGCGCACCCTGACCGGCCGCCAGCAGTTCTACCAGGACCACCGCTGGATGCTGGATTTCGGCGAGGGTTCGTGCGTCTACAAACCGGCCATCGACACCAAGACCGTGGCGCCGATGCTGGGCCGCTATCCCAACGGCGAAAAGGAACTGGTGCTGAACTGGATCACGCCGCACCAGAAGTGGGGCATCCACAGCACCTATTCCGACAACCTGCGCATGCTGACGCTGAGCCGCGGCGGTCCCCACGTGTGGATCTCCGAGGCCGAGGCCAGGCAGGCCGGGCTGGTCGACAACGACTGGGTCGAGGTGTTCAACGTCAACGGCACGCTGACCGCGCGCGTCGTGGTGAGCCAGCGCGTGCCGGTCGGCATGTGCCTGATGTACCACGCGCAGGAAAAGATCGTGAACGTGCCGGGCGCGGAGACCAGCGGCAAGCGCGGCGGCATCCACAACTCGGTGACGCGCACCGTGCTCAAGCCGACCCACATGATCGGCGGCTACGCCCAGCAGGCCTACGGCTTCAACTACTACGGCACCGTGGGCGCCAACCGCGACGAATTCGTGGTGCTGCGCAAGATGAAGAAAGTGGACTGGCTGGAAGGCCCGCTGGTCGAAGATCCCGCCGTCCAAACGCAACAGGAAGAGAAGCAATCATGAGGATACGCGCCCAAATCGGCATGGTGCTGAATCTGGACAAGTGCATCGGCTGCCACACTTGCTCGGTCACCTGCAAGAACGTCTGGACCAGCCGCGACGGCGTCGAGTACGCCTGGTTCAACAACGTCGAGACCAAGCCCGGCATCGGCTATCCCAAGGAATGGGAGAACCAGGAGAAGTGGAAGGGCGGCTGGCGCCGCACGGCGGCCGGCAAGCTGGAACCGCGCCAGGGCGGCAAGCTGCGCATCCTGGCCAACCTGTTCGCCAACCCCAACCTGCCGCAGATCGACGACTACTACGAGCCGTTCACCTTCGACTACGAGCACCTGAAGAACGCGCCGCTGTCGCAGACGCCGCCCACCGCGCGCCCGGTGTCGGTGCTGACCGGCAAGAAGATGGACAAGATCGAATGGGGCCCCAACTGGGAAGACGACCTGGGCGGCGAATTCGCCGCGCGCAGCCGCGACGCCCTGTTCGAGGGCGTGCAGAAGGAGATGTACTCGACCTTCGAGAACACCTTCATGATGTACCTGCCGCGCCTGTGCGAACACTGCCTGAACCCGGCCTGTGTCGCCAGCTGCCCGTCGGGCTCGATCTACAAGCGCGAGGACGACGGCATCGTGCTGGTCGACCAGGACAAGTGCCGCGGCTGGCGCATGTGCATCTCGGGCTGCCCGTACAAGAAGATCTACTACAACTGGCACAGCGGCAAGGCCGAGAAGTGCACCTTCTGCTATCCGCGCATCGAGGCCGGCCAGCCGACCGTGTGCTCGGAAACTTGCGTCGGCCGCATCCGCTACCTGGGCGTCATGCTGTACGACGCCGACCAGATCGAGCGCGCCGCCGCCGTCGGCAACGAGCAGGACCTGTACGAATCGCAGCTGGACCTGTTCCTGGATCCGCACTCGCCCGAGGTGATCGCCGCGGCGCGCGAGCAGGGCATCCCGGAATCCTGGCTGGAAGCCGCGCGCCAGTCGCCGGTCTACAAGATGGCGGTGCAATGGCGCGTCGCCTTCCCGCTGCATCCGGAATACCGCACGCTGCCGATGGTCTGGTACATCCCGCCGCTGTCGCCGATCCAGACCGCGGCCGAGGCCGGCAAGATGCCGCAGCGCACGCTCGGCACCAGCGCCATGATCCCGGACGTGGCCAGCCTGCGCATCCCGGTGCGCTACCTGGCCAACCTGCTGACCGCGGGCAAGGAAGCCCCGGTGCTGCAGGCGCTGGAGCGGATGCTGGCGATGCGCGCCTACAAGCGCGCCGAGACCGTGCACGGCGAACACGACACGGCCCTGCTGGAACAGGTCGGCCTGTCAGAAGAAACCGTGCAGGACATGTACCGCATCATGGCCATCGCCAACTACGAGGACCGCTTCGTGGTGCCCAGCAGCCACAAGGAAATCGTCGAGGACAGCTTCAACGAGAAGGGCAGCTGCGGCTTCACCTTCGGCAACGGCTGCTCGGGCGGCGTCTCGGAAGGCACGCTGTTCGGCCGCAAGCCGCAGGGCAGCGAGATCTTCATCGACATGCCGAAGTCGCGCAAGAAGGCCGCGGCCTGAGACCGGAGAACATCATGAGCCTTTATCGACTGCTTTCCGCGCTGCTCTGCTACCCCGAACAGGAACTGCTGGACGCCCTGACCGAGGTCGAGGCCGCCCTGGCCGCCCATCCCGAGGCCGAGGAAACCCTGCAACCGCTGATCGGCCACCTGGCCAGCCAGGACCTGATCGCGCTGCAGGAGACCTACGTCGCCACCTTCGACCGCAACCGCGCCCATTCGCTGCACCTGTTCGAGCACGTGCACGGCGAAAGCCGCGACCGTGGCCAGGCCATGGTCGACCTGCTCGAGACCTACCGCCAGCACGGCTTCGAACCGGTGGTGTCGGAACTGCCGGACCACGTGCCGTTGTTCCTGGAGTTCCTGGGCGTGATCGACCCGGCCGTGGCGCGGGACCTGCTGGACGACGCCATCCACGTGCTGGCCGCCATCGGTTCGCGCCTGGCGCGCAACGAGAGCCCCTACGCCAGCGTCTTCGTCGTGCTGCGCGGCCTGTCGCGGGTCACGCCGCGCGAGCAGACCGCGCCGCCGGTGCGCGACATGGACGAAGCCATGGAGACCTTCGGCGCCGGCGCCGACGGCGTCGAGCCGCTGCTGCGCCCGTTCTCGGGCGACGGCGCGCAGGCCGTGCGCTTCTATCCCCGCGCGCCGGCGACCCGCTAATTTCCAGGACACGCATCATGAATTCCCTGAACCAGTTCTTCTTCGGCATCTACCCCTACATTGCCCTGACGGTGTTCCTGCTGGGCAGCCTGGCGCGCTTCGAGCGCGAGCAGTACACCTGGAAGACCGACAGCTCGCAGCTGCTGCATCGCGGCCAGCTGCGGCTGGGCAACATCCTGTTCCACGTCGGCATCCTGGGGCTGTTCTTCGGCCACCTGGCGGGCCTGTTGACCCCGGTGGTGGTGTGGGACACGCTCGGCGTGTCGCACACGCTCAAGCAGACCGTCGCCATGGTGGCCGGCGGCGTCATGGGCGGGCTGTGCCTGATCGGCCTGCTGATCCTGATCCACCGCCGCCTGAGCGACCCGCGCATCCGCAAGACCACCCGGCCCGGCGACAAGCTGTTGCTGCTGTGGATCCTGGTGACGCTGCTGCTGGGCCTGTCGACCATCGCGCTGTCGGCCGGCCACATGGATGGCGAGATGATGGTGCGCCTGATGAACTGGGCGCAGCACATCGTGACCTTCCGCGGCGACGCCGCCAGCTTCGTGGCCGACGTGCCGCCGCTATTCAAGGCGCACCTGTTCATGGGCCTGACCCTGTTCGTGATCTTCCCGTTCACGCGCCTGGTGCACGTCTGGAGCGGCTTCGCCTCGGTCGGCTACCTGGGCCGCGCCTGGCAACTGGTGCGTCCGCGCTGACCCGAGGAGGCCGACATGCCTGTGACGATCAATGGCGTCGAACTGACCGACGCCGACATGGAGCACGAACTGCCGCTGCACGCGGACGCGCCCAACCCGATGCGCGCCGCCACCACCGCGCTGGTGCTGCGCCGGGTGCTGCGGGACGAGGCCGCGCGGCAGGGGTTGGATCTCGCTTCGGAAGAGGACGCCATCGGCGTCCTGCTGGAACGCCACGCGCCGGCGCCCGAGGCCGACGAGGCGGCCTGCCGCCGCTACTACCAGGCCAATCCGCAGCGCTTCATCGTTGGCGAGCTGATCGAGGCCGACCACATCCTGTTCCAGGTCACCCCCGGGGTCAACCTGGACATGCTGCGGGCCCACGCCAGCGCGGTGCTGGCGGACCTGCTGGCCGACCCCTCCGGCTTTGCCGAGGTGGCGCGGCGGCAGTCCAACTGCCCGTCGGCGGCGGTGGGCGGCAACCTGGGGCAGCTGGGGCGCGGCGACACCGTGCCGGAATTCGAGAAGGCCGTGTTCGCCCTGCCGGCCGGCGGCCTGCTGCCGCAGGTGCTGGAAACCCGTCACGGGCTGCACATCGTGCGGGTGACGCGGCGCATCGAAGGACGCCTGCTGCCGTTCGAGCAGGTGCGCGAATCGATCGCCTCGGCCCTGGCCGCCGCCAGCCGCGACACCGCCTGGCGCCAGTACGCCAGGCTGCTGGTGGATCGCGCCGACGTGCGCGGCATCGACCTGGGCGGCGCCGAGGACGACCGGGTGTTCGGGAGCCCGTCATGACACCCGCGCCCGCCCTGGCGGCGGTCCCGGTGGCCAGCGGGACCGCGGCGCCCGCCGAGCCCCTGGGGCTGGTCGACAGCTTCGGCCGCCGCATCGATTACCTGCGGGTCTCGGTCACCGACCGTTGCGACCTGCGCTGCGGCTACTGCATGCCCAAGGGCTTCAAGGGCTTCGAGGAGCCCGCCAACTGGTTGCGCCATGACGAAATGGCGCGCCTGGCGGGCCTGTTCGCCGGCCTGGGCGTGCGCCGCTTGCGGCTGACCGGCGGCGAGCCGCTGCTGCGCCGCGGCGTGGCCGGCCTGGCCGCCGCCATCGCGGCGCTGCCGGGGGTGGACGACCTGTCGCTGTCGACCAACGGCACCCAGCTGGCGCGCCATGCCGCCGCCTTGCGGGCGGCGGGCGTGCACCGCCTGAACATCAGCCTGGACACCCTGGACGCGGCCGAGTTCGGTCGCATCACCGGACGCGATTGCCTGGATGCCGTGCTGGCCGGGCTGCGGGCCGCGCGCGAGGCCGGTTTCGCGCCGATCAAGCTCAACAGCGTGGTGCATGCCGCCACGCCCGAGGCCGACGTGCGCCGGCTGCTGGACTACGCGCTGGCGCAAGGCTTCATCCTGCGCCTGATCGAGCCGATGCCGGTGGGCGATTGCGGCCGCCGCTATGCCCATGCCGACCTCGGCGAGCTGGGCGCGCGGCTGGCGGCCGACGCCGGCCTGGTGCCGGCGCTGGCGGGCCAGGGCGCGGGCCCGGCGCGCTACTGGAGCAGCGGCGGCGGCGCGCCGGTGCTGGGCGTCATCACGCCCATGTCGCGCCATTTCTGCGCCGCCTGCAACCGCGTGCGGCTGGGCGTGGACGGCACCCTCTACCTGTGCCTGGGCCAGGAAGACCAGGTGCCGCTGGGGCGGCTGCTGCGCGAGGGCGCCAGCGACGCCGACCTGGAACGAGCGATCCGCGCCGGCATCGCCGCCAAGCCGGAACGCCACGAATTCACCACCCGGCCCGAGCGCATCGTGCGTTTCATGTCGCAGACCGGAGGCTGAACCATGCGCGACATCGAACGGCTGGTGGACGGCTTCCAGCGCTTCCAGCATCAATACTACGAAGAGGCGCCATCGCTGTACCGCAACCTGCGCGACGGCCAGCACCCCAGCACGCTGCTGGTGGGCTGCTGCGATTCGCGGGTCGATCCGGCCATGCTGCTGGGCTGCGATCCGGGCGACATCTTCACCGTGCGCAACGTCGCCAACTTGGTGCCGCCGCCCGACCGCGACCAGGGCCACCACGGCGTGCTGGCCGCTATCCAGTTCGCGGTCGAGCAGCTCAAGGTCAGCCGCATCATCGTGCTGGGCCATGCCCAGTGCGGCGGCATCCGCGCGCTGATGGAGCGTCCGGCGCTCGGCGGCGGCGAGCCGGACTACCTGGACCGCTGGATGGATATCGCCGAGCCGGCGCGCCTGCGCGTGTTGAGCGAGATGCCGACGGCGTCGCTGGCGGAACACCGGCGCGCCTGCGAGCAGGCCTCCATCCTGATCTCGCTGCGCAACCTGGAGCGCCTGCCGTGCGTGCAGCGGCGCCTGCAGGCCGGCGACCTGACCCTGCACGGCTGGTACTTCGACCTGGTGGCGGGCGCTTTGCTGGCATACTCGGCCCGGGCGGACGCGTTCCTGCCCATTGTCTGTCCCTTGTTCACGGAGCCCGCATGACCCCGTTTTCGGCATTGCCGGCCGCTCAGGCAGCGGCAAGACCACCCTGATCGAGGCCATGCTGCCGCTGCTGCGCGCGCGCGGCCTGAAGGTCAGCGTCATCAAGCACAGCCACCACGACTTCGAGATGGAGCCGCCCGGCAAGGACAGCGCGCGTTTCCGCCAGGCCGGGGCGCAGGAGGTGATGGTGGCGTCGCCGTTCCGCTATGCCATCGTGCACGAGCTGCGCGGGGCGCCGGAGCCGTCGCTGCAAGAGCAGTTGCTGCGCCTGGCGCCGGCCGACCTGGTGCTGGTGGAGGGTTTCAAGCAGGCGGCCATTCCCCGCATCGAGGTCTACCGTCCGGCGCTGGGCAAGCCGCCGCTGCATGCCGAGGACGCCGGCTTCCTGGCGATCGTGACCGACGCGGCGCTGGCCACGGACCTGCCTTGCCTGCCCCTGAACGACCCGGCCGCGGTGGCCGATTTCATCATCCGGGCGGTGCGGCAGGGTTGAGCGGAACGACTACACTGGAGTCTGCCAGCCGCGCGGCGTGCGCCTCAAGGCTGGCAATCGCCCAACCCGCTTCAGGCACGCCCGCGCGCAAGCCCAGTCCATGACCACACCCGATTCCCCCTCCGACGCCCAGGGCCTGCCGTCGCCACGCCACCGGCTGTCGACGCGCATCGTCGCCAGTTCGCTGCTGGCGTTGATCGTGGTGCTCGGCATGATCGGCCTGACGCTGTGGCTGTCGTGGCAGCTGGAAGGCGCGGGCGCGGCCATCAACGACACCGGCAGCCTGCGCATGCGCGCCAACCGGGTCGCGGTGGAGCTGATGCGGCCCGAGGCCGGGCGCCAGGCGCGCACCGAAGAGCAGGTGCAGTTGATGGACGACACCATCGCCCGCCTGGCGCGCGGCAATCCGGCCCGGCCGCTGTTCATTCCCAACGATCCGACCATCCGCCAGCATTGGCTGGGCGTGGCCGACTACTGGCGCGACATCATGCGGCCGGCGGCAATGCGCGCCATCGCCCGCGAGGACGCGGCCGAATACCTGGAGACGCTGCCCGATTTCGTTGCCCGCGCCGACGAGCTGGTGCGCATGATCGAGCAGGACAACGCCGGCAAGACCACCTCGCTGCGGCTGTCGCAGGGCGTGCTGGCGGCCATCGCCAGCGCCGGCACCCTGGCCATGATCTACCTGCTGTACCTGTGGATCATCGCGCCCGTGCTGCGCCTGCGCGACGGCCTGCAGCGCATGGCGGCGCGCGAGTTCAGCACCCGCCTGCCGGTCGAGAGCCAGGATGAATTCGGCGTGCTGGCGCGCGGCTTCAACCGCATGGCCGACGAATTGCAGAGCCTGTACACCGGCCTGGAACAGCGGGTGGGCGAAAAGACCGCCCAGCTCGCGGCGCAGAACCGCGACATCGGCGCGCTGTACGACATGGCGGCGTTCCTGAACCAGCCCAACGAGATCGAGGCAATGTGCCAGGGCTTCCTGCGCCGCGTCATGCTGCAGTTCGACGCCGAGGGCGGCAGCATCCGCGCGCTCGACCCGAACAACGAAAAGCTCAACCTGGTGGTGTCGGTGGGCCTGTCCGAGGAACTGGTCGAATCCGAGCACTGCATGCGGGTCGACGACTGCTATTGCGGCGTGGCCACGCGCCAGGCCGGCGTCGTCGTGATCCAGGATTTTCGCCAGGCGCCACCGCAGATGGACCTGAACTGCCAGCGCGACGGCTTCGCCAGCGTGGCGGTGTTCCGCATCGTCACGCGCGACGAGGTGCTGGGCTCGTACTCGCTGCATTTCCGCAGCCAGCGCAAGCTGGCGCCGTCCGACTCGCAACTGCTCGAAACCCTGGGGCAGCACCTGGGCGTGGCGCTGGACAACCGCCGCCTGGGCGCCCAGGCGCGCCAGCTGGCGGTGGTGCAGGAGCGCGGCCTGGTGGCGCAGGGGCTGCACGACAGCCTGGCGCAGGGCTTGAACTTCCTGAACCTGCAATTGCAGCTGCTGGACGCGGCCGTCAAGCGCGGCGACCAGGCCGAGGTCGAGGAAATCCTGCCGCTGCTGCGCACCGGCGTGGACGAAAGCTACAAGGACGTGCGCGAGCTGCTCACCAACTTCCGCGACAAGCTGGGCCAGGGCGACCTGAAGGCCGCCATCCAGGACACAGTCGAACGTTTCCGCCGCCAGACCGGCATGGCCACCGAGCTGGCCTTCAGCCAGGGCGTCGGCGCGCCGCTGGCCCCGGAGCAGCAATTGCAGGTGCTGTTCATCCTGCAGGAAGCGCTGTCGAATGTGCGCAAGCATTCCGAGGCCGACCGGGTCGACGTGGTGGTGCGCAACGACCGCGATTTCAACCTGCTGATCGCCGACAACGGCCAGGGCTACGATCCGGACGAAGTGGCGCAGCGCGGCGAGGCCCACGTCGGCCTGCACATCATGCGCGAACGCGCCGCCCGGATGCATGCCTTGATTACAATGAAATCCCGGCCCGGCGGCGGCACGCGCATTGCCTTGACGTTGCCCGACGCCGAACGCCAGGCCGCCTGACCCTTTCAAGACCATGCCCATCCGTATCCTGCTCGTCGATGACCACACCCTGTTCCGTTCGGGCATGCGCCTGCTGTTGCAGCGCCAGCCCGATTTCGAGATCGTGGCCGAGGCCGGCGATGGCGTCGAAGGCCTGAAGCGTGCCAAGGAACTCAAGCCCGACGTGGTGCTGCTGGACCTGAACATGCCGGGCCTGTCGGGGCTGGAGACGCTGCAACTGCTGACGCAGGATCTGCCTTCCTGTGCGGTGATCATCCTCACTGTGTCGGAAGAAGCCGACGAACTGGGCCAGGCGCTGCGCGACGGCGCCCGCGGCTATCTGCTCAAGAACATCGACGCCGAGGCCCTGACGTCGGCCATCCGCCGCGCCGCGGCCGGCGAACCCGTCATCGCCGAGAGCATGACGGCCAAGCTGGTCGAACAATTCCGCGGCCAGGCCAGCCTGGCCGCGCAGGCGCCGGCCGGCCAGGCCGAACGCCATCGCCTGACGGCGCGTGAACGCCAGATCGTGCAGTGCCTGGCGCGCGGCGCCAGCAACAAGGTCATCGCGCGCGAACTCGACGTCAGCGAAAGCACGGTCAAGATCCACGTGCAGAACGTGTTGAAGAAGCTGAACCTCACCAGCCGCGTGCAGGTCGCGGTCTACGCCGTCGAGCACGGCCTGCACGGCGACGATCCGGCCTGAAATCGCGCGGCGTGGCGCGCCGCCGCGGGACGGTTTGATCTGCGACAAGGCCACCCGCCGCGCCGGCCCCTAGACTGGCCGGCATGCAAACCCGAACCTCCCCCCTGGAACTCGTTGCGCCGGCCGGCAGCCTGGCCGCGCTGAAGGCGGCGATCGAGGCAGGCGCAGACACCGTCTACCTGGGCCTGAAGAACGCCACCAACGCCCGCAACTTCGCCGGGCTCAATTTCACCGAAAGCGACATCCGCGCCGGCGTCGAACTGGCGCACAGCCGGCAACGCAAGGTGCTGTTCGCCATCAACACCTTCGTGCAGGCCGGCCGCGGCCATGAATGGCGCGAGGCGGTCGATGCCGCGCACGGGCTGGGCGCGGATGCGGTCATCATGGCCGATGCCGGCCTGCTGGCGTACGCCCGCGACCGCTATCCCGACCTGCGCCTGCACCTGTCGGTGCAGGGCTCGGCCACCCACACCGACGCCATCGAACTCATGAAGGAGCAATTCGGCATCCACCGGGTGGTGCTGCCGCGCGTGCTGACGCTGGCCGAGATCGCCCGCATCTGCGCCAACGTCAGCGTCGAGGTCGAGGTGTTCGGCTTCGGCAGCCTGTGCGTCATGGCCGAAGGGCGCTGCCTGTTGTCGTCGTACGCCACGGGCGATTCGCCCAACAACAAGGGCGTCTGTTCGCCCGCCAGCGCGGTGCGCTGGGTCGAGCAGGACGGCCGCCTGGATGCGCGCCTGAACGGTATCCTGATCGACCGCTATGGGCCTGGCGAGGCCGCCGCCTATCCGACGCTGTGCAAGGGGCGCTTCGAGGTCGACGGCCATGCCGACCATGCGCTGGAGGAACCGACCAGCCTGAACGCCATCGGCCTCTTGCCCAAACTGGCCGAGATGGGCGTGGCGGCGATCAAGATAGAAGGGCGCCAGCGCAGCCCGGCCTACGTCACGCAGGTGGTGTCCACGCTGCGCGCCGCGCTCGACAGCGCGCACGCCGATCCCAACCGCTACTCCCCACGTCCCGAATGGAACGCCATGCTGGCGCGCCATGCCGAGGGATCCCAAGTCACGCAAGGCGCATTCGAACGTCCATGGAAATGAAACCCAAGGCTTTCCGCATCTCGGTCGGACCGTTGCTGTACTACTGGCCGCGCCAGCGCACGCTGGAGTTCTACGCGGCGCTGGCCGACAGCCCGGCCGACATCCTCTACATCGGCGAAACCGTCTGTAGCCGGCGCCATGAACTGCGCGCCGACGACTGGCTCGACCTGGCGCGCGACCTCGCCGCGACCGGCAAGGAAGTGGTGTTGTCCGGCCGCACCCTGATCGAGACCGGCGCCGAGGCCTCGGCGCTGAGACGCCTGTGCGAGCAGCAGGATTTCATGGTCGAGGCCGGCGAGGCCGGCGCCATGCGCCACCTGGGCGGCCGCCCGTTCGTGGCAGGTCCGCACATGAATGCCTACCACGGCGGCACGCTGGAATGGCTGGCCGCGCGCGGCGCGACCCGCTTCGTGGCGCCGCTGGAAATGCACGTCAATGCGCTGGCGCGGCTGCTGGCCGAGCGGCCGGCCGGGTTGCAGGCCGAGATCATGGTGTGGGGCCGCATGGCGCTGGCGTTCTCGGCGCGCTGCTTCACCGCGCGCCACTTCCGGTTGAAGAAGGACGAGTGCGGCTTCCGCTGCATCGAGCATCCCGATGGGCTGGACATGCGCACGCGTGAATCGCGCGAGTTCCTGGCGATCAACGGCATCCAGGTGCAGTCGGCCGCCTGTCTCGACCTGCTGGACCAGGCCGCGTACCTGGCCGACATGGGCGCCGACGTGCTGCGCGTCAGCCCGCAGTCGGCCGGCACGCTCGAAGCCATCGCGGCGCTGGACGCCGCGCGCGGCGGCCGCGCGCCGGAAACGGTGCAGCCGCCGGCCGGCATCGGCCGCTGCAATGGCTATTTCCATGGCCAGTCGGGGATCGCCTGGCAGGAGGGGCTATGAGCGACAGCCGATTCGCCGTGCCGGGCCTGGTCGCGCGCCTGGGGCGGCGGTTGCCCGCGCCGCTGGTGTCGCTGCACTTCGTCGCCGGGCTGGAGTTGGCGCGGCGCCTGAACTGGCTCAGCCCGCCACCGGAACTGGAGGGCCGCAGCTTCGCCATCACCATCGAGGACCTGGGCCTGTGCAGCCGCTTCACCGTGCGCGGCGGCGCCTTTCGCCCGATGTGGAACCGCGAGCCTTGCGAACTGGAACTGGGCGCGGGCGTTGGGGAACTGCTGGCGTTGATGCGCGGCGAGACTGATGCGGACACTTTGTTCTTCCAGCGTCGGCTGCGTATCTCCGGCGACACCGAACTGGGGTTGATCGTCAAGAACTGGCTGGATGCGGCGCCGCGTCCGGCGTGGCTGGAACGGCTGGGCGCAGGGGGCCAATAGGCTTGGCCGCGAAGGCGGCACCGCGCGCGTCGGCGAGGATATCAGGAAACCGCTCCTTCCATGCGCCGCGCCACGCGCGCCAACGCCAGGCTGGCGCTGAAGTACAGCAGCGCCACCGCCAGGTAGACCTCGACATGGTAGGCACGCCAGTCAGTGCCGGCGACCACCGCCTTGGCCGCGCCCAGCACGTCGAACACGCCGATGATGCTGACCAGCGAGGTGTCCTTGACCGCGCCGACGAACACGCCCAGCGCGGCCGGCGCCGCGATGCGGCGCGCCTGCGGCCAGATCACCGTCCAGTAGGCGACGGCGGGGCGCATGCCGAGCGCGCGCGCCGCCATCATTTGGCCAGGCGGAATTGCCTGCAGCGCGCCGCGCAGCACTTCGGCCAGCAGGCAGGCGGTGTGCAGCGTCAGCGCGGCCAGGGCCATGCCGAACTTGGACACGCCGCCGCCCAGCAGCAGCGGCAGCACGAACGACGCGAACAGCAATTGCGTCACCAGCGGCACGCCGCGCACGGCCTCGATCAGCGCTGCGGCGGCGAGCGACCCGCCGGGGCTGGCGGAACGGCGCAACAGCGCCAGGCCGAAGGCCAGCGGCAGCGCGGCCAGTAGCGCGGAGATCGCCAGGATCAGCGTCACCAACAGGCCGCTCCAGCGCGACGGGCCGATGGCGCCGCCACCCCAGGGCCAACCGGCCAGCGCGGCCAGCGTGACGGCAATCATCAGCGCGATCCACGCCAGGCGTGGCCGCGCCGCGAGCCGACCCACCCCCAGCGCGACCGCCACGCCGGCGAGCAGGGCGGCGCAGGCGACCAGCGCCTGCGCGCGGTCGGCGGGCGCCATGGCGCCGAACAGCAGCAATGGCAGGTTCTCGCCCACGGCGGCCCAGCAGGCGCCCGCGGCGGCGCAGGCGGCGGGGCTGCCGCTCCAGACGGCGCGCAGCAGCGCCCAATCGAGCAAGGCCCAGCCGGCGGCGCCCAGCAGCAATGCCATCAGCGCCGATCCGAACCAGCCGCCGATGCCGCGCTTGTCGTCGTCCAGCAGGCGCAACGCGGGGCGCTCGCCCAGGCGGGCGCCGTGGCTGTCGCCGGGGCCGTGGCGGGCATGGCGCGCGTTCCAGGCGGACAGCGCGCCGCCCAGCGCCAACGCCAGCCCCAGGTAGACGGCCACGGCCAGGGTGATGCCTTCCAGCGCCAGCCCGGTCTGGGTGATGGCGGTATTGATGACGGCCATCAGCTCCTGGTAGCCGATGGCGATGGCCAGGGTGCTGTTCTTGACCAGTGCCAGGCACTGGTTGGCATACGGCGGCAGCGCCACGCGCGCGGCGTAGGGCGCGACGACGTGGCGCAGCACGCCCCAGGGGGTCAATGCCATGGCCTGGCCGGCTTCCACCAGGCCCACCGGCACCGCCCGCACGGCGGCGCGCACGATGTCGGCGATGTAGGCCGCATGGAACACCACCAGCCCGATCACCAGCGCGGCGAATTCGATGCTGGGCTGCCAGCCGCCTTGCAGGCCCAAGCCGCGCTTGACGGGCAGATCAATGGTGACGCCGGGCAACAACGCCCAGGCCAGCGCCGTGGCCGCCAGCGCGGCCCAGGGCGCGGCGCGGCCGAGGCGATGACGCAGGCGCCAGCCGAGCAGCAGGGCGCCCGCCGCCGCCACCGCATAGGGCAGCCAGCCGTGCAGCGCCGGCAATGCCAACCCGCGGTTCGACAGCAGCACGGACGGCAGCGGAGACCACGCCTGGCGCGCGTCCGGCAGGCGCAGCAAAAGGCCGTACCAGACGAACAATTGCAGCAGTACCGGGGTATTGCGCAAGGGCGCGATGACGAGCGCGGCGGCGCGCGATGCCAGCGGCCGCGACGACAGCCGCAGCAGGCCCAGGCCGATACCCAGCAGGGTGGCGAGCGGAATTGCCACCAGCGCGACCGTCAGCGTGTTCACCAGCCCGGCGGCGAGCGACATCCAGTAGGGATCGTCGGGCGTCACCGGCAGCAGGCTTTCCGAAATGCGGAAGCCCGCCGGCTGGAACAGGAAGCCGAAGCCGCCGCGGATGCCGCGGGCCGCCTGCGTGGCTTCGATGTGCAGCAGCAGTAGCGCCGCCAGGGCGGCAAGCCCCAGGGTCCAGGCGGCGGCTGGCCACCAGCGCCGCAGCGCGGCGTTCCAGGGCGAGGAGTGAAGGGCGATCATGTCTGTCCTGGCCTGCGCCGGAAGGGGTCGGCGGCTTCTCAAAAAGCGCGCAGGCGGGCCGTCGGCCCGCCTGCCGGCAGCGCGTGCGTGAAGGTTTATTGGAACGGCGGCGAATACAGCAGGCCGCCCTGGTTCCATTGCCGGTTCAGGCCGCGATCGAGCTTGAGCGGCGTGGCCACGCCCAGGTTGCGGTCCCACACCTCGCCATAGTTGCCGACGGCCCTGATCACGTTGCGGGCCCAGCCTTCGTCCAGCCCGAAGCCCTTGCCGATGCCGGGGTCCAGACCCAATAGGCGGCGCACCTGGGCGTCGCTGCTTTGCGCCTGGCTGTCCACGTTCCTGGAGGTGATGCCCAGTTCCTCGGCGGCCACCAGCGCGTTGACGGTCCAGCGCACGATGGCGGTCCAGTTGGGATCGTCCTGGCGCACGAAGGGGCCGAGCGGCGACTTGTTGATGCGTTCGGGCAGGATGACGAAGTCGTCCGGATTGGCGGCGCGCGCGGCGCGGCTGGCGGCCAGCGTCGAGGCATCCGACAGGTAGACGTCGCAGCGCCCGGCGTAGAAGGCTTGTTCCAGCTCGACCAGGTTCTCGATCACCACCGGCCGATAGTTGAGCTTGTGCTTCTTGAAGTAATCGACCAGGTTCTGTTCGTTGACGGTGCCGGGCTGCACGCAGACCTGCGCGCCGTCCAGTTCGGTGGCGCTTTTCACGCCCAGCTTCTTCGGCACCAGGAAGCCCTGGCCGTCGTAGAACACGATGCCGGCCGAGACGATGCCCAGGCCCGCGTCGCGGCTGGAGGTGATGGTGGTGTTGCGGTTGAGCACGTCGATCTCGCCGCCTTGCAGGGCGGGAAAGCGCTGCTGCGAACTGAGCGGCACGAAGCGCGTCTTCTCGGGATCGCCCAGCACGGCGGCCGCCAGCGCGCGGCACAGGTCGGCGTCCAGGCCGGTCCAGCGGCCCTGTTTGTCGGCGATCGACAGCCCGGCCGAGCCCTGGCTCACGCCGCACACCAATTCGCCGCGCTTCTTGATGGCGTCGACCGTGACGCCCGCCATGGACGCGCCAGCGCAAGCCAGCGCCGCCGCCGCCCCGGCGGCCTTGAGTAGAGAGATCAACCGCATGCCGTTCCCGTATTCGATGTATGCAAGAAAGGCATGAATTCTATGGTCGCGCGTCGCAATCGTGAGCGACTGTATCGTCATATGGTTATGAGAACTTAGCCTTATCCAAATTCGCGTCATATACCTAGAATCCGTCCATACCAAGTTGCATGATTGAAGAAGGTTGCGCATGAGCTGGCAGGACGAATTCCGGGAATGGTTTCCCATCACTCGCGACAAGGCATACGCCAACATCGCTTACACCAGCCCGCTGGCGCCCAAGGTGGCCGATGGCGTGGCCGCCTTCTTCGACGGCATCACCCATGCCCGCAGCGACAAGCCGCAATGGCTGCGCGATGCCGGCGCGCTGCGCGCGCGGCTGGCCCGGCTGATCGGCGGCGACGCGCGCCGGCTGGCCTTCACCAAGAACACCACCGAGGGCCTGAACACCGTGGCGCAGGGCCTGGCCTGGCAGGAAGGCGACAACCTGGTGGTCGACGACCAGGAACATCCCACCAACGCCTTGCCCTGGCTCAACCTGCGCCGTCGCGGCGTGCAGGTGCGGGTGCCGTCGGCACGCGCGCACCGCTATACGGTCGATGACCTGTGGCAGCACGTCGACGCGCGCACGCGGCTGATCGCGGTGTCGTGGGTGCAATACGGCACGGGCCTGCGCACCGACATCGCCGAGCTGGGCCGGCGCTGCGCCGAGCGCGGCATCTGGCTGGTGGTCGATGGCATCCAGGGCGCGGGCCTGTTGCGCGCCGAGGTCGATGCGTGGGGCGTGGACGCTTTCGCCAGCGGCGCCCACAAGGGCATGCTGGGGCCGCTGGGCGTGGGCCTGCTGCACGTGTCGCCGCGCCTGCTCGACGCGCTGGATCCGCTGTACGTCGGCCCGTCGGAAATCACCACGCTCGACAAGACCGGCCTGCAATGGCAGGTGGGGGTGTCCGACGCGGGCGACGCCCGCCGCCTGGAAACCGGCAACCTGAACTATCCCGGCATCGCCGGCTGGGCCGCGGCGCTGGACCTGATCGAATGGGCGCGGCCCGAACGCATCGAGCCATGGGTACTGGAGCTATCCGCTGCATTGAGCGACGGTTTGCGCGCCCAGGGCCTGCAGGTGGTATCGCCGGCCGACGCGGCGCTGCGCAGCACCACCACCGCATTGCGCGTGGCCGATCCGGCCGCGGCGCTGGCGCACCTGGCCCGCGAAGGCGTGGTGGCCAGCATCGTGGAGTATGGTTACGTGCGCCTGTCCGTCGGCGCCTATAACAATCATGGGGACGTCGACCGCATCCTGCGCGCCGCGCGCGGGTTCGCCGCCTGATCCTATTACCGATAACGCATTTCGAGGAGCACCACATGACCGAACCGAAGAAGCCCGAGTGGCGCCTGGAAACCATTGCCGTGCATGGCGGCTACAAGCCCGACCCGACCACGCGCGCCGTGGCCGTGCCGATCTACCAGACCGTGGCCTACGCCTTTGACGACACCCAGCACGGCGCCGACCTGTTCGACCTGAAAGTGGCGGGCAACATCTACACCCGCATCATGAACCCGACCACCGACGTGCTGGAACAGCGCGTGGCGGCGCTGGAAGGCGGCATCGCCGCGCTGGCGCTGGCTTCGGGCCAGGCCGCGGTGACCTACGCCATCCTGACGATTGCCGAGGCGGGCGACAACATCGTCTCGTCCAGCACGCTGTACGGCGGCACCTACAATCTGTTCGCCCACACGCTGCCGCAATACGGTATCACCACGCGCTTCGCCAACCCGAGCGACCTGGCCGCCTTCGAGGCGCAGATCGACGAGCGCACCAAGGCCATCTTCGCCGAGTCGGTCGGCAACCCGCTGGGCAACATCACCGACATCGCCGCGCTGGCCGAGCTGGCCCACCGCCACGGCCTGCCGCTGATCGTCGACAACACCGTGCCCTCGCCGTACCTGCTGCGTCCGATCGAGCACGGCGCCGACATCGTGGTGCAGTCGCTGACCAAGTACCTGGGCGGCCACGGCACCAGCCTGGGCGGCGCCATCATCGACTCGGGCAAGTTTCCCTGGGCCGAGCACAAGGCCCGCTTCAAGCGCCTGAACGAACCCGACGTCAGCTACCACGGCGTGGTCTACACCGAAGCCTTCGGCCCGGCCGCCTACATCGGCCGCGCCCGGGTGGTGCCGCTGCGCAACACCGGCGCGGCGATCTCGCCGTTCAATGCGTTCCAGATCCTGCAGGGCATCGAGACGCTGGCGCTGCGGGTGGACCGCATCGTCGAGAACGCGGTCAAGGTGGCCGGCTACCTGCGCGAGCACCCCAAGGTCGAGTGGGTCAATTACGCGGGCCTGCCGGATCACCCCGACCACGCGCTGGTGCGCAAGTACCTGGGCGGCAAGGCGCCGGGCCTGTTCACCTTTGGCGTCAAGGGCGGCCGCGAAGCCGGCGCGCGCTTCCAGGACGCGCTGCAACTGTTCACGCGCCTGGTCAACATCGGCGATGCCAAGTCGCTGGCCACGCATCCGGCGTCCACCACCCATCGCCAGCTCAATCCCGAAGAGCTGCAGAAGGCGGGCGTGCGCGAGGAAACGGTGCGCCTGTCGATCGGCATCGAGCATATCGACGATCTGCTGGCCGACCTGGACCAGGCCCTGGCACAGGTGTAAGCGGCATGAGCATGATTTCCCGCAGGACCTTGTTGCAACTGGCGGCGGGGCTGCCCGCCCTGGCGGCTGCGCCGGCCATCGCGGCCAAGCCGGCCGCCGGCCGCGCCAAGACCTACGTGCTGGCGCACGGCTCCTGGCACGGCGGCTGGTGCTGGCGGCCGGTGGCCGACCGGCTGCAGGCCGCCGGCCATCGCGTCTACGCGCCCAGCTTCACTGGCATGGGCGACCGCGCCCACCTGCTGCACAAGGGCATCACCATCGACACCTTCGTCGAGGACCTGGTCCAGGTGATCCAGAGTGAAGAGCTGAACGACGTGATCCTGGTGGGCCACAGCTTCGGCGGCATTCCGATCTCGGGCGTGGCCGACCGCATTCCGGAGCGGCTGGCGCACCTGGTGTACTTCGATTCCATCGTGCTGCAGAACGGCCAGGATGCGTTCTCGGTGTACCCCAAGGCCGACGCCGACGCGCGCATCGCGGCCGCGTCCAAGGCCACCAACGGCCTGGCCGTGCCGATCCCCGAGCCGTTGCCGGCGGCCTGGGGCTTCAAGCCGGGCAGCGCCGACGAGGCCTGGGTCAAGCGCCGCCTGACGCCGCACCCGCTGGCCAGCTACACCACGCCGCTGACGCTCAAGCACCCGATCGGCAACGGTCGCCCGCGCACGTACATCCATTGCACCCAGCCCGAACTGCCGGTGCTGGAGCAGTCGCGTCAGCTGGTGAAATCGCAGCCGGGCTGGAACTGGGTCGACATCGCCGCCCCGCACGAAGCCCACATCACCCATCCGCAGTTGCTGGCGGAGTTGTTGCTGGGCCTGTCCTGAGGCGCGGCCTGCCTGGGCGCGATCCGCTCAGGCGCCGCCGCGCCGCCAGGCCGAGGGCGCCACGCCCTCGATGCGCTGGAACACCCGGCTGAAGGCCGCCTGCGAGCGATAGCCGACCCGTTCGGCGGCGTCCGCGATGGCGGCGCCCTGCGCCAGCAGGCGCCGCGCCACACGCATGCGCAGCAATTGCAGCAACTGCGCCGGCGTGGTGCCGCTTTGCAGCGTGAAGCGGCGGTGGAAGGTGGCCTTGGACATGTGCACGTGGCGCGCCATGTCGTCCATGCTCCAGGGGTCCGCCGGCCGCGCCAGGATCGCCTGCAGCAAGCCCGCCATGGCCGGGTCGCGCGCCAGCACGAACAGGCCGTGGGCCTGGCGGTCGTGGATCGCCAGGTGGCGCAGCATGAAAAAGACCAGCATGTCGGTGAGCCGTTCCAGCACTACCGTCGAGGCGCCGCCGTCGCGCCGGGTTTCGCCCAGTATCAGGTCGAACACGCCGCGCGCGCTGGCGTAGCGGGCATCGTCGGCGCGCAGCACCAGCACGTCGGGCAGCGTATCGGCCAGCAGATCGGCCAGGCCGGGGCGGAACTGGAAGAAGCCGCAGGCCAGCCCGGTGCCGTCGGGCTGGCGCGGCGTGAGCGGCCGCATCTCGCGACACACCGGCGCCGCCGATCCGAGCGGATCCAGCGGCGTCAGCGCGTGCGGCAGGTCGCGCAGGAAGAACACGCCGTCGCCGGCCGCCAGCGTCAGCGGCGCCTGGCCCGGCCCCAGGTCGACGCGGCAACGGCCGTGCAGGATCAGGTGGAAACTGGCGCGGGCCCGGCCGCTGGTGCTGGCCGACCAATTGCCGCAGTACTGCCCCAGGTGATACAAGCTGGACTGCACCTCCAGGCTCGACAACAGCAGGGCGTCGACGGCGGCTTGATCGGCGTTCGGGGCGGGCGAGGGCGGCATGGCAAGGGCAGGCGAGTGGCGGCCGCGCTGGTATGGCGGAACGACCGGATCAGTTTGGCGCGATGATGGCGATCGCGCCTGGTTATAAGCGCATAGCTGAAAGTCGATAGGATCGAGCATCAGCTTGCGACCCCCGTGCATTGTCGCCCGGGGCGGGGCGCCCGCACAATCGAGTTTTCGTTGACAGTCTTCTGGAGACCTTCATGGCCCGTCTGCCCGTCCATACCGCGCAAAGCGCCCCCGAACCCACCCGCGCCGCGCTGGCCGCCGCCGAACAGGGCGCGGGCTACCTGTCCAACCTGCTGGGCGTGCTGGCCAACGCGCCGGTGGCGCTGGAAGCGTACCAGACGCTGTCGCAGATCAACGCGCGCGCCGGGCTGACGCTGCAGGAACGCGAGGTGGTGCAACTGGTGGCCGGCACCCGCCACGGCTGCACCTTCTGCGTGGCCGGCCACACCGCGCTGGCGCGCAACAAGGCCAAGCTCTCGCCCGAAGTGGTGGATGCGCTGCGCGCGCAAGGCACGCTGCCCGACGCCCGCCTGCAGGCGCTGGCCGCGTTCACCGAAGCCGTGATCCGTACCCGCGGCCGCGTCAGCGACGCCGAGCTGCAGGCCTTGCGCGAGGCCGGCTACAGCGACGGCAACGCGCTCGAAGTGATCGTCGGCGTGGGGTTGGCGACCATCTGCAATTTCGGCAACAACCTGGCGCAGACGCCGCTGAACGAGCAGTTGGGCGCCTACGCCTGGAGCGGCGCGCAATGACGGCGCGGCAACCGGACCCGCGCCTGTCGCCCGGGCTGGCCGCCTGGCTCGACGCCCATGCCGGCGCGCTGGACGACGGCAGCCATGACGCCGCCGAGGTCCTGCCGCGATTGGCCGAGGCGGGCGTGTTCCGCCTGGGCGTGCCGGCTGAGCAGGGCGGCGCGCCGGGCACCGACATCGGCGACGCCATCGAGGCGGTGTCGCAGGTGGCCGAGCATTCCGTGGCCGCGGCCTTCGTGGCCTGGGGCCAGCGCGTTTTCATCGAATACCTGCTGCGCAGCCCCAACGCGGCCTTGTCGCGGGCGTGGCTGGCGCCCTTGCTGGCGGGCGAAACGGCCGGCGCCACGGCGCTGTCGAACGCCATGAAGTTCCTCAGCGGCATCGAATCGCTGCAGATCGGCGCGCGCCAGGACGGCACGGATTGGCGGCTGGACGGCCGCATGCCGTGGGTGACCAACCTGCGCAAGCAGGGCTTCCTGGTGGCCGCGGCCGTCTCGTCGCCGGACGGCACGCCGGCGGTGGTGGCCTTGCCGCACGACATCGACGGACTGACGCGCAGCGCCGACCTGAACCTGCTGGCGCTGCAGTCCAGCAACACGGCGGCGCTGGACGTGCGCGATGTACGCATCGGGCCCGAATGGCTGATCCATCCGGACGCGCGCCAGTATCTGCCGCGAGCGCGGCCGGCCTTCGCCGGGCTGCAGTGCGGCCTGTCCATCGGCCTGGCGCGGCGCGCCTTGCGCGCGGCTGGCGAGGCCGGGCAGGGCCAGGCCTCGCGCGGCATCCTCGCCGAACCCCTGCAGGCGCTGGCGCGGCAGCTCGACGAAGTGACCGCGCGCCTGGTAGCCGGCGTGCGCAGCGAACGCTTCGTGGCCGAACCGTGGCTGCTGTTCGAGAGCCGCATCGCCCTGGCCGAGATCGCCAGCCAGGCAGTGCAGCTGGAACTGCAGGCCAGCGGCGGCGCGGCCTACCTGAGACCGGCTGGCGACGGTTTTGCGCGCCGCTGGCGCGAGGCGGCCTTCCTGCCCATCGTCACCCCCAGCCTGGTGCAGCTCAAGACCGAGCTGGCCAAGCGCCAGGCCCGGCTCGCGGCCGAGGGCGCCGCATGAGCGCGCCGCCGCGCCCCGTGTTGCAGGCCAGCGCGCTGGCGCTGCGCTACCCCGGCGCGTCCATGGACGTGTTCCGGGACGTGGACCTGGCGCTGGATCGGTGCGAGGTGGTGGCGGTGCTGGGCGCCAGCGGCGCCGGCAAGTCCAGCCTGTTGCGGGTGCTGGCGGGGTTGCAGCCGGCCAGCGCCGGCACGCTGTTGATGGAGGGCGCGCCGTTGACCGGCGTGCATCCGCGCGTGGCGGTGGCGTTCCAGGATCCCAGCCTGTTGCCGTGGCTGTCGCTGGAGCGCAATGTCGCGTTCGGCCTGGATTTCGTCCACCAGCCCGTGCTGGACGCGGCCGAACGGCGCCTGCGGATCGACCAGGCCATCGACGAGGTCGGCCTGTCGCATGCGCGCCACCTGCGGCCGACGCAACTGTCCGGTGGCATGGCGCAGCGCACCGCGCTGGCGCGCTGCCTGGCGCGCCAGCCGGCGGTGCTGCTGCTGGACGAACCCTTCGGCGCGCTCGACGAGGTCACGCGCGGCGACATGCAGGCGCTGCTGCGCAAGGTGGTGGCCGACTTCCATACCGCCGCCGTCCTCATCACCCACGATATCGACGAAGCGCTGCTGCTGGCCGACCGCATCGTGCTGCTGGGCGGCGCGCCCGGACGCATCCTGGGCGTGTGGTCGGTGGACCTGCCGCAGCCGCGCGCCGATCTCTTGCCTGAAATGGGCGCGCTGCGCCTGGAAATCCTGACCCGCCTGCGCGATGCGCTGCGGGTCGCACGCGGCCAAGCCGCCAAGGAGTCTATCGATGTGCCTTGAACACATGTCGCGTCGCGACTGGTTGAAACTCTCGGCCCTGCTGACGGTGGGCGGCGCCGCGCCGCTGCTGTCGGCGTTCAACGCGCGGGCGCAGAGCGAGCCCGACGCCCCGGTGCGCATCGGCTACCTGCCGATCACCGACGCGGCGCCATTGCTGGTAGCGCATAACAACGGCCTGTTCGACAAGGCCGGGGTGAAGGCCGAAAAGCCGACGCTGCTGCGCAGTTGGGCGCAGGTGATCGAGGCGTTCATTTCGGGGCAGGTCAACGTGGTGCACCTGCTGTCGCCGATGACGGTGTGGGCGCGCTTCGGCAGCCAGGTGCCGGCCAAGGTGGTGGCCTGGAACCACGTCGGCGGCTCGGGCCTGACGGTGGCGCCGGCCATCAACGACGTCAAGCAGCTGGGCGGCAAGACCGTGGCGATCCCGTTCTGGTATTCCATCCACAACGTGGTGCTGCAATACCTGCTGCGCGAGAACGGCCTGGAGCCCGTGTCGCGCAAGGACGGCGCGCCGGCCGCCAACGAAGTCAACCTGGTGGTGATGGCGCCGGCCGACATGCCGCCGGCGCTGGCGCAAAACCGCATCGCAGGCTACATCGTGGCCGAACCCTTCAATGCCGTGGCCGAGACGCTGGGCGTGGGCAAGGTGCTGCGCTTTACCGGCGACGTCTGGCGCAACCACGCCTGCTGCGTGGTGTTCATGCACGAGCGCGACCTGCAGCAGCGCCCCGAGTGGTCGCAGAAGGTGGTCGACGCCATCGTCCAGGCGCAGCTGTGGATCCGCGACAACCGCGAAGAGACCGCCAGGCTGCTGTCCAAGGAAGGCATCAACCGCTACACCCCGCACGGCCTGCCGGCCTTGAGCAAGGTGCTGGCGCCGCCGCCGTCCGACCGCGAGCAATACCTGGCCAGCGGCGCGATCCGCCACGCCGACTGGGATGAGCGCCGCATCGACTTCCAGCCATACCCGTTCCCCAGCTATACCGAGGAACTGGTGCGGCGCCTGCGCGACACCGTGATCGAGGCCGATCGCGGCTTTCTGGCGAACCTGGATCCGGCGCGGGCGGCCGCCGAGCTGGTCGACGACCGCTACGTCAGGCGCGCCATCGAGGCGGCGGGCGGATTGGGACGCTTCGGCTTTCCCGAGTCGTACAGCCGGGCCGAGATGGTGCGGGCGTGACGGCGCGTCAGTCGCTGGCCGCGGGCGGCGCGCAGCCCGTCGCCGTGCCTGCGCGCACCCGCGCGCGGCGCGACGGCCCGGCCGCGCGCGCCGTGCTTGGGCTGGCCGGCCTGGCGGCGCTGCTGGCGCTGTGGTGGCTGGGTACCGAGGTACTGGCGCCCGCCGGCGGCATGGCGCGGCGCTTTGCGCCCGCCGCCACCTTCGCCAGCCTGTGGCAACTGCTGACCGGCTCGGATCTGCCGCTGCACGTGCTGGTGAGCCTGCGGCGCGTGGCCGTGGGCCTGGGGCTGGCGCTGGCCATCGGCGTGCCGCTCGGGCTGGCCATCGGCAGCTACCGGCGCCTGGAGGCGGCGTTGTCGCCGGCCATGCAGTTCCTGCGCATGATCTCGCCGCTGTCGTGGATGCCGATAGCGGTGATGGTGTTCGGCGTGGGCGACGACCCGGTGTATTTCCTGCTGGCCTTTGCCGCGGTGTGGCCCATCGTGCTGAATACGGCCGCAGGCGTGCAGCAGCTGGACGCGCGCTGGCTGCAGCTGGCGCAAAGCATGGCCGCGACCCGCTGGGAAACCCTGCGCCACGTGATCCTGCCTGGCGTCCTGGGCCACATCCTGACCGGGGCGCGGCTGGCCATCGGCATTCTCTGGATCGTGCTGGTGCCGTGCGAAATGCTGGGCGTATCGGCGGGGATGGGCTATTTCATCCTGGACACGCGCGACCGGCTGGCCTATTCGGAACTGATGGCCATGGTGCTGCTGATCGGGGCGCTCGGCTTCGCGCTGGACGCCGCGGCGCGCGCGCTCTACCGCTATTGGCGCGGCTAGGCCCTGTCCATGCAACAGGCGCCTCGCATGGACATCCGGACGCGTGACCAGGACGCGCGGCGCGGTCGCGGCAGGCCCTAGTCCTTGCCCGCCGCCGTGCCCTGGGGCGGCGCGCGGCGGCCGTCGGCCGGGCAGATCACGGTGCGCAGCGAGCGTTGCACCGGGTCGCGCACCACCGGCGCGCTCGACATGCCTGCCACGGGCAGCGATTCCACCAGGCTGCCGGTGGCGTTGGGGCCGGCGTAATGCTGGGTCTCGGTGACGGTGTAGGTATTGTTGCTGCAGTTCATGATCACGGCCTGCGTCACCGACCCATAGGGCTGGCCATTGGTTTCGGAGACCCGTGGCTGGGCGTAGAACCAGGCCACCGTGGCCAGCATCACCACCGGCCGTTCGGACAGCTGCGTGATGGAGGCGCCGTCATAGAACACCCCCGGCATGCTTTGCGGGGCCAGCGGCTGCCAGTCCGAGCCAGGGCTTGGCGCCAGACCGGTATTGTCCGCCTCGCGCGGCACGCTGGCGCCCGCGCAGGCGTCGGCCTGCGCTGCTTTGCCGCCACGCTGCGCCGCGGCGCAGGCGTCCGCCGCCGTGGCGGCCGGCTCGGCCCAGGCCGATCCCGCCAGCATGGCCAGGATCAGTATGTGTAGCGCTTGCCTTGCTGTCATGAGGGCGTTTCCCGAGCGGCGTCCGTGTGAGTGGCCCCAGTATAGAGAAAGATCCGGTCACAGCCGGAGCGCGGCGCGGTGTGCGGCGCGGAGGTATAGTCTCGTCCGTCCGGATGGCGCCCATGGCGACGTCTGGCGCTGTCCCGCATCGCAGGAGTGACAAGCACGATGAATATCAGGGGGTTCGCGGGTGTGGCCGCGATTGCCGCGACCGGCCTGCTGGCCTATGGCCTGCACCAGCTGGTGCCGGAAGGCCAGCCGTTGACGCGCAGCGAGGTCATCGGCGAACTCGACGGCCCGCCGCTGGCCGGCTATTCGCGCACGCGCCTGTACCGCTATGGCGATCACCAGTACCTGACCGGTCAATTGATCTCGGGCGAGCGCGACCTGGCCGGGTTGGGCCGCGCGCCGGTGCTGGACGCGCTGCTGCCCGCCGTGGCCGAGCGCCATGAACCCCGGCGCGCGTCGGCGCAGGGGACCGCGCCGGCATTGGCCGCCGGTCAGGCCGACCTGGCGCTGGATCTGTTGCGCGCTGGCGCGGCCTCGCGCGAGGTCCGCAACCTGGTCTATGGCGGCCGCGACAACGGCCGCTACGCGCTGCTGGGTTCGATTGGCGGCGACACCGGCGTGACGCTCATCGGCACGCCGGGCCAGACTCTGTATCTGGTGACCAGCACCTTGCGCCGTCCGGGCGACGGCGACCAACCGGCCGCGCGGGACGTCCTGCGTTCCGACGACCAGGGCGCCACGTGGCGCTACGATCCGGAGGTCGCGCTGGGCGCGCCGCAACGGCACACCATGTTCCTGAGCGAGGCGCGCGCCGTGGCGCTGGAGGACGGCGCGGACGGCGAGCGCCTTTTGGTGAGCGAAGACGGCGCCCGGCGCTGGTCGGCGCTGCGGTTGCGCGAACAGGTCTGGCCCGATGCCGGCAGCTACGCCAAGGCCTTTCATGAGCAGGCGGGCGCGGGCGAGCAACTGGCCTACGGCTGGTCGCTGTACCCGGCGGCGGCCGACCGCGCGGTGGGCTGGAGCTGGCGCGAAGGCGTCACCGCCGATGGCGGCGCGCGGCGCATCGAGACGCGGCGCTTCGAGGTGCGGTTCCAGAGCGGCGCGTCGCCGGCATTCCGCATCACCCATGACGTGGCGCCGGTGCCGGCGCAGGACCCGCTATCGCGCCCGGTGCTGGGCCAGCCGGTGTATGCCACCCATGGCAACCGCATCTTTCGCCTGGAGCCGGACCAGGGCAACTGGCACGAACTGGCCGCCACACCCGACGTGCGGGGCCGGCCCACCTGGATCGGGCAGGCCTGGTTCGGCCGCAACGGCTGGGTGATCCAGACCTACGCCGACCACCTGTTTTCGTTTGGCGAATACACCCGCACGTATTTCCACACCCGCGACCAGGGGCGCAGTTGGCGGCCGTTCCAGCTGTCGCCCGACCAGGAGCGCGGGCTGCTCGGGCTGGACGCGGCGGGCGAGGGCCTGCTGGTGCATGCCGATCGCGACGGCAGGACCCTCATCGTGCGTTATGCGTTGGAGTAGGGCGCCAGCACGTAGTCCGGATAGCGCTTGCAGATCTCGGCCACCTGGCTGAGGGTGCCCGACAGGTGCTCGCGCAGCGCCTGCTGCGCCCGCGGCGCATCGCCGGCGGCGATGGCGTCCAGCACCCGCTGGTGGTCGTCCATGATGCGTTCGGCCTTGCCGGCTTCCGGCAGGTGCAGGCGGCGCAGGCGGTCGACGTGGCCGCTGTAGCGCTGCTCCATGTCCCACAGCGCCGTGACGCCGGCGGCCGTGTGCATGTCGCGATGGAAGGCCTGGTCGGCTTCCATGAACTGCTGGTATTGGCCGGCGGCGTGGCAGACGCGCTGGCGGTCGATGCTGGCCTGCAGACGCTGGACCAGCAGGGGATCGGGTTTCTGCGCCAAAAGGTGCACGATTTCCAGTTCGATCGAACGCCGCAGGAAATGCGCCTGGCGCGCCGCGGCGATGTCGATGCGGCTGACCACGGTGGTGTGCTGCGGATAGATCTCGACCAGCGCTTCCTCTGCCAGCTTCATGAGCGCGTCGCGGATCGGCGTCTGGCTCAGGCCGTAGGCCTCGGCCAGCTCCACGCGCGACAGCGGCGCGCCCGGCGCCAGCGCCAGCGACATGATCTGTTCGCGCAGATGTTCGAAGACCTGGGGCGCGGCATGCCGCGAGCGGTCCAGTCTGAGCTTGGGGCTGGGCATCGGAGCGGAATCCGGGAAATTCTCGGTAGGTCGGTCGGAAGCGTCGGTCGTCAAGGTCGATCGCAAGGGGCAGTCGTGGAAGCGGAGTGTAGCGGGTTTTCACCTAGCTGACGCACTAATGTATTAGTGTTTAAATGGTCCGGTCAACGATTTCTTCTCTTTCTCTTTTCGCATCCCTGGACCCGCACCCGCCTATGAAACGCACCTACGAAAGCCTGCGCAGCGCCGCCTGGATGGCCAAGGACGACCTGCGCTCGTTCGGCCATCGTTCCCGCATGATGCAGATGGGCTATGGCCCCGACGACTGGGCCGGTCGCCCGATCATCGCCATCATCAACACCTGGTCCGACCTGAACCCCTGCCACAGCCACTTCAAGCAGCGCGTCGAGGACGTCAAGCGCGGCGTGTTCCAGGCCGGCGGCTTCCCGGTGGAACTGCCGGCCATCTCGGTGTCCGAATCGTTCGTCAAGCCCACCACCATGCTGTACCGGAACATGCTGGCGATGGAGGCCGAGGAACTGCTGCGCAGCCACCCGGTGGACGGCGCGGTGCTGCTGGGCGGCTGCGACAAGACCACGCCGGGCCTCTTGATGGGCGCCATCAGCGCCGGGCTGCCCTGTGTCTACGTGCCCGCCGGCCCGATGCTGCGCGGCAACTGGAAGGGCAAGATCCTGGGCTCCGGCTCGGATGCCTGGAAGCTGTGGGACGAGCGCCGCGCCGGCAAGATCACGCAGGAACAATGGACCGAGGTCGAAGGCGGCATCGCCCGCAGCTACGGCACCTGCATGACGATGGGCACGGCCAGCACCATGACCGCCATCGCCGAGGCCATCGGCATGACGCTGCCGGGGGCCTCGTCGATCCCGGCGGCCGACGTCAACCACATGCGCATGTCGGCCGAATGCGGCCGCCGCGTGGTCGAGATGGTGTGGGACGACCTGACGCCGCAGCGCATCCTGACGCTGGCCTCGTTCAAGAACGCCATCAACGTGGCCATGGCCATGGGCTGCTCCACCAACGCCATCATCCACCTGGTGGCCATGTCGCGTCGCGCCGGCCATCCTGTGGGCCTGGACGACTTCGACGCCGCCAGCCGCAAGGTGCCGGTCATCGCCAATATCCGGCCCAGCGGCGACAAGTACCTGATGGAAGACTTCTTCTACGCCGGCGGCCTGCCGGCGCTGATGTCGCGCCTGGAAGGCCACCTGGACCTGTCCGCCATGACCGTCACCGGCAAGACGCTGGGCGAGAACATCGCCGGCGCCGAGGTCTACAACGACGACGTCATCCGCAAGCTCGACACCGCCATCTACGACGAGGGCGCGCTGGCGGTCCTGCGCGGCAACATCGCGCCGGACGGCTGCGTCATCAAGCCCAGCGCCTGCGCCCCGCAGTACCTGCGACACACCGGCCCGGCGCTGGTGTTCGACGACTATCCCAGCATGAAAGCCGCGGTCGACGACGAGAACCTGGACGTCACCGCCGACCACATCATGATCCTGCGCAACGCCGGCCCGCAGGGCGGACCCGGCATGCCGGAGTGGGGCATGCTGCCGATCCCCACCAAGCTGGTCAAGCAGGGCGTGCGCGACATGCTGCGCCTGTCCGACGCGCGCATGAGCGGCACCAGCTACGGCGCCTGCATCCTGCACGCGGCGCCCGAAGCCTACATCGGCGGCCCGCTGGCGCTGGTCAAGACCGGCGACCTGATCACCGTCGACGTGCCGGCCCGCAGCATCCACCTGAACGTCAGCGACGAGGAACTGGCCGCGCGCCGCGCCGCCTGGACGCCGCCGCCCAAGCGCTACGAGCGCGGCTACGGCTGGATGTACTCGCAACACATCCTGCAGGCCGACGAGGGCTGCGACTTCGACTTCCTCGAGACCAGCTTCGGCGCGCCCGTGCCGGAACCGGAAATCTTCTGAACCCGCCATCCCCTGAATCGCTTTCCCTGGAGTTTTCCGTGTCAGACATGAATCCCGCCACCCGCGCCAAGCTGGCCGGCATCAGCACCGCCACGCTGTGCACCGCCTTGTTCAAGCGCGGCCTGCGCAACCAGTTCATCCAGGACGTGCGGCCGCTGAACGCGACGCTGCCCAACATGGTCGGCCCGGCCTTCACGCTGCGCTACATCCCGGCGCGCGAGGACCTGAACACCATCAAGGTGTTCGAGGACCGCGCCCATCCGCAGCGCGCCGCGGTCGAGACCTGCCCGCCCGGCGCGGTGCTGGTGATGGACAGCCGCAAGGACCCGCGCGCCGCCTCGGCCGGCTCGATCCTGGTGACCCGCCTGATGAAGCGCGGCGTGGCCGGCGTGGTCACCGACGGCGGTTTTCGCGACTCGCCCGAGATCGCCGAACTCGGCTTTCCCGCGTACCACAACCGGCCGTCCGCGCCGACCAACCTGACGCTGCACCAGGCGCTGGATATCAATGCGCCCATCGGCTGCGGCGACGTGGCCGTGTTTCCCGGCGACATCGTCGTGGGCGACCGCGAGGGCGTGGTGGTGATCCCCGCGCACCTGGCCGACGAGATCGCGGACGAAGCGGTGGAGATGACCGCGTTCGAGGACTTCGTCACCAGCCAGGTGCAGGCCGGCGCCTCGATCCTGGGCCTGTATCCGCCCACCGACCCGGCCACCAAGGACAAGTTCGCCGCCTGGCGCAAAGAACTGGGCCGTTGAGCCCTGGCGCCGGCCGTCCGGCCGGCGACCCATGCCTATAAAACACAGAGGGCAGGAGACAAGCATGAACAAGCAACGTCGCAGCGCGCTGGCCGCGCTGCTGGCAGGACCGCTGCTGGGCGCGTGGGCGCTGCCGGCCACGGCCGCCGAGTGGCCGGCGCAGAAGCCGATTTCCTACGTGGTGCCGTTCACCGTGGGCGGCTCCACCGACGTGGTCGGCCGCGTGCTGGCGCAGAAGCTGGGCGACCGGCTGCACCAGAACGTCATCGTCGAGAACAAGCCCGGCGCCGCCGGCGGCATCGGCGCCACCTACGTGGCCAAGGCCGCGCCCGACGGCTACACGCTGTTCGGCGGCACCATCAGCACTCACGCCATCAACGCCAGCCTCTACAAGAACCTGAAGTACGACCCGGTCAAGGACTTCGAGCCGGTCTCGCTGATCGCCTATCTGCCGAACGTGCTGCTGGTCGACCCGAACCTGGGCGTGAACTCGGTGGCCGACCTGATCGCGCTGCTCAAGAAGGATCCGTCCAAGCGCACCTTCGCGTCGTCCGGCGCCGGCACCTCCACCCACCTGGCCGGCGAACTGTTCTCCGGCATGATCGGCGTGCCGCTCACGCACGTGCCCTACAAGGGCACGCCGCCCGCCATGGTCGATGTGTCCTCGGGCGCGGTCACCTTCATGTTCGACCAGATGACCGCCGCCTTGCCGCTCTTGCAGACCGGCAAGCTCAAGCTGCTGGCCGTCACCACCAAGGACCGCATCTCGCTGGCCCCGGACGTGCCGACCATGCAGGAGGCCGGCGTGCCCGGCTTCCAGATGGCGTCGTGGCAGGCGGTGTATGCGCCCAAGGGCACGCCCAAGCCCATCCTCGACAAGCTCGCCGCCGAGATCGCCGTGATCCTGAAGGAACCCGACGTGCAGGAAAAGCTCGGCAAGACCATGGGCATGGAGCTGGTCGGCAGCACGCCCGATGAACTGCGCGCCCTGATGGCCACGGAGATCCCGCGCTGGGCGGAGGTGGTGAAGAAATCGGGGGCGACGGTGGAGTAGCGTCGTCGCAATGGTTGGCCACTCCCCGGGGAACGTTGGATGCGAGTCCCCGGGATGGTTTCAGTGGGGCAGAATCAGGAACCGCCGCCGTCGGCGCCCCGAACGCATGATCGCAGGCAGCGTGACATTTTCGCGGGCGGATCGGTCCACCAGCGTTGCCAGTTTGTCCAGCGAATGGATCGGATGCGTATGCGCCTGTTGCTGATGAGCGTATCAATCAGAATGGGCCGGTACGGCAGCGTGTGGGGCATGTCGCAGAAGCGCGCAAAAGACGGACCGATCGTCCTTTGACCGCGCGGATTCCAAGAGTCTAGAATAGCGACTAGGTTGGTGATGGCTGCCAATGGGCGCAAGCCTACGCCCCATCATGTAAGACCTGATTCCCACCCCGGCCTGGAGCCGGGGTTTTGTTTTCCACGTCCGGATTCGCCGCGTCAGGGTTTCAGGTTCAGCTTCGGCACCAGCGCGTTGAAGGCCTGTTCCTGCCGCGCCACGTCGGCCGCGAATTGCGGTTGGTCGGCGTATGACGGCGTCAGGTTCTGCTTGCGCATCAGCGCCTGGAAGTCCTGCGACTGCGCCACCTGGCGCGCGGCGTTGCGCCATTTCTCGATGGCGTCGGCCGGGGCCGACTTCGGCAGGCCGATGCCGCGCCAGACGCTGAACTGCAGGTCGGCGCCGCGTTCCTTCATGGTCGGCACGTCCGGCAGGTTGTCGAGCCGTTTCGGCGCCATCACGGCCAGGGTGCGCAGCTTGCCGGTGTCCACGTGCTGCTGCAGTTCGGCATAGGCCACCGTGGTGGCCTGCACGTCGCCCGCCAGCAGGCCCATGATGGCCGGCGCCGATCCCTGGTAGGGCACGTGCACGAACTTCACGCCGGTCTGCTCGCCCAGCGCCGCGGCCGCCATGTGCGGCACGGTGCCGATGCCGGCGTTGGACACCGCCACCCGCTCGGGATTCTTTCGGGCGTAGTCCAGGAATTCCTCCACCGTCTTCCACGGCGCGTCGGCCCGCACCGTGACCGACGACGGATCATCGGTGAAGCGGGCAATCGGCTGGAAGTCCTTGACCGTGGTCTTGCCGATGCCCATCAGCGGCACCACCAGCATCTCGGGCGTCATCAGCACCAGCCTGTAGCCGTCGGGCTGCGCGTTGGCCACATACGACCAGCCGATCGAACCGCTGGCGCCGGGCTTGTTGATCACCACGGTGGGCTGCGCCAGCAGCGGCGGGCGCACCGCTTCGGCGATGGCGCGGGCGGTGTTGTCGCTGCCGCCGCCGGGCTGGTAGGCGACCACCAGTTCCATCGAGCGGCTGGGATAGTCGGCCGCCATCGCGGCGGGAGCGGCGGTGGCGCAGGCCAGGAAGGACAGGGCGCTGAAGGCCAGCGCGGGCAGGCGGGTGCGGGTCATGGTGGCTCCGGTATCAGTAGCCCAGGGCTGAAAGATCCGCCAATGTCTGGCGGGTGATGGCAAGGGTGCGTTCGCGTTCGGCGCCGGCCAGGTCCAGGCGCGGCGGCTTGACGGTTTCGGCGCTGCCGGTGATCAGGTGCTCGGCCAGCTTGATGTGCTGCACCAGCTTGACCACGGTGTCCAGGTGGAACAGCGGCGTGAGCGCCGCGTACAGCGTGCGGGCGCGCTTGAAGTCGCCTTCGACCGCCAGCCGCAGCAGGTCCACCGACGCTTTCGGCACGGCGTTGGCCATGCCCGAGACCCAGGCGGTCACGCCCAGCGCGGCGCTTTCCAGCACCAGGTCGTCGACGCCGCAGACCACCGCTAGGCGGTCGCCGAAGCGCGTGATCAGGTCGGTCACGCGGGTGGTGTCGTAGGATTCCTCCTTGATGGCGACGATGGTCGGTTCCTCCAGCAACTGCGCCACCAGGTCCGGCGTCAGGTCGACGCCGTAGCCGCGCGGGTTGTTGTACAGCAGGATGGGCAGGGGACTGGCCTGCGCCACGCCGCGGTAGAACGCCACCGTTTCGCGCTCGTCCGACTTGTACGTCAGGCCGGGAAACACCATCAGCCCATCGACGCCGATCTGCGCCGCCTGGCGCGCGAATGCCGCCGCGCGCGCGGTGCCGGTCTCGGCCACGCCCGACACCACCGGCACGCGGCCGCGCACGGTCTCGACCGCGATGCGCAGCACCTCCAGCTTTTCCTCGGGCGCGAGCTGGGCGTTTTCGCCCACCATGCCCATCATCACCACGCCGCCCACGCCATTGGCGATCAGGCGCTCCAGGCCCTGGCGGATGGCGTCCGCGTCCAGCGAGAAATCGGGCTTCAGTTTGGTGGTGACCGCGGGAAATACGCCTTGCCATTGAATGCTCATGCTGCCGCTCCTGTTGCGTGATCCGCCCGGCTTGTACTGTCGGGCTATTGATTGGATATTGGATCCAAAATAAAAGTGCCAGAAAAACGAGGCGCGCGGCCTCGAACCATCGCCCCGGCAAGGGCGTCGATTTTTGTTGGATCATGGATCCAATATACTCACATTAAACGGGTTCCAGACACCGGCTGTCTCTCGGGGTTTTCCTGGGCGTGGGGCAGGTGGAACGGATCCGCTGCCGTCCGGCGTCCGCCGGGCGGAATCTTCCACCGGATGTGACGTGTCCCAGAATTCCTCTCCCGCCAGCGCCACCCAACCCCGCGTCGCCGCCGGATCCACCGGTCGCCTGGTGCGCAAGACCGCCGTCGACCTGGTGGTCGACGAACTGCGCGACCGCATCCTGTCTGGCGCGATCGCGCCGGGCTCCGCCCTGCGCCAGGAACTGCTGGCCGAGGAACTGGGGGTGAGCCGGCTGCCGGTGCGCGAGGCGATCCGCCAGCTCAGCGCCGAAGGGTTGGTGGACATGATCGCGCACCGCGGCGCCTACGTCTCGATGCTGTCGCGCGCCGAAGTGCAGGAATTCTTCGACATCCGCCTGCGGCTCGAACCCTGGCTGCTGCGCCTGGCGGTGTCGCAGCACACGCCCGAGGAACTGGACGAGGCGGCGCGCATCGTGGCGCGGATGGACAGCGCCGAACCGCAGCAGTGGGGCCGGCTCAATTGGCAGTTGCACGAACTGCTGTACCGCGCCGCGCAGCGGCCAGCGGCGCTGGCCATGGTGCGCGCGCTGCATGAAAAATCCGAACGCTATTTCCGCTTCCAGATCGTCAACGCGCCGATCCGCCAGCAGGCCCACGACGAGCACAGCGCGCTGATCGCGTTCTGTCGCCAGGGCCGCGCCGGCGAGGCCGAGGCGGCCCTGGAACACCACATTGCCGAGGCCGCCGAGCAGATCCTGGCGATTGTCGATCACCTGCTCGATACGACCGCGGCGCCGGCGTAGCGGCACAGCCGACGCAAAAACGCCGGCCGGGGAAACTCCCTCGGCCGGCGCGCAGCGGGCGCGTGTCGCGCCCGCGCCGAGTCCGCGCGTGACTCAGTTGATCTTGATGTTGCGTTCCTTCACCAGCACCTTCCACTGCGCGGTTTCCTTGGCCAGGTAGTCGCGCAGTTCGTCGGGCGTGCCGCCTATGGATTCGGCGCCGATCGAATCCAGCGTCGCCTTGACCTTGGGCTCGTTCAGGGCCTGGCGCATGGCCGCGTTCAGTTTGGCCACGACCTCGGGCGGCGTGCCGGCCGGCGCGAAGGCGGCGAACCACGGCATCAGTTCGTAGCCGGGCAGGCCGCTTTCGGCCACGGTGGGCACGTTGGGCAGCGCCGCCGAGCGCTTGGCGGTGGTCACCGCCAATGCGCGCAGTTTGCCGGCCTCGATGTGCGGCTTGGCCGACGTTACGCTGTCGAACATGTAGTCCACCTGGCCGCCCAGCAGGTCGGCGATGGCCGGGCCGCTGCCCTTGTAGGGCACGTGCAGCATGTCGATCTTGGCCATGGAGACGAACAGCTCGCCCGCCAGGTGGATCGAGGTGCCGACGCCGGCCGAGGCGTAGGTGTAGTGGTTGGGCTGCGCCTTGGCCTTGGCTATCACTTCGTCCACGCTCTTCACATCGTTGCGCGCGGGGTTGGTGACCAGCACGTTCGGCACCACCGCCAGCAGCGAGATCGGCGCGAAGTCCTTGAT
This sequence comes from Achromobacter xylosoxidans, assembly GCF_001457475.1. Taxonomy (NCBI): domain Bacteria; kingdom Pseudomonadati; phylum Pseudomonadota; class Betaproteobacteria; order Burkholderiales; family Alcaligenaceae; genus Achromobacter; species Achromobacter xylosoxidans. The sequence goes on along the minus strand of NZ_LN831029.1, from coordinate 3,323,046 downwards.
CGGGTCGTAGTTCAGGTCGGCGTACAGCGCCGGGTTCACGGCCATGCCGTTGGCCACGATCAGGATGGTGTAGCCGTCCGGCTTGGAACGCGCCACGCTGGCCGCGCCGATGTTGCCGCCGGCGCCGGCGCGGTTCTCGACGATGAACGAGGTGTTCAGTTGCTTGCCCATCGACTCGCCCAGGGTGCGGGCGATGCTGTCCATGGCGCCGCCCGGCGGGAACGGCACGATCCACTTGACCGGCCGGTCGGGGTAGCCGTCGGCCATCGCGCCGCTGGCGGCGCCGAGCAGGGCCAGGCCCATGCAGGCCCGGGCGAGGTGTTTGAATGCGTGGCGCAAAACCATGTCGTGTCTCCGTGTGCTTGAATTATTTTTCCGCGCGCCGATGCGTGGCCGGCGCGCGGGAACAACCGTGGGGCAGGGCGCGTCAGCGGTCCCTGCGGTAGAAAGCCAGTTTGTCTTCGTCCAGTTCCAGGCCCAGGCCCGGGCCGGTGGGGATCTCCATCTCGAAATCGGCGTAGCGCGGCGGGTTGGCGACGATGTCGTCCTTGAGCAGCAGCGGGCCGAACAGTTCGGTGCCCCACGACAGCCGCGGCAGGCAGGCGAAGCCGTGCGCCGAGGCGATCGAGCCGACCGAGCCTTCCAGCATGGTGCCGCCGTACAGCGACATGCCGGCGGCGTCGCCGACCGCGGCGGTGCGCAGCATTTCGTGGATGCCGCCCGACTTGGCGATCTTCAGCGCCAGCACGTCGGCCGCGCCCAGGCGGGCGATGGCCAGCGCGTCCTCGGGGCCATTGATGGCTTCGTCGGCCATGATGGGCACCACGAAGCGCGCCGCCAGCCGCGCCATGCCGGCCAGGTTGGCGCGCGGGATGGGTTGTTCGATCAGGTCGACGCCGGCCGCTTCCAGGCGCGCGATGGCGCCGGCCGCGTCGGCCTCGTTCCAGGCCTGGTTGACGTCCACGGTGACGCGGGCGCGCTCGCCCAGCGCCTGCTTGATGCGCGACACGTGGGCCACGTCGTCGGCCACGGCGCGGCGGCCGACCTTGAGCTTGAAGGTGTTGTGGCGGCGGCTGGCGAGCAGCGACTCGGCTTCCTCGATGTCGCGCGCGGTATCGCCGCTGGCCAGGGTCCACAGCACCGGCAGGCTGGCGCGCACGGCGCCGCCCAGCAGGGTCGAGACCGACACGCCCAGGCGCTTGCCCTGGGCATCGAGCAGCGCGCTTTCCAGCGCCGACTTGGCGAAGCGGTTGCCGCGCGCCACGGTTTCCAGGCGCCGCATGGCGGCGTGGATGTTGGCCGCGTCCAGGCCGGCCAGCGCTGGCGCCAGGTAGGTGTCGATGGCCAGCTTGATGCCTTCCGGGCTTTCCTCGCCATACGACAGGCCGCCGATGGTGGTGGCTTCGCCGATGCCCTCGATGCCGTCGCTGCAGCGCAGGCGCACGATCACCAGCGTCTGGCGCTGCATCACGGCCATGGCCAGCTGGTGGGCGCGGATGGTCGGCAGATCCACCAGGATCGCCTCGACCGAGTTTATCGTTACCGGATTCATACTTTCCAAAGCAAGTTCTTCAGGGCAAGCGCAGTATCGCTTGCGTTACACGGCCAAGTCCAAGACTATATGGGTCTCCATTTATACCTATAGGGTTTGGATAGCCATGGAACTCAGGCACCTGCGGTATTTCCAGGCGGTGGCGCGCGAGGGCAGCTTCACCCGCGCCGCCGAAGCGCTGCACATGGCGCAGCCGCCGCTCAGCCGCCAGATCCGCCAGATGGAAGAGGAACTGGGCGTGGCGCTGTTCGAGCGCACCACCCGCGCGCTGCGCCTGACCGAGGCCGGGCGGTTCCTGCTGGAGCAGTCGCGCCTGCTGACCACAAGGCTGGACGAAGTGCTGGAGGGCACGCGCCGGCTGGGCCAGGCGCGGCGCCGCTGGTTCGGCATCGGCTTCGTGCCGTCGACGCTGTATGGCTTCGTGCCCGAGCTGATCCGGCAATTGCGCGGCGCCGACGCGCAGGTCGAGGTCGGCTTGCTGGAGATGACCACGCTGCCGCAACTGGAGGCGCTCAAGGCCGGCCGCATCGACCTGGGCATCGGCCGCATCCTGCTGGACGATCCGGCGATCGAGCGCCGCGTGCTGATGACCGAGCCGCTGATGGCCGCCGTGCCGCTGCGGCATCCGCTGGCCGGCTGCGACAGCGTGTCGGTCGACCGGCTGGCGCAGGAGCCGTTCCTGCTGTATCCGGCCCGGCCGCGGCCCAACTTCGCCGACCACGTGCTGGACCTGTTCCGCGCCGCCGGCCATGCGCCTCAGGTGGCGCAGGAGGCCAACGAATTGCAGACCGCCATCGGCCTGGTGGCGGCCGGACTGGGCGTGACGGTGGTGCCGGCCTCGGTGCAGCGCCTGCAACGGCGCGACGTGGCCCACGTGCGCATCGACGCCGAGGCCTTCGTGTCGCCGGTGATCGCCAGTTATCGCAAGGACGACGCCTCGCCGTTCCTGGCGCAGGCGCTGGCCCTGGCGCAGCAATTGGCCAAGGGGTAACAAAGCGTAGGCGCGGCGGTTGCGGCGGGTCGGCTTGCGGCACACTACGCGCTTGCCAATCCCGTGCTTCCAATAACAACCGTCATAGGGACCCTAGCAATGCTGATCGTCAACATCCAGAACAAGGCCAAATGGCTGTTTTCCCAACTGGGACAACTGGTCATCGCCGTGGGCCTGCTGTCGCTGGTCTTCAACTACGCCTACCGCTACACCGTCGATCGTGATATCAACTCGCCGGGCTTCTACCTGGCCACCGTGGCGCTGGCGCTGGTCGTGTTCCTGGCGGTCCGCAAGGACTACGTGCTCGTGAACCGCTATGCCTTCAGCGAAACCGAGATCGTGGTCAGCACGTTGCTGGGTGTGAAAAAGACCTACCCCACGTCGCAATATGAATTCGTGCCGTCGCTGCACAAGGCGGTGAACGTGCCCGAGCAGAAGGCCTCGCTGTCTTTCTACGTGCGCGATGCGCAGAGCAAGAAGCACATCCGCAACTACTCCTGGGCCGGCTTCTCGCCCGAGGATTTCCAGGCGGTTTCACGCCTGTATGGCTATCGCGGCGATACCGATTTCAAGCAGAAGGATTTCGGCCGCGGCTGATCCGGCGCCGCGCGTGCCGTCAGGCCTTGCGGCAGACCCAGCCCTTGAACGTCAGCGCGGCGTAGAACAGCTCGATATCGGTAAAGCCGGCGTCGCGCAGGATGGCCTCGTCTGCCTGCGGATCCAGCACGGGCAGCTTGTCGCGCATCGCTTGCATGCCGTCGCGCGCCTGCGCGGCCGGCACGCCGGCGGCGGTGATGAAGGCGGCATTGCGTGCCAGCCACGCATCGCGCCGTTGCAGCGGAAAACTGTGGTGGGCGACGATGAACGGGGCGCCGGGGCGCAGGCGGCGGCTCAATTCACGCACCGTGCGCAGGCGTTCCTGGGGCGCCAGGAAGTGCAGCGTCAGCAGGCAGGTCGCGCCGTCGTAGGGGCCTTCGGGGGCATCGTCGATATAGCCTTGGCGCAAAGTGGCGCGCGGCGCCAGCTCGCCCAGCGTGGCGCGGGCCTGGCGCAGCATGTCCGCGGAGGGATCGACGCCGTCCAGGCGCCAGCGCGGGCCGCTTTCGGCCAGTGCTTTCAGTTCCAGGCCGCCGCCGGCGCCCAGCACCAGGAGATGGCCGTCGGCGGGCGTCTGCTCGGCCATCAGCACGCCGATCATGCGGTGCAGGTCGCGCAGGCCCGGCACATGGCGGGCGACGCGGTCGGCATAGTCGTCCGAGGCGCCGGGGGTTTGGGCAAAGGTCATGCGCGGCTCCGCGAGAACACTCGGAACAGGGTGTGTTTCATGAAACATATGATGTTTCATGAAACGCCGCGCGTCAAGCGATGCGCCGGCGTGATGCGGGGTCAGGCCGCGAAGGACCGTGACACCGCGGGGCGGGGAAAGTCAGGCAGCACGATATCGCTGTGGCCAGGACGCACCCAGCGCACCCGTTCGCGGGTGGCGTCGATGCAGCCGCCCTCGGCGTAGACGCCCTGCGGATCGCGGATCCGCATCATGCGCGCCAGGACGGCAGCGGTGGCCTCGGGGTCGGCCAGCGTCCGGTGCACATGTTCCTTGACGATGGCTTCGTCGATGAAGGGCTTGCCGGCCGCGTCGGCGCGCAGGCCATGGCGCCAGTGGAAGATCTCGACGCACTTGGAGGCCAGCGTGTAGGGCGCGCCGCGTTCCCAGAAATTGTTGAACAGGCCCCCGCCCAGGTAGAACACCCAGGAGCCTTCGTAGCCCTCGACGTCGGAGGACGCGGCGTCGGGATTGCGGAACCAGAGCCGGTCGCCCGGCACGTAGAAGCGCTGCGGCAGCGGCGCGTCCAGCGCGCCGTATTCCTGCAGGAAGGTCTCGTGAAAGCTGCCGGACATGACCGCGCGCGTTTCCCACTGGCGTTGCAGGCGCTGGCCCAATTCGGGATTGGCATCGCGCAGTTCCTGCGCGATGCCGAGCACGGTGACGTATTCGGTGGCGCGATAGCACGAGAAGGCGTACAGCTGGCCCGAAGCCTCGGGTTGCGTGGCCTTGCGCAGGCCGTCGATCAGCGAGCGGCCCGGCAGCACCGTGAAGCCGCGCGCCTCGTCGTAGGTCCAGTAGTCTTCGGGCCGCTCGGCGTGTTCGGTGTCGAAGGCCAGCGCCGTTTTGGCGGCGGCGCGCACGATGTAGCGGCGGATGCGCACGGCCGATTCCAGTTCCGCGACCGTGGGAAAGGCGAAGGCGACCGGGCTGGCCAGCATCGCCAGCACGATCTCGCGATCGAGGTCGGCGTCGTTGGCGTCGGTGCGCAGGCTCAGTGCCCGCGCCACGCCCGTAGTGTCGTGCCCGGGCAGGTAGCTGGCGGCGAAACCCGGGGTGAGCGCGGCATGCGCGCCGGCGGCGCCGGGTTGCGCCTGGCAGTGGGCGGCGGCGAGCAGGCCCAGGTCGGACAGGAAATGTTGCGTCATCGCCAGCGCGCCGCTGGCGTGAATGACGATTCCGCCCGGATCGGGAAGGTGCTGCTGCGGGGTAGACGGCATGGGATACGAACCGGAAGGCAACGGAGAGGATATGGATAGGCGCAAGCGGGGCCGGGTTCCCGCCGGGCGGCAAAGGCGCGTGAACATCTGTTTCAGGCCGTGCACTCGCGTGGGGGGCAGGCCCCTCGGTCTGAATCGATTGTAGGGGCGATGCCTTAATATCAGCTGTATGAATGCCGCACGCCGGGGGCATGATCGTCATGCCGTTGTCATGCGCGGGCGGGAGCCTCCGGCGCGTGGCATGATGGGCAAGGGCCGGCAGGTGCTGGTGCCAGACCTGATCGACGCCAGGAGACGACGCACATGGCCCATCCCTTGTCCGCCGGTGTGATGGCCTTGTACCAGGCGCATGCGGCGGCGTTCGAGCGCGACCGCGGCAACACACTGATCGAGCGCGCGTGGCTGGCGGATTTCCTGGCGGCGCTGCCGGCGGCCGCTCGGCGAGTGCTGGACATCGGTTGCGGCACCGGCATGCCGATCGCCGGCCACCTGATCGACAACGGCTGCCAGCTCACCGGCGTGGACAGCGCGCCCGCGCTGCTGGCGCGGGCCGCCGCGCGCTTTCCGCGACACACCTGGATCGCCGCCGACATGCGCCGCCTGCCCTGCGCCGGACCGTTCGACGGCCTGATCGCCTGGCACAGCTTCTTTCACCTTGCCCCCGAAGACCAGCGGCCCATGTTCGCCCAGTTCCGACGCCTGGCGGCGCCGGGCGCGGCGCTGATGTTCACCAGCGGCACGACGCTGGGCGAGGCCATCGGCCAGCTCGACGGCCAGCCGCTTTATCACGGCAGCCTGGACAGCGCCGAATACCGCGAGCTGCTCGCGGCCAACGGCTTCGAGGTATTGCGCCACGTCGAATGGGACGCCGCTTGCGGCAACGCGACAGTGTGGCTGGCCAGGCGGACCTGAGCCAGGCGGGGCGACGGGCCGTCAGGTCATAGATGCGGATCGCGCAGGATCGCCCGGATCCTGAGGAAGGCGTAGGCGGCGCAGCCCAGTGCGATCAGCACCACGAGCCAGGCATACGCCTTCTTGCGCTGCTTGTTGGACCAGGCGCTATCGTAGGTGGCCACCGGATCCCACAACACCTTGCCGTCCATCTGGCGCACCCCATGAACCCTGATGGGCACGTGCACGCTGAACATCTGGCCCTCGTAGACGTTCTTCAGGTCGTTCGGCTCGCGGTCGGTCAGCAGTTCCAAGGTCCGTGGCAGGACGAGGCCGGTCACAACGGCGCCCGCCTCGAACGCCACGTCGGGATAGTCGTTCGAGAAATAGCAAAGGGGCCTGTAGCCGCTGTTCTGCCGGGAACTGGCGGTCCGCGAGTAGGGGCATACGGCCAACCTGTCCACGCGCACGGCGATGGCGTGCAGCGTGGCGGGATCGGGCGGCAGGTACGCCTTGGCCGCGGCGTCGAAGAGATCGCGGGACAAAATCAGCAGCATCAGGCAGAGGAACAGCGCATTCAGCGGGCGCTTGAAGCGCGCCTTGATCTCGCTCCATTCGCTCATTGGCGTGGCCTCGCGGCGCGCGGCGCCAGCGCCGCCGGGGCGGGGCGGGACTTGGCGCGGCTGCGCATGCGGATGGCGTGTGTGTCCAGGTTCATGGCCCCTCGGTTCCCGGTATTGTTGCTGGCGGGTGAATGCTAGCGAATTTCCGAGGGCGCGGCGCGGCAACGTTAAACATAACGTTGGTCGATGTTTCAAATTGCCTGGCGGCGGGCTACGATTTGCGGCCGCGAAACCGCGGCTGGCAAGCCCCGCACGCAGGGGCCATGGCCAACAGGGCCAACGCATAAGGTCCTGCCTGGATTGCGGCCGGAACCCGTATCAGCCTGCAGTGTCCGCTCGGCTCGCGCCGCTCACCGGCGCATGCTCCGCCATCAGTTCCGCCACCCAGTCAATGAACACCCGCAGCTTGGCGCTGACGTGCCGGTTGGGCGGGAAGGCGATGTACAGCGGCATCGAATCAAGCCGCCAGTCCTCGAACACCGGCACCAGTTCGCCGCGCGCCGCGTGGCCGCGGGCCATGTAGTCCGGCAGCCACAGAATGCCCATGCCGGCCAGCCCCGCCGCCAGGTAGGCGTTGCCGTCGTCCACCGCGACCACATAGCGTCCGTGCGCGTGGATGCTTTCGTCGCCGCGATGCATGGCGTAGGGCAGGGGCTTGCCGCTGCGCGACCAGAGGAAGCCGACGATGCGGTGGTGGCTGTCCTCGAGATCGCGCGGATGGCCGGGCGCGCCGGCCCGTTGCAGGTAGGCGGGCGCGGCATAGACGCGCAATTGCAGATCGCCGACGCGCCGCGCCATCAGGGATTGGTCGGTCAGCTCGCCGCCGCGCACCACGCAGTCGACGTTCTCGCCGATCACGTCGACGATGCGGTCGCTCACGCCCATATCGAGCTGGATGTCCGGGTAGCGCGCATGGAAGGCGGGCAGGGCGGGCACCAGGATCATGCGCGCCAGCGGACTGGGCACGTCGACCCGCAGCCGGCCGCGCGGCACGGACGCGGCGACGGAGAGGCTGGTCTCGGCGTCGTCCATGTCGGCCAGCAGGCGCAGCACGCGTTCGTAGTAGACCGCGCCGTCGGCGGTGACGTTGACCTTGCGCGTGGTGCGATTGAGCAGTCGCACACGCAGGCGGGCCTCGAGCTGCTGCACCAGCTGGGTGACGCTGGTCTTGCTCATGTGCAGGGTGTCGGCCGCCTTGGTGAAGCTGCCGGTTTCCACCACGCGGGCGAAGGCCTGCATTGCGTCGAAACGGTCCATCGCCACTCCAGGGGATCAGGGAATTGTTTGCATTTTACAAACAGTGATGGACACGCTTGCCCGTTTATCGGCGGCCGCGCCGTCCGTACAGTGCCTGCATCATCAATACGGGCTTAAGGCCCGGGACAGGAGAATGAGTATGGCAACGCGTGATGTGGTTTTTCCGGCAGGGCGCCAGGCGCTGTATGAACGCAACCGCTATTCGCCGGCGGTGCGGTCGAATGGCTTTCTGTTCGTGTCGGGCCAGGTGGGCAGCCGCGAGGACGGTTCGCCCGAACCCGACCTGCAGGCGCAGGTGCGGCAGGCGTTCGACAACCTGAACGCGATCCTGAAGGCGGCGGGCGCCAGCTTCGAGGACGTGATCGACGTGACGGTGTTCATGGTGGATCCGGCGTCCCGCTTCGAGGCCATCTGGCAGGTGGTGCCCGAATACTGGGGCCCGGCGCCGCATCCGACGCTGACGGCGGTGGGCGTGACCTGGCTGTACGGTTTCGATTTCGAGATCAAGGTGATCGCGAAGCTGCCGCGTGAGGCCTAGCCGCCGGGGGCGGCGGGGCAAAAGCGACGGGGCAGGCCGGCGCAATCGCCGGGCCTGCCCCGTTTCGGGTGCGTCGCCGTATCAGCCGCGCAGACGCGCCACGGCTTGCGCCAGGTCTTCCTGCTTGCGGATCAGGGCGGCCTCGACCTGGTCGCGCGGGGTGCGGGTGTCGTCGCGGTGGCTGGTCAGATCGGCCGCGCGCAGCAGACCCATCAGGTCCTGGGTGCGGGTCTGGGTGGTGGGCGTGATGCGGCTCTGGTCGACCAGCTTGCCCTTGACGAACTTGCTCACCAGGGTCGACATCGTGCTGGACTCGGTGAACGAGGCCTTGGCCAGTTCGCCGTCTTCGTAGGCGATGTCGGTGCGGTTGCTGTAATCGTCGCGGATCTGGTGGAACGCGTAGTTCTGCGACTCGGGGTCCTTGGTCAGGTTCAGCTTCTGATCGGGCGAGAGCGCGCGGTGGAAGCTGGCGTTCAGCGACGATTGCTGCTGTTGCGTGATCGCCAGGTCGAGCTGGGGCCGGCCGCTGGAGGTGGTGTTCTGCGAGGTCTCGTAGGAGAAGGTGTCGAATTCGCGCGGCTGCAGCGGATTGGACGCGACCGGCGCCTGGTTGATCGAGGCGGAGAAGTCGGCCAGGCCGGACAGCATGGTGCGATGCACTTCGGCCGGCATGCCCAGGCGCGTCGTGGCGGTGCCTTGCGGCGCCCAGTCGCCGTAGCTCTTGTGCAGGTCCGCGAAACCCGACTTGAACAGGGCCATCAGCGTGGCATCGCCTTCGCCGCGCTTCTGGGCGCTGTCGAACTTGCTCAGGTAGTTGTTGATGGCGGTCGTCTGCTGCTGGGCGCTGCCGTACTGGCTGGGCTGGCTGGCGTCGACGTTGATCTGGGCCGAGCCGGCCACGGTCTTGACCGTCAGCGAGCGTTGACCCGCATCGGCCTGGAAATTTAAGCTGACGCGGTCGGGGCCCTCGGCGCCGACCGTGGCTTCCAGCGACACCGACGACAGCACGCTGGTGTTGAACTTGGCCAGCGCGCCCAGCGCCAGCTTGGGCGGCACCGAGGCCAGGCCGTCGATGGCGTCCTGGAACGACTTGGACAGGCCGGCGATGGCGCTGCGTTCTTCTTCGGTGAGCTTGGCGTCGCCCACGTCGATCTGCACGCCCAGGCCCTTTTCATTGCTTTCCAGGGTCACCGTGACCTTGGCGCCGCTGGCGGTGGTGATGCGTAGCGCGACCGAGTTGTCGGCCACGGCCGCGCCCTGGGGCGCGGCGATGCCGTCCACCGGCGCTGCGGCGCGGGCCGAGGGAATCGTCAGCGTGTAGTTGCCGCCATCGTTCTGCATGCGGCCCAGCAGGGCCGCGGCCAGGCCCTTGAACTGGCCGGTCAGCGAGGCGGCGCGGACGTTGTCGGACATCAGCGAGGAGAGCGCGTCGGGTTCCTGCACCTGCCCGGCGGCGACCGACTCGGGAGAATAGGTCAGCACGTTGGCCGGCTGGCCCAGCGTCACCGAGGTGGACGCGGGGATGTCGGGGCTGCGGTTGACGGTGGTGACACGGGACACCCCGGTCGCCGGCGCCTGCGGGGCGATGACGAGCGGCGGGGTGTAGCTGGAGATCGTGGTCATGTCAGTGGTAGTCCTGGCGGGCAACAACTGCCCAATGAGGCTTGCCGGGGAGTATCAACATGACTAACGGCGGGCGCGGCGGAAAATTAATCTGCCGGTGATATTTATTTTTGCTTTCTTGAAGGCATTTATATTCAGTTAAGTGACAGCTTTGGGGGGGATTCCCAAAATAATGTCGACAAAACAAATGCCGCGCATTGCGAGATAATCGATTCCCACGGGCGACGGCTGTCATGCGCCGCCGCGGGCCTTATTTCACGACATAATTCTTCGCTTCATTTTCACCGGCCCATTTACGCAGCGCGGCGATGAATTCCGGGCAGACATTGCCGTCGACGGTGGAATCGACAATCACGCTGTCCTTCATGCGCATCAGCACCTTGCATTCATAAATGCGGGTGCGGCCCTGGTAATAGCCGCTGCTGCTTTGCTGGAATACCGGCGTCGCGGCGGTCGTGTTGGTGGCCGGGATCATGCCGACGACCTGCTGGCTGGTGCCGGTCGTCACCCATTCCTGGTAAGGCGCGGCCTGGTAGTCGGACCACTCCAGTTCCATGGTGTTGCCGACGGCGCGTTTCCGGGACGGCTCGCCCAGCGCCGCGATGGCGTCGTTGATCGAGCGGCCCTGCATGTTGCGGGCGACGTTGACGCTGGGAGAGAACGACAGGCCTTCCGAGAAGACCCGGCTGAGCGAGGGCAACGAGGAACTGCCGCCGGAGGGCATCGGGGCGCATCCGGCCAGGCTGGCGGCGGCGATCAGGCTGGCGGCCAGGCGCAGCGTCGGACGGCGGGCTGAAAGGGGCAGGGGGAAAATCATGGCTTGCGGTCGGCGCTCCGTGTCGGTCGGCGCGGCGGCTGCGATTGCGAACCTGGCGCCAGACGTTTTGTTTCTCTTCGTGACAGGCCGGGGCGGCCAGCCCTGCGACGGGAGAATGATTGCAGACTGACAGCCTGCTTACGAAATGTCCGCCATTTTTACCGATAAACGGGGCCAGCTTCCTTGCGCCAATGGTGAAATTTGTTACTCAATATGCCCGCGTCGTATCGGCAAAGGGGACGGACCGACCGATCCGCTTTGCTAAGATCGTGGCCGCTGAATCCACCCGATCCGGACACCGACCATGCTATTTGCCCGATTTTCCCCGACTATCCGCGCGGCGCTCGGCGCGCTGGCGTTGATGGCCGGCCTGTTCGCGCCGCAGGCGCATGCCGACAAACTGTATGGCGGCATTGCGACGGATGGCAAGCACGCCAAGATCTATTGGGCGCTGCCGGAGGACTCGGAGAAGGCGGCCGAAGCGGCGGCGTTGGCGGCCTGCCGCAAGGGCGGCGGCAAGGACTGCAAATCGCTGAGCTGGTTTTCGGACAGTTGCATGACTTATGCCCGCAATACCTCGAACGACCTGTTCCCCGGCAACAGCGTGTCGCCGGAAATGGCGGCAAAGAAGGCGATCCGACGCTGCACCGCAGGCAGCCCCAACGGCAAATGCTGGTTGACCACGATGCCGCTGTGCGTCGGGCCGGGCTACAGCGCGCAGGACATGGAGGCGGCCAGAAGGGCCACGCCCGCTGAGTTGGAAGCCCTGTCCGCCAAGCTCAACGACCGCGAATACTGGGGCGCCGTCGCCGAGAAAGACTCGGGCGACCTGACCTACTCGGACGGCTACCCCAATGAGAAGGACGCCATCAACCAACTGCTGGAGTGGGATGAATGCACCGGCTGCACCAAGGTGCTGACCTACCGCGACACCTGCGTCGGCATGGCCTGGGCCAAGGGCGTGAAGGGGCGCGGCACCAGCTACACCGCGCTCGATCCGGATCCGAAGACGGCGCGCGATGCGGCGCGCAACACCTGCAGCGCCAAGAGCGGCCTGCCCAATTGCGTGGCGATGGTGCGCTGCTCGGGCCGCCCTTACATCAGCGGCTATGCCGGCGAGGACGAAAAAGCCAATTGAGATCGCCATGAGGCGGCAGCGCGCCGCCCGGCACGCCAAGCCGGCGCCCGTGGACGGGGCCGGCTTTTTTCATGGCCGCACGGTCAATCCGCCAGGCGCGCGGCGGCGTCGCGGACCACCTGTTGCAGCCACGCCAGCGCCGCGTCGCCGGGCGCGCGCCGGCTGCACACCATGTCGATATCGAAAGGGCCGGGGTCGACCTCGGGCGGCAGCGGCCGCAGGGTCAGGCCGGGGCCGGCCAGCCGCAAGGCGGCGCGCCGCGCCAGCGTGGCCACCAGGTCGGTGCCTTGCACCGCGTGCGGCAGCGCGACGATATGGGCGAAGGTGCAGGCCACCCGGCGCCGCTGGCCCAGCCGCGCCAGGCTGGCGTCCACCACCCCGCGCGCCGAGCCGTCGTCGCTGGGCGTGAACAGCGCGTGCGGCAGCGCCACGTAGCGCGCCAGGTCCAGCTTGCGGCCGCGCAGCGCCGGATGCTGCCTGTCGGCGATGCAGACGAAGTGTTCCTGGTATAGCCGTTCGCGCAGCATGCGCTTGGGCGGCGCCAGGTGGCCGCCGATGGCCAGGTCGACGCTGCCGTTGTCCAGTTGCTCGTAGAGGGCGGCGCGGTCGAGCCGCGCGATGCGCAGGTCGATGCCGGGCGCGTCGCGCCGCAGCGCCGCGACGAGGTGCGGCACGATCACCACGTCGGCGTAGTCGCTGGCCGCCACGGTGAAGCGGCGGCCGGCAGCGGCCTGGGGATCGAAGCCGGCGCCTTGCGTCAGCGCCTGGCGGATCTGGTCCAGCGCCGCGCTCACGGCCGGCATCAGCGCGACGGCCTTGGGCGTGGGCTGCATGCCGTCGGCGGTGCGCAGGAACAGCTCGTCCTGGAACAGCAGACGCAGGCGCCCCAGCGCGCTGCTGACCGAGGGCTGCGCGCGGTTGATGCGCTGGCCGGCCAGGGTCACGTTGCGGGTGTCGTAGAGCGCCTCGAAGGCGACCAGCAGGTTCAGGTCGACGGCGGAAAGATTCATTACATCAATAGTACGAATAGCGATTATGGATTTCAACAATTCCAGGGCGCGGTCCTACCATGGCGGACAGCAATTGAATCGAAGGACTGCGCCATGACGACCGTACTGATTACCGGCATCGAACCGTTCGATGGCGAAACCCTGAATCCCTCCTGGGAAGCCGCGCGGCGGCTCGATGGCGCGCAAGTGGCCGGCGCCACCCTGGTGGCGCGCCAACTGCCGTGCGTGATCGGCAAAGTGGTGGGCGTGCTGCGCCAGGCCATCGAGGACACGCAACCGGACCTGGTGATCTGCCTGGGCCAGGCGGGCGGCCGCAGCGACGTGTCGATCGAGCGCGTCGCGATCAACGTGGTGGACGCGCGCATCCCCGACAACGAAGGCCGCCAGCCGATCGACGAACCGGTGGTGGCGGGCGGCCCGGCGGCCTATTTCTCGACCTTGCCGATCAAGGCCATCGTGCGCGACCTGCGGCGCGCGGGCGTGCCGGCGTCGGTGTCGTCGACGGCGGGCACCTACAACTGCAACACCATCTTCTACGGCCTGTCGCACTACATCGCCACCGAGCGTCCGGCGTTGCGCGGCGGCTTCGTGCACGTGCCGTACCTGCCGGAGATGGCGGCCCATCATCCCGGCCAGCCCAGCCTGGCGCTGGAGACGCTGATCGAAGGCGTGAAGGTGATGGTGGCGACTTCGCTGGCCGTCACGGCGGACGTCAAGGAAGGCGGCGGCGCGCTGCATTGAACGGAGACGGACGATGGATACCTTCAAGGACGCCGACGCCTTCGCGCTGGACAACGTGCCGTTTCGCCACCGCCGGGTGCGCGTGGACGGCCTGGGCTATCACGTGGTGGAGGGCGGCGCCGGGCCGGCGCTGATCCTGCTGGCCGGCTTTCCGCAGAGCTGGTACGCCTGGCGCCGGGTGATGCCGCTGCTGGCGCCGCATTTTCGCCTGTACGCGATCGACCTGCCGGGCCAGGGCGATTCGGACAAGCCGCTCGATGGCTATGACACCCGCAGCGCCGGCGAACGCCTGCGGGCGCTGTTCCACACGCTGGGCCTGACGCGCTATGCGCTGGCCGGGCACGGCATCGGCGCCTGGATCGCCTATCCCTACGCGGCGCGCCACGCCGACGAGGTCGAGCGCCTGGTGCTGCTGGACGCCAACATCCCCGGCGTGACGCTGCCCGCCAGCTTCGAGCTGGGACCGGACAACTGGAAGCGCTGGCATTTCCTATTCAACACCGTGCCCGACCTGCCCGAAGCGCTGCTGCAGGGACGCGAGCGGGTGCTGATCGAGTGGTTCTTCAGCCGCAAGACCGCCAACAAGCCGGGCGTGTTCAGCGGCGCCGACCTGGATGAGTACGAGCGCGTCTACCGGACGCTGGGCGGCTTGCGCGGCATGCTGGGCTATTACCGTGCCGCGCACCAGTCGGCCGAGCAGAACCGGGCGCTGCGCGAGACGCCGTTGACGCTGCCGGTGCTGGCGCTGGGCGGCGAGCATGGCAGCGCGCCCGATCTGTACGAGGCGCTGGGGCCGCTGGCGCGCGACCTGCGCGGCGGGGTGCTGGCCGATTGCGGCCACTATCTGCCGGAGGAGCAGCCGCGCGAACTGGCGCGGCGCATGCTGGCGTTCCTGGCGTAGCCGGGCGCGAGCGCCGGGGCATGCCGCTGCCCCGGCAAAGGGCCGTCCCGGCAAAGGGCCGCCCCGGCATTTCCACATTGCGCATCGGTATTTGTCCGGCGCGCGGCGCGCTCCTATCCTGGCCTGCTCGGAATTTCCGCAGGGAGCAGGATGATGGGCAATCGACGCAGATCCGTACTGAAGGCCGCGCTCGGCCTGGCCGGCGGCGTGGTGGTGGGCGCGGGCTTGTTGAGCAACATGACCGGCGCCGCGCCGGCCGCCACCGACGACGCCACGCGCTATCCGAGCCGGCCGGTCAAACTGATCGTGCCGATCGCGGCCGGCGGCAGCGCCGACAAGCTGGCGCGCACCGTGGCGCAGAAGCTGAGCGAGAAGTGGGGGCAGAGCGTGGTGGTGGAGAACCAGCCCGGCGCCAGCAGCGCTATCGGCAATGCCGCGGTGGCGCATGCGCGCGGCGACGGCTACACGCTGCTGCTGGGCGGCGACGCCTTGTCGCTGAACGCGCTGCAACCCGGCAAGCCGCTGTACGACCCGTTGCGCGATCTGCGCGGCGTGACCAAGGCGGTGGTCAATCCGCAGTTGCTGGTCGTGCGCCCGGGCCTGGGCGTGAAGACCTTCCAGGAATTCGTGGCGCTGGTGCGCAACCGGCCCGGCGAGATCTCGCTGGCGCTGCCCGGCGGCAACGGCAGCCTGCAGCACCTGGCGGTGGAACTGCTCAACGAACGCATCGGCGCCAAGACCAACCAGATTCCCTATCCGGGCGGCGGGCCGGCCACGCTGGATGTGCTGGGCGGCCACGTGGACGCCATGCTGATCACGCTGGCCGCCGCCACCGAGAACGTGCGCTCGGGCAAGCTGGTGGCGTTGGCGGTGACCACGCCATACCGCTCCAAGGCGCTGCCCGAGGTGCCGACCATGCAGGAGGCGGGGCTGGCCGACTACGCGGTCGAGAGCTGGCAGGGCTTCGTGGTGCCGGCCTCGACCCCGGCGGCGTTGGTCGAGCGCATCCATCGCGACGTGGTGGCCGTGCTGCGCGAACCGGAGACCGCCACGCTGCTGGAGAACCTGGGCTTCGCCATCGCCGCCAGCACGCCGGAAGCCGTGGACCAGACCGTGCGCGACGACATCGCCACCTACCGGCGCGTGATCGCCACGGCCGACGTCAAGCTCCAGTAGGCGCGCCGCAACAGCGGTTTCATATTCATATCTGAAAGTCTTCTTTGTGTTGTGCGGCGCCGGACCGCAGCATAGAACTTCGTTCAATGCCTACGACACAACAACATGAAGACTCGCAATATCTCCGGCCGTATCCTGCAGGCGGCCGTCGCGCTGGCCCTGGCGGCCGGCGCCACCGGCGCCCATGCCGACGCCACGCTGGACAAGATCAAGGAACGCGGCACCGTCACCATCGGCGTATTGGCCAACGGCGGCGTGTTCGGCTCGATCGATCCCGCCACCCAGCAACTGGTGGGATGGAACCCGGAACTGGCGCGCGAACTGGCCAAGGGCCTGGGCGTGAAGGCCGAACTGGTGCAGGTGCAGACGGCCACCCGCACGCAGTTCCTGATCTCGGGCAAGGTCGACCTGCTGATCGCATCGATGGAGCTGAACCCCGAACGCGCCGAGATCCTCGGCTACGCGCCGACGCCGTTCTTCCGCGTGGGCGGCGCCGCCGCCACGCGCAAGGACAGCGGCATCGCCAAGTGGGAAGACTTGCGCGGCAAGCCGGTCTGCGTGTCGCAGGGCAGCAGTTTTGCGCGTCCCCTGCAGGCCGACTACGGCGCCGTGGTCAAGGGTTACAAGAGTTCTTCGGACTCGCTGCTGGCGCTGCGCGGCGGCCAGTGCGTGGCGGCGGTGCACGATTCGACCCTGATCCATCCGCTGCTGCGCACCAATCCCGAATGGGCCGACTACCACGCGCCCATCGCCACGGAAGTGCTGCCGGCCAATTCGGTGGTCTGGACCCGCAAGGGCGAGGCCGACACCATCGCCGCCGTCGACAAGGTGATCCAGGGCTGGCACCGCAGCGGCTGGCTGATCGCCACCGAGAAGCGCCTGGGCATCCAGCCGGCGCAGCCGCTGCTGCAGGAACTGCACGACAAGTACAAGCAGGGCAGCTGAGCCTCGCGCCCGCCCGTGTTGGAAAAGACCGATGAATAGACAAGCAATCAAGTGGGCCGCCGCGCTGGCGCTGGCGTCCCTGGCGACGGCGGCGCACGCCGACGCCACCCTGGACCGCGTCAAGCAACGCGGCAAGCTGGTGGTGGGCGTGGACGGCGCCAGTCCGCCGTTCGGCCTGCTCGATCCGGCCACTGGCAAGGTCGGCGGCTTCCAGACCGAGCTGGGCCGCGATATCGCCACCCGGCTCGGCGTCACGCTGGAGACGGTGCCGGTGACGGCCGCGACCCGGGTGCAGTTCCTGCAGGCGGGCAAGGTCGATCTGCTGATCGCCAACATCCAGTGGACCCAGGAACGCAGCGAGATCCTGAGCTATGCGCCGACCCCGTACAACCTCGTGGGCGGGGCGGCCATGGTGTCCAAGCGCAGCGGCATCAAGCGCTGGGAAGACCTGAAGGGCAAGGTGGCCTGCGTGTCGCAAGGCAGCAATTTCGCCAAGCCGCTGCAGGAAACCTATGGGGCGGTGGTCAAAGGCCTGCGCAACATCCCTGAATCGCTGCTGGCGCTCAAGGGCGGCAGCTGCGATGCGTCGGTGCACATCCAGCCGGCGCTGTACGAGACGCTGCACGGTCCCAACGGCAAGGAGTGGGATGGCTTCGAGCTGGCCACGCCGGACCAGCTGATCCCGTCGCCCACCGTGATCTGGACCCGCCGCAACGAGGCCGACACGCGCGCCTTCGTCGATGGCGTGATCCGCGACTGGCACAAGTCCGGCCTGCTGGTGAAAGAGGCCGACAGGTTCGGCGTGCCGGCCGATTACCTCAAGCAGGCCAACGCCGACGCGCAGGCCGGCAAGTTCGACAGCGCTCCCCCCGAGGCCCAGGCCAAGCCATGACGACGGCCGCCAGGGACACGCTCGATCCCCTGAACCTGATGAATCCCGGAAAGGTCCCGTCATGACTGAATCCCTGTTTCCCGGCGTGTTCGCGCGCCGCGTCCGCGGCGTGGAGCTGTCGCCGATTGCCGCGGCCGGCGCGCGCGCCGCGCGGCTGGCGGCCGAGGGCCGCTCGATCGTGGTGCTGACCTCGGGCGAGCCCGACTTCGACACGCCCCAGGCCATCAAGGACGCCGCCGCGCTGGCGCTGGCGCAAGGCCAGACCAAGTACACGCCGACGGCCGGCACCGCCGCGTTGCGGCGCGCCGTGGCCGATGGCTACCGCCAGCGTCACGGCCTGCCGACCGAGTCGGCCAACGTCATCATTTCCAACGGCGGCAAGCAGGTGATCTACCTGGCCCTGGCCGCCACGCTCGACGAGGGCGACGAGGTGATCGTGCCGACGCCGTACTGGCCCACCTTCCTGGATTCGGTGCGGGTCAACGGCGGCACGCCGGTGCTGGCGCCGACGGCCCAGGCCGATGGCTTCAAGCTCACGCCGCAGGGCCTGCGCCAGGCGCTGACGCCGCGCACCAAGTGGCTGATCCTGAATTCCCCCGGCAATCCGTCAGGCGCGGTCTACAGCGAAGCCGAGCTGGCGGCCTTGGCCGCGGTGCTGCGCGAACATCCGTCGGTGCTGGTGCTGTGGGACGAGATGTACGAACAGATCTGGTTCGACGAGGCGCCCACGCACCTGCTGCGCGCCGCGCCGGACCTGGCGGGGCGCACGCTGGCGGTCAACGGTGTGTCCAAGGCCTACGCCATGACCGGCTGGCGCATCGGCTGGGGCGTGGGGCCGGCGGCGCTGATCGGCGTGCTGGAGGCGGTGCAGTCGCAGGTGTCGTCGGGCCCCAGTTCGCTGGGCCAGGCCGCCGCGCTGGTGGCGTTGCAGGGCGTGGCCGATGACTTCGTCGAGAACGCGCGCCTGGCCTATACGCGCCGGGCGCGCGTGATCGTCGACGGCCTGGGCACGGTGCCGGGCCTGAGCGTGGCGGCGCCGCGCGGCTCGTTCTTCGCCTGGATCGGGGTGGCCGGACTGATCGGCCAGGTCAGGCCCGATGGCGCCGTCATCGCCAACGATGGCGACGTGGCCGACTGGCTGCTGGAGGCCGAGGGCGTGGCGGTGGTGCGGGGCGCGGCCTATGGCTTGTCGCCGTACCTGCGGCTGTCGTTCGCCGCCTCGGACGCCAAGGTGGCGGAGGCCGTCGCGCGCATCGCCCGCGCGGTCGCGACGCTGCGGCCGGCGGCGCTGGAGGCGGCCGCATGATCGAACAGGCATTGCAGGCCTGGGTGCATTTCTTCAAGCCCCTGGGCCTGAACTACGGCTTCGTGCTGGATCCGGGCGAGCTGTCCGCCTTCGGCCACGGCCTGCTGGTGACGCTGCAATTGTGCGCCTGGACCATTCCCGTCAGCCTGCTGTTCGGCGTGCTGATCGCGGCCGGGCTCACCAGCGGCCGGCCCTGGCTGGCGCGGCCGCTGCAGGCCTTCGTCGAATTGACCCGCAATACGCCGACGCTGGTGCAGCTGTATTGCGCCTTCCTGGTGCTGAACATGCTGATCACGCAGAAGCTGGGCGGCGGCAGCCCGATCACGCCGTTCATGTGGGTGGTGATCGTGGTGGCGCTGCACAAGGGCGTGTTCCATGCCGAGGCGCTGCGCGCCGGCATCGAGGCGGTGCCGTCGGTGACGCTGGAGGCGGCGCGCTCGCTGGCCTTCTCGCGCCGCCAGATCCTGGCGCAGGTGCAGCTGCCGCTGGCGCTGCGCTTCGCGCTGCCGGCGCTGGTCAACAATCTGGTGGACCTGGTGAAGATGACCGCGATCGCCTCGGCCATTGCGGTGGGCGACGTGACCTACGAGTCCATCATGATCTGGTCGCACCGCGACAACGTGCTGGAACTGCTGCTGCTGATCCTGCTGTATTTCGGCCTGCTGACCTGGCTGGTGAGTGTCGCCGGACGCTGGCTCGAAGCGCGCCTGAGGATGCCTGGCTATGGCCAATGAACTGGTATTGAATGCGGCCGCGGCGCGCCGGGCGGGTGGCGGATGGCTGGCATGGCTGCGCGATCCGTGGGTGGTGCTGCTGCTGGTCCTGGTGATCCTGGGCGTCGCCTGGGCGCTGACCGATACCGCCCCGGCCGCGGTGCGGCACCTGTGGCACTGGTCGCCGGCGCTGCTGCGTGGGCTGGGCATGAACGTGCAGATCAGCGTGCTGGCGATGGCGCTGGGCACGGCGCTGGGGTTGGTGGTGGGCGCGCTGTCGCTGTCGCCGTCCAGGCCGCTGCGGCGCCTGACGCGCGCCTATGTGTTGGCGTTCCGCAACGCGCCGATCCTGGTGCTGGTGTATTTCACCACCTACGTGTTCCCGTTCGAGCTGAGCCTGGGCGGCTGGAACCTGCCGTTTCCGGACTGGATCAAGGTGGTGATCGGGCTGGGCCTGCCGGCCAGCGCCAATGTCGCCGAGATCTTCCGCGGCGCCATCCAGTCGATCCCCGAAGCCCAGTGGGAGGCGGCGCAATCGCTGGCGTTCCGGCGCGCGCAGATCTTCCGCATGATCGTGCTGCCGCAGTGCGTGCGGCGCATGCTGCCGTCGTGGATGAACCTGTACGCCAGCATCACCATGAGCACCTCGCTGGCCTCGCTGGTCGGCGTGCACGACCTGGTCGACACGGCCACGGTGGCCAGCAACACGGTGGCGCGCAGCGACTTCACCGTGCTGGTCTATTTCACGCTATTGGCGCTGTTCTTCGCCTATTGCTATCCCATCGCGCGCTGGACGCGCCATCTGGAACGACGCTATGCGCATCATTGACAACGGCGCCCGCGCCGCCGAGCTCCCGCTGGTCAGCCTGCGGGACGTGCACCTGGCCTTCGGGCAGACCGAGGTGCTCAAGGGGATCGACGTCGAGGTCCGTCCGGGCCAGGCTGTCTCCATCATCGGCCCGTCGGGCTCGGGCAAGTCCACCATCCTGCGCTGCATCACCGGCCTGCTGCGGCCGCAGCGCGGCGCGATCGAGGTCGGCGGCGTGCGCGTCGATGCGCTCAAGACCGAGTCCGAGCTGATCGCCCTGCGCAAGCGCGTGGGCTTCGTGTTCCAGCAATACAACCTGTTCCCGCACCTGAGCGTGCTGGAGAACCTGGTGATCTCGCCCATCAAGGTCAACGGCCAGCCGCGTGCCCAGGCCCAGGCGCTGGCGCGCGAGCTGCTGGCCAAGGTGCGCATGGACCACAAGGAAAACGCCTATCCGGGCGAACTGTCGGGCGGCCAGCAGCAGCGCGTGGCCATTGCCCGCGCGCTGGCCCTGCGGCCCGAACTGATCCTGTTCGACGAAGTGACCTCGGCGCTGGACCCGGAAATGGTGGGCGAAGTGCTGACCGTGATCCGCGACCTGGTGCAGGACGGCCTGACCTGCGTGCTGGTGACGCACGAAATGCGCTTCGCCCAGGAGGTGAGCGACGCGGTGTACTTCACCGAGGCCGGCCGCATCGTCGAGCACGGGCCGCCGGCCCGCATTTTCGGCCGGCCCGACAGCGAGCGCACCCGCGCCTTCCTGCAACGCGCCTCGGCCGAGCCGCCGGTGCGGCGCGCCCAGGCCGATCCGATCGACGCCTACCTGACCTTTGACCCGCTGCGTCTTGCAGTGTGACGCTTTTCCGAACCTCCGGAGCCGATATGACAGCCGCTAATTCCGTTACCCTTGAACGCCGCCAGCGCGTGCAGGACACCCTGGCCGACATTCGCGGCCTGCTGGCCGCCGCGCCGCTGACCCGCGACCTGCTGGCACAGATCACCGGCCGCCTCGAACAGCTGGCGCAGCAGCGCGCGCTGTTTCCCGCCGCCGAGTTCCCGCCGCCGGCGCCGGGGCAGGGCGTGGGCGCCTCGACCCGCTACCGCCTCAATCCCGACGCCGCCGCGGGCGAACCGGCGCTTTACCTGAACTCGATCAACCCCGGCAAGACCACCTTGCCGCACAATCACACCACCTGGGCGGTGATCGTGGCGCTGTCCGGCCAGGAACTGAACCGCGTCTACCGTCGCAGCGACGATGGTTCGCAGCCCGGCCGCGCGACCCTGGAACAGGTGCGCGAGGTGGTGGTGCAGCCGGGGCAACCGGTGTCGTTCCTGCCGGACGACATCCACAGCATCCATGTCACGGGCGACGAGCCGACGCTGCATTTCCACCTTTACGGCCAGCCGCTGGAAACGTTATCGGGCCGCATCGGCATCGACCTGGCCACCGGCGAGATCGTCAACTACAACGCCACCCAGATGAAGCCCGGCCAGGAGCAGCGCGCATGAGCCTCGACCACGCCCGTGTCCAGACCCGGCTGGTGCATGCCGGCAGCCCCGACCTGAAGCAGGGCGCCGGCCCGGTCAACGTGCCGGTGGTGCGCACCAGCACCGTGCGCTTTGCCGACACCGCCACCCATGCCGCGCTGAACGCGCAGCGCGCCGCCGGCGAGCGCGTCGCCACCTATGGCCGCCATGGACTGGACACGCACCAGGCGCTGGAAGCGGCGGTCGCGTCGCTGGAAGGCGGCCACCGCAGCATCCTGGCGCCGTCCGGCCTGTCGGCCATCGTGCTGGTGCTGCTGGCCACCCTGGCGCCGGGCGAGCATGCGCTGGTGTCCGACAGCGTCTATTCACCGGTGCGGCGCGTCGACAAGGCGCTGCTGCAGCGCTACGGCATCGAGGTCGAGTACTTCTCGCCCGGCCGCGACGATCTGGCTGAACGCTTCCGCCCCAACACGCGGCTGCTGTACATGGAGTCGCCCAGCTCGCTGCTGTTCGAGGTGCTGGACCTGCCGGCGCTGGCCGCCCAGGCGCGCAGCCGCGGCGTGCTGGTGGCCACCGACAACACCTGGAGCGGCGGCCTTTACTACCAGCCGCTGGCGCTGGGCGCCAACATCTCGATCCAGGCCGCCACCAAGTACCTGGCCGGCCATTCCGACGTGATGATGGGCGTGGTCTCGGTCGACAGCCCCGAGCTGGCGCGGCAGGTCGGCGCCACCTACGACGCGCTCGGCCTGGCGGTGGGCGCGGACGATGCCTACCTGACGCTGCGCGGCCTGCGCACGCTGGACGTGCGGCTGGCGCGCCACCACCAGAACGCGCTGAGCGTGGCCGAATACCTGTCGCGCCATGGCGATGTGGAACGGGTCTTTTACCCGGCGTTGCCGCAGGATCCAGGCCACGCGCTGTGGCGGCGCGATTTCAGCGGCGCCAGCGGCCTGGTGTCGTTCGCATTGCGGGCCGAGCAGCCGGGCGCGGCGGCGCGCTTCATCGACGCGCTGCGCCATTTCTCCATCGGCGCGTCCTGGGGCGGCTACGAAAGCCTGGCGCTGGAAGCGGCGCCGGAAAGGCTGGCCGAGCACAGCGTGTGGCAGGGCGGCCATGAAGTGGTGCGGCTGCACATCGGCCTGGAGCATCCGCTGGACCTGGTCGAGGACCTCGACCGGGCCTTCGGCGCGGTCCGCGACGGCCTGCGCCGCAGCGCCTGACGCATATGCAAATGACCACATTTCCTTAGGGATTCTGATTATGTAGAAGCAATTACAACGTCTTTTTCCGGTTGGACCTTCGGGGTCTAGAATTTGCCTTGTTCCAAGGTTGGCGGCAGGGCATGTCCTCTATTTCTTCGATCGGATCGGTACAGCTTTCCTTCGCGGCGCGGCAGCTGGATGCCGTGCGCGAGTTCTACCGCGGCACCCTCGGGCTGGATGAAATGCCGGTCCCGGAGGGGCGCCTGCTGTTCGCGCTGGGCGACGCGACCCTGTCGCTGTCGCCGGTGGCCGAGGTCAGCCGCGAGCTCAGGGCCGACTACCTGGCCATCCGCACCCGCGCCTACGACGATATCCTGCTGCGGCTGCGCGACGCCGGCTTTCACCCGGTCTGTTCGCTGCCCGACGCCTCGCCGCGCGTCATGTACGTCAAGGACCCCAGCGGCAATCAACTGGCATTTCTCGGCTAGGCGGCGGCATCCCATGAACTTCCAGCAACTGCGTTCCGTGCGCGAGGCCGTGCGCCGCGATTTCAACCTGACCGATGTGTCCGAAAGCCTGCATACCTCGCAGCCCGGCGTCAGCCGCCAGATCCGCGAGCTGGAGGAGGAGGTCGGCGTCGACATCTTCGTGCGCTCGGGCAAGCGCCTGATCGGCCTGACGCCGCCGGGCGAGCAGATCCTGCCGCTGGTCGAGCAGATCCTGCAATGCGCCGACAACATCCGTCATGCCGGCGCTGAGTACGCCGACAGCCGCAAGGGCGTGCTGTCGATCGCGGCCACGCATTCGCAGGCGCGCTACGCCTTGCCGCCGGTGATCAAGGAATTCCGCCAGCGCTATCCCGAGGTGGTGCTGCACCTGCACCAGGGCTCGCCCAAGCAGGTCTCCGAGATGTTGCTGGAAGGCGAGGCCGATATCGGCGTGGCGACCGAGGCGGTGGCCGACTATCCCGGCCTGCTGAACCTGCCGTGCTACCGCTGGAGCCACAGCATCATCGTGCCCAAGGGCCATCCGCTCGCCGCGATGGACGGCGGCATCAGCCTGTCGCAGCTGTCGCGCTATCCCATCATCACCTACGGGCGCGGCTACACCGGCCGCGCCCACATCGACGAGGCCTTCGCCCGCGCCGGCATCACGCCCGACATCGTCATGACCGCGATGGACGCCGACGTCATCAAGACCTACGTCGAGCTGGAACTGGGCGTGGGCATCGTGGCCGCGGTGGCCTGGGACGCCGAGCGCGATACGCGGCTGTGCGCCATCGACGCGCGCCACCTGTTCGAGATCAACCTGACGCGCCTGGCGATCCGCCGCGGGGCGTGGCTGCGCGGGTATGCCTTCCACTTCATCGAGATGTTCGTGCCGACATTGACGCGCGCGGTGGTGGACCAGGCGCTCAAGGGCGAAGCCTGAGACCAGGCGCGGGCGCGCGGCTGCGTGGCCTGCGCGCCTGGCGCGATGCCGCGCCGTGCCGGCCGGCGGGCATGCGCGCATCGCCGTCCGCATAACCATAGACGCATTTCTACGTTGTCCGCGCCCGGTCGCGGACGTAGGCTGATCCGGTTCTTCAACCCCAGGAATGCCGGATCCCATGAGCACCCATCCCGATGCGGCCGCCGCCGCTTTCCGCCACGATACCGAACGCGCCCGCGCCGTGCGCGACTTCATCGCGCAGGTCAAGGCGCTGGTGCCGGACCCCGCGCGCGCCACGCCCGAACAACTGGCGCCGGTGGCCCGCCTGCTCGAAGCGCTCGGACGCCGCGCGGAATTGTTTCCCGCCGAGGCCTTTGCCGTCGTGCCCGGACGGCCCACCTCGATCTACCGCCTGGCCGAGGACGCCGACGGCGGCTACGCGTTGTACCTGTCGCTGGGCGAGCCCGGCAAGGCGCAGCCGCCGCACGACCACACCACCTGGGCCATCATCGCCGGCGTGGCGGGCAACGAGCGCAACGAGGTCTATGCGCGCAGCGCCGGCAATGAGCCGGGGCGCGACGTGCTGACCCACGTGCGACGAGTGGACGTGGCGGCGGGCAATTCCATCGTGCTGGGACCGGCCGACGTGCACACCATCGAACTGGTGGGCGACGCGCCCGGCGCGCACCTGCATTTCTACGGCCTGGCGCTCGACCGCCTGCACGGCCGCGTGGTGTTCGAGAGCACCGCCGGCGGCGCCTATCGCACCTTTTCGCCGCCCGCCGCGATCTACCATGCGCGCCTGTCGCCCGCCGGGTTGCAGGAGGCTTTGCGCGGCGAGGCCGAGATCGCCGTGCTGGACGTGCGCGAAGCAGGCCGCTACGCCCGCCGCCATCTGCTGTACGCGGTGCCGGCGCCGCTGTGGCGCCTGGAGGTGCTGGCCGACCGCCTGGTGCCGCGCCGCGACACCCGCATCGTGCTGGTGGACGACGACGAGACCCTGGCGCACCAGGCCGCCGCCAAGCTGACGCGCCTGGGCTGGACCGACATCTCGGTGCTGGCCGGCGGCACCGACGGCTGGGAGCGGGAAGGGCGCGAACTGTTCTCTGGCACCAACGTGCCCAGCAAGGCGTTCGGCGAAGTCATCGAACACGAAAAGCACACGCCGTGGATCGACGTCGACGACCTGCACGAGCGGGTCGCGCGCGGCGACGACATCGTGGTGGTCGACAGCCGCACGCCCGAGGAATTCCACAACTTCACGCTGCCGTTCTCGCACAGCCTGCCGGGCGCCGAGTTGGTCTACCGCATCCGCGAGCTGGCGCCGGATCCCAAGACCTTCGTGGTGGTGAACTGCGCCGGCCGCACGCGCAGCATTGTCGGCGCGCAGACGCTGATCGACGCCGGCATCCCGAACCGCGTCGCGTCGCTGCGCAACGGCACCATGGAATGGCTGCTGTCCGGCCGCGAGCTGGCCTATGGCCGCCAGGCGGCGCTGCCCGAACCGTCGGCCGACAGCGCCGCCGCCGCGCGCGAGCAGGCGCGCGGCGTGGCGCAGCGTGCCGGCATCGGCCATATCGACGCGGCCACGTTGCGCGCCTTCGAGGCCGAGCAGGGCACGCGCACGCTGTACAAGTTCGACGTGCGCACCCGCGAGGAATACGAGACCGGCCACCTGCCGGGCTGGCGCTGGGCCCCTGGCGGCCAGCTGGTGCAGGCCACCGACGAGTACCTGGCCACCCGCCGCGCGCGCGTGGTGCTGGCCGACTGGGACGGCGTGCGCGCCCAGACCACCGGCGCCTGGCTGGCGCAACTGGGCGCGGTCGAGGTCTACCTGTACCAGCCGCCGGCGCTGGTGCCGTTGGAACGCGGCGCCGAACCGCGGCGGGTGCTGCGGCACCGGCCCGACGTGCCGGCGCTGCGGCCGCAGGCCTTGCAGGCGGCTATCGACGCGGGTTCGGCGGAGGTCTTCGACATCGAATCGCGCTTGGCCTACGAGCGCGGCCACGTGCCGGGCGCGCGCTACGCCGCGCCGGATCGCCTGCATGAGTTCCTGCCGGCCGACACGCAGCGCACGATCGTGCTGACCTCGCCCGACGGCGTGCTTGCCGCCGTGGCGGCGGCCGAACTGGCCTGGCGCACCGGCCGCCCGGTGCGCTACCTGCTGGGCGGCACCCGCGCCTGGCAGGCGCAGGGCCTGCCGCTGGCGCAAGGCGCCGATGGCGTGCTGACGGGCGACGACGACCAGAGCATCAGTCCGTACCTGTTCGACGATCTCTCGGCGCGCGACAAGGGCTTTCGCGACTACCTCGATTGGGAATTGGGGTTGGTGGCGCAGCTGGAGCGGGATGGCAGCGAGGATATCCGGCTGATTGCGGCGGCTTGAAGCCGACTCGACCACCTGTTTTCACGCTATCACGAGATATACGCGGGCAGCGAAATCTATCGGATACCTCGGAGGAGTGAAGTGGCGCCGACGCCGAAAGTGTTCAACGGAATAAGCATGCCCGGACGCCATATCAGGTTGCGGAAAGCCAATCGCTTAGATAGGAACAAGACTGGCCAGCTCATCCCAATGCGGGTTGAGCAGCCTGATGTCGCCGTATTCGGAAGCCATCTTCGTTCACTCCAATCGTCAAGAACTACGGTTTCACTTCGCTATTGCCCAATGCAGATGAAGCTGCTACGGGGATGATCTCCGCATCTGCCCACGGGGGCAGGCGGATGGCGGACCATGTTGTGGTAGCGATATCCAGCAGAGCCATTCCTCCGAGCCTGTTGCCCCGCGTGGAGGGCTGATCCATGTAGATCGCCGCGATATAGTCGCCGCCGGGCGCGCATAGCAATTCGCGAGGCTCAAATACCGACCCTGAATTCCCAGGCATTAACTGCCACCCTTGCCGCACGCCTTGCGAGGACAGGCGGATCACACTCAATCCATGGCGACGCGTTTGTCCCTGGATGCAAAGATGGCCAGCCCGGTCCTGGGACGGCAGTTCGGCATGCAAGATTCCATCAAAGGCACATGGGACCGGCACCCTGTCGTCTCCACGTCTCATTCGATAAATCTCGCTACGCCCATAGCGATCGTGGTAATCGGTGAAGAGCCCGGACGGGCCGTAGGACTGGAAGAGAATTTCGTCGTCCGAAACGTATTGCGCCTGTCCCCCTTCGACAAACTTGAACAAACCCGAGAAAGGGCGTTCCGTGCCGCGCGAGAGGTCAAACTCCCACAGATCGAACTCCAGAAGGCGCACGCGCCGACCTGGTGGCAACAGGCGCGCACTGCGCCAGAATGCGATCCTCGTCTCGTCCAGAGACATGAAAGGGGATAACTTGTTTCCTCGCGCCGCCGGAATGATCGCCAGCACACCGCCTTCGCTGGGCATCAGCGCAATTTCAGATTCATCCAGCGAGCGGCGCTCTTCGTCTTCGGAGTCACCGGGAATCTTCCGACGAGACATTACGATGTAGCGTCCTTGCGGCGAATAGTGCGCGTACGTGTAGCGAAAGCCTTCAGGCAATCCGTAGCGATACAAACGGCCTGTCTTCAACTGGTAACGCATCACGTCACAGCGCTGATGAATCCGCTCAACGCACTCGACGAACAACCAGTCGCTGCCATTCGGATGAATGCTCAGCGAACGGATCTCACGGCCGCCATTGGGCGGCGAGAAGCGCGTCTGCGCGGTGGGCGTCGCCACCTCGGCCGCGGCCCTCGCTTTCACTTCGGTAGTCGAGGGTGGTGAGGCGAGGAAAGACCACCACAATGGCAAGACGCAAGCCGCCGTCAAAGCCGCGGCGAAGGTCCATCCTCGATTTCGTTTCATCATTGCGTCCGCTTGCCTTCAGACGCCCGCAGGACAGCGGGACGATGCCCAACAACGTATATCGATCGTCAAGGTGACGAAAGCGCCGATTCGGCTAAAGCGGACCAACCTCCGTCAAGCCGCCGTTGTCGTCGACGGGCGCCCGAACTCACGCGAGGCGCTATTAATAGGAATTGTTCCTATTGTGGCCGTTCGAGTCTGGAGTTGTAGCGGGCATCGAGATACGTTGCCGAGGATTGTTCCGCCGCTTTGGCGGGCTTCTGACCTGTGCGAAGGCGACGATGAAGCGAAATCGAGCGTGGATTTTCGCGGCAGGCGCGACGGTGGTCTGCGTGCTGCCCCTGTGGTGGTCGCTCTGGACTTCGGCTTCCCTGGGCGCGCACGAGAAAAAAGCACCCACCGCTGTGGTGGAAACGCCGACCACGCGGACACCGTTCTCGCCACCCAATGCTGGCAGGGATATCCGCTCCCTGAGTGTGCATCCGAACGGCGTGGATTGGCTGTTTGTCGAATGCGCCCAAAGCGGCGACAACCGTTGCGACGTCATGCGTTACCAACTCGATTCCGGCCGGCTGTATCGCTACGCGCTGCCGCCCGCTTATTCCTATACCTATGCGCGCTATTCGCCCAAAGGCAATTTCATTGTGATGTCGCGCATGCCCGTCTATGGAGATACCGAAGTCGAGCTGCGCCGTTCGCTTCATGACCTGCAAATCGTACTGATGCGCGCGGACGGCAGCGCCTTCGAGGTTGTGCCGGTTGCGCCGGGCAATAAGTTGTCGCCGTTCATGTCTCCCGACGAGTCGCGGATCGCATTCTGGCGCAGCGAGCGCCTGGTTCCTCCGGGCCGGCGAGTGCGGCTGCTGGAGTTCGATATCTGGGAGTTCGACCGGCGCGGCATGCATGAACAGCCGTTCGCGGGCATCTTCAAATTTGTGGAAGGTGGCCAGGCGCAGTACATCTCGGACGATGAAATCCTGCTCGAATCCTTTGGTCCGTCCGGCCTGTTTTCACGCTATCACGAGATATACGCGGGCAGCGCAATCTATCGGATGCGTCGGGGGAATGAGGTGGTGCCGATCCCCGTTGTGTTCGACGGAATAGAGCATGCCCAGATGCCATCCATGGACCGCGCGGGATATCTCTGCCTCTGGGGGCAGACGCCGCGCTATGGACTCACCATCATTCGAATTTCCGTGGACGGGCGGCGCCAAGCCTGGCAGGAGGTGCCATTGTCGTCGGAGCCATGGTTCGAGCCGAGGGAGCTCGTTTGCGATTCGAGCGGGAGGTATATCGCATCTATATATCGAGATCACCCGGTACGTTTTGGCGGCGGTACGGGCGGGCTCGCCATGCTCGATATCGCTACCGACACATGGTCCACGGTTCCACTTCCCCCACCGTGGAAGGCAGAAGAAATCCCAGTCGCAGTCTCGCACGAAGAGGCGCGCGTCAGGCCTTAGTGCTTTAACACAGAGGAAACCGAAATGGCATCCGAGGACGGCAGCATCAGAATTCAAGATCCGAGCTCGAACCCTTCCAGTTGGCTACCGGTATATGGCAGGTGGTGCGGGCCGGATTGGTCCGCCGGGGAGCGGGGGACGACGAAGAGCATGGCCGAACTTGTTCGAGAACGCGTTTTTCAACGTATCGGTCCCGCCGGCGGATCCAAGGTCGAGAGCCCGTTGGATCTGCTCTGCAAGGAGCATGACTTGGCCTACTTTGAGGCAGAAAGTCACCCTGGCAGTGAAGCAACGCAGAAATTTGAAGCGGATATGGATCTGCTGAGAAAAGTTGCCGCACTCGACGAAACTCTGCTCACGAAAAGCGAGAAAACCTACAGCAAACTGATGGCGCTCGCTTTCGCCGAGAAGATCTTCAACGTCGATGTCCCCGCTCTTGGATACGAGGTGGTCGTGACGGCGATGAAGGATCTGCTGCTATCGCTCCATGGCCTCTTCGAAAAAATTGAGGGTCTGTCCTATATGGATCAGTTCGGCGCCATGATGTGGGGAGCGGTCGATGAAGGAGACCTCCACGGCGGGTTCGGTGATCAGGAATTCTGGGATATCCCGTTCACACGGTTCACGCTGACCGCGACCGATACGGCGGGGCGCAGTGCGCTAATTTCGTATTACGCGGATCCGTATCGGCAAGCTCACGGTATCGCTGCTGTTGTCGCTGGCGAAATAGTCGAAGGATCGGCCCGAACGATAACAATCTATGACGATGGCTTTGTCACTGCGCAATCCGGTGTGCAGGACCCTGTCGTGCTGGCGGAGCCATTGACCATGGCCTGGCCTGGGCTGTATCTCGACGATTTTCAGGTCTTCCCTGACGTGATCCCTGTCAGATCGCCCGCGGCGACATCGGAGCCTCCCGTAAGCGATCCGGATGTGGCGAGTATGCCGATACCTTCGATCATCGACGTCGGGCCGATAACCTTATATCCATTGCCGTCGGTCCCTTTACCTTCGTTACCCGAACCAACCGCTCCTCCTGAGGGGCAATCGGCGCCGCCCGACAGAACTGATGGCGGTCCGTTTTACGCGGTGTTGGTAGACCCCCCGTTTCCTGACGACGGAACGGGTTTGAAGGGGCCGCCACCGCCACCCATTGTGGTCTACGGCAGCCCCAGCAATGACTGGTTCAACGCGACTTGGGACCTGTTCCAATGCGATAGCCCCGACTTTTTCACGAAGAGTTTCTGCGATGGCCTGCTGCGTGACGCTAATCCCTTGGCGACTGATCGGGCCGCCGACCTTCGGATAGGGCAGGACCTCGATCAGCTCGTTGCAGCCGATGCGCACCGGATGGAGATACAGGCGCAGCAAGACAAGCAATCCAGCGCGCCGCAATCCGATACGGACAATGCGTGGCCGTTCGACGGAAGCTGGGCGCTCGCGGACGCGAGTTGCGCCGTGGTGGGCAATAACGTCGATGATGTCGGCTGGTGATCCGGCGCGCGCGCACCGCTTACTTGAACAACGCCGCGTTCTCTTCCAGCACCGTATCCGCGCATTGCGCGTCCAGGTTGCCGCCCGGCGCGCCGGCCACGCCGATGGCGCCGATGACGTTGTTGCCGGCCTTGATGGGCACGCCGCCGCCCAGCAGCAGGTAGCCGGGGATGTCGGTCAGGTTGGCGGCGCCGGGGTTCTTCTGCGCGTTTTCCATGATGGCCAGGGTCGGCGCCTTGGCGGAGGCCGAGGTGAAGGCCTTGGCGCGGCTGGCTTCGATGGTGTGCGGGCCGGCGTTGTCGGCGCGCACGAAGGCCTTGAGCAGGCCGGCGCGGTCGACCACCGAGGCGCTGACGTTGTAGCCCTTGGCCTGGCAGGCGGCGACGGCGGCGCTGGCCAGCTTCTGGGCGTCGGCGGTCGAGATATTGCTTTCGGTGAGCACGGCGGCTTGGGCGGCGCCGCTGACGGCGAGCGTGGCAACCAGGGCGGCGAGC
This sequence comes from Achromobacter xylosoxidans, assembly GCF_001457475.1. Lineage (NCBI taxonomy): Bacteria > Pseudomonadati > Pseudomonadota > Betaproteobacteria > Burkholderiales > Alcaligenaceae > Achromobacter > Achromobacter xylosoxidans. The sequence continues at coordinate 3,291,175 of NZ_LN831029.1, read as the reverse complement.
GGGTGGCGGGTCATGGTCTGCGTCCTTTTTTCGTGTGGGGATCAGGAGCAGTCAGTGTGGCCAAAAGGGCGGCGGCGCGGTATACGCCCGATTACCCACGCGCCTCCGTAGCGCTACGGAGGCGGCGGGCCGGGCTTCAGTCCAGCAGCGTGGCGTACTGGCGGATCAGCTGCGCCAGCGAGTCGGCTTCGAGCTTGGCGAAGACGTTGGCGCGATAGGTTTCGACGGTCCGCGGCGACAGGTCGAACTCGCGCGCGATTTCCTTGTTGCTCATGCCCTGCACGATGCGCTCGAGCACTGCGTGCTCGCGCGTCGACAGGCGCGCCAGGCGGTCGGCGGCGGCCTGCGTCACGGCCAGCCGCTCGCGGCGGGCGATGTGGCCGCGCACGGCGGCCTGCACGGCGTCCAGGAACACGTCGTCGTCCACCGGCTTTTGCAGGAATTCCATGGCGCCACCCTTGAAGGCGCGGCGGCACAGGTCGACATTGGCGTGGCCGGTCAGCATCACCACCGGCAGGTCGGACGTATCGGCCAGCCGCGCCAGCACGTCGAGCCCGCTGATGCCGGGCATGCGGATGTCCAGCACCACGCAGCCGATGGCCTGCGGCGCCAGCTGCGCCAGGAATTGCTGCGGGTCGGCATGGCTTTCGCTGCGCAGGCCGACGGTGCGCAGCAGCAGCGCCAGCGCGTCGCGCACGGCGTCGTCGTCATCGACCAGGTAGACCAGCGGCGATTGGGCGGACAGGTTCATGCGGCGTCTCCGGCCAGCGGCAGCGCCAGGGTGAAGCAGGCTCCCGCGGGTTGCAGGTTGCGCGCCGCGATGCGGCCGTCCATGGCGCCGGCCAGCGTTTCGCAAAGCGCCAGGCCCAGTCCCATGCCCTGGGCGCGGGTGGTGTAGAACGGCGTGAACAGCCGGGGCAAGGCGTCGGCGGCGATGCCGGGGCCGTTGTCGCTGACGCTGAAGACGTAGGTGGCGCCGTCGGCGCGGCCTTCGAGCGCGATGTGGCGGGCGCCGGAGGCGCCGGCCAGCGCGTCGGCGGCATTCTGCACCAGGTTGTGCAGGATCTGTTCCAGCGCCACCCGGTCGGCCAGCGGCCGGGCCTGGGGGCTGGCGTTGCGCCAGCTCAGCTGGATGCCCTGGCGCGCCAGCTCGGGTTCACGCAGGAAACGCAGCGAGGCCACCAGCGCGTCCGGGTCCAGCGCTTCGCGCCGGCCCGGCGCGCTGGGCTGCACCAGGGCGCGCATGCGAGTGATGATGTCGGCGGCGCGCTTGGCCTGTTCGGCGCTGGCCAGCAAGGCGCGGCGCACCGTGGGGCGTTCCTCGTCGTCGTCCAGCAGGCGTTGCGCGGCGCGCGTCTGCGCCAGGATCGCGGTCAGCGGCTGGTTCAGCTCGTGGGCGATGCCGGCCGCCATTTCGCCCAGGGTGCTCAGGCGCGCCATCGCGGCGACGCGCGCCTGTTCCTGCTGGCGCCTGGCCTCGGCGCGCGAGCGTCGGCCGGCCGACACGCCCGCCACCAGCAGCGCGCTGGTCAGGGCCCACAGCAGCCACGGCAGCCAGGGCCAGGTGGCCGGCGTCAGCGTGCGCGCGCTGTGCAGCATGAAAGGCTGGCTGGCCGCGCCCAGCGGTTTGGCCAGCGCCAGCGGCCAGCCGGACGGGGCGGGTTCGGGCTGGCGTTGCAGCAGCGCCAGCGGCTGCGGGCCGATGGCAAGCGTCAGGTTGGCCAGGCCGGCGGGAAAGTCGGCCGCGGCGAGCAGGTCGCGCGCGTCCACCAGCAGGCTCCAGCTGGATGGCGACACCAGCCAGTAGCGGGCGGCGTCCAGCGGCAGCGTGACGGGGCGGCCCAGGCCGCGGGCCTGCGCCACGGCGGCGCGCAGGCCGGGCGGCTCCGGGGCGCTGCCGGCCCAGGCGCCGTCCGGCAGGTAGCCGAGCGCGCGCAATTGCGGCATGGCCGGACGCAGGCTGGGAAACAGCCGTTCGGGCGCGGGCGGATGCGACAGCGCGGCCAGCGTGGCCAGCACGGCTTCGTGCTGCACGGTCTTCTGGCTCAGCATGCGTTGCGCCACGCTGGTGTCCTGGAAAAAACGGTCGTACTGGTCGACGTAGTGCTGGCGGCCGATCCAGAGGGCGCCAAGGCAGAACAGGACCAGCCAGTAGAGGAGGGCGCGGTGGCGCAAGGGGGGCTTCACGCTGGAATTATGCCCTGCGGGCCGCCCGCCCCGGAATCCGTAGGGCTACGGAGGCGGGCGCCGCCGCTTCAAGCGGCCAGGCGGTCGCTGTCGTCGGTGTCGGGCGCGGTCTGGGAAGCGGCCGACAGCGCCATCTGGTGCAGCGCGGCCACCAGGTCGGATTGGGTCACCAGGCCGACCAGCACGCGGTCCTCGCCCAGCACCGGCACGCAGTGCAGGCTGTCGGACATGGGGCGGGCCAGTTCGATCGCGGGCAGGTCGGGGTGGGCGAACGGCACTTCCGAGCGCATGCAGTCGGCCACCAGCAGGTCGGCGGGCGCGCCGCCGGCCGCGGCCACCTGGGCCGGCCGGCTCTTGCGCGCCAGCACGTCGCCCTGGGCCAGCATGCCGGCGTAGTGGCCGGCGGAATCAAGCACCGGCAGCCATTGCAGCCGGTGCTTGTCGAACAGGCGCACGGCGTAGTCCAGCGGATCCTGCTGCTGCACCGAGACCACGTCGCGCGACATGATGTCGGCGCAGCGCACGTCGCCAAAGCGGCGGCGGCTGGCGCGCAACTCGGCCGCCAGCACGATTTCCTCGAGGTCTTCCTTGCTGATGTCGAGCAGCTCGCCGCGCTGCGCCAGGGCCTGGTCGAGATCGGCGCGCGAGAAACCGAGCCGCGCGCTGGGCGCCGGATCGCGGGTCTGGTGATTGGTGGCCGGTTCGGCGTGGCGGCGCGGGTAGTTGCGCTTGAGCAGGCCGTTGAAGACCACGGCGATGCTGAGCAGGATGGCGGAATTCAAGGCCACCGGCCACAACGCGAAGCCATAGCCCAGCGCCGCCACCTGCGGTCCGCCCAGCACCGCGGTCAGGGCCACGGCGCCGCTGGGCGGGTGCAGGCAGCGCAGCCAGAACATGGTGGCGATCGCCAACGCGACGGCGGTAGCCGCGGCCACGCCGGGGTCGGCGATCGATTGGGCGCAGAACACGCCGATCAGGGCCGAGACGAAATTGCCCGCCATGATCGACCAGGGCTGGGCCAGCGGGCTGGCGGGCGCGGCGAACAGCAGCACGGCGGAAGCGCCCATGGGTGCGATGAACCACGGATTGGCGCTGCCCAGCGCATGGTGTCCGACCCATTCGGTGCAGAACAGCCCGACCAGCGCGCCTACCGCGCCATAGAGCTTCTCGCGTGTATTGACGCCGACCGGCGCTGGCGCGAACGCACCCAGCCAGCGCTTGATTGCCACACCCAAAACCTTCTCCTCGCCGTTCCAGATATATCGGGGGACGACAATTTATCACGCGGCGCGCCGGGCGGCGGCATGAGCTTATGCCTGCAAGTGATAAGAAACGCGGGAATCAGCGGTCGGCGGGATCGTCGCCGATGCGCGCCAGCAGCCGTGTCAGCAGCGGGCGCATGGCGCGCAATTCTTCCAGGTGGGAAGCCGACAGGCTGGCCAGGATGCGCTCGGCCTTGTCGGTCAGCACCACTTCGACGCGGCGGCCATCGGCGGCATCGGGTTCGCGGCTGACCAGGTCGAGCCGCTCCAGCCGGTTGACCAGTTCGGCGGCGGTGTGCGGTCGCACCAGCAGGCGTTCGGCGATCTCGCCCACGTACAGGCCGCGTCGGCCAGGCGCGCCGGGGCGGCTGCCCTTGATGGCCAGCAGCGCCTGGTGCTGCTGCGGCATCAGTTCAAGGCCGGCGGCGGCGTTTTCGCTGAAGGCGGCGAACTTGCGCAGCGCGTAGCGGAAATCGGCCAGCAGTACGTAGTCCGAGGCGGAGGGCAGGGCGGGGGGCTTGGAACGTTTCACGGGCCGATTCTAATATATGTCGTGATACGATGTATTTGATCTTTCGCAAATCTCCCTCCCGCCCGGCTTGCCGTTTTCTTCCCTTTCCCCTCGAATCATGCCTCCCGTTTCTTCTTCCGCCCGCGCCTTGCGGCTGGGCGACTTCACCACCGACAAACGTGTCGTGCTGCTGATGGCGCTGGCCGTGCCGACCGGCCTGGCCAGCGTGGCCGCCGCCTGGGCCCTGCTGCGCCTGATCGCGCTGTGCACCAACCTGGCCTACCACGGCCTGTTTTCGTTCGCCGACCTGCCCATCACCACCGGCCGGCTCGGGCCGGCGTCGGTGCTGATTCCCGTCGTCGGCTGCCTCATCATCGGCCTGATGGCCCGCTATGGATCCGAGAAGATCCGCGGCCACGGCATTCCCGAGGCGATGGAAGCCATCCTGATAGGCAAGAGCCGCATCGCGCCCAAGGTCGCGGTGCTCAAGCCGGTGTCGTCGGCCATTTCCATCGGCACCGGCGGCCCGTTCGGCGCCGAGGGGCCCATCATCATGACCGGCGGCGCCATCGGCTCGCTGCTGGCGCAGACCATCCACTTGAATGATGGCGAGCGCAAGACGCTGCTGGTGGCGGGCGCGGCCGCGGGCATGACGGCGATCTTCGCCACGCCGCTGGCCGCGGTGCTGCTGGCGGTGGAGCTGCTGCTGTTCGAATGGAAGCCGCGCAGCTTCCTGCCCGTGGCCACCGCCGCGCTGGTGGCCGCCGCCGCGCGCGCCTTCGTGCTGGATGCCGGGCCGGTCTTCAGCTACGCCGGCGCCATGTCGTTCACGCCGTGGCACTTGCTGGCGTGCGCCGCCGTGGGGGTGTTGGCGGGGCTGGGCTCGGGCGTGCTGACGTCGCTGGTGTACGCGGCCGAGGACCTGTTCGAGAAACTGCCGCTGCACTGGATGTGGTGGCCGGCCCTGGGCGGCCTGGCCATCGGCATCGGCGGCCTGATCGACCCGGCCGCGCTGGGCGTGGGCTATGACAACATCCGCCACCTGCTGGCCGGCGACCTGGCGCTGCAGGCGGTGTTGCTGCTGCTGGTGGTGAAAGTGGCGATCTGGTCGATCGCGCTGGGTTCGGGCACCTCGGGCGGGGTGCTGGCGCCCTTGCTGATCTTCGGCGGCGCCCTGGGCGCGTTGGCCACGCCGTGGCTGCCGCAGGCGGCGCCGGGCTTCTGGGCGCTGGTGGGCATGGCAGCGATGATGGGCGGCACCATGCGCGCGCCGCTGACGGCCACGCTGTTCGCGGTCGAGCTGACCGGCAACCTGGGCGCGTTGCTGCCGGTGCTGGCCGCCTGCGTGTTCGCCTACGGCGTCACGGTATTGCTGCTGCGCCGTTCCATCCTGACCGAGAAAATCGCGCGCCGCGGCCACCACATCAGCCGCGAATACCGGGTCGATCCATTCGACCTGCTGCGCGCCAGCCAGGTCATGACCACGCCGGTGCAGACCCTGCCGGACGCCTTGACGGTGGCGCAGGCGATCGCGCATTTCACGACCGCGCAGCCGGTGCACACGAGCTATCCCGTCATCGATGCCGAGGGCGTGGCGGTGGGCGAGGTGACCCGCGCCGACAGCCTGGCCTGGGCGCTGGAGCCGGCGCGGCAAGAGCAGACCCTGGCGCAGGCGCTGCAAGGGCGCGAACTGGTCTACGGTTATCCCGAGGAACTGGCCAGCCAGATCGCCGACCGCATGGCGCTGTCCGGCGCCGGCCGCGTGCCGATCCTGGAGCGCGGCACCGGCCGGGTGCTGGGCATCGTCGGCCGCAAGGACCTGTTCCGCAGCCGCGCCCGGCGCCTGCGCGAGGAAAGCGAGCGCGCGGCATTCCTGCGGCGGGCGCCATCTTCCGGAGCCTGATGCGCCTGGCTCGCCAGCGGCCACTGCGCGAATCGCGAAGGCCGGTGCGCGCCGCCGCCCCCGACTGGCTGGATCAGTGGTGCCCGCCGGCCGCGCGCAACAGCCACAACGCATCGAGCACGTGCTGCGTGGCGCGCTCGACCTGGCCATCGCGATGCGCGATGCCCAGCGGCCGCCACAGTGCCGGACGCAAGGGCCGCATGACGATGCGCGGATCGGGTTGCGGCGCGGTGGCTTCGTGCGGCAGCAGGGTCGCGCCGTATCCGGCCGCCACCAGGCTCTTGATGGCGTCGTTGTAGTTCAGCTGGATGCGCGGGCGCGGGTTCAGGCCGGCGCCGGCGAACCATTCGCCGGTCTGGCGCGACAGCCGGGTGCTGGCGTCGTTCAGGATCAGCGGCCGTTCGCCGAGCCACGCGGGCGTGACGCGCGCCGGCGCGTCCCAGGCGGCGGGCAGGAAGGCCATGATGGGATCGCGCCGCCACGGGCGCAGCACCAGGCCGGGCACGGGCGGTTGCGGCAGCGCCACCAGGCCCACGTCGAGCGTGCCGTCGCGCAATTGCTGCAGCGTTTCCTGCGAGGTCAGGACCGCCACCTGCACGTCGATGCCGGGATGTTCGCGCCCCAGGGTTTCCAGCGCGCGCGGCAGCAGATGGGCGATGGCGCCGGTGGACGCGCCCAGCCGCACCCGGCCGCCCAGGCCCTGCACCTGCCGCTGCACGTCGTCGAGCGCCTGGTCGGCGTCGGCCAGCAGGCGGCGGGCGCGTTCCAGCAGGGTGTCGCCGATGGGCGTGGGCCGTACCTGGCCGCGGGTGCGCGTGAGCAGCGGCGCGCCGATGCGGGCTTCCAGGTCGGCCACGTGCAGGCTGACGGTGGGCGGCGCCAGGTGCAGCGCGCGCGCGGCCTCGGCGAACGAGCCCAGGTCGGCGATGGCGACCAGGGTGCGCAGGCGGTCAAGGTTGATTTCACGCATGGCGGTCTCGTTCAGGAAATCTGAATTCAATCGTCATGATATTCGACTTTTCCTATGCCTGGCATTGCGCAATGATGGCATCCATCCCCGCAATCCTCCGGCAGCGCGCCGGTTCTTCCGCAAAGGCACGCACATGACGCATCCTCTTGTATTCATCGATGGCGACCAGGGCACCACCGGCCTGCAGATCCACGAACGGCTGCGCGGCCGCGCCGACCTGCGCCTGCTGACCTTGCCCGAGGCCGACCGCAAGGATGCGCGGCGCCGCGCCGAGGCCATCAATGCCGCCGACATCGCCATCCTGTGCCTGCCCGACGAACCGGCGCGCCAGGCGGTGGCGTCCATCGCCAACCCCGAGGTGCGGGTGATCGACGCCAGCTCGGCGCATCGCACCACGCCCGGCTGGGTCTATGGCTTCCCCGAAATGGAGTCGGCGCAGGCGCGGCGCATCGCCGAAGCCAAACGGGTCAGCAACCCGGGCTGCTATCCCACCGGCGCCATCGCCTTGCTGCGGCCGCTGGTGCGGGTCGGCCTGGTGCCGGCCGACTATCCGCTGGCGATCCACGCCGTGTCCGGCTATTCGGGCGGCGGGCGCGCCAGCGTCGACGCCTACGAGGCGCCGGGCGCCACGGGCGGGCTGGCCTTCCAGGTCTACGGATTGGGCCTGGCGCACAAGCACACGCCCGAAATCGAGCGCCACGCCGGTCTGTCGCAACGGCCGGTGTTCGTGCCGTCGTACGGCGCGTTCCGGCAGGGCATCGTGCTGACCGTGCCCTTGCAACTGCGCCTGCTGCCGGCCGGCGTCACGGCCGCGCAATTGCACCAATGCCTGGCCCGGCACTATGACGGCAGCCGCCACGTGCAGGTGGCGGCGCCGCAGGAGGCCGCCGCGCAGACCCATCTGGATCCGCAGGCGCTCAATGGCACCAACGACCTGCGGCTGGCGGTGCATGGCAATGAAGCGCATGGCCAGGTGCTGCTGAGCGCCGTGTTCGACAACCTGGGCAAGGGCGCGTCGGGCGCGGCGGTGCAGAACCTGGACCTGATGCTGGAGGCGCTGGCGCCGGCCGAGGCCTGAACGCAATTGGGGCGCGCCATCGGACGCGCCTCTTGGCCGGCCAGCACGGCCGGCGCCGTTTCCCCTTTCAGTGCTTCACCACTTCATTTCGCCCTTGGCCACCTTGGCGCTGATCTCCAGCGAAGCGGCGGCGCCGGCTTGCGGGTAGCGCGCGCGCATCGCCTGGATCAGCGCGGCGCCGTCCTTGGCCTGGGCCGCTTCGGCCTCGAAGGCGCGCAGGTAGCCCTGGGTGTAATGCACCGAATCCAGCGTCAACGGCGCGCCGGGAGCGTAATGGCCCGGCACCACGGTGGTGGGCTTGAGGCCCTCGATGCGGGCCAGCGTTGCCAGCCAATCGGCGCGCGATTGCGGCGTCTGCGTGTCGGCGGTCCACACGTGCAGGTTGCCGAACACCACGACGCCGCCCACCACCGCCTTGCGCGACGGGATCCAGACGAAGCTGCGGTCGGGCTGCGGGCCGTCCAGCCCGGTGATCCGCAGCGTTTCGCCTTCCAGCGTCAGGGTGTCGCCTTCCAACACTTGCGGAATGACCGCCTTGCGCGGCGCGTCGGCGCCCAGCTTCGGGCCCCAGAACGCCAGCTTGGCGTCCACGGTGTCGCGGATATGGCGCACGGTGGGGGCGGTGGCCACGACCTTGGCCCGCGGAAACGCCGCCAGGACGGTGTCGAGCCCGAAGTAGAAGTCCGGGTCGCCGTGGCTGATGTAGATGGTGGTCAGCGTCTTGCCGCTGGCGCGCACCAGCGCCACCAACTGTTCGGCCTGCGACTTGCCGAACTGGGCATCGATCAGGATTGCCTCGCGTTGGCCGCTGACGAGCACGGACGAAACCTGGAAGATGGCGTCGTTGCCGGGGTTGTAGGGCGTGAGGGTCAGTTCGGTGGCGGCGGCCAGGCCGGGAGTGGACAGGGCCAGCGCCAGGGCGGGCAGCAGGCGGCGCAGGGTGGGCAGGGGAGACATGGCGGTTTCCTGGAAAGAGAGGGAATGACGGCAGTCTAGTTGCGCCATTCGGTCAGATAAACCGTGATGCCTGCGCGAGTCTGTTGCGTTGATCGGTCAAATAGTGGCAGGCGGGGCGTCGCCGGCCGGATCCGCCAGGGTCTGCACCACCAGAGTGCGCAGCCAGCGCGTGCCGGGGTCGCTTTCGAAGCGCGCGTGCCAGTGCACGGTGACGCTCAGGGGCGGCAGCGCCAGCGGCAGCGGCCGGATCTCGAAGGCGCCGTCGCGGTTGAACCATACCGCCGCGCGATGCGGCAGCGTGACCGTCAGGTCGGTGCGCCGCACGATTTCGGCGGCGGCCGAGAAATGCGGCAGTGTCAGGTAGGGCTGGCGGTGCAGCCCGGCCTCCCCGAGCACGTCGTCCAGCAGGCGATGGGCGCTGGCGCGCGAGGCCACCAGGATGTGGTCCAGGCGCTTGAACTGGCCGCGGGTCAGGCCGGCCGCCAGCACGGGATGGCCGCGACGGCCCATGCAGGCGTAGCGCTCGCTGAACAGGTCGGCATGGCGCGTGTGGCGGCCCAGGCCGGCAAGGTTGCCGATGGCCAGGTCGATTTCGCCGTCCTTGAGCGCCTGCGGCAGTTGTTCCAGCGGCACCTCCACCACCTCGACCTGCAGGCGCGGCGCCAGGGCGTGCACGCGCTCCATCAGACTGGGCAGGAACACCATTTCGCCGATGTCCGACATCGACAGACGAAAGCGCCGCGTGCTGCTGCCAGGCTCGAAATGCTGCCGCAGGCTGATGGCCTCGGCAAAGCTGTGCATGCCGCGTTCGATCGGATCTGCCAGGGCGAAGGCCACCGGCGTGGGCCGCATGCCGGCGGGCGTGCGCACGAACAGCGGATCGTCGAATTTCTCGCGCAGCCGCGCCAGGGCATAACTGACCGCGGGCTGCGTCAGCTGCAGGCGCTGGGCCGCGCGCGTGACGCTGCGTTCGTGCATCACGGTCAGGAAAACCCGCATGAGATTCAAGTCGAAGTCCATGCCCGCCCTTGTTATCAGTCAACCTTATGCAATGAATAATACCCATAAATTTGACACATAAATAGTTGATTCCTAGACTAATTTTCACGAGCCGCGGCACCGACCGCCGGCCGCCGACAACAAGGGGAAAAGCACGCCATGCAAGCGTTGACATTGCCGTCGCTGTTGCGCGACCAGGCCGCCCGCCAGGGCCGGCGTCCATGGGTCCAGGCGCCGGGTGGGGCGTTGAGCTATGCCGAGGCGCCGCAGCACGCCGCGCGCTGGGCAGCGCTGCTGGCCGCGGCCGGAGTGGCGCGCGGCGACCGCGTCGGGCTGATGGCGGGCAACCGCATCGAGTTCCTGTCGGTGGTGCTGGGCTGCGGCTGGCTGGGCGCGGTGGTCGTGCCCATCAACACCGCGTCGCGCGGCATGCAGTTGCAGCACATCCTGGCCAACAGCGGCTGTGTGCTGCTGGTGGCAGACACGGCCTCCTGTCCGGCGCTGGCCGGGCTGGACGCGGCGGGCCTGGCGTTGCGGCGCATCTGGCTGCTGGACGACGTCCCGCCCAGAGAAGCCGGCGCCGACGCCGGCCTGCCGGCGCCCGCCACCCCCGTGCCGCCGTTGCCCGACGCGCCCATCCCGGCGGCCGAACTGGGGCCAGGCGACACGCTGGCGATCCTCTACACGTCCGGCACGTCGGGCCTGTCCAAAGGCGTGTGCTGCCCGCATGCCCAGTTCCATTGGTGGGGCGTCATCGCCGCCCGTAACCTCGGGATCGACGTCGACGACGTGCTCTACACCAGCCTGCCGCTGTTCCACACCAACGCGCTCAACGCCTGCTTCCAGGCGCTGGCGACGGGCGCCGCCATCGTCTGCGACGAGCGCTTCTCGGTCAGCCGTTATTTCGAGCGGCTGGCGGCCACCGGCGCGACCGTGACCTATCTGCTGGGCGCCATGGTGCCGATGCTGCTGGCACGCGAACCGTCCGCCGCCGAAAGCGGCCACCGCGCCCGCATCGCGCTGGCGCCAGGCGTGCCGGAACGCTTCCATGCCACCTTCACGGGCCGCACCGGCATCGCGCTGCTGGAAGGCTATGGCTCCACCGAGACCAATTTCGCGCTGGGCGGCACGCTGGCCGAGCAGCGTCCCGGCACCATGGGGCGCGTGGCGCCCGAGTTCGAGGCCATCGTGGCCGATGAGCACGACGCGCCGCTGCCCGATGGCCAGGCCGGCGAACTGCTGCTGCGCGCGCGTCCGCCGTTCGCCATCGCCACCGGCTATTTCGGCATGGCCGACAAGACGGTCGAGGCCTGGCGCAACCTGTGGTTCCACACCGGCGACCGCGTGGTGCGCGACGCCGATGGTTATTTCCGTTTCCTGGACCGCATGAAGGACGCGATCCGCCGGCGCGGCGAGAACATCTCGTCGTACGAGGTCGAGCAGGTGCTGCTGGCGCATCCGTCGGTGGCGGTGGCGGCGGTCTACGCGGTGCGCTCGGAACTGGCCGAGGACGAGGTCATGGCGGCGCTGGTGTGCAAGCCGGGCTGCGCGCTCACGCCCGCAGCATTGCTGGACTTCTGCCAGCCGCGCATGCCGTATTTCGCCGTGCCGCGCTATCTGCGCGTGCTGGACGACCTGCCGCGCACCGAGAACGGCAAGGTCCGCAAGTTCCGGTTGCGCGATGAGGGCGTGACGGATGACACCTGGGACCGCGACGCCGCCGGCTACCGCGTGGCGCGCTGAATCCCGTCCATATATAGAACAAGGGGCAAGAGCATGACGTTGGCATACCAGGGCGCGGCGCAGAGCGCCGACGAGCAGGCCCGCAGGAAGCGCACGCGGCGGGTGGTGATGGCGTCCGTCGCCGGCAACGCGATGGAGTGGTACGACTTTTTCATCTATGGCACCGCGGCGGCGCTGGTGTTCGGCGAGCTGTTCTTTCCCAAGGGCACCGACCCGCTGCTGGGCACCATGGGCGCCTTCGCCGGCTTTGCCGTGGGCTTCCTGGCGCGGCCGCTGGGCGGCGTGGTGTTCGGCCACATCGGCGACCGCTACGGCCGCAAGCTGGCGCTGGAATGGACGCTGGGCATCATGGGCGCGGCCACTTTCCTGATCGGGCTGTTGCCCACCTACGAACAGGTCGGCATCTGGGCGCCGGTGGCGATGGTGGTGCTGCGCGTGTTGCAGGGCGCGGCGGCCGGCGGCGAATGGGGCGGCGGCGTGCTGCTCATCAGCGAGGCGGTGGGCGGCAAGCGCCGCGGCTATTTCTCGTCGTTCAGCCAGTTGGGCGTGGCCGGCGGCTTCGTGCTGTCATCGGGCGTCTTCATGCTGGCGCAGCAGCTGCCGCAGGACGCCTTCATGAGCTGGGGCTGGCGCCTGCCGTTCCTGTTGAGCGTGCTGATCTTCGGCATCGGCCTCTACATCCGCAAGCACATCCCGGAAAGCGACGAGTTCGTGCAGGCCAAGAAGACCGCCAAGCGCGGCATGCCGGCGGTGGAAGTGTTCCGCCGCTATCCGCGCCAGGTGTTCACCGCCATGGGGCTGCGGGTGGCGGAGAACGGCGGCTCATACATCTTCCTGGCGTTCGCGCTGGCCTACGGCAAGTTCCTGGGGATTCCCAACGACGTGATGCTGGGCGGGGTGCTGGCGTCCATGTTCATCGAACTGGGCACGCTGGTGTGGTTCGGCCACCTGTCGGACCGGATCGGCCGGCGCACCGTCTACCTGATCGGCTCGGCCGGGCTGATGCTGGCGGCGTTTCCGTTCTTCTGGCTGGTGCAGACCAGGGAGCCGGTGTGGATCTTCCTGGCGTTCTTCCTGGGCAACACGGTCTGCCACGCCGCCATGATCGGCACCCAGCCGGCGTACTTCGCCGAGTTGTTCCCGCCCGAGGTGCGCTACACCGGCCTGGCGCTGGGCCACGAACTGGCCTCGGTGTTCGCCGGCGGCCTGTCGCCGCTGATCGCCATGGCGCTGCTGCGCAAGTATGAATCGGCCACGCCGGTGGCGTGGTTCCTGGTGGGCATGGCGGCAATCACGGTCATCACGCTGTTGCTGACGCGCGAGCCCGCGCGGCAGGAATCGGCATGAACGCCGGCCCGGGCATCGTCGGCGTGGGCGAGACGCCCGCGCTGCGCAATCCCGAGCCCGGCTGCGACACGGCCACGCTGATCGCGCAGGCGCTGCGCCTGGCGCTGGACGATGCCGGGCTGCGCCCGGCCGACGTCGACGGCCTGGGGCTGGCCTCGTTCACGCTGCGCCCCGATCGCGCTATCGACATGGCGTGGCGGCTGGGCCTGACGCTGAACTGGTGCATGCAGGACGAGATGGGCGGCGCCAGCGCCATCAACATGCTGCGGCATGCCTGGCTGGCGCTGCGGGCCGGGCAGGCGCGCACCATCGTGCTGGTGGCTGGCGACCATTTCAGCGGCGCGGATTTCGCCGAACTGGTGGGGCGCTACAACCGCAGCGCGCAGGATTACCTGAGCCCGCTGGGCTGCGCCGGGCCGAATCCCTTGTTCGCCATGCTGACGCAGCGGCAGATGGCGCAAACCGGCCTGCGGCGCGAGGACTATGGCGCGCTGTGCGTGGCGCAGCGCGCCTGGGCGGCGGGCAATCCCAACGCCGCCTATCGCCAGCCGCTGACGCTGGCGCAGTACCTGGAGGCGCCGATGGTGGCCGAGCCGCTGGGCCGGCTCGATTGCGTGCCGGTGGTCAGTGGCGCCTGCGCGCTGGTGCTGCAAGCGCGGCCGCAGGGCGTGCGCGTCACGCTGCGGGCCAGCGGCGCGCGCTACAACGCCGACCAGCAGGAGGGCGACGGCCTGGTGACGGGCATTGCCGGGTTCGCGCCCGCGCTGTGGGCCGAGGCCGGCCTGGGGCCGGACGAGATGGACGTGATCGGCGTGTACGACGATTATCCGGCGATGGCCGTGGCCCAGCTGTGCGACCTGGGCCTGGCGCCGGCGGATGACCTGCCGGGCTTCATCGCGCGCCGCATCGCCACGCGGGACCTGCCCGTGAACACCGCGGGCGGGCAGCTGTCGGCGGGGCAGGCGGGCACGGCCGGGGGCATGCATGGGTTGGCGGAAGTGGCGCGCCAGCTGTTGGGCCGGGCCGGCGCGCGCCAGGTGGCGGGCGCGCGCCATGGCGTGGCGACCGGCTACGGCATGGTGCAGTTGCGCTACGGCATGTGCGCCAACGCGGCGGTGCTGGCCAGGGAGGACGCATGAGTTTCAGCGTGATGGAATGCGGGCAATGCGGGCACCGGGTCTACCCGGCGCGGCTATGGTGCCCGGCCTGCGGGCACGAGCGGGCCCGCGAGGTGGCGGTGGAGCAAGCCGAGCTGCTGGCGTGGACGCGCGTGTCCGGCAAGGCGGGCGAGGGCGGCAGCGTCTTCGCCACCGTCAATGCGCTGCCGCGCGGGCCGCTGCTGGTGGTGCGCCTGCCGCAGGCGCCGCGGCACGGCGCGGGCCAACGCCTGCGCCTCTTTGGGCGAACCGAGCAGGGAGTGGCGCTGCCCTGGGCACAGGCGTTGCCCGGGATCGAAGCCGCCCCGGGCAAGGACTGACGTCCCGGGATGCTGCTGGCGGGGCCGGCTGGAACCTGCCGGCCCCGCGGCTCACTGGCCGGGGTCGGCCGCCCGGATCGCTTCCAGCCGCTGCGCCAGCGTGGCGCTCGACAGTTCGCCGACGCGCAGGTCCATCAGCCGGCCCTGGGCGTCGAGGAACAGCGTCGCGGGCAAGCCGCGGTTGCTCATCTGGCGCGAGGCGTCGCCGGCCGGGTCGAGCAGGGCGTTGGCCAGGGACGGCGCGTGTTCGTCCAGGTACTGGCGCACGGTGCTTGCCGCTTCGCCCTGATTCAGAAAGACGAAATGGATGTCGGGGTTGGCCGCCTGGGCCTGCTCGAAGGCCGGCATCTCGCGGCGGCATGGCGGGCACCAGCTGGCCCACAGGTTCACGACCGTGGGCTTGCCCTGGAAGGCGGCCAGCGTAGCGGGCTTGCCGTCGAGCTGTTGCAGCGACAGGGCCGCCAGTTGGGGCTGCGGCTGCGCCGACGGCGCCAGCAGGCGGCCGCCGCCCAGCCAGACGGCCGTGCCCAGCGCCATCGCGGCCAGCACGGCGCGGCGCGGGGCGCGGTCGCGCAGCACGGCGTAGGCGCCGTAGAGCAGCGCCGCGGCCAGGCCGGCCGGCCCGGACCAGCCGCCATCGCGCAGGTCCAGCATTTTGAGCGGATCCTGCAGGAAGTGATCGCGGTATTGCCAGACGAAGGCCAGCCGGGCCACCAGCAGGCCCAGCAGCAGGCAGCGCCACAATGCGCGGCCGGCGTCCTCGGCGCGCGCGCCGGCCAGCAGGCGGCCGGCGACCAGGCCGACGACGACGGCGGCCGCCAGCAGCGCCAGTTCGATGGGAAATACCAGGGGGCCAAGACGGAGGGCGGGACTCATGCGGCGCGCTCCCGGCGCGCGGCCAGGGCGGGGCGGCCGTTGCTGCGAAATTCCATGGCGTGATGCGAGTAGGGGGAAGGCCCAAGCCTAGCATGTCGTTGCGATATGCTCTGACGTTCTCCATTGCCGTCGTGTGCCCCAGATGAAACCGCTGCCTTCGCTGTTGCCCCTGATCCAAGCGCCGATGGTCGGCTCCTTCAGCCCGCTGGCGATTGCCGCCTGCCGCGCCGGCGCGCTCGGGTCGCTGGCCTGTGCCGCGCTCGGTCCGGACGCGCTGCGCGAGCAGATCGCCGCCATCCGCGCCGAGACCGACGCGCCGTTCAACCTGAATTTCTTCAGCCACACCCCGCCGGCCACCGACGAGGCGGCCCAGGCCCGCTGGCGCGAGACGCTGGCGCCGTACTACCGCGAGGCCGGGCTGGAGCTGTCGGCCGCCGGCAGCGGCCCGGGCCGCGCGCCGTTCGACGAGGCCATGTGCCAGGTGGTCGAGGAACTGCGGCCAGCGGTGGTCAGCTTCCATTTCGGCTTGCCGGACGAGGCGCTGCTCGAGCGGGTGCGGCGCGCCGGGGCCATGGTGCTGTCGTCCGCCACCACGGTCGAAGAGGCGCGCTGGCTCGACGCCCGTGGCGTGGATGCCATCATCGCCCAGGGCGTGGAGGCCGGCGGCCATCGCGGCATGTTCCTGACCGACGACATCGGCGCCCAGCCGGGCCTGTACGCCTTGCTGCCCCAGGTGGTGGACGCTGTCGGCGTGCCGGTGATCGCGGCCGGCGGCATCGCCGATGGGCGCGGGATCGCCGCGTCCTTCGCGCTCGGCGCGGCGGCGGCGCAGCTGGGCACCGCCTATCTGCTGACGCCGCAGGCGGGCCGCTCGGCCATCCACCGCCAGGCGGTGCGCGCGGCGCGCGACGACGCCACGCGCCTGACCAATCTGTACACCGGCCGCCCGGCGCGCGGGCTGTTGACGCGCTTCATGCGCGAACAGGGGCCGATGAGCGCGGTGGCGCCCGCGTTTCCACTGGCGACCGGGGCGGTCGATCCGCTGCGGGCGGCGGTGGAAAAGCGCGGCAGCGGCGATTTCTCGCTGCTCTGGTCGGGCGAAGCCGCCGCGCTGGCGCGCGAGACCGACGCCGAGGCCCTGACCCGCCAGTTGTGGGACGACGCGCTCGACTGCGCCGCCGGCCTGCGCGCGGGCATGGCGGCGCGGGCGGGCTAGTGTGCTGTCCCGTAGATGCGTCCGCATGACGAAATTCATCCCTTGGCGTCAGGGCTAGGCGCAAACCGCAGTGCTACCCGTAGGTATCGCGAGGATTTGCAACGACGCCATGGCGTCAAGGGGTGGATTTCGCGCGGGCGTATCTGCGGGACAGCACACCGGGTCGTCAAGGCGTAGCCCGGACGCCGGCCCCGGGCGGGGGCCGCGCCGGCGTCGGCGGGCCGGTCGCGCCGCCTTTCGCCCGGCTCTTCGACCCTGGCGCTTGGCCCTATATATGGCCGAGATGAAACACATATTTCCAGGAACGCTAAAATAACCGGCTCGCGGCTTTCGTCGAGCCCTCCGGCCTTCTTCATTCCTGCGCCTCGCGCCCTCGATAAACATGAAAAAACTGACTGCTGTTCTTCTCGTGTCCGCCACCACGATGCTGACCGCTTGCGGCCCGTCCGACAACGCGCCGGCCGCCAGCGCGCAGGCCCCGGCCGCCGCCCGCAAGGTCGTCGTCGGCCTGGACGACAACTTCCCGCCCATGGGTTTCCGCGACGCCAACAACCAGATCGTCGGCTTTGACGTGGACATGGCCAAGGAAGCCAGCAAGCGCCTGGGCCTGGAAGTCGAATTCAAGCCGATCGACTGGAGCGCCAAGGAAGCCGAACTGAACGGCAAGCGCGTCGACGTGCTCTGGAACGGCCTGACCATCACCGAAGAGCGCAAGAAGAACATCAGCTTCACCGCGCCCTACATGGCCAACCACCAGATCATCATCGTCGGCAACGCCTCGCCGGTGAAGGCCAAGGCCGATCTGGCCGGCAAGGTGGTCGGCGCCCAGGACGGCAGCAGCGCCACCGACGCCATCGCCAAGGACCCGGTCGCCGGCAGCATCAAGGAAGTCAAGAAGTTCGGCGACAACGTCACCGCGCTGATGGACCTGGCCGCCGGCCGCCTCGACGCCATCGTGGTCGACGAAGTCGTGGGCCGTTACCTGATCAGCAAGCGCGCCGGCGAATACCGTGTGCTGGACGACAACTTCGGCACCGAAGACTACGGCGTCGGCGTGCGCAAGGACGACACCGAACTGCTGGGCAAGCTCGACAAGACCCTGGATTCGATGAAGCAGGACGGCACCGCCGGCCGCATCGCGACCCAATGGTTCGGCGCCAACATCGTCAAGTAATCTCCCGGGAAACGCCCGGACCGCGCCGCGGTCCGGGCGTTTTTCAGTCCGGCGTTTCCCCACGCCGCCTCTCCCGCTCCTGATTCCTCCCGCCGGCAAGGCGCCCACCCATCCGCATGGACTACGTACTCTCCCTCCTGGGACCCCTGGCGCAAGGCGCGAAAGTGACCTTGACGCTGTTCTTCATCACGCTGGCGCTGGCCGTGCCGCTGGGCCTGGTGCTGGCGCTGCTGCGGATCTCCAAGTGGGGCTTCGTCAGCCAGCTGGTCAACGGCTACATCTGGCTGATGCGCGGCACGCCGCTGATGCTGCAGATGCTGTTCATCTACTTCGCGCTGCCGTTCGTGCCGGTGGTTGGGATCCGCCTGCCCGACTTCCCGGCGGCGGTGGTGGCGTTCGCGCTGAACTACGCGGCGTATTTCGCCGAGATCTTCCGCGCCGGCATCCAGTCGGTCGATCGCGGCCAGTACGAAGGCAGCAAGGTGCTGGGCATGACCTACCTGCAGACGCTGCGCCGCATCGTGCTGCCGCAGATGGTGCAGCGGGTGCTGCCGCCCATGAGCAACGAGACCATCACGCTGGTCAAGGACACCTCCCTGATCTACGTGCTGGCGCTCAACGACATCCTGCGCACCGCGCGCGGCATCGTGCAGCGCGACTTCACGACCACGCCGTTCCTGGTCGCGGCCGCCTTCTATCTCATCATGACGCTGGTGTTGACGTGGTTCTTCCAGCGTATGGAAAAGCGCTATGCCAAATACGACCAGTAATCCGTCCGCCGGCGGTCGCGGCGCCATGATCTCGGCGCGCGGCATCGTCAAGTCGTTCGGCGCCAACCGCGTGCTGGACCAGGTTTCGCTGGAACTGGGCAAGGGCGAGGTGGTGGCGGTGATCGGCCCGTCGGGCTCGGGCAAGAGCACCTTCCTGCGCTGCCTGAACCACCTGGAGACCATCGACGACGGCACCATCGAGATCGAGGGCGAAGCCCTGGCCACGGCGGTGCCGGGCGGCCACAGCCGCTACGCCAGCGACGGGGACGTGCGCCGCATCTGCCGCAAGATGGGCATGGTGTTCCAGTCGTTCAACCTGTTCCCGCACATGACCGTGCTGCAGAACATCATCGAAGCGCCCATGATCGTCAAGGGCATGGCGCGCGCCGCCATCGTGCCCAAGGCCGAGGAACTGCTGCGCAAGGTCGGCCTGCTGAACAAGCGCGACAACTATCCGACGCGCCTGTCCGGCGGCCAGAAGCAGCGCGTGGCCATCGCCCGCGCGCTGGCGATGGAGCCGGACATCATGCTGTTCGACGAACCGACCTCGGCGCTCGACCCCGAGCTGACGGGCGAAGTGCTGCGCACCATGCGCCAGCTGGCCGACGAGCACATGACCATGCTGGTGGTGACCCACGAAATGGGCTTCGCCCGCGAAGTGGCGCACCGCGTCATCTTCATGGACGAAGGCCGCATCGTCGAAGAGGCGCCCTCGGCCGACTTCTTCCGCGCGCCGCAGCATCCGCGCAGCCGCGAGTTCCTGGCGCACATGCTGTAAGGGCGGTACCGGCTTCGTTCCCCCGGCCATCCCGCCGCCAGCGCACCGGCCTTGAGGTGGCGCGCAGCCGGATTCAGCGCTGGCCGCCGCGCCGCGGCACGATCATCGGGCTGCCGGTCTCCGGATCCGGCAGCACCCGGCAATCCAGGTCGAACACCCGCCGCATGGCGTCCTCCGTCACCACCTGGCGCACCTCGCCCTGCGCCGCGATGGCGCCGGCCCGCATCATGACGACGCGATCGGCGTAGCGGAACGCCAGGTTCAGGTCGTGCAACACCACCACCAGCGTGCGCCCGGCCCGGTGCAGGCGCGCGCACAGCTCCAGCAGGTCGATCTGGTGGCGGATGTCGAGGAAGGTGGTGGGCTCGTCCAGCAGCATGATGCCGGCGTCCTGCGCCAGCACCAGCGCCAGCCAGGCACGCTGCCGCTGGCCGCCGGACAGCGTGTGCACGGGATGGTCGGCCAGCTCGGCCAGGTCGGTGTCGGCCAGCGCCGCGTCAACCGCCCGGGCGTCGTCCGCCGACCACTGCCGTAGCAGGGTCTGGTGCGGATAGCGGCCGCGCGCCACCAGGTCGCGCACGGTGATCATTTCAGGGGCCACCGGGTTCTGCGGCAGGTAGGCCAGGCGCCGCGCCACCGCCTTGCGCCGCAGGCTGGCCAGATTGGCGCCGTCCAGGAACGCCTGGCCCTGGGTGGGCGCCAACGCGCCGCCCAGCACGCGCAACAGCGTGGACTTGCCGCAGCCGTTGGGGCCGACCACCGCCGTGAAGGCGCCGGGGGCCACCGCCAGCGACAGGTCCCGCAGCACAGGGGTATCGCCATAGGATAGGCCGACCTGCCGCAGTTGCAGGGCGGACATGCCGCTGGCCGGATCGTTCAGGTGGAGGTCTTGCGCCATTCGAGTACCAGCAGAGATGCGAGATAGACGCCGCCGATGCCGGCGGTCAGGACGCCCACCGGCAGGCCATTGGCGCCAGCCGCGCGGGTCAGCAGGTCGGCAGCGGCCAGCAGCACGGCGCCGGTCAGGGCCGCCAGCAGGGGCTGCGGGCCGCTGGCGCGCACGCAGCGGCGCGCGATCTGCGGCGCCGCCAGGGCGATGAAGGCGACGGGGCCGGCCACGGTGACCGCGGCGGCCGCGGCCAGCACCGCCACCAGCGTGGCGGCGAGGCGACTGCGCGACGCGGTGGCGCCAAGCGCCTGGGCCAGGTCGTCGCCCATTTCAAGCAGCCGCAGGCGGGCGCACAGCGCCAGCGCCAGCGGCAGCAACACGGCGCAGGCCCCCGCGATCAGAGAGACATCGGTCCACGTTCTGCCGGCCAGGCTGCCATTGAGCCAGGCGGCCGCCAGATAGGCCTGTTCACGCCGCAGGTTGGAGAGGCCATACTGCACGAAGGCGAAGGCGATCGCGCCGACCGCGATGCCGGCGATCACCATGCGCTGGGGCGCGGCGAAGCCGGCGCCGGAACCGAACCAGACGCCGGCCGTGGCCAGCAGCGCGCCGGCCGCCGCGCCCCAGGCCACCGGCATCAGCCCGGGCCAGACCATCGCCACGGCCACGGCGCCGGCCGAGGCGCCGGCGGTCAGGCCGATCACGTCCGGGCTGCCCAGCGGATTGCGGGTCAGGCTCTGGAACAGCGCGCCCGACAGGCCCAGCGCGGCGCCCGCGCCCAGTGCGGTCAGGACGCGCGGCAGGCGCACGGTATGCACCAGCCACCGATCCACGGCGCCCCCGGCGCCCAGCAGCGTCTGCCCCAGCGCCTGCCAGGACAGCGTCGGCTCGCCGGTCAGCAGGGCGGTGACCAGCAGAGCGCAGGCCAGGACCAGCAGCAGCGCTGCCCAGGCCAGTGCGCGGGGCGCGACGGGCCAGGCCAGCCAGGCGCCTGCGCGCAACACGCGCGCCGACGAGATGACGGAATGCGCGCGATGCTTCATGCCAGGCTCCGCGCGCGCTTGCGCAAGGCGGCCAGCAGGAATGGCGCGCCGATGAAAGCCACCACCACGCCCGTCAGCAGTTCCGCTGGCGCCCGCAACAGCCGCGCCAGGATGTCGGCGACCAGCATCAGCAACGGGCCGAGCACCACGCAATAGGCGAGCAGCCAGCGCAGGTCGGGACCGGCGTAGCGGCGGGCGATGTGCGGCACGGCCAGGCCGACGAAGGCGATCGGGCCCGCGGCCGCGGTGGCGGCCGCCGCCAGTATCGCCACGCATAGCAGGCCCAGCAGCCGGTACAGGCTGGTGCGCAGTCCCAGCGCCTGGGCCAGCGCCTGGCCCAGGGCCAGCAGATTGAGCGGCCGCGCCAGCATCGCGGCCAGCAGCAGGCCGGTGCCGATGTATGGCGCCGCGCGCAAGGCGACGTCCAGCGATTGCCCCGCCAGCGCGCCCACGGCCCAGAACCGGTAGGCGTCGAAGATATCGTCGCGCAGCAGCGCCACGGCCTGCACGTAGGCAAACAGCACCGCGTTGACGGCGGCGCCGGCGAGGATCAGCCGTACCGGCTGCAGGCCCCGGCCGCCCGCGCCGATCAGGTAGACCGCCGCCGCCGCGCCCAGCGCGCCGGGCAAGGCAGCCCAGAACGGATGGGCGGGCAGGCCGCCCAGCAGCAATGCCGCCGTCACGATGGAGGCGGCCGCGCCGGCGTTCACGCCGAGCAGGCCGGGGTCGGCCAGCGGGTTGCGGGTCAGCGCCTGGATCAGCGCCCCGGCCACGGCCAGGGCGGCGCCGGTCAGCAACGCCAACAGGGTGCGGGGGATGCGGGAGGCGACGACCAGCGCGGCATGGCTGTCGTCCGGTTGCAGCAATACGCGCCACACGGTGGCCGCCGACAGGCCGCGCGAGCCGAGCCAAAGACTGGCCAGCGCGGCGCCAGCCAGCAGCGTACAGGCCGCCAGCAACAGGGGCGCCCGTAGCCGGCGCGCGCCTTGGAGCGGCTGGTCGTTGCGCGCGGCGGGCGGCGGGAAAGGCGGCGGCATCAGGGGCCGGCTCCGTTACCTCCGGCGTGGCGCGCGGCCTCGGCCAGGCGGGGCGCCAGCCGGTCCAGCATCCACGCCACCGCCAGCGGCGTGCCGGAGGACGAGGCCATCACCAGCGCCGGGTCGCTCAATGCCACGTAGGCGCCGCGGCGCACCGCCGGGATCGATGCATACAGCGGCATGGCCGCGGCGCGGTCGCGTTCCTGTGGCGTGTAGAACCAGGACACCAGGATGTCGGCATCGCCCAGCGCGTCGGCATGCTCGAAGCCCAGGTAATGGGCGAAGTGGCCGGCGCTGGCGCGCAGGCCGCGCACCGATGGCGCCAGCGTCAGGCCCATGGCGCTGAGCGTGTCGACGCGCGGGTCGCCGGCGACGTAGGCGGCGAAGTTGCCCGAGCCGAGATCGGCGCGCACGTAGGCGAAGGTCTTGCCGGACAGTTCGGGATAGCGGCGCGCGGCTTGCGCCAGCGCATCGTGGATGCGGGCCTTGAGGGGCGCGGCGGCCTCGCGCGTGCCCAGGGCGGCGGCAATGAGGTCGATCTGCGTGTCAACCGGGGTCAGGAAAGGCTGCTCCGGATAGCCCACGACCGGCACCAGCCGCGACAGTTGCGCGTAGGCCTCGGGACTGACGCCGGAGAAGGGGGCCAGCACCACGTCAGGCCGCAGCGCGATGATCTTCTCGATATCCAGTTCGGGATAGACGGTGATGCGCTCGGGCAGTGGCTGCCCCCGCGCCTCGATCGCGGCGCGGACCCAGGGCCAGTAATGGTCCGAGTCGCCGCCCCAGTCGGCGCGGCCCACGCCCACCGGCACCACGCCCAGCGACAGCACCAGGTCGTCCGCCCCCAGGCCGAGCGCGACGACGCGCTTGGGCGGGGCGGGGATCACCGCAGGGCCCAGGGCGGTCTCCAGCGTGACGGGAAAGCCCGCGACGGTGCTGGCCGTCACGGGTGGGGCGGCGGCCGGCTTGCCTGCCGCGGAGGGCGCAGGGGCGGTGCCTGCCGCAGGCTCGGGAATGGCAGGCGCGCGGTCGCATGCGGCCAGGGTGGCGGCCAGGGCCAGCGCCGCCAGGCCGGCCAGTGCGCGGCGGCCTGCCCGCGCCGCGATCGCCAGATTCAAATGCATTGTGCCGCTGTCCTCCTTGGCTTGCAGCCGTGCGATGCCATCTTCAATACTGCGCGCGCATGGTCAGCATGACGTTGCGCGGCGCGCCATACCAGCCCTGGCTGTAGAAGCCAATCTGGTCGTAATACTTGCGGTCGAAGACGTTGTTCAGGTTGAGGGTGGCCGAGACCTGCTTGCTGAAGTCGAAGCGGGCCATCAGGTTGACCAGGGCGTAGCTGCCTTGTTCCACGTCCACGTTGCCGCGGGGGCTGGCCGCGGACCGATAGATGCGGCTTTGCCAGTCGATGCCGCCGCCCACGGTCAGGCGGTGCAGGTCGCCCGGCAGGCGGTAGGTGGTGTACACCTTGAACAGGCTGCGCGGATGGCTGGTGTTGATCGGCTTGCCGTCGGCGTCCTTGGCGGTGAAGTGGGTGTAGCTGGCGCCGAGGTTCCAGCCGGGCATGAGCTGGCCGCTGGTCTCCAGTTCGAAGCCTTCGACCTTGGCGCCGGAGACGGCGCGGTACGCCTGGGTGCCGGGCATGCCGATGACCGACTCGCCCGGGATCGCCTGTGCCAGGTTGTTCTGGCGGGTCTGGTACAGCGACGCGGAGGCATTCAGCAAGCCGTCCAGGTAGGCGGCCTTCAGGCCGACCTCGTAGCTCTTGCCGTCGATCGGCGGCAGGATCGAGCCGCTGGGCGAGCGGGCGTTCTGCGGCTGGAAGATTTCCGTATAGCTGGCGTATGCGGTGTAGGTGCTGTTGATGTCGTACAGCAGGCCGGCGTAGGGCGTGAACTGATCGTTGATCTTGTACTGGCGCTTGCTGCCGAAGTAGGTCTGGTTGGTTTCCCAGTTACTCCAGCGTCCGCCCAGGATCAGGTGCAACGGATCGGCCAGCGAGAAGCGGCCTACCGCGTAGGCGCCGGTCTGCTTGACGCGAAGGTCGTCAGCGGGCGTCTTGTTGGCGGCCCAGGTGGGTTCGGCGACGTGATCCTGGCGCCAGTCGAAGAAGCTGCCCAGGGCTGGCTTGGCGCCGGTCTGCAGGTACTGGCCGATATTGCTGTGGTCGTTGACGCTCATCCAGCCCAGCGCCAGTTCGTGCTTGCGCCCGAACAACTGGAACGGGCCCGACACCGTCAGGTGGATGTCATCGCGCGAGCGGTCGCCATCATAGTTGTTGTACGCGCTGGTCATGCCCGCGCCCGTGACGCGGTCGGGGTAGCCGCCGCGGAACAGCTGCTTCATGCGATAGTCGCCATCGTTGTGGCTGTAGGCGGCACGCACCTTCCAGTCGTTGGCGAAACGGTGCGTCAGGTCGACGAAGGTGGTGGTGGACTCGGTGTCGATGCGAGCCCAGCGGGTATTGTTGGCCACGGAACGGTTGAAGTCGGTGCGCGAGCCGTCGCTGTAGAACAGCGGAAAGCCGCTACCGAAGCCGTTGCTCTGGTTGCGGGAATACTCGATGCCGGCGGTGAGCACCGTGTCCGGCGTGAGGTCGGCGCTGATGACCCCATAGAAGGTGCGCTTGCGCGAATCCAGGAAGGTCACGTAGCTGTCGCCCTGGTCGTAGGCGGCGACGAAGCGCGAGCGGATGCGGCCGCCTTCGGTGACGGGCACCGACAGGTCCAGGTTGCCGCCGACCTGATCCCAACTGCCGGCGCTGGCGCTGCCGGACAGGGCGAATTCGCGCAGCGGCTTCTTGCGGATGAAGTTGACGGCGGCCGACGGATTGCCCGAACCGGTCATCAGGCCGGTGGCGCCGCGCACGATCTCGACGCGGTCGTAGATGGCCGAGTCGATGTCGGTGGCGCCGTAGTTCCACAGGCTGAGGATGGGCGAGTTCAGGCCGTCGAACTGGAAGTTGTCGATATCGAAGCCGCGCGACGAGAACGCAAAGCGGTTGCTATCGCTACGCGTGACCGAAATGCCCGGCGCGCTCGCCAGGATCGAACCGGTGTCGCGCAGGCCCTGGTCCTCGATCTGCTGGCGCGTGACCACGCTGACGGACTGCGGCGTCTCGCGCGGCGACAGCGTCAATCCCGTGGCCGTGTTCATGGCGTCGGTGGTATAGGAGCGGGTGCCTTCCGTGGTGCCGGGGATGCCCGCGCCGCTGACGGTGACGGCGGGCAATTGCGCCACCTCGCCGGCTTCGGCGCCGGCGGCGTCCTGGGCGAAGGCCTGCTGGTGGGTCAGGGCAGAGCAGAACAGGGCCGTCTGGATCGCGTAGACAAGAGGGCGCACCCGGCGCGATTGCGCGGCGGGCGGGGGCAGGACGGACGGCATGAGGACAAGCTCCAACGGAAAAATTTGGTAATGAGAATTATTGATTTTTACCGTTGAGCTGATGTATGCCGGACGACGCAATGCATATGGAAAACGCCGCCGGGCTGCTGCGCTGGCGCGCGCATGTGCCCGCACCAAACCCATGGGGTGGCACGCTACCCCAGCCCGGCCTCGGTCTTGGCCACGGGCGCGGCGCAGCGATGCAGCCAGGCCCAACCGGCGGCGCTGGCCGCCACGCAGGCCAGCATGGCCACGGCCAGCCGCAGTGGCTGGCCGTAGACCAGCGGCACGCCCCAGCCGCTGGCCACGGAGAACGTCAGCATCTGCATGAAGCCGAGCACGGACGCGGCGGTGCCCGACAGGTCCGGCACGTGCCCCAGGATGCGCAGCGTCATGGCCGGCACGCCCATGGCCAGTCCGCAGGTGAACAGGCCCGGCAGCAGCACCGCCCAGGGCAGGCGCGGCGGCTCGGCGGCGGCCATGTACAGCACGTAGGCCAGGCAACTGCCTCCCATCAGCAGGTAGGCCAGCAACGTGATGCGCCCGTCCGACCAGCGGCCGGCCTTGCGCGCCGCCAGCAGCGCGCCGGCCATGGCGCCCACCACCAGCGGCACGAACAGGTAGGCGAAATCGGTTTCCGGCAACCCCAGCACATTGGTGATGAAGTCGGGCGCGGCCCCGATCAGGAACCCCTGCGCGGCGAACAGCAGGCTGAACGCCAGGCCCAGCGCGGCGTAGCGCCGGTTGCCCAGCACGCGCGCGTAGTTGCCGCCCAGTGTGCGCCAGGCCAGCGGCTGGCGTCGATCGGGCGGCAGCGTTTCGGGCAGGCGCCGCGCGCACAGCAGCCAGGCCGCGGCGGCCAGCGCGGTCAGTAGCAGGAATATGGACCGCCAGCCCTGGTGCGCGGCCAGGTAGCCGCCCAGGATCGGCGCCAGCGCCGGCGACAGATTGAACACCAGGATCAGGTATGACATGGCGCGACGCGCCACGGCGCCGTCGTAGCAATCGCGGATGATGGCCTGGCCGACCACGATGCCGGCGCCCGCCGACAGGCCTTGCACCGCGCGTCCGGCCAGCAGCCAGCCGAAGCCGGGCGCCAGCGCCGCCATCAGCGCGCCGCACACGTACACCCCCAGCGCAGCCAGCACCACGCGACGCCGCCCCAGCGAGTCGGACAGCGTGCCATGCAGCAGCAGCATGGAGGCATAGCAGGCCATGTAGACGCCCAGCGTCAGCTGCACGGTTTCCTGCGGCACGGCGAATTCCCGGCCCAGCGCGCCGAAGGCGGGCAGGTAGGCGTCGATGGTGGCGGGGGCGACACAGGACAGCAGGCCCAGCATCAGCACCATCATGGGAAAGGAAGGCAGGGGTTCGCGGCGTGACACGACGGCATCCATGGCGGGGGCCTCCCGGGCTGGGAAGCGCAACCGCATGGTCGCCTGTCATCGTGGGTTGCAGGAATGGTGAACGCCGCAAGAGCAATGGGCGCCGCCGTAAGCCGTGCACGGCCGGCGCTCAGTTCAGTTCGCTGGGAGCGATGCCGTAGCGCTCGCGGAACGCCGTGGCGAAGTTGGTGGCGTGGCGGTAACCGACGAAATGCGCCGCCTGTTGCACGCTGCACCCTTGGGCCAGTTGTTCGCGCGCCACTTCCAGCCGCCGTTCGCGCAGCCAGCTGAAGACCGAGCGCTGGTAGGTCGCCTGGAATTTGGCGCGCAGCGTGCTCGGGCTCATGCAGGCCAGCCGCGCCAGCTCGTCCAGCGTGTGTTCCTCGCCCGGCGCGCTGTACAGGCGTTCGCGCACCCGTTCCAGCAACTGGCGATCGCGTTCCGAAACCGTGCTGTCGGCCGGCGCGCGCTGTTCCAGTGTCGCCAACGCATGCGCCAGCAACTGCGTCCCCACGCCTTCGCGCAGCATGGCCTGCAGCGGGCCGTCCCAACCGCAGTCGAGCAGGTGCTCGATGGCCTGCAGCAGATGGCCCTGGACCTGCCAGCGGCGCAGCCGCAGCGACGGCGAACGCAGCGCCTTCCAGATCATCTCGCTGGTCTGGTCGTCGCCGGCGCCGTCGGGGTCGGACAGCGACAGGTTGATGCTGCGCAGGCGTTGGCCCGGCGCGTGGATGCCGGTCATGGCGACGGTGTCGCCGTAAAGCGCGCTGACGCCGCTGTGCGCGGCCAGCCTGACGTCGTCGTGGCGATCGATGCGGGTCTGGGCGTGGCCCTGCAGCATGACGATGGCGGAAAAGCGCGGCGACATCATCGAGGTGGCCTCGTAATGCTGGTGCACGCGCACGTCGGACAGCACCAGGGTCAGGCCCGGTCGGATCGCGTGGGTCTCGACGCGGCCTTCGGCAATGCAGAGGGTCTCGGGGTCGCCGCGCAACGCGCCGTTCAATTGCGGCAGGCGGTAGCGGAAACCGCTCTGGCTGCCCATGCGGTTGAAGTCGGCGACGGTGAATTGGGCGGGGGAGGGTGCTGGGTTCAAGATCGTCACTCGCGATACGGGTTGAGCCCCTGTAGCGGTGTTCGGCACACCGTCAAATGTGAGAATGAGAATAGCATATGTTCGCATTGTTGCAGCTATTCTCACCGCTCCGGCACCGTTTTAATTACGGCGTGCCCGGCCCCTGCGTCCCCCTACGGCGCGGCGCAGTCACCCAGTTCCTCGCCCATGATGTCGCGATACCACTCGTGGAAATGCTGCATGCCATCCTCCATCGGCGACTGGTATGGGCCGCTTTCGGAGGTGCCGCGGCGCAGCAGCGCCAGCCGGCCGGCGTCCATGCGCTCGCCGATCTCGTCGTCCTCGACCGCGGTTTCCATGTAGGCCGCGCGCTGCGCCTCGACGAATTCGCGCTCGAACAGCGCGATTTCCTCGGGGTAGTAGAACTCGGCGATGTTGATGGTTTCCTGCGGGCTCTTGGGGTAGAGCGTGGAGAGCACCAGCACGTGCGGGTACAGCTCGATCATGTGGGTGGGGAAGTAGGTCACCCAGATCGCGCCGAAGTCGGGCGCCGAGCCGCCGCGATAGCGCATCAGCGTGTCGTGCCAGTCGCGGTAGACGTCGGAACCGGGCTTTTCCAGCGAGTCATGCACGCCCACGCGTTGCAGGCTGTGGTGGCGGCCGAACTCCCAGCTCAGGTCCTCGCAGGTGACGAACCGGCCCAGGCCGGGGTGGAAGGGCCCCACGTGGTAGTCCTCCAGATAGACTTCGATGAAGGTCTTCCAGTTGTAGTTGCATTGGTGCACCTCGACGTGGTCGAGCACGTAGTCGGAGAAGTCGAACTCGGGCCGCTCGAACAGATGGCCCAGGTCGGCGCGCGGATCGCGCGGGCCCTCGAACAGCAGGCCATGGCAATTCTTCAGCGGAAAACGCGGCAGGTTCAGGCAGGGCGTGCTGGGGAACTGCGGCGCGCCCAGGATCTGGCCGCGGTTGTCGTAGGTCCAGCGGTGCAGCGGGCAGACGATGTTGCCGCCGCTGGCCGACAGGTTGCCGGCGGGGTTGCCGGGTCCGGTCACCGCGCCCGTCTCGCCGCCCAGGATCAGCGCCTGCCGGTGGCGGCAGACGTTGGAGACGAGCTCGACGCCATGGGCGGTGCGCACCAGCACCCGGCCGCCGTCCTCGTGCGGCAGGCGGCGCCAGTCGCCTGGTTCGGGCACGACTTTCTCGTGGCCCACGTAGATGGGCGATTGCTTGAATATCCGTTCCTGTTCGCGGGCGAACAGGGCTTGGTCGAAATAGGCCCGAACGTGCAGCGGGCTCAAGGCCTCGCGCACGTGCTCGAGGCGGCCAATGTCCGTCATTTCCGACTCCTTGTGCCGTCTCGCAAGGCCCGGCCGCCTTCAGGCGGGCACGGCGCTCTCGGCGTCGATCCGGGTCATGCGTTCGGCAAGATCCAATTTGGGGCAGGTGCTGCAGTAGTCGCCGTCGCGCCTGCGGAAGTAGTGGCAGCAGACCTGCCGATCGACGGCGATGACCGGCAGGTCCGCGCGCCGCCAGGTCAGGTAGCCGCTGCGCCCGCGCAGGCCGAGCAGGTCCATCCATTCGATGGCCTGCCGCTGGGCCCAGTCGTTGGCGGCGGCGCCGTCGTCGTGACGCGCGGCCAGCAGGGCATACAGCACGCAATCGGCCTGCATGCTCTCGGCGGCGCGCGGACTCACCCGCAGCGCCTGGGTCAGTTCGCGGTAGAAGGTGGCGCAGATATTGCGCAGTTGTGCGGCGGCGGCCTGCATGCGGTGGCGCAGGCCGCCGCGCAAGGGTTCATGGCGCTCCAGGGTGTAGCCGATGATGAAACCGTCGTCCGGCACCGGCTGGATCATGCCCGACAGGTCGGGCACGATCGCGCTGCGATGCGCGGCGATCACGCTCAGGTAGACGGGCTGCCAGATCAGCAACCCCCAGCAGCGCAAAGCCAGGTAGTGTGGCCCGGCCTCCGGATAGCGCTGCCCCCAGACATCGCGCAGCCGCGCGATGGCCTGGGCGTTGTCGGCGCCCGGGCGGATGCCCGGCCCGGGCGCCGCCGCGACCTGGCCCGACAGCCCGGGCACCAGGCGGCCGGTCAGCGCCAGCAGATCGTCCAGGTCGCGGTTCACGCAAGCGCCTGCGCGGTGTCGGCCTGGCCCAGCCACTGGGGCCGGTGGCGGGCAATCGGGTTGGCCAGGTTGGGCGCCATCTGGAAGCTGCCGATGGGGTCGGCCAGGTTGACCATCTGCAGGTTGTTGGCCAGCTGCAGGCGGTTCAGGCACGAATGGATCATCTCCGGCGCGAACAGGTCGTACTGGCGGTACTTCTCCAGGCGTTCGGGATGGGCTTCCTGATAGGCGATGATGCGGCCGGCCACCAGTTCCCAGAAGGCGTCCTCGTCCATCACGCCGTTGTCGACCAGCACCTGGGACAGATGGCGGAAGTAGCCTTCGAACACGTCCACGAAGATGGTCAGCAGCTTGTATTCCTCGGGCACGTCGGCGGCCAGGCGGCGGGCGTTCTCGGGCAGGGCGGCGTTCGGGTTGAGGATCGACGATTCCTCGGCGATGTCCTTCATGAAGGCGCGCACCGGCACGTGGTCCTGGACCACCAGGATGACGTTCTCGCCGTGCGGCATGAACACCAGGTCGTGGGCATAGAAGCAATGCACCAGCGGCGTAAGGTAGGCGTCGACGTAGCGCTCCAGCCATGCGGCGGCATCCAGCCCCGAGGCGCGGATCAGTTCCGGCAGCAGCGCGCGGCCCTGCGGATCGACGTGCAGCAGCGCGGCCATGGTCATCAGGCGCTGGTTGGCGCCGATCAGCGCGGTGGGGTTCTCGCGCCACAGCGCCGAGAACATCTTCTTGTAGGGCGTGTCGACCGAGATGGCCGCTTCGTAGTAGTAGTTGCGGAACCCCAGCGAGGCCGCTTCGCGCAAGATGGTGAAGCCGTTCTCCCGCAGCCACGGATCGGCGTTGATCAGGCCGTGGATGTACTCGTTGATCGCCGGCGTGCCGGACATGTAGTAAGGCGACAGTCCGCGCATGAAGCCCATGTTCAGGATCGACAGCGAGGTCTTCACGTAGTGCTTGCCCGGCTGGCTGATGTTGTAGAAGGTGCGGATCGACTGCTGCGCCAGGTAGTCATCGTCGCCGTAGCCCAGGCACACGATCTTGCGCGAGGCCACGTAGGGCGCGAACGCCAGCGACAATTTGTTGAACCACTGCCACGGGTGCGACGGCATGAGGAAGTAGTCGGCCGGGTCCAGGCCCTGATCGCGCAGCGTCTGCGTGTGGCGGGCGACGGTGTCGGCGCCCAGTTCGTCGCGCAGCAGGCTGTCGTAGTCCATGGTCGACAGGCAGGCGAAGTGGGCGTTGTCCTTGTGCACCGCGAGCCACATCACGCGGATCGGGCTGGCGCACTCCGGGGCGTAGACGTGGTAGTCTTCGGCGTCGAAGCCCAGGCGGCCGTTGTTGGCCACGAAGCTGGGGTGGCCCTCGATCATCGAGGTCTCGATGGTCTGGTAATCGGCCAGCGCCAATTCGGCGGCCGCGGGCGCGGCGCGGGTGTGCTTGTAGGCGCTGCCGTGCAGCGTGCTGGTGATCTCGTCCAGGTAGATCGGCAGGCGGTCCTCGGGCATGCCGAGCTTGTCGCGGATCTCGATGACGAACTGCAGCGCGTCCAGCGGCGCGGGCGTGCCGGCCATGGTCTTGCTGATGGACTCGGCCGGGATGCGCCAGTGGCGCATGGCCATCAGCTGCGCGTCGAACTGGTATTCGGCATGGCCGTCGGCCAGCACCAGGCGGTAGCGGTCAAAGCCGGGCGCCTCGGCGGGGCCGAGCCGTTCGGGCTCCAGCAGCCATTCGTGGGCATATTCCGAGATGGCCTTCTTCACCAGCAGGCGGTTCACTTTGTCCCAGACCTCGGGAGCGAGGTGGCTGGCGATCTGGGCGGGATGGGGCTGGGTGCTCATAGGGAAGACTCCTGGAGTTGGGCCTGTTCAAATTGCTGCCGGGTGCAGAAGGCGATGCTGGCGGTCTTCTCGCGAAAACGCGCCTGGCCGGCGTAGACAAAACCCATGGCCAGGTTGAGCGCATGGATCTTGCTGTTGTTGCTGTCGGGTTCCACCACCACGCGCCGGGCCTGGAGGCGGTCGAACATGAAGCGCATCACGAAGGCCAGCACGTTGCGGCTGAAATTCGGGATGCGCACGCGCGGCGGGCCGATGAAGATGTGCATGCCGAGGTCGCCGGGGCGCACCGGGTAGTGCTCGCCGACCTGGTCGTGGGCGGGGTCGTAGCACTCGACCAGGAAAGCGGGGCGGCCGTCGTGGCTGCCGAGCCAGGCGCCGGCGTGGCCGCTGTCGGTCAGCGCTTCGTAGAACTCGCGCACCTGCGCTTCGGTGAAGGTCTGCATCGACCAGAAACGGGCGTAGTCCATCGCGAACCACTGGCGCAGCAGCGCGGCATCGGCGGCGGGATCGAGCGGCCGCAGCGCCAGGCCCGCGCCCTCGTCATAGTGGCTGCGCGCCTGGCGGTCGATCTCGCCCAGGAAGGCGGCGGTCATGGTGATCATGGCGGGCTCCCGGGGTATCAGACCGTGGCGGCGCGATGGCCGTCCAGCAGGGGCATCAGTTCCGGCGCCACGCCGCCGCGGCACGCCGGCGCCGCTTGCGCCGCGCGATGCGCCAGCACGCCGCCGGCCGGCGGACGGAAATCCTGCAAGGCGGTGCGCGGTTCGATGGCGTAATGCTCGTGGCCGGTCAGTTCGCGCAGGATCTGCGAGTTGCGGTAGCAGCAGAAGCCCAGGTCCGGATTGGTGACGCCATGGCTGAGCAGGCCGCTGTTCTGCACGAAGATCTCGTTGCCGCCATGGTCGATGGTGTAGTTGCGCGCGATGCGGTAGCCGCCATCGTCGGCCCAGGCGATGCGGTCGTGGATGGGATTGACGCAGCTGGGGATGCTGCGCGCATAGCCGGTGGCCAGCACCAGGCCATCGGTCGAATGCGAGAACGGCTGGCCGGTATCGACGTGGCGGAATTCCAGCTGGTAGCGGCCGGTGCCGCGGTCATGGCGGCTGCCGCGCAATTCGGCATTGGTCAGCAGCGTGTAGCGGTTGTCGCCGTTGTGGATCCTTTCATCGAGCAGGTCGTAGATCTGGTTGATCAGCGACGCGTTGATGCCCTTGTACAGGCTGCTCTGCTCGGCCAGGATCTGGCGGCGGCGAGCCTCGGGCAGGTCGTAGAAATAATTGGTGTAGTCGGGGGAAATCAGTTCCAGCGTGAGCTTGGTGTTCTCCATCTGGAAAAAGCGCGGCGAACGGGTGATCCAGGCCAGGCTGTAGTCGTGTTCGTCGCTGTCGCGCAGCAGGTCGTGGAACACCTCGGCCGCGCTCTGGCCGCTACCCACGATGGTGATCGACGTCCGTCGTTGCAGCTGTTCCTTGTGCCGCAGATAGTCGGCGCTGTGGATGTAGGGCGCTTCGCGCCGGTCGCAGCAGGGCGGCAGCACCGGCTGCGACCCCAGGCCCAGCACCAGCTTGCGGCAGCGGACCATGAAGCGTTCGCCATTGACGCTGTGCTGGCCGGTGACCAGGTAGGTGTCGGTCTCGGGGTCATGCAGCACGCTCTGCACGTCGCTGTTGAAGCGCAGGTTCGGCAGGCGCGCGGCCACCCATTTGCAATAGCGGTTGTACTCAGCGCGCGTCAGGTAGTGGTTCTCGCGCATGTAGTACGAGTAGATGCGGCCGGTCTGCTTGCAGTAGTTCAGGTAGCTGTATTCGCTGCGCGGATCGGCCAGGCTGACCAGGTCCGCCAGGAACGGGTTCTGCAGCGTGGAGGCCTCGATCAGCATGCCCGGATGCCAGTCGAAGCCGGGTTTCTTGTCGAGGAACAGGGCGCGCACGCCGGGCAAGGGCGCCGACAGGCAGGCCAGGCTGAGGTTGAAAGGGCCTAGGCCGATCGCGACGAAGTCATAGATTTCACGGTTCATGATGGTTACGCCTTTTGCGGAGTCTCTCGTTGCACGGACGATGCCCGGGGCAGGGCATACTCGGAACAGGGCCGGCTAGTCAGGCGGAACGGGACGCGAGCGGCTCGTCGGTCCGTCGGTCCACTGCAACAACAAAGAATTTCCATCGCCGGTATTGCATGAATTGAACATCTGTGTAGGTATGATTTTCATTTGCAATACAGACACTCTAGCAAATGGTTTTTTGCGGCGAAGCATTGCCACAGCCACCGAGGCGGCGCCCATATGCAGGGTGGCAAAGCGCATAGGGACATGGCCGAAACGCATAAGCTCATGCATGGACCCGAGAGGGCATCGAGGGCGCGCCGCGGCGCCGCGCATATGCCTGGCGCGCGCGGGTTATGCTTGCCGCCATGTCACAGAAACCTCCCGTGCTCAGGCTGCGCGGCGTCTACAGCGAACGCCTGGCGCCCGTCAGCCTGGATCTGGCGGCGGGCGAATGCGCCGCCATCACCGGCCCTTCGGGGTCGGGCAAGTCGCTGCTGTTGCGCCAGGTCGCCGATCTCGATCCGGGCCATGGCGAAGTCGAATTGGACGGCGCGCCGCGTTCCGGCATGCGCGGTTGGCAATGGCGCCGCCAGGTGACCTATTGCCAGGCCGAGGCCGGCTGGTGGGACGACCGCGTCGCGCGGCATTTCGCCGACCGGACCCTGGCCACCGAACTGTTGCAGCGCCTGGGCCTGGCGCCGGAAAAAATGGACGCCCTGGTGCAGGAGCTGTCCACCGGCGAACGCCAGCGCGCCGCCCTGGCGCGGGCCTTGGCGCAGGCGCCGCGGGCTTTGCTGCTGGACGAGCCCACGGCGGCGCTGGATCCCGAGGCCACGGCGCGCGTCGAGGCCGAACTGCGCCGCTATCTGGAGGGTGGCGCGGCCATCCTCATGGTCACCCACAATCCCGAGCAGGCGCGCCGCATGGGAAGGCGCGGCTGGCGCATGGAGCAGGGCAAGCTGGAGCCGCAATGGACGTGATCAAGCTGGAGACGCTGGACCTGGTCATCGCCTCGCTGCTGGTGCTGCTGTCGGCCGGCATTTCGTTCGCGTTGCGCTTGAACCTGCAGCGCCAGGTGCTGTGGGCGGCGCTGCGCACCGTGGTCCAGCTGCTGCTGGTCGGCCATATCCTGCGTATCGTGTTCGCGCACGCGGCGCCCTGGCTGACCGCGCTGGTGGTGGCGGTGATGATGGCGCTGGCGGCGCGCGAGGTCGCGGCCCGGCCCAAGGGGCGGCTGGCCGGCCACGGCAACGGGCACGTGGGCACGATGGCGGTGGTGGCCACCACGGTGGTCACCGCGCTGTTCATCCTCAGTACCGCGCTGCGCCCGGAACCCTGGTACGACCCGCGCTATACCATTGCGCTGGTCGGCATCGTGCTGGGCAGCGTGCTCAATGCCGCCAGCCTGGCGCTGGACGGGGTGCTGTCGGGCGTGCGCCGCGACAAGCTGGCGATCGAGGCGCGCCTGTCGCTGGGCGCGACCGCGCACCAGGCCTTCGCGGCGTTGCTGCGCGAGTCGGTGCGGCGCGGCATCGTGCCCAGCATCAACCAGATGTCGGCGGCCGGCATCATCACGCTGCCTGGCATCATGACCGGCCAGATCATCGCCGGCATGGACCCGATCGATGCGGCCAAGTACCA
Source organism: Achromobacter xylosoxidans (assembly GCF_001457475.1). Taxonomy (NCBI): domain Bacteria; kingdom Pseudomonadati; phylum Pseudomonadota; class Betaproteobacteria; order Burkholderiales; family Alcaligenaceae; genus Achromobacter; species Achromobacter xylosoxidans. Next base: position 3,255,456 of record NZ_LN831029.1, on the reverse strand, counting down.
GATCCTGCTGATGTTCCTGCTGTGCGGCGCCAGCGGCATGGCGGCCATGGGCGCGGCCTATGGCGCCATGCGGCGGCTGACGGACGAGCGCGGCCGGCTGCGGCTCGATCGGTTGATGGCCGAGCGCTGAGCGGCGCCCGCGGCTGTCTCGTCGGCGGCGCCCGGATTTGATGAAATATCGACGCGGCCCGCTGCATACTGCGACCCTTCATCCATGACGCGGCCGGCGCCACCGGCCATGAAAAAAGAAGGGCGGGATCCGTATGAGCATTACCGAGATGTTTGCGTGGTTGACCAGCGAGCAGGGCCTGATGGCGCTGCTGGCGCAGAACTGGGTGCTGGGCACCTGCATCATCGCCGCCATCGTGTTTATCGAGACCGGCTTGGTGGTGATGCCGTTCCTGCCGGGCGATTCGCTGCTGTTCGCGGCCGGCGCGTTCCTGGGGCTGGCGGGCATCGACCCGCTGGCGTCGTTGGCGGCCATCACGGCGGCCGCCATTGCCGGCGACGCGCTCAACTATGCCATTGCCTCGTCGCGCTGGGGCCAGAAGCTGGCGCATAGCCGCTGGGTCAAGCCGGATCACCTGAAACGGGCGCGCGATTATTTCGCCCGCTACGGCGCCATGACCATCACGGTGGCGCGCTTCGTGCCCATCGTGCGCACCCTGGCGCCATTCGTGGCGGGGCTGTCGCAGATGCCGCGCCGCACTTTCTTCATCTACAACGTGGTCGGCGCCATTGCCTGGTGCGGCTTGATGCTGCTGGCGGGCTACTGGCTCGGCTCCATCACCTGGGTGCGCGCCAACCTGCATTGGGTGTCGGTCATCATCATCGGGCTGTCGCTGGTTCCCGTGGCGCTGCAGTGGCTGCAGATGCGACGGATGCGCAGGGTGTCGCAGACCTGAGCAGCGCGCGGCGGGGCACGGGTCGAGAGCGGGATGCCGGGACGGGCCCCGCCTGCGGCCCGGCATCCCGGAACAAAGAAAAAGCCGACGGCTCCTTGCGGAACCGCCGGCTTTTTTTGCGCCACCGGGCCAGGCGGCCCGGGGCGGGGGGCTTAGCCGATGTTGGCCAGCACCTGGTTCAGCGTGGCGCTGGGGCGCATGGCGCGGCTGGCCTTGTCTTCGTTCGGCTGGTAGTAGCCGCCGATGTCGACCGGCTTGCCCTGGGCGGCCTTGAGCTCTTCCAGGATCTTGGCTTCGCCTTGCGCGAACGCGGCGGCGGCCGGGGCGAACAGCGCGGCCAGCGCGCGGTCGTCGGTCTGCTCGGCCAGGGCCTGGGCCCAGTACATCGCCAGGTAGAAGTGGCTGCCGCGGTTGTCCAGGCCGCCGACCTTGCGGTCGGGCGACTTGTTCTCGTCCAGGAACTTGGCGGTGGCCAGGTCCAGCGTCTTGGCCAGCACTTGCGCGCGGGCGTTGTCGTAGGCGCGGCCCAGGTGATCCAGCGAAGCGGCCAGGGCCATGAACTCACCCAGCGAGTCCCAGCGCAGGAAGCCTTCTTCCAGGAACTGCTGCACGTGCTTGGGCGCCGAACCGCCGGCGCCGGTTTCGAACAGGCCGCCGCCGGCGACCAGCGGCACGATCGACAGCATCTTGGCGCTGGTACCCAGCTCCATGATGGGGAACAGGTCGGTCAGGTAGTCGCGCAGTACGTTGCCGGTGACGGAGATGGTGTCCAGGCCTTCGCGGATGCGCTTGAGCGAGAACTTGGTGGCCTCGACCGGCGCCAGGATGCGCAGATCCAGGCCGTTGGTGTCGTGGTCGTTCAGGTACTGCTTGACCTTGGCGATGACCTGGGCGTCGTGGGCGCGCTTTTCGTCCAGCCAGAACACGGCCGGCGTCTGGCTGACGCGGGCGCGGGTGACGGCCAGCTTGACCCAGTCCTGGATGGCGGCGTCCTTGGTCTGGCACATGCGCCAGAGGTCGCCGGCCTCGACGGCCTGCTCCAGCAGCACCTTGCCCGAGGCGTCGGTGACGCGCACGGTGCCGGCGGCGGGGATGACGAAGGTCTTGTTGTGCGAGCCGTATTCCTCGGCGGCCTGGGCCATCAGGCCGACGTTGGGCACGCTGCCCATCGTGACCGGATTGAAGGCGCCGTGCTGCTTGCAGTCGTCGATGACGGCCTGGTAGACGCCGGCGTAGCAACGGTCGGGGATGACGGCCTTGGCGTCCTGCAGCTTGCCTTCGGCGTTCCACATCTTGCCCGAGTCGCGGATCATGGCAGGCATGGAGGCGTCGACGATGACGTCGCTGGGCACGTGCAGGTTGGTGATGCCCTTGTCGGAGTTCACCATGGCCAGCTGCGGCAGCGTCTTGTAGGCGGCGTCGATGTCGGCGGTGATCGCGGCCTGCTGGTCGGCGGGCAGCGATTGGATCTTGGCGTACAGGTCGCCGATGCCGTTGTTGGGATCGAAGCCGGCCTGCTTGAGGACGGCGGCGTGCTTGGCCAGCACGTCCTTGTAGAACACGGACACCACGTGGCCGAAGATGACGGGGTCGGAGACCTTCATCATGGTGGCCTTCAGGTGCACCGAGAACAGCACGCCCTGGGCGCGCGCGTCGTCGATCTGGGCCTGCAGGAAGGTCTTGAGCTTGGCGGTCGACAGCACGGCGGCGTCAATGATCTCGCCGGCCTTGACCGGGGTCTTTTCCTTCAGCACGGTCTTGGTGCCGTCGGCGGCGGTCAGCTCGATCTTGACGTCGCCGGCTTCGGCGATCAGGGCCGACTTTTCGGTGCCGTAGAAGTCGCCGCTGTCCATGTGCGCGACGTGCGACTTGGAGTCAGCCGTCCAGGCACCCATCTTGTGCGGGTGCTTGCGGGCGTAGTTCTTGACCGACAGCGGCGCGCGGCGGTCGGAGTTGCCTTCGCGCAGCACGGGGTTGACGGCGCTGCCCTTGACCTTGTCGTAGCGCGCCTTGACGTCGCGCTCGGTGTCGTTGGCCGGGGCGTCCGGGTAGTCGGGCAGCTTGTAGCCCTGGTCCTGCAGTTCCTTGATGGCGGCCTTGAGCTGCGGCATCGAGGCGCTGATGTTGGGCAGCTTGATGATGTTGGCTTCGGGCTGGACCGCCAGGGCGCCCAGTTCGGACAGGGCATCGCCCAGCTTCTGGCTGTCGTCGAGGTAGTCGGGGAACAGGGCGATGATGCGGCCCGCCAGGGAGATGTCGCGGGTTTCGACCGTAATGCCAGCGGACTTCGCGAAGGTCTGGACGATCGGCAGCAGGGAACGGGTTGCAAGCGCCGGAGCTTCGTCGGTGAGGGTGTAGATAATCTTCGGAGTAAGAGACATGATCCTTGAATCTGTTCGGCGGTGGCGCTAGGCGCAAACCCGAACATGCTATGCGGCGTCAGCCGGTAGATGTTGTCGAGAGTGGGTTCGTTTGAACCGACACAGGCGGGCCCGGGTCGGCTCAACATGGCGCCGCCCGCCCTTTATTTGCTGGTCCAAAAGCCCGACCGCCTGGAAGGTGCGACTGCCACGAATCGAACATTGTAATACCGTGACCCGCGCGGCGTGCGCGGAAATGGGCGCCAATCGTCCGCCGGGCGTGCGCCAGTGGCCGGATGGACGGTTTTTTGCGTCCAGGAATGGCGCCAAAGATTGACAACCTCTGGTAACGGCGTGCAAGTATTGGCTAATATGCCGCAACTGTCGCGCCAAAGCGCGCGGGCGGGTGAGAGCGGGGCGCCGGATGACGATGGGCGTTGTGAGAGGCCCGGCGCGGAGAGAGGCAATGCGGTTTGGCAATCTGTTGTTCGATCCGAAGTTCCGCTATGCCAGCGGTACCGATGGCAGGACGGTGCACTTCACGCCCGTCGAAAGTGCCGCGCTGGCCTTGTTGACCGGACACGTGGGCCAGATCCTGCCGCGCCAGCGCCTGCTGGACGTGACCCAGCGCGGTGACAGCGACGCCCTCGAGCGCAGCGTCGACCTGTTGATCAATCGCCTGCGCGCCAAGCTCGGCGATTCCGCGCGCGCGCCCCGTTTCATCGCCACCAGCTACGGCGAAGGCTACAGCTGGATCGCCGCGGCCGAGCCGGGGCCGGGCGGCGACGTCTATGTCGCCATCGGGCCGGCGGCCGGCCCCGAGGCCTTGCGCGCCGAGCCGCGGGTGCGAGCCTTCCTGACGGACCTGGCCGCGGCATTGCGGGCGCGCCTGCCGAGCGAGCGGGGCGTCAGCCTGTTGTCGCTGGCGGCCGCCGCCGAAGCGCGCGCGCCATTCCGGGTGGAGGTTGGTTTGCGCCAGGACGAGGCCGGCGTGCATTGCGCGGTGGTTTTGCGCGAAGCGGCCAGCGGGGCGGCGTTGCGCGCCGAGCGCTGGACCATCGCGCCCGGGGACGGTCCCGACGTCGGCCGGACCGCCGCCGCGACTTTCGCGGCTTGCCTGAAAAGCGAAATCTGGCGCAGCCTGGCACGGGCTCGCGGCGACGTGGCCGGCCCCTCCGACGAGCCGATCGAGTTGCGCTTGCACAGTGCCGCGGTGCTGCTGTCGCGCACCCCGCAAAGCTGGCTGGAGTCGGAGGCCGAACTGGAGAAACTGCGCGCCGAGCATCCCGACGATCCGCAGACCGCGCTGATGTGGGCCTCGCACCTGTACGCGCGGCTGGTGCTGGACCTGTCCAGTGTCCCGGCCGAGCTCGAGCCGCAGATCGAGGCGCTGGTGTTCCAGGCGCTGCCGCACGTGCGGGCCAATCCGATGCTGGCGCTGGCGGCGGCCAAGCTGCTGTGCTTCGTCAGCCACGGCCACCTGGCGCTGGCCGAGGCGTTGGCCGAAGAGGCCTTCGCGCGCAGCACCGCGTTCGCGTCCGCTTTTGCGGTGCTGGGCCAGTTGCGATTGAACCGCGGCCGCCTGTGGGAAGCCATCGAGCATTTCGACCAGGGCATCGGCCTGGCCGAACCCGGTTCCGAATTCCAGGTGTTCCTGATGGTCTTGAAATGCACCACCTTGCTGGCCCTGGATGATCGCCAGGCATGCCTGGCGGCCAGCGAGGCCCTGTACCGCGCCAAGCCCTTGACGCGCATGCAGATGGGCCTGTTCCTGTGCTCGCCCGACGAGGTGCTGCCCGACGACCTGCGCCAGATCCTGCTGGCGCTGGACGCCGACATGCTGCGCCGCTTGCTGGCGCATTTCGAATACCTGTTCGTGCGGCGGGTGCCCGACGCCGCGGGCAGGAGGAACATGTTCCGCGGCGTGCTGGCGCAGTTGGCGCGGCACCGGCCGCTGGACGAGCTGCCGGCGCCCGTGCGGCCCTATGCCCAAGGCGGGCCGATTTGACAAACCGCCGCGCTTGCGGGAAGCTACGCCCCATGACTTCCCGCGCCGTCCGCATTTCGCTGATTATTACCATCATTCCTGGAATGGTGGGTTAACGCGCGACCGCAGTCAGTCAAACAAACCCGCCCCACGAGGCGGGTTTTTTGTTGCCGCCTCTGCCGGGCCCAGCCCCCGAAAAAGCCGCAGAGAGTTCCCATGCAACAACCGCAAGCCACCCCCACCGACACCGATGCATTCACCGCGGGCCGCGCCGCGCCCATGGAATACCTGCGCCAGATCCTGACCGCGCGCGTCTACGACATCGCCCGCGAAACCGAACTGGACCCGGCCCACGGCCTGTCGCGCCGGCTGGGCAACCGCGTGCATCTCAAGCGCGAGGACAACCAGCCGGTGTTCTCGTTCAAGGTGCGCGGCGCCTACAACAAGATGCGCAACACGCCGCAGGCGGCGCTGGAGCGCGGCGTGATCACCGCGTCGGCCGGCAACCACGCCCAGGGCGTGGCGATCTCCGCCGCCCGGCTCGGCGTGCGCGCCACCATCGTGGTGCCGCAGACCGCGCCGCAGGTGAAGGTAGACGCGGTGCGCGCCTTCGGCGGGCCGACGGTGCAGGTGGTGCTGGCGGGCGACTCCTACAGCGATGCCTACGCCTACGCGCAGACGCTGGCGCGCGATCAGGATCTGACTTTCATTCCGGCGTTCGACGACCCCTACGTGATCGCCGGGCAGGGCACGGTCGGCATGGAGATCCTGCGCCAGCATCCGGGGCGGCTGGACGCGGTGTTCGTGCCGATCGGCGGCGGCAGCCTGGCGGCGGGCGTGTCGGTGTACATGAAGGCGGTGGATCCGTCCGTCAAGGTGATCGGGGTGCAGACGGTCGATTCCAGCGCCATGGCGCAGTCGATCCAGGTGGGCGAGCGCGTCAGCCTGGCCGAGGTGGGGCTGTTCTCGGATGGCACCGCGGTCAAGCTGGTGGGCGAAGAGACCTTCCGCCTGTGCCGCCAGTTCCTCGACGAAGTGATCCTGGTGGACACCGACGCGGTCTGCGCGGCGATCAAGGACGTTTTCCTGGACACGCGCAGCGTGCTGGAGCCGGCGGGCGCGCTGGCGCTGGCCGGACTCAAGCAATACGTGGAGCGCGAGGGCGTGAGTGGCCAGTCGCTGGTGGCGATCACCTCGGGCGCCAACATGAACTTCGATCGCATGCGCTTCGTTGCCGACCGCGCCGAGGTGGGCGAGGCGCGCGAGGCGGTGTTCGCCGTCACCTTGCCCGAGGAGCGCGGCAGCTTCCGCCGCTTCTGCGCGGTGATGGGCCAGCGCAGCGTGACCGAATTCAACTACCGCATCGCCGACGCCCGCACCGCCCGCATCTTCGTCAGCGTGCAGATCGCGCGGCGCGGCGAGGGCGCGGACATCATGCGCGGCTTGCAGGAGCAGGGCTTCGCGGTCAGCGACCTGACGCACAACGAGGTATCCAAGCAGCACATCCGCTACATGGTCGGCGGGCGTTCGCCGCTGGCGGGCGGCGAACGCCTGTTCCGCTTCGAATTTCCGGAACGTCCGGGCGCGCTGATGAAGTTCCTGACCGCCATGGCGCCGAACTGGAACATCAGCCTGTTCCACTACCGCAACCAGGGCGCCGACTTCAGTTCGGTGCTGGTGGGCATCCAGGCGCCGGTGGCCGACGACGCGGCGCTCGACCGCTTCCTGGCGCAGCTGGGCTACGCCCATTCGGAAGAGACGGCGAACGAGGCCTACCGGCAGTTCCTGATCTAGGCGATATGGGCCAATCCGATATGGGCCAATCCGTCCACATGCACTTGCGGTTGGCCCTGCGGACACCGTTCGACCCGGGCCAGCACGCCATAGGCGCGGCGCAGCGTATCGCGCGTGACCACCTCGCGCGGCGGGCCTTCGGCCAGCAGCGCGCCGCCGTGCAGCAGCAGGGCATGGTCGGCGTGGCGCAGGGCGATGTTCAGGTCGTGCAGCACCACCAGCGTGATGAGGCGATGGCTTGCGGTCTGCCGGCGCAGCACGTCCATGACGTGGAACTGGTAATTCAGGTCCAGCGCCGACAGCGGCTCGTCCAGCAATAGCAGGCGCGGCCGCCGCACCAGGGCCTGGGCCAGCGAGGCCAACTGCTTCTGGCCGCCGGACAGCTCGTCCAGGCAACGGCTGGCGAGGGCGTTGATGCCCAGTTCGGACAGCACCCGCATGGCCTCGCCCATGAGCACGTCGCCGGGCTGGCGCGCGCGGCCGGAGCGGGCCGCCACCAGCACCGATTCCAGCACCGTCATGTGCACGCCCCTGGGCAGGGCCTGCGGCATGTACATGGCATGTTGCGCGCGCCGCGCCGGCGGCAGCCGGCCGAAATCGGCGCCGTCCAGCCGCAGTTCGCCGGCCTGCATGGGGTTCAGGCCGGCCAGGGTCTTGAGCAGCGTCGATTTGCCGCTGCCGTTCGGACCCAATAGCGCGGTCAGCGTGCCTTCGCGCAGCGGGCCCGCCCGCAGGCCCCGCAGCACCGGGCGCGCGCCATAGCCGGCATCGAGCGCGCGGATCTCCAGCGCGGCCGGGGTGTCGGGGCTCTGCCGCGAGGCCATGGCGTCAGGGCCGCTGCAGGGCCAGCGTGCCGCGCATGTGCTGGGCGTGCGCCGGGAACGAGCAATAGAAGGTGTACGACTGCCCGGCCGCCAGGCGGCTGACGGGGAAGGTGACGCTGGCGGTCTCGCCGCCGCCCAGCATCGGCGTGCGGGCCAGGATGCGGCCATCGCCCGGGGCCAGGAAATCATGCGCCGCGCCCGCCTTCATGCCGTCGACCATCACCGCGTCGATGTCTTCGGTCCGGGTCAGCACCCAGTTGTGGCCGGCCTTTTCCTTGCTGTTCTTGCCGGTATGGATCAGGCGCACCGTGAAGTCCTGGCAGGTGGCGGGCACCACGATGTGGGCGGGCGCGAACTTCTTGCCGGGCTGGCCTTCGACGTCGATGCTGCAGGCGGGCGCGGCGGCGTGGACGGCGCCGGCGGCCAGCAGGGCGGCGAGGGCGAACGGGTAGCGGGTGTGCATGGGAAGGCGTCTCCGGTGAAGGTAGGAGTCAGCTGCGCTTGAGGGCGCGGATGACGATGGTGAGAAAGAAGGGAATGCCGACCAGCGAGGTCACGATGCCGACCGGCACCAGCGCGCCGGGCAGCACGGTCTTGGAGGCGACGGAGGCCAGCGACAGGATCAGCGCGCCGGCCAGCGCGCTGCCGGGCAGGTAGTGGCGATGGTCCTCGCCCAGCAGCAGCCGGGCGATGTGAGGCGCCACCAGGCCGACGAAACCGATGGTGCCGACGAACGACACCGCCAAGGCAGCCAGCGCGCTGACGCGCAGCAGGCTCACCAGCCGCAGGCGCTTGACGTCGATGCCGAAACTGGCGGCGCGTTCCTCGCCCAGCCGCACCGCCGTCAGCTTCCAGGCGTCGCGCAGGGAATAGGGAAGCGCCAGGGCCAGCGCCACGGCCATCGCGCCGACGCTGGTCCAGTTGGCGCGCGCCAGGCTGCCCATGGTCCAGAAGACGATGCCTTGCAGCGCTTCCTCGCTGGCGATGAATTGCAGCAGCATCACCAGGGCCTGGAAGGCATACACCAGGGCAATGCCGAACAGCACCACGCCCAGCGTCGACCCGCCGCGCCAGCGCGCCACGCGTTCCAGCACCAGCACCGACACCAGCGTGCTGGCGAAGGCGGACAACGACACCACCATGCCCGGCGGCAAAGCCGGCAGGTGCCAGTCCAGCGTGATCGCCAGCGAGGCGCCGAACGCGGCGGCGGCCGACACGCCAAGCGTGTAGGGACTGGCCAGCGGGTTGTCGAGCATGGTCTGCATCTCGGCGCCGCCCAGCCCCAGCGCCACGCCCACCAGCAATGCCATCAGCGCGTAGGGCAGGCGGAACTGCCAGACGATGACGCGGGTGCCGGCGTCGGCGCCGTCGGGATGCAGCAGTGTGCGCAGCAGATCGGCCGACGCCAGGCCGGCCGGGCCGGTGGCGAGGTCGGCCAGCAGGCTGGCGACGATGAGCACGGCCAGCGCCAGCGCCAGCAGCAGGCGCCGCCTGCGGGTGCGGCGATAGTGGGCGACGGGATCGTCCGGCATGCCGTCGGCGGCCAGGATGGTGGCGGGGGTCTGCATGGGAAGAGCCGGTCAACGGGCGGCGGGCGCGGTCCAGTAGGTGCCGGCGCCGTCCAGGTCGAGGAAGTCGCGGTACAGCGTGTCGAGCGTGGCGCGCGGATCGAGCGCGGCGGCGCGTTCCGGATACAGCCACTTGGCCATGGCTTCCACCGCCGCCACGTTGTAGGGCGAGTTGTAGAACGCGTGCCAGATGCCGAAGGCGCGGCCGCGCTTGACCGCCTCCAGGTCGCGGATGCCGTCGCGTTGCAGCAAGGCGTGCAGGCTGGCGGCGGAGACATCGGCGGCGGCGCCCGGTCCGACCAGCAGGCCCGGGCGGCCGGGTTCGGAGCGGCTGCCGGTGGCGATGTAGACCCGCGGCTGTGACTGCAGCAGGAATTCCATGCTGACGTCGCCGATCGCGCCCGGCAGCACCGGCGCCGCCACGTTCACGCCGCCGGCGGCCTGCAGCAGGTCGCCGAAGCTGCCGTTGCCGGTGGTGTGGCAGCACGCCGGCCAGACGCCGGCCAGCATTTCCACGAACACGCGCGGCCGCTCGGCCTGCGGCACGGGTTGCACCAGGTCGCGCACCTTGGCCATGTGCGATTCATAGAATGCAATGTAGCGCTCGGCCTGGTCCTGGCGGTCGAGCGCCTGGCCCAGGAGGCGCAGGCTGGGAACGGTGTTTTGCACCGGATGCTGGCGGAAGTCGATGAAGACGATGGGAATGCCGGCCTGCTGCAACGACGCGATCATGGGATTGTTGCGGCCCGGGCCGTGGCCGCTCAGGCTGAATACCGCCACGTCGGGCCTGAGCGCGACGATTTTTTCGGGACTGACGCTGGCTTCCGAGGTGGTGCCGATCAGCGGCACCTGGGCAGCCTTCGGGAAGCGCTTGACCAGCTGTTGCCAGGAGTAGGGGTCCTGCTGCTTGAGTTCGCCCTGCCAGCCGACCACGCGGGCCACCGGATCGGCGCGGTCCAGCAAGGCCATGGCGAAGACGAAGCGGCCTTCGCCCAGCAGCACCCGTCGCGGATGGTCGGGCACGGTCACGACGCGCCCGGCCAGGTCGGTCACCTGGCGGGCCTGGGCGCCGGCGACGGCGCAGAGCAGGGCGGCGCCAGCCAGCGCCGCGCGGAACACGAATTTCAAACGCATGGAGAATCCCGATCCAGTGACCCTGGACGCGCCCGCGGGCTTGCGGGTAACGCGAACCATTCACATCGGCGGACAGTCTCCGCCATCGAGGTTCAAGATTTCGTTAAGACGCGGCGGCCCGTGGCCGCGGCCGCTGCCGGGCGCCGGCCGCGCTTACAATCTGAGATTGATTTCCATTCCCGCCCGATCCGACATGCGCGTTCTTGTCATCGAAGACGATCCCGATATCCTGGCCAACATCACGCATCACCTGACGCGCCGCGGCTATATCGTCGATTGCGCGGAGGACGGGCTGCGCGGCTATGCGATGGCCGCTGAAGGCGGCTTCGACCTGATCGTGCTCGACCTGATGCTGCCGCGGCTGGACGGCTACGACCTGTGCCGCCAACTGCGCGCCGAAGCCGGCTGCGGAACGCCGATCATCATGGTCACCGCGCGCGACACGCTCGACAACCGCTTGGCCGGCTTCGACGCGGGCGCCGACGACTACCTGGTCAAGCCCTTCGCGCTGGCCGAACTGGCGGCGCGCGTCAAGGCGCTGCTGCACCGCGCCAGCGGCGCCGGCGCGGCGCGCGTGTTGCGGGTGGGCGACCTGACGCTGGATACCGGCACCCTGGCGCTGGCGCGCGCCGGGCAGGCGCTGCGCCTGCCGCCGTCGCCACTGCAGCTGTTGATGCTGTTGATGCGCGCCAGCCCCGTGGTGGTCCATCGTGGCCGGCTCGAAGAGGCCCTGTGGCGCGATTCCCCGCCCGATAGCGACAGCCTGCGCACCCATATCCACCAGATCCGCCAGGTGGTCGACAAGCCGTTCGACGCGCCGCTGCTGCACACGGTGCACGGCATCGGCTACCAATTGCGGGCGGCCGGCGATGCGTAGCGCGCGGCGCGGCCTGGCGCGCTACCTGGTGCGCACCTACCTGTTGCTGGCGCTGCTGGTCGGCGGCGTGCTGACCTGGGTGTCGATCTGGAGCGTGAACACGCTCGAAGTCCACTTGCAGCGCATCGACATGGGCATGGCGGTGGAACGGGTGCGCGGCGACTTCCTGGCGGGCATCGACCCGGGCCGGCCGCATCGGTTCTTCCATGGCGAACCGGGCGGATCGGCGTTCCCGCAATGGCTGCGGGGCCTGGCGCCGGGCTTCCACAAGATCGAGCGCGAGGGCCGAATCTGGCACGTCATGGTGGACGACAAGGACGGCCAGCGCTACATGCTGCTGCGCGACTACACCGAGTACGAACACAACCAGTCCGCGTCGCACTGGACCGTGGTCAGCGGCCTGGCCGGCGGGCTGGCGCTGGCCTTCGTGCTGGGCACCCTGGCCACGCGGCGCATGCTGCGGCCCTTGGCCAGGCTGGCGGCGCAGGTCACGGCGCGCGGCGCGCAGCCGCCGCAGACCCGCCTGGCCGAGGACTACCCCCCTGACGAGATCGGCCGGTTGGCGGCCGCCTTCGACGCCACCTACAACCAGCTCGAGCAGGCGCTGCGGCGCGAACAGCTGTTCACCGCCGACGTTGGCCACGAATTGCGCACGCCGCTGATGGTGATTTCCAGTTCCTGCGAACTGCTGTTGGAAGAGCCGGGACTGGATGCCGACGGCAATGCGTGCTTGCGGCGCATCGCGGCGGCCGCGGCCGACATGGGGGAACGGCTCGATACCTACCTGATGCTGGCGCGCGGGCGCGACGACGCGGGCCAGTTCGCGCGCGCCAGCGCCGATGAGGCCGCGCGCGAGCAACTCGCGGCCTGGAGCGCGGTGGCGCGGCGGCGCGGCATGTCGCTGACGCTGCAGGCCGCGGCGGGGCCGAGCCCGTCGAACGCGGCGGCCGGCGCGCCCGCCGATGTCTTCGACAGGGGCGCCGCCCCGGGCCCGAGCGGCGCCGACGGGATGACGCCGGCAATGGACCCGCCGCGCTTTCCGGCGCCGTTGCTGCGCGCGTTGCTGTCCAACCTGATCCGCAATTCGCTGCAATACGCCGGACCCGGCGCGCGCGTCACGATCAGCGCCGGCGCCCAATACCTGCAGGTGGCCGACGACGGTCCGGGCATTCCGGCGGAGCGGCAGCAGGCGGTCTTCAGCCCCTTTGTGCGCGGCACGCAGCCTGCCGCCGGCAACCTCGGGCTGGGCCTGTCCCTGGTGCAACGCATCTGCGAACACCAGGGTTGGCGGGTCTCGCTGCAATCGGCGCCGGGGCGGGGCAGCGTGTTCCGCGTCGACCTTGGCACCACGGCTCGCTCCTGAAGATCACGGCGCGGCCCGCGGCCGGACGGCGTGGCAATGTGCGACCGTCCGGGCAGGGGTGGCGTCAGGCGCCGAGCACGCCATCGGTCATGCGCGGCAGCCCTAGCGGGTTGCCGCGCTTGAGACCATCGGGCAGCAGTGCGTCCGGCAGGTCCTGGTAGCAGACCGGACGCAGGAAGCGGCGGATGGCGGTGGCGCCGACCGAGGTCGAGGCGGGGCGCGAGGTGGCCGGGAAGGGGCCGCCGTGCACCATCGCGTGGCTGACCTCGACGCCGGTGGGATAGCCGTTGGCCAGGATTCGGCCGGCCTTGCGTTCCAGCACCGGCAGCAGGGCGCGCGCGGCTTCGGTGTCGGCCTCGTCCACGAACAGGGTCGCGGTCAACTGGCCTTCCAGGTGTTCGGCCACCTGGCGCATCTGCGCGGCGTCGCGGCACGCCACCACCAGCGAGGCCGGGCCGAAGACTTCGGCCTCGAGTTCGGGCGAGGCCAGAAAGCGCGCGGCATCGGTGCCGAACACGGCGGGGCCGGCGGCATTGGCGGCCGGCCGCGAGGCTTCGCCGCGTCCCAGCGTGGCGACGCTGGCGTGGCCGGCCAGCGCCTGCTCGCCCTGCGAATAGGCGGCGAAGATGCCGGGGGTAAGCATGGTGGCGGCGCCCTTGGCCTGCACCGCCTGGCCGGCGGCCTGGCGGAAGCGTTGCAGCGCCGGGCCTTCGATGCCGACCACCAGGCCGGGATTGGTGCAGAACTGGCCCACGCCCAGCACCAGCGATTCGACGAAGCCCTTGGCGATGGTCTCGGCGCGGGCCTCCAGGGCGGCGGGCAGCAGGAACACCGGATTGATGCTGGACATCTCGGCATACACCGGGATCGGCACCGGCCGCGCGTTGGCGGCGGCCACCAGCGCCAGGCCGCCCCGGCGCGAACCGGTGAAGCCGATCGCGGTGATGGCGGGGTGGGTCGCCAGCGCCGTGCCGATCTCGTTGCCGGCGCCGAACAGCAGCGAGAACACGCCTTCGGGCAGGCCGTGCCTGGCCACCGCCTGCTGGATCACGCGGCCCACCATTTCGGCGGTGCCGGGGTGGGCGTTGTGGGCCTTGACGATGACCGGGCAGCCCGCCGCCAGCGCCGAGGCGGTATCGCCGCCCGCCACCGAGAACGCCAGCGGGAAGTTGCTGGCGCCGAATACGGCCACCGGCCCCAGCGGCACCTGGGCCAGGCGCAGGTCGGCGCGCGGCAGCGGCTGGCGCTCGGGCTGGGCGGGGTCGATGGTGGCGTCCAGGAAGTAGCCGTCGCGCACCACCCGCGCGAACAGGCGCAATTGGCCCACGGTGCGGCCGCGCTCGCCTTGCAGGCGGGCCAGCGGCAGGCCGGTTTCGAGATGGGTGCGCTCGATCAGCGCGTCGCCCAGCGCCAGGATGCCTTCGGCGATGCTCTCCAGGAATTGCGCGCGGGTTTCGAGCGGCGCGGCGCGGTAGGGGTCGAACGCGGCGGCGGCCAGTTCGGCGGCGCGCGCCACGTCCTCGGCGTCGCCGGCGTGGAACGCCGGTTGCAGCGGTTCGCCGCGGGCCGGGTCGATGGCGTGCAGCGGCGCGCCCGCGCCTTTTACGGCCTGGGCGCCGATCAACATGTTGCCGGTCAAAGTCATGCAGTGTCTCCGAATGAAAACGCCCCCAGCGGGGGCGGGCAGGCGGCGCCGCGCCTGGTCTATTGGGGGCCCAGCTTGCGGATCAGCGCGTCGAGCATGGCCATTTCGTCGGGATGCAGGTCGGTCAGCGGCGCGCGCACCGGGCCCGCATCGTGGCCGACCAGCCTGGCGCCGGCCTTGACGATGCTGACCGCATAGCCGGCGCAGCGGTTGCGGATCTCGAGATACGGCAGGAAGAACTCGTCCAGCAGGCGGTTGGTGGTGTCGTGGTCGTGCGCGGCGACGGCGCGGTAGAACTGCATCGCGGTCCTGGGCACGAAGTTGAAGACGGCCGACGAGTAGACCGGCACGCCCAGCGCCTTGTAGGCCGCGGCGTAGACCTCGGCGGTGGGCAGTCCGCCCAGGTACGAGAAGCGGTCGCCGAGCTTGCGGCGGATGCGCACCATGGCCTCGATATCGCCGACGCCGTCCTTGAAACCGACCAGGTTGGGGCAGCGCTCGGCCAGTTGGGCCAGGCTGTCGGCCGACAGGCGCGATTGGGCGCGGTTGTAGACGATGACGCCGATCTTGACGGCCTTGCAGACCTGCTCGACGTGGTCGGCGATGCCCTGTTGCGAGGCCTCGGTCAGGTAGTGGGGCAGCAGCAGCACGCCCTTGGCGCCGAGGCGCTCGGCCTCGCGGGCATAGGCGATGGCGACGCGGGTGGGGCCGCCTGCGCCGGCCAGGATCGGCACCTTGCCGGCGCAGGTGTCCACGGCGGTGCGGATGACATCCGAGTATTCGTCCGGCGCCAGCGAGAAGAACTCGCCGGTGCCGCCGGCGGCGAACAGGGCGGTGGCGCCGTAGGGCGCGAGCCATTCCAGCCGCCCGGCATAAGAGCGGGCGTTGAAATTGCCTTGCGCGTCGAAGTCGGTCACGGGGAAGGAGAGCAGGCCTTCCGAAACGATGGCCTTGAGTTCCTGCGGCGTGGTCATGGGCGGTATCCGTTGGTGGCGGACGCGCGGCAGAGGGGCTGCCGGGCTGTCATGTGTTGAATAGGTACGTCATCGTACAACATGATTTTCTCCGGCTCAAGCAAGATAAGACGGAATCGCTGAGGGCAGTGGTGGTTCATACCTGGGGAAATCCGCAATGCGTGCCGTCCTCAGTCCATGGATAATCTTTCTAGTTGTACGATAACGTATAGGATGCCGCAGCCCGCGGCATCGTTTTCGAGGATGCTCCATGTCGTTCGCGCCCGCCCCAGCGCCCGTGCTGATCAGGATTCACCCGCAGGACAACGTCGCCATCGTCGCCAACGACGGCGGGCTGCCGGCGGGCACGGCGCTGCCGGACGGCTTGGTGCTGGCCGAAGCCGTGCCGCAGGGCCACAAGGTGGCGCTGCGCGACCTGGCGCCTGGCGAGCCGGTGCGCCGCTATGACGTCGTGGTCGGCTACGCGGCCCGGCACCTGCCGCGCGGCAGCTGGGTCAACGAACGGGTGACCACCATGCCCGCGGCCCGCGCGCTCGACGACCTGCCGGTGGGCACGCGCAGGATCGCGCCGCCGGCGCCGCTCGAGGGCTACACCTTCGAGGGCTACCGCAACGCCGACGGCACGGTGGGCACGCGCAACATCCTGACCATCAGCACCACCGTGCAATGCGTGCAGGGCGTGGTGGAACACGCGGTCGAGCGCATCCGCCGCGAGCTGCTGCCGCGTTATCCCAATGTCGACGGGGTGGTGGGTATCGAGCACACCTACGGCTGCGGCGTCGCCATCGACGCGCCGGGCGCGGCGGTGCCGGTGCGCACGCTGCACAACATTGCCCGCAATCCCAATTTCGGCGGCACCGCCATGGTGGTCAGCCTGGGCTGCGAGAAGCTGCAGCCCGAGCGCCTGTTGGCGCCGGGCGCGATCCCGATCCGCGCCGGGCGGGGGATGGCTGGCGGCGAAGGCGTCGACACCATCGTGCTGCAGGACGACGAACACGTCGGCTTCGAGTCCATGATCGCCAACATCATGCGCACCGCCGAGCGCCACCTGGAAAAGTTGGACCGCCGCCGCCGCGAGACCTGTCCCGTCTCCGATCTGGTGGTGGGCGTGCAGTGCGGCGGCAGCGACGCTTTCTCGGGCGTCACGGCCAATCCCGCGGTGGGCTTTGCGGCGGACCTGCTGGTGCGTGCCGGAGGCACCGTCATGTTCTCGGAAAACACCGAAGTGCGCGATGGCATCGACCAGTTGACCGCGCGCGCCGCCACCCCCGAAGTGGCCGAGGCGCTGGTGCGCGAGATGGCCTGGTACGACGATTACCTGCGGCGCGGCGGCGCCGACCGCAGCGCCAACACCAGCCCCGGCAACAAGAAGGGCGGCCTGTCCAACATCGTCGAAAAGGCCATGGGCTCGATCGTCAAGTCCGGCACCTGCAACATCGACGGCGTGCTGGCGCCGGGCGAGCGGTTGACCCGCAAGGGGCTGATCTTCGCGGCGACGCCGGCCAGCGACTTCATCTGCGGCACGCTGCAACTGGCGGCCGGCATGAACCTGCACATCTTCACCACCGGCCGCGGCACGCCCTACGGGCTGGCGCAGGTGCCGGTGATCAAGGTCGCCACCCGCAGCGACCTGGCGCGGCGCTGGCACGACCTGATGGACGTGGACGCCGGCCGCATCGCCACCGGCCAGGCCAGCATCGAAGAGGTGGGCTGGGAACTGTTCCGGCTGATGCTCGACGTGGCCAGCGGACGGCGCCAGAGCTGCGCGGAAAAACTCAAGCTGCACAACGCATTGACGCTGTTCAATCCCGGTCCCGTGACCTGATTGCCGTCGCCGCTTTCAACGCAAGGCCATCGCCGAACATACCAAGAGGAGACCATCGATGGACCACAGCCCCCTGATGCAGGCCGGCCGGCGCCGGCTGCTGGGCGCCCTGGCGCTGGCGCCCGCCGGCCTGGCGCAGGCGCAATCCTTCGCCTTCACGCCGCAGCAACGCTACCCCGACCCGTCGGTGCGCATCCTGGACCCGGAGTTCTCGAAGTACCGCATCTACAGCAGCAGCGTGGAGCAGCTGGCCACCGGCTTTCGCTGGCTGGAGGGACCGGTGTGGGTGGGGGACGGGCGCTATCTGCTGTGTTCGGACATCCCCAATGACCGCATCATCCGCTGGGACGAGACCACCGGCGCCACCAGCGTGTTCCGCCAGCCCGCCAATTTCAGCAACGGGCTGGCGCGCGATCGCCAGGGGCGCCTGCTGGCCTGCGAGCACCTGACGCGCCGCGTCACGCGCACCGAGTACGACGGCGGCATCACGGTGCTGGCGGACCGCTACGCGGGCAAGCGCTTCAATTCGCCCAACGACATCGTGTGCCAGCGCAATGGCGCCATCTGGTTCACCGATCCGCCCTTCGGCATCGGCGGCCACTGGGAGGGCGACAAGGCCGAGCCCGAACTGCCGCATTCGGTGTATCGC
This sequence comes from Achromobacter xylosoxidans, assembly GCF_001457475.1. Lineage (NCBI taxonomy): Bacteria > Pseudomonadati > Pseudomonadota > Betaproteobacteria > Burkholderiales > Alcaligenaceae > Achromobacter > Achromobacter xylosoxidans. The sequence goes on along the minus strand of NZ_LN831029.1, from coordinate 3,237,551 downwards.
ATCGACGCGGGCAGAGGCCGCGTCGAGCTGGCGCTGGACGACCTGGCCGGGCCCAACGGCCTGTGCTTTTCGCCGGACGAGCGCGTGCTCTACATCGTCGAATCGCGCCACCAGCCGGCGCGCGTGGTGTGGGCGTATGACGTCGGCGCGGACGGCAAACTGTCGGGCAAGCGCAAGTTCATCGACGCGCAAGGTCCCGGCGCCATCGACGGCATCAAGTGCGACGAGCACGGCAACCTGTGGTGCGGCTGGGGCAGCAATGGCGCCGCCGACACCAAGCCGGAGGAACTCGATGGCGTGATGGTCTTCAACCCGGGCGGCAAGCCGATCGGCCACATCCGCCTGCCCGAGCGCTGCGCCAACCTGTGCTTCGGCGGCGCCAAGCGCAACCGGCTGTTCATGGCGAGCAGCCATTCGCTCTACGCGCTCTACGTCGAGACGCGCGGGGCCCTCTGACACAAATACCACAACGGAGACAACATGGATTCGAACCGAAGGCAGTTATTGCTGGGCGCGGCGGCGCTGGGCGCGTCGCACTGGGCGCCGGCCTGGGCCCAGGCCGACGCATGGCCGACCCGGCCCGTGCGCATCGTGGTGCCATACCCGCCGGGCGGCTCGTCGGACATCATCGCGCGTGTGATTGCGCCGCGCCTGGCCGAGGCGCTCAGGCAGACGGTGGTGGTCGAGAACAAGCCGGGCGCCAACGGCAACCTGGGCGCGGGCATCGTGGTGCAATCGGCTCAGGAAGGCCATACGGTGCTGTTGTGCGACGTAGGCGCGCTGGCGATCAGCCCGTCGGTCTACACCAAGCTGTCGTTCGATCCGTCCAAGGACCTGCGCGCGGTCGGCATGCTGGCGTATTCGCCGCACGTGCTGGCGGTGCATCCCGACGTGCCCGCCAGGACCGTGCCGGAGCTGGTGGCGCTGTCGAAGAAACAGCGCCTGAATTTCGCCGTCACCGCGATCGGCAGCGCGCCGCACCTGGCGGCCGTGGCGGTGCAGCAGGCCACCGGCGCGCAATGGGAGTACGTGCCCTACAAGGGCGGTTCGCAGGCGGTCACCGACACCATAGGCGGCCAGACCCAGGTCATCATGAACGGGCTGCTGGCGACGCTGCCGCACATCAAGGGCGGCAAGCTGCGCGCGATCGCGATCTCCAAGAAGGAACGCATGCAGCTGGTGGCCGACATTCCGACCATCTCCGAGCAAGGCGTGGCCGGCTTCGAATCCGGAACCTGGCAGGGCGTGATGGCCCCCGCCGCCACGACCGACAAGACGGCCAACCTGCTGGCGACGCTGATGGGCCAGATCGTCAATCAGCCCGATGTGAAGTCACAGCTGAACGAGCAGGGCGCCGAGATCGTGGTGCGCGATCCGGCGCAACTGGCGCAGTTCTTCAACAGCGAGCGGGCGCGCTGGGCCAAGGTGGTGCAGAGCGCCGACATCCGGCTGGATTGATCCGGGCGGCCGGCGTGGCTGGCCCCCAAAAGACCGCGGACCGTGCGGCGCCAGGCGCCGCACGGTCCGTTTTTTTTCCTGGCGGGAAGTTCAGTCGGCGCTCTGGGTGTCCGACGGCGCCTGGGCCGGCGTGTCCACCGACGTATCGACTGAGGTGTCCACCGGCGTGTCCACGGCCGCATCGGCGGGCGCGGCAGCCTCGGCCTGCGCCGGCTTGGCGCCTTCGGCGGCCGGCTTGCCCTTGGCGGCATTGCCCTTGCCGCCACGGCCACCGCCCGCCTTGGCGTGACGGCGCGAGGCCATGCGCTTGGCGTGCTGCGCTTCGTTGGCGGTCACGGCGCCGTTGGGTTCGCCATTCAGGTCGACCCGCGCGGCGGATTCGACCATGCAATCCCAGTAGCGGCGGCCGTCACACCAGGTCTTGACGGCCTGCTTGATCTCGTCGGCGCTGAGCTGCAGGGTCTGGGCGTGTTGCACCAGGTCCTCCAGCACCCCCAGCTTGAGCGGCACCTTGGGCGCCGGCTTCTTGGGAAAGGCCTTGGGAAATTGCCGCTGCAGTCGCGAAATGGCGATCAGCACCGGATCGACCGCCGGCGCTTCGCGTCGTTCGCCGGCCGGCGCGCGCGCGGGCTTTTTCCGGGCGGCAGCCGCATCGCCGGCCGGACGCGCGGAGGGCTTGCGCGACCCCGCTTCGTTGGCGGCCGGACGGGCGGGTTTCTTCTTGGAAGCCGCCTCTTCGGGAGCCTGCTTCAACAGCAGTTCTCGGATTGCGGCGAGCTGTTCTAGACCCATGGTGTGCTGCGAATTCAAATGTTGAAACCGTGGAGCATAACAGTTGTGGCGTGTCGGATTGAAGTTGCGGGCGTCCGGCGGCCGTCGTAAGCTCGTCGGCACCATGGGGATGCACACGCCGGTTACGTTTACGCGCAGGTCTGCCGCCACCCGCCGCGCGCTGGTGTGGCTGGCGGCGGGGCTGCTGGTTTTCCAGTCGCTGGTGGCCGCCACGGCGCTCGGCGCGGCCCTGCCGGCGGCAGCCGGGCAGGGGGCCTCGTCTGTCATCCTCTGCACCGCCAGCGGCCCACGGGTGGTGGCGCTGGACGACGTGGACGCCGTAGCGGCCACGCCGGTCCAGGCCGCCGGCCACGTCTCCAACCACGCCGCCGGCGGCACCTTGCCGCACTGCTGCGCCGCCAGTTGCGCCATGCTTGCCGGCGCCGGTCCGCCCGCGCTCGCGGGGCTGGCCTGGCGCCTGCCGCTGGAGCCGCCGGCCCTGCCGCGCGCCGCGCAAGCCGGGCCGTGCCCGCGGGGCGCCACGGCCTGGCTGCCGCAGCAATCGCGCGCGCCGCCGCGCGCGGCCTGAACCTTTGCGCCGGTCCCCGCGCACGCCCATTCCTGTGGCGGGCGACGCGGGCGCGCACCGGTCGTCGATACCCAAACCGTTCGTTTCGCGCGCGTCCGATCCGCTTTCGGCGCCCGCGCCATTCTTTTCGCGCGGCCGCGCGCCGCCGTCACTTTGGAGTCCGATCATGTTCAAACCCGCATTCATCGCCGCCACGCTCGTGCTCGCCCCGCAATGGGCCTGGGCCCACGCCCACCTGCAACGCGCCACGCCGGCCGACAAGGCCGAGGTGGCCGCGCCGTCTTCGGTGACGGCCACTTTCTCCGAAGGGTTGGAGCCCGCCTTTTCGTCGCTGACCGTGCTGGACACGGCCGGCAAGCAGGCCGTCGCGGCCAAGGCCGCGCCGGCGCCGGGTGATGACAAGACGCTGGTGTTGCCCGTGGCCACACCCTTGCCGGCGGGCGCCTACACCGTGAAATGGCAGGCCTTGTCCAAGGACGGCCACAAAACCAACGGTGCCTGGACGTTCACGGTCAAGCCCTGAAATGGACGCCTTGTGGGTCGTGTTCGCGCTGTGCCGGGCCGTCAGCGCCGGCGCGGCGGCGGTGCTGTTCGGCGCCAGCGCGATGCTGGCGCTGGGCGGCTCGCCGCGCCTGGGGGTGGCCGCCGAGACCGCGCTGCGGCCGGCCCTGCTGCGCATCGGCGCGGCGGGACTGGTGGCCACACTGTGCCTGTTGCCGTTGCAGGCCGCCAGCATCGCCGGCGACTGGCGGGCGATGCTGGACGGCGAGATGCTGGACACGGTCACCCTGCAGACCGGCTACGGCCAGGCCTGGGTGGCGCGCGCCCTGTGCGCGGCCGCCGTGCTGGGCGTGGCGCTGGGGCTGCGGCCGGGCCGGCCATCTTGGCTGGCGGGGCCGGCGGCCGTGGCATTGGCGCCGCTGGCATTCAGCGGCCACGCCGCGATGCACGAAGGCGGCTGGGGCCTGGCGCACACGGCCAGCGACTATCTGCACCTGTTGGCGGCCGCGTTCTGGCTGGGATCGCTGCCGGTGTTCCTGTCATGGCTGGCGGCCTGGCAACGTCCGCGGGATCGCGCCGAGGCCGCCCGCGCGCTGCTGCGCTTTTCCGCCTGGGGGCATGTCGCCGTGGCGGTCTTGCTGCTCAGCGGCGTGGCCAATGCGGCGCTGATCCTGGGGCCGGCATTGCCGGATGCGGGGTGGGACTATGTGCGCGTGCTGTTGCTCAAGATCGCGCTGGCGCTGGCGATGACCGGGCTGGCGCTGGCCAATCGCTATCGCTGGATCGCGCGCATCCGGGCCGAGCCGGCCCTGGCCCTGCATGCCATCCGGCGCAATACGATCTGCGAAATGCTGCTGGGCGCCGCGGTGCTGGTCATCGTGGGCGGGTTGGGGTTGATGTCGCCGTCGTAGAGGGTGTCGTGAAAGGCGTCTTGAAGGCGTCTTGAAGGCCGTTCGCGCTGGCCGCCGTCATCCCGCCAGCACCAGCAACAGCGCCAGCGCCAGCAGCAGGGCGAAGGCGGCCAGCGCGAACGGCAGCAGCTGCACGTACACGGGCCGCTCCTGGCCATGGCCGCGTGCCAGGCCGGCGGCGATGGACATGCGCACCGGCGAGAAGAACCCCATCGACGTGCCGGACACGTGCAGCAGCGCCGCCGCCGCGGGCAGGCTCAGGCCGGCGTGCAGCGCCAGCGACAGCTGCGATGGCATGAAGAGGCTGTTGGGCGCGTTGCCGCTGTTGGCCAGGATGCCGAACGCGCCGGCCATGAGCGGCGTGATCAGCAGGGTCCAGTCGCCCAGGGCGCGGAACAGGCCGTCGGCGTAGGCCTGCGAAATGCCGGCGCCCGCCAGCACTTCGGCCATCATCGCGAACAGGAATACCGAAAGCACCGCATGCCTGCCGGTGCGCCAGGCATGGCGCGCGTTGGCGGCGAGCAGGCCCGGCCGGCGGCGCATGGCCGCCATCAGCAGCGCGCCGCCGATCAGCCAACTGCCGGCATGCAGGAACGGCGCCCAGGCGGGCAGGTCGGCGTAGGGACTGAAACGCGCCAGCGAGGCCAGGCCCTGGTTCAGCGCCGGCACCAGGCGCGTGGCGACCAGGCAGGCTATCAGCACGATATACGGCAGCGCGCCGCGGGCGGCGGCCCGCAATTGCGCGCGGCCGGGCCGCCGGTCCAGCGCGAAGCGCAGCACGATCAGGGGGCCATAGGCGGCCAGCAAGGCGGTCTCAGGGCCCAGCAGCGCGGTGGCGGCCGTCAGCAGGGCCAGGCTGGCCAGCATCCAGGCCGTCTCGCGCCCGCGTTCGGCCATCGTCGCCGGCAGGCCGGCGCGCCGCGCCGTGGTCCAGAACAGCGCCAGCCACACGCTCATCAGCAGGGCCACGGGCACCATGCCGTACAGGGCCAGCTGGGCCGGCGGCACGCGCGCATAGGCGGAGGCCAGCAGTGTGCCGCTGCCCATCGCGCCCCAGGGAATCAGGGTCTGGCTCAGCAGCGCGAAGACCATCAGTTCGCGCGGCTTGAAACCGAGCGGACGGATCAGCAGCACGGTGCCCAGCATGCCGACGCCGAAGCCGGTGGCCGATTCGGCGAACGGCCCCACCAGAAAACAGGCAAAGAACAGCAGGCGGCGGCGGGCCAGGGGATCGGCCGGCGCGCCGGCCGCGTCGGTGCCGGATGCGGCGCCAGCGGGCGTGGCGTCCCGCGCCGCCATCTGCCAGAACAGCAGGCCGCCCAGGATGTAGGGGGTGATGACCCCGCCGATCCAGAGGCCGCGCGACAGGGCCTGGCCCAGCGCGCCCGCGCCGAAGGCGCCGGGGGCCGCGAACAGCGCCACCGCAATGGCCGCCAGCAGCCCCAGCACGGCGGCCAGGGTGGTGTTGAGGCGGCCGCTGGCGATGGCGCCAATGACCATCAGCGCAGGCAGGGACCACAGCAGGTACATCATGGCGCGCGGCCCGCCTGGTCGGATGCGCGGCGGGCGCGGCGCGAGCCGGTTGCGTTGCGCGCCACGGCTCAGCAGGCCGCCGCGAAAGCGCGCAGGATGCCCAGCGCGTGCGGCGTGGGCGCCAGGGCGGCGCGCAGCGCGGTCACGTCATGGCCTTCGGCCGCCAGGAAGTCCTGGCGCCGCGCCAGGCACGCGTCCATCAGCCCGGCGGTGAATTCCGGATGGAACTGCACCGACAGCGCGCGCGGGCCGTAGCGCAGGATCTGGTGCGGATCGTGGGCGGTGCCGGCGAGCACGGTGGCGCCGGCCGGCGGCCGCAGCACGCTCTGCTCGTGCGTGAGATGGGCGGGAAAGCGCTCGGGCAATCCCGCCAGCAGGGGATCGGCCGCGGCGGCGGGCAGGCGCGCAACGGCGTGCAGCCCGATCTCGCGGCCGCGCGGGTGGTAATCGACCTCGCCGCCGAAAGCGTGAGCCATGAGCTGGTGGCCGTAACAGATGCCCAGCAGCGGCAACTGCGCCGCCATGGCATCGCGCAGCCATTGCGCGGTGCGCTCGCTCCAGGGCTCGCGGTCGGTGACCATGGCCCACGAGCCCGTCAGCACCGCGCCGCGCAGCGTGACCGGATCGGGCAGGGCCTCGCCGGCGGCCGGATGGATGACCGCCAGCGGCGTGCCGACGCCCGCCAGGGCCGCCGTGATCCAGTCGGCCTGTTCGCCATGGATGGCGCGCAGGTCTTCGGGCGGTCGGCCCATTTGCAGGATGGCTAGCGGTCGGTGAGGCATGGCGGTGGCGGAATCGGCGGCGCCCGAGTGGGGCCCCGCGCAATGATGAGGCCGCCGCGCCCATTCATCAATAGCCCGGGCCGGCTATCTGCTATGAGCGGGAATGATATCGGCCCGGGGCCGGCTGCCCGACGCCGGGCCATGGACGCGGCCGTGGCCCTGTCCCGCATGGCCGGCCCGTCGTCTCACAGCGTGGCCGCCTCGCGCTCGCGGCGGGATGCGGACGCCGCCGCCACGGCGCGATGCGACGGCCGCGCCAGGCCCAGATGCTGGCGCAGCGTGGCGCCGCTGTATTCGGTGCGGAACAGACCGCGGCGGCGCAGTTCCGGCAGCGCCAGCTCGATGAAGTCGTCCAGCCCGCCGGGCAGCCACGGCGACATGATGTTGAAGCCGTCCGCGCCGTCTTCCTCGAACCATTGCTGCAACTGATCGGCCACGCTTTGCGGCGTGCCGACCACCTGCTGGTGGCCGCGCGCCCCGGCGATGCGCAGGTAGAGCTGGCGGATCGTCAGGTTGTCGCGCCGCGCCAGGTCGATCAGCAATTGCTGGCGGCTCTTGCCGCCGTTGGTCTCCGGAATGTCGGGCAGGGGGCCGTCTACCGGGTAGCCCGACAGGTCGAAGCCGCCGATCATGTTGGACAGCAACTGCACCCCGACGACCGGATGGATCAGGTCCTGCAGGCGCGCGAACTTGTCCTCGGCTTCGGCCTGGCTGCGGCCGATCACGGGGAAGATGCCGGGCATGATCTTGATGTCGTCGGGATCGCGGCCGTATTCGACGGCGCGGCCCTTGATGTCGCGGTAGAAGGCGCGGGCCTCGTCGAAGGTCTGGTGCGCCACGAAGATGACCTCGGCGGTGCGCGCCGCCAGGTCGCGCCCGGCGGGCGAGGCGCCAGCCTGCACCACCACCGGGCGGCCCTGCGGCGAACGCGACACGTTCAACGGCCCGCGCACCGAGAAATGCTCGCCGCGATGGCGCAGCGGATGCAGCTTGGCCGGGTCGAAATACTGGCCGCTGTGCTTGTCGCGCAGGAAGGCGTCGTCCTCCCAGCTGTCCCACAGGCCCAGCACCACGTCGTGGAACTCGGCGGCGCGGGCATAGCGGCGGGCGTGCTCGACGTGCTCGTCCAGGTTGAAGTTCTGCGCCTCGCCCTGGCCGCTGGAAGTGACCAGGTTCCAGCCCGAGCGGCCGCCGCTGATGTGGTCGAGCGAGGCGAACTTGCGCGCCACGTGGTACGGCTCGTTGTAGGTGGTCGAAACCGTGGCGATCAGGCCGATTTTCTCGGTCACGGCGGCCAGCGCCGACAGCAGCGTCAGCGGCTCGAAGTGGTCGCTGCGTGCGGTGCGCGACAGCGACGCCAGGTCGGTGTTGCGCACGCCGACCGAGTCGGCCAGGAAGATGGCGTCGAACTTGGCGGCCTCGGCGCGACGCGCCAGCTCGGCGTAGTGGCGGAAATTGACCGGCGCGTCGGCCTGGGCGTCGGGATGGCGCCAGGCGGCGATGTGATGGCCGGTCTGCATCAGGAAGGCGCCAAGCTTGATCTGGCGCGGGGAACGGGTCATGGGGATGACTCCAGCAATGGGGTGGACGGTAACGTAGCCGGGAAGCGGAACGGGGATCTCACCAGGCCATGCGCAGCGAGGCCAGCGACGGCAGCGCGGGCACGCCGGCGGCCGCGTCGGCGCCCAGCGGCGGGCTGTCGTCGGCCGGTGCGCCGTCCGGCTCCAGGAAGTCGGACAGCACGTCGTCGCGCAGGCGGATGAAGCGCGGGTCGCTGCGGTTGCGGGCATGCGGCAGCGGCACGTCGACGACGCGGCGGATGCGCCCCGGGCGCGGCTGCATGATGACCACCCGGTCTCCCAGGTAGACCGCTTCCTCGACGTCGTGCGTCACCAGGATCATGGTGATGCGCTCTTTCTGCCAGATGCGCTGCAACTCGGTCTGCAGCCGGGCGCGGGTCAGCGCGTCGAGCGCGCCAAAGGGTTCGTCCAGCAGCAGCACGCGCGGCCGGTTGACCAGGCCGCGGGCGATCGCCACGCGCTGCGCCATGCCGCCGGAAATCTGGTGCGGGTACGACTGCTCGAAGCCCTCCAGTCCCACCAGGGCAACGTGCTCGGCCACGCGGTCGCGCTTTTCGCTGGTGGAGATGGCGGCGTTGCGCAGCCCCACGGCGATGTTCTGCGCCACCGTCAGCCACGGGAACAGGCGGTGGTCCTGGAACACGATGCCGCGTTCCGGGCCGGTGCCGCGCACCGGTTCGCCGCCCAGGGTGATGGCGCCCTCATAGGTGTCGTCCAGCCCCAGGATCAGGCGCAGCAGGGTGGACTTGCCGCAGCCGCTGGCGCCGACGATGGAAACGAACTGGCCGGCGGGGATCTCCAGGTCCACGCCCGTGAGCACCTGCAGCACGCCGCCTTCGGCCTGGGCGCTGGGATAGCGCTTGCCGACCGCCTGTAGCGACAGGTCCAGCGAAGTATGTTGAGTCATGCCTGAGTCTTCCTGCGGTTATTGGTCCTGCCCGCGCAAGCGCGCGAGCCGGCGTTCGGCCACGCGGGCCAGGGCGTTCATGAGCCAGCCGATCACCCCGACCACGAACATGCCGAAGATCACCAGGTCCATCTGGAAATGTTCGCTGCCCTCGATCAGCAGGTTGCCGATGCCGACGCCCGCCACCAGCAGGTATTCGGCGCCGATGGTGGCCAGCCAGGAGTAGATCAGCGCCAGGTAGACGCCGGTGAAGATGGCGGGCGCGGCGGCCGGCAGCACCACCTGGGCGAAGGTCTGCCAGCGGCTGTAGCCGTACACCCGCGCCACCTCCAGCAGCTTGGGTGGGGTGTTGCGCACGCCGTCGCAGGTATTGACCACCACCGGCACCAGCGCCGCCAGCGACAGGAACACCACCTTGGCGGTGTCGCCCAGCCCGAACCACACCGAGATCAGCGGGATCCAGGCGAACAGCGAGATCTGCTTGAAGGTGTTGAAGCTGGGGCCGACCAGCCGGTTGAAGGCGGGCGACAGGCCCAGCAGCACGCCCAGCAGCAGGCCCGCGACCGTGCCGATGGCAAAGCCGGTCAGCTCGCGGCCCAGGCTGGCGCCGAGCGCGCGCCACAGCTTGCCGCCCAGGATCTGGTCGGCGGCGGTGGCCAGCACTTTTTCGGGCGACACCAGCAGGGCCGAATTCACCAGGTCGATGCGCGCCAGCAACCACCACAACGCGATGGCGGCCAGCGGCAGCACCAGGCCGCGCCAGCGGCCGCCGGCGCGCACGGCCAGCGGTTGCGACAGCGCCAGCTCGGCGGCATCGCGGGAGGCGGAAGTGGCGGCGTTCATGGGCGTGCCTGCGCGGTGAGGGTGGGGCGGCCCTGGATCAGGCGCGTCTCGGCCCAGTCCAGCAGCCGGTCGATGGCATAGCCGATGGCGCCCACCACGATCACCGCGGCCATCACCAGGTCCAGCTGGAACAACTGCCGGCCATAGACGATCAGGTAGCCCAGGCCTTCGCTGGACGCCACCAGCTCCACCACCACCAGCGACAGCCAGGCCTTGGTGAAGCCCAGCCGCAGCCCGGTGAAGAGCGTCGGCAGCGCCAGCGGCACGACCACCTCCAGCACCTCCTGGCGCCGGCTATAGCCATAAACCCGCGCCACTTCGCGCAGCGCCGGGCTGGCCTGGCGAAAGCCCTGCAAGGTATTGAGCGTGACCGGCACCAGCGCCGCCTTGGCGATCAGGATGTACTTGAGCGGTTCGCCGATGCCGACGATCAGCAGCACGAACGGCAGCCAGGCCAGCACCGGGATCTGCACCAGCGCGTTGAAGGTCGGCAGCACGTAGGCCTCGAGCCGGCGAGACAAGCCCATCGCCGTGCCCAGCAGCAGCCCCAGCAGGCTGCCCAGGGCAAAGCCGACCAGCACCCGTTGCAGGCTGGCGCGGGTGTTCAGCCACAGGTCGCCGCTGGTCGCCAGGTCGCGCAGGGTGTCCCAGACGAAGGCGGGCGGCGGCAGCACCTGCGGCGAGATCCAGCCCTGGCTGGCGCCGGTCTGCCACAGCGTCAGCAGCGCCAGCGGCAGCAGCCAGGGCGCGGCGGTCCAGGCCGCCTGGCGCGCCCAGGCCGGCGCCGGGGCCGGGCGCGCCAGGGCAATAGGGGAAAGCGAGGACATGGCGGCGCTCCGGTCAGCGCGCCGCGGCCTGCGCCGGGCCGGACACCGCCTTGCCGGCGGCGTCGAACGCGGTCCAGTAGCGCTCCAGCCCCTGGGCCTTGAGCGCATTCTGCAGGTAGCGCGGATCGAACCAGCCGTCCAGCGAAACCTCGCGGCGGATCAGCTTGAGCTTGGCGGCGTCGGCCACCACCGCCTTGTAGCGGGCGATGATGAAGTCGTCGATCAGCGGCGAGTTGCGCGAGGCCAGGTCCTGCTTGTCGAACTCGGCCTGCCACGAGGCGTAGGGCACGCCGCTCTTTTCCCAGATCTTGAAGAGGGCGTCGCGGTTCTTCTCGTCGGACGACCACTGCGCGGCGCGCACGAACACGTCCACCACCTTCTGCACCTGGGCGGGATTCTCGCGCTCGAAGTCCTCGCGCACCAGCAGCGAGGCCTGGCGGGTGTAGGCCGGGTCCTGGCCCTGGGTGCTGTAGATGACCTTGGCCAGGCCCTGGTCGCGCACCTTGAACCATTCGTAGCCGCCAAAGGCCGCGTCCACGCCGTTGGACACCAGCGCCGCCTGGGCGCTGCCGGCATCCAGGTTGACGCCCTTGATGTCGCGCTCGGCCAGGCCATGCGCGGCCAGCACGTTGATTGCCACCAGGTGGCCGTTGGTGCCGCGGAAGATCGACACCTTGCGGTCCTTCAGGTCCTCGATGGACTTGAGCGGGGAATTCGGCGGCGCCACCAGGTACAGGTTGTTGCGCGCGCCGCTGACCAGCAGCAGCTTGGTCTTCAGGCCGTTCGCGCGGCCCACCACCTGCGGCAGGTCGCCCTGGTAGGCGAAGTCGATCTGCTTGTTGGACAGCGCTTCGTTGACGGCCGGGCCGGCGCCCTTGAAGAACAGCCATTCGACCTTGACGCCGTCGGCGGCGAAGGCCTGTTCCAGCCATTGGTTGACGCGCACCACGCCGCCGGGCGAACCGCCCCAGGTGATCGGATCGCCGCCGCCGGCGGTGGCCACGCCGACGCGGATCACGTCGGCGGCCCGGGCGCTGCCGCCCCACGCCGCCAGGGCCACCAGGCCCAGCGCGGCAATGCGTTTACTCAGGATCATCAATGACTTCATGGAATGACTCGTTCAGGAAAGGATCGGGCAGCCGGCCGGCATCACGCCGTCCGGCGGTCAGGCAGACAACGGCGGGCGGGGTCAGGCGGCCGCGCGCGCCGGCGCGGCCAGCTTGCGCTCGATGGCGGTGCCCTGGAAGAAAGCCGGATTGGCCTCGGTATAGAAGCGGTAGGGGTTGCCGAACACCAGCGCCTTGAAGTCCTGCGCGCTGATCACGCCCTGTTCGACCAGGTCCCAGCTTTCGGCCAGCGGCGCGGTCAGGTCGGGCACGTCCCAGTGGCCGATGTCCGAAGACCAGATGGCGTTGATCTTCACGCCGAGCGGGTTGACCTTGTCGTTGAAGGCCGCCGCCACGGTGCGGTCGTCGGACTCCGAGCCGAAGTAGAAGCTGTCGACCCAGCGCTTGCGGATGTCCTCGACCGACTCGATACCGGCGGCGGCGAAGTCGTCCAGCTCGTCCGGGTGCGGGTCGCGGCTGTGCGGCAGGGCCGAGATGCCCAGGCTGTCGCGCAGCAGCTGCCGCGGGTCGATATCGCGGCCGCGGATGAAGTCGGCGCCGTAGCGCTGGAACAATTCGTGCAGCAGCGCCACGTCGGCGTTGGCCGGGTTGTAGTTCTGCACCGCGGCGCGGTTGCGCTTTTCCCAGCGGTCCACCAGGTGCGTGTAGACGTGCGAGCCCCAGTCGGCGCCGCCTTCCAGCAGCGCCACGCGCAGGTTCGGGAAGCGTCGCGTGACGCCGCCGAAGAACAGCGCCTTGGCGAAGGCCTGCGAGCCATCGGCGAAGTGCCCGATGTGGTTGAACATGTAGTTGCTGATGGAATGGCGCCCGGTCCAGCCCTGGCTGCCGTAGTGCGTGGTGACCGGCACGCCCAGCTCGACCACCTTGGCCCAGAACGGGTCGTAGTCGTACTCGCTGTCGATGCCGTAGAAGTCGATGTAACTGGCGTGCCGGGCGATCTCGGGATGGTCGGCGGCGGGATACTTGCGCGCGATCGCCTTGATCGGCCGCTTGACGCCGCCGGCGATGTTGATGACCTTCAGCCCCAGCGTCTTGACCGCGAATTCCAGTTCCTCGATGCCTTCCTGCGGCGTGTTCAGCGGAATGCCGGCCACCGGCGTCAGGCGGTCGCTGTACTTGCGGTACTGGTCGGCATGGAAGTGGTTGATGGCGCGGTGCAGCGGCTGGCGGAACGCATCGCCGGCACCCAGCGGCGCCAGCACGTCGTTGGGAAACAGCACGGAATAGTCCGCGCCTTGCTCGGCCAGGCGTTCGTTGAGCAGCTCCGGCAGGGTGTAGGTGGCCAGGTCCAGCGTGTTGCGCGTGACCCGCGCCCACCAGGGCGAGCGCAGGGTGCGGTTGTCCTGGCGCTCGGCCGGGCTCTGCTGGTACCAGTCCTTGCCGCCGCTCCTGGTGGCAAAGCGCGAACCGAGGGCCTTGCGCAAGGCATCCACCAGCTTGCCGCCGCCGTAGTGCTGGACGTAGTCCTCCAGGACCGGCGCGTAGTCGTTGACGTGCACGTCGGTGTCGATCACCGGGTAGTCCAGCGTCGCCTTGACGGCGGCGGATCGTGACGCTTGGCTCGGGTGCAAAGGCTGGTTCATGCTGGCGCTCTCCGTAGTTCATGTCGCGAGACGCAGGGGAATTCCCTGCTTGCCTGGCAAACATTACGGGAGCGCCGCGCGGCGCCCAACGAAGGATTGGTTGTTTAGTTGTGCGTCATGACTAAATAACCAGGCCGCCCGATCAGCCGCCGCGGCGCGCCGTCAGCCACTGCGCGGGCTTGAGCGCCTGGTTGACGATGCGGATTTCGCCGATGCTGCCGAAGAAGCCGTCGGCGCGCGCGCCGTCCCACGACCCGGCGCCGATGATCCACGGCATGTTGGCGGCCAGCGTCGCCAGGCCCGGGGCGTCGGCCACGTTGCGCAGCACCGGGGCGCCTTCGACGTACAGGATGGTCTCGTGCGTGGCGCCGTCGTTGACGATGGCCACGTGCATCCATTTGTCGGCGATGATCTCGCCGGACCAGTTGGCCTTGGCTTCGCGCGCGCCGCTGCGCTCGGGCACCACCTCCCATTGCACTTCGCGCAGGCTGGAGATGGCGAACAACAGGGGCGGCGATTCCGGGTCGCCGCCGCTGTAGCCGGGCAGGTCGCCGCGCTTGCCGTCGCGCGTCATGATGTTCATCCAGGCATTTTTCTGCGAGGTCCAATCGCGGTCGATCTTGATGAAGGCTTCCACCGTGTAGCCGTTGAGCACGGTCTCGGCGTTCAGCACCGCCGAGGTGGCGGTGCTGAAATAGCTCATGCGGCCGGTGTTCTTGTCGGTGTTGAGAAAGCGCACCGAGCCGGGCGCCGCCGACAGGTAGTGATGGTCGCTGGACCACAGCAGGTCGCCCAGCTGGGCGCCGGCCACGCCGTCGATGTTGAGCGCGGCGCGGCTGATGGGATTGAGGCCGGCCCTGTCCTGGATCACCTGGCCCACCGGCACCGGCTGGCCATCGGCGCCGCCGAAGAAGCGCCAGTGCGCCAGCGTGCCCGGCACCTGCGGGTAGTCGTCGCTGTCGACCGCGGGCTTCTGCGCGTTGGCGGCGGGGTCGGTGTAGTTGGCCAGGATCAGCGCGCGGGCCTGGTCCACCAGCGAGGTGTGCGTCGGCGCGGCGGCCTGGAACGTCTTGTTGAAGCCGCCAAAGCGCTTGGCGAAATCCATCTTGATGGTGAATTGCTCATTGGCGCCCGTCAGCACCGCCTGGTCGAAGGCGTTGAGCGTGTCCTTGGGCTTCTGCGGCACCCAGGGCGAGAACGACAGCACCCGGATCTCGTTGTTGCTCAGGTCGAATTCATACAGCCGCATCAGGCCGTTGCCACCCTGGTAGGCCATCTGGTAGTCCACCACCATTTCCTCGACCGCGTTGCCGAAGGCATTCATCTTGGTCAGGCGCGCGGCGCCATGGTAGTGGCCGTTCAGGGTCATGAAGATCTGGTCGTTGTCGCGGATCAGCTTGTCCCACAGCATCAGGCCATACGGCACTTCGAGCGGGCTGACGCCGTCCTTGTCGATGTTGAGCAGTTGGTGGTTGACGAGGATCACCGGCAGCGTCGGATTGGCGCGGATGACCTGGTTGGCCCAGGCCAGGGCGCCATCGGAAATGCGCCATGACAGCGACAACACCATGAACTTCTGGCCCTCGGCCTCGAACACGTGGTACTCATGAAAGCCGCTGGGATCGCGGCCGCCGAAGGTGGCCTGCTTGCGGGCGCGGTCGGTGCCGAAGGTCTTCAGGTAGGGCTCGTTGGCCAGCGTGCGCTGCGCATCGGTGGCGCTGGCCTGGCTGCTGGGGTCCACGTAGTCGCGATCCAGGATCACATCATGATTGCCCGCCAGGATCGAATACGGCACCTTGGCGTCTTCCAGGATCTTCATGGCCGAGCTGGCCACGGTCCACTGGTCCGGCTTGCCCTGCTGGTCGACCACGTCGCCCAGGTGGATCAGGAAGGGGATGCCCAGCGACCTGGCATGGTCCGCGACCCACTGCGTCTGGGCCTTGTACGGCTCGCTGCCGTACTTGCGCATGAACTGCTGGTTCTCGGCGTCGGTGGCGTAGCGCGAGTAGAACTGCGTGTCCGGCAGCACGGCCACGGCGAAGCTGGAGATGTTCTTCGGTTGCGGCGCGGGCGTGGCGGTCGACGGGCTGTCCTCATCGTCGTCGTCATCGCTGGAGCAGGCCGAAAGCAGCAGCGAGCCGCCCACCGGCAGCAGCGTGGCGCCAAAGCCGGCTTTCAGCAGGCTGCGCCGGCGCGGATCGGCCGCCGTCGGCAGGTTGTTGGAAATCGTGGCAATGCCGTGCTTGCTGTCTTGCGTGTCGTGCGCCATCTGTGTGCTGCCCATTCAGAAAAAGTGGGAAGCTTAGGAACGCCGAATGACGAACGTGTTAAGCGCGCATGAATATTGTGCGCGGCACGCCGACGGCGGGCGCGGGCACGGCGCCCGGGCCCGCGCCGTTGCGCATCAGGCGCGTTGCGAGTCCAGCGCTTCCTGGTTGCGTTCGACGTCCTGCGCCTTGGCGTAGCTTTCGGCCAGCAACTGGTACGACGGGAAAATGCCGCCGTAGATTTCCGCCCATTGCGCCGCGTCGTCGCGGTGCCAGGTGCGTTGCAGTTCCGACGCCACCGCGGCGGTGTCCATCGGCACCACGCCGGCCTGGACCACGCGCGCCAGCGTGATTTCCTGCGCCATCTTCGAATAGGTGCCCGAGGCGTCGATCACGGCGAACACCTGGTAGCCGTCGGCCACCGCGGCAATGCTGGGAAAGGCCATGCAGACGCTGGTGATGGTGCCGGCGATGATCAGCTGCTTGCGGCCCGTGGCCTTGACCGCGGCAACGAAGTCGGGATTGTCCCAGGCGTTGATCTCGCCACGGCGCGCGACGTACTTGGCATGCGGCGCGTTCTGGTGGATTTCGGGGATCAGCGGACCATTGGGACCTTGCGGCACCGAGGCGGTGGTGATCACCGGCATCTTGGTCAGCGTGGCCATCCTGGCCAGCGCCGAGGCGTGGGCGCGCACGGTGGTGAAGGGCAGGTCGCCGATGGTCTGGAACAGGCCGCTCTGATGGTCGATCAGCAGCATCGCGGCCTGGTCCGGAACGATGACCGGACGGGCGCCATTGAAGTTCGCGGGTTGGCTCATGACGGGACTCCTCGGGGGTGGGTAAGCAGAGTCGTCACGATAATTTGCGGACGATGACGGCACTAGTAGGCAAAATTTGCCATCAGCGTTCCAAAAACAGGACGATAGCGCGGTCCGCGCGACGGCGCGCTAGGGAAAGGCCATCAACCCGTCCGCCTCGCCCGCGCCCGGATCGACCAGGTCGACCCGGTCCGGCGCCATCTCGCGCACCAGCCGCGTCAGCACGCGCGCGAACTCGCGCGCCTGTTCCGATGGCGCATAGGAACTGGGCAGCAGGAAGCCATACGGCATGGTCAGGCGTGGCTCGAAGTCGCGCAGCACGATGCCGGGCACGTTGGCCGCCAGGATCGGATCGGCCAGCGCGATGCCCATGCCCAGCGCCGCCAGTTGGCAGGCGGACTGGCCCGACGAGGTTTCCATCACCAGCCGCAGGCGCAGGCCGCGTTTTTCCATCAGGTCGTCGATGTGCTGGCGCAGCAGGGTGAAGGGACGCAGGGCGATGAAGGGTTCGTCCTCGATGTCGTCGGCCGTGACGACGCGCCGGGCCGCCAGCCGGTGGCCTTCCGGCATGGCGATCACCAGGCGCACCTGGGCAAAGGTGCGCGAACGGATGCCGGGAAAGTCGATCGGCAGCGCGGCCACGCCCAGGTCGAACTGCTGCCCCGACATCCACAGGCCGACGTCCACCCGCGAGCGCACTTCCAGCGACACCCTGACCTTGGGATGGCTGCGCGCGAAATCGGCGATGGCGCGCGGCGTGACGCTGTAGGCGAAGTAGGGCTGGGTCAGGATGCGCAGCCAGGCGTCCTGCTGGGTGCGGATCGAGTCGGCGATGCGCGAGACTTCTTCGAAACCGGCCAGGATGTGGCGCGTGCCTTCGTAGAAGCGCAGGCATTCCTGGGTCGGGATCAGGCCGCGCCCCTGGCGCAGGAACAGCGGAAAGCCGACTTCATCCTCCAGCGCCGAGATCAGGCGGCTGATCTGCGGCTGCGTGCGGTGGATGCGGTGCGAGGCTTCGGTGACGCTGCCGGTCTCGAGCACGGCGCGCAGCGCCTGCAGGCGGTTCAGGCGCATAGGGACAAACCCCGACAGGCGGCGCGAGGCGGGCGGGCACGGACCGGCGCCTGCCCCAGGGCAGGGCGGCCTGGCGGCGGCAACACATTACAAAAGCGCATGAATCAATACTCCAAACGAAATTGACGCATGAATTCACGCAATCTTAGGATCATCCCACCTTCAACGAAAGAGGCGCGGCGTGAATATCCTGGACAGACCGGTTTCCGTGGGCGGACCCGCGGCACTTTTTCCCGATGACCGCAATGGCATCGAGCAGCTCGACTGGAGCAATGTCGGCGACGCGTTCCCGATCAAGCAACGGCGGGCCTACCTGAACAACGCGTCGATCGGCGCGCTGAGCCTGCCGGTGGTGGCGGCCGTGAACCGCTTCATGGAGGACGTGCGCGACAACGGCCGCAACGCCTATCCCGAGTGGTGCCGCTACGCCGAGGAGACCATCAAGGCCCGCATCGGCCGTCTGATCGGCGCGCACCGCGACGAGATCGCCTACGTCAAGAACACCACCGAAGGCCTGGTGCACGTGGCCAACGGTTTTCCCTGGCGCGATGGCGACAACCTGATCCTGGCCGACATCGAATACCCGTCCAACGTGTATTGCTGGATGAAGCTGGCCGCGCGCGGGGTTACCATCCGCTGGGTGAAGAACCGCAACGGCCGCATCCTGGTGGACGATATCCGCAAGCTGATGGACGACCGCACCCGCCTGGTGTCGCTGAGCGCGGTGCAGTTCTCCAATGGCTTTCGCCAGGACCTGGAAGCCACCTCCAACCTGTGCCACGAACGCGGCGTGTACCTGAACCTGGACGCGATCCAGTGGGCCGGCGCGCTGGAGCTGGACGTGGAGCGGCTGGGCATCCACTTCCTGTCTGTGGGCGGCCACAAGTGGATGCTGGCGCCGATCGGCACCGGCTATTTCTATTGCCGCAAGAGCGTGCTGGGGCTGCTGGACCCGCCCAGCGTGGGCTATCACAGCGTCGACAGCACCGAAGACCACATGCATTACCTGCTGGAGTACCGGCCCAATGCCGGTCGCTTCGAAGAGGCGCTGGCCAACTTCACCGGCATCTGGGGGCTGGATGCCGCGGTGCGGGTGCAATTGGCGTTGACGCCGGCCCGCATCGAAACCCACATCCTGGAGTTGACCGACCATGCCGGCGCCGCCTTGCAGCGCAAGGGCTACCAGATCGTCAGTTCGCGGGCGCCGGGCGAGGCGTCGGGCAACCTGTCGTTCAAGCATCCGGGCCATGACGCGCAGGAACTGGCGCAGCGCCTGCGCGACGCCGGCGTCGACCTGGCGGTGCGCGGCGGCAACCTGCGCATTTCGCCGAGCTACTACAACGATTCCAGTGAAATCGACCGACTGGTCGAGGCGCTGCCGTCCTGACGGCGCGCCCGGCACGGACCGGCATTGTGTACAAGGGGTAAAACATGACGATGATGCATACCTGGCGCCGCCTGGCGCACCTGTTGAGCGCCTGCGCCCTGGCGGCTGGCGCCGCGGCCGCGCAGGCCGCCGAGACGCCCAAGCAGGGCGGCACGCTGCGCTATGGCACGGTGTCCGAGATCGTGTCGCTCGATCCGCACGTCTATGGCGGCAGCGCCTGGAAGGTGCTGATCGAGGCGCTCTACAGCCCGCTGGCGGGCTATGACAAGAGCGGCGCGATCGTGCCGCGGCTGGCGCAAAGCTGGGAACAGCCCGACGCCCGCACCATCGTGTTCCACCTGCGGCCCGACGTGGCCTTCCAGGACGGCTCGCCGGTGACCGCCGACGACGTCAAATTCTCGCTCGACCGCATCCTGGACCCGGCCACCGGGGCCACGCTGCGCTCGAACCTGCAGGGCGCCGTCGTCACCGTGGTCGATGCGGCCACCGTCAAGGTGGAAAAGCCCTCGGCCGACGCCACCATGCTGAGCGTGCTGGCCTTGCCCGAGGCCGCCATCGTCTCGCGCAAGTGGGTCGAGGGCGGCGCCAACCTGAAGCTGTCGGCCAACGGCACCGGCCCGTTCCAGCTAAAGAGCTACGAACCGGCCGTGCGCGCCAGCCTGACGCGCAACCCGCGCTACTTCGTCAGTGGCCAACCGTATCTGGACGGCGTCGACTTCCGCATGATCAAGAGCGACGACGCGCGCGTCAACGCCTTGCGCAGCCAGTCGCTGGACATGATCGACTTCGTGCCGTGGAAGGACATCGACGTGCTGCGCCGCAATGCCGGCACCCGAATCGACACCGCCGGCGGCGCTTTCATGAGCGTCTGGTTCAACACCGGCAAGAAGCCGTTCGACGACGCCCGCGTGCGCCGCGCGGTGTCCTACGCCATCGACCGCGAGGCCGTGTCCAAGGCCGCCTTCTTCGGCTACGGCAAGCCGATCTACGGCGCGCCCACGCCCGAGGATTCGCCGTACTACGACAAGTCGCTGGACGGCACCTACAAGCGCGACACCGCCAAGGCCCGCGCCCTGCTGGCCGAGGCCGGCTACGGCAACGGCGTGGACGCGTCCATGGTGGTGTTCCAGGGCCTGGGCATCTACACCACGATGGCACAGGTGGTGCAGGCCAACCTGAAGGAAGTCGGCATCAACCTGAAGCTGGAACCCGTCGAATGGGCCACGCTGGTCGAGCGCAAGAACCGCGGCGACTACGAGTCGATGATCTACGGCGTGTCGGTCAAGCTGCCCGACCCGGACGCCTACGCCTATTACCTGGGCGGCGACTCCAGCTACTGGGCCAAGCCGATAGGCTACCGCGATCCCGAGCTGGAAAAGCTGCTGGCCCAGGGCCGCGCGCTGACCGATCCCAAGGCGCGCCAGCCGATCTACCAGCAGGCGGAAAAGCGCATCCTGGAGACCAGCCCGTGGGTCTTCGTGAGCTGGCGCGAGCAGGCCCAGGGCTACCTGCGCAAGGTGCAGGGCTACACCCAGCTGGGCGGGGCGCTGAGCGAAAGCAGCCCGGGCATCTCGCTGCCCACCATGTGGCTCAAGTGAGCGCGCCGGCATGCTGCCCTTTCTGCTGAGGCGCCTGGGGTCTGCCGCGATCACGCTGGCGCTGGCCACGGGCGTGGTGTTCATCGCCATCCACCTGCTGCCCGGCGATCCGGTCGCCATCATGCTGGGCGACCAGGCCGGCAGCGATCCGGTGGCCGTGGCGCGGGTGCGGGCGCAACTCGGCCTGGACCTGCCGCTGGGCACGCAGTTCACGCACTGGGCCGGCGCGCTGGCGCGCGGCGACCTGGGGGTTTCGCTGCGCACCGGCGAACCGGTGGCCGACGAACTGGCGCGGCGCATTCCGCGCAGCCTGGAGCTGATCGGCGCCGGGCTGTTGATCGCCGTGCTGCTCGGCGTGCCGCTGGGCGTGGTCGCGGCGCGCTCGCGCGGCCGGCTGGCGGGCGCCCTGGCCGCGGTGATCGCGGTGGCGGGATTCTCGGCGCCGGTGTTCGTGCTGGGCATCCTGCTGGTGCTGCTGTTCAGCCTGGCGCTGGGCTGGCTGCCGTCGTCGGGCTTCGTGCCGTTCTCGGACGACCCGCTGCAGCACTGCCTGGCGCTGATCCTGCCGTCGCTCACCATCGGCCTGAACTTCATGGGCGTGGTGGCGCGCATGACGCGCGCCAGCCTGGCGGACGTGATGGGCCGCGACTACGTCAAGCTGGCCCGCGCCAAGGGCATGCCGCGCGGCCGGGCGATCCTGCGGCACGCGCTGCCGAACGCGCTGGTGCCGGTCATCGCCATCGTCGGCGTGCGCGCCGGCAACCTGCTGGGCGGCACCGTCATCATCGAGGCGCTGTTCGATTGGCCGGGCCTGAGTTCGCTGCTGGTGAGCGCGGCATTCTCGCGCGACTACCCCGTGATCCAGGGTTCGCTCCTGGCCATCTTCGCCTTGTTCATCCTGATCAGCCTGGTCATCGACCTGGCGCAGGGCTTCGTCGACCCCCGTATCCGCAGGCCTTCCGCATGATCGCATCGCTTCGTATCCCCAAGACCGGCGTGGCGGTCCGGCTGGCGCTCGGCTTCCTGGCCGTGGTGGTACTGGCCGCCATCCTGGGCCCGACGCTGGGCCTGGCCGATCCGTACCGCATCGACGCCGCCAACCTGCTGTCCTCGCCGTCCTGGCGGCACTGGCTGGGCACCGACGAACTGGGCCGCGACCTGCTGGCGCGGGCGGTCCACGGCGCCCGGGTGTCGCTGTCGGTGGCCGCGGCGGCGGTGATCCTGGCGGGCGTGCTGGGCGTGGCGCTCGGCGTCGGCGTGGCCTTCCTGGGCCGGCGCGCCGAGGCCGCCGCGATCCGCGTGGTCGACGTCTTCGTGTCGCTGCCGGAGATCTTCGTGGCGCTGGTGGTGCTGGCCTTCATCGGCGGCAATCTGCCGACGCTGGTGGGCACCATCGGCATCCTGTACGCGCCCCAGTTCGCCCGCGTTGCCTGGGGCGTGGCGCGCGGCATCCGGGCGCGTGAACACGTGCTGGCGGCCAGTTCGCTGGGCGCGGGCAGCGGCTGGATCATCTGGCACGAGGTGCTGCCCAATATGCGCTCGATCATCGCGGTGCAGGCTTCGTTCACGTTCTCGTTCGCCATGCTGCTGGAGGCCGGCCTGAGCTTTCTCGGCCTGGGCGTGCGGCCGCCGGTGCCTTCCTGGGGGCAGATGGTGGGATCGCTCAAGGATTACCTGTTCACCAATCCGTGGCCGGTGCTGGTGCCGGCGCTGGCGCTGTTCTTCACCGTGCTGGCCGTCAACGTGCTGGGCGACTGGCTGCAGGACGCGCTCAATCCGGAGTTGCAACGATGAGCCACGACGCCGACGTGCTGCTGGCGGTCAGGAACCTGACCGTCGATTTCGACACCCCGCAAGGGCCGTTCGCCGCGGTCAAGGGCGTGGACCTGACGCTGCGGCGCGGCGAGGTGGTGTGCCTGGTGGGCGAATCCGGCTCCGGCAAATCGGTCACGGGCTTTTCCCTGATGGGCCTGGTGGACCCGCCGGGGCGGGTGGCGGCCGATTCGCTGCGCTTCGACGGCCGCGACCTGCTGCGCGCGACCGAGAGCGAGCGGGATGCCCTGCGCGGCAAGGAGATGGCGATGGTGTTCCAGGAACCGATGACCGCGCTCAATCCCGGCCGCACCGTGGGCAGCCAGATCGCCGAGGTCATCCGCCTGCACGGCCAGGCGGGCCGCAAGGCGGCCTGGGAGCGCGCCGTGGCGCTGCTGGAGCGGGTCGGCATCCGCGAGCCGGCGCAACGCGCCAAGGCCTATCCGCATGAGCTTTCGGGCGGAATGCGGCAGCGGGTCATGATCGCGATCGCCTGCGCGCTGTCGCCCAAGCTCATCATCGCCGACGAGCCGACCACCGCGCTGGATGTGACGGTGCAGGCCCAGGTGCTGGAACTGCTGTTCTCGATCCAGGCCGAAACCGGCGCCGCCGTGCTGTTCATCACCCATGACCTGGGCGTGGTGGCCGAGATCGCCGATCGGGTGGTGGTGTTGCGGGCGGGCGAAGTGGTGGAGGAGGGCATGGTGCAGCAGATCTTCGCGCGCCCGGCGCATCCCTACACCCAGGCGCTGCTGGCCGCCGTGCCGGACGTGGACGCGCCGCGCGACCGCGCCCGCCGCCTGGCGCCACCGGCGCGGGCCGCCGTCCGGGGAGCCACGCCATGACCGATTTCATCTTGCGCGCCGAAGGCGTCACCAAGGACTATGTCGCCGCCCGCGGCCTGCTGGGCCGGCCGACCCGCGTGGTGCACGCGGTCAAGGGCGTCAGCCTGGCGATGGCCGCCGGCACCACGCTGGCCCTGGTGGGCGAGTCCGGCTCGGGCAAGAGCACGCTGGGCCGCTGCATCGCCGGCCTGCTGCGGCCCAGCGCGGGCCGCATCCATCTGGCCGGCCATGACGTCGGCCAACTGGCCGGTCCCGCGCTGCGCGCCTTCCGGCGCCAGGTGCAGACCATCTTCCAGGACCCGTACTCCAGCCTGAATCCGCGCCGCACGGCAGGGGACGCCATCATGGACGGCATGGTGATCCATCGGCTGCACACGCCCGACGAACGCCGCGCGCGCATGCTCGCGCTGCTGCAACGGGTGGGGCTGCGGCCCGAACACGCGCAGCGTTTTCCGCACCAGTTCTCGGGCGGCCAGCGCCAGCGCATCGCGATCGCCCGGGCGCTGGCGCTGGAACCGCGCTTCATCATCGCCGATGAGGCGGTGTCGGCGCTGGACGTGTCGGTCAAGGCGCAGGTGCTGGACCTGCTGGCCGACCTGCAGGCCGAGCATGGACTGACCTACCTGTTCATCTCGCACGACCTGGGCGTGGTGCGGCACTTCGCCGACCGCGTGGCCATCATGGCCGCAGGCGAGCTGGTGGAAGAGGGCGAGTGCGACCGCATCTTCGAGGCGCCGGCGCACGACTACACCCGCAGGCTGATCGCCGCGGTGCCGCGGCCCGATCCGACGCGCAGGCGCCTGCGTCCGCCGGCGGGGCAGGGCCGGCCGGCTTGATCCACGTCAAGGCAAGGGGCTGATCGCCGCGCGATTGGCCTTTCCGTGCGTCCTACAGCTGCCCGCGAGGCCTTTTTCACGGCGCCCTGCGTGCTACCATCCGCGACTTCAAGAGGATGCGAATGCACACAGGCGCCGTTGCCCGAAGACGCTGCACCGCGCTGGTCGCGGTGTTCCTGTTCGTCTTCCAGGCGCTGATCGCTTCCGCCGCATTGGCCGGGCCCAGCACCGCGCCCGGCGCCACCACCATCATCTGCACCGCCAGCGGACCGCGTGTGGTCACGCTGGACGCTGGCGGCGGCCTCGCGCAGGACGTGCAGCAGCATAGCGGCGCATTGCCGCATTGCTGTTTCGCCGGGTGCGCCATGCTGGGCGGCGCGGCGCTGCCCGGGCTGGCGTTGCTGGCCTGGCTGTTGCCCAGCACGCCGCTGGCGCTGCCGGCGCCCACCATCGATATCCATTTCTCCAGCGCGCAGGCGCGGTTGCCACGGCAGCCGCGCGCGCCCCCTCTGTTGGCCTGAACCCCGTCCTTTCCATTTTTTGCTGGCGCGCACCGATGCGGCCCGCGTGGTCGCGCGCGTCCAGCCTGTTCAGATCCAGAGAATCCCATGCGCAAGAAAAAGGAAATCCTGCGGGCCAGCTGCCTGGTCACCGCGTTGGCGGCGGCATTGCCCGCCTGGTCGAACACCGTCGACAGCGACGGCATCACGATGACCGACCCGGTGGTCATCACCGGCGTGGCGCCAAGCGCCCCGCTGACCGTCACCACCGATCCAAAGATCCCGCGCCAGCCGCTGCCGGCCAGCGACGGCACCGACTATCTCAAGACCATCCCGGGCTTCTCGGCCGTGCGCAACGGCGGGACCAACGGCGATCCGGTGCTGCGCGGCATGTTCGGTTCGCGCCTGAACATCCTGACCGATGGCACCTCGATGCCGGGCGCCTGCCCGGCGCGCATGGATGCGCCCAGTTCGTACATTTCGCCCGAGAACTTCGACAAGCTCACCGTCATCAAGGGTCCGCAGACGGTGCTGTGGGGGCCGGGCGCCTCGGCCGGCACCATCAAGTTCGACCGCGACACGCCACGCTTCACCGAAGCCGACGCGCGCTTCGATGGCAGCCTGCAGGGCGGATCAAACGGCCGCAACGACCAGGCCGCCGACCTGACGGTGGGCAACGACAAGGTCTACACCCGCTTCACGGCCAATCACTCGCATTCGCAGGACTACAAGGATGGCGACGGCAACACCGTGCCGTCGCGCTGGGACAAATGGAATGCCGACGTGGCGCTGGGCTTCACGCCCGACGCCGATACGGTCTATGAATTGACGGCGGGCACCGGCGACGGCCAGGCGCGCTATGCCGGCCGCGGCATGGACGGCTCGCAGTTCAAGCGCGAGAGCTTCGGGCTGCGCGCCGAGAAGCGCAACCTGGGCGGCATGCTGGACAAGCTGGAGGCGCAGCTCTACTACAACTACGCCGACCACGTGATGGACAACTACACCCTGCGCAAGCCGGACCCGCACGGCATGATGCCAATGGCGATGGCCTCCAACGTGGACCGCGCCACCTGGGGCGGCCGCATCGCCGGCACCTGGAACCTGGCGCCCGACCTGAGCCTGGTGACGGGCCTGGACTTCCAGCAAAGCCGCCATCGCTCGCGCAAGGGCAACGCCATGGTTTCGTACCGCGCCAACAGCTGGATCAAGGACGCGAGCTTCGCCAACACCGGGGTATTCGGTGAACTGACCTGGCATGCCGCCGACGACAGCCGCGTCATCGGCGGCGCGCGCGTGGACTGGGCCTCGGCCAAGGACTTCCGCCGCGAGACCGGCTCCAGGATGATGCTCAGGCCCAACCCCACGGCCGGCGAGCGCCGCAACGACACGCTGCCCAGCGGCTTCCTGCGCTATGAACGCGATCTGGCCGCGCTGCCGGCCACCGTCTACATCGGCCTGGGCCACGCGGAGCGCTTCCCCGACTACTGGGAGCTGTTCTCGCCGACCAAGGGGCCGGACGGTTCGGTCAACGCGTTCCGCGGCGTCAAACCGGAAAAGACCACGCAACTGGACCTGGGCGCGCAATACAAGACCGATACGCTCGACGCCTGGGTGTCGGGCTATGCGGGCTACGTCGACGACTTCATCCTGTTCGACTATGGCAAGGGCGGCATGGGAGGCATGGGCGCGACCGCCCAGGCGCGCAATGTCGATGCGCGCATTGCCGGCGGCGAACTGGGGGTGTCGTACCAGGTCGCGCCGCGCTGGAAACTGGGCGGCACCTTGGCGTATGCGTGGGGCCAGAACCGCAGCGACGGCCGCCCCATGCCGCAGATGCCGCCGCTCGAAGCCCGGCTCAGCGCCGCCTACGACGATGGCACCTGGTCGGCGGGCGCCCTGTGGCGCGTGGTGGCCGCGCAGCGCCGCTACGCCCTCGAGCAGGGCAACGTCGTCAGCAAGGACTTCGGCCCGAGCGCCGGCTTCGGCGTGTTTTCGCTCAACGGCGGCTACGCGTTCAGCAAGCAGGTGCAGCTGTCGCTGGGCGTGGACAACCTGTTCGACAAGACCTATGCCGAGCACCTGAACCTGGCGGGCGACGCCGGTTTCGGCTTTGCCGCCAACACGGCCTTCAACGAACCCGGGCGCACCTTCTGGGCGCGCCTGAGCTTCAAGTACTGAGCGCCGTCCGGATCCGCTTGAGATCCCGGTCCAGCTCGATGCGCATCGCTTTCAGCAACGCCCGCGCGTTCTCTGAAAGCGGTGTGCCGGGCCGGAACACCAGCAGGCAGGCAAAGCCGATGTCCAGTTCCAGCGGCTTGATGGTCAGGCCGCGCGCCAGGTAGTCCAGCGCCATGACCGGATGCACCAGGCCGATGCCGACGCCGTGCAGCGCGAACTCGCAGACGGAATTGGAATAGGGCGTCTCCAGCACCGGCCGCAGCGCCAGGCCCTGGTCGTGCAGCGCCGTTTCCAGGCGCCGGCGGCTGGCGTCCTCGGGATTGAGCGCGATGAAGGGATGCTCGGTCAGGTCGCGCAGCGTGATGCGCGGCCGCGCCGCCAGCGGATGGCGGCTGTGCATGGCGATCACGCCCGGCACCCGCAGGAATTCCGAATGCTCCAGGCCGGCCACCGACAGTTCGTCGGCCATCAGGCCGAAATCGAGTTGCCCGGCCGTGACCTGTTGCAGCACCTCGCGCGAACTCATGATCTGGAACGACATCTGGATGCGGCGGTCCTGCAGGCCGAACGCGGCGATCGCGCGCGGCATGAAGCCGGTGCCCAGCGCCGGCAGCGACCCCACCGCCAGGCGCCCGACGCCGAACGATTTGAGGCTGCGGATGCGGTGCTCGATCAGCTCGAAGCCGGCGAAACAGCGATCCACTTCCTCCATCAGCGCGCCGGCCTCTTGGGTCGGCACCAGCCGGCCGCGCACGCGCTCGAACAGCCGCAATTCCGACGAGGTTTCCAGCTTGCGGATGGCCTGGCTCACCGCCGGCTGCGAAATGCCCAGCAGGGTGGCGGCCTTGCTGGTGGTGCCGGCCTGCATCACGGCCCGGAAGACCTGGATCTCGCGCATGTCCATCTATAAGTCCCGCTTATTGACTAAGTTTCTTCGATTGTTGAGGCAATGGTAGGAAAGGCAGACACTGGCGCTGTTCCCGATCACTCCTAAGCCCAGCAAATAGATTAGATGAAAGCTATCAATCAGACTAATAGAGATTTCGCCAGCCTGTCGCCCGCCGTGCAGCGCGCCTCGACCGTGGTGTTCGACTCGCTCGACGCCTTCGTCAACCGCAAACACCGCCAGCCCGACGGCTTCAGCTACGGCGTCACCGGCACGCCCACGGCGCGCCTGCTGGAAGATCGCATCGCCGCGCTCGAAGGCGGCCGCCACTGCGTCATCACGCCGTCCGGCGCGGCGGCACTGATGACGGTGGTGATGGGCTTCGTGCGCGGCGGCGACCACCTGCTGCTGTCGGCCGCCTGCTATGGCGCGCTCAAGACCTTCGGCGAGAAGTGGCTGGCGCACATGGGCGTGGACGTGGAACTGTACGACCCGTCGATCGGCGCCGGCATCGAGGCGCTGATCCGCCCGGCCACCCGCATGATCTGCATCGAGGCGCCCGGCACCGTCACCATGGAAATGGCCGACGTGCCCGCCATCGCCGCCGCCGCGCGGCGCCACGGCGTGCTGACCATGATGGACAACACCTGGGCCAGCCCGCTGGGCTTCCAGCCGCTGGCGCACGGCGTCGACTTCAGCGTTGAGGCCGCCACCAAGTTCTTCGGCGGCCATTCCGACGTGCTGATGGGCAGCATCAGCATGAACGACGCCGACCACTACGCCGTGCTGCGGGAGACCCAGAGCATCCTCGGCCAGCAGGTCAGCCCGGACGACTGCTTCCTGGTGCTGCGCGGCCTGGAGACGCTGGCGCTGCGGCTGCGCGCGCAGAGCGACGCGACCCTGCGCGTGGCCGAGTGGCTGCAGGCGCAGCCGCAGGTCGAGCGCCTGTTGTATCCGCCGCTGCCCTCCGACCCGGGCCATGGCCTGTGGCAGCGCGACTTCCGCACCAACGGCTGCCTGTTCTCGATGATGCTGGCGCCGGCGCCCGAGGCGGCCTTCAACGGTTTCTTCGACTCACTGCGGCATTTCGCCATCGGCGCCAGCTGGGGCGGGGTGCACAGCCTGGCCGCCTATTACCCGGCGGGGCTGCAGGCCGGCCGCGCCTTCCCGGCGACCGACCGGCCCATCGTGCGCCTGTCGATCGGCCTGGAGGAGGTCGACACGCTCAAGGACGACCTGCGCGGCGCGCTGGCGGCCTACCAGGCGCAACGCTGAACGCGCGGCGGGCGCCGTCGCTCGCCCGCGCGGCCGGAGCCTTCCGGCGCACCTGTTCAACACCGGCCGGCCACGCATGGCCGACCGGCTCGAAGCGCCTCGAGGCGCTCACCACATAGCAAGGGGAATTGCCATGTTCAGCTTCAAGCAGACTTACCGTTGTCTCGCCCTGGCCATCGCGGCCTGCGCCCCGGCCGCCGTGCCGCTCCCGGCACAGGCCCAGGCCGCCGCCCAACCCGCGGCGCAACCCACGGCGCCCGCGACCGGCGCCTCGCCGGTGGCGGCCGCGGTCACGCAGACCAACAGTCCCACGGTGGACCAGATCCGCGCCCGCGGCTACGTCATCTGCGGTTCCGGCCATGGCACCACCGGCTTCTCGGCGCCCGACAAGGACGGCAACTGGAAGGGCCTGGACGTCGACACCTGCCGCGCCATCGCGATCGCGGTGCTGGGCGACGCCAGCAAGACGCGCTTCGTGCCGCTGACGGGCCAGCAACGCCTGACCGCCTTGCAGACCGGCCAGATCGACGTCCTGCCGCGCACCACCTCGTGGACCCTGCGGCGCGATGCCAACGGCATCAACTTCACCTACCCGAATTACTACGAGTACGACGCCTTCATGGTGCGCAAGGACCTGGGCATCACCCAGACCAAGGACATGAACGGCGCCACCATCTGCGTGCAGACCGGCTCGACCAACGAGGTCACGGTGGCCGACCTGTCGCGCAAGTTCAAGCTGGGCCTGAAGACCGTGCTGTTCGACAACGTCGCGGCCTCGCGCCAGGCGTTCTTCTCCGGGCGCTGCGACGGCCTGATCACCGACGCCTCGGCGCTGGCGGCGGTGCGCGCGACCCAGGCGCAGAACCCGGACGACTACGTGATCTTCCCGGCCAGCGGCCACAGCGAGGCGCTGACGCCGTCGGTGCGCCATGGCGACGACCGCTGGTTCGACATCGTCAAATGGGTCATCCAGGTGCCGATCGCCGCCGAGGACATGGGCATCACCCAGGCCAACGTCGACGACATGCTCAAGTCCGACGATCCGCGCATCGCCCGCTTCCTGGGCAAGGAGCCCGGCAACGGCAAGGCGCTGGGGCTGGATGAGCGCTGGGCCTACAACATCGTCAAGCAGCTGGGCAACTATGGCGAGATCTTCGAGCGCAACGTCGGCAAGAACAGCCCGATGAAGCTCGAGCGCGGCATGAACCGCCTGTATCGCGACGGCGGCCTGATGTACCCGTACGTCTTCAACTGATCGGCGGCCGAGTCTCATCATGTTCAAGCGACTCTGGTTCGACGGCCGCGCCCGGTCCGTCCTGGCGCAGCTGCTGATCGCCGGCGCCTTCGTCGGCGGCGTGGGCTGGCTGGCCTGGAACGCCCACGCCAACCTGACCCAGCGCGGCATCGCCATGGGGTTCGACTACCTTGGCGAGGCGGCCCGTTTTCCTATCGCCGAAAGCCTGCTGGCGTACCAGCCGACCGACAGCTACGGCCGCGCCTTCCTGGTGGGGCTGGCCAACACGCTGTACATCTCGGCGCTGGTGATCGCGGCCTCGACGCTGCTGGGCTTCGGCCTGGCGCTGGCGCGCCGCAGCCGCCATCCGCTGGTGACGGGCGTGGCCACGGTCTACCTGGAAGCCGTGCGCAACACGCCGCTGGTGGTGCAACTGCTGTTCTGGTACAGCCTGGTGACGATCAACCTGCCGCCGGCGCGGCAGGCGCTGCAACCGCTGCCGGGCGTGTTCCTGTCGGTGCGCGGGCTGTTCTTTCCCAGCCTGTCGCTGCAGGGCGACACGCAGCCGCTGTGGTGGGCGCTGGGCGCCGCGGCGCTGCTGCTGTGGGGCGCGTGGCGCCTGGCGCGACGGTCCGTGGGCGGACGCGTGCCGTGGCGCGGCCTGGGCCTGCTCGCGGCGGTCGCGCTGGTGGCGGCCGCGGCGGGGTGGGGCGGCGCCTCGCTGCACGCCGACGTGCCGGCGCTACGCGGCCTGAACTTCGCCGGCGGCAGCGCCTTCACGCCGGAGTTCACCGCCTTGCTGGTGGGGCTGACGATCTACTCGGCCGCGTTTTCCGGCGAGATCATCCGCGGCGGCATCGACGCGGTGCCCGCCGGGCAATGGGAAGCGGCCCATTCGCTGGGACTGAAGCCCGGCGCCGCGCTGCGCTGGATCGTGGTGCCGCAGGCGCTGCGCGTGATCATCCCGCCGATGACCAGCCAGTACCTGTCCATCATCAAGAACACCACGCTGGCGCTGGCGGTGGGCTACCCGGACCTGTCCTTCGTCATCACCACCACCATCAACCAGACCGGCCAGGCCATCGAGGGCGTGGCGGTGCTGATGGCGGTGTACCTGAGCATCAGCCTGAGCGTGTCGCTGTTCATGAACCTGTACAACCGCCGCATCCTGAGGACGCAACGCGCATGAGCCTGTCCCATCCTTCCTCCCTGCCGCCGCAGGCCCTGCGGCCGCCGCGCGAGCGCCGCGACAGCGCCTGGCACCGCCTGTTCGGCAGCGCCGCCAGCGCGCTCGCCACGGTGGCCACGCTGGCGCTGGTGCTGGCCGCTGCCGGCAAATTGCTGAACTGGGCGGTGCTCGATGCCGTCTGGCCAGGCGCCACGGGCGATGTCTGCCGTCAGGCCAGCGGCGCCTGCTGGGCCTTCCTGGGCGAAAAAATGCGCCAGATCCTGTTCGGCATCTATCCGCCCGGCGAGCAATGGCGGCCCACCGTGGTCTGCCTGTTCATCCTGGCGATGACGGTGTTCTCGCTCAGCCCGCGCCAATGGCGCGCGCGCACGGCGGTCCTCTGGATCGCGGGGCTGCTGGCGGGCCTGGCGCTGATGCAGGGCGGCATGTTGGGCTTGGCGCGGGTGCCGACCTCGTCGTGGGGCGGCCTGCCGATCACGCTGCTGCTGGCGGTGTGCGCCTTGGGCGCCGGACTGCCGCTGGGCGTGCTGCTGGCGCTGGGACGCCGCGGCAGCCTGCCGACGGCGCGCTTCATCAGCATCGGCGTGATCGAGCTGATCCGGGGCCTGCCGCTGGTCAGCCTGCTGTTCATGGCGTCTATCGTGCTGCCCATCATGCTGCCGGCCGGCATGACCATCGACAGCCTGCTGCGCGCCGGCATCGCGCTGACGGTGTTCTCGGCCGCGTATCTGGCCGAGGTGATCCGCGGCGGCCTGCAGGCCATTCCGCCCGGGCAGGCCGAGGCCTCGCGCGCGTTGGGGCTGTCGTGGTGGCAGATGACGCGGCTGGTGGTGCTGCCGCAGGCCCTGCGCAAGGTGATCGCGCCGCTCACCAATACCGCCATCGTGATGATCAAGAACACCAGCCTGGTGCTGATCGTGGGCCTGTTCGACCTGCTCAGCTCGGGGCGCGCGGCGCTGACCGACCCGGCCTGGCCCACGCCCTACGTCGAGACCTATCTCTTCATTGCATCGATCTATTTCTGCATCTGCTTCGGCCTGTCGCGCTATTCGATGTGGCTGGAGCATCGCTATAAAAAAGGGGAACTCCGATGACCACGCCTTCCGCCGCCACGCCGCCCGCCATCGCCATCGCCGGCATGCACAAGTGGTATGGCGAATTCCATGTGCTGCAGGACATCAACCTGCAGGTCCGGGCAGGCGAGCGCCTGGTGATCTGCGGGCCGTCCGGTTCCGGCAAGTCAACCATGATCCGCTGCATCAACCGGCTCGAACGCCATCAGCAGGGCTCCATCGTGGTCAACGGCGTCGAGCTGACCGACGACCTGCGCGCCGTGGACGGCGTGCGCACCGATGCCGGCATGGTGTTCCAGCACTTCAACCTGTTCCCGCACCTGACGGTGCTGGAAAACTGCATCCTGGCGCCGACCCAGGTGCGGCGCATGGCGCGCGCCCAGGCGGTGGATCTGGCCATGCGCTACCTGGAGCGGGTGCGCATTCCCGACCAGGCCGGCAAGTATCCCGGCCAGCTGTCGGGCGGGCAGCAGCAGCGCGTGGCCATCGCCCGTTCGCTCTGCATGCAGCCGCGCATCATGCTGTTCGACGAGCCGACCTCGGCGCTGGACCCCGAGATGGTCAAGGAGGTGTTGGACACCATGACCTCCCTGGCCGAGGACGGCATGACCATGCTGTGCGTGACCCACGAGATGGGTTTTGCCCGCAACGTCGCCGACCGGGTGGTGTTCATGGACGGCGGCCGCATCATCGAGATGGGCGAGCCGGGCGATTTCTTCGACAACCCGAAGCACGAGCGCACGCGGGCGTTCCTGGAGCGCATCCTGCATTGAGGGCAGGGCGGCGGACGCGGTCGGAGCGCGGGGGTTTGTTTATGAAAATGGAAACCATTATCATGCATGCCTCTGTTGATTGCGCGCCATGTCCTTGCGTCCGTCCCGTCCATCCGGCTTTCTGGCCTATTACGAAGAACTGCTCGCGGTCTGGACCCGCAAGCTGGGCTGCCGTGACGCCGCGCGCGACCTGGCCCACGACGCGCTGGTGAAGTGCCTGGAAACCGATCCGGCGCAGGTGGCGCAACCGCGCGCCTACCTGCACCAGGCCGCGCGCAACATGGCCGTGGACCAATTCCGCCGCGATGCCGGGCAGGAATGGGTGCCGCTTGATACCATTGCCCACCACACCAGCCCGCTGGGCGACCCGATGGCCCAGGCGCGCACCGGCCAGTTGGGCCAGGCGCTGGAAGCGGCGCTGGCGGAATTGCCGCTCAAGTGCCGCCAGGTGTTCGTCTGGCAGCGGCTGGAAGGCCTGACGCAGGCCGAGATCGCCGAGCGCATGGGATTGAGCAAGAACATGGTCGAGAAATACATGATCCGTACCGCCCTGCATCTGCGCGAACGGCTGGGGGCGTATGCGCCCAACTGACGCCGCATCGCCCGCAAACGCCGGCCGCGACGCCGGCCGCGACGCCGGTTCCGACGCCATCCGCGCCGAAGCGGCGCGCTGGTTCGCGCGCGCCCATTCCGGCGAATGGGACGCGGCGCGGGAACAGGCGCGCGCCGACTGGCTGGCCGCCGATCCGCGCCATGCCTACGAATACCGCCTGCTGGAATCGATCTGGCAGGCGGCCGGCGCCGTCGCGCCCGAACGCCTGCGCGCCCTGGCCGAAGCGCCGCGCCGGACGGCCAGTTCCGGACGGCGAGCCGCGCTGGCCTTGAGCCTGGGCGCCGCGATCATCGCCGTGGGCGGCTGGGCGCTGTGGCCGCGCGGCGCGGGCTGGACCGAATACCGGACACAGGTTGGCGAACTGCGCAGCGTGGCGCTGCCGGACGGCTCGCGCGCCGAATTGAACAGCCGCAGCCACATCCGCGTGCGCTTCGGCGAGGCCGAGCGGCGCGTCGAGCTGGTGGCGGGGGAGGCGCTGTTCTCGGTCGAAAAGAACACCGGCCGCCCCTTCGTGGTGGACGCCGGCCTGGGCACCGCGGTGGTGACCGGCACGCGCTTCGACGTGCGCCGTGACGCCGAACAGGTACGGGTGCTGGTGGAGTCCGGCTCGGTCAAGGTGGCCGGCGCGCGCGATGCCGCGGCCGTGCCCGTGGGGCCGGGCCAGGGCATCCGCATCGACGCGGCGGGCCAGGCCGACCGGCCCGCGCCCGCCGACCTGGCCGCGACGCTGGCCTGGCGCGGCGGTCAGATCCGCTTCAGCGATACCGACCTGGCCAGCGCGGCGCGGGAAGTGTCGCGCTATCGGCAGCATCCGATCGTGCTGGCGCCGGGGGTGGAGCACCTGACCGTGACCAGCGTGTTCCAGACCCGCGACACCGACGCCTTCCTGACCGCCTTGCCGCACATCCTGCCGGTGCGGGTGCGCCAGCTGCCCGACGGCCGCAGCGAAATCGTGGCGCGCTGACGCTGTTACAAAATAGTTCGGCGACGCATTCAGGTTTTTCGGCCGTATTGCGTCTTCTTCTTGATTCCGTGGGGCATGGGGCCCATCGAGCACGGAGCAGGAGCAGAAGCTGTGGTTCACAAGAAAACAGGACAAGGCGCGCCGGTGGGTGCGCGCCTGACGATGGCCGCGATCGCGGTATTGCTGGCATGCGGCGCGGGGGCCGCCCACGCGCAGGCGACGGCGCCGGTCGCCATCGACATGCCGGCGCAATCGCTGGACCAGGCCCTCAAGCGCCTGGCCGAGACGCATGGCCTGCAGATCTTCTACGCGCCGCAAACCGTGGCCGGCATGCAGGCGCCGGCGCTGTCCGGGGCGATGACGCCGCAACAGGCGCTGGCGGCGCTGCTGCAGGGCAAGCCGCTGCGGCTGCGGCAGGAGGGTTCGGCCACCATCATCGAACCCGAGGCGGCCAGCGGCGGCGCCACCGTGATGGCGCCGATCGAGGTCAGCGCATCGCGCACGTCCAGCAACCTGGTCAGCCCGGTGCAGCAGACCATCGTGCTGGAACGCGATGCCTTGCAGGAATTGCGGACCGGTTCGGACAGCCTGGCCACGGTGCTGGCCAAGACGGTGCCGGGCATGGCCGATTCCAGCCGCACCATGACTAACTACGGCCAGACGCTGCGCGGACGCGGCGTGCTGGTGCTGGTCGATGGCATTCCGTTGAACACCAACCGCGATTCCTCGCGCAATCTGGCCAACATCGATCCAGCCATGATCGAGCGCGTCGAGGTGCTGCGCGGCAGCAGCTCGATCTATGGCGCCGGAGCCACCGGCGGCATCGTCTCGATCACCACCCGGCCCGCCGGCGGCGAACCGGTGGCCGAAACCACCTTGACCGCCGTCAGCCCGCTGAGCCGGCTGAATTCGGACGGGCTCGGCGGCCAGTTGCAGCAGTACTTCGCCGGCAGCCAGGGCATGCTCGACTACGCGCTGGACCTGGGCGCGCGTCACAATGGCGCGTCCTATGACGCCCGCGGCCGCCGTATCGCGCCCGAACCAGCACAGGGCGATCTGTTCGACTCCAATATCTACAGCCTGGGCGGCAAGCTGGGCCTGCGGTTGGACGACAAGCAGCGCCTGCAATTGTCGGCCAGCTACTACAACGCCAACCAGAGTTCCGATTACACCTCCGATCCGTCGGTGGGCAGGCTGCCTCCCGGCGCGGCGCGCGCGCTGCCGATGAGCGGCCTGGACCTCGCAGACCAGAACCAGATCCGCAATACCCTGGTGAACCTGGAATACCAGCATCTGGACCTGCTGGGCAGCAAGGTCACTGCGCAGATGTACTACCGCGATTACTACACCCGCTTTACGCCGTTCGATGCGCGCGCGGTGGTGACTCGCGGCAACAACATCGACCAGGTCATGCAGAACAGCAAGGTGTTCGGCAGCCGCCTGACCGTCGATACGCCGCTGGGCGCGCAATCGAAGCTGCTGTGGGGCATGGACTACAACCAGGAACGCAGCGACATGCCGATCGACGTGTTCGACGCGGCCGCCTACGACGCCAGCGGCGGCCGGGTGTTCCGCAAGACCGGCCGCCTGACCTACATGCCCGAGCTGACCACGCGCAGCACCGGAATCTTTGGCCAGATTGAGCATCGCTTCAACGAGCGATGGTCAGTGCAGGGCGGAGCGCGCTACGAGTACGCCACGGCCAGGTTCGGCGATTTTGTGCCGTTGTCGCAGTCAAGATTGGCGTCGCCAGCATGGGTGCGCGGCGGCTCCGTCAGCTACGATGCCTTCCTGTTCAATGCCGGCCTGACCTACGCCCCGATCCGGGGCCAGGAGCTGTACGCAAACTTCAGCCAGGGCTTCCAACTACCGGACATCGGCGTGCAGATGCGCAATGCGCGGCCGGGCTTCGACATCGGCTCGTCGGACCTGGAACCAGTCAAGACCAACAACTATGAGCTTGGCTGGCGCGGCGGCGTGGGCAACACGACGGCGTCGCTGGCGCTGTTCTACACCACCTCAAAGCTGGGCGACGTGCAGAGCTTCAACAATGGCCTGATCCTGACGCGCACCGAAGAGCGCATCCACGGCATCGAGGCGACGGTGGACTACCTGACCGACAACGAGAAATGGGGCACCGGCGGCACCTTCACCTGGATGAAGGGACGCGAGCGTCCGGCTGGCGGCGCCTGGCGCGACTTGAACGGCTACCGCATTCCGCCGATAAAGCTCACTGCCTATCTGCAATACAGGCCGAACGAGCGCTGGAACAACCGCATCCAGGCCAACTACTTCGGCGCGCGGGACTACCGGCTGGATGGCGTCCAGGGATTCGGCCGCCGCGACGTGAGCGGATATTTCACGGTGGACCTGATGAGCCGCTATCAGTTCACTCCCAAGGACACGCTGGTGGTCGGGGTCGAGAACCTGTTCAACCGCGACTACTACCCGCTCTATAGCCAGCTGATGCGCAGCGACACCAACACCAGCCGCCTGCCGGCGCCAGGTACGGTGCTGACGCTGACTTATCAGCATCGCTGGTAGGGACCGGGAAGGGGCAGGGCCAGGGGCCGCGCGCGTGTTCTAATACGCGTTTTACGAGCCCTTGAACCCTGACACGGTTCCGCTGCCTCATGTTGCGTCTGACCGAAATCATCCTGCCCCTGTCGACCTCCCAAGCGGATATCGACGACACCCTGCGCGCCGCGGCCTGTAGCCGCCTGGGAATCGCCCCCGATGCCCTGCGCGCGCTGACCATCTTCCGGCGCAGCTACGACGCGCGCAAACGCAGCGCGATCACGCTGACCTATTCCGTGGACGTCGAGGTGGCCGACGAGGCCGCCGTGCTCAAGCGCGTCGCCGGCCTGCGCACGGTAATGCCGACGCCGCCCATGGAATACCAGTACGTCGGCCAGGCGCCGGCCGATCTGCCCGAGGGCAGTCGCCCGGTCGTGATCGGCTTCGGTCCCTGCGGCCTGTTCGCGGCGCTGATCCTGGCCCAGATGGGGTTCCGGCCCATCATCCTGGAACGCGGCCGGGTGGTGCGCGAGCGCACCAAGGACACCTGGGGGCTGTGGCGCAAGAACACGCTGCAGCCCGAGTCGAACGTGCAGTTCGGCGAGGGCGGGGCGGGCACGTTCTCGGACGGCAAGCTGTCGACCCAGGTCAAGGATCCCAAGCACTACGGCCGCAAGGTGCTGCAGGAGTTCGTCGCCGCCGATGCGCCGCCGGAAATCCTGTACGTCAGCAAGCCGCACATCGGCACCTTCCGCCTGGTCAAGATGATCGAGCAGATGCGCGCGCAGATCGCGACGCTGGGCGGCGAGTTCCGTTTCGAAAGCCGTGTCGACGACATCGAGATCGAAGACGGCCGGGTGCGCGGCGTGCGCCTGGCGGGCGGGGAGTTCATCGCCGCCAGCCACGTGGTGCTGGCCGTGGGCCACAGCGCGCGCGACACCTTCCGCATGCTGCACAAGCGCGGCGTGTTCATCGAACCCAAGCCGTTCTCGCTGGGCTTTCGCATCGAGCATCCGCAGTCCGTGATCGACCGGGCCCGCTTCGGCCCGAGCGCCGGCCACCCGGTGCTGGGCGCGGCCGACTACAAGCTGGTGCACCATGCCGGCAACGGCCGCGCGGTCTACAGCTTCTGCATGTGCCCGGGCGGCACGGTGGTGGCCGCCGCGTCGGAACCCGGCGGGGTCGTGACCAACGGCATGAGCCAGTATTCGCGCAACGAGCGCAACGCCAACGCGGGCATCGTGGTGGGCATCGAACCCAAGGACTTCCCGGGCATCGAAAACTCGCCGCTGGCGGGCATCGACTTCCAGCGCCATTGGGAAGCGCGCGCCTACGAGCTGGGCGGCGGCGACTACAGCGCGCCGGCGCAGCTGGTGGGCGACTTCCTTGCCGGCCGGCCGTCGACCGCGCTGGGCAGCGTGACGCCGTCGTACAAGCCCGGCGTCAAATTGACCGATCTGTCGGCCAGCCTGCCGGACTACGTCATCGCCGCCATCCGCGAAGCCTTGCCCGCGTTCGAGCGGCAGATCAAGGGTTTTTCCATGCACGATGCCGTCCTCACCGGCGTCGAGACGCGCACCTCGTCACCGCTGCGCATCACGCGCCGCGACGATTTCCAGAGCATGAACACGCTGGGCCTGTTTCCGGCGGGCGAGGGCGCAGGCTACGCGGGCGGCATCATGTCGGCCGCCATCGACGGCATGAAGGTCGCCGAGGCCGTGGCGCTGCACTTGCTGGGCCGCGACGACATCACCGGCGGCAACCGCCGCGGCGCCAGCGACGACTATTGACCGGCTTCGGCGCGGCGGCGCGCCCCGCGCGCCATGCCAGCCGGCTCAGGCCGCTTCCATCGCGGCTGTCTGCCGCGCCGCATCGCTGCCCGCCACCAGGGTCTTGCGGAAGATCTCGATGGCGCTGGCCAAGGCGCGCACCGGGCGCGCGGATCAGGCGCGGGCGTCGCTCGCGCCTTCCAGGAACAGCTTCTGGCCATCGCCAGCGCCTGCCTGTCCGGAGCGAAGGGGGAGGAGGGGAGAGATAATTCCATTCGTAGGACACTGATCAGCCTTTCCGTCAAACAGGAACCCCATGAAAATCCATCTGAATCGACTCCTGCTCGCGGCCGCGCTGGCCGGCGGCGCCATCCCCGTCCATGCCGCCGGCGTGGACTACCGCATCGACCCCGAACACACGCAGGTGGTGGTGACCTGGAACCACCTGGGCTTCTCGAAGCCTTCGGCGCACGCCGGCGACATCCAGGGCGTGATCCGCTACGACGCGGCCAACGTTTCCGCCTCGTCGGTCAAGCTGGACGTGCCGCTGGCGAGCTTCACCTCGCATGTGCCGAAGCTGGACGAGATGCTGCGCGGCCCCGAATTCTTCGCCGCCGGCAAATATCCCGCCATCGGCTTCGAAAGCACCTCCGTCGAGGACAAGGGCAACGGACGGCTGCTGATCCACGGCAAGCTGCGCATCAAGGACCACGAGAAAGCCATCGTGCTGGAAGCCAGGCAGAACAAGGCCGGCGTGCATCCGATGGCGCAGCGGCCGGCAATCGGCTTCGACGCGGCCACGGTCCTCAAGCGCAGCGATTTCGGCGTCCAGGCGTACGCGCCCGACGTCAGCGACGAGGTCACGTTGCGCATCACGGTCGAAGCGTTGGCCGACGCGGCGCGCTGAGCATAGCGGTGACGAACGGCTCGTCTAAGCCTGGCGAGCCGTTGTTGTCGGCGCACGGTTATCGGTGGGCCGGCAACAGGCAACGTGTCGGGAAGATGCGGACAGTCGAGCCACGGCGGGACGCGCGCCTGGACCGGCATAAAATACGCATAATGTATATTATGTAAAGTCACGAATGAATCCGGGCCCACGGATTGCTGGGATCGGCACGGCCATCTATTCAATTATTCTCGAATCATTGTATTATCCCGCCATGAATGAAGATCAAACCGTTCTCGCCCTTGGCGCCCTGGCCCACACCCAGCGGCTTCGCGTTTTTCGCGCGCTCGTGGTGGCTGGCCTCGGCGGCCTCACGCCCAGCGTGCTGGCCGACCAGCTGGACGTCGCCCGCAATACCTTGTCCTTCCATCTGAAAGAGCTGTCCCATGCCGGCCTGGTCACCATCGAGCAGCAAGGCCGCAATCTGATCTACCGGGCCGACTTCTCGCGGATGAACGGGCTGCTCGGCTATCTCACCGAACACTGCTGCCAAGGGGCTCCCTGCGAGATCTCCGACTCCAGCGGTTGCACAACCTGCTGATCCCCGAATATCCGATCCTCCACTCGTTGCCGCCAGGAATTTGCATGTCACGTTCTCCTTTCAAGGTACTGTTTCTCTGCACGGGCAATTCCGCGCGCTCCATCCTGGCCGAAGGCCTGCTCAACGGGCTGGGTGGCGACCGCTTCCAGGCCTATTCCGCTGGCAGTACGCCCAAGGGCGAAGTTCACCCGCTGGCGCTCTCCACGCTGAGCTCCTTTTCGCTGCCGACCGACGGCTATCGCAGCAAGAGTTGGGACGAGTTCGCGGCGCCCGAG
Source organism: Achromobacter xylosoxidans (assembly GCF_001457475.1). Classification (NCBI taxonomy): domain Bacteria; kingdom Pseudomonadati; phylum Pseudomonadota; class Betaproteobacteria; order Burkholderiales; family Alcaligenaceae; genus Achromobacter; species Achromobacter xylosoxidans. The sequence continues at coordinate 3,196,769 of NZ_LN831029.1, read as the reverse complement.
GCGCCACGGATGGACTTCATCATCACTGTCTGCGACAACGCCGCCGGCGAGGTCTGCCCGATCTGGCCAGGTCAGCCCATGACGGCGCATTGGGGCGTTCCCGACCCCGCGGCCCACGAAGGAACCGAGCAAGCGCGCCGCAAGGCGTTCCAGGATGCCGCGCGCGTACTCAAGCGCCGCATCGAGCTGTTCCTTTCCCTGCCCATGGAACGCCTGGACGCGATGTCGCTCCAGGCCGAATTGCGTGGTATCGGCAAGGCCCGGGAGTAAGTCATGTCATCCAATGCACAGGCAGCCGCGAGCGCCCCGCGGACGCGGGGCGGGATGAGCCTCTTCGAGCGTTACCTGACGCTCTGGGTGTTTCTCTGTATCGTCCTGGGCGTGGTCCTTGGCCAGCTCATGCCGGCCTTGTTCCAGGCGATCGGGCATCTCGAAGTCGCGCAGGTCAATCTTCCCGTCGGCCTGCTGATCTGGGTAATGATCATCCCGATGCTGCTCAAGGTCGATTTCGGCGCGCTGGGCCAGGTCCGGCAGCATTGGCGCGGCATCGGCGTGACGCTGTTCATCAATTGGGCGGTCAAGCCGTTCTCGATGGCATTCCTGGGATGGCTGTTCATCCGCCAGGTCTTTTCCCCCTGGCTGCCCGCCGACCAGCTGGATAGCTACATCGCGGGCCTGATCCTGCTCGCCGCCGCGCCGTGTACCGCGATGGTGTTCGTCTGGAGCCGACTGACGGGCGGCGATCCGGTATTCACGCTATCGCAGGTCGCGCTGAACGACACGATCATGGTGTTCGCATTCGCGCCCATCGTGGGATTGCTGCTCGGCCTGTCGGCCATCTCCGTACCCTGGGACACCCTGCTTGTGTCAGTCGGGCTGTACATCGTCATCCCGGTCATCATCGCCCAGCTCTGGCGCCGCGCGTTGCTGCGTCGCGGGCAGCAGGCGTTCGAGGCGGCCCTGGCCCGGATCGGGCCGTTCTCGATGGCCGCCCTGCTCCTGACGCTGGTGCTGCTGTTTGCGTTCCAGGGCGAAGCGATCATCGGGCAGCCGCTGGTGATCGCCATGCTGGCGGTGCCGATCCTGATCCAGGTGCTGTTCAATTCGGGGCTGGCGTACTGGCTCAATCGTCGCCTGGGCGAAAAGCACGACATTGCCTGCCCGTCGGCGCTGATCGGAGCCTCCAACTTCTTCGAGCTCGCCGTCGCCGCCGCGATCAGCCTGTTCGGATTCCAGTCCGGCGCCGCGCTGGCGACCGTGGTGGGCGTGCTGATCGAGGTGCCGTTGATGTTGCTGGTCGTACGTGTGGTGAACCGGTCCAGGGACTGGTATGACGCGGGCGCCAAGCGGAGCTGACCGGTGACGGGCGCCCCCGTCCGGGTCGTCGGCGCCCTGGGCACCGCCCAGACGCTGGCCTGGGCCTCATCCTACTATCTGCCCGCCATGCTGGCGGCGCCGATGGCGGCTGATCTGGGCGTTGCGACGCCTACCGTCTTCGCGGCCTTTTCCGGCGCGATGGTGGTGTCGGCCCTGGTCGGCCCGTGGGCGGGGCTGGCGATCGACCGCCACGGTGGCCGCGTGGTGCTGGCCGGCACCAGCCTGGTATTCGCGCTCGGATTGGGCATGCTGGGTTTTGCCCAGGGTCTTTGGACGATGGTCATCGCCTGGCTCGTCATTGGCGCAGCGATGGGCGCCGGCCTGTACGAAGCGGCGTTCTCCAGCCTGGTTCGCCTGTATGGACAGCACGCCCGCGGCGCGATCACGGGCATTACGCTGCTCGCGGGATTTGCCAGCACCGTCGGCTGGCCGCTGTCGGCCTGGATGGAAACTCGGTTCGGGTGGCGCAACGCGTGCCTCGGGTGGGCCGGCATACATTTGCTGATCGGCTTGCCGCTGAACGCCTGGCTGCCCACGCTGCCGTCCCCGGCGCAGCCCGAACGGACTGCCGCCGCGGACCCCGCGCAGGCGATTGCGTCGGCATCCCCTCCTCCCGTTGCCGCGGCCGGGGGGGTCGGATACGCGACCGCCCTGCTCGCCTTCGTGTTCGCCGCAACCTGGTTCATCAGCACCGCGATGGCCACGCATTTGCCGCGGATGCTGGAGGCTGCCGGCGCCACGCTCGCCGCCGCGGTCGCCGTGGGCGCCCTCGTCGGTCCCGCGCAGGTGGCCGGCCGCGTGCTGGAGTTCGGGTTCCTGCGGCGCGTCCACCCGTTGCTGTCGGCGCGCCTGGCCGCGCTGGCACACCCCGCCGGCGTGACCGTGCTGTTGATGGCGGGGCCGGTGGCGGCCCCCCTTTTCGCGATCCTGCATGGGGCGGGCAACGGCATCCTCACCATCGCGAAGGGCACCTTGCCGCTGGCGCTGTTTGGCGCCCAGGGCTATGGCGCGCGCCAGGGCTGGCTGATGCTGCCGGCCCGCATCGCCCAGGCCCTTGCCCCGCTGCTTTTCGGGCTGGCGCTGGACGCCTGGGGGGCCAACGCTTTGTGGCTGTCCGGCGCCATCGGCCTGGCAGCCTGTGGCGCGCTGATGCTGCTGCGCGGCCCGCCCCACACACATTGAAATTCCCGTCTTGCGTCAAGAGAGGCATTGCATGAGTTCCACTCCCATTCATCACAACCATATGGAAGGCATTACGCCGGCAGCGTTCGCCGACCTGCCCAACATCGATCCATCCCGGTTCAACCGGCCGTCCCCCGGGGAATTGTTCTCTCCCCGGCGCGCCACGCACGCGCCGCGCTTCCTGCTGCTGTATGGCTCGTTGCGCGAGCGTTCCTACAGCCGCCTGGTCGCCGAGGAATCCGCGCGGCTGCTTCAAGCGCTGGGAGGCGAAACCCGCATTTTCAACCCGTCCGGGCTGCCGCTGGTCGACGACGCCAGCGATGATCACCCCAAAGTCCGCGAGCTTCACGAGCTGGTCCAGTGGTCGGAAGGCATGGTGTGGAGTTCGCCGGAGCGCCACGGCGCCATGACCGGCCTGATGAAGACGCAGATCGACTGGATTCCGCTGTCGGTGGGCGCGGTGCGCCCGACCCAGGGCAAGACACTGGCCGTCATGCAGGTGTCCGGCGGCTCGCAGTCGTTCAATGCCGTGAACCAGATGCGGGTGCTGGGCCGCTGGATGCGGATGCTGACGATACCCAACCAATCCTCGGTCGCCAAGGCCTACCAGGAGTTCGACGATGCCGGGCGGATGAAGCCCTCGCCCTACTATGACCGCATCGTTGACGTCGTCGAGGAACTGATGAAATTCACCTTGCTCACGCGTGACGTCGCGCCCTACCTCGTGGACCGCTACCGCGAACGCAAGGAAACCGCCGCGGCGCTGTCGCACCGGATGCGGCAAGCCTCCATCTAGACGACCCCTGGCGTCCCCCCTTCGCGGCATTCAGCCCGGGTGGAACTTGTACAGCGCATACGCCAGAAAACCCGCTCCCAGCGCCAGGTGGATGGCAATCCCCTGCCGCCCTTGCAGGATCGATGCCGGTTGCCTCGCGCGCACCAGGCAGGCGAGCAAGCCGGAATGCGCCAGCAGCAGCCCGACCGGCCACAGCGACAGGTAAAGCAGCACCCCGAGCGGATCGGGACCGTAGCCGTCGCCGTGGCGCGGCGCTTCGTAGACGGCGACGGTGATTGCCCAGACCGCCAGCGCCAGCAGGCTCGCCACGAAACTGATCCGGTAGTACAGAAACAAGGAACCCCCTTTGCTTTTCCCGGGGCGCCATCGGCCCCGGTTGTGGCATTCATGCAAACGTTCCCGGCTCAATTTCCCAGCAGCCGCACCGTCTGCGGGTTGTAGCCGGAATAGGCGCCGGCGCCGCAGGCCACGACCGCTCGCGCCTGCGGCGGCACGCCCGTGGCGCGCACGGCCAGGTCCCCCCCGCGCAGGCGCATTTCGCGGAACCGTTCCGCAGCCACCGACCCGTCGGGCAGGAAATACAGCCGCACGCGTGGCAGGCCCTTGTCGGGATCGGCCTGGCTCGCGGCGCTGAAGGCGGGCACCACCACCCTCGCCTCCTGCCAGCGCGACGGATCCTGCAGCGTCTGCCAGCGCACGCGCAGCGGCTGTTCCAGGTCCAGCATCGCGGGGCTGCCGCCGCGCGCCGGATCGCAAGGCTGGCCAGCCTGGCTGCGCGCGGGATCGCCGCCCAGATCCAGCGTCTGGCCGTTGATCTCCAGGCGGGCGATGGCGTGCGGGCTGTGGTTGTCCAGGCTGACGATGGCCAGCCCGGCAACGCGGGCCGCGGTCATGGCGTCCTCGGTGCTGGCGGCAAAGCGGCCGAGGCTGGGCGCCACCTCGACGCGATCGGGGTAATGGAAGTATTGATAGACCAGCAGCGCCGCTTCGCCGTAGGCGAATGCCGGCAGCAGCTTGCCCAGGTCGGGCGCGGGCAGGCGTCGCAGCGGCAGGGAATCGCCGGCCTGGCCGTCCTGCGAGGAATACGCATAGCGCTCGACGCCCGGCTTCAGGTGTGCGCCAGCGTACGGAAACGTGCCGGCGGCAACCAGGTCCGGACCGGGATAGCGGCGAAAACGCGAGAAGCGGTCGTTTGTCGCCGAAGCGGGTTCCATATAGGGCTGGCCGCCGCCGTCGGTCGAGGATCCGGCGCGATAGTCCAGCCAGAGCGTGCGTCCGCTGAAGTTGACGTGGTTCTCGGTGATCGCCGGGTTGGCGCCGCGGAAGCGGTCGGCGCCGGCCCGCCGGATCTGGTCGTCGATCGGCACGATCATCAACGCCACCAAAGATGGCAGGAACAACAGTCCGTGCACCCTAGCGGGCACCTGGCCGCGATCCCGCACCAGGTACACGATCCAGGTCAGCACCAGCACGATGGCCAGCGGTCCGCCGAACAGGACGCCATATGACAACAGCGCCGCCATGCCCCAGCCGAGGTTGTCGCTGGAGACGGCCACCAGCCCCAGGAATGCCAGGAGCGTTGCCAGCAGCAGCGACACGATGATGCCAAACAGATAGTTCTTGGTCTTCAAATCGATAAGGCCTCGTCGGATGCCCGATGCGGGCGGCGGGGTCTTGCGCGGCGGACACGGCGGTCCGGCCGCGCCCACGATAACAGAGACGAGGGTCCAGGCGCGATCAGGCGGGGTCGGCGCGTCCGTCCGGCCAGGGATCGGCCCACGCCGGCAGGCGCATCAGGCCGTCGAGCCAGGCCACGATGCGCGGATACGGCGCCATCGGCATGCCGGCGGCCTTCCAGTACGCCGCCATCGACGCCAGCTGGAAGTCGGCGATGGTCAGCCGGCCACAGGCGACCTGTTCGCGGTCGCGCAGATGGGTATCGAGGACCGCGGCATAGCGGTCGAAGGCTTTTTCCTTGCCGGCCAGTTCGCCGGCGTCCGGCGGGCCGATGCCAAAGGTCGATTTGACGATGTGCTCGAAATAATACGGAGCGACCGCCGGGGCCCAATGACAGTCGTTCCATGACAGCCAGCGCAGCACCTCGATCTGTTCCCGCGTATCGGCGGGCCACATGTCCGAGCCGGCCTTGACGCACAGGTACGCCATGATCGCGGACGACTCCCACAGATGGTAATCGCCGTCGACCAGGGTGGGCACCTTCATGTTGGGATTGATGGCGGCGTACTCCGGCCGCTGCAGCGCGCCCGCCATCAGGTCCATTTCGATGAATTCGGCCTCGATGCCCAGGTGCTTGACGAGAGCGAGGACGCGCCGCGGCGCCTGCGCCTGGATCCAGTAGATCTGCATGGGTTGCTCCTGCGGGGTGTCGATATGGTTGCCACTTGCGGAACACGATACTTCACTCGCCGCGGCCGTAGCACCCCAGGAACATCGCCACCGCCGAATCCACCACGCGGTCGCGCTCGGCCGGTCCCAGGGGTGGCTGTCCCAGCGTGACCTGCGGCCAGAAGGCGAAACTCTTGACCAGCCCCTGCAACTGATGGCCGGCGAACTCCGGGTCGACCTTGGCCAGTCGGCCGTCGGCGATGGCGGCACGGATCCAGGCGATCTCGCCGCCCTCCTTCGCGCCCATGCGGCAGACGATGGCCTGGGCCCGTTCCGGCGTGTGGATGATCTCCGCCATGGCGACGCGCGCCAGATCGATGAAATTCGGATCGCCCAACAGTTCCAGCTTCTGCATCAGCAACTGGCGCAACTGCGCGGCCAGCGGCTGGTCGGCGCGATACACGACGGTGGCGTTGGCAATGCTGCGGTTCCACAGCTGTTCCAGCATCAGCCCGAACAGTTCGTCCTTGCTGGGGAAATGGTTGTAGACCGTGCGTTTGGACACGCCGGCCGCGGCGGCGATGCGGTCCATGCTGGTGGCCTCGTAGCCCGCCGTGCGGAACTCCTCCACCGCGGCGCGGAGGATGGCTTCGCGCTTTCTGTCGGTGAGCCGCTGCGGTACTTCTGCCATGGGAAATGTCCTGATAGAGGGATAGCGAAAATTTTACACTCAGCGGTGTACTTTCATAAAAAAGGAAATTACACTGCTCGGTATACTTTTTTGGCCATACCGGCCGTCCTTCCCCCTCTTTCCCTGGAATCGTGCCGTGACCGCTCCGACGCCCGCCTCCCCCGCCTCCCCCGCCCCGCCCGCCGCTCCCGCCGTCCCGCCGCATCACCGCGACGGCCGCTTCCACAATGCCCGCCCGCGCCCCTCCATGGGCTTTTGGCAGGGGCTGAAACTGACCTGGGCCTTCCTGTTTGGCAAGCCGGCGGGCACCGTGCCCGGCCAGCCGATCCCGGTGCGGCCGCTTACCCCCGCCGCGCTCGGCGCCGCGCCCGACCGCAGCCTGTTCCGGCTGGGCCATTCGACCATCCTGCTGAAGCTGCGCGGCCGCTACTGGCTGAGCGATCCGGTGTTCTCCGAGCGGGCGTCGCCGGTGCAGTGGGCCGGCCCGGCGCGTTTCCACGCGCCGCCCATCGCCCTGGACGACCTGCCGCCGATCGCCGGCGTGATCCTGTCGCACAACCACTATGACCACCTCGACCGCGCCGCCGTGACCCGGCTGGCGGCCCGCACCGGCCGCTTCATCGCGCCGCTGGGCGTGGGCGACCAGTTGATCGCCTGGGGCGTCGATCCGGCCAAGGTCGAGCAATTGGACTGGTGGCAGTCGACCGAGGTCGAAGGCCTGCGCCTGACGGCCACCCCGGCCCAGCATTTCTCCGGCCGCGGCCTGACCGACGGCGACCGCAGCCTGTGGGCCTCCTGGGTCATCGACGACGCCGGGATGCGGATCTTCTTCAGCGGCGACAGCGGCTATTTCGATGGCTTCAAGGCCATCGGCGACGCCTTCGGTCCGTTCGACCTGACGCTGATGGAAACCGGCGCCTATGACAAGCGCTGGGCTTTCGTCCACATGCAGCCCGAGGAAACGCTGCAGGCCCACCTGGACCTGCGCGGCCGCTGGCTGCTGCCGATCCACAACGGCACCTTCGACCTGGCCATGCACGCCTGGCAGGAACCGTTCGAACGCATCGCCGCGCTTGCCGCGGAGCGGGGGGTGGCGCTGGCCACGCCGGAGATGGGCGAACGGCTGGACCTGGCCGCGCCACATCCGGGATCGCCGTGGTGGCGCGAGGTTGCGGCGCGCCAGCCGGCATCCGGCGCGTGCCGCCTGCTGGCGCCTTGCCGGGCCAGGTGAGCCGGCAGGGCCGGTCCGCGCGGCCGGTCCGGTATCAGTCGAAACGCCCGAAGATGTGGTGAGGATGGCGAGGCGCCGTCCCAGCCCGTTGCCCGCCGGCCTCGCAACCGCAATTTGTTTACAATCGCAACGCAACGCGTATTGCGCCCAAGCCAATGCCCGCGACCCGGGTATTGCGGCTTGATGAGCCCGCTTCGGCTAGGCTTTGGCCTGCGCGCATGACCTGACCCCCGCGCGCCCGTCGGCAGACGCGTCGCCCCGGCCGCGTGCCGGACCGGTCAGGCTCCCATTCCATGATGTTCCCCGCAATCGCCCCGTCCCGGCCTGACGCCCTGGACGGCCGGGAAACCGTTTGCGTATTTTTTCCGCCCGGAGGTGCCTACGTCCTTTTCCCTGAAGTGCCGATAACTACAACAACATAATCCTTTGAACCGTAAGGTCTAATACCCATGAGAAAGTTTCTCAAGATCCTGGGCAGCCTGGTGGTGACGGTGGTGATCGCGGTCGCCCTGTTCCTGTACTGGCCGCTGCACCAACGTTCGGTCCCGGCGCCGGACAATGACAAGCCCCTGGACGCCGTGCTCGTCGGCGGCGGCATCATGAGCGTGACGCTCGCCACCTACCTGCAGGAATTGCAGCCGGACTGGCGCGTCGAGCTCTTCGAACGCCTGGACGGCGTGGCGCTCGAAAGCTCCAATGGCTGGAACAATGCGGGGACCGGCCACTCGGGCTTCGCCGAGCTGAACTACACCCCCGAGATGCCCGACGGTTCGGTCGACATCAAGCGGGCCATCAACATCGCCGAACAGTTCGAGATATCGCGCCAGTTCTGGGCGCACCAGGTCAAGACCGGCCGCCTCGGCCAGCCGTCGGACTTCATCAATCCGACCGGCCACATGAGCTTCGTCTGGGGCGATGACCGCATCGAGTACCTGCGCAAGCGCCGCGATGCCCTGGTCAAGAGCCCGCTGTTCTACGGCATGGAGTATTCCACCGACCCGGCGCGGATCCGCCAGTGGGCGCCGCTGCTGATGGAAGGCCGCGACGCCAGCCAGAAGGTCGCCGCCACCTACATGCCGCTGGGCACCGACGTGAACTTCGGCGTCATCACCAACCAGTTGACCCAGGGCCTGCAGCGCACCCCCAACTTCAAGCTGCGACTGCAGCATGAGGTCACGGCGTTGCGCCAGAACGGCGACAAGACCTGGAACGTCACGGTCAAGGATCTCAAGACCAACCAGGAGCGCACGGTGAAGTCGCGCTTCGTCTTCATCGGCGCGGGCGGCGCCTCGCTCAAGGTGCTGCAGTTGTCCGGCATTCCCGAGTCGAAGAACTACGCCGGCTTCCCGGTGGGCGGGCAGTTCCTGGCCTTCGACGCGCCGGCCATCGCCGGCCGCCACGAGGTCAAGGCCTACGGCATGGCCGATACCGATTCGCCGCCGATGTCGGTGCCGCACCTGGACGCGCGCAAGCTCGACGGCAAGCCGGTGGTGCTGTTCGGCCCGTTCGCGCTGGCCACCACCAAGTTCCTCAAGCAGGGCTCGGCCTTCGACCTGTTCTCGTCCGTGAACCACAACAACGTCGCCAGCATGGTGGACGTGGGCCTGGAGAACCTGGACCTGGTCAAGTACCTGGTGGACCAGGCGCAACTGACCGACGCGGACCGCCACGCCCAACTGCTCAAGTACTTCCCGCAGGCCAAGCGCGAAGACTGGCGCCTGGTGACGGCCGGTGAACGGGTGCAGGTCATCAAGCGCGATCCGGAGAAAGGCGCGATCCTGCAATTCGGCACCGAAGTCGTGACCGACAAGGACAACACCATCGCCGCGCTGCTGGGCGCCTCGCCCGGCGCCTCGACCTCGCCGCCCATCATGCTGAATCTGCTGGCCAAGGCCTTCCCGCAGCAGATGGAAGCGGGCTGGAAGGCGCGCCTGAAGGAGATCATTCCGTCGTATGGCCAGAAGCTCAACGACAGTCCGGCGCTGACCAACCAGATCCGCGCCATGACGAGCCAGGTGCTGCACCTGCCGTACGTGGAAGTGCCGGTGCCGGGCGCGGCGCCCGCCGCTGCGCCCACGGCCCCGGCCACCAACGCGCCGGCCCAGCCGGCGCCGGGGCGCAATGCCAACGCCGAGATGCAGGCGCTGTAGTGGCCTGCCCCGCCCTCCCTTTCCGGGAGGGCTTTTTTTTGTACGGCGGCCGGCGGCATTCGCGCCGGCGGCCGCCTTGCCCCGCTTTTGCCTCTTCGCGTCGGCCGCCCCGGTCACTGTGCTAAGGTGCCCCATCGGCTATCGGATGATGACAAGAGACATGCACAATCCCCTGGCTTGCCTGCGGCCGCCCATGGCCGCCGCCGTGATGTCGCTGGCCCTGGCCGCGCTGGCCGGCCCGCTGCAGGCCCGCACCCTCTACAACGACAAGGGGCTGCGGGTCGAAGAGACCGACATCGGCTTCCAGGACTACCAGGAAGGCAGGCGGCGCAACGCTAGCCAATACACCCTGGCCTACCAGCGCCAGCCGCTCTGCGGCAAGGGCGTCAAGCTGGGCGAGCGTTTCCTGCCGGCGGGCGACCCGCGCCGCGCGCGCGACTACTTCTGCGGCCCCGCCAAGCCGATCAACCCGCACGGGGTGCTGGCCTTCGTCACCCGCACCTCCGGCCACGGCAACCTGCTGTACCTGGATGTCGGCGGCGGCGATCTGCGCATCACCGACATCCCGGTGCAGAAGGAAGGCGACGGCGACAGCATCGGCGGCCAGGTGTTCCTGGACGCCGGCGAACCCGGCTGGACGCGCTACGAAAACGGCTGGTACGAGACCACGCTGATCCGCCACGAACCATTCCAGGCCGTGAGGCTGGGACCCGGCCGCCTGCTGGATATCGACAATGGCGTGGCCTTCCTGCTGGTGCCGCGCGGCCAAGAGGTGCAGACCGTCAAGCCGGCCAGCGTGGGCCAGACGGCCGACGGCACGCCGGTGGTGATAGCCGCCGAGCTGCGCCAGCGGCCGACGCCCGTGCGCTTTCGCGCGGTGGACCTGGCCACTGGCCGCGAGCTGGCCAGCGTGGCCGCGGGCGATGCCTGCCTGGATGCGCCGAGCATGGATTTCTGGGGTACCGGCAGCGCTTCGTCGGCCCAGGTGCCGTATGCCGAGCTGGCCGTGTGGCGGTCGCGCAATCTGGTCTACGTGGCCGGGGCCAAGCCGTCCTTGCGCCTGGCGGCGGCCAACGAACTGCGCCCGCTGGCCAATTGCCGGCGCGACTGGCAGCCGGCGCGCTGAGGCGCGTCCATGCCTGCCGCCCGCTTTACCGGGCGTACGGGGCGCTCCACGATCCCGCTGAACCGCTGCGCCAATCTCGGAGCGCGAGACGGACGCGGGCGGTTCTGCGCGCATCGTCGCTCAATACTAGGGTTTTCACTCATAAATTCGCTGAATTTCGCGGATAAGAATTCAGAATTTTTCTTATGGCGAGGGCACGCGTATAACGGTCTACGCAGTAAACCTCGACCTACCTACAGAGAGAAAACCATGAGGGGAAATTCCAGGACGGGCCACCAGCCGGTGCGCGCGTCGACCGCCGCATTCATCGGCACGATGATCGAGTGGTACGACTTCTACATCTACGCCACCGCCGCCGCGCTGGTGTTCGGCAAACTGTTCTTTCCATCGGCCACGGGCTTCTACGGCACGCTGGCGGCTTTTGGCACCTTTGCCGTGGGCTTTTTCGCGCGGCCGTTGGGCGGCGCGCTGTTCGGCCATATCGGCGACCGCATCGGCCGCAAGAAATCGCTGGTCATCACGCTGTTGATGATGGGCAGCGTGACAGTCCTGATCGGCCTGTTGCCGACCTACGCCTCGATCGGCGTCTGGGCGCCGGTGCTGCTGGTGCTGCTGCGCATCGTGCAGGGCGTGGCGGTTGGCGGCGAATGGGGCGGCGCGGTGCTGATGGCGGGCGAACACTCGCCCGACAAGAGCAAGCGCACCTTCTTTGCCTCGTTCGCGCAGCTGGGCAGCCCGGCCGGCCTGATCCTGTCGATGCTGATGTTCAAGCTGGTGACCGGCCTGGACGACGCCGCTTTCCTGACCTGGGGCTGGCGCGTGCCGTTCCTGTTCTCGGCGGTGTTGCTGGTCGTGGGTTTCGTGATCCGCCTGAGCGTCAATGAATCGCCCGACTTCCTGGAAGAAAAGCAGGCCCAGGCGCAGCGCGCCAAGCCGGCCCGCGCGCCGCTGGCGCAAGTGCTGACGGGCGCGCCCGGGCTACTGGCGCTGGCCGTGGGCGCCAACGTGCTGGGCATCGCCGGGTTCTACTTCACCAGCACCTTCATGATCGCCTACACCACGCAGTACGTCGGCCTGAACCGCGCGGTGATCCTGGACTGCCTGCTGGTGGTGTCGATCATGCAGTTCTTCATCACGCCGCTGGCGGCCTATATCGCCAGCCGCGTCGGCAACCTGCGCTTTCTGGCGACGATGGCGCTGGTGTCGGTGTTCACGCCATACGCCATGTTCAACCTGGTGGACCTGGGCTCGCTGTCCGCTATCACGCTGGGCATCGGCGTGGCGGTGCTGTTCATGGGCGCCTATTATGCGGTGATCGCCGGCTTCGTCAGCGACAGCTTTCCCACCGCGATCCGCTACACCGGGATTTCCATGGCCTACCAGTTGTCGGGCGCCATCTTCGGCGGCCTGACGCCGATGCTGGGCACGGTGCTGGCCGAGAACTTCAAGGGCCAGTGGTGGCCGCTGGCCGTGCTGTTCTCGGTGATTTCGCTGCTTTCCCTGGTATCCGTGCTGGCGCTGGGCGCCCATGGCCGGCGCCATGTCCAATTCCAACCCGAGGGCCATCGAGCATGAAGGCGTATTTCCACGACGATCAGAAATTGCACCATCCGCAGACCTATTTCTCGCGTGGCAAGATGCGCACGCCGCAGGAAGTGCCATCGCGCCTGGACGCGTTGGCGCAGGCGGCGCGCAACCTGGGCTTCGACGTGCAGGCGCCGCCCGACCACGGCCAGGCCCCGCTCGAAGCGGTGCACACGCCGGCCTATCTGCGCTTCTTGCGCGAGGCGCACGCCGAATGGAAGAAGCTGCCCGATGACTGGGGCGACGAGGTGGTCTCCAATGTCTTCGTGCGCAAGCCCAACGCCTTGCGCGGCGTGCTGGCGCAGGCCGCGCGCTACCTGGCCGACGGCAGCTGCCCGGTGGGCCCGAACACCTGGCAATCGGCGTACTGGTCGGCGCAGTGCGCCATCGCCGGCGCCGACCGCATCGCGGCCGGCGACCGCCATGCCTATGCCCTGTGCCGTCCGCCCGGCCACCATGCGCGCCGCGACGCGGCCGGCGGCTTCTGTTACCTGAACAACGCCGCCATCGCCGCGCAGCGCCTGCGCGGCACCTATGGGCGCGTCGCCATCCTGGACACGGACATGCACCATGGCCAGGGCATCCAGGACATCTTCTACGAGCGCAGCGACGTGCTGTACGTGTCGATCCACGGCGATCCCGAGAACTTCTATCCGGTGGTCGCCGGCTTCGAGGACGAGCGCGGCGCGGGCGAAGGCGAAGGCTACAACCTCAACCTGCCGATGCCGCACGGCTCGCCCGAGTCGGTGTTCTTCGACCGCCTGCGCGAAGCGCGCGCCGCGATCGAGCGGTTCCAGCCGGACGCGCTGGTGCTGTCCCTGGGCTTCGACATCTTCGAGAAGGATCCGCAGGCCATGGTGGCGGTGTCGGAAGACGGCTTCGAACGGCTCGGGCGCGAAGTCGCCGGGCTCAAGCTGCCGACCTTGATCGTGCAGGAAGGCGGCTACTATATCGAGGGCTTGGAGTCGAACGCCGCGCGCTTCTTCGCGGGGCTGGCCGGAACCTGATCACGGGGCCGGCGCGGCGGACGGATACCGGCCCTGTCCTTTCGCCGGAATCCGCCACGCCGCCATGTGCCCTGCCCCCGTCCGCCCCGCCCACGCCCTGTCGCTCGCGCCCGAGCGCATGGACTGGAACCTGCTGCGCACCTTCATGTTCGTGGTGCAGGCGCGCGGCGTGGGCCGGGCGGCGCAGGCGCTGCACCTGAGCCAGCCGGCGGTCAGCCAGGCCTTGAAACGGCTGGAGGATGCGGTCGGCGGCATGCTGCTGCACCGGCGCAATGGCGAATTCCGCCTGACCGGGCTGGGCGAAGAAATCTACGCCATCGCCCGCGACATGTACGGCGCCATGGCGCGCATCGAGACCGCCGCGCTGCAGGACCGGCACGAGGTCGCCGGCACGCTGCGGCTGCTGGTCATGAGCCGCATCCAGAGCGTGGCCTACGACGACTTCCTGGCCGACTTCCACCAGCGCCATCCCCGCATCGAATTCCACATCGAGGTGCTGCCCAGCGCCGACATCCTCGACGCCCTTTCCAAGCGGGTGCCCGCGCTGGGCCTGTGCCTGTGCCGCAAGCCGGTCGAGGCGCTGGAGCGCCGGCTGTTCCTGCGCCACCATTACGCGGTGGTCTGTGGCCGGCGCCATCCGCTGTTCTCGCGGCCGCGGGTGGGCATCGAAGACCTGATGGACCAGAACTTCGTCTGTTTCGCCAGCGACCAGATCGGCGACACGCTGTCGCCGCTGACCATCTTCCGCGACCAGCAGGGCTTCACCGGCCGCATCGTCGGCACCTCGCCGCACATCGAGGAAGTGCGGCGCATGGTGGTGGCGGGCATCGGCCTGAGCTTCCTGCCGGAACACCTGATCGTGCCCGACGTGGTCAACGGCGAATTGCGCCGCCTGCCGCCCAACGAGAGCGTGGCCGAGATCGACGTGTACCTGGCCTGGCACCGGCAGCGCAAGCTGAGCGCGGCCGAGACCGCCTACCTGGAGGCGTTCGAGCGCTTCCTGGCGCGCACGCCGCTGGCGGCGCGGGCGCGCTGACGGCGCTGACCGCGCCCTGAATCGGCGGCCGCATTTGACCCGGGATCGGGCAATCCGTCCGACCTTGCCGCCCGCGCACGGCACGAACCGTAGGCGGCGGCGGGGGTTCTGGCGATAATGGCCGCCTGGCTGTGCGCTTCACCCTTCCTTCACCTCCCTTCACCAAGAGGACGCCATGTCTCGTTGGACCTTCTATACCGCGCCGGGCACCTGCGCCCTGGCCACCCACATCGCCTTGCAGGAAGCCGGCGCCGAATTCGACGTCGTCAAGCTGGATTTCGGCGCGGGCCAGCAGCAGAGCCCGGAATTCCTGCGCGTCAATCCCAAGGGGCGGGTGCCGGCGCTGGCCACCGAGCATGGCGTGCTGACCGAGACCCCGGCGCTGCTGGCGTTCGTCGCGCAGCGCTTCCCGGCGGCCGGGCTGGCGCCGCTGGACGATCCGTTCGCGTTCGCGCGCCTGCAGGAACTGAACAGCTACCTGGCGTCCACCGCCCACGTGGCGCATGCGCACAAGCGGCGCGGCGCGCGCTGGGCCGACGACCCGGCGGCGCACGAGGCGATGCGCGCCAAAGTGCCGGAAACCATGACGGCCGTGGCCGCCTACCTGGAATCGCAGATCGCCGGGCCGTGGGCGCTGGGCGAACGCTTCAGCGTGGCCGACGCCTATCTCTACACCATCGGCAGCTGGCTGGAGGGCGACGGCGTGGATCTGGCGCGCTTCCCGGCGCTGACCGCCTACCTGGCGCGGGTCGCGGCGCGCCCGGCGGTGCAGCGCGCGCTGGCGCAAGCCAAGGCCGAATAAGGCAGGTCCGCACAAGGCGTCTGAACAGGTCGCGTCCCGACAAGGCACGTCCCAACAAGGCGCGTCCCAACAAGGCGCGCGGCGCGCCGGCCGGCTCAGCGCAAGGCCGGCGCCGCGTCCGCCGACAGGCGGCGCGGCGTGGTCGTGCCGTAGTCCTCGTCCGCATAGATGCAGGCCGGCAGCGGCGACACCGCGCGGCCGCCCCGCTCCCACAAGGCCTCGATCCAGTCGGCCGCGGTGTCGGCGATGGCGTCCTGCACGCAGAAGCCGGGGTCGCGCGCGAACATCGGCACCGGCGGCGTCAGGCCGGTTTCGCCGTGCACCACGTCGAACAGGTGCCGATGGCCTTCGATGGCCTTGTTCAGCACGTACAGGTCGGGCCCGTCCAGGCCGATGACGACGGAAAACGTGCCCTCGCCGTCCTGGTCGGGGAAGATGCCGAACTGGATCTCGCGCGCTTTTTCGGGCAGGCGCGGGAACAGGCCGGCCAGCACGCGCAGCGCGGCGTCGGTGTGGGCATCGAGTTCACGCCGCAAGGCGGATTGATAGTCGCGTGGGTTCATGCCGCGAGCTTAGCGGATCGCGCCTATTTCTGTTATTTCTGTCTTGACAGAAATAACAGAAATACCTACAGTGGCCGCATGAAACTGACTCCGATCGCCGAACGCTTCATCCTCCACTGGGGCGAAATGGGCTCGCGCTGGGGCGTGAACCGCACCGTGGCGCAGATCCACGCCCTGCTCTACCTGCTGGGCCGGCCCGCGCCCGCCGAGGAAATCGCCGAAACGCTGGGCGTGGCGCGCTCGAACGTCAGCAACAGCCTCAAGGAACTGCAGGCGTGGCGGCTGGCCAAGGTGGTGCATGTCATGGACGACCGCCGCGACCATTTCGAGACCTCCACCGACATCTGGGAATTGTTCAAGCTGATCGTCGAAGGCCGGCGCCAGCGCGAGATCGACCCCACCCTGTCGATGCTGCGCGACACCCTCGCCAGCCCCGAGATGGCCGACGAAACCCCGCTGACCGCGCAGCGCGTGCGCGAGACGCTGGCGTTCCTGGAAATCCTCACCACCTGGTCCGATGAAATGCTGCGCATGAAGCCCGAGACGCTGATGAAGACGCTGGGCATGGGGGCCAAGATCAGCAAGACCATGCGCCGCACCAAGGCGTGAGGGCGTGGCGGGACCGCGTGTCCCGCCATTTTTTTGGCCTGTTATTTCTGTCTATACAGAAATAACAGAAATAAAAGAACCAAGCGGTCGATGCGGCCGGAGGCGGATCACATGAACATTCTGGTATGCGGTGCCAATGGCTTTATTGGCCACGCGTTGTGCCAGGCGCTGGCGCGCGACGGGCATCGGGTCCTCAAGGGCGTGCGGCGGGCGCGGCATGCCGACGAGATCGCAGTGGACTATCGCGTCGATACGACGCCGGCCGCCTGGGTCGACCGCCTGCGCGGCATCCACGTTGTCATCAACGCGGTCGGCATCCTGCGCGAAGGCGACCGCGGCGATTTCGACCGGCTTCATCACCTTGCCCCGGTGGCGCTGTTCGAGGCGGCCGCGCAGGCCGGCGTCAGGCAGGTGCTGCAAGTGTCGGCGCTGGGCGCCGAGGGCGGCGACACCGCTTACTTCCGCAGCAAGCGCGCCGCCGACGACCATCTGCGCACGCTGCCCATTGCCCACCACATCCTGAGGCCGGCGCTGGTGTACGGCGCCCAAGGCGAGTCGGCGCGCTTTTTTCGCGCATTGGCGTCGCTGCCGCTGCATGCCCTGCCCGCCGGCGGCTGCCAGCCGCTGCGTCCGATCCACATCGACGACCTGGCCGAGATCGTGGTCCGCCTGGTCAACGGCGCGGTCGACGCGCCTGCGGTGCTCGATCTGGTGGGCGACACCGAGGTCACCTTCAAGCGCATGCTGGCGGTCTATCGCACATCAATGGGCTTTGCGCCAGCGTGGACGCTGACCGTGCCGGGTGCGCTGGTAGCCGGGACCGCGGCGCTGTGCGACCGTCTGCCCGGCTCGATCCTGACGCGCGATACCTGGCGCATGCTGCGCGCCGGCAACAGCGGCGATCCGGCGGCCACGGCGCGGGCGCTGGGACGCCCGCCCGCCGGCATCGACGCCTTCATCGGCCCGGACGAAGCGTCCGCCCTGCGCCAGCAGGCCCTGGCGGCCTGGCGCCCCGCCCTGCTGCGCGGCGCGCTGGCGCTGATCTGGCTGTGGACCGCGCTGTGCAGCGCCTTTATCTACCCGACCGGCGACAGCCTGGCGCTGCTGGCGCGGGTCGGCCTGCACGGCCCGGTGGCCGTGGCGGCGCTGTACCTGGCCGCCACGCTGGACGCCGTGTTCGGCGTCGCCACGCTCTGGCGACCCGGCCGGCGGCTGTGGGCCGCTCAGCTTGCCCTGGTGCTGGGCTATTCCGCGGTGATCGCGGTGGCTTTGCCGGAAT
Source organism: Achromobacter xylosoxidans (assembly GCF_001457475.1). Taxonomy (NCBI): domain Bacteria; kingdom Pseudomonadati; phylum Pseudomonadota; class Betaproteobacteria; order Burkholderiales; family Alcaligenaceae; genus Achromobacter; species Achromobacter xylosoxidans. The sequence goes on along the minus strand of NZ_LN831029.1, from coordinate 3,178,990 downwards.
TCCTGTGGCATCCGTTCGGCCCGCTCCTGAAGAACGTCGCCGTCGTCGCGCTCCTATTCATCCTGTTCAGCGAGGAAACCCAATCATGAACGCCTATCTCACGATCAAGACCCTGCACATCCTGTCGTCGGTGTTGCTGGTCGGCACCGGTTTTGGCACCGCGTTCTACCTGTTCTTCGCCAACCGCAGCGGCTCGGTGCCGGCGATCGCGGCGGTCTCGCGCCTGGTGGTGCGGGCCGACCTGTGGTTCACCACGCCCGCCGTGGTGGCGCAGCCGCTGACCGGCCTGTGGCTGGCGCACGCGGCGGGCTGGAGCTGGACCACGCCGTGGATCGCCGTGTCGATCGGGCTGTACCTGCTGGCCGGCGCCTGCTGGCTGCCGGTGGTGTGGTTGCAGTACGAAATGGCGAAGATGGCCGCCCGCGCCCACACGGCCGGCGCCACGGCGCTGCCGGCGCGCTACTGGCGCTTTGCGCGCTGTTGGGAATGGCTGGGCTACCCGGCGTTCCTGGCGATGGTGGCGGTGTATTTCCTGATGGTGGTCAAGCCGGCGTTGTGAGGACGGGGCCGCCCTGCCCCCTTTTCGGCATGGGAATCCGCGCCCTGCCGGCGCGGATTCCCGGCGGCGCGTCAGTCGATGGCGGCGCCGGCCGTTTTCACGACCTTGCCGAGCCGCGTGTATTCCTCGGCGCCGAATTCGGCCAGCGACTGGCGCGAGGTCGGCGACGGGATCGCGCCGCGCGATTCCAGCGCCTGCTTCACCTCGGGGCGTTGCAGCGCGCGGTTCACGGCGGCGTTCAGCTTGTCGAGAATGGCGGCGGGCGTGCCCTTGGGCGCATACAGCCCGTCCCAGGCGAAGAACTCGTAGCCCTTGACGCCGGCCTCGCTCAAGGTCGGGATGTCGGGATTCGACGCAACGCGCTGCGGCGTGGTCACGCCCAGCGCGCGCAGCTTGCCCGCGGCGATCTGCCCCGACACGTTCGGCATGACGTCGATCAGCAGCGAAATGCGCCCGCCCAGCAGGTCGGTCATGGCGGCGCTGCCGCCCTTGTACGGGATGTGCATGATCTTGACCCCGGCCATCTGGTTCAGCAGTTCACAGGCCAGGTGCGACGAGGTGCCGTTGCCGGCCGAGCCACAGGTCAGTTCGCCCGGGTGCGACTTGGCGTAGGCCAGCAGCTGCGCCAGCGACTTGAAGCGCTCGTCGGTGGCGTTGACCACCAGCGCGGCCGCGATGACGGTGAAGCGCGAGACCGGCTCGAAGTCGCCCGGCGCGTATCCCGGCGACTTGTAGAGCCAGTGGTTGGTGGCCTGGGTGCCGTTGGTGCCGTAGGACAGCGTATAGCCGTCCGGGTTGGCGCGCGCCGCGATGGCGGTGCCGATGTTGCCGCCGGCGCCCGGGCGGTTCTCGACGATGATGGACTGTCCGAGTTCGCGCGACAGCGGCTCGGCCACCAGCCGCGCCAGGGTATCGCCGCCGCCGCCGGCGGCGAACGGCACCACCAGGGTGATGGCATGGGTGGGCCAGTCGGCGGCCTGCGCCGGCGCGGGGCCGGCCGCCAGCGCCATGCAGGCGGCGGCGATGCCGATGGAGGTCTTGAGGGGGATCATGGTTTGTCTCCTTGGGGGTGCGGGGCGCGCGGCCGCTGGTTTTGATGTATCGGACGCGCGTGGAACGAAAAAAGGAATGGCGCGACGGGCTCCCGGCGGCGTCACACGAAGCGGCAGCTGACCGCGCCGAGCACGCCGTAGTCCACGTGGAAGGTGTCGCCGCGCTGGGCGAACACCGGCCGCGTGAACGAGCCGCTCAGGATGATCTGGCCGGGTTCCAGCGCGACGTCGTAGCCGGCCAGCTTGTTGGCCAGCCACACCACGCCGTTGGCGGGATGGTTCAGCACGCCCGCCGCCAGGCCGGTTTCCTCGATCACGGCATTGCGCGACATCATGGCGCCGACCCAGCGCAGATCCACCTCACCGACCCGCACCGGCCGGCCGCCCATCACCACGCCGGCGTTGGCGGCGTTGTCGGCGATGGTGTCGAAGACCTTGCGCGGCCGCTTGCTGTCGGGGTCGATCTGGTGCGAACGCGCGTCGATGATTTCCAGCGCCGGGATCACGTAGCGCACCGCGTCCAGCACGTCGAACAGCGTCACGCCCGGGCCTTGCAGGCGGCGCTCCAGGATGAAGGCCAGCTCGACCTCGACCCGCGGCACGATGAAGCGGTCGTGCGGGATCTCGGCGCCGTCCTCGAACAGCATGTCGTCCAGCAAGGCGCCGTAGTCGGGCTCGTCGATCTGCGAGGACAGCTGCATGGCGCGCGAGGTCAGGCCGATCTTGTGGCCGACCAGCCGGCGGCCGCCGGCGATCTTGGCCGCCACCCATTCGCGCTGGATGGCGTAGGCGTCGGCGATGGTGATGTCGGGATGTTCCAGCGACAGCTGGCGCACCTGGGTACGGCTGCGTTCGGCCTGGTCCAGTCGCTGGGCCAGCGCCTTGATGGTCGCGGCGTCCATGGAGGTTCCTTGGGGTGTCATGGGATTTTCGGGCACGGTTTGAGGGATGTCATTCGGGCGGCAGATGGCGCCGGCTGCGTTTTTCCGCCAGCAGCCAGTCCTGGCCATGGACGGCCAGGCGGTCCTGGCAGTCGCGGATGGCGACCAGCCGCGGCGCCCCGCCCTGCACTTGCGGATCGCTGTCGTAGGCGGTGAGGAAATAGCCCATCATCGCCCGCGACCCGTCGTATTCGAGCAGGCGCAGGTTGGTGATGACATGGCAAGTGGTGCGCTGCGGCGGCCGTGCCTCCAGGGCCGCCAGCACTTCGCGCGGTCCCGTCAATAGCTGGCCCTGGCGCAGCCAGGTGCCATCCGGCGCGATGAGCGCGGCGGCGGCCTCGTGGCGCCGGGTATCCAGCGCGTGGAAAAAGGCCAGGACGACCGCCTCGCAGGTGGCCTTGGCGTGTTCGGTCTGCATTCGGTTCTCCATCGTGGGTCAGCCGATCCGGGCGCTGGACAGCGGCGCGTCGGCGCGCGCCAGTTGCGCGGGATCCACCTGGGTGCCCTGGGCGATCCACTGGCGCAGCTGGCGCAGTTCGCGCGCCGCGTTCACCGCCACGGCGCCAACCACGCGTCCGCCCTCGTCCAGCGCCACCGACAGCAGCGCCCGCGCGTCCGCCAGGGGCCGCAGGACTTCGCGCCCGCCCCGCGCCGGAAAGCCGGCGATCTGCACCATGGCGTCGTACTGTTCCGACCAGACCGCGCCGCTGGGCAGGTAGGGCTGGCCCGCATCCAGCGCCGACAAGGCCGCCGCCGCGCCCTGGTCCTGCGCGTTCTGCCAGGATTCGAGGCGGATGGGTCCGCCGCCGGCGGGCGTGGCTACCGCCACGTCGCCCGCGGCCAGCACATCGGGCGCCGACGTGCGGCAGTATTCGTCGACCAGCACGCCGCGTTCGCAGGCGATGCCGGCCTCGCGCGCCAGGGCGTCGTTGGCCTGCATGCCGACGCCCAGCACCACGGCGTCCGCCTCCAGGCGGCTGCCGTCCGCCAGTTCGGCCACGCAGCCGCCCTCGGGCCGCGCATGCACCGCGCGCAGGCTGGCATTCAAGCGCAACGAAACGCCCTGCGCGGCGTGCAACGCCGCCAGGTGGGCCGAGACGCCGGGCGGCACGCTGCGGGCGCACAGGCGCGGCGCCTGTTCCAGCACCGTGGTGGCGCAGCCCGCCAGGCGCGCGGTGGCGGCCACTTCCAGGCCGATCCAGCCGCCGCCGGCGATGACGATGCGGCGGCCGGGGCCCAGGCGGGCCCGCAGGCGCAAGGCATCGTCGCGGGTGCGCAGCACATGGACGGCGGGGCCGTCGGCGCCGGGCAAGGCCGGCACGATGGGACGGCCGCCGGAGCACAGGATCAGTTTGTCGTAGCTGAGCATGGCGCCGTCGGACGTCTCGACCTGATGGCGCTCGGGCCACAGCCGCGTCGCCGCGACGCCGGGCCGGAACGTGATATCCAGTTCCGCCAGGCGTTCTAGGGAAAACAGCTCGGTGCTCTCGGGCGCGGCCTGACCGCCCAGCACCGCCTTGCTCAGGGGCGGCCGCTCGTACGGCGGGTGCGGCTCATCGCCCAGCAGCACGATGCGGCCGCGGTAGCCACGGCCACGCAGCGTGGCCGCGGCCCAGCCGCCGGCCTGCCCCGCGCCGACGATGACGATGGCGCCGGCGCTCACGCGGCCTCCGGGCTCAGGTAGATGGTGCCGGCCTCGACCCGCACCGCGTAGCGCCGCAGGTCGGCGGTGACGGGCGGACATTGCGGTTTGCCGCTGCGGACGTCGAACACGCCCTGGTGCAAGGGGCATTCGATGGTGCCGTTCTCCAGGTAGCCGTCGGCCAGGCTGGCATTGCCGTGCGGGCAGCGGTCCTGGGTGGCGCAGATCTCGCCCTGCAGGTCGTACACGCACACGGCCTCGCCCTCCAGCGCGACGCGCAGCGTGCCGGTGTCGGGGGAAATGTCGCCCACCTGGGCGACCGGAGTCCAGGTCGTCATGGTCACAGCCCCATCGCGTTGCGGTAGTAGTCGTAGAACGAGCGGATCAGCACTTCGGTCACCATGTAGTCGGCCGGCTCGGTGTCGCGCCCGCCCATCTCGACGATGCCGCGCGCCTCGGGGTAGCCGGTGACGCCGATCTGCACCTGGTTCAGCATCTCGCTGTCGTCCATCGAGACGAAGCCGGCCGGGCCCAGCAGGTTGGCGTGCTTCAGGCGCAGGCGGGTCATTTCCTCGTCATCGTCCTCGTAGCCGTAGTAGGTGAAGACGAGTTCGTGCTCGGTCGGGCTGCGCGGAATCACGTGGCGGGTCTTGAGCGAATTGGCCTGGATGCCGAACTGCGCGGCGGGAAAGACCCAGGCGCCGCCGACCCGGCCGCGGTTGAATTCGGCGCGCGGGGTCACGGTTTCCAGGTCGAGCAGCTCCAGGTCGTCGCGAAAGCGGCTCATTTCGCTGGTGGCCTCGGTCTTCTTCTTGCCCTCGTTGTGCGACACCATCACGCTGTGCGCGCCGCCGCCGGTGGGAATGCATTCGGACTTGGAGTCCGCGCGCCACAGGCCGAAGGTGATGTAGAAGGTGTGCAGCAAGGTGGCGTGGTATGGGTCCTTCAGGTTCTCCAGGTACATCTTCCAGTTGCTGGGAATGAGCTGGCGGCTGTAGCCCAGCAGCTTGAGCTTCTTGCCCGGCAGCATGTGGTCGATCTCGGCCAGCACCTCGGGGCCGCAGTAGTCCTCGAAACTGGGCGCATCGTCGGCGAACGTCGCCCAGATCGAGCCGCCGCGGTTGACGCTGCGCAGCTTGCGGATGCCGTTCTGCTTGGGATCGAAATCGCGCGGCATGCCGCCCTTGCCCATGGCGCCGCGGCGGAACGGCACGCCCTGCAGGTTGCCATCCAGGTCGTAGTTCCACTGGTGATACGGGCAGGTGAAGTCGCTCACCTGCCCGGTGTTCTTCCAGCAGATCTGCGCGCCGCGGTGGGCGCAGCGGTTCTCCAGCACGTTGATCTCGCCGCTCTCGGTGCGCACCATGATGACCGGGCGGTTGCCGATCCAGTTGCGCTTGTAGCAGCCGGTCTCGGGCACCTCGCACTCCAGGCCGACGTAGTTCCAGGTGCGGCCACCGAAGAAGACGTCCATCTCCTTTTGGAAAATGGCCGGGTCGGTGTAGACCCAGTTGGGAATGCGCGTGTAGCCCTCCTTGGGCCAGCGGCGCTCGATATGGATGGGGGCCGCGGCGGGAGTTTCCAGCACGGCGGAATCGGAACAGGTCATGGCGGGTTTCCTGGCAGCGGGATCAGAGGGGAACGATGAGCGAGGTGCGCACGCGGTAGTTGTCGTAGACGCAGTCGCGGCGGGTCAGCAATGGGCCCTGCGGCGTCAGGCGCAGCTCGTCCAGGTAGCGGCCCACCATGTTCAGCGTGGGTTCGCGGTCGGACAGCGACTCCATCACGGCGAAGTTGGCCTGGGCCACGATGCGCTCGCCCTGCGCCTGGATGACGCGCACGCCGCTGATGAAGTGGCGCAGCGAGCGCGGCTCGAACATGGTGGTCTCGCGCAGCGCGGTGACGCGGTCGCGCAGCATGTTCTTGTTCATGCAATAGATCAGGCCGAGCGGCAGGCCGGCGTCATGGTTCTCGCGCGACAGCACGCGGTAATGGCAGTCCTCGGTGAAGAAGTCCGGCCACTCCTCCAGCCGGTCTTCGTCCAGGCAGTAGGCGTAGTCGTCGTAGAAGTCGCGCAGGCGGGCGCGCAGCGAGGTGTCGTCGGGCAGTTGGATCTGGGTCATGGGAATTTCCGGGATGCGGCGGGCGCGTTCAGGACGCGGCGGCCAGTTGCGCCAGGTTGCTTTCGAAGCCGCTCTGGCTGCCGAGCGCCAGGATCGGTTCCTGCATGCGCTCCTGCCAGATCAGCGATTCCATGGCGATCTGCAAGGGATGGTCCTGCACCGTCAGGGCCGAGGTGGTCTCGGTGCCCGAGTGGTGCGAATGCATGGCCCAGCCGGGCGCCGACAGGATCAGGTCGCCGGCCTTCCAGTCCAGCCGCACGCCGTTGACCTTGCTGTAGCCGTTGCCGCGCAGGTAGTAGTTGATGGCCGACGAGCTGTGGCGGTGCGGCACGTGGTGGTTGTCCGGCGGCGACGACGAGATGGTGGCGAAGAAGCTGTGGGTGGTGCCGATGCGGCGCTCGGTGGCCGGGTTGTACAGCACGAACAGGCGCCGGCCGTTGTAGCCGCGCGCCATGTCCTCGACGCTGGGCAGGTGGCGCGAGACCGCCGCCCAGGGCCAGTGCAGCGCCTTCGATTCGAGCACGTCGATGTCGATCAGCCACTCGTAGCCCATCAGCCAGGCGCCTTCCGGCGTGATCTGTTCGCGCAGCGCCAGGTCACGCGCGCGGACCGACTCGGGCGAGCGCGCGGGCGCCGGGCGGGTGTTGGCGTCGGCCGGCGGCACGTCGCCCTCGAATTCCTCGACGTAGTGGATCTCCAGCTTTTCCAGCAGCGGCGCGTTCGAGTACGACAGCCGCACCCAGGGAGTATTGCCTTCGTTGCGGTACGAATGCACCTGCATCGCAGGCGTGTTCCACACGTCCCAGCGGCTCACCGCGATGTCGCGGCCGGCCACCGTGGCCACGCCTGCGCCGCTGATACAGATCTCCAGCATGTTGGAGTTCTTGCGCAGGTTGAAGGTGCGTTCGCCGGGATTGACGACGTTGATGGTGACATCCGTGCCGGGAGCCAGGCCCAGGCCGGGCGCCGTTGCCTGCGGATGCACGATGAGGGACGCACGGCGGCCGTTGTCGGGGCGCGGCGCGTCGATCAGGCGGGCGATCTCCAGGTCGATCGCTTCCTTGGGGATCACGATCGATGGCCATTTGTTCTGTTCGCGGGGCGCGGCCCCGCTGACGTCGACGAACATGTCTGTCTCCTGTGGCCGGCGGGCGGTGCGCGCCGGCGTCATGATGCTTTGAAGGGGGTAATCGAAATCAGGGCTGCGCCAGCAGCAGGTTGTCGCGGGTCTGCGGCGGCAAGGCAACGCCCAGGCCACGGTCGCGAGCGTGTTCGTACGCCACCTGCGCCATCGCCAGGTCCGACAGGCCCATGCCCATGCCCTTGAACAGCGTCAGCCGCGCATCCGGCGCGCGGGTCTCGCCGCGTGCCAGCAGGTCGCCCAACACCGCCACGCCGTCCCAGGGCGCGCCGTCCGCGCCATAGCGTTCGCGCAACTCGCGCGAACCGCGCCGGGCGTTTTCCAGGTCGTCCACCACCACGCGGTCGGCGCGCTCGAACACGTCCTGGGCGAACTCGGCCTTGGCCGGCAGGATCGCGCCCACCGCGTTCAGGTGGCGGCAGTCGGCCAGTTGGGCCGCGTCGACGAACGGCTCGACGGCACGCGTGATCAGCGTGACGATCTCGGCGCCGGCCAGCGCGTGTTCCAGCGTGGGCGATTCCTCGATCGTGAAGGCGTACTTGCCGGACACGGCATCGACGAAGGCGCGGCGCTTTGCCGGCGTCGGGCTGTAAACCCGCACGCGCCGCAGCTTGCGCACCGCGGCCAATGCGGCCAGTTGCGTCACTGCCTGCGGGCCGGTGCCGATCAGGGCGGCCTGCGTAGCGCTCGCGGGCGCCAGGGCGCGGGTGGCCACGCCGCTGATGGCGGCGGTGCGCAACATGCCCAGCGCGCGCGCTTCGATCACCGCCCGCAACAGGCCGGTGTCGGCATCGAACAGGCTGAACAGCGACCCGCCGCCCGCCTTGGTGTGGACCCAGGTCTTGAAGCCGGCATAACCGCCGGGGCCGGGCTGCACCGAGCCCAATGCATGCATCGAGCTGCCGTCGCCCCAGGTGGCCAGCGCCTTGGGCACGTTGCGCGCCCCGTCGCGCGCCTGCGCCACCAGCATGCGCTGCAGCGCCTCGATGGCGCGCGGGATGGTCAGCGCCGCCACCACGTCTTTTTCGGTGAGATACCGCAGTGCTTCGGTCATGCCTGTGTCCTTCGTTTCATTGAGGGTGGACGGGTTCGTCCGCCACCGTGTTGCGCAGCGTGCCGACGCCCGGCACCTCGATCTCCAGCGTGTCGCCGGCCGCCAAAAAGCGCGGCGGCTGGCGGCTGGCGCCGACGCCTTCGGGCGTGCCGGTGGCGATCACGTCGCCGGGGGCCAGCGGGGTGAACGCGCTGATGTAGGCGATCAGTTCTGGAATGGGGAAGATCAGGTCGGCCAGCTCGCCCTGCTGCACGGGCTCGCCGTTCAGGCGCGTCTCGATCCGCAGGCGCGCGGGGTCGCCGATCTCGTCGGCGGTGACCAGCCAGGGGCCGATCGCGCCGCTGCGCTCGAAGTTCTTGCCGGGCGTGACCTGGGCGTTGTGCTTCTGGAAGTCGCGCACCGAGTTTTCGGCCATGCAGGTGTAGCCGGCCACGTGGGCCAGGGCGTCGCGCGCCGCGATGTGGCGCCCTGCCCGCCCGATCACCACCGCCAGTTCGCCCTCGTAGTCAAAGCGCTCGGAGGCGCGCGGCTTCCAGACCGGCGCGCCGTGGCCGACGAAGCTGTCGGGATAGCGGGCGAACAGCGAGGGATGGCGCGGCAGCTCGCGCCCGGCCTCGGCCACGTGGCGGCCGTAGTTCAGGCCGACGCAGAGGATCTTGCGCGGCGCCGGCACCGGCGGCAGCCATTGCAGGTCCGCCAGCGCGATGCCGGGGCCTTCGTGCCGCGCGGCCGCTTGCGCGATCTGCGCCACCCCCGCCGCCAGGGCCGTGGCCAGGTCGGGCCAGTACCGCGTCAACGGCACGACCTCGGCGTCGCGCAGCATGCCCCAGGCCGGCTGGCCCGCGTGCTCGAAGCTGATCAGCTTCATCTTGTCTCCTGTCCTGTGGGCGGTGCTCCTGGCATGCAATTGAGTGACGCATTGCATGCATTCAGTGGCTTTTAAGTGCCATGACCGCTGTTTTTTCGAATTATTGCATGCAATTTTGATAAATCGCAAGGTCGTATTGTTTTTTTGATGTGCAATTGCATGCAATTTTGTAGGTACACTGGAGGCCCCTTCAGATACGTTTCAGCCGACGATCCGCTATGGCCGCTCAGATCGACAAAGTGATTTCCGAACTCCGGGACATGGTGCTTTCCGGCGCCCTGCAACCCGGCGAACGCGTGGTGGAACTGCAGTTCTCGGCGCGCCTGGGCGTGTCACGCACGCCGCTGCGCATCGCCCTGACCGAGCTGGAAAAGGAAGGCCTGCTGGAGCGCCTGCCCTCGCGCGGCTTTCGCGTGCGGGCCTTCACCGTCGACGAAATCGGCGACGCGGTCGAAGTGCGTGGGGTGCTGGAAGGCATGGCGGCGCGGCTGCTGGCCGAGCGCGGCGCCAGCGCCGAGGTGCTGGAACAGTTGTCGCAGGCGGTGGAGGAAGGCCGCGCCCTGCTGGCGCCGGCGCGGCGCGACCCCAAGGCCACGGTGGATGCGCGCGCCTGGGGCCAGATCAACCGCCGCTTCCACGAGATCCTGTGCGAAGCGGCCGGCAACCGCGCCCTGCTGTCGGCGCTGGAACACAACAACAAGACGCCGCTGGCCGGCCCCGCCGCACTGACGCTGCCGTCCACCCCTTCCCTGCTGGAGACGCCCTTCGTGCTGCGGGCGCAATCGGACCACGAGGACCTGCTGCGGGCGATTACGCGGCGCGAAGCCGCGCGCGCCGAGAACCTGATGCGCGAACACGCCTACCGCAGCCGCGAGAACAAGCGCGTGCTGCTGGAATCGCTGCGCGGTGGGGTGTCGGGGCCGGCGCTGCCGGCCGACAGCGCGGCGGCCTAGGGCCGCGCCGCCGGTTTGAGCGCGAGGCCTGGGGGCTGCCCGCCGGCCTGATGCGGGCCGGGGCGACGCATCCAAACGGCGGCCCGATGCGGCCGCCACAGGCAAGACTGCGTTCAGAACAGTCGGCGCACGCGCTCGCGGATGGCGCCGGCGTAGGCCCAGCACCATACCGCCAGCGCCAGCATCGCCACCGTGAAGTAGGCGCGCGCCCCCAGCGGCACGGGATTCAGGCGCGACAGCGTGGGAAACGGCTCGTAGCCGATGAAGTCGCTGGCGGCCAGCGCGCTGAACAGCAGCGCCAGCACCGGACCGGTGAAATGCGGGCGTTCGCCGCGGGCCTGCGGATCGGCCCGGAAACGCCAGTGGAACAAGCGCAGCAGCTGGATCACGACGGCGACCAGCGGAACGACCAGGGCAAGCTGCAGCACGAGCAGCGCAACGATGACTTGAGTGGGAAGCATGGCCGCGATTTTACGCGGCCCGGGGACCGGCCCTCGGGACAACCCCTATTACCCGCCCCATGCCAAACAACTATCGTATTCGAGAATTATCAAATAAGAGAATTCTCGCTTCCGACAAAATGGCCGCAGACCCCCTATACGATTACGCCGTCATCGGCGCCGGCATCGCCGGCGCATCCGTGGCCTACCGCCTGAGCGCGTCCGCCTCCGTCGTGGTGCTGGAGCGCGAAGCCCAGCCCGGCTACCACTCCACCGGCCGCTCGGCCGCCATGTTCATGGAGACCTACGGCACCGCCCAGATCAAGGCGCTGACCCGCGCCAGCCGCGATTTCTACGAACATCCGCCGCAAGGCTTCTGCGAGCATCCCCTGCTGAGCCCGCGCGGCGTGCTGTACATCGCCGCGCCGGGCCAGCAGGACCTGCTGCGCGAGGTCTATGACGATTTCCGCAGCCAGTCGCCCAACGTCACGCTGATCGACGCCGAACAGGCGCTGGCGCGGGTGCCCTGCCTGCGGCCCGACCAACTTTGCGGCGCGATCGAGGAGCCGGATGCGCGCGACATCGACGTGCATGCGCTGCACCAGGGCTTCCTACGCGGCATGACGCGCCAGGGCGCGGCGCTGCGCAACAACGCCGAACTCGTTACCGCCACGTTCGAGGACGGCGCCTGGACCCTGACGCTGGCCGGCGGCGAGTCGCTGCGGGCGCGCGTGCTGGTGAACGCCGCCGGCGCCTGGGCCGACCACACCGCCGAACTGTGCGGCGTGCGGCCCGTGGGCCTGCAACCGTGCCGCCGCACCGCCTTCACCTTCACCGGGCCGGACGACGTCGATTTCGCGCACTGGCCCGCCGTGGTGGGCGTGGACGAGAGCTTCTATTTCAAACCCGACGCAGGCCAACTGCTCGGCTCGCCCGCCAATGCCGACCCGGTCCCGGCGCATGACGTGGTGCCCGAGGAACTGGACGTGGCCACCGGCATCTACCGCATCGAAGCGGCCACCTCGCTGACCATCCGCCGTCCGCGCCACACCTGGGCTGGATTGCGCTCGTTCGTGGCCGATGGCGATTTCGTGATCGGCTGGGACAGCGCCAGCCCCGCCTTCTTCTGGCTGGCGGCGCAGGGCGGCTACGGCATCCAGTCCGCCGCCGGCGTTTCGCAGCTGGCGGCCGACCTGTTGCTCGACCTGCCGTTGAGCGCCAGCCTGACCGCGCAGGGCGTCGACCCCGCGCGCCTGTCGCCGGCCCGTTTCTCCCCTTCCCGATAGGAGCCCGTTCCATGAGCCAAGCCATCCAGCGCCTGCCCAGCAGCCTGCCGTTCCCGTTTTCGCGGGCCGTGAAGGCCGGCGGCTTCCTGTTCCTTTCGGGCCAGGTGCCGATGAGCGCCGCCGGCGAGGTGGTGCGCGGCGACATCCAGACCCAGACCCGCGCGGCCTGCGAGCGCATCGTCGAAAGCCTGGCGGCCGGCGGCGCGCGCCTGGACCAGGTGGTCAAGGCCACGGTGTGGCTGTCGGACATGGGCCACTTCGCGGGTTTCAACGAGGTCTACAAGGAGTTCTTCGGCGCGGCGCTGCCGGTGCGTTCGACGGTGGCGTCGGCCCTGGCCCTGAACGTCGACGTGGAGATCGAAGTGCAGGCGTATATCGGAAACGACTGAAGGCAACCATCCAGAACGGAGCGAGCGCATGAAGATTTTTTCCGGGTCCCTGGCGACCGAGACCAATACCTTTTCCCCCATCCCGACCGGCCTGTCGGCCTATCGGGCGCGCGGCTACTACCCGGCCGGCCAGCACCCGGACCGCATGCAGATGTTCTCCGGCCCGCTGTGGGCCGCGCGCCAGCGCGCCCAGGGCAAGGACTGGACGCTGATCGAGGGCATGACGGCGGGCGCGACGCCGGCCGGCCTGACCACGCGCCACGCCTACGAGACCTTGCGAGACGAATTGCTCGACGACCTGCGGCGCGCCGGCAAGGTCGACATCGCGCTGTTCGGCCTGCACGGCGCCATGGTGGCTGACGGCTATGACGACTGCGAAGGCGACCTGCTGCGGCGGGCGCGCGAGATCGTCGGCCCCGACACGGTGATCGGCGCCGAACTGGATCCGCACTGCCACCTGACCGACGCCATGGTGAACAGCGCCGACTTCCTGGTGTGCTTCAAGGAATATCCGCACACCGACATCCTGGACCGCGCCTACGACCTGGTCGACCTGTGCGTGGCGCGCGCCGCGGGCCGCATCAAGCCGACGCGCGCGGTCTTCGACTGCGAGATGATCTCCATCATGCACACCAGCCGCGAGCCGATGCGCGGCTTCGTCGACCGCCTGCTGGCGATGGAAGGCAAGGAAGGCGTGCTGTCGGTATCGATCGCCCACGGCTTCCCGTGGGGCGACACGCCCGACATGGGTTCCAAGGTGCTGGTCTACACCGATGGCGACGCCGGCCAGGCCGAACGGCTGGCGCGCGCGCTGGGCGAAGAGATCATCGGCTTTCGCGACCAGCTGGCGCCGCCCTATCCCGGCGCCGACGAAGCCCTGGACCAGGCGCTGGCGCTGGCCGACTTCCCGGTGGTGCTGGCCGACTCGGCCGACAACGCCGGCGGCGGCGCGCCCAGCGATGCCACCTTCATCCTGGAGCGCGTGCTGGCGCGCGGCATCCAGGACGTGGCGACCGGCCCGTTCTGGGATCCGGTGGCGGTGCAGCTCTGTTTCGAGGCCGGCGAAGGCGCGCAGATCAAGCTGCGCATCGGCGGCAAGGTGGCGCCGGTGTCGGGCCAGCCGCTGGACCTGGCCTGTGAGATCGTCGCGCTCAAGCGCGACGCCGTCATGACCGGCCTGGCCGGCACGCCCGCGCTGCTGGGCGATGTGGCCGTGGTGCGCAGCCAGGGGGTGACCATCGTCATGACCACCAACCGCACCCAGGCCATGGATACCGACCTGTTCACGCAGTTCGGCGTGGACCTGGGCGCGATGAAGCTGGTCATTCCGAAGTCGTCGCAGCATTTCTACGCCTCGTACTCGAAGCTCGGCCGCAACGTCATCTATGTCGAGACGCCCGGGGCGATCACGCAAGACTACAACGCGCTGCCTTTCACCAAGCGCAAGCTGCCGAAATGGCCCTTCAAGGGCTGATATCCAACCCATTGCCCACGCAGGCAACCGGAGAAAACAAGGGGATGACCATGATGAAACGATTCAGCCTGCTGGGCGCCGCCACGCTGCTGGCCCTCGGCCTGGCCGCGGGCCAGCCGGCCCAGGCGCAAGGCAAGACGCTGCGGATGGTGCCGCACGCCGACCTGAAGACGCTGGACCCGCTGTTCAACACCGCCTACATCACGCGCAACCACGGCTACATGGTGTTCGACACCCTGTTCGCGCAGGACAGCCACGGCCAGCCCAAGCCGCAGATGGTCGAAAGCTGGACCGCCTCGCCCGACGGCAAGGCCTGGACCTTCAAGCTGCGTCCGGGGCTGAAATTCAACGACGGCACGCCGGTCACGGCCGAGGACTGCATTGCGTCGCTGCAACGCTGGGCCAAGAAGGACACGCTGGGCCAGGCCCTGATGGCGGCGGGCGCGGAACTGGCCGCGACCGGTCCCGACAGCTTTTCGCTGACGCTCAAGCAGCCCTTCGGCCTGGTGCTGGACGCGCTGGCCAAGCCGTCCGGCATGCCTCCCTTCATCATGCCCAAGCGGCTGGCGCAGACCGACGCCAACACGCCCGTGACGGAAATGGTCGGCTCCGGTCCGTTCCTGTTCAAGCGCGATGAATGGGTGCCCGGCAACAAGGTCGTGTACGTGAAGAACCCGGCGTACGTGCCGCGCAACGAACCGGCCGACGGCCTGGCCGGCGGCAAGGTCGCCAAGGTCGACCGGGTCGAGTGGATCTACATTCCCGACGGCAACACCGCCACGGCGGCGCTGATGAACGGCGAAGTCGACATGATCGAGCAGACCACGCCGGACTTCCTGCCGGTGCTGGAAAGCAACCCGGACATCAAGCTGAGCACCTCGGTGGCCACGCAGGGCATGGCCATCGTCAACGCGCTGCATCCGCCGTTCGACAAGCCGCAGGCGCGCCAGGCGCTGTACTACCTGGTGAACCAGAAGGAAATGCTGTCGGCCATCGGCTACCCCGAGAAGTACCGGGTCGACTATTGCGCCACGCTGTACATCTGTGGCTCGCCGCTGGCCAGCGACGCGGGCGCGGCGCCCTACGCCAAGCCCGACCTGGCGCGCGCCAGGCAGCTGTTGCAGGAGGCCGGCTACAAAGGCGAGAAGATCGTGGTGCTCTACCCCACCGACCACATCAGCGCGCCCGCCGTCATGGTGCTGACCCAGAACATGAAGAAGGCCGGCCTCAAGGTCGACCTGCAGACCATGGACTGGGCCTCGCTGGCGGCGCGCCGCCTGAAGAAGGACCCGCCCGACCAGGGGGGCTGGAACCTGTTCCTGACCTGGGGCGGGTACTACGATGCCAGCACGCCGGTCACCAATCCATGGCTGTCGGCCGCCTGCGGCAACAGCCTGCCCGGCTGGCCCTGCGACAAGGAACTGGACGCGCTGCGCACGCAGTGGATCCAGGAGTCCGATGCGGCCAAGCGCAAGGAGATCGCCGCGAAGCTGCAGGCGCGCGCCTACGAGTCGGTGCCATACGTGATGTGGGGCGAATTCAAGCCGGTGTCGGCCATCCGCGGGCTGACGCACACCGAGCTGATGAAGACCGGCATTCCGGTCATGTGGAACGTCGAAAAACCATGATGCGGCGCGGGGCCGCGCGTGATATGCAAGCGCGCCCCGCTCCCGGACAATCAGGCCGCCGCCAAGCGCTCCGCGCGCGCCGCGCCAGGCCGGGGGGAAACCCAGCGTGAAAACCATCCTGCGCCGCATCGCGGCCGTCATACCCGTCATGGCCGTGGTCGCGGTCGTGGTGTTCCTGCTGATCCACCTGTCGCCGGGCGATCCGGCGGCGGTGATCGCGGGCGACAACGCCACCACCGAGGACGTGGAAAAGATCCGCCAGAACCTGGGCCTGGACAAGCCGCTGCTGACGCAGTTCGGCATCTGGGTCGGGCACCTGGCCACCGGCGACCTGGGCACATCCATCGCCACCCAGATGCCCGTGGCGCAACTGATCGGCCAGCGCATGGGGCCGACCCTGTCGATCGCCGCCTTCACCATGCTGTTCGCCGTGCTGGCGGCGATACCCCTGGGCGTGCTGGCGGCCTGGAACGCCGGCAAATGGCTGGACCGGCTGGTGATGATCGGCGCGGTCTGCGCGTTCTCGGTGCCGGTGTTCCTGATCGGCTACAGCCTGGTCTACGGCTTTTCCATCAAGCTGGGCTGGCTGCCGGTGCAGGGCTACAAGCCGCTGGCGGACGGGCTGGTGCCTTATCTGCGACACCTGGTGCTGCCCTGTCTGTCGCTGGGCCTGGTGTACATGGCCCTGCTGACCCGCATGACCCGCGCCACCATGCTGGAGGCGCTGTCGGAAGACTACATCCGCACCGCCCGAGCCAAGGGCCTGGCGGCCGGGCCGATCGTCTGGCACGCGCTCAAGAACGCCGCCAATCCCATCGTCACCACCATCGGCGTGGGCGTGGCGCTGCTGATCGGCGGCGTGGTGGTCACCGAAACCGTGTTCGCCATTCCCGGCCTGGGGCGGCTGACCATCGACGCCGTGCTGCGCCACGACTACCCCGTGATCCAGGGTGTGCTGCTGGTGGCCTCGGGCATCTACGTGCTGATCAACCTGCTGGTCGACCTGAGCTACCGCCTGTTCGACCCGCGTATCCGCTATTGAAAAGGGGCGATCCATGACCACTACCACCCTGCCCCTGGCCGCGGCGCGCCCGCGCTGGCGGCGCGCCGTCCGTTCGCTGCGGCGCCATCCCATGCTGTACGTCGGCGCCGCGATCCTGCTGGCCCTGGCCGTGATCGCCGTGGCCGCGCCCTGGCTGACCTCGATCGATCCGCAAGACATCAACCCGCTGGCGCGCATGAAGCCACCGTCTGCCGAACACTTCTTCGGCACCGACGCGCTGGGCCGCGACGTGTACGCGCGCACCCTGTGGGGCGCGCAGGTGTCGCTGCTGGTCGGCGTCGTGGTCGCGCTGGTGTCGACCGCGGGCGGCGTGCTGCTGGGCATGCTGGCCGGCTATTTCCGGCGCCTGGACGCCGTGATCATGCGCATCATGGACGGCCTGATGGCGATCCCCGGCGTGCTGCTGGCGATTGCGCTGATGGCCACGCTCAAGGGCGGCCTGGCCACCGTGATCGTGGCCATCGTGGTGCCGGAAGTGCCGCGCGTGGTGCGGCTGGTGCGGGCCCTGGTGCTGACCATCCGCGAACAGCCTTACATCGAGGCCGCCGTGGCCGCCGGCACCCGCGTGCCGGCCATCCTGCTGCGCCACATCCTGCCCAACCTGTTCGCGCCGCTGATGGTGCAGGCCACCTTCATCGCCGCCTCGGCCATCCTGACCGAGGCCGTGCTGAGCTTCCTGGGCGTGGGTATCCCGCCGCAGATTCCCAGCTGGGGCAACATCATGGCCGAAGGCCGCAACTTCGTCGCGGTGGCGTTCCACATCATCCTCTACCCGGGCCTGTTCCTGGGCGTGGCCGTGCTGGCCGTCAACCTGGTGGGCGACGGGCTGCGCGACATGCTCGATCCGCGCCTGGCGAAAAAGCTGTAGGAGCGCGCGCATGCCATCCCAACCTGTCCTGCAAGTGAATGACCTGACCACCTGTTTCGAGGGCGATGACACCACGGTGCTGGCCGTGGACGGCCTGTCGTTCGACCTGATGCCGGGCGAGACGCTTGGCCTGGTGGGCGAATCCGGCTGCGGCAAGAGCGTTACGTCGCTGTCCATCATGCGGTTGCTGCGCGCGCCCGGGCGCGTGGCGCGCGGCCGCGTCGAATTCGACGGCCGCGACCTGCTGGCCCTGCCCGAGAAAACCATGCGGGCGGTGCGCGGCAACCAGCTGTCGATGATCTTCCAGGAGCCCATGACCTCGCTCAATCCGGTCTTCACGATCGGCCGCCAGATCAGCGAGCCGCTGATGCTGCACCAGGGCCTGTCGCGGCGCGAGGCCATGAAGCAGGCCGAGGCGCTCTTGGAACTGGTGCAGATCTCCGACCCGGCGCGGCGCGTGCACGAATACCCCTACCAGTTGTCCGGCGGCATGCGCCAGCGCGCCATGATCGCCATGGCCCTGGCCTGCCAGCCCAAGGTGCTGATCGCCGACGAGCCGACCACCGCGCTGGACGTGACCATCCAGGCGCAGATCCTGCACCTGCTGCGCGACATCCAGGCGCGGCTGGGCACGGCGATCGTGCTGATCACCCACGACCTGGGCGTGGTGGCGCAGATGTGCCAGCGCGTCATCGTCATGTACGCGGGCCGCAAGGTCGAGGAAGGCAGCGTCGACGACGTGCTGGACCGTGCCGCCCATCCTTATACCCAGGCGCTGATCCGCTCGCTGCCCGACTTCGTCGATGGCCAGGACCACGGCGCCCGCCTGGCCGAGCTGCCCGGCATTGTGCCGGTGGTGACGCCCGAATCGCGCGGCTGCGCCTTCGCGGCGCGCTGTCCCGAGGCCCTGCCGCGCTGCGCCGAGGAGGCGCCGCCGGAAGTCGCCAGCGGCGACCGCCACCGTGTCTGGTGCTGGGCGCGCCAGCCCGCGCCGGCCGCCAAGATGGAGCAAGACCCGCGATGAACCTGCACGACGCCCCCTTCCCATCCGCCGTCGCGGCGGCCTCCGCCGCGCCCATGCTGCAGGTGACCGACCTGAAGAAGCACTTCCCGCTGGAGGGCGGCAAGGTGCTGCGCGCCGTGGACGGCGTGTCCCTTTCGGTGGCGCGCGGCCAGACCCTGAGCCTGGTGGGCGAGTCCGGTTGCGGCAAGTCCACGACCGGCAAGTGCCTGATCCGCCTGACCGATCCCACCGCGGGCCGCATCCTGCTCGAAGGCGCCGACCTGGCCGCGATGAACAGCGGCCAGTTGCGCGCCATGCGGCGGCGCATGCAATTCATCTTCCAGGATCCGTTCTCGTCGATGAACCCGCGCATGCGGGTGCGCGACATCATCGGCGAGCCGCTGCGCAACTTCGGCTACGGCCGCGAGGCCATCCGCGAACGGGTGGCGCAGTTGCTGGCCCGCGTCAGCCTGCGCCCGGACGCCGCCGACCGCTACCCGCACGAGTTCTCCGGCGGCCAGCGCCAGCGCATCGTCATCGCCCGCGCCCTGGCGCCGGAACCGGGCCTGATCGTCTGCGACGAGCCGGTGTCGGCGCTGGACGTGTCGGTGCAGGCGCAGGTCATCAACCTGCTGATGGACCTGCAGCGCGACCTCGGGCTGACTTACGTGTTCATCTCGCATGACCTGAGCGTGGTGCGGCACATCAGCCACCAGGTGGCGGTGATGTACCTGGGGCGGATCGTCGAGAGCGGCAGCCGCGATGCGGTGTTCAACCGTCCGTCGCATCCGTATACCCGCGCCCTGCTGGCCGCGGTGCCCTCGGCCCGCCGGGGCGAACGCGCCCCCGTGGCGGTGCTCAAGGGCGAGATTCCCAGTCCGCTGGCGCCGCCGTCCGGCTGTGCCTTCCGCACCCGTTGTCCGCTGGCCCAGGCGCGCTGCGCCCAGGAAACCCCCATCGCCCGCCCGGTCGGCTCCGGCCAGCTGGTCGCCTGCCATTTCGCCACTTGATCGCCACTTGATCGCCCCGCCGGAGATTTCCATGTCCCAATCCGATTCCCAGCCCTTCGACCTGCTGCTCGTGGGCGGCACCCTCATCGACGGCAGCAACACCCCGGGACGGCGCGCCGACCTGGGCGTGCGCGGCGACCGCATCGCCGCCATCGGCGATCTGTCGGACGCCGCCGCGCACACCCGGGTCGACGTGTCGGGCCTGGTGGTCGCGCCCGGCTTCATCGACTCGCACACCCACGACGACAACTACCTGCTCAGGCGCCGCGACATGACGCCCAAGATCTCGCAGGGTGTCACCACGGTGGTCACGGGCAATTGCGGCATCAGCCTGGCGCCGCTGGCGCACGCCAACCCGCCCGCCCCCCTGGACCTGCTGGACGAAGGCGGCTCGTACCGTTTCGAGCGCTTCGCCGACTACCTGGACGCGTTGCGGGCCACGCCGGCGGCCGTCAACGCCGCCTGCATGGTGGGCCATTCAACGCTGCGCGCCGCGGTCATGCCGGACTTGCAGCGCGCCGCCACCGACGAGGAAATCGCGGCCATGCGGGACCTGGCCGAGGAAGCCATGGCCAGCGGCGCCATCGGCATTTCGACCGGCGCCTTCTACCCGCCCGCCGCCCGCGCCACCACCGAAGAGATCATCGAGGTGTGCCGGCCGCTGAGCGCGCATGGCGGCATCTACGCCACCCACATGCGCGACGAAGGCGAGCACATCGTGGCCGCGCTGGAGGAAACCTTCCGCATCGGCCGCGAGCTGGACGTGCCGGTGGTGATCTCGCACCACAAGGTCATGGGCCAGCCCAATTTCGGCCGCTCGCGCGAGACGCTGCCGCTGATCGAGGCCGCCATGGCGCGCCAGGACGTCTCGCTGGACGCGTATCCCTACGTAGCCGGCTCCACCATGCTCAAGCAGGACCGCGTGCTGCTGGCCGGACGCACCATCATCACCTGGTGCAAGCCCTTCCCCGAACTGAGCGGGCGCGACCTGGATGAAGTCGCGGCCGAGCGCGGCAAATCCAAGTACGACGTGGTGCCCGAGCTGCAGCCGGCCGGCGCCATCTACTTCATGATGGACGAACCCGACGTGCAGCGCATCCTGGCGTTCGGCCCGACCATGATCGGCTCCGACGGCCTGCCGCACGACGAGCGCCCGCATCCGCGCCTGTGGGGCACCTTCCCGCGGGTGCTGGGGCACTATGCGCGCGACCTGGGCCTGTTCCCGCTGGAGACGGCGGTATGGAAGATGACGGGCCTGACCGCCGCGCGCTTCGGCCTGGCCGGGCGCGGCCAGCTGCAGGCCGGGTACTTCGCCGACCTGGTGGTGTTCGACCCGGCCACGGTGGCCGATACCGCCACCTTCGAACGCCCCACCGAGCGCGCCGCCGGCATCCATTCCGTGTACGTCAACGGCGCGCCGGTCTGGCAAGAGCAGGCGTTCACCGGCCAGCATGCCGGCCGCGTGCTCGCACGCACGGCCGCCTGAGCCCGGCGCCAGCCCTTACAATCCGGCGTGAACGGGGCGGCGTGCCGCCCCCTCCCAACCCTGGACGCAAACCGCTACATGGCCCCTCCCTCCGCTCGCAATACGGCCCCACCCGACATCGTGGGCAAGGAAGTGATGGGCGCGCGCCTGCGCGCCGAGCGCAAGGCCCGGAAAATGACCCTGCAAGACCTGTCGCAGGCCAGCGGCATCGCGGTCTCGACCCTGTCCAAGGCCGAGCTGGGCCAGATCGCCCTGAGCTACGAGAAGTTCGCCGCGCTGGCGCGGGCGCTGGGCATCGACATGACGCGCATGTTCATGCTGGGCGACGCGGCCCAGGCCGAGGTGGCTCCCACCTACGTCAAGAACAAGCTCAGCGACGCGCGCGACTACGCCACCGAGAACTATCACTACCGGCTGCTGATGGGCGAATACCCGGGCAAGAAGATGATGCCCATGCTGGCCCTGATCGACGCGCGCGAGGTCGTCGAGTTCGAGGACTACATCCGCCATCCCGGGCAGGAGTTCGCGCTGGTGCTGTCGGGCAAGGTGCGCATCCAGTTCGAGAACGGCGACAGCGTGGTGCTGAACCGGCTGGAATCCGCCTATTTCGACAGCGGCATCGGCCATGTCTACCTGTCGCTGAGCAAGAAACCGGCCGAGGTGCTGGCCGTGTGCAGCGACCTGGACGAAGTGCCCTCGCGCCTCAAGCCCGCGCCGCGCAAGCCCTGAGGCCGCCCGCCTCCTTCCTGCCGCGGGCAGCGCCCGCCTGGCGCCTTGTGCGCGTGCCGCCGGCCCGCCGCGGCCGGAGGCACGCGCATCGCCATTCACCGCTACGGGAAATCCCGTAGAAACTTTCTTTCCCCGCCCGGGGTCACTCATTATTCAGCTACTTGTCAGGACGGCGGGCCTGGAAACAGGCCGTGCCGCCCCGCCAGGCCGGATGACGCCCTGGCCAACGGGCCGTATCGCCTGACGCCCTCCAGCCGTGAGTCCGAGCCCCCGCGCATCGTGCGCGGCGGCAACCTGCCGGGAGAATGCCATGCCGTCTTTGCCGCGCCGTCCGTTGCGCGCCCACCCCGGTGCCGCCGGCGAGCGAGGCGGCGCGGCCACCGCCGCGTCCGGCCCGCCGGGCCTGTCGGTGATGGACGCCACGGTGGTGCTGGTCGGCGTGGTGATCGGCATCGGCATCTTCGGCTTTCCGCCCCTGGTGGCGCAGCACGCGGCGTCCGAGGCGATGTACCTGGCGTACTGGTGCGCCGGCGGCCTGGTGATGCTGGTGGGCGCGCTGTGCTACGCCGAGCTGGGCGCGGCCTATCCCGGTGCCGGCGGCGAATACCTTTATCTGTCGCGCGCCTGGGGGCCGCGCGTGGGCCTGCTGTTCGCCTGGGCCCGCTGCACCGTGATCCAGACCGGCGCGATCGCGGTGGTGGCCTTCATCTACGGGGACTATGCGCAGCAACTGCTGCCGCTGGGCGAACACGGCGCCACCACGCACGCGGCGCTGTCGGTGATCGGCCTGACCGCGCTGAACGTGGCCGGCACGCGCCACTCGAAGCGGCTGCAATGGCTGTTCACGATCCTGACATTGGCGGCGCTGGCGGCGGTGCTGACCGCCGCCCTGTTCACCTCGACGCCGCTGGCGCCGGCGCCAACGGCGCTGGAAGGCAATGTGGCCGGCCTGATGGGCATGGGCATTGTGTTCGTGTTGCTGACCTACGGCGGCTGGAACGAGGCCGCCTATCTCAGCGGCGAACTGCGCAACCCCGGACGCAACATGGCGCGGGTGCTGCTGATCGGCACCGCGGTGGTCACCGGCGCCTACCTGCTGACCAACCTGGCGCTGCTGGAACTGTTCGGGCTGCAGGGCCTGCGCGACACGCCGGCGCTGGGCGCGGCCGTGATGCAGCTGGCGGCCGGCCCCTACGCCGCCGCCCTGCTCAGCCTGGTGATCTGCGCCACCGCGCTGAGCACCATCAACGGCACCATCATCACCGGCGCGCGCGTCTACTACGCGCTGGGGCGCGACCTGCCGCGCCTGCGGGCACTGGCCGGGTGGAGCGCGCGCAACGAGGCGCCGGTCAGCGCCTTGCTGGCCCAGGGCGCGATCACGCTGGCCTTGCTGGGGGTGGGCGCCTTCAGCCACAACGGCGTGCAGGCCATGGTCGCCTACACCGCGCCGGTGTTCTGGCTGTTCATGCTGCTGGTGGCGGCCTCCGTGTGGCGCCTGCGCCAGCTCGATCCGGCGCGTCCGCGGCCGTTCCGGGTGCCGCTGTATCCCCTGACCCCGGCGTTGCTGGCGCTGGCCTGCGCCGGGCTGGTCTATTCCAGCGCCGTCTATGCCGGCGCCGGCGCCCTGATCGGGCTGGCGGTGCTGGCGGTCGGCGTCCCGGTGCTGCGCCTGCTCAAGCCCGCCGGGGCGTCGCCGGCCGAGCCGCCAGGTTGACCGCCGGGGCCCTTGCCGCCACGCCCTTTTTTCCGTCCGCCCAAGGAGTCTTCATCATGCAAGCTGCCCTATCGTCCGTTCCGTTCGCCCGCCGCTGGGCCGCCCTGGGGTCGGCGCTGGCCCTGGCCTTCTCCATTTCGCTGCTGGCCGAGGCGCGCGCCGCCAGCGCAACCGCGGAGCCCCCCGCCAAGACCGACGCCTACGTGCCCGACGTGGGCCAGGACGGCAAGGACGTCATCTGGGTGCCGACCCCGCAGGCCCTGGTCGACAAGATGCTCGACATGGCCCGGGTCACGCCGCGGGACCGGTTGATGGACCTGGGCTCGGGCGATGGCCGCACCGTCATCACCGCCGCCCAACGCGGCCTGCGGGCCAAGGGCATCGAATACAACCCCGACCTGGTGACCCTGTCGCGCAGCAACGCGGCCAAGGCGGGCGTGGCCGACCGCGCCACCTTCGAGGTGGCGGACCTGTTCGAGACCGACCTGTCGCAGGCGGACGTGATCACCATGTTCCTGCTGTCGACCATCAATGAAAAACTGCGGCCGCGGCTGCTGGAACTGGCGCCCGGCACCCGCATCGTGTCCAACACCTTCCGCATGGGCGATTGGGAGCCGGACGCCTCCGAAACGGTTACCGAGGCCTGCCAGACCTACTGCAACGCGCTGCTGTGGATCGTGCCGGCCAAGGTCGGCGGCCAGTGGGACCTGGACGGCCGCCGGTTGCTGCTGGAGCAGCGCTACCAGATGCTGACGGGCAAACTGGGCGGCAGCGAGATCACGGATGCGCGCATGGACGGGCGCAGGATATCGTTCTCCGTCGATGGCGTGCGCTACACCGGCGAAGTGGACGGCAACGCCATCAGCGGCAACGCCGCGGGCAAGGGGCAATGGTCGGCGCGGCGGATCTAGCGCCGCGGCGGCGCCGGGCTCCGCGGGCGCTAGCGCGCCGCGGCCCGGATCACCCGGTGCACGAATTGCAGCTTGCCGACCACCGCGGCCGGCAGCACGAACGGATAGAAATCACGCTGCCCCATGCTGCGCGACAGCTCGTTGAGCGCCCCGGTCAGCGCCACCCAGGCGTTGACCAGGTCGAGAAAGCCCTGCCCTTCGGGATCGTCCGGATCGTACAGCGATACCCGGGTGAAAGGCTCAACGGCCTGTTGCACGGCCACGCGGGTGACGCCGAAGCTGATGGCGGTGTCCAGCGTGTCCATCATGTGCAGATAGTGGGCCCAGGTCTCGGCCCAGTCTTCCCACGGGTGGCAGGACGCATAGGTACTGATGAAACGCCCCGCCCAGTCGGCCGGCGGACCTTGCTCGTAATTGCGCCGCAGCGCCTGCGCATAGTCGGCGCGCTCATCGCCGAACACGGCGCGAAACGGCGCCAGCCAGGGGCCGCCGGCCACCAGCTGGTCCCAGTAGAAATGGCCGATCTCGTGGCGGAAGTGCCCCAGCAGCGTGCGGTAAGGCTCATGCATCGCCTCGCGCACCCGGTCACGGTAGGCATCGTCGGCCTCGCGGATGTTCAGCGTGATCAGCCCGCGGTTGTGCCCGGTCAGCAGCGGCGCGCCGTCCGCCGCCGGGGCCAGCAGATCGAACGCCAGGCCGCCGTCGCCCGCCGCCTGCGAGCGCCGGATAGGCAGGCCCAGCGTCAGGAGCTGGGCGACCAGCTGGCGCTTGGCGGCTTCCACCTTGCCCCATAACGGACCGTTTTCCGCGACGGATAAATCGGGAATGGTGCGGTTCAGGCCACAGGCCAGGCAGAGCGACCCGCTGGCCGCGGCCGGCAGCAGCCAGTTGCAGGCCGCGGCCGAGGCGTAATTGGCGCAGCGCCTGAAGGTCCGGCCGCGCGCGCGCCCGGCTTCGATCCATAGGCCCCCGGCCTTGCCGGGGTCCAGCGCCAGGACGTGGCCGCGCTTTGGGTCGAAGCCGAGTTGCCGGTGGCAGTTCAGGCATTCGCTGTTGTTGAAAAAGACCTGCTGGCCGCAGACGCAGCGGAATGCCTTGGCGCGGGCATGGCGCTCGCTGGCGCGCGAGCGATGCGGGGATTTCAATTGGCGGCCCAGGGCCTGGAAAAAATCATTCATGCGTGGGGCTCCGGCACGGGGCGGCGCGCTTACCGCGCCACCGCCTGATCGAGCCGCAGTCCGCGGCGCTGGGTGTCCAGCGTCACCTTCGCGCCAAGCGGCAGCGTCAGGTTGGGATCGCCGTGGCCGCTGGGCCAGGCCGCCAGCACCGGTATGCCGCGCCCGCCGAACTGTTCCAGCAGCAGCGGAAACAACTGGCTTTGGCCCGGCGCGTCGCCCATCGGCAGGCCCAGCCGGGTGAAATTGCCCGCCAGCACGCCCTTGATATGGTCGAACTTGCCCGCCGAACGCAACTGCCACAGCAGGCGGTCGATGCGGGGCAGCGCCTCGTTGACGTCCTCGATGAACAGGATGGCGTCGCGCGTGGCGATCTCATGGCGCGAGCCGATCATGGCGGCGATCAGCGCCAGGTTGCCGCCCACCAGCCGGCCGCTGGCCACGCCCGGCGCCAGGACCACCGGATTGGATGCGGGCGGCGCGTCGATCCAGGCGCCCTGCCCGATCTGCCCGCCCACCATGGCCAGCACGTGGCTGGCGGTGGGTTCCTCCTTGCCGGCCAGCAGGTCCTGCGCCAGCATCGGACCGTGGAAAGTGACGAAGCCGGCGTGGCGCTGCATTGCCAGATGCAGCGCCGTGATGTCGCTGTATCCGATGAAGGGCTTGGGATGCCGACGCAGCAGGTCGAAGTCGAGCCTGTCGGCCAGCCGCCATGAGCCGAAGCCGCCCTGCAGGCACCAGATCGCGTCGATCGCGGGATCGGCGAACGCCGAGTGCAGGTCGTTCAGGCGCGCATTGTCATCGCCGGCCAGGTAGTCGTATGGCGCATCGCTGCGCGTGAGCGCGGCGGGCATGATGCGGGGCTCGTAGCCGCGCGCCTGCAGCCATTCGGCTGCGTCCAGGGCCGCCCCGTCGGCCGCCGACGCGGGCGCCACGATCGCCACCCGGCCGCCCGGCCGCAAGGCGGACACGGCCGTGTCGCGGCCGGGCGCGGCACCGCTTGCCGCCGTGTCACGCGTGGTCGCGGCCGGGCCGGCTCCCGAAGGCGTCACCCGACTCGCGCAACCCGCCAGCGCCAGGCTGGACAATCCCAGGGCGCCCGCGACCCTTAGCAGGCCGCGTCGCGCGGGATCGATCGGGACTTGAGACTCGCGAGGCCGTATCGCCATATTGGATCCTTGTTCGTTTTATATTGTTTTATTTATCAATTACTTATTGGAATTGTCTATAATTTACATGAGAAAAAGCCTGGACCTTGCGGCCACCTGCAACTCGCTGGCTCAGGCGTCCCGACGCTGAATCCGCAGCGCCTCATCCTAGAATTCACTTTAAGTTATTCGAGAAAACACTTTAAGTTATTCCAGAAATCACTTTAAGTTGTCAGAAGCGCTCGTATTCCAGCCGATAACGCCATTGCCCCACCGCCAGCCCGGCCATCGGCAGTCGACCGATGCGGATACGGCGCAGGGCCTGCAGTTCCAGCCCCGCCATGTCGCAGGCGTATTCAATGAAACCCAGGGCTGGCGTCTTGAGCGCGAAGCGCAGGTGGGTTTCGTTCTGCCAGCTGACCTTCATCGGCGTGGCCGGGCGGCCCTCATAGGCCAGGCCGCGCTGCAGTCGCGCCAGCCCGGCCGCATCCAGCGTGCCGCGCACCTGCGCAATGTATTCCTGCTCGACGTGGCGCCCCTCTTCCACCAGCTTGCGCGCGACCGCGTATTCCTGCGTGTACACCACCAGCCCGCTGGCCGCGCGCTCCAGCGGCGTGACCAGCTTGAGGCCGTTGAACATGCGCTTGAGATAGCGCTGGCCCGAACGGTCGCCCGGCATCAGGTTTTCGGGCACGACCAGGCCCAGCGCCGAATGCGCCGGGTCCGACGCCGACAGGCCCGCCGGCTTGTGCACCAGTATGCTCACCGGCCGCATCTCTTCCAGCCGCGCGCCCGGCAGCAGGACGACAACCTGGCCAGGGCTGACGCGGAAACCGGGTTCCTCGACGACCTTGCCGTCCACGGCGACCCAGCCGCCCTCGATGTAGCGTTCGGCGTCGCCACGGGAACAGGATTGCTCGGCGGCCAGCCGCTTGGCCAGGCGGACGCTGTCGCTCATGGCCGGCCCGCGCAAGAAAGGAGGACCGGGAAATGGATGGATCGGGAAATCGGCGGAAATATCGTCATCTCGAATACAGCGTGAAAGGCGGGAACAGACCGGCCCCGCGCGGCGCTCTCGGCGCAGGCATGGGGCCTGGCGCGGATGTTACGCGGTTTTCCCACGGCGGCCCGTGCGGGACAGTTTGCGCGGCTCAGGGCTCGACGGACGGGCGAGCCGCCAGCGACGCGTCGGCGGCCGGCGGCGGCACTTCGTCGACCCAGGCCTTGAGCAGTGTGGAGGTCACCGCCAGGATCACCGGGCCGATGAACAGGCCGACAATGCCGAAGGCGAACATGCCGCCCAGCACCCCGGCCAGGATCAGCAGCATCGACAGGTTCACGCCGCGCTTGATCAGCAGCGGCCGCAGCAGGTTGTCGAGCATGGTGACCAGCACCGCCCATACCAGCAGCAGGACCGCCGCCACTTTCATGTCG
The DNA here is from genome assembly GCF_001457475.1 of Achromobacter xylosoxidans. NCBI lineage: Bacteria > Pseudomonadati > Pseudomonadota > Betaproteobacteria > Burkholderiales > Alcaligenaceae > Achromobacter > Achromobacter xylosoxidans. The sequence goes on along the minus strand of NZ_LN831029.1, from coordinate 3,150,899 downwards.
TTCTGGAACAGCCAGATCACGCCGCCAAGCAGGGGCAGGAAAGGCCCCAGTTGCGCCAGGCACAGCATCAGCATCAAGGCCGTGATGATGCCTGCCGCCGGCACGCCGGCGATCCACAGGCCCAGGCCGCCCAGCGCCGACTGCACCACGGCCGTCACCACGATGCCCAGCGCCACCGCGCGGATCGACAGGCCCGCCAGGCGGATCGCCGCCACGCCACGGTGCCCTGCCAGCCGGTTGGCGAAGCGCTGCATGAAATCCGCCGCCACGTCGCCCTGGCTGTAGAGAATGCCGGCAATGACGATGGTGATCAGCATGTGCATCACGAACACGCCGACGATGGCCGCATTGCTCAGCAGCCACTTGGCCGCCATGGTGATGTACGGCTCCAGCCGCGCCAGCAGGCCGCCGGCGCCGGCGTCGGCCAGCGCCTGCCATTCATGCGCGATGCGCTCGCCGCCCAGCGGAATGCCGCGCACCCAGCCCGGTGGCGCCATCAGCGCATAGTCAGGCAGGCCCTTGATCGCGGTCATGATGGCCCCGCCATGCAGGGCCAGCGTCGAGATGGCCTGGTACAGCGGCAGCACGATCACCACCAGCAGCACGATCAGCATGGCCACGGTGGCAAGCCAGCGGCGGCCGCCGCAGCGCCGTTGCACCGCCAGCATCACCGGCCAGGTCGCCACCACGATGGTGGTGGCCCAGATCAAGCCGAACAGGAACGGCTTGAGCACATACAGGCTGCCGATCATCAGCGCCGAGAGGATGACGACGACGAGCAGGTTGCGGGCAAGATCCGCGGACGGACGTGGGTTCGGGTTCAAGCTGGACTCCAGGCGGCGGATTGGCCGTGTATGAATTTATCCGAACTTCGGCGGGCGCGGCGCGGCGCGGCCTCAGGCGGCGCCGCCGCCAGACGCTGGCGGCGGCGCGGCGGGGGCGGAAATCAGGTGGCGCGTGAGTTCCAGCAGCTGCGCGTCGCGGGCTTTCTGTTGCGCCATCAATTCGGCCTGCTGCGCTTCGGCGGCCGCCAGGCGTTGGGCCAGCTCCTGCTCGCGGCGGCGCGATGCCTGCAGCGCTTCCCGCACCGTGGCCAGCTCGGCCAGCCGCCGGCCCTGCTCCGCCTGGGCCTCGGCCTGCGCCGCGCGCAGTTGCGCGGCGGCCTCGGATTCGGCCACACGCAGGCGCTCGGCGGCCTCGGCCTCGGCCGCATGCAGGCGCTCGGCCGCTTGCGCCAGGGCCTGGCGCGACTGCTCGGCCTGCTGTTGGCGGGCCGCCAGCAGGTCTTCCAGGCGCGCCTGCAGGCGCTTGGCATTGCCGCGCTCGGCGTCCAGATCGTTGAGCCAGCGGCGTTCATGCGCCGTGTGGCGCGCATGGGCGGCCGCCAGCGCCTCGGCCTGCTCCTGGCGGCCGCGTTCGGCATCGGCTACCTGGGCCAGCAAGGCGGCGCGCGCATCGGCAAGCTGCTGCTGGCCGTGGGCCAGCGCCTCGTCACGCTGGCGCAGCTGGCTTTCGGCCGTGCGCAGGCGCGCTTCCGTTGCCGCCAACTGCCCGGTCGCGACTTTCAGGGCTTCTTCCAGGTCGCGCTCGCGGCTGGCCAGCAACGCCTCGCGCCGGGCCAATTGCGCGGCCAGGTCGGCCAGGCGCTGGTCTTCCGCCCGTTGCGCGTCTTCGCGTTCGCGATTGGCGCCGGCAAGGTCGGCCCTGGCCGCCGACAGGGCGGCCTCCCAGAAGTGCGCGGCGGCTTGGGCGATGGGCTGCGGCACCGGCGTCGGCGCGGCGAAAGCGCCCGGGTCCTGGATCCGGGCGCCCAATGCGCGGAACCAGGTTTCCAGGTGCGGGCTGACCGTATTGGGCGAGCCGCGGCCGATCTTCTGGCGCACGCGCTCGATGGTGGGGCGCGCCCCTTCCAGCAGCAAGGCATCGGCGGCGCGCCAGACGTCCTGTTCGGTGATTCCGGTGGCCATGGCGGGTTTCCTGGGCAGATATCGATGATTTACTCACGATAATGGAATCTTATCGTGAGTAATTTTCCTTATTCGTTATATATCATACAACATATGTATGAAATATAACTAAACGCCAGCGCCCCCCTTGATCTGAGGGTATCAAGCGCGAAAATCGCCGGAATTTCCGCTCGCGAGGCGAGCTTGAGGCGGATATCCGGCATGCCGGCCGCAAGCATCCGGACGCCGGAGATGGCGGCCGCGCTCTACATCCACCCTGTCTGTGTGCCGAGAGCCGGTATGGCCTGCCCGGCCACGGGTGCTAAGATCCCACGCATCCATCGACAACCGAATGCACACGATCTCAGGGCCGCCAGTCGGGCCGAAGGGTGAAGCTGCCAATGAAACGCCTGGCGTTGATCATCATGTTGTCCGCCTCCGCCTTCGCCACCTGCCAGGCGCAGGCAACCCGGACCTGGCACTTCACCGGCGCCGAGCTGGTCGCGGCCCTGGAAGGCCGGATGCCCTCCGAGATTCGCGACGCATCGCTTGGCCGCCAGTTCTCTTCCTCCTATGCGCAAGCCTATGTGCTCGGGATCGCCGACCTGACGCAAGGCACGGCCTGGTGCACCCGCGGCGGCGTCCTGCCGCATGAACTGAAGGACAGGGTGTACAGCTACCTGTCCACACTGCCCGCCAGCCGTCTCGGCGGAAATGCCGGTCCGCTCGTGAGCGAGGCGCTGCGGCAGTCGTTTGCCTGCCCAGGATGACGAGACTTCTCTTTGCCTTTCTGGCCGGGCCGTTCTGGACCGCCCTGTTCCTGGGCCTGCAAGCGCGGCTCTTCTGGCGCGAGCCCGGCTTCATCGGCGCCGGCGGGCAGCCGGACTGGACCCTCATGGCCACGCTGCTGGGCCTGCTGGCCGGCGCCATCGCCATGGCCGTGCTGGGCCTGCCGGCGCATCGCGTGCTGCGGCGGCGCGGCCGCGTCACGCTGGCGCCCTACGTGCTGGCCTTCACCGCCATCGGCCTGGCCGGCTGGTGCGCCGCGCTTCTCATCGCCTCGCTGTTCGGCCCTGGCGACCTGCGCTTGGCCCTGTACATGCTGGCCGACACCGTCGTGTCGCGCCCCGGGGTGCCCTTGTCCGCCGCCGTCCTGGGCGCCCTGGTGGGCGCCAGCTTCTGGTGCATCGCCCGGCCCGACAGGACTGCGCCCTCCCTTCGGTCATCCCCGTCGTCGCCAGGAGACCGGGCTTGATCCGTCCTCGCCCGCCCCGGCCGCTGCCATCCCGCCGTGCGCGGCGGGGTCCGCGACAAGGCGGTGAACGTTGAACGGGCGCAGCTTCCCGCTGAGGCGGTCACTGCGCGCCCTGCTGCTGGCGGGCGCCGTCGCGCAAGCTACGCCCGCCGCGGCCCTCGAACGCCAGGAGATCGAAACCACGCTCGCGGCCGCCATGACCCAGGTGGTGAACCAGTATGTCGATCCGCTCGATTCGGGCGCCCTGACCGTGCGCGGCCTGCGCGCGCTCGGCGCGCTGCCCGAGACGGCCGCTCCGTCACGCCAGGCCGGGATTGAACAGGCCATCCTGGCCGGCAGGCAGGCCGAGGGCATTACCCCCCAGACCCGCATCCTGGCCGGCGAGATCCTGCGCTTTGGCGACGGCGCGCCGCGCGAGGCGGCCCTGGATGCGGCCCTGCGCGGCATGATGACCGGCCTTGACCCCTATAGCCGCGTCGCCTCCCGCGCCGAACTGGCGCCGCCGCCTGCATCGGTGGGCCTCGAACTGTCGATCCGGGACGGCGCCCTGACCGTCGTGCGGCCCCTGCCTGGCGGCCCCGGTGAACAAGCCGGCATCCAGGCCGGCGATATCCTGACCCGCGTGGACGGCCGCGCCACCGCGGGCCTGCCGCTGCCCGCAGCCGTTGCCCTGCTGCGCGGCGCGCCCGGCACCCGTCCCATGCTCACGCTGCGGCGGCCGGGCACGGCTGGCGCGATCATGGCGCAACCCGTGCGCGGGCCGGTGCAGGCGCCGCCCACGGTGCGTTGGGAACTGGACGGCGCGGTCGCGGTGATCCGCAACTCCGCCTTCGACAGCAGAACCGGCGGCCAGCTGCGGGATGCCGTCGACGCGGCGGCCACGCGCGCCGCCGCGCCGCTGGCGGGCCTGGTGCTGGACCTGCGCGGCAACGCCGGCGGGCTGCTCGACGCGGCCGAGCAGGTCGCCGGCCTGGCGCTGCCCGAAGGGTCCGTGATCGGCAGCCTGCGCGGCCGCGCCCCGGACAACGTTCGCGCGCTGCGCGCCCGCGATCCTCTCGTGCCGCGTGGCGTGCCAATGGTGGTGCTTGTCGATCGCCGCACCGCCGCCGGCGCGGAAATCGTGGCAGCCGCCCTGCAGGACCACGGCCGCGCCTTGCTGATCGGCGCGAAGACCTTGGGCGCGGGCACGATCCAGACCGTCCTGCCGCTGCCCGCCGGCCAGGGCGCGCTGATCGTCACCACCCACCGTGTCCACCGCGCCAACGGCGCCCGGCTGGACGGGACAGGGGTGGCGCCGGACATGCGGCTCGACGAGGCCAAGCGGCGCATCACGGTGCGCGACGATATCGCGGCCGATTTCAACGGCGCCCTGGCGCAACGGGTGCGCGACGCGGTGGCGGGCGCGCCCGCCGGCGCCGACGTGGCCCTGCTGGCGGCGCGGGCCGCCCTGGCCCACGCAACCGCCGATTGAGGCGGGCCCATGCCCGACCCGGAACGAAGGAGCAAACCGATGCATACCGACCAGATTCCACCGGACTACGTGCCGCTATCGGTGCCCGGCCTGCCGACGCTCTATGGGCCGAACAGCGCCTGGCGCGTCTGGCTGGCGGCGTTGCCGCTGCCCGCGACGTCGCGATTGCGCGGCGCCAGCGCCCTTGCCGCATCGAAAGGCCACGCCCGCCACGACCGGCTCGCGCAGGACGGTGAAGTCATCGCCTTTTTCGAGAACGATGATGGCGCCGGCGAGCAGCCGGCGCCGATGATGATCGCGGCGGCCCGATGGTTGCTGGACCATGACGCCGCATTCCACCGCGCGGTGGTGGATGCCATGCTGGCGGACCTGCCGCGCCTGCGCGCCGAGCAGGATGGCATCGTGCTGGACGATGATGCCTTCCGCCTGCCGCCGCACTGGGACGAGCAGACCTTGCTCACCTTGATCCGCCTGAACAGCATCACGTTCCACCCCGTCGACGGCGGGCCCTACATCGGCCTGGACTTGCGCTGCGCCTGGGATGATGAGCACGGCTACGGATTGATGATGGCCGGCACCGACGTCATCGAGACCGGCGGCGCCGACGTCGGGTCATTGTCATGGATCGCGGCGCGGCACGCGACGTCCCTGGGCACGGGCCAATAGCGCCCGGCCTGTCGTCCACCTTGCGGATGCGGCGGAAAGCGTGGAACCCCTTCCGCGTTTGCGGCGATCCGCGCGATTCAGGAGCAAGACGTGGTTTTGATTTCCTCGGTTCGTTCACCCCCCGGCGGGAGCAGCCAACGCATCCGGCGGCGCCAGCCGGGCCGCCCGGCGCGATGGCCCGCGGCGCTCCTGTTGCTGGCCTTGTGCTGCGGGCCGCTGGCGGCCGGCGCGCAAGACGGCCTGGGCCTGATGTACGCGAATGCGCAAGGCGGCGAGAAGGACGATGCGCAAGCGGTGGCATGGTTGCGCCGCGCCGCCGACCAGGGGGAAGCCGGCGCGCAGTTCAATCTGGCGGTGATGTATGCGAACGGTCGCGGCGTGCCGCAAGACTACGCGCTTGCCGCGCAATGGTGCGAGAAAGCCGCCGTCCAGGGCAACACCGAAGCGCAGACCATGCTCGGCCGGATGTACGCCCAGGGCCAGGGGGTGGCGCGCCAGGAAGACCTGGCCGTGCAATGGTGGCGCCGCGCCGCCGACCAGGGCCACGCCGAGGCCCGGTATCAGTTGGGCGACCACTTCTTCGACGCCCCTGCCCCGCGGCGGGACGATGCCCAGGCCAGGCGCTGGTTCGCCCTGGCGGCGGCCCAGGGCCACGCCGAGGCCCAGAACAACCTCGGCGTCATGTACGCGGACGGACTGGGCGGGCCGCGCGACGTCGGCAAGGCGGTCGAGTGGTTCCGCAAGGCCGCCGAACAGGGGCTGCCCAAAGCGCAGAACAATCTCGGCGCCATGTACTTCACCGGCAGTGGCGTGCCCGCCGACGATAAGCTCGCCGTGCAGTGGTGGCGCCGCGCCGCCGACCAGGGGAATGCCGCCGCGCAGGACCGCCTGGGCGGCGCTTATCTGTCCGGCCGGGGCGTGCCCCAGGACGATTTGCACGCCTCGCAATGGTTGCGCAAAGCCGCCGAGCAGGACCATGCACCGGCCCAGGACACGCTGGGCACGCTGTATGAGCAGGGACGAGGCGTGCCGAAGGACGAATCGCAGGCTGTGCGGTGGTACCGTCGGGCCGCCGAGCAAGGGCTGGATACGGCACAGTACAACCTGGCGCGGCAATACGACTTCGGACGCGGCGTGCCGCGCGACCTCGCGTCGGCCCGGGCGTGGTACGGGAAAGCAGCCGACCAGGGCTATCCGCGAGCGCAGTTCAACCTTGCCGTGATGTATGCCAACGGCGATGGCGTCGCGCAGGATGATGCGCAGGCCGTGCGTCTGATGCGCAAGGCGGCCACGCAAGGCCACCGCCAGGCGACGTTCGGCCTGGGAGTGATGTACGCCGAAGGACGCGGCGTGCCGCGCAACCTGGAAGCCGCCTTCGCATTGATCAGCGCCATTGCCTCGCCGGACGAGGAGATGACGCAGTATCGCGACATGCTCCTGACCCACATGCCGCCCGGCCAGCGCGAACGGGCCGAGCGGCTCGCCGACGAGCTGCGCGCAACCGGCGTCAGCGAAGCCACGATGCGACGCCTGGCTCCCGAAAGCGACGGCCAGCCCGCGTCATGACGCGTCCAGGCGGGCCAGCGCCGCCGCCAGGTCGTCGCGCGCCTGGCCGGGCGCGGCGCGGTCCAGCGCCTGCCGTATCGGCGCGACGGCGGCCGGCCCCGATCGGACCGGCAGCGCCTGCAATTCCCCACAAGCGCGGCGGCCCCGCGATGGCCGGGGGCGCCACGACGCCGAACGACACTTAGACGTCATAACCTGGCACGTCGGCCGCGGCCAGCGTCGGCACGTCCGGCAGCACGGGCGAGCGCTTGGCGCTGGTTGCCAGGGTGCGCAGGCCGCCAGCCTGCGCCTGCGGCGAGGAACCCGGCAGATGGTCGAACGTCAACTGGATCTGGTTGCCAGTAGGTCCGCGTCCACGCCATCCGAGTCCGCCGCGCCCAGCAGCGCCAGGTAGCGCGGCAGGTCCACATTGCCGCCGGTTACCACCACGCCGACCCGCTTGCCTCGCAGCGGCAGGCCGCCATGGCGCGCGGCCGCAAGGCCCAGGCAAGCGGTGGGCTCGACCACCAGCTTCATGGCCTGCGCGAACATGCGCATGGCCTCGATCAGCGCGCGGTCCGGCACGGCCACGATGCCGGCCGCGCCGTCGCGGATCAACGCAAAGGTGAGCGCGCCCAGGTGCTGGGCGCGGGCGCCGTCGGCAATGGTTTCCGGCGGCGCGATGTGGACCACGGCGCCGCGCCGCAGCGACTGGCGGCCGTGATCGCCGGCCTCCGGCTCGCTGCCGTAGACCTGGCACTGGGGCGCGAGCCGCCCAGCGGCGAGGATCGCGCCCGCCAGCAGGCCGCCACCGCCCTGCGGCAACAACAGCGCGTCCAGCGGACCCGTCTCCTGGAGCAATTCGAGCGTGGCCGTGCCTTGTCCGGCAATGACGTCCGCGTGGTCATAAGGAGGAACCAGGGTCAGCCCGTCGCTTTCCGACAGCCGCCGCGCAATGGCTTCCCGATCGTCGGCGCGGCGGTCGTACAGGACGATGCGGGCGCCGCAGGCCCGGGTTGCCTCCATTTTGGAGGCAGCCGCATCGCGCGGCATCACCACGGTGACCGGGATGTCGAGCATCCGCCCCGCCAGCGCAATGCCCTGGGCGTGGTTGCCGCCCGAAAACGCGACGGCGCCGCGGCGGCGCTGGCCGGCGTCCAAGCGCGCCAGCGCATTGAACGCGCCGCGGAACTTGAAGGCGCCGGTACGCTGCAGGTTCTCGCACTTGAAGTGCAATTCGGCACCGACCCATGCATCCATCGCCGCCGAGCGCAGCACCGGCGTGCGCAGGGCGTGGCCGGCCAGGCGGTCGGCGGCAGCGACCACGTCCTCGAAATCGGGCAGCAAGGGGGGACTCATGAAGGTGGCGGGCGGCGGCGCAATGGAAAACGGGCGGACCGGACAGCATAGCAAGCGCGGCGCGGGGCGTGAACGACATTCTTTTCATATCGGCATGGCATGCCATGGCCCGCGCTCGCGTCTCGCGCGCAACTCTATGTTTATGAAAATTCGGTAGTTTCCCCGAGCGGAAAGACATCCCACAATCTGCGGCTTTTCTGATTGCAGGAAGCCATCCATGAAATCCCTGACGACCAAACTCCTGTTCGGCCTGGCGGCCGCGACCCTCGCGGCAACCGCCAGCGCCGACACCACGGCCGCGCCGGCGGAAGTGCGCTTCGCCTGGGCCGGCGCGCCGCGCGTATGGGTATTGGGCAAGGCGGACAAATCGTTCGACCAGGCGCTCGGCGTGCCCGTGAAATGGGTGCAGTTCAATACCGGCGCGGACGTGCTCGCGCTGTTCGCCAGCAAGCAGATCGACATTGCCCGCTTCGGCTCCAATCCGGCGGTGTCCGGGTACGCGCAGGGCCTGCCGATCGAACTCATCTCGGTGCCCGAAATCATCACCACGGCCGAACAACTGGTGGTGCGGGCGGACATCAAAGACGTCAAGGGCATCGAAGGCAGGACCATCGCCTACCCGCCCAATTCGACCGCCCAGTACGCGCTGGAAGCCCTGCTCGACCGCGGCCACGCCGACCGCGCCAAGGTCAAGCTCGTGCCGCTCAAGCCGGCGGAGATCGTGGCGGCCTGGAAGCGCGGCGACATCGACGGCGCCTACGCCTGGGATCCGGCCAAGGCCCAGTTGGTCGCGGACGGCGCCCACGTGGTGTTTTCCACCGGCGACCTGCGCAAGGACGGCGTGCTCATCTACAACAATTTCGTCGTCAGCAAGGATTTCGCCGCCAAGTACCCGCAACTGGTCGCCGCGTTCCTGAAGAACTACCAGAAAAAGGTCGAGGAATACCGGCAGGACCCCGAGCGGGCCGCCGCCACCATCGCCGCCACGCTCGACCAGCCCGTGGACTCGGTGCGCACCGCGCTGCGCGGGATGGAGTATCCGACCATCGCGGAACTGCTCTCCGCCGAATACCTGGGCGCGAGCGCCGACGGCGCGCCCTCCGGCATTGCCCGCGCCCAGGCCGAGACCGCCGCGTTCCTGGTCAAGGCCGGGCAGCTGCAGTCGACCCGCGTGCCGGCCAGTTTCGTGCCGTTCAACAATGCGTCATTCCTGCGGCAGGCGGGGAACTGAGCGGCATGAAACAGGCATATCGTTACGCGATCAGCGCGGCCTCGGTGGCCCTCGCGCTGATCGCATGGCAGTTGTCGGCCCGATTCGGGTGGACGGACCCGCTGCTGCTGCCTCCCCCGTCCGAGGTCCTGCGCACCGCCGTGGACGTCGCCATGCACGGCTATCAGCAGACCTCCTTGTGGGAACACACGGCCACCAGCGTGGCCCGCGCGGGCGTCGCATTCGCGGCCGCCATCGTGATCGGCGTGCCGCTGGGCCTGCTGATGGGCATGTCGCCGGCCCTCTCGGCGGTGCTTGATCCTTTCGTGCAGTTCCTGCGGCCGCTGCCCAAGATCGCGCTGATTCCGCTTACGGTGGTCTGGTTCGGGATCGGCGAAGGTTCCAAGTTCTTCCTGATCTTCATCGCCAGCTTCCTCAGCATCCTGGTTGGCGCCGCCGCCGCGGTCGGCGGCGTCAGCGCCGCGCGCCTGCGCGCGGCCCAGGTGCTGGGCGCGAGCCGCGCGCAGGTGTTCCGCCACGTCGTGCTGCCGCATACCCTGCCGGAACTGTTCACCAGCGTGCGGCTGTCGCTGGGCATCGGCTGGACCGCGCTGATTGCGGCGGAACTGGTCGCCGCCAATACCGGCCTGGGCTGGATGGTCCTGAATGCCGGCAACTACCTGCGCACCGACGTCGTCATCCTGGGAATCGTGCTGCTGGGCCTGATCGGCTATCTGCTGGACGTCCTGCTGCTGGCGGCGCAGAAGCGCTTCGCCCCCTGGACGGGAAAAGACGCATGAGCATCCCGCAGAACGTGATCGAGTTGCGCGGCGCGGGCAAGGACTTCGGACTGTCCGGCAGGCGCGGCGAGGCGCGCACACGAGCCCTGGAAGACGTATCGCTGGCGATTCCGCAAGGCCAGTTCGTCTGCCTGCTGGGGCCTTCGGGTTGCGGCAAGTCGACCATCCTGAACCTGGTCGCCGGCTTCGAGCCGCCCACCCGCGGGGCGGTGCTGGCGCATGGACGCGAAGTGCGCGGCCCCAGCCCCGGGCGAGGCGTGGTGTTCCAGAAGCCGGCCCTGTTCCCCTGGCTGTCGGTGTTGGACAACATTACCTTCGGCCCACGCATGGCGGGCGCGAGTCCGCAAGACTACCTGCCAGAGGCGCGCGAGTACCTGCGCCGGGTGGGCTTGAAGGGATTCGAGCGTCATGCGCCCTGGCAGTTGTCCGGGGGCATGCAGCAGCGGGCGGCGCTGGCGCGGGCCTGGATCCTGAATCCGGGCATCCTGCTGATGGACGAACCCTTCGGCGCGCTCGATGCGCAGACCCGCATGATGATGCAGGAACTGCTGGGCGACATCTGGGCCGCGACCCGCCCCACCGTGCTGTTCGTGACGCACGACGTCGACGAAGCCTTGTTCCTGGCCGACCGGATCCTGGTCATGTCGGCCCGGCCCGGGCGCATCGTCGAGGACCTGGCGGTGCCCGCCGGACGCCCGCGCGACATCGAGGCGCTGGCGCTCGACCGGCAGGTCGGCGAGATGCGCCGGCACATCCTGCACCGGGTCCGCGAAGAAGCGCACCAGACGATCGAAACGCCGTTCTGACGCGGCGGCCGCCGGTCCCCATGGTCGGGCCGCGATGGCGGTAAAGTTGGGGATTGCCCGCTCCGCCGCCGTCCATGCCACCTGCCTCGCCGCTTTCCGCCCTGCTGCACACCGTGGCGCGGCGCTATCGCATCCCCCGCCCGCGGGCCGCCGCCCTGGCGACCGACTGCGGGCCGGGCGCCGCGCTGGCGCGGGCGATCGAGCAGTTGCAGGCGGCGCGGGCCGCGGGCCAACCGCCAGACCCCGCCTTGCGCGAGGCCTTCATCGCCGCGCTCGCGAGCCTGGTGCGCGCGGCCCTGCGGCCGGAAGATGGCGATCCCGCATTCCAGGCGATGGTGCTGGAACACCGCTATTCCCAGGTGCGCGAATTCCTGGCCCTGCGCCGCCAGGAGGCCTGCGACCGACGCCAGCTGCGCACGGCGGTCGACGCCCTGGCACACCCGCGCAAGCCATCGCGCGTGGCCACGGATGCGGCGCGCGCCCTGCTGGCCGACCTGCATGCCGCCGCCACGGCGGCGGCATGGCCGCGCATGAGCCGCATCGCGCTGGCGCTTGAAGCCTTGCCCGAGGTCAAGCACGCCGAAGGCCTGGCGCCCGCGCTGCGGGCGCTGCTTCAGTCCCCAGCCCTGGCCCGCCTGGAGCGCATCGATGCGCTGAGCCAGGATCCCCGCGTGCGGCAGTACACATCGATCCGCGAAAAGCAAGGTCCCCGCGCCGGCAGTGACGAGGCCAGCGCCCAGGGCCAGCTCGCCCGGCAACGGGGTGTCGCGGTGGAAGTGCTGGCGACGCGCGCGCTGGAAGCCGTGGCCAGATATCTCGACCAGACGCGGGCGCAGGCAGACCCGGACGGGCCGGGGAACGCCGCGGCCCCCCGCTATCGTGTCGTAACGTCGCTGCGGGTGCCGGCCGAACTCGCCGCCGACGCCGACCGGGCCAAAACGGAGTGGGATGCGGTCCTGTTGCGCCGCGCCGAAGGACCCGCTTCTTGCCCGCCGGTGTGGGACATCTGCCTGGTGGTCGAGGCCAAGGCTTCCGTCGAGGCGGCCACGACCGACCTGCCTCGCCTGCTGCGCGGCCTGCGCCTGCTCGCCCGCGCCCAATCCGGCGCGGTCTATGCGTTTGCCACGCAGCAGGGCCGGGTGCAGGTGCGCGGCGCCTCGTTGGCGACGCTGCCCACGCGGGAGGCGGCGCTGGCCGACGCGGTGCTGTACTGCTGCGACGCGCCGGCCGACGGCCCGTTCGCGCCGCTCAACGCCGCCAGCCGCATGCAACTCCTGTCGGCGCCGGCCAGCCTGGCCTACGCAACCGCCCTGGCCGAGGGCGGACCGCTCGATGCGGACATGCTGGAGCCACTCTGGCTCGACCTGCAACGCGCGGCGCGCTGGCAACCCCTGTTGGGGCTGGCAGCCATGCGCGAACGGGCACGGTCGCTGATGGTGCATCCGGATGATCTGCTGGCGGCGGTGGTCCCCGCTCCGGCCTGATGACGCCGTCGCGCGGCAAGACACAAGGCGCCCGCCGGCTGCGAGTCACCGCCCGGCTTGCCGCGGCGGCACGCCGGCATAGAGCTCCAGCGCCGTGCGCAGCCGCTGCCTGAGCCGGTCCGCAATCGCCGCCGCCATCAACCCGCCGATCAGGGCTGCGTCCTTCAACGCCCAGTGCATGGGGAATTCGGCCAGGGGTTGGGGGGACTGCCAGAACGGATGGAACACGAAAAGGGTCGCCAGCAGCAACGCCGCCAACGCCGCCGCGCCGAGCCACAACCGCTGCCCCAGCATGATCAGTACGGCGCCGCAGACCTGGACGGCGATCGTGACGATATGGAGCAGCCGCCCCGATCCGGACGCGCCAGCGCCCGCGAGCGACTGGCCGCCCTGGGCGTCAAAGACCCCGGCCAGGCCGGAACAAAGAAACACCAGCCCCAGCAGAATGCGAGCGCAGATCCAAAGCCAGTGACCGTCCAAGACCTGCCCGATGCGTTGATGCATGCACGAAACTCCAAAAGACAACAGGGATCCCCGTTCCCATGGTGCGGATGGGCAAAGGGGCACAAAGCCCGAAGCGATCCCGGGCTTGCCGAACAAAGGGTTCGGCACTGTAAAACCTGAAGTTAGGTTGAGGTCAACAAAAAAAGCCGCTGGGCGCGGCTTTGGTTCCGGAATGCGTCATCGACCCGCGCCGGAAGGCGGATGCCGCATGCCGCGAGGCGGCCGCGCGAGGCGCCGCAGCCAGGGCGCGGCGTGGAAGACGCTCATCAAGGCATACATCCACGCCATGCCATCGAACGGCCAGGCGCCGGCGCCGCACAGCGCCGCCATGGCGCCGGCCTCGCGCATGGCCGCCAGCAACGCCATCAGTGCGAAGACCGGCGTGGCAGCCAGGGCGAGCCGGTCCGCGAAGGCGCCGGCGATCCCCGCCGCCCGGCTGCCGCCATGCAGGCCGGCGCCGCTATCCGTGCCGTGCCCGCCGCCGTTCATGTGCCAGCGCTCCCGGCCGGCCCGGGGCCGCCATACTCATCGCGCCGGCGCAGCCACAACCCGTCCTCGTTGCGGCCCTTGGGCGCGCGGTCGAGCCAGGCGTACATGCCCCAGATGGCATCGGTGCCGCGCGAATAGGTGGAATAGGTGTGGTGGATCTCTCCGTCCTGCAGCGCGAACGCGCTCATGCCCTCGCGTTCCCGCATATAGGTGGGCAGGTCGGTGCCGGTGGTGCCCGCCCAGGTCACGAACTCCGCCGGGGGCTGCGCGGCAGTGGCCAGTTGCATGACCGGGTCGTCGCGGCGGAAGTTGTACTCCACGCCCGCCTGCTGCTGGGCCGGGGTGAACGAGGCGTTGAAATCGAAATTGAAGTCGCTCCCGGCGGACGAGGCCCAGGGAAACGTCCAGCCCATCCTGTGCTTGTAGGCCTGCAGCTTCTCCAGCGGGGCCCGCGACACGGCCCACAGCATGACGTCGTGGTGGGCCAGGTGCGTGACGATGCCGTTGAAACCGTCGGCGATCGACGAACACGAGGGGCAACCGGCCTTGTAGTCGGGTCCGAACATGAAGTGATACACGAGCAACTGCGACCGCCCCTGGAACAGGTCGGCGAGGGTCGCGGCGCCGCTGTCCGTATCGAAACGGTACGACTTGTCCAGGCGCACCCATGGCAGCGCCTGCCGCTGCCGCGCCACCTCGTCGCTGGCGCGCGTCAGGCGCTTTTCGGCGTCCAGCAGCGCCAGCCGCGCCGCCAGCCATTCCTGGCGCGTCCCTATCCTGTGTGAAGTCATCGTCCTCTCCTTGGTTTCCGTCTGCGCATGCTGTCGGCGGCATGCCCGCGCCTTCTGACTGACATGGTGCCGCGGGAGCCCGCCAGGCGGGGAGTAACAATGCTGGCGCGATTGCCGCCGGCCGCGCGGGCGGATCGGGCACAATTGCGGTTCAGCCATTCGGCCGTGAAGCCGCGCCATCGCATGCCCCCCCTCCTGCCGCCCTCGCCGCTCCCGCTGCCCGCCGCGCCGTCGCCGGCGGCCGCGCCCCTGGATCCGTCCGCCCTCGACCCGGCCACGGAGGCCGCGGTCCGCGCCTTGTTGCGCGAGGGCAGTTCGGCCAATACCGAATCGGCCTACCGGGCCGCCATGCGTTATTGGGCGGCCTGGTTCGCCTTGCGCTTCGGCCAGCCCCTGGCGTTGCCGGTGGCGGCGCCCGCCGTGGTGCGGTTCGTGGTCGATCACCTGCAAGTCCAGGGAACCGACGGATTGCGGCACGGCCTGCCGGACGACATCGACCGGCGCCTGATGGCGCAAGGCGTCAAGGCGCGTCCGGGACCGCTTTCACTGAATACGGTGCTGCACCGCATCGCGGTGCTGTCGAAAGCGCACGCTCTGCAGGATCTGGTCAACCCCTGCCGCAACGAACAGGTGGCCACGCTGTTGGCGCGCGCCCGGCGCGCCTACGCCCGGCGCGGCGCCCTGCCCGTGCGCAAGCCGGCCCTGACCAAGGCGCCGCTGCAGGCGCTGCTGGACACTTGCGACGATTCGCTCGAGGGCTTGCGGGACCGTGCATTGCTGCTGTTTGCCTGGGCCAGCGGCGGCCGGCGCCGTTCCGAAGTGGTGCGCGCCACCACCGCCAATACGCTGCGCACGCCGCAGGGCTACCTGTACGCGCTGGCGCATTCCAAGACCAACCAGGGTGGCGCCGCCCGCGCCGACAACATCAAACCCATCGTTGGCGCCGCCGCGCTCGCGCTGGATGCCTGGCTGGCCGCGGCCCGCATCACCGAGGGGCCGCTGTTTCGCCGGGTGCGGCGCGGAGGCGTGATCGGCGAGCCGCTGGCGGCCGCGGCGGTCCGTGACGTCGTGGTCAAGCGCAGCCGGCTGGCGGGACTGGACGAGCCCTTTTCCGCGCACAGCCTGAGGTCGGGATTCGTCACCGAGGCCGGGCGCCAGAACGTGCCGCTGGCGGAAACCATGGCCATGACGGGCCACGCCAGCGTGGCGACGGTGATGGGCTACCACCGCGCCGGCGCCGCGACGCAATCGCGCGCGGCGCGCCTGCTCGACGCCGAGGACGGGCCCGCCCCGCCGCCCCGGCCCGCCGACGCCTGAGCCGCCCGGCGCGCACTTGAATACAATTGCGGCTGCCGACGCCCGGGGGGGCGCTGCGCGTGCCCGAGGTCCAAGCCTGCTGTGTCTTCCATGCGAATCAATCTCCGCGGGCTGGTGCTCGCGCTCACGGTGTTCAGCGCCATCGCCGCCACCGCCAACGCCCTGTATGCGAGTTACCGCCTGCAGCGCGAACAACTCATCGCCAATACCCTGGAATCGAACCGGGTCTACGCCGCCAAGCTGGCGGAAAGCGCCGGCGGCTTTCTCAAGGCGGCGCAGCGCCAGCTGGGCTACAGCGCGCGCCATATCGCCGCGCACATGGACTCGCCCGGGCTGCTGGCGGCCGAAGTGCTGCGGGTGCAGGAACAGAGCGAGAACTTCAATTCGGTGGGCGTGGTTGGCGCCGACGGGCTGATCCTGGCGACGACGCAGAACTTCCGCAGTTTCCTTGGCACCCGGGTAGACAGCCCCGGCAGCCGCGCCGCGTTGCAGGCGCGCCACCCGGCCATCAGCAAGCCCTACGTATCGATCGCCGGCAATCTGCTGATCAACCTGTCGTACCCGATCTTCTCGACGGATGGCCGCTATCTGGGCTATGTCGCCGGCACCCTGCACCTGCGCAAGGAAAGCGCGCTGGAGGACCTGCTGGGGCGCCACCATTACACCGACGGCTCCTATCTCTACGTGGTGGACGGCGACGGCCGCCTGATCTATCACACGGACCCGGCGCGGGTCGGTGAGGTGGTGACGGGCAATCCGGTGATCGAGGCGGTGATCGAGGGCCAGGCCGGCGCCAGGCGGGTGACCAATTCGCGCGGCGTGGACATGCTGGCCGGCTACGCGCCGGTGCCTGCCAGCGGCTGGGGCGTGGTGGCGCAGCGGCCCACCGCGGTGACGCTGGAGCCGATCCGCGACCTGCTGTGGGCGCTGCTGGGATACGCCGCGCCGCTGGCGGTGGTGTTCCTGCTGGCCATCTGGTGGTGCGCCCGGCAGATATCCCTGCCGCTGTCGCAACTGGCCACCAATGTCGAGCATCACGACGTGGCCGTGGCGATGCAGCGCGTGAAATCCGTCAGGGCCTGGTATTTCGAGGCCGAACGCCTCAAGCGCGCGGTGATCTGGAGCTTCACCAGCCTGCAGGAGAAGATCGGCAAGCTGAACCTGGCCAGCATCACCGATCCACTGACCGGCCTGCGCAACCGGCGCGGCACGCAGGACGCGGTGGACCACCTGCAGGCGGCCGGCACGCCCTTTGCCGTGGTGGCGCTGGACATCGATCACTTCAAGCGCGTCAACGACACGTATGGCCACACGGTGGGCGACAAGGTGATCCAGGACGTGGCGCAACTGATGCGCGATTGCTCGCGTCCCAGCGACATCCTCTGTCGCAACGGCGGCGAGGAATTCCTCATTCTGCTGCCGGGCGTGGCGCCGACCGAGGCGGTGATCGTGGCCGAGCGGCTGCGCCAACGCACCGCCGAACGCGAAATCGACCTGGTCGGCGGCATCACGGTGTCAGCCGGGGTGGCCCAATGGCCGACCAGTGGACCGGAGGTGCTGCAGGCTTTCCACGCCGCCGATGCCGCGCTGTATGCCGCCAAACAGCAGGGCCGCAACCGGGTGGTGCTGCACGGCACGCCCTAGCTCCGGGCGTGGCTGGCGATGGCGGCGCAAAGCAGGCCGCCGATCACCGATACGTGCTCCAGCGCGAAAAACAAGGCCAGCTTGGCTTGCGCCTCCGGCAGGCGCCAGAATGCGTGCACGATCACGATGGTCAGGGCCAGGAACACGCTGAGCGCGGCGGCCGCCAGCCACACGGCGCGATCCGCCAGAATCAGCGCCGACCCCGCCAGCATCAGCACGGCCACAGCGATATTGAAGAACCGCGCCGGCTCCAGACCGGCGGCGCGCATTTCGGCCACGCCGCCCTCGAAATCGATCAATTTGGCGGCGCCCGAGGCGATGAACACCACCGCCAGGCAGAGCCGGGCGATGAACCAGAGCCAATTGCTCTGAAGCAGGGAATCGAGGTGCTGCGGGAGCTGCATGGGTGCTTTCCTGGTGGCGGATACGCCCGGCGCGGCGCGCCGGCAAAGGGGCCGCGCGCACCGGACCGGGTTGCCAAATCTGGCGCGAGCGACTATAAGACCTCAACCTAACTTGAGGTCAACACCCATGAGTGGCGACAAGCCGATCGATATCACGCGCGTCATGACAGTGGGCGAAGTCGCCCGGCGCAGCGGCGTGCCGGTGTCCACCATCCACTTCTACGAATCCAAGGGGCTGATCCACAGCTCGCGCAGCGATGGCAACCAGCGCCGCTTTCCCGGCATCGTGCTGCGCTACATCGCCATCATCAAGGTCGCGCAACGCACCGGCATTCCGCTGGAGGAAATCCGCGAAGCGATGGCGCGCTTTCCGCAGGACAGCAACAAGCTCACCCCGGCCCAATGGAAGCAGTTGTCCTCGCAATGGCGCGCGAACCTGGACGAGCGCATCCGCAAGCTGACCCGGCTGCGCGATGAGCTGGATACCTGCATCGGCTGCGGCTGCCTGTCGCTCAAGGACTGTCCGCTACGCAATCCCGACGACGTGCTGGGCCGCGAGGGCCCGGGGCCGCGAATACTGGAACGGCCGTGATTGGCGTGGGCGCGCGGCAATGAAACGAATTGATTTCATATCTTTGCGCAACCGCCTGTATTCGATTGACATACTGTTGCGTTGCCGCCAAAGATAATCGCGCATGCCGCCCGCGCCGGGCCTGAGGGCCGCGCAATTACAGTATCCTGCGCGCACAGTCACATCGCATCAGGCCGGCTTACCCGTATGTTGCGCAGTAGATTTTCGATCAAGTCGCTGGAACGCTATTTCCTGATATTGGCGGCCGGCGTGGTGCTGCCGATGTCGGTCCTGACCGGAATCCTGCTGATCCAGAGCCGCACCGCCTATCTTGCCAGCACCGATGCCATGCGGGCGTTCGGCGTGGTGCGCGCCACGGTCGCCGCGATGGAAATGGTGTCGGCCGAGCGCGGCCCCATGAACGCCGCGCTCGGCGCCGATTACCCGGTCGCCCAACCGATGCTGGACGCGTTGCGGCAGGCGCGCGATCGCAGCGACACCAGCATCGCCGAGCTGCTGGCGCTGTACCGGGCGCCGCTCAGCCCCAACAGCGCCAGGGAATTCACCAACGTGCAGCGTATCCGCCACGCCTTGCTCAAGGCGCGCGAACAGGCCGATATCGTCATCGCCACGCGACGCGCCGACGTGTCGGGCCTGCGCGTGCAGGCCGTGGTCGACGGCATGGTGGCGCTGGTGCCCGAATTGCAGGCCGCCATGGCCGCCAGCGTCGGCGTGGTGATGCAGAACGAGGCCGATGCGCCCAACCTGCTGACACTGGCCCTGCTGGCCAGCGAACTGCGGGAACAGGCCGGCTTGCTGGGGTCGGCCTTTACGCCGGCGCTGGCCAAGCACCGCCAACTGACCGAAGCGGATGAATATCGGATCGAACGGGTGCTGGGACGCATCGATCAATTGCGCGACCTGCTGGAGACGCGCATGGCCACGCGGCCGGACCTGCGCGCCTCGCTGGCGTACAACGACATGCGGCATTTCTATTTCGACGAGGGCATGCGCTACCTGGAAGAGGTGCGCGACATGGCCGCGCTGCAACCGGGCGGCGCCAGGCTCACCACCCGCGAACTGGCCGCGGCCTATGTGCCGCTGATGCACGCCATCGGCCAGTTTCGCGACCTGATGCTGGACCAGATGGAACAGAGCATGCGCGCGCACCGCGCCCAGGCGATGCGCCTGCTGCTCATCACGCTGGTGGCGGCCACCGCGCTGGCGGCGGCGCTGATGCTGTCGCTGCGGCAGTTCCGGCGGCGCGTGATCCGTCCGTTCGTGCAGGCGACCCGCATCATCGGCGCGATCGCCGACGGCACGCCAGCCGCCACCATCCCGGTCGGCAAATATCGCGGCGAAGTCAACGGCATGTTCGAGGCGCTGAGCGTGCTCAAGGACAACGCGGCGGCCCGCAGGCAGGCCGAGCTGGAGCGCGACCGGCTGATCGTGGACCTGGCGGTCATGGCCGAGACGGACTTCCTGACCGGCCTGTTGAACCGGCGCGCCTTCGAAAGCCGTCTCGAACAGGCATTGGCGCAATGGCGCGGCACCGATGCGGTGCTGGCCTTCATCCTGTTCGATATCGACGATTTCAAGGGCATCAACGACACCCATGGCCACGCCAGCGGTGACGAGGCCTTGAAGACCGTGGCCGGGCTGTGCCGCCAGACCTGGCGCCAGGCCGACGTGGTGGCGCGGGTGGGCGGCGAGGAATTCGCCGTGCTCTGCCATGTCGGCGCGGCCGATCATGCGGTGCAGGCGGCCGAGCGCATGCGGCGGCGCATCGCGCAGGCGCGGGTCACGGCGCAGGACGGCGCGGTATTCACGCTGACCGCCAGCTTTGGCGTGGCCTACGCATCCTGGCGCAACGCCGAGGCGGCCGACGCCCTTTTCCGCCGCGCCGACGAATTGCTCTATCGCGCCAAGATGGACGGCAAGAACCGGGTCGTGCCGGGCGAAGTCGGCTGACCGGGCGCCACGACGGCGCGGCTGCGCCGCATCATCCCGGGGCCGCGCAAAAAAAACCGCGTCGGCAAGCGACGCGGCGATGGGAATGCCGGGGGGTCAGGCGGGAACGCGGGCGGCGTTCTTGTCCTGGGCGGCCTCGGTGTTTTCCGGGCGGGATTGGGTTTCAGGATCCGGACGGGTGTCGGGCGCCTTCCAGTTCAGCGGCGGAACTTCGAAGCGCGATTTCTTGCTCATCGGTTGGGACATGTGCGTACTCCTGTGGCGATGTCGGCCTGCCCCGCGCAGGCGCACGACTCGGGTATCCAGCGCGCCCGGGATGCTGGCGGAAATGCGAGGGAGGCATCAGGAACGGGCGCCAGGGCGTGGCCCTGGGGACGTCGGCGCGGATGTGATAACCCGCCGGGGCGGCGGATTGTTTTTCGCATCGATTTTTTGAGCGACGATGATGCAATTTTAGTATTAATTGACAGATATTGCAAGCAAATTGATAGCAAGCGAGCGCTCGGGCCGGGCGTCAGGGCGGCGGCATGCGGCTTGCTGGCCGGTGGATCCCCCTCACTTTTGGCGGCTGAACCGCCCCCAAGGGCCAGCCCCGGGCGGCCGGGCCCGCCACCACTGCGACGAGGATCTCCCATGATCATCGAAGTCTTTCAGCATGCCGACCGCGAATGGACATTTCGCCGTATCGACCTGATGGGCGTCCAGGAGCACGACGGCCGCTACGCGACCCAGGAAGAAGCGGTGGCGGCCGCTGCCGCAACGTATCCCGGCATTGCCGCGACGGTCATCACCGGCGAAGCCGGGACGTGATCAGTCGAAATCGCCCGCGCCCAGCGGGATGACGCCCTCGGTGGGAATCGAACGCGCCTGGCTGGCCGCATCGCGCACCGCGTCCGCGCCGTTCTCGAACGCATGCAGCAACGCGGCCGCGCTGCCGTCGCGGGCGCCGAAGCGGCGCCGCAGCACATCGCCCGAGATTTCGAACTGGCGGGTGACGCCGTTGACGTCCAGGCTGAAAACGATGGCATCGCCCTGGGCTTTGGCGCCCGTGGATTTGGTGAACTTCATGGCGGGGGCTCCCATATGGCCGGTGGATCGAACCCGCCATGCCGCGCGGCGGGTGTCCTGTCGGCCAGCAAGCCCTGTTCCAGCGCTTGACGGCGGGAGAACGGTCGTTCTAACATGGCGCAACCTTGAAGAGAACGATCATTCTCCATGCCTTCGGATACCGCCCTTCCTTCCCCGGACACCCGCCAGCGCCTGTTGCAGGCGACCGAAAGACTCGTCTACGCCGGCGGCATCCATGCCACCGGCATGGACCTGATCGTCAGGACTTCGGGCGTGGCGCGCAAGCAGGTGTACCGGCTCTATTCGAACAAGGACGCCCTGGTGGCGGCGGCGCTGCGCGCGCGCGACGAGCGGTGGATGCAATGGTTCGTCGCGGCCAGCTCGCGGGCGCAGGCCCCTCGCGCCCGGCTGCTGGCGATGTTCGACGCCTTGCGGGAATGGTTCGGCACCGACGATTTTCGTGGCTGCGCTTTCCTGAACGCGGCCGGAGAGATCGGTGACGAGGCCAGCCCGATCCTGGCGGTGGCGCGCGAGCACAAGGCCCGCCTGCTGGAGTACGTGCGGACGCTGACCCGCGCCGCCGCATTGCCGGACCCCGACGAGGCCGCCGCGCAGTTGCTGGTGCTCATCGATGGCGCGATCGCGGTGGCGCTGGTCACGCGCGATCCCGCCATCGCCGACAGCGCCGGCCGGGCCGCGGCCGCTTTGCTCGGCCAATCCGGCTGACCGTGGCGCCCCGCTTGCCCTTTCCGTCCCGGTTCGCCGCGACGCCTTTCCGTGCCCCTGCCGTGAGGTATCCCCGATGACATCCCCCGCCGCTTCCCGCCCTCCTCTTCCTCCCTTCACCCACGCCAGCGCGGTGCAGAAGGTCCGCCTGGCCGAAGACGGCTGGAACAGCCGCGACCCCGACAAGGTGGCGCTGGCCTACAGCCTGGACACGCGCTGGCGCAACCGCGCCGAATTCGTCCGCAATCGCGATGAGGCGCGCGCCTTCCTGGCGCGCAAATGGGCCAGGGAACTTGAGTACCGGCTGATCAAGGAACTATGGGCCTTTGGCGGCAACCGCATCGCGGTGCGCTATGCCTACGAGTGGCGCGACGACTCCGGCAACTGGTTCCGCTCATATGGCAACGAGAACTGGGAATTCGGCGAAGACGGCCTGATGATCCAGCGGCATGCCAGCATCAACGACCTGCCGATCCAGGAAGCCGATCGCAAGTTCCGCTGGCCGCTGGGCCGTCGGCCAGACGACCACCCGGGCCTGTCCGAACTGGGCCTGTAGCCCGCGCCCGCGGCGCGGCGTCAGGGCATCGGCACGCGCTTGATGCCTTCGCCGTCGTCGCCGGCCAGCACCGGCAACGGCAGGCGCACTTCGCGCCCGCCATGCTCGACCACCAACCCCTGCGCATCGATGCCCACCAGGCGCGCCGACCGGGTCAACCGGTCGCCGATGGCGTAGGCCTGCGCCGGCCTGCCATTGACCGACAGCACGGCCGCGCCACGGCCTGCGCCGGCCAGCGCGCCGGCCACCCGCACATCCAGCCGCGCCGGGCCGGGCGCCATCCAGGCCGCGACCTCGGCGGCGCCGTCTTCCGTCACCGCGACGGCCGGCGCCGCGACGACGGGCGCGGACGTGACGGGTTGGCTCAGGCGCCAGCCCCACCAGGCCAGCCCGGCGACCAGGGCGGCCGCGCCCGCCAGGCTGGCCACTTGGGAAGGGACGACACGCAAGTTCAAGGCCATGGCGGCAAGCTCCTGGTTGGAGGACCCGTGAATCCGGGCAGTCGCGCGGCAGGCCGCCGCGCCGGCGTGTTGAACGCATCGAACGCATCGAACGCATCGAACATATCGACCCGATCGATGCTACGCGGCCTGTGCGTCAGTTGCGCGACGGCGCTTCAATGCAGCAACAGCACGCGCCGGTAGCGCAGCGGCGTCTGGCCTAGCACGCCGCGCGAGATCACCAGTTCCAGCGCCTGCGCGGGCTGCTCGCCCTGCGCCGGCAACGCCACCCAGCCGCGTCCCGGGGCCCAGGCCCGCACGCTGAAATCCAGCAATTGGTCCAGCACGACGGTGGCCGCATCGGCCGCTGGCGCGGGCAGCGGCGTCAGGGCGGTCGGCGTGCCCGCCGCGCGGATCAGGTTGCCGCCGCGGCGTTCCCACACCACCCGCTGGCGCGCGTCCGGCCGGCCGGGCGCGCCGCGGATGATGTCGATGCGTGGCGCCGGCGTCTTCATCCCGCTCACGCGGATCGCCTCGGGCAGCAACTGCGGCAGCACGGGCTGCGGCTCGGCCTCCTGCGCATCCGATGCCGCCTGCGCCTCGGGCGCGGCCGGCGCCGCGGACTCGGCCAGGTCCGGGCTGCGGGCGCCGATGTCGCGCTCGAACTGGTCGAAGGCGCGCTGCAGCGCCAGCGCCTCCTCGGTGTGCTGGTCGAGCCTGCGGCTGGTCAGCGCGACGCTGTCGATGGCGCGCCAGGAGATCAGGCTGATGACGGCCATGATCATGATGGCGATGACGACTTCGATCAGGGTGAAGCCGGCCTGGCGCTGCCCGGTCATGGCGGGCGGTTCTCCACGATTCCCGACAGCGTCGCCAGGCGCGGCGTCGGGCGCTGGTCCAGGTAGACCTCGACCGTGACCCTCCGCGCGCCCTGGCGGGCGTCGGCATAGCGGCTGTCGCACACCAGGTTCAGCGCGCCCTGCGGGCAGGCCGCCTTGTCGCGGCTGGCGGTCAGGGCCGGCGGCGCCAGTTGCAGTTCCACCAGGCGGTTCTGCGCCGACAGCAGCGCCAGCGCGCGCTCGCGCAGCACGCCATTGTTGGTCGTCAGCATGCCGGTGGTGCGCATGACGGCGGCCAACGCCACGCTGACGATGGCCAGCGCGATCAGGATTTCCAGCAGCGTGAAACCCGCGGCCCGCGCCAGCGGGCGCGGCGGACGGGACGGCGGCGCGCGACGGATCATGCGAGGCTCCGGCTGCATGGCGGACGGCTCATTGGACCAGGAAGCGGCCGTTGGCATCGCGGCGCACTTCGACCTGCCCCGCCGCGCTGGACAGCGTCAGGCGCCACGGCTGCCCGAACCACTCCGGGGTCAGCAGCACCGGCACGGCGGGCGCCACCCGCACCGGTCCCGCCTGCCATTGCCGCGGCCGCAGCGCCGGATCGCGCGGGAAATCGTCGATGCGCGTCGGGTCCAGCACCGGCACCGGCCCGTCCAGCATCCAGGCGCCGCGCACGAAACGGTAGCCGTCGGCGTCGGCCTGCCAGGCGATCGCGCGGCCATCGATGCGCACCTCGCTTTGCGCCGCCGCCAGCCGTTCGACCAGCCGCTGGGCGTCATCGCGCAATTGGCGCGCCGGGTCGGAGCGGATGCTCAGGCCAAGCGCGGCGGTGGCCACGCCCACGATCACCAGCACCACCATCAACTCGATCAGCGTGAAGCCGCGCTGCGTCCGCCGCGAGCGTGCCGGGCGCGCCGGCGCGGCGCTCGAAGGCCGGGCGACGGCGCGACCGTTCATGCCTGCAACCGGGCCGCCTGGCTTTCGACATGCTGGCGGGCATCGCGCAGATGGCGCCTGACAATGCGGCCGGACACCCCGTAGCGCGCCGCTGCCTCGCTTTGCAGCATGCCCTCGATGCGCACGCCGATGTAGATCTCGCGCTGTTGCCGCGGCAAGGCCTCGATCAGGCGCATCAGTCCGCGCATCGACGAGCGCGCCTGCGCGATGCGCAGCGGGCCGGGCGCCGCGTCCTCGACGTCTTCGAGCACGACGTCGGTGGCGCTGAACGGCCGTTCGGCGCGCAGCCGGTCGATGGCGATGTTGCACGCCATGCGGAACACGTAGGCGCCCGGATTGGCGATGGCGGGCGCTGGCGGCGCCGCGCCGTCGGCCAACCGCAGCCAGGCGTCGTGCAGGCTGTCGGCGGCCAGGTCGGCGCATCCCAGGTGGCCGCGCAGCGCCTGCATCAGCCGCGCATAGTTGGCCGCGACGAATTCGCCCAGGCAGGCCGGCCGCGGACGCGCCGCCAGGGCGCCGCCGGCGCAGTATTCGTCGCGGCGCCGCTGCGCCTGGGGCGCCGGTTCAAGGCATAAGGACATGGCGGTTCTCCGTGGCGGCCCTGCCCCCGGGCGCAAGCGGGCGCCGTCCGGTGCCGGCCGGACGCTGGGCGGCCCGCTTGCGCATTGCCCAGTTGGCGGGCGCCAGCAGGCCATCGTCGAGCGCCTGGCGCAGCAGCGCGGCGACGCCGGCATGCGCGGCGATCGCCTCCAGTTCCTGATCGAAGCTGGGCGCGCATTCGCAGCCATTGCCTTCGGACAGGCCGGCGAACCAGCGGAACAGCAGGTTGTAGGCGATCTGTTCATGGAAATACGGTTTGCTGCCGGCCGGATACAGCAATTGCAGGATATGCGTGCGGCACAGGATGGCGGCGTCCAACGTCAGCCCGCACTCGGCGCTGGCCGCGCGCAGCAGGTCGGCATGCGCCCGCAGCGTGTCGTCGACGTGCTCGCGCAAGGCCACCAGCGGATGGCGCGGCGGCACATAGCGGGTCAGCTGGATCTGGCCGATCCAGGTTTCGTGCGACACCACCCAGACCCACGGGGATCCGTAGCGGGACACCGATACGGGTTGCTGCCTGGCGCAATCGAGCACCTTGGACAACTTGCGATCCAGTTCGAGCATGCCTACGTTGACGGTCGCCGACACAACGCTCTCCCAGGGCCGGATGGGCCCATGTCCGGTTGGCCGCGCTGCGTGTGGCGCGGCCTGTACCCCTAAGACGACACGGCGCGGCGGAACCCGCCAGGTTTTTTAATCAGGACGGATGGCGCGTTCACGCCAGGCACGCAGCAGCGCCCGGTTCAGGGCGATGCCGGTGGCCTGCTCGATGGGGGCGACCGGCGCGCCGGCCAGCGCCCGCCCCAGGATGTCGACAATATCGGCGCTGGCCAGCGCCCGTTCGAGCGCGTGGCCGAAATCCTGCGGGCTCCAGATCTCCTGGTCCAGCGACAGCCCGACGAACCAGCGGAACAGCAGGTTGCACGAGACCTGCTCGTGCAAGCCCGCCTCGGTGTCGATGCCATAGAGCAGCTGGATCACCAGCGCCCGCAACAGCGGCGGCGCCTCGATGCGCAGCATGGCGCGGATCGCGGCCGCGTGCAGCCGCGGCTGGCTCGCCGCGAGCGCGCGATCGACGTGGTCGCGCAACGCGGCCAGCGGATGGCCGGCCGGATTGAACTCGACCCGGCGCGTATTGCGCGACCAGACCTCGTGCGACACGATCCACACCCACGGCGAGCCGTAACGGTGCACCGACACGGGATGCTCCCATGCCGAATCCACCACCGCCGACAGATTCTCCTTCAGTTCCCGGATACCGATATTCGGTTTACGCGACACGACTGCTCCCCATCGCGCGGACGCGGCATGCGCCCTCGATGGCGGATATGCGCGGCCTGCCTTCTTAGGACGACATGGGCGGGCCAAACCCGCCACCGCGCGCGCCAGGCCGGGCAAAGGCGTCGTCGCGGCGCCTCAGGCCAGCACCACCACGTTGCCCGGCAGGTGCGTGGCGCTCAGGCCGAACGCCTTCTCGATCTGCACCAGCACCTTGTCGGTGTCGCGGATCTCGAAGCGGCCGCTCAGCGCGCTGGCGCCACGGGCGCCGTCCAGCAGCACCACGCGGCCGCGGCGGTAGCGGTTGATCTCGGCCACCACCTCGGCCAGCGGCGTGTTCCGGAACACCAGCGAGCCCTGGCGCCAGGCCGAGGTCTCGGCCGGATCGATCTGCTGCACCGCGCCCAGGCCCCGCCGGTCATAGAACAGCCGTTGGTTCGGTCCCAGCACCGTGGCGCCATTGCCCAGGGCTACGCGCACCGAGCCGGACAGGCAGGTGACGCAGACCGTGCCGTCCAGGTTGCGCAACTCGAAGCGCGCGCCGCGGGCCTCGGCGCTGCCGCGCCCGGCCACGACGGTCAACGCGGCGGACGAGGACTGGCCGTCGAAGGCGGCTTCGCCGGCGATCAGCTCGACCCGCAAGGCGCCCGGCTGCTCCGAGCGCAAGGCAATGCTGGTCTGGGTGTTCATGTCCACCTGCACCCGTTCGCCCAAGCCGAACTGGCGCCGGTCGCCGGTGTCGGTGCGATAGTCGGCCAGCCATTCGTCCCACGCCGGCCACAGCCGCAAGGGCGGCGCCACCACCGCCGCCACGGCCGCGGCGGCGGTGCCCGCCAGCGCCGTGCCGAGGAAGGCGCGTCGGCCCCAGCCCGGGGCGGGGCCACGGGCGGGTTGGCGGGCGCGCTGCCGTTGCAGCGCCAGGCCGGCCGGCGCCATCAGGCTCCAGAGCTGGCGCTGCGCGGCAAAAGCCTGGGCGTGCCGTTCGCTGGCCGAGCACCATTGCCTGAGCGCATCGGCTTCGCGCAGCGTGGCCTGCCCGGACGCGATCAGGCGGATCCAGGCGCGGGCCTCGCGTTCGATATCCGCCTGTCTGCGATCGGCGGGCTGGCTTGCGGTCTTCATTGCTCACTCTCTCGATGCCGCCGCGCCGCCACTGCGGGCGTTGGCGCGCGGTTTTTCCCCTTGACATCCATAGGACGACTCTCGCAGCCGGAACCCGCCTCATGGTGACAATAATTTACGTGTTCGCCGCGCACAGTACTCATGGGCGTTGCGCAGTTCGCGTTCGACGGTGCGCAACGACACGCCCAGCCGCTCGGCGATGTCGTTCTGCGGCAGCCCCTCGACCCGCACCGCCAGCAGGATGTCGCGCTGGCGCGCCGGCAGCTCGCCCATCGCGCGGGTCAGCGCATCGAGTTCGGCGCGCCCCTCGGCGATACGCTCGGGCCCGGGTGCCGGGTCGGCGATGTGCAGCAGCACCTCGGCCTCGGCGACGGTCAGGCGCCGGTTTTCCACGCGCTGCTGGTCGACCGCCACATTGACCGCCATGCGCATCAGATAGGGACCCGGGCTGTCGACCGGGCCGAGTTCCTCCTTGCCTTCGAGGCGCAGCCAGGTGTCCTGCAATGCGTCGCTGGCCAGGTCCGGGCAACCCAGGCGCCGCGTCAGGCGGGCCTTCAGGTCGTCGTAGCGTTGCAGCATGAAATCGCGCAGGACCGACAGGCTGGAGGGCATCATGGATCGCGGGGCAAGGATTGACGGCGCGCGTCAGTACGCCGGGCAGCCCCGGTCGTGTTCCGGCGACTGCGGCATGACCAGCATCACGAACGGCTGCAGCAGGTCCGGTGGCGGCGCCTTGTCGAACACGGCCTGGTCCAGCGCCAGCACGATCTCGTCGTCCTTGGCGCGGTCGCCGGTCGAATCGAGCACGCGCGCCCGCTCCACCCGGCCCATCGGCGAAACTTCGAAACTGATGGCCGCGCGGTAGTCCCCGGCACGGGTGGCGGGGTTGCGGCACAGCGCCTCGCGCACGCCGGCCTGGACCACGCCGTAGTAGCTGCGGTAGAAGGCGCCGCGGCTGCCGTCGGTGCGGCGCGTGGCGGACGTCGCGCGGTCCTTGCGGGCGGCGTGTCGCAGGATGAATGCGTTGGCGGCCGTGTATTCGGCCGCCAGTCCCGAACCTTCGATCAGCATGCGCAAAGCCGCCTCCGGCGTATGGATTCCCTTGACCGCGGCCGAACGCCGCCCCACCGCCAACGCGGCGCGATACACCACCGAACTGCCGGTGACATTGCTGTATTGCTCGAGCGCCGATTGCAGCGGTTGCGCCGGCAGGTCGAACTCGAAGACCCGCAACAACGGTTCCTGGGCCATGGCCGGGCGCCAGCACAAGGCCGCGCAGACCCCCCACAGGATCCACCAGCCCAACCATTGGCGCCCCTGGCCACGCGCCGGCCGCTTGCCCGCCCTGATTGGCTCCAGATGCATGCCCTGCCCTTGTCGCGCCCCGGCGGCTGAGGGGGAGCCGCAACACGTCGTGCTAATCGGTGAATGGGCAATGTAGGTCGCGCTTGTGACTGCGGCATGACAGCGGATCGTCAGCTTTCCAGCTCCTAGCCACCTGACAGGCCACGCTGCTCCGGTTCGGTCAGGCGGGCCTTCTGCGCCGCGTCCAGCTCGCCGTTGCCGACCATCTGGAAGATGCTGCGCGGGTCGTAGCCCTGTGTCGCGGCCGCCGCGCCCGGCCCCGGATTGCGGCCGGCCGGCGCGGTGGCGCCGGGCGATCCCGCGCCCGACAGCGGCTCGCTGCCATTGCCCAGGATCTGCACGCTGATGATGGACGGCAGGTTGCGGCGCGCCGCCGCCTGCTGCTGGCGCGAGGTCTCCTGCGCGCCCTGGGTCGCCCCCGCCGCGGCCGCGCTGGCGCTGGTCAACGCCGCGACGTTCACCGCCGCCAGCGCCGGCACGCCGGTGGCCTTGCCCTGCCCCACCACGTTGGCCGCGTTGACCACCTGCAGCGCCGCCAGGTTGACGTTGCCCGAGTAGCGGATGCCCGCCTCGCCCGCGTCGATGGTGCCCAGCGGCGCCACCAGGTCGACGTCGCCCGGCGGCACCTCTGGAATCGGGTTGAGGGTGGCGATCCCGGCGCCGGTGCTGGGCACGGTGGGCGACAGCGTCACGTTGCCGACGTCGTCATACAGGCGCCGCTGCGGCGTATACACCACGGTGCTCTTGGCGCCCCGGCCGCTGTTGATGTCGCCCTCGGCCGACCAGCCCAGGATGTTGCCGCCAAAGGTGGTCATGACCCGGCTCTGGCCCAGCAGGATGCTGCCCTTGGCGTACATCTGGATGTCGCCGGCGCCCTGGGTGATGATGCCGGCGGTGGACGGCGGCGCCACGCCCTCGACGCCGAAGACCACCTGGCCGCCCGGCGCCATCAGGTGGATCGAGCCGCCGTACAGCGTCTGGATGCCGGAACCGCCGAACAGCGTGATGTCGCCCTGGTAGCGGATCGGCCGGCCATCCGCGCCGGTCGTCGGGTACAGCTCGGCGATCGCCTGGCGACCGCGGGCGTAGCTGCCGGCGCGCGGCCCGATCGGGTCGTTGTACTCGCGGCCGCCCGCCGTCAGTTCGGCGTAGTAGACCTGGCGCAGGAACACGCGCTGCTGCTCGGCCGGCAGCGCATCGAAATAGGCGCGCGCCCCGTCCGCGGCGCCGCCGTAGCCATGCTGCGCGCGCAGCCAGTCGAGCAGTTCGCCTTCGTAGGTCTTGGCCGTCTTGCCCGCCTGGCCGGACAGCGGCTGGCCCGGATCGGCGCGATTGGCCGGGTCCAGGTAGCGGCGCGCAAACGCCGCGTAGTCGCCTTGGCCGCCGGCGCTGGCAACGATGCCTGCACCGCCCTTGCCGGTGGTCTGCCCGCCGTTGATCGGGCCGATGCTGGTGAGGCGGCCCTTGTCTTCCTGCGTCAGGTTGCGGCCGGCGCTGACTTCCAGCCAGCCGGGGCCGGCCACGTCGACGTTGGCATAGAGGATGTCACGGCCGGCGACGACGCGGGAAACGTCGTTGGGTTGGTGATTCAGGACCAGGGCCTTGAGGTTGACGATGTCGCCGCCAGCCTGGATGCTGACGGGACGGGCGGCGTGGTACTCGATGCCGTCCTTGGTCGTTATCGTGCTGCCGGTAGACAGGCCCACGATGTCGCCACCCGCATAGAAGCGCGCGATCCCCGCGTTGGACAGGGCGGGACGCCCCGCCGCCGAGTCCGTGCCGAAGGCGAGCAGGCCGCCCTCCAGGCCCACGGCGTTGCCGGCGCTGACCGCCCCGCTGTCCCATGTGGCCTGGTAGGCGGGGCGTTCCGGCGCCGCGATCGACGTCGGGTCGGCGCCCGACACGCCGGTGCGATAGCCGCCGCCATAGAGGCCGCCGCGCGCAAGCATTTCCACGCTGCCCTGGCTTCCCGGCGCAAAGGACCATTCCGTTGCGGCGTTGGCCGAGCTGGCGTGATAGAAAATGCTGCCCGAAGCCGCCACCACGCTGACGCGCGAAGGATAGGCAAAGACGTTCGCATACCCACTGGCACTGTATTGGTACTGGTTCTTGGTCGCCAGGTTGTCGTTGTGGCCGGCGGTGATCGGCGTCAAGGCGCCGCCCGCGGCGAACAGGTCCAGCGAGGTCCTCGCCGTCCACAACGAGAACCAGCTATTGGCCCCGCCCGGCTGTTCCACGCCCTCGTGAATGAAGGGGGTGGCCGACAGCTGGTACATCCTGCCGGCATCGCCCACGCCGCCCAGGACCAGATCCCCGCGTGCGTTCAGCGCGGCGGTGGCGTCGCCGGCCACGATGGCCGGACCGCCGGATGGCGCCGCCAGCGTGGGACGCAATGGGTCCAGGCCACGGGAATCCGATCGGTCCACCGCCCGATACAGCGGATCGACCCGTCCGATGCTGCGCGCGTCCACCTTGATGGCGCCGCGCAGGTTGGTCAGGACGCCGTTCAGATCGGAGTACGGCGCGGAAATGTCATTGACCCCATCGCTCGAGCTGGTTCGCAAGGGATTCAGCGCGCCGCCGACGCGCAGGCTCAAGTCCCCGCCACCGGTGGACACACGCTTGCCGTCCGGCGTGATCCGCCCGGTGCTGCCCACGGCAAGCGCCAGACCCTGCATGGTGGGATAGGTATTCTGCAACGCCACGGGCTGGGTCAGCACGCCTGCGTCGCCGCCCACATTGACCGACAGATTGCCGCCACCGAGCGTGCCGAAGCCGGTAAAGCCTTCCACCGATACGCCCGGTGTCTCGAATATGGAAAAGTACGGCGACGGCAGGTAAGTCCCGAAGTTGATCCACCAGGCCGTCTGCTGGCCGATGCCGGCGCCCCCCTGGCGCCACAGCCAATAGCCGGGGTAGCTTCCCGGCGCGGGCGCCGCGCCACGGGGATCCTGGCCGTCGAACTTCGACGGCAGGCCCCGCACCGCGCCGCGCATGTCGCCTTGCACATTCAACAGCAGGTCGCCGCCCCGCTCGGGATACCAGGCGGCATACTGCCCGCCGGTGACGAGCGGCTCGTAATTGGCCGCGGCGGCGCCGAGTACGGAACCGTAGCCATCCGCGCGGCTCATCAGCTCGTCATAGGCCCGCGGCAGGTTGTAGGCGTCCCTGCCCAGCGCATCGAGAATGGGATTGCCCTGGGCGTCGCGCACGGCGTCCGACGGCGTGCCGGCGGTGTAGATGCCGTAGTAGGAACCCTGCTGGAAGTTGCCGCCGGCCAGGATGTCGAGATCGCCGCGGCCGGTGCGGATCACGCTGAAGATGGGCGATTCGCCCAACAGGCCGAAGCTCAGGTCCTGCAGGTAATGCGGATCCGACAGCTTCACATGCCCGCGGTCGCCCAACTGGAAAGCCGGCAGCAGCGCGCGGGTGTCGGCCGAATCCAGGTCGGCGCCGCCGGCCAGCCGCAGACTCCAGGACGAAGCGCCCCGGCCCAGCATGGGCGCGACGGCCCAGATGCGGCCCTGTACCCCATCGGCGTTCAGGTCCCGCAGTTCCACCGTGCTGCCGTTGAAGCGCAGGTCGGTTCCGCTGGGCAGGTAGGCGCCGGCCGCCAGCGGCAGGTCGGCGGCCAGGGCCAGCGGGGCATTGAAGATCGACAGCGGCGTGCCTTTGGGCACGGTGAAGGTCCGCACGGAGATCGCCTGGTTCAATGCCATGCCCGCGCCCAGGCGGGCGCCGGCCGTCAGCGTCAAGGCGGCCGGCAGCACGCTGCCCTTGGCGTAGAGCGTGCCGTCCGCCGCGCGCACGTCGGCCTCCAGCACGGTGCCGGCCGCCAGGGTCAGGGGCTGAGCCAGTTCGACCTGGGCCGGCAGGCGCGCGTTGGCCTTGATGGTGTTGGGCTGGATCGGCAGGTCGAAATTCAGCGATTCGGTCTCGGTGTTGGGAAACACCGTGCCGCCGGCCAGCGTGACCGCGCGCGGCAGAATCAGGCTTTGGCCGGCCACGTCCACGCCATTGGCGTCATCCGGCCCCGCCCGGCCGATCAGGCGCCAGGCGCGGACGTCGTCATCGGTGCCCAGCGGCGGCGCGAAACCGTCGGTGATGCTGCCGTAGATGTTCAGGTCGCCCTTGGCGCGCACCAGCAGCACGCCGGCCGCGCCGAAGCCGCGGCGCGCCGGATCATTGCGGTCCGCGTCGGGGCCATAGCGGTAGTTCGACAGGTCCAGGTCGCCCTCGACGCGCAGATCGCCGTCGGCGGCGCGGCTGACGATCTCCACGCCGGGGCGCAACCCGTAGCCCCGCAGCCGCGCGCCCAGCGCGGCGTTGGCCAGCGCGGCGTTCATGTAGGTGACGCTGTCCGCGTCGATCTGGTCCAGATAGGCCTGGGTGATCACCTGCGGCGTGCGGCCGGTGATGTCCGGGGCCGTGGCGAGGGGCGCGTCGTCGTAGCGCCGGAAGGCATTGACCGACACGCGCTCGGCGCCCAGCACGTTGGGCGTGCCGAGGATGTCCAGCGCCACGTCATCGGCGCCCAGGCGCGGCGCGTTCAGGTCCAGCGTGCCGCGCGGGCGGCCATCATGCTGGCCGGGGCCATTGCCCGCCGCCACGCCGGTGCCGGCCCGCAGGTCGATGGCCGCGTTGGCGCCGAGCACCAGACGGCCCTGCGTGGCGGTCAGTTCGACCACCGCGCGGTTGGGGCTGTCGATGATGTCGCCCCGGCTGTCCACGCGCAGCAAGGCGCCGTGCGCGTCCAGCAGGCCGTTGACGATCAGGTCGCGCCGGGCCGACAGGCGGATGCTGCCGACCTGCGCGCCGCCGGCGTCGACCACGCCATTGACCGTCAAGCTGCCGCCGTCGACCGCGATGTTGATCCGCCGGGCCTTGATTTCATTGCCGATCACCAGGTCGCCGCGCTTGAGCTGGAAGGCGCGCGAGCCGGTCACGCCGCCTTCGGTCAGGCGCTGGTTCAGCGCCACGAAGTCGGCGATGGCCTGGGCCCGCAGCGCGATGCCGCCAGCCTCGAACGGCACCAGGGTGCCGCCGGCATCGTACTCGCCGCTGGACTGCCCCTTGATTGCGCCGCGCAGGTCGATCAGGCCGGCGCCGGCGTCCAGCGCCGTGGCCGTGAGCCTGCCGGCCTGGTTGTAGCGCGCCGACAGATCGATGATGGACCCGGCCGCCTGGACGATATCCCCCTTGCGGCTTTCGAGCTCCACGTCGCCGCCCCAGCCATAGCGCGTCTGGTCGCCCAGGGTCACGGCGCGACCGCCCAGGTCGAGCCGCGCCCCGCTGGCCAGCGTCAGGCCATGCTCGGCCTGCGCCACCAGCTTGCCGCTGGGCAGCACGATGGCGCTGTCCAGCTCGACTTTGCCGCCTTGCAGGGTCAGCGTGGCGCCCCACGGCGCTGCGGCGTCGGCCGGCGCCGCGCCGGTGCCCGTCAATTGCAGCAGGTCGCCCGCCGTCAGGCGCGTGACCGAGCCGTTGCCGCCCGTGAGCATGGGCGTGCGCAATAGCAGCGAGCCGCCCTGGTACTGGAACTTGCCATCGACGAAGTCGCCGCGCGCCTGGTGGACCTCCAGGCTGCCCTCGCCGCCCGCGGTGATCTGCTCGGCGGCATCCATCCGCACGCTGGAGAAGCCCAGCGCCTGGCGCCGCATCTGCTGGTGCGGCACCTGCAGCGTGCCGTTGGCGTCGCCCAGCACGATCCGGCGCGCGCTCAGGTTCAGCGTGCCCAGGCCGGTTCCCGCCCCGCCGGCCGCGATCGGGGCGGGCTCGGCGTTGGCGACGCCGTTCCAGACCAGCGTATCGGTGGACAGGGTGGCGACGTCGCCGGCGCCGCCGTAGCCATAGATGGCGGGCGTGTTCAGCACCAATTGCGCCAGGCTGGAGTTGCCGGTGGCGGCATCCAGTGTGCTGAGATTGACGTTGCCGAAGAAATTGACCGAGTCGCGCAACGAGAAGATCACCCGTTCCAGCGCCGGCGCGCCGACGCTGGTGTCGCCGTCCAGCAGGCGGCGCAACAGGTCCTGCGACAGGCGCAGCCCCGCGGGCAGAACGCCGCGCGCCATCGCGTCCGCCAGCGCGGCATCGCCGCCCGCGTTCAGGCTGCTGGCGGCCACCACCAGGTTGCGGGTGCCATAGCGCAAGGCGTCGTGCAGCACCAGATTGTTGCTGCCAAAGACCACCGTGCCATCGGAGTAAAGCTGGGTCGTGCCTGCGCAGGCTGTCGCCGGGCAGGCGCCAAGCTCGATGCGGCCGGATTGCGCGCCCAGCCCATTGCCGAAATCCAGCCAGCCATTGGAGATGGCCAGGATGCTGTTGTTTCCTCCCGCGCTGCCGAACCGGTAGCCCTGGCGCGCGTCATAAGGGGCGGCGCCCATCCCCAGCGTATTGATGGCCGCGCCGCGTTCGACCACGATCGACTTCGCCTGGTCGACGATCAGCAGCACTTCGGGCGCGCGCAACTGGGCGCCGGCGCGCACGATGACGTCGCCGCCGGAGCCGGCTGCCGTGCCCAGCTGGCGGTCTCCCGCCGTCACCGGCTGGTACGCCCAGCCGCCGAGCGACAGGCGGTTGGCGGCCACCGCGTTCAGATCCCTGTCCCGCAGCGCGATGCCGGCCGGCGAGGCCGTGGACGCGTCGTTGACGATCTCGAGCGCCGCGCCGTTGGTGCGAACCAGCAACTGGCCGCCATAGCCGTCCCTGGCGGGCGTGAAGCGGGCCTGGCCGTCGAACCGCAGCGCCGGCCCGGCGCCGGGCAGGTTGCGATAGTTGAACTCCAGCGCCGCCGCGTCGGCGGGCAGCATCGGCCGCGGCTGGCCACTGCGCGCGGCCTCGGCCAGCACGAAGGCGCTGTAGTCCATCTCGTTGTACTGGGCATGCCGCCGCAGCACGTCGCCGGGGGTGACCAGCGCCTGCCGCGGCATGGCATCCACGGCGCCGGTGTTGGACAGGCCGCGGATGGCCGCGACCGACCAGGATCCCCCCCGCAGCGTACTGGCGTTGCCGCCCAGCGCGCCCTGCCCCAGCTCGACGCGGTAGGCGCCGGGCAACAGGGCGTAGTAGGACGGCAGCAAGGTATAGGTGCCCGCGGGCAGGCCGGGCACGCCGGCGCCGATCGTGATGGTCTCGCCGGCGCGCGGACGCGAGCCGGCGTAGCCGCTGGCTTCGTCGCGCGGCGCCACCGGCGCGTAGCCGTCGGCCAGGCCCGGCATGATCGCGTAGACCGGCCGGTCCGACAGCGCCGGCAGGTCGAATTTGCCGCTCGCGGCATCGAACCGCGGCAAGGGATGGAACAGCGGATCGGTGGAGCCGCCTCGCCCGCTGATGAACCCCGCGCCCGCCAAGGTGCCTCCGCCGGACAGGTCGATGACCGCGCCGGCATCCACCGCGATCGATCCGCCCAGCAGGGAAATGCCCCTCACCACCTGGAAGATGTTGGTGCCGCCGACGCCCACGGCCTCCACCGGCGCGCCTTGGTAAAGGTAGCTCAGGCCGTCGACGGTGCCGCCATAGGGCACGGTGAGGCCCGCCGCGCTGACGGAGGTCAGGCTGCCGGGCAGCAGCCGCACCTGGCGGGTATCGCCGTTGATGCCGATGCCCATGACGATACGTCCCAACGGCGCAAACACGTTACCGCCCTGCTCCACGTTGGGCGCGTTCAAGGTCAGCGCGCCGAACACGGACAGCGGCGCGACGCCAGCCTGCGGACCGGCCACGCCCTCGATCCGCAACACCGCGTCGGCGTCATAGGGAACGCCGCCGCCGCGCCACCCGGCCACCGCCAACCCCTTCGCGCCCGTGGCGGGATAGACCCGCTGCCCGGCCAGCAGCAGGTTGCCCGCCGTCAGGACGGCGCTGGTGTCGCTCTGCCCGCTGATGGGGATG
Organism: Achromobacter xylosoxidans; assembly: GCF_001457475.1. Lineage (NCBI taxonomy): Bacteria > Pseudomonadati > Pseudomonadota > Betaproteobacteria > Burkholderiales > Alcaligenaceae > Achromobacter > Achromobacter xylosoxidans. The sequence continues at coordinate 3,113,822 of NZ_LN831029.1, read as the reverse complement.
TCGGTGGCGCCCGCGGTGGCCAGGAACCGCAGGTCACCCCGGCTGCGCAGGGCCACGTTGTCGTAGCCACGACGTTCGATGGCCAACTGGCTGCCGCCGCCCAGCCTGGCCGCGCCGGACATGCCGGCATTGACGCGGTTGCGGATATCGATCTGGTCGGCGTCGACTTCAAACAGCGCGGCGCCCGGTAGCGTCGACGGCTTCCACGCGTTGAGCGTGGCCTCGACCTGCTGCACGATCGCGGGAGTCAGATTGGTGCGGCCGCTCAACAGCACATAGGGCGCGATGATGCGGACGGTGGCGCCCGCCCGGGTGTTGCCCAGCGCGCCCTGGTACAGGCTGATCGATTGCCGCGCCTGCAGCGTCACGTCGCCGTCGAAGGTCAACAGGTCGCGCGCATACAGCGACACGTCGCCAAAGCCTCCCGCCGCGATCTGGTCCATGCCAATACGGCCCAAGCCATAGTCCAGCGCGGCGCTTTCCGGGGCGATGCCGGCCGGCAGCAGGCTCGCGCCCGCCGTCTGCGAAATGCGCAGCTCACGCGGCCGTATCAGGGCCTGCTGCGTGCCGGTCGCGTACAGCGGGGTTTCCAGCTTCAGCGACAGGGCTCCGCCCGCGGCGCTGGCGCCGCCCGCCGCGGCCCGCATCGCGCCATCCAGGTAGAGGCCGGCGGTGGCGGCCAGCGCGATCTCGCCGCCCTTGCCGCCAACCCGCCTGGCGCCCGCGCCGGCGCCGTCATCCACCGGCACGTCCACGGTCATCGCCGAACCCGACGCTTCCAGCTCCGCGCCCGGCCGAATGACGACGAACTCGCCGTCGATGGCGATGCGCCCGCCATCGAGCTGCTTGCCGTAGCGGCGGCCACGGGCGTCCACGGCCGTCGCCGCAATGCCGCCCACGTCGAGCCTCGCGCCCGATTCGATCCAGACCGAGTTGGGCAGGCCGCCCAGTTGCGCGGTGGCCCCCTGGTCATCCGCGCCCCGCGCCACCACGATCTGGCCGCCGGGCGCTTGCAGCGTGCCTTGCACCCGCATCAGCCCGCGCGATTGCAGGCGGATGGTCTGGCCCGGGTCGACCCGCAGTACGGCATCCTGGCCGATCCGCAAGGCGCCCACCGTCTGCGGCGTCGCCGCAACGAAGGCGGACAGCGACAGGCTGGCCCCGAGCCGCTGGCTCATCCGGCCGGTGACGGCATTCTCCTGGAACAACGGCGGCGTCCACAGCGTCAGCGCGTCATCGAAGCCGGCCAGCTGCGGATCCGGCGTCTCGGACCTGGGACGATAGACCGGCATCGCCACGTCCAGCGCCATGCCGTCGGCAACGGTCAAGCCCTGCGCGCCGTTGATGTCGTAGCGCGCGAACCCGCGCTGGAACAGGTCGCCGCGCAACACCAGGCCATCGGCGCCGGCATCGGCATCCGCCGCATCGCTGATCAACACGCGGTTGGCGCCGACCCGCAGGGTGCCGCCGCCGTTGACGCCGTAGCCATATACCGTGCCGGCCAGCGACACCCCCACGGGTCCCGGACCGGGCACGCTGCCGTTCAGCGCCACCTGCTCCAGCGCCACGTCGCCGCCCTTGCCGCCGCTCAGCCGGCCCTTGACGTCCAGTGTCGCGCCCGAACGCGCATCCAGCACGCTGCCCGCCGCCACGGCAACCGCGCCGGTGCCGCGCAGCGCGATCTGCCCGCCATTGCGCCAGGCCAGCGCATCGACGTCTTGCGGCGCGCGCCGCAGATTGGCCCACAGGCCGCTGACATCGATGCTTGTGCCGGGCGCGACCTCGACCCGCGCCGAGGTATTGGCGGCCGGCGCCAGGAAAACCTCGCGTTCGACGCTCTGCAGCACATTGCCGGCAGCCACGCGGCCGCCGCGCGCCGTCAGGTCGCCCTGGATGGAGACGTTCGGCGCGTATAGCTCGATCAGGCCCCCGGACGCGACCCGCAGATCCTGCCCGACGGTCACGTCCTGCGCCGCCACGGCGGTGACCTGGCCCAGGCCCGCGCGGCTCAGCGCCGCAGCATCGAGCCACACGGTATCGCGGCGGTCCGCCGGCATGGCGCCGTCCAGCCCGAGCCTGTCGGCCAGCGGCGGCATGGCATCGGTGAACAGGATCTGCCTGGCCGCGGCCGCCAGGTCGTACCCCCACGAAGTCGTCGTTGCGCCGGTGATCTGGCGTGCCACATAGCGGCCAACGATCAATTGGCCCGCCTGCGCCCGGGCCAGCTGCGACTGCTGGTAGCCGGTCTGCTGCCGCAGGCCCGCCTCCACCGCCTGTCGCGCCTGGGTCTGGCGTTCGCCCTGGAAGGCCTCGCCCACGATACTGCCTTCCATCACCGCGGTGCGCGTGCCGATGACCAGGCGGCCCGCGTCGCGTCCGGCCGTATAGCCGTCTTCGTAGCGCTGCCGGGGCGCCAGCAAGGCGCTGTAGAAATAGCGGGTGGCGCTCTGGCCCCAGCGCGCGTGGGTGTCTTCGAAGCCGCGATACAGGCCCTTGTAGAGCAGGTCGCCGGGCGCGCGCGAGACTTCGTACAGGCGGCCGTCCTCGCCCCGCAGCCAGCTCTGCTGGATGTTGCCGCCCGCCACGTCCAGCGTGCCGCCCGAGATGTTGATGAGCGCCCCCCGGCGGGCGACCAGCTCGCCGCCCTCCACCGTCACCGTGCCGCCGATCGCCGCCCACTCGCCGATGCCGTGGCGCTCGGTGCCCAGGTAGCCGCCCACCTCCAGCAGCCCGCCGGCGGTGTACCAGCGCTCGCGTTCATAGCCGTTCACGCCCTTGGCCACCTGCACCAGCGCGCGGCGGTCGATCCAGATTTCACTGTTGTTCAAGACCTTGCCATCGCGGTTGAGCGGCGCGTCGCGCAGTTCGTTGCCCTGGATATTGATCTTGAGGTTGTTGGATTCCATCGTCACCTTGACGCCGACCGCGCCGGCGACGTCCAGCAACGCACCGTCGTTGAGCAGCGTGCGGCGATTGGCCGCGATGGCGATCTGCCCCCCCGTGGCCAGCGCCAGCGCGCCGTCCCGGGCCTCGACCGTGCCGCCGCTGGTCACCTCGATGCGCGACTGGTCGCGGCGATCGGGCAAGGCGCTCAGGTGATCGAAAGCCTGGCCCGCGGTCCGATGATTGTCGCCCTCCTCCGGCGCTGGACGCACCAGCGTGTCGCGCTGCGCATCCAGCGCGACGGTGCCGTCGTTCTCGATCAGGATGGCGGTGGTGGAATCCCGGCCGAACACGACGCTGCCGCTGGCGTCGCTGGCCGAATTCAGCAGATGCACCGTGCCGCGCGTGGTCACCGACGTGGTGGCGATGGCCGCGCCCTGCTGGCGGACCTCGTGTCCGGTCAGCGTGATGTCGCCCAAGGGCGACTGGATCAGGCCGGTGTTGGCCGCCACGCCCGCCTGGCTGCCCGCATTGCGGCGCGCCGATACCTCGTTGCCACGGGTGGTGGAACGGACGTTGGCGTCCGATCCCAGGCCGCGGCGGATGATGAAGGTATCGCCCGCCGCCAGCACCGTCTGGCCGCTCGGCGTCGTGATCTGGCCGGCGTTGTGGACTTCGCGGCCCAGCAGCAGGACGTAGCCGCCGCCCTGGGTGACGCCGCCAGGCGCGCTGGTCTGGATGCGCGCGCCGGCCTCGACGCGCACGTCGCCGGTGGCGTTGCCGGCGCGGGCGGCGTCGCCCTGGCCGACCAGGTCGTTGCCGAAGCTGGGCGTGTAGCGCTCGTTGGCGCTTTCACCCGTCTTGCCACTGTACAGGCCGCTGCGGAACTGGGCGTCGCTCATCCCCACCGCGGCGGCGACCAGGTTGCGCGTATTGACCTGGCTGGAACCGCTGAAGACGATGCCGTTGCGGTTGACGATCATGACGGTGCCGGGCGCTTCGATCTGGCCCTGTATCTGGCTGGGCCGCGCGCGCGGGTCGTTGACCCGGTTCAGCACCGACCACGAACTGGCCTGCTGCTTGAACGATACGGTGGTGTTGCGGCCGACGTTGAAGGTCTCCCAATTCAGGATGGCCTTGTCGGCGGTCTGGTCGACCGTGACGACGGTGCGGCCGCCGCGCGAGGATTGCGAGCCGGGCGTCAAGGGACGCGCATTGAGCCAGCCGGCAGTCAGCGGATTGGTGTCGACCTTCAACCCGTCTTCGGCCATCCCGTCCGGCACCGGCGACCCCTGGTGCAGCGCCGCCTGGCGCGCCGCGGCCTGGGCCGCCTGCTGCGCCGCGATCGCCGCCGCGCCCCGGTTCAGGTTGGCGAGCGAGCGCTGCAGCTGCTGGTTGGCGCGCTGCTGGTCGCGCAGCGTCGACGGAATGCCGGCCAGGCCGCCGCCGGGCAGGCGCCCGGTCGCCGCGGTCTGCGCCTGCGTGGCGCGCTTGTCGGAGAACCAGCCGGGACCGAACGCCGGGCCGGCCGCCAGCGCCGGCGCCGCCGACAGGGCGAGGACCAGGGCGTGCATGGCTGGCGACAGCCGGAATGCGGGGGCGCCCCGTTGTCCGCCCTTGTCACGTCGGGTCACGCTGCCTGTCTGCTGGTTCATGCCGTATCTCTGATCCTGGGTATGCGCCGCTGCGAAAGGCGGCTGTCGATATGGGTGCCGGGCCGGGCGCGCTCGCGGCATGCGCGAACGCGCGGCAAATGGCCGCGACACCGGCAATGATGTGTCCGCCAGATGACAGCGGCGGGAAAAAAGGTGTGGAGTGGCGTAACAGTGCGGCGCGCGCCTCAGCCACGGCCGGCGACGTCGCCGCACACGGCCGCATTGCCGAGGTTCAAGCGCGCCGGCGTCCCCGCGGGGCTGACGAAGGTGGCCAGCAGGTGCGCGCGCAGCGTGGCGGGCAGCGGCGCCAACTGATGGCTGGCGATGGCCGCGGGGTCCTCGTACAGGCGCTTGAGAAACACCCGCAAGGCGCTCGTGACGATGGTATCGGCATAGCACTGGCTCAGCACCAGGTTGGTGGAGCCCACGATCGGATAGCCGCTGGGCGGATCCGCCACGATCCGCACCCAGTTGGCCGGATTGCCCGGATTGTCCGGCGACGACCAGCCCGGCGCGCCCGGACCGCGCCCCACCGCCGTGCCGTTGGGCAGCGCCGGCGCGCCGGTCGATTCCATTGCCGCGAGGACATTGGCGGACGTCGGCAGGTAGGCCACCCCATCATGCAGGTTGACCAGCCAGGCCTGTTTGATCCCGGCGGTGTAGGCGGGGTCCGGTCCGATATAGGTGATGGCCGAGACATTCCCCGCCATCGCCGCGGCGGCGCCGTCGTCTCCATGCGCCTCGACGAAATGGGCCGGCAAGGGCCCGGGCGGGAACTCCTCCCGGAACACACTCTTGCCAGTGAACCGCAAGGCGCCGCCGGTTTCGCAGACGGCACGCAGATGACGGGTCAGCAACGCGGTAGTGCCGCTGCCGTCTGCACGGTAGACCAGCTTGAAGGCGTCCAGCGAGGGCGGCACCGACACACCCAACTGGCTCCAGCGATCCACCATGCCCGAGAAGATCGCGCAAAGCTGCCGGGAACTCAGCGTGACGGGCTGCGACGGGCCCTTGTAGGAAATCGTGACGGCCACATACGCGGCCGGGATCTGGATCAACGGCCCATGGCCGGCGGGGTCGCCCTGCCGGCCCCAACCCTGGACCAGGTAGTCGGCGATCTGCGCCTGGGTCAACGGCGTCTCGCTGCCAATCCAGTGGACTGCCCCGTTGCGGCCGAACGTGTCCGCGGTATTGAGCAGGAACGCGCGCAATCCGGCCGTGCTGCCCGTGCCCACGTAGGACGGAAAAATCCCCGGCGGGAGTTTGGCGAGGGTCTCCTGGTACAGCGGCAGGGGCAAGCTGGCGCCGCCCGAGACTATCGTCTGGCCGGCGGCCGCGCCGTGGATGCAGGCCTGGGCCAGCAGGCACAGCGTGGCGAAGCGGCGAAGGTAATTGCTCATGGCGAACTCCGGGCATCGGGCGCCTGCCGGCATGTAGCGCCGCGCCCTGGAAAAAAAGGGCGAAGCCCCGTTGCCGGTTGCTCCGCCCCGCTCTGCCTTGACGGCCAGTGCTAGCGAACCATCGTGAAATCAACCACGGCCGGCGTAGCTGCCGCAAACCGTCGCGTTGTTGATGTTCAGGTTGGCGGTGGTGCCGTTGATGAAGGCGGCCAGCACGCGCGTGCGGTTCGCCGGGGTCAGCGGAACCAGCTTGTGCTGGTCGATCTTGCCGGGGTTGCTGCCACCGACCGTCGAGTTGGCGGTCGAGTAGTGCGTGGTCAGGAAGTTCTTGATCGCCGTGGCCACGGCCGCGTCGGTGTAGCACTGGCTGAACACGAAGTTGGTGTAGCCCACGATCGGGTAGCCCGAACCCGGGTTGACCGTCGAACGCACCCAGTTGAACGGGTTGGCCTGGTTGTTCGTGTCGGTCCAGTTGGCGCCGGCCGGGTCACGTTGCACCACACCGGTGGCGGGCGGCAGGGCCGCCGCGCTACCCAGGGCGGTGCTGACGTTGGCCGAGGTCGGCGCGTACGCCACGCTGTTGTTCTTGTTGATCAGCGAGGCCTGTTCGAGCGCAACGGTGAAGGAGGGATCCGGGCTCAGGTAGGTGATGGCCGAGGCCTGGGCGCTGATGGCCGTGGCCACGCCGCCGCTGCCGGCGGCGGCCAGGAAGTTGGCCGGCGGCGTGTTGCCCGGGAATTCCTGGGCGAAGGTGCTCTTGCCGCTGAACGCGACGTTGGCGTCGGTGCCGCAGACGGCCTGCAGGTGGCGGGTCAGCAGTTCGGTGGTGCCGCTGCTGTCCGAACGGTAGATCACCGTGAAGGCGTCGGGCGCCGAGCCGGAGGAGACACCGACGTCGCTCCACTTGGTGTACTTGCCCGACAGCACGCCGCACAGCTGCGCCTTGTTCAGCGTGACGCCGGCCGCGGGACCCCTTGTACGAGATCGTCACGGGCGTGCCCACCGACGGGATCTGGACCAGCGGGCCATGACCCGAGGTATTGCCGATCTTGCCCAGGCCGGTCGTCAGGTAGTCGTTGATCTGGGTCTGGGTCAGGATCGAGTCGCTGCCGATCCAGTGGACCACGCCGGTGCTGTCGAAGCCGACGGCGCTGTTGGTCAGGAAGGCGGTCTTGCCCGCGCCGCTGCCTTTGCCGACGTAGGCCTTGAAGGTCGACGCCGGGAAGCTGTTGATTTCATCCTGGTACAGCGGTTGGGGCAGCGTCGCGCCACCCGACACCACGACCTGTTGCGCCAGGGCGGCGCCCGACAGGGACAGCATGCCGACCGCCGACAGCGCGGCGACCAGGGAATTGCGATTGAACATGTCTTGCTCCTTGCACTCGTTTAGGAGAGAACTGCGTGGGGAGAAAAGAACGAATGGACCCGAGAACGCATCCGGCGGCGCTCTGCAAAGACCGGCCTGACGCGTTGGAGACATGTTGATCAGACGAGGTGACAGCGACGGGAAAAAAGGTGTGGAGTGAGGTAAGAATGTGCGGAGATGTGCGGAGTTCGCCACGCCCGCGCGGATTGCGCTTTCACGTTGCGGCGCGCGTGTCGATACCGTCTCAGCCCACCATCTGGTTGATCTCCATGATCGGCAGCATCACCGCCAGCACGATGGTCAGCACCACCCCGCCCATGATCAGGATCATCAGCGGTTCGAGCATCGCCGTCATGGCCATGGCGCGCCGCTCGATGTCGGCGGACAGCGTCTGCGCGGCGCGGTCCAGCATGCGCGCCAGCGTGCCGGTCTTCTCGCCGCTGGCGACCAGGTGGCAGAGCAGCGGCGGAAACACCTTCTGCTGGCGCAGCGCCGCGCCCAGGCCCGACCCGCCTTCGATGCGTTCGGTGGCGTCGAGCACCGCGCGGCGCAGGCAGTCGTTGGCCAGCGTCTGCCGCGCGGCGTCCAGCGCGCGCAGCAGCGGCACGCCGGCATCGGCCAGGATCGCCAGCGTGGCGGCGAAACGCGCGGTGTTCACGCCCAGCGCGAAGCGGCCGATCATCGGCAGCCGCAGGATGCGCCCGTGCCACGCGAGCCGCGCCGCCTCGGCGCGCTGCGACAGGCGCCACAGGCCGAACAGCAGCGCCGCGACCAGCGCGTTCAAGCCGCCCCAGGCGCGCACGTAATCGCTGGCGGCGAGCATGGCGCGGGTGATCCAGGGCAGCTCCTGGCGGGCCTGCGAAAAGGCGCTGACCACCTGCGGCACGACGTAGGCCAGCAGGAACACCACGATGCAGATCGACACCACCCCGACGATGGCCGGATAGATGAACGCGGTCAGCACTTTCGAGCGCAGCGCATTGCGCCCCTCGATGTAGTCGGCCAGCCGTTCCATGATGCGGGCCAGGTCGCCGGAGTCCTCGCCGGCCTTGATCAGGGCGCGGTAGATCGGCGGGAAATCGCGCGGCCGGGCGCTCAGGGCATCGGAAAAGCGTTGCCCGCCGCGCACGTCGGCGCGCACGCCGGAAAACGTGGCGGCGATATGCTTCTTTTCGGCCTGCTCGACGGTGGCCGACAGCGCGCCTTCCAGCGGCAGCCCGGCGGCCAGCAGGCTGGCAAGCTGGCGCGTGGCCCAGGCCAGATCGCTGTCGGACAGCCGCGCGGCGAACAGCTCCGCCGAGCCGGCTCCGCGCCGGGCCGACAGGCGCACCGCCAGCGCGGTCAGCCCCTGGGCCCGCAGCTGCGCGCGGGCGGCGCGGGCGCTGTCGGCGCTCAACACGCCGCGCTGGATCCTGCCGAGCGCGTCGGCCGCTTCGAAACGAAAATCCGGCATGATTCGCCCTACCCGTCCCGCGTGACGCGGATGATTTCCTCGCGCGAGGTCTGGCCGGCAAGCACCCAGCGTTCGCCGTCCTCGCGCATCAGCTTCATGCCGGCGCGCTGCGCGGCCACGCGCAGCTGCTGTTCGCCGGCGCCCTCGTGGATCAGGCCGCGCTGGGCGTCATCGACGATGTACAACTCGTGGATGCCGGTGCGGCCGCGATAACCCGTGTGGTTGCAGGCCGGACAACCCACGGGCTCGAACAGGCCCGGTTCCTGCGGCGATGGCCGGCGGCAGTCCGGGCACAGGCGCCGCACCAGGCGCTGCGCCAGCACGCCCAGCAGCGACGAGGCCAGCAGGAAGCGTTCCACGCCCATGTCGGTCAGCCGCGTCAGCGCCGAAACGGCATCGTTGGTGTGCAGCGTGGCCAGCACCAGGTGGCCCGTCAGCGAGGCCTGCACCGCGATCTGCGCGGTCTCCAGGTCGCGGATCTCGCCGATCATGATGACGTCCGGGTCCTGCCGCAGGATGGCGCGCAGCGCCACCGCGAAGCTCATGTCGATCTTGGCGTTGACCTGGATCTGGCTGATGCCCGGCAGGTCGTATTCCACCGGATCCTCGACCGTCAGCACGTTCGAGGTGGCGGCGTCGATCTGGCCCAGCGCGGCATACAGCGTGGTGGTCTTGCCGCTGCCGGTGGGCCCGGTGACCAGCACGATGCCATGCGGCTGGTGCACCAGGCGATCCAGTTCGCGCAGCACGCCCGGCGCCATGCCCAGCTTCTCCAGCCGCAGGCGGCCGGCCTCCTTGTCCAGCAGGCGCAGCACCGCGCGTTCGCCGTGGCCGGTGGGCACGGTGGAAACGCGGATGTCGATCGGCCGGCCGCCCACGCGCAGCGCGATGCGCCCGTCCTGCGGCAGCCGTTTTTCGGCGATGTCCAGGTGCGCCATGATCTTGATGCGCGAGATCAGCGCGCCGTGCAACGCCTTGCGCGGGCTGACCACGTCGCGCAGCCCGCCGTCGACCCGGTAGCGCACCACCGAATGGGTTTCATAGGGCTCGATGTGGATGTCGCTGGCGCCGTCGCGCGCGGCCTGCGTGAAGAGCGCGTTGATCATGCGGATCACCGGCGCGTCGTCCTGCGCGTCCAGCAGGTCGGTGACCTCGGGCATCTCGTGCAGCAGGCGGTCCAGGTCGACCTCGTTCTCGGCCGCGCCGACCACCGAGGCGGCGTCGCCGGCATCGGCGTAGGCGGCGGCCAGCAGCCCGTCGAACTCGGCGTCGGCGGCGCGGCGCAGCGCCATGGGGCCATGGCGACGCCGCGCCTCGATCACGGCCCAGGCCGGCGTCTGGTCGGTGATGATCAGTTCGCCGACACCCCCGCCCTGCCACTGCAGCAGCGCCCGGTGCTGCCGCGCCCAGGCATAGGGCAGCTTGTGACGCGGGCTGGCATCGCGCGCGTTCATGGCGCCAACGACGATGCCAGGGGCGGCACGCGGTCGATCGATACCTCGGCCACGGGACCAGCCTGCCGTTGCTGGGACGCGCACCCCGCCAGCGCCAGCAGCTTGGCCATGCTGGCGGCGGTGCGGCGGGCGGACGCGCGGTAGACGGTGCGCTGCAAGGGGTACTGCGTCACGGGATTACCTTTCGTTGGGGGAAATGGGACCGAGCAGCACCACGCCGGCCAGGCCTTCGCCCGGCGCTACGCCAGGCTCGGCGGGCTCGGCTTCGTCCTGGCGTTGCAGCTCGACGCGCGTCAACGCCAGCGGCAACGGCGCCGGGCCGGCCAGCAGCCAGGCCGCCAGCGGCGCGGCGGGCGCGTGGTCGAAGCGAATGCGCCAGGCGCCGGCGGCGTCGGCGCTGACCTCGTAGCGGCCCGCCAGTCCGGCCGCATCGAGCCAGCGGCCCAGTGTTTCGGCCGACACCGTCGCCTGCCGCGCCTTTGGCGGCGGGCCGGCCTGGCGCAATACGGCATCGAGTTCGCGCGCGCCCGCTTCCAGCTGCCGCAGCGCTTGCCGGCTGCGCTCGATGCGCGCCAGCGACGGTTCGATCACCGCCAGCCAGCACAGCGCCGCGCCGACGACGCAGGCACAAAGCGCCAGCAGGCGCTTTTCGCTGTGCGACAGGCGCGTCCAGGCCGCCACGCCGCGGGCTTGCCAGGCCTGGCGGCGCGCGCGCCAGCGACCGCGCCAAAGCGCCGGCAGGCCCAGCGGTCTGGGAGGAGGCGCCAGCGTCATGAGCGTTCCGCCTTCCCGGCCTCGGCATCCGCCGGCGCGCGGCGCAGGCGCCAACCGGTCGCGGTGGCCTGGACCGCCAAGCCCGCCTGGCGCGCCGCCTGGACCCAGCCGGGCGTAGCCGCCGGCTTGCCGTCGGCGGGCGCATCCGGCGTCCCGGGACGGGCCGCGGGCGGCATGTCCAGCTCCAGGCCGCCCGCCTCGTAGCGCCAGGCCAGCACGTCGCCCGCGGCGAAGGCCATGTGTTCGCGCGCCGCCCGCAACAGGAACCCGAGTTCGCGCCAGTCATCGCCCGTGCCGGCGCGGCGCGCGGCCAATTGCCGGCGCGCCTGCGCCAGCGGATCGACCACCGTGGTGATCGACGGAAACACCTGGCGCAACGCCTGCGCCTGTTGCTGGCGCAGGGCCTGCGCGCCATGTTCCAACCGGGTTGCCTGCAATGCCAGGCCGGCCATCCATACCGCGGCCGCAGCCATGGCCAGCGCGGTCGCCCTGCCCCAGCCCCATGCGCCGGCCGCCGCATGGCCGTCGGCGGCGGCCGCGATGCTCCAGGGGATATCGGCCATCACGCCGCAGGCCGCCTCCGGCAACACCGGGTCGGGCGCATCGCCACGCCACTGCGCCGGCACGGCGCCGATCCACTGGCGGGCGCCGGCGGCGCAAGCGGCGGCGTCCGGCCCCAACGTCCGCGCCAGTGTCGACGGCGTGTCGTCATCGGTCATTTCCCGCGCATACAGCGCGCCGCGTCCGTCGGGCTGGCGCGCCACCAGGTAGCCATCCAGGCAATACAGCGTCCAGCCCGACGCGGTCTCGGGCAGCCACAACGGCGTCGGCGCGAAGGCCGCCAGCGACAATCCGTTGGCGGAGAGCAACGACTGCGCATCCGCGGCCGCCTGGGCGTCGACCCAGGCCACGGCGACCCACCCATCGGCGTCGCGGGCGCCGTGGCCGATGCGCAAGGTGTCGGGTTCCCCCAGCGCCAGCGGTTCGATCGCGCCTTCCACCGCGATCCGCAAGCGGGCCCGCGTCAGCGGCGGCAACGACACCGACGTCAGCGTGAGGTCTTCGGGATGCAGGAAAACGGTGACGCGCGCGCCCGGCCAGCGCCGCCCCAGTTCCGCCAGGGCCAGGGGCGCCTGGCGGCGCCAGCCGGCCTTCTCTTGCACCGCCAGGGGCAGCGGCGTATCGGCCGCGAGAATGCGCAATGGCGGCAACAGCACGCGGATCGAGGCCATCACGCGCCTTCCCGCGACCAGACGATGCGCGAGGCGCCGTCGCTGGTGCGCGCCAGCAGCGCCTTCAACGGCAGGATCGCGCCGCCCAGCCGGGCCGCGCCGGTCAAGGTGAACCAACCGCTGGCCACCGCCACGCGCGGCGCTTGCGGCGCCGCCACGGGGGTGTCGCCGCGGGCGTTGTTGCTGGCGTTGCCGCTTGCGTTGTTGCCTGTATCGGCGCCCGCGGCCTGTCCGGCGCCGCTGGCGCTGGCCAGGCGATTGGCGAAGTCGCCCTGGTTGACGAACCAGAGGCCGCCGTCGCGCTGCGCCACCATGGCCCTGGCCTGCTCCAGCGACATGCCCGGCACGCGCGCCGCGATGACTTCGGCGCTGGCGGTGTTGACGTTGACCAGGGTGACGCGCGGCAGCACCGTCACATGGCGCCGCAGCCGCGCCAGCACCGCCGCGTCCACGCCCGCCACGCCGGCAAGCTCCTCCAGGCCGCGCGGCGCCGGCAGCACCGCGCCCGACGCCGCCCCCGGCTGCGAATCGAGCATGCGCTGGGCGATGGCCATGCCCACCTCGGGCGCCACGCCAACCAGGGCGCACAGGCGCAGCAGTTCCTCCACGCCGTCCTGGTGCAGCCGTCCTTCGAACACCAGGTTGCGCAGGTTGAACTTGCCCTGCTCGTCCTCCAGCCGGCCGACGAAGGCGGTATCGCGGCCGGGCGGTTGCAGACGCGTGTCGATGATGGGCGCGGCCCAGTCGCCATCGGCGCGTGTCGCGGCCTGGCGCCGGCTGTCCTCCCGCAGCAACTGGCGCGCCAGGCCCAGCCCGGCTTCGAGCACGGCCTGGGCCTGGGCGCGCGTCTGCGCCGCCTGCACCGCGCGCAGGAAAGTGTCCTGGCGCTGCAGCAACGACGCGACGATCATCGTCACCGCCGCCACCACCAGCAAGGCGCTGATCACCGCCATGCCGCGCTGCCGGTCACAGCTGCCAGGAACCGATGTCGGCATTGCCCGCGTCTCCATCCGGCTTGCCGTCCGCGCCCAGCGAAAACACGTCGATCTCGCCCCGGGTGCCGGGGTTCAGGTATTGATACGGGTGGCCCCAGGGGTCATTCGGCAGGCGGTCCAAGTAGGCGCGCCAGGCGCTCGAGGCGCCCGGCCCCGAAGCCGGTCGTTCGACCAGGGCGCGCAGGCCCTGCTCGGTATTGGGGTAACTGCCGTTGTCGAGCCGGTACAGCTTGAGCGCCTGCATCAGCGCGCTGATGTCCTGGCGCGCCGCCACCGCGCGCGCCTGGTCGGGCCGGTCCAGCAGCCGCGGCACGATCAGCGCCGCCAGGATACCCATGATGACGATCACCACCATGATCTCGATCAGCGTGAAACCACGCTGCCGGCGCCTGGGCGGGTACTGCCTATCCGTCATGAACCGGCCTGCTTTCATCGCGCTTGGACTCCGGGGCAATCACACGGGGAGCCCGGGGGACGGCATGGCGGGTGGCGGCGAAACCGCCCGCACCGCCCCTCGGGTCCGCACAGTGTGGCCAACCCGGATTTCACGCATTTGACCCATTGTGTGGAGCTTTGAAAGGCAGTCGACGCGCGCGCCGGCGGCATTTGCGGCGCCTTTGGATCCCGCAACCGCCTAGGGATTTCCCGCGTTTTGCCGGTGGCCTCGCCGGGGCGCCGCAATTTTTTCCGTTTCCTGAAAGGTGAACGGAAGTTTGGATTTTTAGACTCCCGCATTCATTGGAATGTCAGCTTTTTTTCAGATCCAAGTCAGTCTCGGAAGAAAGCCACAACAAAGGGAGGAAGGAATCCAATGCAATCCAAACGCAGCGTCATCAAGCGCGAGGCGTGGGCCGCGGGCACGATGATCGTGCTCGGCCTGGGCGCCATCGCGCAGGCATCCACGTACACCATCGGCAGCCTGGCCCGCATGGGCCCGGGCATGTTCCCCGCCATCCTCGGCGTGCTGCTGGTCCTGCTGGGGCTGGTCATCGCGCGCACGGCCTATTCGCCCCTGGCGGCGGAAGAGGACGCCGAGGACATCCCCCCGCCGGAATGGCGCGGCTGGGGCTGCATCATCGGCGGCCTGATGGCTTTCATCCTGATCGGCAAATTCGGCGGCCTGGTGCCCGCTACGTTCGCGCTGGTCTTCATCTCGGCCATGGGCGACCGCCAGCACACCGTGCGCAGCGCGGCGCTGCTGGCGGTAGGCGTGACGCTGCTCGGCGTCGCGGTGTTCTCGTGGGCGCTGCAGCTGCAGTTCCCGCTGTTCCGCTGGGGTTGAGCCATGGAAATCCTCAATAACCTGATGCACGGGTTCTCGGTGGCGTTCGCGCTCGACAACCTGTTGTGGGCCGTGTTCGGCGTGTTCATGGGCAACCTGATCGGCGTGCTGCCGGGCATGGGCGTGCTGGCCGCCATCTCGATCCTGCTGCCGCTGACCTACACCATGACGCCGACCGCGGCGCTGGTGATGCTGTCGGGCATCTACTACGGCTCGCAGTATGGCGGCGGCATCACCTCCATCATGCTGAACCTGCCGGGCACCGCCTCGCACGCGGTGGCCTGCCTGGACGGCAATCCGCTGGCGCGCAACGGCAAGGCCGGCTCGGCGCTGTTCATGCTGATGTTCTCGTCGTTCTGCGGTGCCTCCGTCGGCATCCTGGCGATGATCCTGTTCTCGCCGCTGCTGGTCGACGTGGCCTTCAAGTTCGGCCCGGCCGAGTACTTCTCGATGATGATGCTGGGCCTGCTGGCCGGCGCCACGCTGGCCAAGGGCTCGGCGATCAAGGGCGTGGCGATGGTGGTGGTCGGCCTGTTGCTCGGCGTGATCGGCACCGACGTCAACACCGGCACCATGCGCTTTCACTTCGGCATCCTCGAACTGAGCGACGGCCTGCAGATCGTGGCGCTGGCCATGGGCCTGTTCGGCGTGGCGGACTTCCTCAAGAACATCAACCAGATCGGCGGCGACACCAAGGTCACCAGCACCAAGGTCAGCATGAAGTCGATGCGGCCGGAAGCCGGCGACATCAAGCAGTCGCGCGGCGCGCTGGTGCGCGGCACCGCCATCGGCGCGGCATTCGGCATCCTGCCGGGCACCGGCCCGACCATCGCCTCGTTCATCTCGTACGCGGTGGAAAAGAAAGTGGCGCGCGAGCCGCGCCGCTTCGGCCGCGGCGCCATCGAGGGCATCGCCGGCCCCGAGGCCGCCACCAGCGCCTCGACCCAGACCAGCTTCATCCCCACCATGAGCCTGGGCATCCCCGGCGACCCGGTGATGGCATTGATGCTGGGCGCATTGATCATCCACGGCATCCAGCCCGGACCGCAGATGATGGTCGAGCACGCCGACATGTTCTGGGGGCTGATCGCCAGCTTCTGGGTCGGCAACGTGCTGCTGCTGTTGCTCAACCTGCCGCTGATCGGCATGTGGGTGCGCCTGTTGACCGTGCCGTTCCGCTACCTGTTCCCGGCGGCGCTGTTCTTCGTCTGCGTCGGCGTCTACAGCACCAACAACAACCTGTTCGACGTGGGCATGGTGACGCTGTTCGGCGCGGCCGGTTATGCGTTGATACGGTTGCGTTTCGAACCGGCGCCGCTGCTGCTGGGCTTCGTGCTCGGGCCGATGGTGGAAGAGAACTTCCGCCGCGCCCTGCTGCTGTCGCGCGGCGACCTGGCGATCTTCGTGACGCGTCCGATCAGCCTGGGCTTCGTGCTGGCCTGCGTGATGCTGATCGCCCTGCTGCTGGTATCGGCCGTGCGCCACAAGAACAGGATGCAGGCGGCCCTGCGGCAATCCGGTTCGGCGGCCTGAGCCACGCCGCGCCGATGGACGGCCGCCCCCGGGGCGGCTGTCCCATTTGCAGAGGCGCGACTCGCGCCGCGCCCGCGCTTACGCCCCGGACGGATCTTCGGGCGCGGCGCGATGGCCGTCGATATGGCCCAGCGGCCGACCCGGATCGAGGCGGTCGCGCACACGTTGCTTGAGCACCTTGGCCTCGGGAAAGCCGCCATCGCGCTTGCGGTCCCAGAGCAGTTCGCCGTCATAAGTGATCTGAAACACGCCGCCGGTGCCGGGCTGCAGCGCCACTTCGCCCAGGTCGGTGGCGAAGGTGGACAACAGTTCCTGCGCCATCCAGCCGGCGCGCAACAGCCATTGGCACTGCGTGCAATAGAGGATGACGATGCGGGGACGGGTGGCGGCGGTAGTCATGGCGCGGATCATTCTACGCCAGCCCGATGCCGCCGCGCGTTTGCCAACGCCTGGGCGGCCTTCGCCCGGCCCCCAGGCGGGGCGGCTTTCAGGGTGGACGCAGGCTGGTGGATAATGTCGGGTTTTCCCGGGCGTGCAACGCGCCCCGAGCCTGCCATGAAGTCTGCATTACCCGCCGCCCGCCGCCAATCCTGGCTGATCGGCCTCCTGATGGGGCTGGTCACGCTGACGCCCATGGGCATCGACATCTACCTGCCCTCGCTGCCGGCCATGGCGGCCGGCTTCGAGCAGCCGATCAGCGCGCTGCAGGCCAGCATCACCCTCTTCATTTTCGCGGTCGGCGTCGGCCAGGTCCTCATCGGCCCGCTGGCCGACCGCTACGGCCGGCGGCCGGTGGCGCTGGGCGGCGCGCTTGCCTACCTGCTGGGATCGGCGCTGGGCGCGGCCGCCACCTCGCTGGAATTGTTCTATGCCGCCCGCGTGATCCAGGGCCTGGGCGCCTGCTCGGCCTCGCTGGTGGCGTTCGCGGCGGTGCGCGACCGGTTCAGTCCCGCTGTCGGCGCGCGTGTCTACAGTTACCTCAACGGCGCCCTTTGCACGGTGCCGGCGCTGGCGCCGATGCTGGGCGGCGCCCTGGCCGTGCACCTGGGCTGGCGCAGCACGTTCGTCTTCATGGTGCTGTTCGCGCTGGCGCTGGCCCTGCTGCTGGCCTGGCGCTTCGACGAAACGCGGACCGCGCCGCCGGCCGGCCGCGCGCCGCTGTACAGCCTGCGCCGCTATGCGCCCATCATCACCAGCGGCCGCTTCCTGTACTTCGCCGTCTTCGGCATGGCCGGCATGGCGATGATCCTGGTATTCGTATCGGCCGCGCCGGTGGTGCTGGTGCAGCAGCTGGGCTATTCCGAGCTGGGCTTCTCGGCCTGGTTCGGCGGCAATGCCGCCATCAATATCGCGGCGTTCTTCCTGGCGCCGGTATTCATCGCGCGTTTCGGCCGCCATGCCATGCTGCGGGTCGGCATGGCCGCGCTGCTGCTGGCGGCGCTGATGCACCTGGCCGCGTGGCGCTGGGCGCCCTCGGCCGCCTGGATCTTCATGCTGCCGGTGGCGGTGCTGACCGTCGGTTTCTCGCTGGCGCTCGGTTCGGCCCTGAGCCTGGCGCTGGAACCCTTCGCCGACCGCGCCGGCACCGCCGCCGCCGTCTACGGGCTGTTCCAGATGAGCGGTTCGGCCGTCATCGCCACCGCCCTGCTCGACCACGGCGTCGCGCCGCAGGCGGCGATGGGACTGATCGGCGTGCTGATCGTGGCGCCGCTGCTGTGCCTGTCGGGCCTGATGGCACGCCGCGCGGGCGCGGGGCGCTGACGCCACCGTCGGCGCGCTCCGGCGCCCCGCCTCAGGCCGCGGCGCGCGGCGCGTTCGACAGATGCATCAGCAAGGCGCCGCCCGCGATCAGCGCGGCGCCGGCCAGGCGCCCGGGATTGAGCGCGCTGCCCACGAAGCCCACCAGCGCATAGCGATCCAGCAGCAGCGCCGCCAGCATCTGGCCCGCGATCACCGCCGCCAGGAACGCGCCCGCGCCCAGACGCGGCGCCAGCATCAGTGCGGCCGTGATGTAGAACACGCCCGACAGCCCGCCGGTCCAGCCCCACCACGGCAGCCGGCCGATCTCGCCGAAACTGGGCGCGGGCACCCGCAGCAGCGCCATCACCACCATGGCCGCGACAGCGCTGACCGCCAATGACACCATGGTGGCCCACAAGGGATGGCCCAAATGGCGCCCCAGGGCGGCGTTGGCGCCGGCCTGGATCGGCACCAGCGCGCCGGCCAGGACGGCGGCAGGAATGACGTAGGCGGTCGAGAAATTCATGGCCGGACTCCGGTAATGGATGAATGGGGAATGGGAATGGCGCTATTCTCATATTCATCAACCATTGAATCCAATTCGATATTCGTCTTTTGGATATGCACATCACGAATAATCTAAGGGCAATCGACCTGAACCTGCTGGTGGTGCTGGATGCCCTGCTGCATGAACGCCACCTCACCCGCGCCGCCGCCCGGCTGCCAATGAGCCAGCCGGCCATGAGCCACGCGCTGGCGCGCCTGCGGGTGTTGCTGGGCGACCCCCTGTTCCATCGCACCCGGGGCGGCTTGCGCCCCACGGCCCACGCGCTGGCGCTGGAGGCGCCGCTGCGCGATGTGCTGGCGCAGGTGCGCCGGCTACTGGCGGGCGCGGTGTTCGAGCCGGCGGCGAGCCGGCGCGCGTTTCGTCTGGCCATGTCGGACTACGGCGCGCGCGTGGCGCTGCCGCCGCTGTTGCGCCACATGCGGCGCGAGGCGCCGGGCATCGACCTGGAAATCAGCTATGCCAGCCGCAGCGGCATGATCGCCGGCGTGGCCGATGGCCAGCTGGACCTCGCGCTGTCGGTGTTTGGCGAAACACCGGCCGACATCCGCCGCGCGGTGCTGTTCCTGGAGGATTTCGTCTGCGCCGCCGATGCCGGCCAGGGCGTGCCGTCGACCTTGCAGGCGTATCTGGCGCGGCCGCACGTGCTGGTCGCGGCCGGACCGGACCAGCGCGCCGCCGAGGTCGATGCCGCGTTGGCCCGCCTCGGCCACGCGCGCCGTGTGGCGGTGCGCCTGCCGCACTGGACCGCGGCGCCTGCCATGCTGGCCGGCACCGATCTGCTGCTGACGGTGGCGCGCCGCACGGTCGACCCGGTCCCGCCGGGATTGGCGGTCGGCGCGGCGCCGTTTCCTATCGCGCCCCTGGCCTTCGAAATGATCTGGCATGAACGCGCCGATGCCGATGCCGGCCTGGCGTGGCTGCGCGCGCAGCTCGGCGCCGCGCTCGCCTGACGCATGCCGACGCGGCGCCGCCCGCTCGCTTTGGCCTACTATCGGCATATCCCTCTCTCCAGGAGATGTCATGCCATCCGAGCTTTCGACGCCTGCACGGCCCGCAACCGCCCCCGCCACGTCGCCAGACCCCTTGCTGTCGCACACGCTGCGGGACGGCGTCGCCACGCTGCGCCTGAACCGGCCGGCGCAGTTCAATGCGCTGTCCGAAGGCCTGCTGGACGCGCTGCGCGCCGCCATCGATGCGCTGGCGCGCGCGCCGGACCTGCGTTGCGTGGTGCTGGAGTCGGCCGGCCGCGCCTTTTGCGCCGGACACGATCTGCGCGAGATGCGCAGCCAGCCGTCGTTCGATTACTACCTGGCCCTGTTCCGCAAATGCAGCGGCGTGATGCAGGGCCTGCAGGCCCTGCCGGTGCCGGTAATCGCCAAGGTCCGCGGCGTGGCCACCGCGGCGGGCTGCCAACTGGTCGCCAGCTGCGACCTGGCGGTGGCCGAGGACACGGCGCGATTCGCCGTGTCGGGCATCAACGCCGGCCTGTTCTGCTCGACGCCGGCCGTGGCCCTGAGCCGCAACATCGCCGCCAAACGCGCTTTCGAGATGCTGGTCACGGCGCGCTTCATCGACGCCGAGCAGGCGCGCGACTGGGGCCTGCTGAACGACGTCGCGCCCGCGCAGGAGCTGGATGCGAGGGTCCAGGCCCTGGTTGACGTCATCGTGGCCAAGAGCCCCGCGGCCATCCGCTACGGCAAGCGCATGTTCTACGCCCAGCGCCAGATGCCGCAGGCCGAAGCCTACGAATACGCCGCCGAGGTCATGGCCCGCAACATGATGGAGGAAGACGCGGGTGAAGGCATCGACGCCTTCCTGCAGAAGCGCGCGCCGCGCTGGCGCCAATAGGCTGCCAGCCGCCGCGGGCGCGCCACGGCGGGCGCGGCGTCGCGCCGCCGGCGCGCGCAGTATCCTCGCGGCCGCTGGCCGTCAGGCCAGCCAGCCCAGCGCCCAACCGCCCGCGGCCGCGGCCAGCACCACCCACAACGGCGACCAGCGCGCATAGACCAGCAGGCCGAACAGCGCCAGCGCCAGCGCGAAATCCCACTTGCCGCGGATCGCGCTGGTCCATACCGGGTCATACAGCGCCGACAGCAGGATACCGACCACCGCGGCGTTCACGCCCGCCACCATGTTGCGCACGCCCGGCCGTCGCCGCAGGCTTTCCCAGAACGGCAAGGCCGCCGCCACCAGCAACGCGCCCGGCAGGAAGATGGCCACCAGCATCGCCAGGCCGCCGGCCCAGCCCGACAAGGGGCCGGCCGAGGCCGAGCCAAGAAAGGCGGCAAAGGTGAACAAGGGGCCGGGCACGGCCTGCGCGACGCCGTAGCCGGCCAGGAAATCCGCGTCCGGCACCATGCCGCCGCCCACCGCCGCCGTCTGCAGCAGCGGCAGGACGACATGGCCGCCGCCGAACACCAGGGCGCCGGCACGGTAGAACCCCGCCAGTTGGGCCGCCAGCGGCGCGCCCGACAGGTCGGCCCACAACGGCAGCGCCACCAGCAACAGGATGAACAGGGCCAGACAGACGTAGCCGCCGAGGCGCGACGCGCCCTGGGTCCGGTTGGCCAGGAGGGGCCGCGGCGGCACCTGCAACAGGGCGGCGCCGGCGACGGCGCCCAGCGCGATGGCGCCGATCTGCCCCAGCGTCGACGGCAGCGCCAGCGTCATCAGCGCGGTCACCATCGCCAACCCGGCGCGCGGACGATCGGGGCAGAGCGATCGGCCCATGCCCCATACGGCCTGGGCGATGACGGCCACCGCCGCCACTTTCAGGCCGTGCACCGCCGGCAGGCCCGCCAGGCCGCCAAACCGCGCCAACCCCAGGCCCAGCAGGATCATCGCCAACGCCGACGGCAGCGTGAACGCCAGCCAGGCGGCCAGCATGCCCGCCCACCCCGCCCGCTTCAGGCCCAGGGCCATGCCGACCTGGCTGCTGGCCGGCCCCGGCAGGAACTGGCAAAGCGCCACCAGATCGGAAAAAGCGTAATCGTCGAGCCAGCGGCGGCGGTCGACGAATTCCTCGCGGAAATAGGCCAGATGCGCCACCGGACCGCCAAAAGCCGTCAAGCCCAGGCGCAGGAAAGCCAGGAAGACCTCCATACAGGAGCCCCGTCCGGCCGGGACGGCTTCGCTGGCCGCCGTCTTGCTGGCGACGTGTTCATCATGAAAAGGCGGCTGCGGCGGCATCGGGGCGGCACTCTGACACGGTTGAAGCCCCCCGGGATGGCGGGTCTCCATGATTCAAGCTTATAGCCGGGCGGCGTCATCGTTTCAATCGTCCACCCGCCGCCGTGTCCGGATCACTACATGAATTTTCACAATTTCCATACAAATGCGGGCGGATTGCGATAGCCGCCTTCGGTAGCATTCCGCAGCCCACCGCGATGGAACTCGATGCGCCCGGACGGCAGATGTGCGGCCCTCGCGCCCCACAGGAATCACAGCATGCTCAAGTTCACGATCCGTATATTCGTGGTCGCCGCCATTGCCTATATCGCCGCCTCCCAGCTCGTGAACCGCAGCCTGGAATACCTGCTCGATTCGGTCAGCGCCGACCTCTCCTACCAGGCGGTGCGCGGCCAGATGTATGCGCTGCACAAGGAGCTGGACCCGATCGAACCCGAATCGCGCGCCGCCTTCATCCGCGATTCGCTGCGGCCCCATTACGGGCTGGAGCTCAAGCTGGTGACGCCGGAACGGATCGAGACCACCGAGAAGGAACGGCAGGACTTGGCCACGCGCGGCTTCATCATGCGCGACGAGTACAACACCTATCTGGCGCCCCTGCCCGGCGAGCCGCGCCAATGGCTCGAAATGCGCCTGCCGGGCGAACCGTCGCTGGAAAAATGGATCACCTGGGGCGCCTGGCTGGCGCTCTGCATGGTGCTGGCGATGGTGCTGCTGCTGTTGTGGGCGCTGCCGGTCTGGCGCGACCTGGATGCCCTGCGCAACGCCACGCTGCGCATGGGCCAGGGCGACCTGGCGGTACGGGTGCGGCTTTCGCATTTCTCCGGTATCCGGCACGTCGGCGAGAGTTTCAACCAGATGGCCGAGCGCATCGCCGCGCTGGTGGAAAACCAGCGCAGCCTGACCAACGCGGTTTCGCATGAACTGCGCACGCCGCTGGCGCGGTTGTCTTTCGAGGTCGACATGCTCGGCCAGGAAAAATTCCTGCCCAAGCGCGACCAGATCCTGCACGACATGCGCACCGACATCGGCGAGCTCGAGGCGATGGTGGGCGAACTGCTGGTGTACGCGCGGCTGGAGCGCCCCGCCGAAGACGTCGTCACCCAGGAAACGGTGGACGTGCGCGACTGGCTGGGCGAAGCGCTGGCCCAGGTCGCGCACCAGGCCGACGCGCGCGGGGTGCGCTGCCACGTGCGCGATGGCCTGCCGGCCCATGTCCAGCTACATCCGCGCTACATGAGCCGCGCGCTGCTGAACCTGGTGCAGAACGCGGTGCGCTACGCCAGCGGGCGCATCGAGATCGCGCTCACCAGCTGCCCCGCCGGGGGCTACGAATTGGTGGTGGACGACGACGGCCCGGGCATCCCGCTTGAACACCGCGGGCGCATCTTCGAACCCTTCATCCGCCTGGACGAAAGCCGCGACCGCGGCACCGGCGGCGCCGGCCTGGGCCTGGCCATCGTCAAGCGCGTCGCCGCCAGCCACCAGGGCACGATCGAGGTGCAGGACAGCCCCCTGGGCGGCGCGCGTTTTGTCCTGCGGTGGCTGTCGGCGCCGGTGACGGCGGATTGATCGCCGCTTCCCCGCCGCCCCGGCGAACGGCGCCCAAGGCTGCATGGCCCGTATCAGAACACCAGCGTGGCCGAGGCCATGAAGGTGCTGCTGCTGTCCAGGCGATTGGTGCTGCTGATGGTCGGCACCCAGCGCAGCCCGAGCGACAGCGATCGTTTGTCGGCCAGTTTGCGGTCGTAGGTGATGACCGGGCCGAGCGCCCAGTCGCGGCCCTTGAAGCCGTTCAGGCGATCCGCCGTCGGCCCGCTGTCGCTGCCCAGCTGCTGCTGCGTGCCCAGCACCAGCCCCACGGCCAGCCCGTTCGAAAAGGTCTTGCGCCCCATCACGTCTATGCCGAAGATCGGCGCGTTGCGGTAGTCGGTATCGTTGTTGCGGGTGTAGAACTGCACGCTGGCGACCGTGTCGAGCTGCAAGCCCGACTGCGGGAAGATATGGGTATAGGCCACCTGCGGGATGAAGGTCCAGTTGTTCAGGCTGGGATTGGCCAGGGCGTTGGCATCGTACTTGCCAGTGGGCGCCCACACGTTCAGGCTCAGCGCCATGTGCGAGGTTTCCGAAAAGTGGTAGCCGGCGATGATCGGCGAGAAATACAGGTCGAACAGGTTGGACGCGGTATCGCTCTCGCCCGTGCTGCGGCCCAGCGGCCCGGAAGCCCGCGCGTTCACCTTGGTCCAGACATAGGGCAATGTGACGCTGGACGCGAAGTTCCAGCGGCCCGGCCCGGTGTCCCAGGTCTTGAGCAAGGTGGCCAGCGTGAACGCCACCTTGCCCTCCACGTCGGCCGACACGCGCTTGCCCAAGGGCACGTCGCGGCCGCCGCCGACCTTGCCGTCCAGGTAGATCTCGGCGAAGTTCACCGCCCAGATGGGCTCGGGCGACACGATGCCGGCATTGGGCTGCACGCTGGTGCCCGTCACCTGTCGCCCCAGCGCGCCTTCAGTGGCATGCGCCGTGAAGGGCACGGCCAGCAGCGCCGCAGCCAGCAACGAAACGCCGCAAGAGCGCGAACTGCGATGACGCGACACTATCGACATGCTGCGACTCCCGCTGGGTATTGAAGGGGATGCGCGCTGCCGCCGAACAGCCTGGGCGTGTCGTGATTCTGGAAATTGAGCGAAGGAGCGAGATTGAGCGGATTATTGCTCTGGTTTGCGTCGTCCGCCGATTGCGCCCAGGCCTGGGCGCCGAGACATAATGGCGCGCAGGCGCCGATCAAGGCCAGAAAGCCTGGCCGTCCCCTTGTTCTGCCCGCAAACAACATCGTGCCCATGCTTCGTTCCCCATTGAATGGTTCATCGTGCAAAGACAAATTCGCTGCTGGTGCCGCCGATTTATTCGGCCCTTGCTGAATGAAAACTTATTATTAGCGGGCCGAAATTTTCGACAATATTCTCATAATCTTTTGAATTGACCAATAGTGCGATCAATCACGCCGTCGCCCACCCGGGTTGAAACGAATGCGTGGCCGCCCGTCGCCGTGAGAATACGGGAATGCCGCCACGGCATTCCCGCAGCGCGCGTGTAAACCACAGGCGGCGGCAGGCCGCGATCAGGCCGCGCCGGTAGCGGCGGTGGCGTCGGTCGCCTTGCGCGCATGGACCTGGTCGATGCGCAGGCCGTCGCGGCGCGTGACCTCGAAGCGCCAATCGCGCCATGCGACCACATCGCCGGTTTCCGGGATACGCCCCTCCGCCCTCAGCAGCAGGCCGGCCAGCGTGGCGTCATCGGCGTCATCGGCCAGTTCCGCCGCGTCCAGCAGCCGCGCCGCCTCGGCCAGCGCCAGCCGGCCATCGAGCAGCCATGATCCGTCCGACAGTTGCAGCGCCTCCGGCGGCGCCTCGGCATGTTCCGGAAGCTCGCCCGCCACCGCGGTCAGCACGTCCATCGGCGTCACCAGCCCTTCGCACACGCCGTGCTCGTCCACAACGATCAGCATGTGGTCGCGCGACGCCCGCAGTTCGTCCAGCACCTTGAGCACCGGCGTGGTTTCCATCACGTAGCGCGGCTCGCGCGCCAGTTCCACCAGGTCGATGGGGCCGGGGTTGCGCAGCAGCGCCAGCAGGTCCTTGAAGTGCAGCACGCCCAGCACGTTGGCCGGATCACCGGCGCACAGCGGCAGGCGCGAGTGGCCCGAGGCGAACTTGCGCACGATATGGTCGGGTGTGTCGGCGACATCCAGCCAGACCATGTCGCCCCGCGCCACCATGATGGCGCGCACGTCGTGCGCGCCGATGGCCAGCACGCGTTCGATCATCGAGCTTTCCTCCGGCGCGAACGCCGGTTCCTCGCCGACGCTGTCCACCAGCGCCACCACTTCGTCAGCCTGCTGCGGCACGTGGCCGCCACGGCCGGCGCGCAACAGCCGCAGCACCGCCTGCGCGGTGCGCTGGCGCCGTCCCAGGGCGTGCGTGCCCTTGGCGCGGTTGCGGCGCGCCAGCTGGTTGCACAGCTCGATGAGGATCGAGAAGCCGATCGCGGCGTACAGGTAGCCCTTGGGCACATGGAAGCCCAGGCCCTCGGCCACCAGGCTGAAGCCGATCATCAGCAGCAGGCCCAGGCACAGGATCACCACGGTCGGATGGCGGGCGACAAAGCCCATCAGCGGACGGCTGGCCAGCATCATGACGGCCATCGCCACCACCACCGCGATCATCATGATGCTCAGGTCCTGCACCATGCCGACCGCGGTGATCACCGAGTCCAGCGAGAACACCGCGTCCAGCACCACGATCTGCAGGATCACCTGCCAGAACACCGCGTGCTGCGGCTTCTGGCCGGAATCGTGAGCGCTGCCGCCCTCGACCCGTTCATGCAGTTCCATGGTGCCCTTGAACAGCAGGAACAGGCCGCCCAGGATCAGAATCAGGTCGCGCCCGGAGATCTCGGCGCCCAGCACCGTGAACAGCGGCGCGGTCAGCGTCACCACCCACGCGATGCTGGCCAGCAGGCCCAGGCGCATCACCATGGCCAGCGTCAGGCCGATCATGCGGGCGCGGTTGCGCTGCGCCGGCGGCAGTTTGTCGGCCAGGATGGCGATGAACACCAGGTTGTCGATACCCAGCACGATTTCAAGAATGACCAGCGTCGCCAGGCCAAGCCAGGCGGTCGGGTCGGACATCCAGTCGAAAATCATCAACGTTCCACAAAGAAAATTCGGGGCGGGCGGGCGTGGGCGCCCGGCAGCCCGCAAGCCGTCGGCAGGGACGGACGGGAAAGCAAGGGATCAGGGCCCGCGGCCCGTCCGGGAATCGCGGGCAAGAGGCGGCCCGGCGGCGCGCGTCCGCCTATGCGTGGCGTCGGCGCCGTCGCGCAATCATGGGGAGTCGGCCAGCAACGGCCGGATGCCGGAAGTCGGCAGGGAGGAGAAACCGGGCGCCGCTGCGTGAGCGGCGCCGTACTAGGAGGCGGGTCGTCGGTCATAGATGGCGAAACCGTCCTTGCTTGCCGTGGCAAACGCGGGCCGCATGTTCCGCCGCGCTCTCATTCTTTCAGGAACCTGAATATTAGCTGAAATGTAAAGAGAAGAAAAACCCGGGTTGGCCCGGATGCGCCAGTTGTCGCGGCCCCCAAATCAGTGACAAACTCAGCACACGAACACATATGCTGTCGCGGGATCCCTTTCACTCGGGAGCCGAACGCTCCGGAGGTCGTTGCCTCGCGGGCCGCAGCGCCGCAGGGCAAGCCTCGCCGGACGCCGGCTCCGCCGCTGGAGCGATGCATGGACGACCAACCAGTTTCCGGACGGCGCGGATTGCTCAAGGCCCTGGCCGTGGGCCTGCCCGGCGCCGCGTGGGCCCCGCGGCCCCAGGCCGCGCCCGAGCCCTCCCCGCCCGCCGCCGAACCGCCGAACCGCACGCTCAAGTTCTTCAATGCGCAGGAAGCCGCTGCCATGGACGCGATCGCCGCGCGCCTGATTCCGGCGGACGAGCTCGGCCCGGGCGCCAAGGAAGCCGGCGTGACCCAGTTCCTGGACGGCCAGTTGGCGGGCGCCTGGGGCGCGGGCGAGCAGTTCTATCGCCAGGGGCCGTTCGAAAGCGGCACCCCCGAACAAGGCTACCAGCTGTCGTTCACGCCCGCCGAGATGTTCCGGCGCGGCCTGGCCGCGCTGGACGCCGCCACCCGCAGGCAGGACGGCAAGCCCTATGCCGAACTGGACGCCGCGCGCCAGGACGCCTGGCTGCATGACATGCAGGCCGGCAAGCCCGACTTTTCACCGCTGCCATCGGACGTGTTCTTCCAGGCGCTGCTGGACGCCACCATCGAAGGCTTCTTCTCCGACCCCTTGTACGGCGGCAATGTCGACATGGTGGGCTGGAAGCTGGTGGGCTTTCCAGGCGCCTATGCGTCATTTTCCAACGACATCGAGCGCCATGGCGTGATCTGGGCCGGCAGGCCCGTCTCCATCGCCAACGCGCGCGGCCACATGGGCAAACCGGGAGACGGCCATGGCTAAGACGCTGCCCGCGGTGGATGTGGCGATCGTCGGCGGCGGCTGGACCGGCGCCATCATCGGCAAGGAGCTGGCGGCCGTCGGCCAGCGCGTGGTGGTGCTCGAGCGCGGCGAGGCGCGCTGGCCCTCGCCCGACTTCCAGGGCCCCTACGTCCATGACGAACTGAAGTACACGCGGCGCCACGAACTGCACCAGAACGCGGCGACCGAGACCTTCACCTTCCGCAACAACACCGACCAGAAGGCGCTGCCGATGCGCCGCTGGCAATTCGCCTATCCCGGCACCCACCTGGGTGGCGCCGGCAACCATTGGTCCGGCGCCTATTACCGCTTCGATCCCACCGATTTCCGTCTGCGCAGCCACTACACCGAACGCTACGGCGCGAAGATCTTCGATCCCGAACTGACCTGCCAGGACTGGCCGCTCACCTATGACGAACTGGAACCCTATTTCGACCGCTATGACTACCTGATCGGCGCTTCCGGCCAGGCTGGCAACATCAAGGGGCAGAAGCAGGAAGGCGGCAACCCGTTCGAGCCCTGGCGTTCGCGGCCCTACCCCAACCCGCCGATGAAAGTGCCGTACGCGCCGGCGCTGTTCGGCGAGGCCGCCAGACAGCTCGGCTATCACCCCTATGTGCAGCCGTCGGCGCTCTGTACCCGGCCCTACGTGAACAGCGAGGGGCTGCACATGAGCGCCTGTGTGTATTGCGGCTTCTGCTCCAACTTCGGCTGCGAACATTTCGCCAAGGCTTCGCCGCAGGTCTGTATCCTGCCGGTGGCGCTGAAGCTGCCGACCTTCGAGATCCGCACCGGGGCCCACGTGCTGCGGGTCGAACTGACGCCCGACAAGAAGCGCGCCCGCGGCGTGACCTACGTGGACGCGGCCGGCGCCGAGATCTTCCAGCCGGCCGAGATCGTGGTGCTGTGCGCCTTCGGCATCAACAACGTGCGCCTGCTGCTGCTGTCCGGCATCGGCCAGCCCTACGATCCGGTCACGGACAAGGGTGTGGTGGGGCGCAACTACACCCACCAGACCACCTCGGGCGTGAACCTGTTCTTCGACGAGTCGGTGAACATCAATCCGTTCATGGGCGCGGGCGCCGTGGCCGTCACCATGGACGACTTCAGCGCCGACAACTTCGATCATGGCCCGCATGGCTTTGTCGGCGGCGGCTATCTGCAGATCCAGGTGGTCAGCGGCGCGCCCATCGGCTTTCACCCCACGCCCAAAGGCACCCCGGCCTGGGGCGCCGAATGGAAGAAGGCGGTCAAGCGCTACTACAACCACGCCGCCAACATCACCATCACCGGCTCGGCCCAGCCGTGGCGCGGCGGCTACCTGAGCCTGGATCCGACCTACAAGGACGCCTGGGGCCTGCCGCTCCTGCGCGTCACCTACGACTTTCCCGACAACGACATCCGCATGTCGGCGTTCCTGACCGAGCGCGGCGACGAGATCGGCCGCGCCATGAAGGGCGTCACGCGCACCGAGCCCGGTCCTCGCAAGCGGCCGTTCTCCGCCACGGCGTACCAGTCCACCCATCTGACCGGCGGCGCCGCGATGGGCAACGACCCGGCCACCAGCGTGGTCAACCGCTACGGCCAATCCTGGGACGTGCCGAACGTCTTCGTCACGGGCGCAGCCTTGTTTCCGCAGAATTCGGGCTACAACCCCACGGGCACGGTAGGCGCCACCGCCTACTGGATCGTCGAGAAAATCAAGGCGGACTATCTGCGTTCGCCAGGGCGGCTGGTGTCATCATGATCGAACATCGCAACGGCATCCTGATCGCGGTGGCGCTGATGGTGGGCGTGCCCGCCATCACGCTGGTCGCCACCCTGCACCAGATGTTCGGCACTGGCGGCGAGGGCCCCATCCGGGCCAGCGCCGTCCAGGCCCCCGCGGCGGCGGCGCCGGCCGCATCGCCATCGCCATCACCATCGACAGCGGCGCCGACACAGGCCCCCCGCGCCGCGGCCGGCGCCACCCCGCCCGCCTCCGCCGCGGCAACGCCAGCCGCGCCCGCGCCGGTGCCCGGCCGCGGCGCGCTGGACTTCAGCGCGTCACGGCCGGTCTGGGAAGGCTATCTGCGCGGCGCCGACCCGGAACAGGGCAAGCAACTGGCCGCCGCCGGCAAGCCGGCCGCCGGCGTGCAGGCCTGTGTCGCCTGCCACGGCCAGGCCGGCATCACCCCCAGCGGCGGCATCTTCCCCAATCTCGCGGGACTGACCGCCGAGTACATTGCCAAGCAATTGGCCGATTTCCGCCAGGGCACGCGCAAGCAACCGCTGATGAACACTATCGCCCAAGGGTTGAGCGAGCAGGAGATCGGCCAGTTGGCGGCCTACTACGGCAGCCTGGCCGGGCCGCCACTGCACGTGGGCGAAGCCGGCGGCGAAGCGGCGCGCAAGCTGGACCAGGTTGGCGACGGCACCCGCGCCCTGCCCGCCTGCGCCAATTGCCATGGCCTGCGCGGCCTGGGCGAAGGCCCGCTGCTGCCCCGGCTGGCAGGCCAGTCCAAGGAATACTTCGCAGACCAGATCAACGCCTTTCGCAACGGATCGCGACAGAACGACGACGTCGGGGTGATGCGGGCGTTCGCGCAACGCCTGACCGACAGCGAGGTCGAGGCGCTGGGCCAGTATTACGCCGGCACGCGCTGAAGCCATCGCGGTGCGCGGCGGGCCCGGGCAAGCAGCCGGCCCATTGCCGCGCCGCTTGCGGCGCGCGCGCCGCCGCCGACGTGTCGAACAGGAATTTTCCCTTGGTGTTTTCCCTTATCCGTTCTTATAATTGCGGCACCTTCAACCACCCCGAGATCATTGTGGACAACGACGGATGTAGTCGATACACGACTGCTTGCGCCGCTTGACGCAGGATCCGCAGAGTTTTCTGCCGAGTCCTGCGTAAAGCCAGGACAAGGCCATCCGGCCCGGACACCAGCCCGCTCGCGCGCGCATCGACCGGCCCCGGCCCTCTCCCCCATCAGCTTGCCGACGCGAATCGCGGGCCTTGTCGCGCCCGCGCCGCGACCGGCTGGCGGCGCATGCATGTGGACCTTCCACCGTACTCCCCCTGGAGACGACCATGCGCATCAAGAAATTCCTTCCCTTCCTGGATGGCGGCGCCGCCGTGCGCGGCATGACGCCGGCGGCCCCGGCCGCGCGCGCCGCCACCCCCACCTACCAGTTCACCATCGTCAGCGTCGCCGACACGCTCAACGCCCTGCGCAAGCAGCTGTACTTCGAACTGCAGGCGCTCGACCTGCGCGTGCTGAACGTACGCATCTCGCGCCAGGAGGCCGGCCAGCTCGCCAGCACCACGGTCACGCTGCAGTGCCCGCCGCAATTGCGCGGCCTGCTCAGCGCCGTCGCCCTGCGGCTGGGCCAGAGCCCCGACGTGCGCCGGGTGCATTGGGAAAACGAGGACGGCGCCCGCATTGCCGTGCTGCCCGCCTGAGCCATGGAAAGGAGACTGTCATGAAAGACCCGTACAAATGCCTCCTCGTTGCCCGGGTGGTTGCATTGCTGCTGCTGTGGCTGGTGGCCTTCGGGCTGACGCTGGCCTCCGTCTGGCAATTGCCCTGACCCGGTCCGATACGACGCGACCTGCCGAATCCGAGAACAACAACATGAAGAACTTCGAAAACATCCAGCTGCTGACGCTGGCCAATACCCTGATCAGCCTGGCGACGGCATTCGTGCTGGGCTCCATCGTCGGTTTCGAGCGGCAGTACCGCCAACGCACCGCGGGCCTGCGCACCAATGCGCTGGTGGCGGTGGGCGCCGCGATCTTTGTCGACATGGCCTTTCGCGTCGGCGGTCCCGACGGCGGCGCGCGGGTGATTTCCTACGTCGTGTCCGGCGTGGGATTCCTGGGCGCCGGCGCCATCATGCGCGAAGGCGGCAGCATCCGCGGCCTGAACACCGCCGCCACGCTATGGGGTTCGGCCGCCATCGGCGCCTGCGCCGGCGCCTCGCTGATCCTGGAGGCGCTGGCGGCCACCGCCTTCGTGCTGGCCGCCAACACGTTGCTGCGGCCGCTGGTCAGCCACATCAACCGCCAGCCGGTGGATGCGCAGACCACCGAAGTCACGACCGTGATTCACGTCATCGCGCACGTGGACCAGCGCCAGGCTGCCATGACCGTGCTAGAGGACGTGCTGGAGGCCGAGCAACTGCCCCTGTCCGAACTGAAGATCGACCAGTTCGGCGAGAACGAGGTCGAGATCGAGGCCGCGCTGAGCGAGGCATCGGTCGACGAACTGGACCTGGACCGCGTCACGGCCCGCATCGCCGCCGCCCCGGGCGTGCGCACCGCCTTCTGGGCCGCCCGCACCGTGTAGTTCCCGGGCGGCGGCAAAACCTTCTAGAATGGGCGTCGACCATGCGCCCCCGCTTCATGCCCCTTGCCCGCAACGCCGCCTGCCTTTGGCTGGTGCTGGCGCTGTTTGCGCTCAAGGCGCTGGTGCCGCCGGGCTTCATGCCCGCGACGCCGGGCGGCGGCACGCTGATCCAGTTGTGCTCGGCCGCCGGTCCGGTCTGGGTGGCCGGCCCCGCCAAGCGCGGCGACGCGCCCGACGAACGCCACGCGGCGCAGGCCGCCACCTGCCCCATGGGCGCCATGCTGGCCGCGGTGGCGCTGCCCTCCGCGCCGGCGGCGCTGATCGCGGCCAGCGCCCTCATGACCCATCCGCTGGCGGCGCGCGCGCCGCCGGCCGTGGCCGAAGGTTCCCCGCCCGGCCCGCCACTGGGCGCCCGCGCCCCGCCCGCTTTCCCGGTACCCCGCTGATCGCTCCGCCGCGCCACGCGCGGCTTCATTGGCTTACCGAGAAATTCCATGTTCCATTCCCCCGCCAGGACGCCGCGCGTCCTGACACGGCGCCTGGCCGTCTGGGCCACGCTCGCCTGCGCCCCCGTCGCGCAGGCGCAATCCACGCCTCCCTCTTCTTCACCCCCCGCTGCGTCCACGCCGCGCGACGTCGCCACCCTGCCCGCCATCGCCGTGTCCGCCGATGCTCCCGCGCCCACCCTGCTCGAGCCGGCCAGCACGGGCACGCTGCTGGGCCTGCGGCCTTTCGATACCCCGGCCAGCATCGAAATCCTGGACAACGAACAACTGCGCGCGCGCGGCGCGGTCACCGTCACCGATGCCATCACGCAGGCCGCCGGCCTCAGCGCCATGCGCCATCCCGGCAACGGCGGCTCGTCGCTGTCGTCGCGCGGTTTCACCGATTCGAACTCCGTTGCGCAGTTGTACGACGGCGTGCGCCAGTTCGGCGGCGTCGGCCAGACCTTCCTCTACGATCCCTGGGCAGTCGACCGCATCGAAGTCCTGCGCGGCCCGGCCTCGGTGCTGTATGGCGAGGGCGCCATCGGCGGCGTGGTCAACGTGATTCCCAAGAAGCCGACCCGCGGCCCGATCGAGAACGAAATCCAGACCACCGTCGGCACCCACGACACGCAGCGCCTGGGCTTGGGCAGTGGCGGCGCGCTCGATGACAAGTGGTCGTACCGGCTCGACATCAGCGGCAACCATACCGATTCCGGCCTCAGCCTGGGCGACTCGCGCGATTTCGCCGTGACCGCGGCGTTGCGCCTGGACGTCTCGCCCGACCTGAATTTCACGCTGACACAGGCCTACGCCTGGCAGGAGCCGACACGTTACTTCGGCACCCCGCTGATCGACGGCAGGATCGACTACGGCCTGCGGCGCCAGAACTACAACGTGGCCGACAGCAAGATCATCTACCGCGACAACCGCACCGAGCTGAAGGCCGAATGGTCGCCCAACCCGGCAGCCCGCGTGCGCAGCCGCGTCTACTACATCGGCAGCGACCGCGACTATCGCGACGCCGAGAACTACACCTGGCAACCCGCCAGCGGCCTGATCCAGCGCAGCGCGTACACCGATATCCGCCACGACCAGCAGCAGGTCGGCACGGTCACCGACGCCGCCTTCGACGGCCATCTCTTCGGCCTTGCGAACAAAGTGGCGGTCGGATTCGAGCTGAACCACGCCTCGTTCAAGCACACCAACAATTCGCCGTACTCGGGCACCTCGCTGGTGGATCCGTACGATGTCGACCACGGCCGCTTCATCAACCTCGCCGGCACCACGCCGCGCTACCGCAACACCGCCGACCAGTACGCCCTGTTCGCCGAAGACCGGCTGATGCTGACACCCGGCTGGTCGGTGCTGGCGGGCTTGCGCTATGACCACATCGACCTGAAGCGGCGCGACCTGGTGGCCGGCCAGACCGCCTTCGACACCACGTTCAACAATGTCGGCTGGCGCGTCGGCACGGTCTACGACCTGCTGCCCACCCTGTCCGTCTACGGCCAGTATGCCGAAGCCGCCGACCCGGTCGGCAGCCTGTTGTTGCTGTCGCCGGCGAACAAGGACTTCGAGTTGTCCAAGGGACGCCAGGTGGAAGTCGGCCTGAAGCAGACGTTCTGGGACGACAAGGGCCAGTGGACCCTGGCCGCCTACCATATCCGCAAGGATCACCTGGTGAGCCGCGATCCCAATGACCCCGCGTTGCGCATCCAGGTCGGCAAGCAGTCCTCGCGCGGCCTGGAAGCCACGCTGGGGGTCGAACTGACGCCGGCTTGGCGTGTCGACCTGAACGCGGCCGTGCTGCGGGCTCGCTATGACGATTTCAGCGAATCGGTCAACGGCGTCGCCGTGTCGCGCGCCGGCAATGTGCCGACCGACGTGCCGCAACGCGTGGCCAACGCCTGGGTCAGCTGGAAATTCGCGCCGCAATGGACCGCCAGCGCCGGCCTGCGCTACGTCGGCAAGCGCTACGCCGACGCCGCCAACCGGCTGGAAATGGCCGGCTACACCACCACCAACCTGGCCCTGCAATGGGAACCGCGCCGCGACTTGAGCCTGGCGTTGCGGGCATTCAACGTGTTCGATCGACAGTACGCCGAGACGGCCTACTACAACCAGACGCAGTGGCTGCTGGGCGAAGGCCGCCGGGTGGAATTGAGCGCGAACTACCGCTTCTGACTCATTGGGTGAACAGGTCGGAAATCGCGTCGCCCAGGTCTTTCACCGCGCCGGCAACGCCCCCGGCCGCGCCTTCGGCCCCCACGCCGATGGCGCGGCCGAAGCCGCTCGCGATCTGCGCGGCGAACCCGCGCGAGGCCGAAAACTTGGGGTTGTCCAGGCTGCCGGAAAGCTTGAATTCCATACGCAGGACTCCCTTGCGATTCTCCAGCGCCGCCAGCACGGCTTTGCGCGGCAACGAAAACAGCGAACCGTCGCCGCTGAATGCCAGGTCGCGCAGCGCCACCACGCCCGACGCCTCCAGTTGGCGCCGGGCGATGGTGGTGCGCATGTCCAGGTCCATCGCGCCGCCGGACAGCGATCCCGCGCCGTTGCCGGCCAGGTATGGCGCGGCGTGACGGACGTCCATGTTGCGCACCGCCACCGTGATGTCGGCATCGCTGCCGCCGAGCGTCAATGTGCCGTTGGCCTGCACCGTGGACGCGCCGCCGCGGTTGTCGCGCACCGCGCCCTGGAACGTGATGTCGCTGCGCTGGTCGTTGGCGGGCAACACCAGCGGTTGCAGGCGCGCCGAGACGTGGTCGAAGGCAATGCGATGCGGCGGCGTGGCAACGGCGGCGTCGATGAAATCCAGCCGGCCTTCCTCCAGGATGACGGCATCGGCCCGCAGCGGCCGCCGGCCCCGCGCCGCGGCGTCGCCGCCGTGACCTTCACGCAGGGCGGCCTGCAACGCCGGCGAAATCTGCATGTCGCCGTCGGCGCCGCGCAGCACCGCAAAATCGAAACCTTGCACGGTGATGCGGCGAAAGACGGCGACCTGCCCCAGCAGCGAGCGCCATTCGGGTTCCGCCACCACCCGCCGCGCGCTGGCTGGCGCCATGCCCGCGGCGCCGGCAATCCTCACGTCCGTCAACACCACCTCGTTGAAGCCCAGCCGCACCTCGCCAACCTGCGCGCGCGGCCCCAGCAGGCCGGCGATGCGCCGCTCCGCCACCCGGGTGCCGACCCAGGCCAGCACGGCCAGCAGCACGGCGGCCGCCAGGAGGATGACGAGGACCTTGCCCAGGAGCGAGCGGCGGCGCGGCGTGGCGGCATTCATGGCGATGGAGTGTCTCGTTCTGTCGATGGCCGCTGCGCGATCGCGTGGCGGCGGGCCTTGGAGCGGCCCTGCCCTGGCACCTTAACGACGGGCCGCGCATGGCGCAAGGCGGATGGCATCACCGGTATGCGTGGACCATCCAGGGCGGCGCGGCGCCGTGCCGCCGCCAGAGGCGCGATGCGCCGCCGGCGGCACGGTGCTCGCGGACAAGACGATGCCCGCGCAGCACGGGTTGCGCGGGCATCGTCACGACTCGAGTGCGCCGGTGGGCGCACCGGCCTGTGCCAGGCTTGTTCCGCAAAAACCGGTATACCCGGGTTCAGGGTGTCAACGCTGCGTCTGCGAACGCTGGCCGCCCTGCTGGCCCGGCTGTTGGCCCTGGCCACGGTCCTTGTCCACCTGCTGGCCGCCAGGCTGCTGCCCCTGAGAACGGTCGCGGTGCTGCGGATTTTCCTGGGATTGCTGCTTTTGCTGCTGCTTTTGCTGGTCGGGCTGATTGGGGTTTGCCATCGCAAGTCTCCTGAGAGGCGGAACCATTCCGCCAGGGACTTGCCAGCAACTGGCGTGCCCGGCCCCCCCGCCCCTTGCGCCGTCAGCGGCTGTGGGGAATTTTGGCGGCAGTGGGCAGAAAAGGCGGCACGGCGCGCAGGCGCGGGAAAGACCGGACGCGGCGCGACTGCCGCGGCCTTATTGCGTGGTGACGTGCGCCGGCAGGCCGGCCTCGGCGTCCTGCGGATCGAAGGCGTCCAGCCAGGCCGAGGCATAGGTGGCGGGCGCGGCCAGCGGTTCGCCTCGGTCGCGCTGGACACGCAACCGCGTCATCAGGTCATCCAGCGGCATCGGCCGGCCCAGGGCGTAGCCCTGCCCGTAGCGGCAGCCGGCAGCCCGCAGGGCGGGAATGTCGGCAACGTTCTCGACGCCCTCGGCCACCACCCGCCAGCCCATCCGCGTGGCCAGTTCCGCGGCCGTGCGCAGCACCTCGAACGCCACCGCGCTGCGCCGCATCCGGGTGACGAAATACTGGTCGATCTTGACCTCGGACAACGGAATGGCCGACAGCAGTTTCAGGGAGGCGTGGCCGGTGCCGAAATCGTCCAGGCTGACCTCGCAACCGGCCTGTTCCAGCTTTTCCAGGGTCGCACGCAACGCCTCCAGTTCCTTGATGGGCTGGTCTTCGGTCAACTCGACCCGCAGCAGCGAAGCCGGCAGTTCGGCGGCATGGATGCGGCCCAGCAGGAATTCGACCGCGCGCTCGTCCGACAGCGTCGACGCCGGGGCATTGATTGCAATGGGAACCGCCATGCCGGCGCGCCGCATGGTCTGCAACATGTCGATGACGCGCTGCGCGACCCGCTCGAACAGCGTCCTGTCAAGCCCGAGCCGGTTGACGGCGGGCACGAACTCGGCGGGCATCACGATGCCCAGCTTGGGATGCTGCCAGCGCGCCAGCGCCTCGGCCGAAACGATGCGGCCGGTCAGCAGGTCGACCTGCGGTTGCAGCAACACCCGCAGGCCGTCTTTGCCTGAAATCATGGCGGCGACTTCCTGGTCGCTCACCACCGAGCTTGTGGAAGCCTCGTCGGTTGGCGTCATGTTCGCTCCTGAAGCACCCCGGAATATGACCTGCGCTGTCCGGGCGCATAACGGGGCGCATTGGACATGAGTATTCACATTCGGCCTGCAGGAATATGCTTACCGGCTCGTGTACTACCCAGCGTATTCGATCGCCAATGTTTTTTTATGCGATTTTGCGCATTTACTCCAGGCAATTCTGCGCCTGTGCGGCGCCAAAGTCACATATATGTAACCAGTAGTATTCAAGGCGAAGGATTCATGAAAATCGCATTATTCGGACGCTCGAATATTTCTTTGCGATTTCGCCTTGTCGACATGGTAGCGTTGCGCCTTTTCCGCCATTGCGGACTATCGTCCATTCGTGGTTTCCCGCGTGACTACCCTGCTATCCCGTTGGCGCCTTTCGCTGCGCCACGTCCTCTGGCTGGATGCCCTGCAAGCCGCCGCCATCAGCGCCGCGCCCGTGATCCTGGCCGTGCTCGCGCACGAGCCGCGGCTGGGCTGGACCGCCATCGCCGCGTTCTGGGCCTGCTTCGGCGATCCTGGCGGGCCCTTGCGCCAGCGCGCCGGCTCGATGCTGGCGCTGGGCCTGATCGGGGCGTTGTTCTGCTTCCTGGCCAGCGCCAGCGCCGGTCATCTGTGGCTGTTGTTGCCCTTGACCTTCGCCTGCTGCACCTTCGGCGGCCTGCTGCGCGTGCTTGGGCCGGCGGCCGCCATTGTCGGCACCCTGCTGTCGGCCGGCTTCGTGGTGGCGGCTGAACTGCCCGCGCCCACGCTTGCCGCCAGCCTGTCGTACACCTTGTTCTTCGTGGCCGGCGCGCTGTGGGCGATCCTGATGACCGCGCTGGTGTGGCGCCGCCGTCCCTGGAAGGACGCGACCCACGCGGTCGCGCACTGTTATCGTGGCCTGGCCGATTTCGCCGACGCGCTGGCCCGCATGTATTCGGGCCTGGCGCCGGCCGCCGGTCCGCAAGCCTGGAGCGCGGTCACCCGGCCCCAGCGCAGCGCACTGCGGGCCGCGCTGGAAGCGGCGCGCGTGCGCATCCGCGAGGTGCAGGATGCGCGCCCGTCGCGGCGCACCCGCGCCCAGCAATTGTTCTATCTGCTCGACAGCGCCGAAGACAGCTTCATCGCCCTGGTGGCCGCCGCCGACCTGCTGGAGTCGAACGCGCCGCGCTGGCTCGGCCGCGCCGCCGGCGCCCACCTGTCGCACGCCTTCCATCGCTACGCCAGCGTCGCCAACGCCATCGCCAGCACCTCGGACGTCGGCGACGCGCGCCAGGCCGAATGCCTGCGCGAACGGCTGGCCCACTTCGGCGCCGGCCTGCACGAGCTGCGTGGAGCCGCCATGGCCCATGCCCCCGACCTGGCGACCATGGTGCCGGTCCTGGACCGCCTGCAACAGACCGCCCAGTCGATCGCGCAGGCGCTGTTCGAGCGGGACGGGGCCCCGGTCGCGCCCGCGCCGGCGGCGCGCGCGGCCACGCCGGCCCGGCTGGCGTGGCGCAGCCTGCGGCAGAACCTGCGTTTCGAGTCCGACGCGTTTCGTCATGCCTTGCGCGTGGGCATCGGCGCCACCATCGCGGTGGCGCTGTCCAGGACCTTCGAGGTCAATCACGGCTATTGGATGTCGCTGACGCTGGTGTTCATCCTGCAACCCTATTTCGCCGGCACCTGGCGCCGCACGCTCGAACGGGTGATCGGCAGCGTGGCCGGCGCCATCGGCGCGTCGCTGCTGGGACTGCTGCTAAGCACGCCGCTGTCGGTGGCATTGGCGGTGCTGCCGATCGCGCTCGGCACCTTCGCCGCGCGCACTGTCCACTATGCCTTGTTCACGTTCTTCCTGACCTCGCAGTTCGTGCTGGTCAGCCACATCCAGCAACCGGACATCTACGAACCGATGCTGGCGGCGCTGCGGGCCTTCAACAGTGTCCTGGGCGGGGTGCTGGCGCTGCTGGTCGGTTTCCTGGTATGGCCCGAAAAGGAACCCCGCCAACTGGCGGGCGCGCTCAGCCGCGCGCTGGAACACCATGCCGCCTACGCGCTGGCGCTGATCCGCGCCAAGAGCGGCGCCGGGGCGGCCGGCGACATTGTGGGCCTGCGCCGCCAGGCCTGCCTGTCGGCGGACAACGCCGAGGCGTCCTTGCAGCGGCTGCAACAGAATCCCGTGCATCGCGACCGCAAGGTGGATACCGCCGTCAATCTGTTGAACGCGATGCGCCGGGTGACCGCGGCCGGCACGGTGCTGGAGATCCAGCCGCCGCTGCCCCCGGACAGCCCTGCCGCGCCGGCCCTGCGCGACTACGGCCTGGCGCTGGCGCATGCGCTGCATCCGCAGGAACCCGAACCGGCCGTCGCCATCCGCCAGCTGGCCTTGCCCGCCGCGGTGGCCGCGGCCGCGCCCACATTGGCCGGGCCGCTCGAACGCATCGCGCAGCAGGCGCGCCAGGTGCGGCAACTGCGCGACCGGGTGCAGCAGGCCTGATCCCGGCGCCGCCGCGCCCGCGGGTTGCGGCAACGCTTGCAAACTGCGGACCGGTTGACGCCCATCAAGGGCGTTGGCGCGGGAACGCGCAACGATGGAGGCCTACCGCACTCAAAAGGAGGCCGCCATGTACCGCCGCATTTCCGTCCACCTGGACCACGGATTCGATTGCCCCCGCCGCACCGCGGTGGCCCTGGCCCTGGCCAGGCGCCACAAGGCCGAATTGGTCGGCATCTACGCCAGTTCCGCGCCCCTGCAGTATTACTACGGTGAATCCGTGATGATGTCGCGGACCCTCGATGTGATGCGTGACCTGCAGGCGCAGAATCGCGGCGCGGTGCAGAACGCCTTCCTCGAAGCCGCCGCCGCGGCCGACGTGCCGGCCGTGGTGCGCGCCGGCGCCAGTTCGCCCAGCGCCAGCGTGGCGCTGCTTGGCCGCACCAGCGATCTGCTGGTCGTCAGCCAGCAGAACCGCGAGGACATCGAGGCCGCGCACGAAAACGAATTCGTCGAGCAAACGCTGCTGGCCGCCGGCCGGCCGGTGCTGGTGGTGCCGTCCAGCGGCGACTTCCCCGTGATCGGCGATCGCGTCCTGTATTGCTGGGACGGCAGCCGCGAGGCCGCGCGGGCGCTGGCCGATGCCGCGCCGCTGCTGCGCCTGGCCGCGCATCTGGTGGTGCTGACCATGGACGAAGGCGCCGCCACCCGCAAGGAGGAAGCGGTGCCGTTCGAGGACCTGGCCACCTATTGCATCGCCCAGGGCATGCCGGCTCCGGATCACGCGCGCCGCGACATCAAGGGCGTGGGCGTGGGCGGCACCATCCTGAACGCGGCGGCCGACTACAGCGCCGACCTGGTCGTCATGGGCGCCTACGGCCACAGCAAATTCCGCGAATGGGCGATGGGCGGCGCCACCGCGTCGATCCTCAAGAGCATGACCGTGCCGATCATGTTCTCGCATTGATCCCGGGCCGCGCGCCCGCGCCGCGTCAGCCGCGAGGCGGGGGCACCGGCGTCAGCACGGCCTGGCCGGCGAAATGCGCGCCGGCATTTTCCAGGAACAGGGCCACCGTCGCCGACACCGCCTCGGGCGAACGTCCGGCGCTGTGCGGCGTCAACACCACGTTGTCCAGCGCCAGCAGCGCCGGCGGCACCACCGGCTCGCCTTCCACCACGTCCAATCCGGCGCCGGCGATACGGCGGCCGGCCAGCGCGGCGATCAGCGCATCGGTATCGACCACGCTACCGCGGGCGATGTTCACCAGATAGCCTTGCGGCCCGAGCGCGTCGAGCACCGCGGCGTCCACCAGGTGGCGCGTTTCGGCGCCGCCGGGCGTGGCGACCACCAGAAAATCGCTGGCCTCGGCCAGCGCCCTCGGGCTGTCGTAGTACGCATAACCGCAATCGGGCCGCGCCCGCCGGCTGTAATACCCCACCGTCATGCCGAAGCCATTGGCGCCGCGCCGGGCGATTTCCAGGCCGATGCTGCCCAGGCCCAGGATGCCCAGGCGCTTGCCCGATACCTGCGGTCCCATGAACCCGCTCCAGTGTCCCTGGCGCACCCAGGCGTCGGCCTGCGGGAGGTGCCGCGCCACGCCCAGCAGCAGGGCCATGGCATGGTCGGCCACCGAGGTGGCGTTGGCGCCGGGACCGTGCGTGACCTGCACCCCGCGCGCGCGAGCGGCGGCCAGGTCGATGTTCTCGAAGCCGACGCCCAGCGAACAGATCAACGACAGCCGGGGCAGCGCCGCCATCTCGTCGACGCGAAAGCCGGTGGCCCCGCGGGTCAGCACGACCCGGATCTCGTCCGCATGGTCACGAATGGCGCGGGCACGTTCCTCTGGCGTGGTGGCGAGGATGCAGCGAAAGCCACGGTCTTCGATCGCGGGCAGGAAATCGTGCACGCTGTCTATCAATATCAACAAGGGGATCTTCATGTCGCTACAGGAGGGAGGCAGTGAAAACTCGATGGCGCCAAAAAGCGCCGGCAGATCTTACGCCTCGGTACAATTGCGCGCCACCCGCCTCCCCCGCCATCGACCGCGCCATGAAAGCCAAGCTCCGAAAATCCCTGCGCACCGCCGTGTCATTCCTGCACCGGTGGACGGGCCTGGTCCTGGGCGTGGTGCTGGTCCTGGCGGGCCTGAGCGGCAGCCTGCTGGCCTTCGATCATGAATTGGATGGATGGTTGAATGCCCGCATGCTGCGCAACACGGCCGGCGCCTGCAACACCGCGCAGCCCCCTTCGGCCGCCGCCGGCGCGGTCCAGCGAGCCTGGCCCGGCGCCGAGATCGGCGCCATCACCCTGCCCCAGGCCGCGGGCGACAGCTATCGAGTGCAATTCAGGCACGACGCGACCGCGGACAACGAGGCAGGCGTGGACGCCTGCTCCGGCCAGTTGCTGGCCAGCCGCAACCGCGATGCGGTCGCGCTGGACCGGTCCCATGTGATGCCATTGCTGCTGCGCTGGCACATGACGCTGTTGCAAGGCAAGACCGGCCGCGAAATCCTGGGTTGGCTGGCGCTGGCATGGCTGGCGCTGTTGGCGGCCGGCATCTATCTGGCGTGGCCCCGGCCCGGGCACTGGCGTCGCTCGGTGACCGTGACGCGCGGCGTCGGCGCCTTTCGCACCAGCTACGAACTGCATCGCGCCGCCGGGCTGATAGCCGCGCTATTCCTGCTGGTGGTGGCGGGCACCGGGTTTTTCCTGGGCCTGCCGCAACTGGGCCGGCAACTGGTCGCCAGCGTGGCCACGGTGCCGGTGGATGCGCGCGCCGCCGTTCTGCCGGCGCTGGGTCCGGCCGAACCGGAGATCGGCTGGGACGGCGCCGCGACCCGGGCGCGCGGCCTGGCGCCGGCCGACGCCACCCTGGTGATGCTGCGGCGCGATCCGGCGCGCGGCGTCTACCAGGCGCGCGTGCGCCGCGCCGATGACTGGCAGCCGGTCGGCACCCTGCGCATGTTCATCGACATGCGCAACGGCGCCCTGGTATCGGCGGCCGACCCCATTTCAGGCACGGCCGCGCAACGCTTCCTGGCGATGATGTTCCCGCTGCACTCAGGCAGCCTCTACGGCTTGCCGACCCGCATCCTGACGGCGGTGCTCGGCCTGCTGCCGCTGCTGTTCTTCGCGACCGGGGTGATCATCTGGATCAGCCGCCGGCGGCTGCAGCATCGCGGCCGGCAGGCGGCGCAGGCGCGCGCACGCGCGGCGCGGCAAGCCTGAGCCGGCCGTCGCGCCGCGCGCACGCCGCACGGCCCGTCCAGGGGCGGGTTGGCGGCGGCCCGCCCCTGCTCCCGCAGGGGCGGACGCGCCCGGGACGCCGCGCTACAGGCGTCCTGTCAGCAGCAGCACGATCAACACAATGAGCACGATCCCCAGCAGGCCGCTGGGGTAATAGCCCCAGCCCCGGCTGTACGGCCACGCGGGCACGGCACCGATGAGAAGGAGGATCAGGACGATCAGCAGAATGGTAGACATGATGGCTCCGTTTGTTCTTGGTTCAAGCGCGGCCCGCGCGCTCAGTGGACCGTGGCGGTCTTGTCCCGGGCGGGCGGCGGTTCAAGCGGCGGCAGGTCGACCTCGGGCTCATCGGTGTCCGGATCGACCGGCAGGTCGCCCGGCGGCGAGCCTGGCGGAATCGGCTCCGGCTTCGGCGGAACGTGCAAATACAGATGGTCTGGCATGGCGCTCTCCTGTAAATACGCTGCGGGTCGCGCGGCCGGGCGGTTCCCGGTCCGCTCCCCTCTGGACACGCTGGCGCTCAGGGGCGCGCCAGCGCAAAAACGCGCAGCAGTTCCCGATTGAATGCGGGGATGTCGTCCGGCTTGCGGCTGCTGATCCAGCGGCCATCCACCACCACTTCCTCATCCACCCATTGCGCACCGGCATTGCGCAGGTCGTCGGCCAGCGACGGCCAGCTGGTCATCTTGCGGTCCTTGACCAGGCCCGCCGAAATCAGCAGCCAGGCGCCATGGCAGATCACCGCCACGGGCTTGCCGGCCTCGTGCAGGGCGCGCACCAGCTCGCGCGCGTCGGGATGCAGGCGGATTTCGTCGGCGTTGACCACGCCGCCCGGCAGCAGCACGGCATCGAACCGGTCCGCTTCCGCGCGCGCTTGCGCGAACGTCAGGTCCACCTGGACGCGCTCGCCCTTGTCGTGGTGGCGCATGCCCTGCACGTCGCCGTGCCGCGCCGACACGATGACGGTGCGCGCTCCCTGCGCGCGCAAGGCGTCGCGCGGGTCGGTCAGCTCCACCTCTTCAAATCCGTCCATCACCAGAATGGCGACGTTGAAGTCCTGTAGTGTCTGTGTCATTCAATACTCCCGGTTTGCGGCAAGACATCCCTCAGCAAGCGGCGTGCCCGTTCGCCAGTGACTTGCCGCGGCCCCGCGGCGGGCCGGGCACGCGGCTTGCTCCAGGCCGGCGCCACCTGCAGGAGGGCCCATGGCAAACCGCAGCCCCGCGCCGCCCGAGCGCGGCGCCGATGACGCGCTGGTCTATATGGACGACACCGGGCCCGGCTATTCCCGGGTGCGGGTCAACGGCGCGACCTTCCATTACCTGGATACGCATGGCAGGCGCATCACCCGCGCGGCCGAATTGGCGCGCATCCGCGCCCTGGCGATCCCGCCGGCGTACGAAGATGTCTGGATCTGCCCATTGCCGCATGGCCATCTGCAGGCGACCGGACGCGATGCGCGTGGCCGCAAGCAATATCGCTACCACCCCGCCTGGGCACGGTTGCGCGACGCCGACAAATACCAGAGCCTGGGCGCGTTCGGCCTGCAGCTGCCCCGCATCCGGCGCCGGGTGCAGCACGACTTGCTGATGCCGGGCCTGCCTCGGGCCAAAGTGATCGCCGCGGTGGTGCGCCTGCTGGACGACACCCTGATCCGCATCGGCACGCGTGAATATGCGCGCGCCAATCGCTCCTACGGCCTGACCACCCTGACGCGACGCCACGCCAGCGTCAGTGGCGACCGCCTGCGCTTCCGATTCCGCGGCAAGAGCGGCGTGGCGCATGACGTGACGGTAAGAGACCGGCGCATCGCCCGGGTGGCCAAGCGCTGCCTGGAGATCCCCGGCCAGCAATTGTTCCAGTACCTGGACGAAACCG
Organism: Achromobacter xylosoxidans; assembly: GCF_001457475.1. Classification (NCBI taxonomy): domain Bacteria; kingdom Pseudomonadati; phylum Pseudomonadota; class Betaproteobacteria; order Burkholderiales; family Alcaligenaceae; genus Achromobacter; species Achromobacter xylosoxidans. The sequence goes on along the minus strand of NZ_LN831029.1, from coordinate 3,068,974 downwards.
GCGAGGCCCATGGCATCGATTCGGAGGCGGTCAATGCCTATCTGAGGGAAGCCGGCGCCGCCGATTTCAGCGCCAAGCACTACCGGACCTGGGCGGGTTCCGTGCTGGCCTTCGCGGCGCTGCAGGCCTGCCCCTGGGTCGATGAACGGCAGGCGCGGCAGGCAGTGGTGGACGTCATCAAGCAGGTATCGCGACGGCTGGCCAATACGCCGGCGGTCTGTCGCGCCTGCTACGTGCATCCATCGATCATCGAGGAATACCTGGCGGGGCGACTGCCGCCGCGCGCCGCCGCGCCCGCGCGGCCGCGCGGCCTGAATGCCGACGAGCGGCGGCTGCTGGCCTTCCTGCGGGACGCCTGAGCGACCCCTGGCCGGGGTCGCTCAGAGAATCGACGAGCGGGCGTTCTTGGCGCGCGGTTGCGGCTGGGCGTTGTCGGCCCAGTTGGATTCGGTCTGGTCGTCGGCCACCCGGCGGCCGTCGCGGGCGGCTTCGTCCGGGGTGGCCGCGTCAGGCCTGGGGGGCTGGCGCGGCACGTCGACCGGCGACTGCGGCGGCAATACCTTGCCTGAAGCCGCAGCCGCGGCGCCGCTGCGCGCCTGCCGTTCGGCGCGGGGCTTGCCAGGCGATGATGATGGCGTGGAGGTCTTGGATGAAGTCATGCGAAACGCTCCCGATAAATCCGCTATGGTCCGATCCATGCTACGGCATGCGCCACCTGGACAGCATGCGCGCACGGCTCAAATTGCAAGCGGATGTGGCAGGACCCGCAGGAGCGCCGGTTCACGGTAAAACGAACATTCACAACGAGATGCAATGCAAGATCCCTACGGGGCCGATACATGCCAGCCTTTTCTCCATGCGCCGCGCCCGCGACGGAACGCGGCCATGTTTTCGCCAACGCAGACTCCAGGAGCTTCCCATGGCCAACAACCATACCCCCGCGCCCTCGGACTTTCCCGAGAACGGCCCCGACGACCGCGGCGCGCGCCGCCGCCGTCACCCCGAAAGCTGGATCGACGATCTCGAGGCCACCCTCAGCGACGCCTCGGCCACCGACCTGGAGGCCCTGAAGGCGCGGCTGGCCGAGCAGTTGCGCGATACCCGCCACAGCCTGCGCAACGCCTCCGACAGCGCCCAGGACATGGTGCGCGAGACCATCGACTGCACCGAGCAGTACATCCATGCGCGTCCCTGGCAGGCGATCGGCCTGGTGGCCGGCGCGGCATTCCTGTTCGGCGTGGTGGTGGGACGCCAGTAAGGCAGGCGGGTCGCCCGCGCGCGCCGCCGGCGCGCGCGGGCATGGCAGTTGCTCGGGATGGCCCGAGGGCGCACCGGCGCCCGCCATCCAGGGAGATCCGCATGACGCAATCCGACGACGCCGCGCCTGGCTCGCGACCCCATCCGACGCCGCCCATGCCGGCCCAGCACCTGCCCAAGCCTGGCGAAGAAGCGCGCATGGCGCTGCGGCCGCAGTATCTGGCGCCCGGCTACCAGGGCAGCGGCAAACTGGCCGGCATGGCGGCCATCGTCACCGGCGGCGATTCGGGCATCGGCCGCGCGGTCAGCGTGCTGTTCGCGCGCGAAGGCGCGGACGTCGCCATCGTCTATCTCAACGAACACGAGGACGCCCGCGAAACCGAGCGCGCGGTGCAGGCCGAAGGCCGGCGCTGCCTGCTGATCGCCGGCGACGTGCGCGAATCGGCTTTCTGCGACCGGGCCGTGGAACAGGCGGCGCAAGCCTTTGGCCGGCTCGACGTGCTGGTGAACAACGCCGCGTACCAACAGCACGACGAAGGGCTGTCGGCCATCAGCGACGAAAAGTGGGACAAGACCCTGCGCACCAACATCTACGGCTATTTCTACATGGCGCGCGCGATCCTGCCCCATCTGCGCGCGGGCGCCGCCATCATCAACACCGGCTCGGTCACCGGCCTGCGCGGCAGCGGCGGCCTGCTGGACTACTCCACCAGCAAGGGCGCCATTCATGCATTCACCCGCTCGCTGGCGTCGAACCTGACCAGCCAGGGCATCCGCGTCAATGCGGTGGCGCCGGGACCGGTCTGGACGCCGTTGAACCCCGCCGACCGCGACGCCGACGAAATCCCGTCTTTCGGCCAGGACACGGAACTGGGCCGGCCGGCCCAGCCCGAGGAAATCTCGCCCGCCTATGTGTTCCTGGCGGCGCCGGCCTGCTCCAGCTACATCACCGGCATCGTGCTTCCCATCACGGGCAGCGCGGGCGACTGAGGCCGCGGCCAGCCTGCGCCTGCGGACTGGCCTATTTCTGTGGCGCCACCGTCTCCGGGGCCACCGAGGCGGGCGCGCTGCGCTCGGCCGGCGACACCGGCGGGGGTTCGCCCTGTCGGGCAGGCGGCGCCGCCGCGTCCGGACGTGCCGCCGGATCCCGCTTGAGCGCGCGCGCCAGCGCAAGCTGGTCGGCCAGCACCGGCTGATGGCGCAGGGCGAAATCACGCACCTGGGCATCGGCGCTTTGCTCGGCCGCGGTGCGATACAGACGCTCGCTCTTCTCATGGGCCAGCAGCGCTACCTGCTCGATATAAAGGCTGTCGAACGCTTCTCCGGTCTTGCCGGCCATCGCTTCCAGCGCGCGCTGATCGCCGGGCTCCGCCTTGGCCGGCAGCGTGATCCGCTTCGCTCGCGCCAGTTGCCGCAGGCTGGCATCCCGTTCCTGGTAGCTCGAGCGCATCTTCTCGGCGAAGGCCCGCACTTCGGTGCTGGCCGCGCGTTCGCTGGCCAGGCGCGCCGCCTGCAGCTGAAAGGCATCGGCGGCCGCGGCCGCCTGCAGGAAGTGGCTGTCCGCCGGCGACAACTGCGCGGCGCGGGCAGCCAGGGGCGCGGCCAGCAGCATGAACAGGCAAGCGGCAAGCAGCGCTTGCAGCAGGGTTCTGTGATTCATCTGCGTCTCCTTGCCGCCATCGGCGGCTCATGGCGCCACCGACGGCGCCTCGACGTGGCGCGGCGGCTTCAGGGGATCGAAGTCCTGCCACTTGCCGTCCTGCCAGCGGCCCTGGGCGCGTTCGATATCGTGCCCTCCCGCCTCGCGCAGTACCCGCCGCGCCAGGGCTTCGCGCTCCGGGGACACGGGCAACGCCAGCATCACCCCGGCCTGTCGCAGGGCCGGATGCGCCTCGGCGGGTTCGGGCGCAGTCCTTGCCGGGCGCCGGCGGTTCTTGCCCGCCACCCGCAACGCGCCGGCCAGGGCGCCGATATAGGCTCCCGCGCCGGCCGCCACGATCACCACCAGCGTCGCGGCGCCCGACCACAGGGCCACCAGGCCGCCGGCCAACGCCAGCAGCAACCCCAGCACCGCGGCGCCCGCCAGCGCGCCCAGGTGCGCGCCGCGGGCATCCGGATCCGCGACGCGATCCCCGCCCAGCGGAAAGCGCGCATGCTCGCCCGCCGTGTTGATGTAGAACGTGTGCAGCTCGTCCTCGGAGAATCCTTCGAGACGCAGGCGCTGCGCCGCCTCGGTCGCCTCGTCGAACGTCTGGAAGCGCGCGGCAACAATCAGGGACATGGCAATCTCCTATCGGCTCGGACCCGTCGTGGGCCATGCCCTGCCGGCAGCAATTGGCATGCCCGGCCGGGTACGCGGCACGCCGCTTGCTGCATCGCCACCGGGGAAAGCGTGGTGGTTGCCGGCCGCGGTTGCGGCGCGCAAGCCATCCCGCGCCGCGAAGCGGCACCACCGCCGGCGGCGCATGACCCGCATGCCGCTGGCATCGGAGTGCGACATGCAAACCTATGGCGACGACGACGATCTCGCTTTTGCCACGAACGGCGACAACGTTGCCGGCAGCGCCCGCGACCGCCACGGCCTGCGGCCGCTGGATTGGACCGCCCTGGTCACGCTGGTGGCCGGCGGGTTGAACTGCGGCCTGATCGCGGCCGTCAACCTGGATGTGTTCGCGCGCATGCTGCCCTGGCCGCTGGCCGGCCGCGTGGCCTACGGCCTGGTCGGCTTGGCCGCGCTGCATTGCGTGGTGTTGCTGTTCCGGCTCGCCGCCGACGAGGCCTGAAGGTCGTCGGCCGTGCCCGCGCCGCGCTCACCGCCCCGCGCCGGGCTTGCGGGTGCCGGGATACTGGCCGCCTCGGGCTTGCGGGTGCCGGGATACTGGCCGCCTTCTTCATACTCGGCCCCCTTCGGATGGGGATGCTTGTCCGCGCGGCGAGGAGCCGCCGGCGTATCGCGCCCGGGTTGGTCCGCCCCGAACTGGCCGCTGCGGTGAGCCGCCGCCGTGTCGTCCTGCGGCGTGTTGGCTTTGCCGGCGTCGATGTCCCCGGAATGGCTCGCGGCGCCCGTCGCGCCGTCCTGGTTGCGGTGGCTGGTCGGCTGGGCGGTGGTGGTTTTGCTCATGGCTATCTCCCGATGTCGCGGATGCCGCGGACGGCACCCTGTCGGGCAGTTGCGCTGCAAGTGGCGTGCCTGGGCGGCGGCGGGCACGCCGCTTGCTCACCCGCGCACGGCGGCCCATTTTCCGGCCCGCCCTATTCCCATCCGAAGGAGCCATCCATGAATCTGTCCAAGATCCGCCTGTCCCTGACGCTCATTCCGGCCGCGGCGCTGGGCCTGTCCGCGCTGGCCCTGCCCGCGGCCGCGCAGACCGCCTCGGGCGCCTCCTCCGCCGTGCGCAGCAACGAACAGATCGACAATCAATACAAGATGGACAAGAAACAGTGCGACGCGATGAAGGGCAACCAGAAGGACGTCTGCGAGCAGCAGGCGCAGGCCACTCGCGACAAGGCCAGGGCCGACGCCAAGGCCGGCAAGGAAAAGGCTGAAGCCAATCATGACGCGGCCAAGGCGCGCAACGAGGCCGACTACAAGGTCGGCAAGGAAAAATGCGATGCAATGTCCGGCAATGCCAAGGACACCTGCCTGGCCGACCTGAAGACCCGCCACGGCAAGTGACGGGAAGCGGCGGGATACGAGGCGGAAGGCGGCCTCAGCGCGCGCCTTCCGCCGGCGCCTCGCCGGGCAGCGTGTAGCCCGCCGCCGCATACTCCTCGAGCCGGTTGTAGAGCGTCTTCGGGCTGATGCCCAGCACGGCCGCCGCCTGCTTCTTGACGCCCTTGCAGCGCTCGAGCGTGGCCAGGATCAGGCGACGGTCCGCTTCCGCCAACGTCTCCCCGACCGGCACGCTGACCTGCCCGCCTGCCACGTCGCCGCTGGGCGACACCTGCGGCGCCAGCAGGTCGGCATCGAGTTCGTCGCCTTCCGCCATGATGAAGGCGCGGCGCACGAAGTTCTTCAATTCGCGCACATTGCCGGGCCATTCGTATTGCGACAGCGCCGCCGCGGCACGCGCCGAAAACGCCTTGGAGCGGCCGGTCTCCTCGTTCTGCGCCTGCAGGAAGCGATCGGCCAGCAACAGGATGTCCTCGCCGCGCTCGCGCAGCGGCGGCAGTTCCAGGGGGAATACGTTCAGGCGGTAATACAGGTCCTCGCGCAGCTTGCCTTCCTGTACCGCCTGTTCGGGGTTGCGATTGGTGGCGGCGACGATGCGGATATCGCAACCGATTTCGCGATTGGTTCCGACCCGCATGAACTGGCCGGTTTCAAGCACCCGCAACAGCTTGACCTGCAGGTCGAGCGGCATCTCCGTGACTTCGTCCAGGAACAGCGTGCCGCCATCGGCGCGCTCGAAATACCCCTTGTGCTGGCGGTCCGCGCCGGTGAAGCTGCCGCGCTCGTGGCCGAACATTTCGCTTTCGATCAGGTGCGGCGAAATCGCGCCGCAGTTGACCGCGATGAACGGCCGTTGGCGCCGCGTGCTCAATTCGTGGATGGCATGGGCGGCCAGTTCCTTGCCCGTGCCGCTCTCGCCGACCAGCAACACCGTGACGCCGGTGGGCGCGACCCGGCCGATCTGGCGATACAGCTCGCGCATCGGCGCCGAGCTGCCGTACATCTTGCCGAAACGGCCGGGCGCCTCGAACGGCGTGCCCGGCAGTTCGCGGCCGGTATTGGACATGATGCGCGCCAGGATGCCGTTCAGCCGCTCCATGCAGATCGGCTTGACGAGATAGTCGGTGGCGCCGAGCCGCAGGGCCTGGACGGCATTGTCGACGGTGCCGTGCCCCGTCATCACCACGACCTCGGCGCTGGCCACCGCCACATTCTTGAAGATGTCCATGCCGCTGCCGCCAGGCAGGCGCACGTCGGTCAGCACCAGATCGGGCGCCTGGCGCTCGAGCTGGATCAGCGCGTCCTTGACACTGGCGGCCAGCGCCACCGTGAACCCGCTGTCGCGACCGAGTTCGGCCAGGGTTTCACGAATGGCATCGTCGTCATCGACGATCAGCAGGTGTGGCATGGCGTCTCCTGTAACCTGGGGCCCGGGCAATGGCGCCTGGCGCCGCTGCGGCCACGTTCGAGCATAGCGAAGCTGCGGCGGCGTGACGTAAATATTCGATACGATCCACTAAAGTTTTCGATTACTTGCAACTGGTCGCATCGCTGGCGCGTAGCGCCCACTACCATGGATGGCATCATGAACGTTTCCGGCCTGTCCCCCGTGATGCAGAAGCTGGCCACCCAGGTACGCCTGGCGGCCGAAACTGACGCCAGCGTCTTCATCGTCGGTGAAAGCGGCGCCGGCAAGGAAGTGGTGGCGCGCGCCATCCACGAAGCCAGCGAGCGCCGCGACCATCCCTTCATCGCCGTCAACTGCGGCGCCATCAGCGGTTCGCTGGCGCATGCCGAATTGTTCGGCCACGAAAAAGGCAGTTTCACCGGCGCCGTGGCGCAGAACGCCGGCTACTTCGAATCGGCCAGCGGCGGCACCCTGTTCCTGGATGAAGTGACCGAAATGCCGCCCGACATGCAGGTGCATTTCCTGCGCGTCCTGGAAACCGGCACTTACCAGCGCGTGGGCGGCACCGACCTGCTGCGGGCCAATGCGCGCATCCTGTGCGCGAGCAATCGCGATCCGGCGGCCTCGGTGGCCGACGGCCGCCTGCGGCAGGACTTCCTGCATCGGCTGCTGGTGATCCCCCTGCGCGTGCCCCCGCTGCGCGAGCGCGATGGCGACGCGGTGACGCTGGCGCGACACTTTCTGAATGAACTGAACGCCCGCCACGGCACCAGCAAGACATTTTCGCCACGGATGCTGCAGGCCATCGGCCGGCACGAATGGCCGGGCAATGTGCGCGAACTGCGCAACGCCGTGCAGCGCGCCTACATCCTGTGCGACGAGGAACTGGACGCGGAATTGCCGCGCGCGCGCGCCGCGCCCCACGCCGAGTTCAAGGACGGCGCCCTGAGCTTCCCGGTGGGCACCGCCCTGGGCAACGCGCAGCGCGACTTCATTCTCGCCACCCTGGCCCATCACGGCGGCGACAAACGCCTGACGGCCGAAACCCTGGGTGTCAGCCTGAAGACGCTATACAACCGCCTGGACGTCTACGAAAAGGATGTGGGCGGCGCCTGAGCGGCGTACCGGCGCGCGCGGCGGCGGCGACGGGATCGCTCCGTCCCCAGCCCGGGCGCAATATTTACCGTCTTGTTGTAAACCCGGCCGGCGCCGCAGGCGCCGCAAGCCGCGCTCCCGCCCGCTGGGCGGCTTGGCATGATTATTGCATCGTTCCAGGAATGCGCCGCCCTTCCGGCGGCCCGCGTTGCAGGAGAGTTTCTTGGGACACCCGATGCAAGAATTGCGCCTGCGCCAGCAGATGACGCTGGCTCCCCGGTTGCAGCAGTCCGTCAAGCTGCTGCAGATGTCGGCGCTCGAATTCACCACCGCCGTCGAGTTGGCACTGGCGAGCAATCCGTTTCTCGAGGAAGTCGAGGAGCAAGTGCCGGACCCGGCGCAGGACGCCACTGAACCCACCGCGCCACCCGTCGGCGATCCGTCCGAACCCGAAACACCAGCGGGCGAGACCACGCAGGTCACCCTGGAACCTGCCGCCACCACGCCCGAATACGCGGGCGACTATCCCGTTCCTTCCCGTGGCGACGGCGAAGACCACGACCTCAGCCAGTGGGCCAGCGCGCCCGTGTCGATGCGCGAAAAGCTGTCGCTGGAGCTGGGCAACTACCGGCTCGGGCCGCGCGACCGGTTGCTGGCCGAATTCATCATCGATGCGCTCGACGAGGACGGTTATCTGCGCACGCCGACCGCGAACCTGTGCAATGCCCTGAACGCCGATTTCACCCCCCCGCCGGATGACAGCGAATGGCTGGCGGCGCTGCGCCTGGTGCAGCAACTGGATGTGCCGGGCCTGGCCGCGCGCGATCTGCCGGAGTGCCTGGCGCTGCAACTGGAAGCCGCGCCCGGCATCGACGCGTCGCTGCGCAGACTGGCGCTGGATATCGTGCGCGGGCAGATCGACCGGCTCGCCAAGAACGACGTCGCCGGCTTGCGGCGGGCGCTGAACTGCTCCGACGACGCGTTGCGCGAGGCCTGCGCGCTCATCCGCAATCTGGACCCCAAGCCGGGTCGCCGCTATGACGGGCAGGCGCCGGTCTATGTGGTGCCGGACGTGTTCGTCGACAAATGGCGCTCGCGCTGGCGCGTCGTGCCCAATCGCAGCGCGATGCCGCAGGCCCGCCTGCACCAGGTCTATGCCGACCTGTTCCGGCGGGCCCGGCTGGACGACCGCAGCCCCATGGCGCAGGAACTGCAGGAGGCCCGCTGGCTGGTGCGCAATGTGGAGCAGCGCTACACCACCATACAGCGTGTCGCCGAGGCCATCGTCAAGCGTCAGCAGACCTTCTTCGAATACGGGGAAGTGGCGCTGCGGCCGTTGATGCTGAAGGAAGTGGCGGATGACCTCGACATGCATGAATCCACGGTGTCACGCGCCACGGTCAGCAAGTACATGGTGACGCCCCGCGGCGTCTTCGAGTTCCGCCATTTCTTCTCGCGTGAGCTGGCCACCGACTCGGGCGGGACCTGCTCGGCCGCCGCGGTGCGCGCGCTGATCAAGGAACTGATCGAGGCCGAAGACCCCGCCATGCCCTTGTCCGACGTCGCCCTGGCCCAGCAACTGGCCGCCAACGGCATCGTCCTGGCACGCCGCACCGTGTCGAAGTATCGTGGCCAATTGCGCCTTCCTCCCGCTGAATTGCGACGCGCCCATTGACCGTCTTGTCGTGTTGAAACGCCACGCGGGGAGCGATCAGGATCGCTCCCCGCGTGGCGTCCAGGGCCGACACGGCCCGCGCGCCCCGGCGGACGCGCGGGCCGCCGCCACATCTACTTGCTGCCGCCGGTGTTGGGATAGCCCGGAGGCGGCGTGGCGCCCGCCGCTGGGGTGCGCGGCACATTGTCATTGGCCTCGCTATTGCGGTTCGGCATTTCGCCGCTGCGCTTGTCCGAGGACGGCGTGGTACCCCGCTTGTCCACATTGGGCGGCATGCTCTGCGTGCTCGGCGTGGCGTTCGGCGCCGGGGCGGCCTGGCCCGGCGGCACCGGCCGGTTCGGTTGCACGGCGGTGCCGTCATTCGGGGTGGTGGATGGCGCCGTGGGGCTGGCGGATTGCGCCCAGGCGGAGGAGCCGCCCAGACTGGCGGCCACGACGACGGCATAGGTCAACGCACGGATTTTCATGGGTTCACTCCTTGGTCAGGTTGCCCTGTTCCTATAGCAATCCCCATTCCCGTGGCCCACCGCCCGCGGACGGCGTTGCGCCAGCGGCAATTTTTACCGCCGCTTGAAACCTCGTCATGCCCCCCGCACATGCAACCCGGTCATCGCGTCGGCAGGCGTGCGCTATCGGTATGCGCGCCGGAGGATTCCAGCATGCGTTGCACCCGCTGCGCCAGCGCATCCAGCGCGAACGGCTTGACGATCAGCTCCATGCCGGTGTCAAGGAAGCCCGAGCCCCGCGCGGCGCTTTCCGCATAGCCCGTCATCAACAGCACTTTCAGGCCCGGATGCGTGGCGCGCGCGGCGTCGGCCAGTTGGCGGCCATTCAGGCCGGGCAGCCCCACGTCGGAGATCAACAGGTCGATATCGGCATGGGCGCGCAGCCGTTCCAGGCCCGTGTCGCCGTCTTCCGCCGCCAATACCCGCATGCCGAGCTCGGCCAGGCATTCGCAGACCATTTCGCGCACATTGGCCTCGTCCTCCACCACCATGACCACCGCCTGGCGCGCTCCGCCGGCCACGGGCCCGGCCGTGGGCGCCAACGCGGCCGGCGCGATCGTGACGCCTTCGAAGCGCGGCAGGAAAATGCTGACCGAGGTGCCGGCGCCCACCTGGCTTTCCAGGGTCACGATGCCCCCCGCCTGCTTGGCGAAGCCGTAGATCATCGACAGGCCCAGGCCCGTGCCCTGCCCCAGCGGCTTGGTGGTGAAGAAGGGATCGAAGGCATGCGCCAGCACGTCCGGCGTCATGCCACAGCCCACGTCGGTCACCCGCAGCTCGACGAACGCCCCGGGCGGTATGCCCGGATAGGGCAGCAGGAAGCTTGCGTCCAGCTGTGTGTTCGAGCCCGACACCGTCAATGTGCCGCCGTCAGGCATCGCGTCGCAGGCGTTGATCACCAGGTTCAGCACCGCGCTCTCGAACTGGTTGCGATCGCAGCGCACCGGCCACAGGCCGGGTTCCAGGTCGAAGACCAGTGACACGGCCTCGCCGGTATAGCGATGGAACAGGTCCACCATCGACTGCAGCGTGGCGGCCACCGCGAATGGCTGGGGATCGATCGGCTGGCGCCGCGAAAACGCCAGCAGGCGCTGGGTCAGATGGGCCGCGCGGTTGGCCGAGTCCATCGCCACGCCGACAAACCGCGTCGCCTGCTCCGGCGTGCCCGCCGCCAGCTTGCGCTGGATCAGATACAGCGCGCCGGTGATCCCCTGCAGCATGTTATTGAAATCGTGCGCGATGCCGCCGGTGAGCCGGCCCACCGCCTCCATCTTCTGCGCCTGGCGCAACGCATTCTCGGTTTCCAGCAGCGTCTCGGCCTGCGATTTCAGGTCGGTGTCGTCACGGCCCGCCATGTACAGGCTGTCCTGCGCCCAGGACATGCTCCAGGTGATCCAGGCGTAGCTGCCGTCGCGCTTGAGGATGCGATTCTCCAGGTGCCGCACCCCCTGCGATGCCGGCGCGTGCCGGGCCTGCGCCAGCGCCGCGCGCGTGGCCTCGTAATCGTCCGGATGGATCTGCTGGCGCAATCCCATCGCCAGGAATTGTTCCGGGGTCCACCCCAGGATCGATCGCACCGCGGGATTCACGCTGGCATAGCGCCCCTGGCTGTCGATCACCGCGAGCAATTCCGGCGACAGGCGCCAGATGCGATCGCGCTCGGCGATGGCATGCTCGACGCGCTGCTCCAGCATGCGGGCGTACTGCGACCGCTCGACCGCGCCGCAGAGGCGCTCGGCCACCTCCTCGATGCAGGTGATATCGCCGCGCCGCAGATGGGCGCCGGGCGCCGGCCGGGCCACCAGCGCGCCGCCCTGGCGCCCCCAGCGGCCCATCGGCACCACGATGGCGGACGGCACGATATCTCCATCGGGCTGGGCCAGCAGCGGTTCCATGAAAGCGGTGCGCCCGCCGCGCAGCGCCTCGCACAAGCGCTCGTCCAGGAGCGTGGCGTCCGCCCCCGCCTGCATCGCGTCGCGGGCCGTCAGCGGCCGCCATTCGGTCGAGAGCACCGGTTCGGTCCCCTCCCCCGGCCAGTCCACCACCGCCACCAGGCCAAGCGCAAGGTGCTGGCCCAGGCTTTCGCAGGCAAGCTGCTCGATCGCCGACTGCTGCTGCAGTTCGCGCATGCGGTCGCCCAGCCCCAGCATGAAATTCTTGCGGTGCTGGCCTTCCCACAGCTCCGCCTCGGCGGCCTTGCGCGCGGTGACATCCAGGAACAGCGCCATCATCTGGTTATCGCCCTGGCGCCGCGCGCGCGCCTCGTACCAGGCCTGGCGCGGCGCGGGCACGGCGAACTCGAACTGCGCGGGCACGCCACTTTCGACCACCTGCGCAAACGTGTCCAGGATCTGGTCCGGCACGCCGGGAATCATCTCGCGCAGCGTATGGCCGAGCGTATCGCCTTCCTTCATGCCGCTTTGACGCTCGAATGCCGGGTTGACCTCGATAAAACGGAAATCGACGATACGGCCTTGCGCGTCGCGCAGCGCCTCGCTCAGGAAGAACGCCTCCTGCATGCCCTCGAACATGGCGCGCCAGCGTTCGCCGCTGCGGCGCAGCGCGGTCTCGGTCAAGTGCCGCTCGATCGCCAGCGCGGCGCTGCGCGTGACCACGGCGATGGCGTCGATATCATCGGCCGTGGGAGAGCGCGGCGCCATGTAGTAGTTCGAAAACACGCCGAGCAGATGCCCATCCGCCGCCTTGATGGGCGTGGACCAGCACGCCCTCAGCCCGTGCGCCAGCGCCAGCGAGCGCCACCGCGCCCAGGCCGGGTGGGTGGCGATGTCCTCGACGTACACCGGACAGCCGCAATGCGCGGCCGCGCCCCACGAGGCCATCTGCGGCCCGATCGGCGCCGGATCGATCGCGGCATTGAACGCCGCCGGCAGGCTGGGCGCGGCGCCATGGCGCAGGAATGCGCCGGTTTCGTCGACCAGCGCGATCGAGGCGCGCAGTTCAACGCTGGATTGGGCCTCGATGGCGTGCAGCATGTGCCCCAGCACCTCGGCCAGCGGCACGCCGGCGGCAATGCGTTGCAGCATGACGCGCTCGTCCTCGAGCCGCGCGAGCGTGTCGGTCCAGGGATGGGATACGCGGTCTCGCTGGGTCAGCATGGAATCTCCTGCAGGGTTTCCAGACTGTATTGCGAGCACGCCGCAACAGCCGCAACCCTAGGTAACGCGGCATTACGGCGATATAGCAGGACCCAGGGGGGGACTCAGCGCGGCGATTCGGCGCTTTCGCGCGCCAGCCCCAGCGCCGTCAGCGCCTCGGGCTTGTCGACCAGCACGCATTGCTTGCCGGTGCGGGTGCAGTGGTCCTTCACGCGCCAATAGGCGCCGTGGCTGACGCAACCTGTCTGGCAGATGACCAGGTCCGCCGCCACCAGGCTGGCTTCGAGGGTGTCGCCATCGGTGCTTTCACCGCCGCAATGGCCCAGGTAGCGCCCGCCAGCCATTTCCACCACCTTTCGCGTCAACATCAGGGCCATGGCATCCTCGCCCACGCACAGCACGGATTTTTCGCGCAGCGTGGCCGCGGCAATGACCGCGGCGGGCACCGTCGGCTCCGCCGCGGAATCGAGCGGATGGGCGCGCGCCTGGGCGGCACGGTCCTGCCAGGCCAGGCGCTCGCGCATCAGGTTCTGCACCCGCTCCATCAATTGCGCCACGCGCCGCGCCAGCGCCACGCGCCGGGGCAGCCCGGGGATCGCGCCCTCGAGCGCGGCGCGATCTTCCCGCGCCCAGGCCAGCGCCGTATCGCGCTGGATCACCGCCGCGCGCAGCTTGAAGACCTCGGCTTCCAGGCATTGGATGCGCTGCGCCTGGGCGCTCAGCAGGCGGCTGCAGCGCGCCTGGGCCTGGCCGTAGGCGACGAGCAAGGCCGCGTGTTCGCGGTGCAGCGAATTGGGCGCCTGGAAAGCTAGGGTCATCGGAGGCCTCTCGGAATGGCGGGCAACATGGCATCCGCGTGGGCGGCGCCGTCGACATGCGAGGCATTATAAATGAGAATGCGTCTGTTTACCGATATAACGATATCCCCCGCCCTGCTGCGGGAAATCCATTACTGACGGCCCCGGACCGCTTAAATATGATCAACGGACCATACCGGCACACAAGCCCGCGGCACGCAAGCCCGCCGGCTTGATCAGACGCCCCTCCAGGACGCTCGCGCCTTGTCTGTTCCCGGCCGCGGCCGCCTGGCCGCGGACTCAATGAAGTGAGGGGCACCCGATGCCGAGATCCGCCGAACTTCTGCGCGACATCCACGAAACCAATCTCATGTATCTGCTGCTGTTGCAGCGGATGGCGCGCACCGGCAACCTGCCGGCGCTGGCGGGCATGCAGATGTCGGTCCAGGCCTGCCAGTGGCTGGCCGCCCTGGGGCCGCAAGACCTCGCCCGCCTGTCCCGATGCAGCGTGGTGCTCGCCCAGTTGAGCCTCGAACCGCACCTGTTGCTGGCGGCCCTCAGTCAGGGCATGGACGCGACGCTGGCGGCCGAGGCGCCGTGCGCCAGTACAGCGCCGCGCTGATGACCAATGCCAACGCCAGCAGGCCGCCCGCCATGGCGGCCACGCCCGGCCAACGGCCATCGGTCCAGAAATGTCCGCCCAGCGAACCCAGCACACTGGAGCCGACGTAATACACCAGCAGGTACAGCGAAGCCGCCAAGGCCTTGTAGCCGCGCGACATCTGGCCGACCCAACCGCTGGCCACCGCATGCGCGGCGAAGAATCCGAAGGTGAACACCACGATGCCCGCGATCAGCAGCGGCAAGGCATCCGACAGGGTCAGCAGCAGGCCCGCCAGCGCCAGGCCGGTCGCGGCCGCCAGCATGGCGCCGCGTCCATGGCGATCGGCCAGGCGGCCGAAATAGGTGGAAGCGAAAATGCCGACCAGGTACACCACGAAAATGAAGCCGATGAACGTCTGGCTCAGCGAAAACGGCGGCGCCAGCAGGCGGAAGCCGACATAGTTGTAGACCGTGACGAACGCGCCCATCAACAGGCCGCCCATGGCGAACAGGCCGCATAGCGGGCCGTTGCGCAGATGCGCGCCGATGCCGGCGCGCACGTCGCCGGCCACGCCGGCCCAGCCGCGCGGGCGCCGCGGCGTGAAGCGCCGCGAGGCCGGCAGCAGCCAGATGAACAGCACGGCCGCCACCACGCCCAGCAGCCCCAGCGTGCCCAAGGCCGCGCGCCATCCGAAATGATCCGACACCAGGCCGGTGATGACGCGGCCGGAGAGCCCGCCGAAGGCGCTGCCGCTGATGTACAGCCCCATCGCGAAACCCAGCGTGTCGGGTTCGACTTCCTCGGCCAGGTAGGCCATGGCCACCGCCGGCACCCCGCCCATCGCCACGCCTTGCAGGGCGCGCAACGCCAGCAGGCTGTGCCAGTCGGGCGCGATCGCCGCCGCCGTGCCCAGGATGGCCGAGGCCAGCAGCGACAGCGCCATGATCCGCTTGCGCGGCAACGCCTGGGAAAACAGGCCGACCAGGAAGATGGCGATGGCCAGCAGGCCGGTACAGAGCGACAGCACCAGGCTGCTCTCGGCCGGGGACACGCCAAAGGCCTGCGTGAACAGCGGCATCAGCGGCTGCACGCAATACAGCAGCGAAAAGGTCGAAAAACCGGCCGCGAACAGCGCCCATTGGGCGCGCCGCAGGGCCGGCGTGCCGCGCGCCAGGTAATCGGGCTGCGGCGCGGGGGACGCGGCGCCAGGGGCGGAGGCGGAAGCGGCGGAAGCAGTGGACATCGGGATTCTCGAAAAACACCGGGCAACGGCCCGTGCGATCAAAGTAGACTTTTCCCCTGCATATGTCCAATATATGAAACCGGCACTCGCTATATTTAATAACGATGGAACTGAGACACCTGCGCTATTTCACCGTGGTCGCCGACGAGCTGCACTTCACCCGCGCCGCCGCGCGGCTGGGTATCGGCCAGCCGCCGCTGAGCCAGCAGATCCAGCAACTGGAGCGCGAGATCGGCACGCCGCTGTTCCTGCGCCTGCCGCGCGGCGTCGAACTGACCGAGGCCGGCGCCCAATTCCTGGAAGACGCGCGCGCCATCCTGGCCAGCGCCGACCGCGCCATCGACACGGCGCGCCGCCTCGGACGGGGCGAGCATGGCGCCATCACCGTCGGATTCACGGCCTCGGCCGTGTTCCATCCCTATCTGCCGCGCGCCATCCGGGCGTTCCGCGACCGCTATCCCGACGTGCGCATCAGCCTCACGGAAAGCAACACCATCAGCCTGCTGCGCGGCCTGCGCGAGAACGCCGTGGACGTGGCATTCGTGCGGCCGCCCTACGTGCTTGACCCGGAGTTCGAATCCGAGCGCGTGCTGGACGAACCGATGTTGATCGCCCTGCCTCCCGGCCATCCGCTCAGCCGCAAGCGCAGCGTGCCCATCGCCGCCCTCGCGGACCAGGATTTCGTGCTCTATCCGCGCCCGATCGGCGCCGGCCTGTACGATGCCATCCAGGGCGCCTGCCTGCGCGCCGGCTTCACGCCCCGCGTGATCCAGGAGGCGCCGCAGATGGCGTCCATCGTCAGCCTGGTGGCGGCGGGCGTGGGCATCTCGATCGTGCCGGCGGCCATGCGCCACATGGGCGCGCAAGGCATCGAGTACCGGCCGATCAAGGGCGATGCGCCGCATGCCTTGCTGGACATGGCCTACCGCCGCCACGACCGCTCCATCGCCGCGCGCAACGCGGTCCAGATGCTGCGGGGGCTGGCCCACCCGGAACACGCGGCGCCAGCGTGAAACCCGCCCGGTATCGCCTTGTCGCCTTTGTCACCTCCTGTAAACCCCGGCGGCGCGGCGCCCTGTAAATTGTCGCGCTATCGCCGCAGAGGCCCCCTGGCGGGGCCCGGCCGGCGCAACCCGCCCATAGGTGCACACGTGCAACGTACTCTCCTGGCTGTGGCCCTTGCCACGCTTCCCGGTCTGGCCGCGGCGGCCGGACTGGCCTCCTCCATCGGCGCCGTCACGGTCTACCAGGACCGCGCCGTGGTCACCCGCGCCGCCAGCAGCGACCTGCCGGCCGGCGAGCACGAGCTGGTGCTGGAAAAGCTGCCGGCCAGCCTGCAGGAAAACTCGCTGCAGGTGTCCGCCAAGAGCACCGGCCAGGCCACCCTGCTGGACGTGCGGGTGCGCGACGCCTTCCAGGCCGATACGCCCAACGACCGCGTCAAGCAGCTGGAAGATCAGATCCGCAAGATCGAGGGCCAGCAGGCCGCGCTCGACGACGAGGCGGCGGTGCTGGAGAACCAGCGCGAACTGGTGGCGATGATGCAACGGGGCGCCACCGAACCGGCCAAGGAGGGTCCGCGTCCGACCCTGGATGAACTGAAGGCGATCCAGTCGCTCAGCGCCGACACGCTCAACCGCGTGCTGGCCGGCCTGCGTCGTGTCGCCGAGCAACGCGAGGACCTGGAGCGCCAGTTGTCCGCCGCCCAAGGCGAATTGGGCCAGCTGCAGGGCCAGATCAACCGCCGCACCAAGACCGTCACGCTGCGCGTCAACCTGGCGCGCGCCGGCAAGCTCGACCTGAACGTCTCCTACGCAGTCGCCGGGGCCCGCTGGACGCCTGCCTACGACGCGCGCCTGCGCCCGGCCGACCGCAGCGTCGACCTGGGTTATTTCGGCGTCATCCGGCAGAACACCGGCGAGGACTGGAACAACGTCAAGCTGACGCTGTCGACCGCGCAACCAGCCCTGGGCGGCGGCGCGCCCAAGCTGAATCCGTGGATCATCGACGTGGCGGCGCCGCCGCAACCTGTCAGGCCGATGCCGGCGACGGCCCCCGCGCCGGTCATGCGCAACGAATCTCGCGCGCGCATGAGCCCCAAGGCCAGTGCCGAGATGGCCGCTGACGAGGCAGCGTATGCGCTGGAAGACGTCAAGGATTCGACCGCCGCGGTACAGTCGGAGGCCACCAGCGCGTCGTTCCAGATCCGCGCCCCGGCCACGCTGCCGTCGGACAACAGCGTGCAGCGCGTCGCCATCACCACCGCCAAGCTGCCCGCCACGCTGCAATACCAATCCACGCCGGCGCTGCGCGAGGCGGCCTTCCTGACCGCCCTGGCCAGCAACGGCACCGACTACCCGTTCCTGGCGGGCACGCTCAATACCTTCCTGGATGACGCCTTCGTCGCCGCCTCTTCCATGAAGACGGTGATGCCGGGCGAGAAACTCGAACTGGCGCTGGGCGCCGACGACGGCATCTCGATCAAGCGCCAGTTGGTCAATCGCTTCACCGAAAGCACCGGTTTTTCCGGCAACGGCAAGCGCGTGACCTACGAGTACAAGATCACCGTCAAGAACAACAAGGCCACCAAGGAACAGGTCACCTTCAAGGATCGCCTGCCGATCTCGCGCAACGAGAAGATCGAAGTCAAGCTGCTGTCGCCCGCCGAACGCGACATCAAGCGCGAAGACGACGGCGTGCTGGTCTGGAACTGGGAAATGGAACCGGGCAAGTCGCGCGACGTGGTGTTCAAGTTCTCGGTCGATCATCCGGGCGACATCGACGTGGCCGGCCTCTGACGACGACCGTCTTCGCGGCTGCCGCCGGGGCGCTCATCGCCGGCGGCAGAACGCGATGAAATCGTCCGGCGGCAGCGGCACCGAAATCCCATAGCCCTGCGCCACCTTGCAACCGAGTTCGCGCAGCAACTGGATGTCGCGCTCCTGCTCGACCCCTTCGGCCACCACCCGGCGCCCCAGGACGCGCCCCATTTCGATGGCGGCCGCCACCACCGCGCGCGACGCCGGCTCGCGGTGCATGTGGACGATGAAATCGCGGTCGATCTTCAGTTCCGTGAACGGCATGGCCGAAAACAGCCGCATCGACGCAATGCCGGCGCCAAAGTCGTCCATCGCCAGCTCGAAGCCGCGCACCCGCAGCAGGTTCAGCGCCGACGACAGCGTCAACCAGTCGGTGACCGGCTCGTCCTCGGTAAGCTCCACCTTGACCAGGCGGGTCGGCAGGCCGGCCTGCGTCACGCGCGTTTCCAGCGCGTCCGGCAGGCCGGGCGCGCACAGCGTCGAGGCCGATGCGTTGATCGCGATCGGCACCGCGATTCCCTCCGCGTGCATCGCCACCTGCACCTCGACCACGCAATCGGCAACGCGGTTGAACAGGGTCTGGTCCAGCCCCAGCCGGTGCGCGGCCGGCACGAAGTCAACGGCGGGAATGGCGCCCAACGATGGATGGGTCCAGCGCGACAGCGCTTCGGCCGCGACGGCGCGACCGCTGTCCAGGTCGACCTGCGGCTGCAGCACCACGCTCATGCCCTCGCCCGAACTCAGCGCATGGCCCAGTTCGGCCTCGATTTCATCGCGCCGCACGGCCGTCTGGCGCGGCGAAGCCGTCGTGCCGTGTTCGATGCTGTGCAGGGCCATTTTGACGGCATGCTGCATGGCGTTGCGCGAGACCGGCTTGGACAGCGCCAGCGACGACGGGCAGCCGCCCTGCAGCGCCAGCCGCACGTGCGACTGCAGCAGTTCGTCCGACAGGCTGCTGATCCAGATGATGGGCGGCATGCTCTTGAGCCGGCCTCCGTCGACCAGCTGGCGCAACTCGGTCGGCAGGCGCGTGCCGTCACCTTCGCCCATGACGATGTCGCTGATCACCACGTCGTAGGCCTGGCGCGCCAGCGCGCTGACGGCTTCGGTGCTGCTGCCCACGCCCGCGACCCGGCGATAGCCCAGCGCCAGCAGCATATTCTGCAGATAGGCCCGCTCCACGGGGTGGTCTTCCACCAGAAGGATCCGTCGGTTGGCACCGGCGTCGGTCTTGGGCATCGCGCACGTCCTCGGGATGTCGGCATGGTCCCTCCATGCTACGGCATCTTCCGCGACTGTAGCGCCGGCGACGACGGGCTAGGTCCTATTGCGCCCCCGCGGCCGCCGATCGGCCTAGACCGTGGGGGACATAGCCCGGACGGACGAAGCCCGCCGGTGCGATAATGACGCTCTTTTCCGCATCTATGGCACGGAGCTTCCCTTGACCCGCATTGACGATCCCCTGCACGACCGCGAGGTCGGCACGGCCGACGCCACCCAGGACAACACCCGCACGGACGACACCCGCATCAGCGCCGTGCGGCCGTTGATTTCGCCCGCCCTGCTGCAGGACGAACTGCCGGTTTCGGCCGAGATCCAGACGCTGGTCGAAGACAGCCGCGCCCGCATCGCCGACGTGCTTCACGGCCGCGACGACCGCCTGGTGCTGGTGGTCGGCCCCTGCTCCATCCACGACCACGCCCAGGCCATGGAATACGCGCGCCAGCTGCGCGCCGCCGCCGACCAGTATCGCGATGACCTGCTGGTCGTCATGCGCGTGTACTTCGAAAAGCCGCGCACCACCGTCGGCTGGAAGGGCTACATCAACGACCCGCGCCTGGATGGCAGCTTCCGCATCAACGAAGGCCTGCGCCGTGCCCGCGAGCTGCTGCTGGACATCAGCGGCCTGGGCCTGCCGATCGCCACCGAATTCCTCGATCTGCTCAGCCCGCAATACATCGCCGACCTGATCGCCTGGGGCGCCATCGGCGCGCGCACCACCGAAAGTCCCAGCCATCGCCAGCTCAGCTCCGGCCTGAGCTGCCCGCTGGGGTTCAAGAACGGCACCGACGGCGGCGTGCAGATCGCGGCCGACGCCATCGTCGCCGCCAGCGCCAAGCATGCCTTCATGGGCATGACCAAGATGGGCATGGCCGCCATCTTCGAAACCCGCGGCAACGTGGACACCCACGTGATCCTGCGCGGCGGCAAGCAAGGCCCGAACTACGATGCGGCCAGCGTCGACGCCTGTTGCGCCGTGCTGCGCGCCGCCGGCCAACGCGAACAGGTCATGATCGATTGCTCGCACGCCAATTCCAACAAGTCGCACCTGCGCCAGGTCGACGTGGCGCGCGACATCGCCGCCCAGCTCAGCCGCGGCGATCGCCGCATCACCGGCGTGATGATCGAAAGCCACCTCGAGGAAGGCCGCCAGGATCTCAAGCCGGGCCAGCCGTTGCGCCATGGCGTGTCGATCACCGACGCCTGCCTGGGCTGGGCCCAGACGCTGCCGGTGCTGGACCTGCTGGCGCAAGCGGTGCGCGAGCGCCGCGCCCACGCCTGAACCGGCGCCGCCTCAGCGGTTCAAGGCGTAAGGCGCCGGGTCCATGTCCGGCGCCTGCCCCGTCACCAGGCAGGCCAGCAGCTTGCCGGTCACCGGCCCCAGCGTGAAGCCGTGGTGCGCATGGCCGAACGCCAGCCACAATCCCGGATGGCGCGGCGCCGGGCCGATCACCGGCCGCATGTCCGGCATGCACGGCCGGCATCCCATCCAGGGCGTCTTCTCCACCGCGGCGCCCAGCGGCAGCAGTTGCGCCGCCAGCGCCCGGGTACGCGTCACCTGTACCGGCGTCGGCGCCGCGTCGCGCGGCGCGAACTCGGCCCCGGTGGTCAGGCGCAGGCCCAGCGTCATGGGCGATACCACGAAACCACTGTCGATATCGGCCACCGGCCGCGACAGCGCGGCGCCGCCCTCCAGCGCGAAATGCTGGTGATAGCCGCGCTTGACCGCCATCGGTATGCGATATCCCAGCGGCCGCAATACATCGGGCGACCAGGGGCCCAGCGCAACCACCACGTCGCGCGCCTCCAGCGGCCCCGTCGCCCCACGCACCCGCCAGCCGCCGGACACCGACTCCAGCGTGCGCGCATCCCCCCGCGCCAGTATGCCGCCGCGTTGCTGGAACAAGGCCGCGTAGCCGCGCGCCACCGCTCCCGGGTCCGATACATTGACCGGATCGCGCCAATGGATCGCGCCCACCAGGCGCGACGACAATGACGGTTCCAGCGCCGCCAGGCCCTGGCGGTCCAGCACCGCGTAATCCAATCCGTAGGCCGCCAGCGCGGCGGCCTCGGCGACCGCGCCATCGAGGCTGGCCTGGGTCCGCATGCCGTCGATCCAGCCATTGCGGCGGAACAGCCGGCCGATGCCGGCCGCGTCCTTGAGCGCGTCGTGCTCGGCCACGCTGCGCTCGATCAGCGGCAGCATGGCGGCGGCCGCCCGCGCCAGCCGGGGCGGCGCGGAATGCCACCAGTAACGCAGCAGCCAGGGCGCGATGCGCGGCAGGAAGCGCGCATGGTAGCGGACGTCGGGCCGGCGGTTGCCGGCATAGCGCAACAGGCTGCGCCAGTCGCGCGGAAAGGCATAGGGAATGACGCTGGCGCGTTCGATCAACCCGGCATTGCCGTAGCTGGTTTCCTCGCCCGGACCGCGCCGGTCCAGCAGGGTCACCGCGCGGCCGCGCGCCTGCAGATGCAGCGCCGCGCTCACGCCGACGATACCCGCGCCCAGGACTACCACGTCTGTTTTCATGCGCGGCATTCTGCGCCGCCGCGAGGGGTTCGGCAAGCCACGACCGCGGGCGTAGAATCATCCGTCGCCCCGGGGAGGCCTGCCACGACGGTCCGCGCCCGACCCCGACGCGCTCACGGAGCCACGCCATGCCCGCCCCCGCTTCCCTTCAACCGGTCACGCTCGATGGCCAGATCGTGCGTCTGGAACCCCTGACGCTGGACCACGCGGGTCCGCTCGCGCAAGTCGGCCTCGATCCGGAACTGTGGCGGCTGCAGCCCGAACCGGTGGCGTCGGCCGCGGACATGCGCCGCTATGTCGAACGCGCCCTGGCGGGCCAGGCGGCGGGCGCCTGCCTGCCGTTCGCCATCGTCCGCCGCGCCGACGGCCAGGTCATCGGCACGACCCGGTACATGGATATCGCGCTGCCGCACAGGCGCCTGGAGATCGGCGCCACCTGGCTGACACCCGCCAGCCAGCGCAGCGGCGCCAACACCGAAGCGAAATATCTTTTATTGCAGCACGCCTTTGAAACAATTGGTATCATACGCGTCGTATTCAAGACGGAGGCGGCCAATGTGCAATCGCGGCAAGCCATCCTGCGCATCGGCGGCGTCGAGGAAGGCGTGTTTCGCAAGCACCTGATCGCGCAGTCCGGACGCACCCGCGACATGGTCTATTTCGCCATTCTCGACGACGACTGGCCCGCCGCCAAAGCGCGCCTGCTGGCGCGCCTGCGGCGCGCGCCCTGAACGTCGCGGCGCTCGCTCTTTGTGGTTTCATCATGGCCGGCACTCAAGTTCCCGCGACTCGAGGCCGTTAACGCAGTACCGCGGGACGGGTTCTGCCCCTCCCCGCCCTTCTCAAGTCAGGTATGGATCGTTCTCCCCTCGCCCCGCCCGCGTCGCTCGGGCACAATCGCCGCAGCATCTTCATCTACACCGAAGAGCAACGGGGCAACCAGCTGGTCGAGTCGCCGGTCATCGGCATGCTGTCGGACGTCTCGGGCTCGGACAAGCTCGTCGTCGTGCGCGACCCGTTCAGCGGCATCAAATTCATCTACCGCGTCGACCACGAAAGCAACAACCTCGACGCGGCGGCCATTACTGAGCAGGACGAGTCTGCTTTCGATGGCAAGAACGCGGTGCAGATCAACTCCATGTCCTACAAACTGGGAACCGCCGAGAATGCGATGAAGCTGCTGCGCGGCAAGACCCAATGGATCCAGGACAAGGGCGCGGTGCTGTCGGTCCTGCTGCAGAATGCGGCCGCGCGCAAGACGCGATTCGCTCCGCCCCGCATCGAACGCGACCGCGTGCGCCGCGTGCCGCAGGGCGTGCCGGTCGAATACCTGGCGGACCCGCGAACGGGCGCCGAGTGATGGCGCCCTGGCGGTGAACAACTTCCAGCCGCTGTTTTTTATCCACAGTTTCTGTGGATAAAAAAGTCGCCCGCGCACGGCTGCTGGCCGTTCCCGCCACACGGCAGGGGCTGCGCATTTTTTGATCAGCCCCATTTCCTCGGCCGGACCGGCCGCGTCGGGCGCGTTGCATCGCAATATGCGGCGCCGCCGCAACGGCGATAATGATATTCTCCGCGAAGCGCCTCGAGGGGACCACACCGGTTGGCGTGCCTTCCGGTCCTGCGCCCGCGCCCGGCGGACTCACCCACACCAATAAGAAGCCGTAGCATGAAAGGAGCGGAAAGCGTGTTTGCCCTTGGAGCGCCTCGAGCACAACCGCTAGCTTGTCCGGCGCCGTGACCATCATCATCGTCGACGATCACGGGGACTGGCGCGACACCATCGCCGAATTCATCCACGACCTCGGCCTGGGCGAAGCCATCCTCACCGCCGGATCGCTGGCCGAGCTGGACCAGTTGCTGCTGAGCGTCACGCCGGGCATCCTGGTGCTGGACGCCATGCTGCCGGACGGCGATGGCCTGGCGCGGGTGTCGCACTTGCGCACCACCTATCCGTCAATGGGCATCATCATGCTGACCGGCCGCCTGCTGAGCGAAGACAAGGTGTCGGGATTGAGCCTGGGCGCTGACCATTACCTCACCAAGCCCGTCAACCTGGCCGAACTGGGCGCGACGCTGGTGTCGCTGTCGCGACGCCTGCGGGTGGTGCCGGCCGTCGACCCCGAAGCCCCCTCCGCCGAGATCTGGCGCTTCGACCCGGCGCGCCGCATGCTGGTGTCGCCCAAGCGCGTCCACGTCGACATCACCGATACCGAAAGCCGCCTCATCGGCGCCTTGATCCAGGCCGCCCCGCTGCCGCTTTCGCGCGGCCGGCTGGTCGAGGCCCTGGGCGCCAGCGCCGAAGCCTACGACACGCATCGGCTCGATGCCCACATGCACCGCCTGCGCCGCAAACTGCGGGCGCAGGCGGGCGCCGACATGGGCATCCGCACGGTCTATGGCGTCGGCTACGTCTGCACCATGCCTGTGCAGATCGTTGGCAACCTCCAGTCCTGAACAATCGCCGCCATGCCACTGACCGCACGCCCTCGCCGTTCCGTCCTCTACATGCCTGGCGCCAATGCGCGCGCCCTGGACAAGGCCCGCGACCTCGACGCCGATGCGCTGATCCTCGACCTCGAGGACGCGGTCGCGCCGGACGCCAAGGCGCTTGCGCGGCAACAGGTGGTGGCCGCCCTGCGCGCCGGCGGCTACGGGCGGCGCGAATGCGTGGTCCGCATCAACGCCCTCGATACGCCGTGGGGCCTGGACGATGCGCGCGCCATCGCGCGCGCCGGCGCCGACGCGGTGTTGCTGCCCAAGGTGCAATCGGCGGCCGAACTCGATGCGCTGGCGCGCGCCCTGGATGCTGCTGGCGCGCCCGCCACCTTGCCGCTGTGGGCCATGGCGGAAACGCCGCTGGGATTCCTGCGCCTCGACGCCATCGCCGGCGGCCATCCCCGCCTCGCCGCGATCGTGGTCGGCACCTCCGACCTGGTCAAGGACCTGCATGCGCGTCATACCCCGGAACGCCACGAAACCCTGCTGGCGCGCTCGCTGGCGGTGCTGGCGGCGCGGGCCCATGGCCTGGCGGTCCTCGATGGCGTGCACCTGGACCTGGACGACGACGCCGGCCTGGCCGCCGCCTGCAAGCAGGGGCGCGACCAGGGGTTCGATGGCAAGACACTGATCCACCCCAGGCAGATCGCAGCGGCCAATGCCGCCTTCGCGCCCACCGACGCCGAGCTGGCCAGCGCGCGCAGGCGATTGGAAGCCTGGCACGCGGCGCGGGCGGCGGGCCGGGGCGTGGCGGTGGTCGACGGCGCCCTGGTCGAGAACCTGCATGCGCGCGAAGCCGAACGCCTGCTGGCCCTGGCCGCCGCGATCGCCGGCCAACCGGATCCGGACTGAACACCACGCGGGGCGACGGTCCGCGCGGCCAGCTACAATAGCGGCCGCGATCGGATGGGCGCCCTGCCCCATCCGCCTGTCGCGCCTGGCGCGGCCCACCCTGCCACGCCGCCGGCGCGATTCCTCCACGGTTCCCCTTTTTGCGCCGCAGCTTGTGGCGGGAGCCTTGCCGCGCGCCCTGCGCGCCCTCCAGCCACACGATTCATGATCCGCTTCCAACAAGTTTCACTGATGCGCGGCGTCAAGCCCTTGTTCGACAAGGTCGACCTGCTGCTCAACCCCGGCGACAAGATCGGCCTGATCGGCGCCAACGGCGCCGGCAAGTCGAGCCTGTTCGGCCTGCTGCGCGGCACGCTGCACGCCGACCAGGGCGACCTCGATTATCCCGCCAGCTGGCGCATGGCCTACGTGGCGCAGGAAACGCCCGCGCTGGACCGTCCCGCCATCGAATACGCCATCGACGGCGACGTCACGCTGCGCAGGCTCGAAGCCGAGCTGGCCGCGCTGGAAGCGGAGCCCGAGAGCGCCGAGAACGGCCTGCGCATGGCCGATATCTACGCCGCGCTGGCCGACGCCGATGCCTACACGGTGCACTCGCGCGCCGAGCAATTGCTGACCGGCCTGGGCTTCACGCAGGCGCAGATGCAGCTGCCGCTCACCAGCTTCTCCGGCGGCTGGCGCATGCGGCTGAACCTGGCGCAGGCGTTGATGTGCCCGTCCGACCTGCTGCTGCTGGACGAGCCCACCAACCACCTGGACCTGGACGCCATCATCTGGCTGGAGGATTGGCTCAAGCGCTATCCGGGCACGCTCATCGTCATCTCGCACGACCGCGACTTCCTGGACGGCGTGGTCAACGTCATCGTCCACATCGACGAACGCAAGCTCAAGCGCTACTCGGGCAACTACTCGTCGTTCGAGCGCCAGCGCGCGGCTCAACTGGAACTGGCGCAGGGCATGATCGAAAAGCAGATGCGCCAGCGCGCGCACCTGCAATCCTTCATCGACCGCTTCAAGGCCCAGGCCAGCAAGGCGCGCCAGGCGCAGAGCCGCATCAAGGCGCTGGCCCGCATGGAAGAAGTGGCGCCGCTGCGCGCCGCGGCCGAGTTCTCGTTCGAGTTCCGCGAGCCGCTGCGCGCGCCCAATCCGCTGTTGACGATGGACAAGGTCAGCGCCGGCTACCGCAACACCGACGAGGACAGCGGCGTCACCTCCGACAGCATCATCGTGTCGGGCATCGACTTTTCATTGCAGGCGGGCCAGCGCCTGGGCCTGCTGGGCATCAACGGCGCCGGCAAGTCGACCTTCATCAAGACCATCGCCGGCGAGTTGCAGTCGCTGGCCGGCGAGACGCAGTTCAACAAGGGCCTGTCGATCGGCTACTTCGCCCAGCACCAGGTCGAGATGCTGCGCCACGACGAATCGCCGCTGTGGCACATGACCAAGATCGCGCCCACGGTGCGCGAACAGGAACTGCGCAACTTCCTGGGCAGCTTCAATTTCAACGGCGCCATGGCCACCAGCTCGATCGCGCCCTTCTCCGGCGGCGAGAAGGCGCGCCTGGCGCTGGCGCTGATCGTCTGGCAGCGCCCCAATCTGCTGCTGCTCGATGAACCCACCAACCACCTGGACCTGGAAACCCGCGAAGCGCTGACCACCGCGCTGGCGCAGTTCGAAGGCACGCTGGTGCTGGTCTCTCACGACCGCCACCTGCTGCGCGCCACCACCGACCAGTTCATCATCGTCGCCGACGGCCGCTTCAGCCCGTTCGACGGCGACCTGGACGACTACAAGGACTGGCTCTACAAGACCAAGCTGTCGGCCAAGGCCGCCGCCTGAGCGGGCGCCGCCGCAAACACCTTCCGACAGGAGGTCCACTGGCGGGACGAACGCGTTACAATCGCGTCGTTTGCACGCCGGGCGCAGGCCTATTCGCGTCAACCCCAACCACGTCCCGCTGTCCGCGGGACGCGTTTTTTAGCGCCCTAGATGCCGATCAAAGACCAACTCTTCCTCGCCAGCCAATACCTCGCGCCGCATCACCTGGTGTCGCGCCTCTTCGGCTACGCCTCGGACTGCCGGGAACCCGCGATCAAGAACTGGATGATCTCGCGCTTCGTACGCAAGTACGGCGTGGACATGCGCGAAGCCGAGCAGGAAGACGCGCTGGCCTTCGATTGCTTCAACGATTTCTTCACCCGCGCCCTCAAGCCGGACGCCCGTCCGCTCGATGACGAGCCCGGCGGCGTGCTGTGCCCCGCCGATGGCGCCATCAGCCAGATGGGCGCCATCGAACATGGCCGCATCTTCCAGGCCAAGGGCCACAGCTACGGCCTGACCGAACTGCTCGGCGGCGACGCCGAACGCGCCGCGCCCTTCCAGGGCGGGGAATTCGCCACCATCTACCTGTCGCCCAAGGACTACCACCGCGTCCACATGCCGGTGGCCGGCACGCTGCGTGAGATGATCCATGTGCCGGGCCGGCTGTTCTCGGTCAACCCGCTGACCGCGCGCAACGTGCCGCGCCTGTTCGCGCGCAACGAGCGCGTGGTCTGCCTGTTCGACACCGAACACGGGCCGATGGCCGTGGTGCTGGTCGGCGCCATGATCGTGGCGTCGATCGAAACCGTGTGGGCCGGGCTGGTCACGCCGTACAAGCGCCGCGTCAAGGCGGTGCGCTACGACGACGCCGCGCGCGCGCCGATCCATCTGGCCAAGGGCGCCGAGATGGGCCGCTTCAAGCTGGGTTCGACCGCGATCGTGCTGTTCGGGCCGGGCAGGATCCGCTGGGCCGACACGCCCTCGGTGCGTGGCCCGGTGCGCATGGGTGAATTGCTGGCGCTGCCGCGGGACTGAAACCGACGGCATGGGGCGGTTCGCGCGACTGCGCAAACCGATGAGCGCGTCGGTTCGCGCGACTGCGCAAACCGATGAGCGCGTCGGTTCGCGCGACTGCGCAAACCGATGAGCGCGGCGGTTCGCGCGAACGCGCAAACCGATGAACGCGGCAGTTCGCACAGCGGCGCCGTGTTGTCCGGAAAAAGTGAACAGGCAATAGCGGTTTTATTCGCTTTATACGATCAGGCGGGCTGGGTAGATTGGAGGTTTTTCGCCTCCTCCAATGACTACGAGCGTCCTGCCCGCCCCCGCGTCCGCGACCCGCGCCACGCCCCGTCCCGCCCGCGCCCTGGCGCGCATGCTGTCCCTGGACGATTTCGAGGCCGCCGCGCGCCGGCGCCTGCCACGCCCGATATTCGGCTACGTCGCCGGCGCCGCCGAGGACAACCAGTCGCTGCAAGCCAATCGCGACGCCTTCGGCCGCTACGCGTTCCAGCCGCGGGTGCTGGTCGACGTGTCGGGCCGCAGCCAGCACACGGAACTGTTCGGCCAGCGCTACGAATCGCCATTCGGCATCGCGCCCATGGGCATCAGCGCACTGTCGGCCTATCGCGGCGATATCGTGCTGGCGCGCGCCGCCCGCGAACAGGGCATTCCCGCCATTCTCAGCGGCACCGCGCTGATCCCCCTGGAAGAAGTCATCGAGCAGGCGCCCGGCACCTGGTTCCAGGCCTACCTGCCCGGCGATCCCGCGCGCATCGACGCGCTGGTGGCGCGCGCGGCCCGCGCCGGCTATGAAACGCTGGTGCTGACGGTGGACATCCCCGTCTCCGCCAACCGCGAGAACAACGTGCGCACCGGATTCTCGACGCCCCTCAAGCCCAGCCTGCGGCTGGCCTGGGACGGCCTGACCCGGCCGCGCTGGCTGGCCGGCACCTTCCTGCGCACGCTGCTGGCTCACGGCATGCCGCATTTCGAGAATTCGTTCGCCACTCGCGGCGCGCCCATCGTATCGGCGTCGGTGCTGCGCGACTTCAGCGCGCGCGACCATCTCAGCTGGGAACACGTGGCGCGCATCCGCCGCCAATGGCCAGGCACCCTCATCATCAAGGGCATCCTGCATCCCCAGGACGCGCGGCTGGCGCGCGAACACGGCGCGGACGGCATCATCGTCTCGAACCACGGCGGCCGCCAGCTCGACGGCGCGATCTCGCCGCTGCGCGCCCTGCCCGGCGTGGTGGCCGAGGCAGGCGCCATGCCGGTGATGATGGACAGCGGCGTGCGCCGCGGCGGCGACGTGCTCAAGGCGCTGGCCCTGGGCGCGCGCTTCGTGTTCGTCGGCCGCCCCTTCAACTATGCCGCCGCGGTCGGCGGCCAGGCCGGCGTGGCCCACGCCATCGGCCTGCTGCGCGCCGAAGTGGACCGCAACATGGCCATGCTCGGCATCAATCACCTGGAAGAGATGAACGCCGGCCTGCTGGCGCCGGCATGAACCGGGAGGCCGGGCGCGGCCGCGGCGCGCCGGCCCGCGGGCGCACGGCATAGAATGGCGGTTCCCCCGCTATCGCCGGGCGGGCCTGCGCGCCCGCCCTCGCCCCGCCGCCCGTGTCCCTACGCCAATCCTCGTTTTTCCTGCGCTTCCTGACCCTGGGCGCGCTGGCCCACGTCTATGTGGGCGCCCGCCTCATCCCCGATGCCGGTTTCGACGGCCCCGGCGCCGCCGCCGCCATCCTGCTGCTGATCCTGTCGTGCGTGCTGATTCCGTTGGGGATGCTGGGCCGTTCCTCGGTGCATCCGCCCTGGGGCGACCGCATCGCCTGGGTGGGCCTGATCGCCATGGGCCTGTTTTCGTCGCTGTTCGTGCTGACGGTGCTGCGCGACGCCGCATTGCTGGTGACATGGCTGGCCGGCCTGGCCATCAGCGCGGACCTGCCCTGGCCCGCGCTGCGGCGCGCCAGCGCGCTGGCGGTGGCGGCGCTGGCGCTGGCCGCCACGCTGCTGGGCTTCTACAACGCCCGCCGGCGGGCGCGCGTGGTGACGGTGGATGTGCCCGTCCGCGGCCTGCCGGCCGACCTGGACGGATTCACCATTGCCCAGATCAGCGATATCCACGTCGGCCCGACCATCAAGCGACGCTATGTGCAGGCCATCGTCGACGCCGTCAACGAACTGGCGCCGGACATGATCGCGATCACCGGCGACGTGGTGGATGGCAGTGTCGAGCAACTGGCGGCCCAGGCCAGCCCGCTGGGCCAGTTGCGCGCGCCCTTCGGCGCCTACCTGGTGACCGGCAACCATGAATATTATTCAGGCGCCGCGCCCTGGGTGGCGGAGTTCCGCCGCCTGGGCCTGCGGGTGCTGATGAACGAGCATGCCGTGATCCACCCGGCCGGCCTGCCGGTGGTGGTGGCCGGGGTCACCGACTACAACGCGGGCGCATTCGACCCGCAGCAGCGCAGCAATCCGGCCGCCGCCCTGGCCGGCGCGCCGCCCGACGCCCAGGCCAGGATCCTGCTGGCGCACCAGCCGCGCAGCGCGGCCGCCGCCGCGCCGCTGGGCTACACCTTGCAGCTGTCGGGCCACACGCACGGCGGCCAGTTCTTTCCGTGGGGCTTTTTCGTGCGGTTCCAGCAGCCCTACACGGCCGGCCTGCACCGGCTCGGCGGGATGTGGATCTACATCAGCCGCGGCACCGGCTACTGGGGCCCGCCCAAGCGCCTGGGCGCGCCTTCCGAGATCACCCGCCTGCGGCTGCGGCCGGCCACGCCTTGACGGCACGTCTGCGGCGCTCCCGCGCCCGGCCGGCGCCGACGCCAGGCGGGCCGCGCCTCAGGCATCCTCCGGCAACGGTCCGCGCTCCAGGTAGCTGGTGAGCGCGATATCGCTGGTGGTGTTGGTGATGCCCTCGATCTGGTGGATGCGCGCCAGCAGTGCCTCGAGCGCCTGGGTGTCGCGCACCCTCACCTTGAGCAGCATGGCGCTCTTGCCGGTAATGGTGTGGATCTCCTCGACTTCGGTCAGCTCCGCCAGGCCCAGCACCTGCTGGGTGATGCTCCAGTTGTTGGTGTCGACGTGGATGAATGCCAACAGCGGACGGCCGATGCGCGCGCCATCCAGCTTGGCGGCGATGCCCTTGATCAGGCCGTCACGCTTGAGGCGCTTGACCCGTTCGTGTACGGCGGGCGCCGACAGGTTCAGCAATTTGCCCAATTCGGCGTAGCTCGGCGAGGCGTCATCCGCCAGCAGCGTTAATAGTTTTCGGTCGCGGTCGTCGAGATCTGGCATTGGAATCTGGTTCTGCCTAACGGCATTCGAACTTTTACGGGATAAGGGAATATCGGTATTAACCCTTATTTTATTCCAATAAAATCCTCGCAATGCAGAACCGCAACACCGCTCGCGAGCCCGCGCGCCGCCAGCCGCTTCCCCCCGCCATTCCCGCCTTGATGTTCGCCGTCAGCGTAGTCGGCTCCAATGGCCTGGCCCTCAGTCCGATCCTTGCCGATGTGGCGCGCTCGTTCGCCAGCACGCCGCTCACCGTCAGCACGGCGATTTCGGCCTATGGCGCGGCCACCGCCGCCAGCGCCTTTCTACTGGCGGCCCGGATCGACCGCTGGGGCATCCGCCGCTCGCTGCTGATCGCGATGGCCGTGCTGATCGGCGCCCTGCTGCTGTCGGCCGGCGCGCCGCACTGGATCGTCCTGACCCTGGCCCAGGCAGTGGCCGGCGCCGCCGCCGGCGTGATCCTGCCCGCCGCCTATGGTTCGGCGTCGCTGGTGGCCGCCGCCGGACAGGAAACGCGGGCGTTGGGCCGCGTGATCTCGGGCTGGTCGGTGTCGCTGGTGGCCGGCGTGCCGCTGTCGGCGCTGATCTCCGACGCCATCGGCTGGCGCGCCACCTACGGCGTGCTGGCCCTTTGCGCGGCGGTGGCCCTGGCCGGCCTGCGCAAGCTGCCCGAACGCCGCGGCGCCCATGCCGCGCCGCCGCGCCTGTCGCGCCTGCTGGCGCCGCTGTCCTGCCGCGACGTGCCAGTGCTGCTGCTGGGCTGCCTGGCATTCTCGTCCGCATTCTATGGCGTCTATGCCTTCCTGGCCGACCACGTGCGGACCCTGTTGGCCTTGTCCGCGGGCCAGGTCGGCTTCATTGCGTTCGCCTATGGCGCCGGCTTCCTGCTGGCCGGCCTGGCCGGCGCGCCCCTGATCGAACGGCTTGGCCCGCGCCGCGCATTGCCATTGGCGCTGGCCGCCCTCAGCGCGGTCTATCTGGCGTTGTTGCCCGCGGCGCATGCGCTGGCCGCGGTATTGGCCCTGGCCGTGCTGTGGGGCGCCGCTTCGCAACTGAGCCTGAACCTGCTGGTGCTGCTGTTGTCGCGCGCCCGCCCGGAGGAACGCGGCGCGGTGCTGGGTCTCAATACCTGCACGACTTATCTGGGCGCCAGCGTCGGCACGGCCGTGGCCGGCACGCTCTATACCCACGCGGGTTTCGAAAGCCTGGGGCTGGTCGCCGCGGCCGCCTTGGCCCTGGCCGCGATCGGCCTGCACTGGCGCCTGAACGGCCGCCGCACGCGTGAAGGCCGCGTCACCGCCTGACGCCCGGCCTCAGGAGGGCAGCACCACCGCGCAATCACGTCCGGCGCGCTTGGCCTGGTAGAGCGCCAGATCGGCGCGCCGCAACACATCCGACATGCTGGCGTCGGTTTCCAGGAAACCGGTCACGCCGCCGCTGGCCGACAGCACCAGCGCCTGGCCATCGATATTGGCGGGATGCTGGCGCAGGCTGAGGCGCAATCGATCGCAGACCGCCAGCGCCACGTCCTTGTCGGCGTCGGCCAGCAACACCACGAATTCCTCGCCGCCCAGGCGGCCCACCGAATCGCCTTCGCGCAGGCAGGCCCGCAACTGGTCGCAGAAATGGCGCAGGGCCGCGTCGCCGCCCAGATGGCCATAGCGATCATTGACCTGCTTGAAATAATCCAGGTCCAGCATCAGCGCCGTATGGCGGGCGCCGCGCTTGGCGGCCTCCAGCATCGCTTTCATGCGCTGCAGGATTTCCGCGCGGCTCCAGCAACCGGTCAGGCCATCGACCTTGGCCAGGCGTGCCAGGGCGGCCTCGTTGCGACGGCTCTCGGTCATGTCCATGCCGATGTTGATCACGCTGCCGTCCGGCAGTCGCACATTGGACCACAGCACCGACAGGCGCTCGCCGTCGCGCGCCAGCGGGTGCCATTCACGGAACGAACGATGCGCCGCGAATCCGACGCTGTCGAGCACGCGCGCGCGGATGTCCGGGTCGGGATAGAACAGCGCCAGCGGCTCGGCGTGGCGGTTGATTTCCTCACGGGTCCAACCGAAGCGGCGTTCGCAGGCCTCGTTCCACAAGCTGCATTTGCCATGTTCGTCGAAGGCGTTGATCAACACCGGGGCCTCGTGGAACAGGGCCTCGTATTGCGCCACCACCTGGCGCAGGCGCGCCAGTTCCTGGTCGCGCGGGTCCCCGGCGTTGCCGCTGTCGGTCTCGGCGACGCGCGGCTGCGGCACAGTCAGGGCGTCATTCGAGGAAACGAGTCGCATGGGTTCGCTGGCAGGAAGAATCGTCGCGGCCCGGCGGCATTCGCCTGGGGCGTGAGAAGGCGCGGCCAGTATACGTGCTGGCCGCCGCCGTGACTGCCAAGAAACGTCAATTCGCCGTCATGCCCGGCGGCGTCTACCAGGGAAAGGCGATCAGGTCGCCATACAGGCTGCGCAGCCTGGCCTTGACCGCCTCCGAGTTCTGGTAGATGGCAATGAATTTCAGCAGCCGCGGGTCCTGCGCGTGATCGGGCCGGACGACCCAGCGGATCGCGTAGCGGCGCACATTGGCCGGATCGGTGTTGTCGAAGGCCAGGCCATCCTTCTCGTCCAGCCCGGCCTGCTTGGCGAAGGTGGTGTAGGTAACCGACGCGGTCACGTCGTCGAAGACGCGCGCCGATTGCGAACCTTCGATCTGCACGAATTTCAGGCGCTTGGGGTTGTCGGTCACGTCTTCGATCGTGGCCCGATGCGCCACGCCCGGCTTGAGCTTGATCAGCCCGATCGACTCCAGCAACAACAAGGCGCGGCCGGTGTTGACCGGATCGTTGGGGACCGCGACCGTGGCGCCGTCCGGCAGGGGCTGCCCCTTCTTGAGCTTCTTCGAAAACAGGCCGATGGTGGTGGAATAGCCATAGGCGATGGGAACGAGGCCGGCGCCGCGCCGCGCGTTGAACAGTTGCAGGAACGGTTCATGCTGGAAGAAGTTGGCGTCGATCGAACCGTCGGCCACGGCGATATTGGGCAGCACCCAGTCGCTGAACTCCACCAGTTCGACTTCCAGCCCCGCCTTGCGCGCCTCGGCGACCGCCAGTTCGGTGGCGCCGTTGGCCACGGACGGAATCAGGCCGATGCGCAGCGGCTTGTCGGCGGCCAGCGCCGGGGCGGCGCAGGCCAGCCCCAGGGCGGCCGCGGCGGCGCCACGCGCCAGAATGAGGAACAGGGAGTGCAATGACATGGAATCGTCCGGAAAGAAATCGCTCGACCCGGGTATTGTGCCGCAGCGCCGCCGCCGCGCGGCCAAAGGCCTTGGTCGCGCAATGGCGATGGCGTCGCGCCACGGCGCTACACTCGATGCCAGCATTGAAACCCCGCATGACGGAGCCTGATCTTGCAAAACACCGCCACCCTGCCCACCCAAGTCACCCTGATCGGTGCCCCGACCGACATCGGCGCGGGCGCGCGCGGCGCCTCGATGGGCCCCGAAGCGCTGCGCGTGGCCGGCATCGGCCCCGTCATCGAGGCGCAGGGCTTCCAGGTCACCGATCGCGGCAATCTCTACGGCCCGGCCAATCCGTGGCAACCGCCCGTCGACGGCTATCGTCACCTGGACGAAGTGACCGCCTGGAACCAGGCCGTGCACGATGCCATGTACCAGGCCCTGACGCAGGGCGCGTTGCCCATTCTGCTGGGCGGCGACCATTGCCTGGGCATCGGCTCGATCAGCGCGGTGGCGCGCCATTGCCGCGCCGTGGGCAAGAAATTGCGCGTGCTGTGGCTGGACGCGCACACCGACTTCAACACCAACGCCCTGACGCCGACCGGCAACATCCACGGCATGCCGGTGGCCTGCCTGTGCGGCCATGGCCCGGCCCAGATCACCGGCATGTCGGGCCAGACGCCCGACATCGATCCGTCGTGGGTGCGCCAGATCGGCATCCGCAGCGTCGACGAGGGCGAAAAACGCCTGGTGCACCAGGCCGGCCTGGAGGTGTTCGACATGCGCTACCTGGACGAAATGGGCATGCGCGCAACGATGGAAGCGGCGTTGGCCGGGCTGGATGAAGACACCCATCTGCACGTGAGCTTCGACGTCGACTTCCTCGACCCCGAGATCGCGCCCGGCGTCGGCACCACCGTGATGGGCGGACCAACCTACCGCGAAGCGCAACTGTGCATGGAAATGATCGCCGACACCGGGCTGATGCGCTCGCTGGATGTGGTCGAACTGAACCCCGCCTTCGACGTGCGCAACAAGACCGCCGACCTGGCGGTGGACCTGATCGAAAGCCTGTTCGGCAAGTCGACGCTGGTGCGCCGCGGCGCCTGACGCTTCAGGTCTCGCCGTCGCGGCGCACCGCCTCGGCCGCCGCCGCCAGGCTTTGCACGTGGGCCTCGCGGCGCGCCCGTACCCGCGGCGTGGGCCCCGCCAGGCACAGCGCGTACCATTCCCCGGCCCGCTCCAGCGCCACCGCCAGGCCGGTCAGGTCCGCCACGCTTTCGCCGGCATTCTCGGCCCAGCCCTGGGCCTCGGCCCGGGCCACGTCCGCCAGCAGCGCGGCCCGCGTGGTGCGGGTGTGATCCGTGTAGCGGCGGAAATCCGCCGCCGCCAGCACCGCCTCTCGCTCGCCCGGCGCCAGGCGCGCCAGGATCGCCTTGGCCACCGCGCTCGTGTGCAGCGGCCGCCGTTCGCCGGGGCGGGTGGCGTAATGCACCGGCTGCGCCGATTCGGCCACCTCCAGGAACAGCACCCCGCCGTCCTGGATCTTGCCCAGCATCACCGTCTCGTCGGTCCGGTCGCGCAGCGCCGCCAATTGCGGCCGCACCCGCTCCAGCCAGGGGTCGCCCGCCTGGATCAGGCCGCACAGCGCCTGTAGCCGCGGCGTCGGGTAGTAACCGCCGCGCCGCCGCACCTCGTAAAGATAGCCGCGTCCCACCAGCGTGCGCACCAGGGCCAGGCAGCTGGACATCGGCGCGCCCAGCCCTTGCGCCAGTTCGGTCAGCGACAGCGGGCGGCGCGCCTGCGCATACAGCTCGATCAGTTCCAGCGTCCGGACGACCAGTTTGACTTCCATGGCGATGGCCCCGCGATGATGTGTTGACTTTTCATATATGGGAACATAAATTCTTGCACAAGAATTTTTATTCACCAATAAGAATAAATTTTCAGCCGGATGGAGAACCGGCGCCCCGGCCCAGCATTCGCGTCACCCAAGAAAACCGATATTCGGCTCGCCCGACGGGCCGTGGAGACAAACCGATGCGTATCAATCCCTTGTGCGCGGCCGTGGCCGCCACGCTGGCCGCCTGTGCCATGCATGTTCCGGCCGTCCAGGCCCAAGCCGCCGCCGGCGCCGACGTCGTGCGCCTGGGCGTTTCCAACGACCGCTCCGGCATCTATTCGGACCTGGGCGGGCTGGGCTCCGAAGTGGCCGTGCGCATGGCCGTGGAGGACTTCGGCGGCAAGGTCGCCGGCAAGACGGTCGAGGTGGTCGGCGCCGACAACCAGAACAAGGCCGACGTGGCCTCGGCCCTGGTGCGGCGCTGGTTCGATACCCAGGGGCTGGTGGCGGTGGTCGATGGCGGCGCCAGCTCCGCCGGCCTGGCGGCCCAGGGCGTGGCGCGCGAGAAAGGCGGCACCGCGCTCATCAGCGGCGGCTTCGCCGGCGATTTCAGCGGCAAGCAATGCAGCCCGCTCAGCACCCAGTGGGCGCCCGACACCTACGCGCTGGCCAATGCGGTGGTCAAGAGCGTGGTCGAAAGCGGCGGCAAGTCCTGGTATTTCATCACCACCGATTACGTCTTCGGCAAGTCGCTGGAGGCCAACGCCAGCCGCTTCGTGCAAGGGGCCGGCGGCAAGGTGCTGGGCAGCACGCGGCACCCGCTGGGCGCCATGGATTTCGCCTCGTTCCTGGTGCAGGCGCAGGCCTCCAAGGCCGACGTGGTCGGCCTGGCCAGCGCCGGCGGCGATCTGGTCAATCTGATCAAGCAGGCCCAGGAGTTCGGCCTGACGGGAGGCAAGCAGCGTTTGCTGACCTTCCTGACCTTCATCAACGACGTGCAGGCCATGGGCCTGCCGGTGGCGCAGGGCCTGACCTTTCCCACCGGCTTCTACTGGGACGCCGACGACGACACGCGCGCCTGGACCCGCCGCTGGCAGCAGAAGATGGGCGTGACGCGTCCGCCTTCGATCGTGCAGGCCCTGAGCTACGTCGCCACCACGCATTACCTGCAGGCCGCGCAGGCCGCGGGCAGCTTCGAAGGCGCCGTTGTCAACCGGAAGATGCGCGAGTTGCCCATCACCACCAAACTGATCAAGAATGCCCGCATACGCCCCGAAGACGGGCGAGTCATCATGGACCTGTATCTGGTGGAAGTGAAAAAACCCGCGGAATCCAAGTACCCCGGCGACTTCTACCGCATCCTGTCCACGGTGCCCGGCGAGAAGGTATTCGTCTCGCTGGCCGACAGCGAGTGCCCCTTGATCAAGAAATAAAGCCAATTCCCCGAGGAGACATCCCATGAAGTGCTATTGCGTCGTCAACTTCCGCGAACCGCTGCAGCAGATGGACCAGGCCACGCCCGCGCCGCAAGGATCGCAGGTGCTGCTGAAGGTGCGCGCCGCGGGCGTCTGCCACAGCGATATCCACTTGTGGGAAGGCGGCTACGACCTCGGCCAGGGCCGCACGCTGTCGCTCAAGGACCGCGGCGTATCGCTGCCGCTGACGATGGGCCACGAGACCGTGGGCAGCGTGGTGGCGGCCGGTCCCGACGCGCGGGGCGTGGAATCCGGCCGCAACTACCTGGTCTATCCATGGATCGGCTGCGGCGCCTGCCCGACCTGCCTGTCGGGCCAGGAGAACCACTGCACCGCGCCGGCCTGCCTGGGCGTGCATCGCGCCGGCGGCTATGCCGACCACATCCTGGTGCCGCACCCGCGCTACCTGATCGACATCGGCGACCTGGACCCGGCCCGCATCGCGCCCTACGCCTGCTCCGGCTTGACCACCTATTCGGCGCTCCGGAAGATCGGCGAGGCCGTCTACCGCGAGCATCCGGTGGTCATCTTCGGCGCCGGCGGCCTGGGCCTGATGAGCCTGACGCTGATCAAGGCGCTCGGCGGCAAGGGCGGCATCGTGGTCGATATCGACCCGGCCAAGCGCCAGGCCGCGCTGGAGGCCGGCGCGCTGGCCGCCATCGACGGCGCCGCGCCGGACGCCGCGCAGCAGATCATCAAGGCGGCGGGCGGCAAGCCGCTGCAGGCCGCCATCGACCTGGTCGGCGCGCCGTCCACCACCGCCCTCGCCTTCGACTTCCTGACCAAGGGCGGCAAGCTCATCATCGTCGGCCTCTTTGGCGGCGCCTCGTCCTGGCCGATCGCGCTGATTCCCATGAAGGCCATGTCCATCATCGGCAGCTACGTCGGCAACCTGGCCGAACTGCGCGAGCTGATGGACCTGGTGCGCGCCGGCAAGGTGCCGCCGATGCCGGTGCACCGCTATCCGCTGGACGAGGCCGACAGCGTGCTGGCGTCGCTGCGCGCCGGCAAGGTGCTGGGCCGCGCGGTATTG
Organism: Achromobacter xylosoxidans; assembly: GCF_001457475.1. Lineage (NCBI taxonomy): Bacteria > Pseudomonadati > Pseudomonadota > Betaproteobacteria > Burkholderiales > Alcaligenaceae > Achromobacter > Achromobacter xylosoxidans. The sequence continues at coordinate 3,029,923 of NZ_LN831029.1, read as the reverse complement.
ACGGTGGATTGAAGTTGGCTTGAAGTTGGATTGAAGGCGGCGCCCCTCGCCAGGGCCCGCCCGGACGGTCGCGGCGAATGGGCCTATCATGTCATCTGCACACCCGCCCATCTTCCAGCAAAGGACCTCGCATGACCGACCGCCAGCTCACCATCCTCGCGGCCATCAATCTGCTGATCGCCGTCGGCGCCGGTGCCTTCGGCGCGCACGGCCTCAAGCGCCTGGTGACGCCCGAGCTGCTGTCGGTCTGGCAGACCGGCGTCATGTACCATCTGGTGCATGGCCTGGGCCTGTTCATCATCGCGCTGCTGGGCGCGCGCTACGGTTCGCCGTTGCTGTCGGCCGCCGGCCTGGTGATGTTCATCGGCATCGTGCTGTTTTCAGGTAGCCTGTACGTCCTGACCCTGACCGGCACCCATTGGCTGGGCGCCATCACGCCCGTGGGCGGCGCCGCGTTCCTGGCCGCCTGGGCCATGGTGGCGCTGGCCGCCTACCGCGCCCAGGGCTGAATCCACGCCGGGCCGGCGCCCGGCAACCCCGCATTACCCCTTCTGGCGGCCTCGGCCGCCTTTTCCGCTGAACCCCGATGTCGTCCCCTACCGTTTTTCCCGCCGCGCGTGACCACTCCGCCTTCGCAGGCATCGCCTGTGTCGCCGGCGGCATTTTCTTCCTGACGCTCAGCGATGCCAACGCCAAATGGCTGGGCACCACCTACAACCCGCTGCAGATCCTGTTCCTGCGCGCGCTGATCGCGCTGCCGTTCGTGACCGCGCTGGCCATCTGGCTGGGCGGGCGCCGGGTGCTGCGCACAGACCATCCCGCACTGCACCTGACGCGCGGCGCCATCAACGTCGTGTCGGCCTGTTGCTTCTACCTGGGGCTGCGCGCGCTGCCGCTGGCCGAAGCCACCGCCATCGCCTTTGCCGCGCCGCTGTTCGTGACGGCGCTGTCGGTGCTGATCCTGAAGGAACGGGTCGATGGCCGGCGCTGGCTGGCGGTGTTGGCCGGCTTCGCGGGCGTGCTGATCATCGTGCGGCCGGGCACCGATGCCTTCCAGGCGGCCACGCTGCTGCCGCTGACCACCGCGTTCCTGTATGCCGTCATGATGATCACCGCGCGCGGCATCAGCCGCGGCGAAGGGATGCTGACCACCACCTTCTACATCGTCGCCGGCCAGCTGGTGTGCAGCGCCGTGGCGCTGCCCTGGGTCTGGCATACGCCGGCCGTGGCGGACCTGCCCTATTTCGCCGCGGTGGCGCTGTTCAGCACGCTGGGCCTGGCGCTGATCACGCAGGGTTTTCGCATCGCGCCGGCCTCGGTGGTGGCGCCGTTCGACTACACCGGCCTGATCTGGGCCACGCTGCTGGGCTGGATCTTCTGGCGCGAGGCGCCCGACGCCTACGCCTACCTGGGCGCCCTGTTCATCGCCGGCAGCGGCGTCTACATCGCGCTGCGCGAGGCGCGCGGTTCGCACAAGCGACGCGCCAAGGCGTAGGCGTCCGGGACGCATTGGCCGCGGCGGCATCGCCGTGGCCAGGCGTGCGAGCTACTCGGTCGGCGGCGGGAAATTGCGCTTGAGCACGCGCGCCACGTTCGGTTCCTGCGCCGCCTGGCGCGCCACCGCCGTCAAGGCCGGACAGTTGGCCTCGAACCAGGCCGGGCCGGGCCGCCAATGCGTCATCACCGTCACGTACAGGTCCAGCGCCGAAAAGCGGCGGCCCAGCATGTGCGGGGTGCCGGCCTGGCGCTCCAGTTCCAGCCACACTTCGGCGCGGCGGCCGTGTATGCGTTCACGCAGCAGCTCGGCCGGCGCGCCCGGCGTGGTCCATTGCGGCGGGTCGTCGCCATAGGTGAAGGTCGGATAGACCGCCGCCACCAGCCGCACCAGCAGGTTCAGGAAGCGCGCGCGCTCGGGCCGCGAGGCTTCCGGCGCCAGGCCCGCCTGGGGCGCCACGTCATGCAGATGCAGCACCATGGCCGCGCTTTCGGTCATCACCTCGCCGTCCGGCGTGATCAGCGTCGGCACCTGCCCCAGCGGGTTCAGGCGCAACAGCCGCTCGCGCTCGGGCCCGGGCTTCAGGTACGGCACGTCGGTCAGCGTGTGCGGCACGTTGGCCAGCGCCAGCGCCATCTCGACGATGGCCGAACCGCAGCCCTGCGAGCCGATCAATTCGTAGGTTTTCATCATCGTGGTCATCCTCCGGTTTGCGCCGGCGCGAGCCGCAGCAGTTCGCCGGGCGACGCGTCGGTCAACACATAGACATAGCCATCCGGGCCTTGCCGCACGTCGCGGATGCGCGCCTTGCGTTCACCCAGCAGGCGCTCCTCGGCCACCACCCTGTCGCCATCCAGCGTCAGCCGGATCAGGTCCTGGTCGGCCAGCGCGCCGATGAACAGGGAACGGCGCCACGCCGGGAAACGGTCGGCGTCGTAGAACGCCATGCCGCTGATGGCCGGCGACCTGGCCCACCAGTACAGCGGCGGCTCCATGCCGGCCAGCGTCTCGCCCTTGGCTTCCGGTATCGGCTGGCCCGAATAATTGATGCCATAGGTCGCCAGCGGCCAGCCATAGTTCCTGCCGGCCTGCACCAGGTTGATTTCGTCGCCGCCGCGCGGACCATGCTCGTGCTCCCACAACGCGCCTGTCCACGGATTGAGCGCCATGCCCTGCGGATTGCGATGGCCGTACGACCAGATCTCGGGACGCGCGCCGGCCTTGCCGAAGAAGGGATTGTCGGGCGGCACCGAACCATCGGGCGCGAGGCGCACCACTTTGCCCTGGAGCTTGTCCAGATCCTGCGCGGTGGGCCGCTGGTTGTTCTCGCCGAGCGAAATGAAGAGGTGGCCCTTGCCGTCGAACACCAGGCGCGACCCGAAGTGCTGCCCTTGCGACAACTTGGGCGCCTGGCGGAACAGCACCTGGAAATCCTCCAGCGCGCCGGCGTCGGCCGACAGGCGGCCGCGGCCCACGGCGGTGCCGCTGCGCGAGCCGTCCGATTCGGCATACGAAAGGTAGACGTAGCGATCCCGCGCGAAGTCCGGCGACAGCGCCACGTCCAGCAAACCGCCCTGCCCCTGCGCCGCCACCTTCGGCACGCCCGCCAGCGGCTTGGACAAGCCGCCGGGCGTGCGCAGCAGGCGCAGGTGGCCAGGCCTTTCCGTGATCAGCACGCCGCCCCCGGGCAGGAATGCCATCGACCACGGGTGGTCCAGGCCGCCCACGACCACCGTCACCTGCGCGCGCGCGGCGGGCGGCTGGCCGGGGCTTTTCTGTGGCGTGGCCCAGGCCGCGGCCGTCCATAGCGCGGCGCCGGCGAAAGCGATCAGGGACGAGACGCGACGGATCGCGGGCGGGCGTGACGGCATGGACATCTCCGGCGGCTGGGTGAGGCGCGGCGGTGCTCGGCGGCGCCTTGCGGGTGGCGTACCATAGGAGCCTGTGACGGGCGGCCTCCCCGTCCTTTCCTTTCAGGAGACTCCCTTACATGAAACTGTACTACATGCCCGGCGCGTGCTCGCTCGCTTCCCACATCGTGCTGGAATGGATCGGCAAGCCGTACGAAACCCGCAAGCTCAGCCGTGACGAACTCAAGGGCCCCGAGTTCCTCAAGGTCAATCCGCTCGGCGCCGTGCCCGCGCTGGACGACGACGGTTTCACGCTGACCCAGAACGTCGCGATCCTCGAATACCTGGCCGAACAGGCGCCGCAAGCCAACCTGCTGGGCGACGGCTCGGCCCGTTCGCGCGCCGACGTGCGCCGCTGGCTCGGTTTCATCAATTCCGACATCCACAAGACGTTCTCGATGATCTTTGGCGCCGGCCGTTTCCTCAGCGAGGAAGCGCCGCAGCAGGAACTGGCGGCGTCCGCCTCCAAGCTGCTGACGCGCCTGTTCGCGCTGCTCGACGCCCAACTGATCAACCAGCCCTACCTGGGCGGCGAGGCGCCGTCGATCGCCGACGCCTATCTGTACGTGGTGCTGCGCTGGGCCCACGCCAAGCAGGTCGACCTGTCGGGCCAGGACCACCTGGCCGCGTTCTTCAAGCGCATGCAGGACAACGCCGGCGTCAAGGCCGCGCTCAAGGCCGAAGGCCTGGAATAAGCCCGCCAGGCCGGCATGACCGGCCGGCGCGAACGCCCCGCCGCCCTTGCGCGCCGGGGCGTTTTCTCTTGCGCGCCGGCCTGATTTCCTTCAGCCGCCGACCAGCGCCGGGGCCGCGCTGTCCAGCGTCTTCCTGACCGCCGCCAGGAAGCGCCGCGCCAGCAACGGCGGCGCGCTCAGGTTCGAATGCGTGGCCCAGATCTCCACGCTGGCGCCCGGCGCGATGGGCCGCAGCACCATGCTTTCGGTCTGGTCGGGCGACACGCACCAGGCATCCACCAGCGCCGGACCGAGCCCCTGCTGCACGAACGAACAGGCTGTCACCGGCGAATGCACTTCCACCGCCGCCGGACAGGCCGGCGCGCCGCCAAAGAACGATTGCAGCGCGCGTCCCAGTGGGGTGTCGCGCGGGTAGCCGATCCAGGCCGCCGAGGCGAAATCCTCCGGATGCACCACCTCGTGCGCCGCCAGCGGATGCCCCTTGGGCAGGACGCAGATCACCGGCACCGTCGCCAGCCTGACCGAGGTCAGGTTGGGATGGTCGGGCGGCCGCATCGAGATGCCGATATCGGCCTGGCCCGACAGGAAATACGCCGCCAGTTCGTCGAACGTGACGCTGCGGTAGTCGACCCGCGCGGCGCCATTGCGGTCGCGCAAACGCCCCAGCGCCATCGGCACCAGCCGCTGGCCGTAGCTGGCGCTGGCCACCACCTTGAGCATGCCCGCGCCCGACTGCCCCAACGCGGCCGCCAGGTCGTTGACGCGCTGGATCCCGCCGTAGACCTGTTCGACTTCGGCATACAGCCGGCGCGCCTCGGCGGTGGGCGACAGGCGGCTCTTGACGCGTTCGAACAGCCGGTAACCCAGGCGGCTTTCGGTCAGCGCCAGCACCCGGCTCACCGCCGGTTGCGAGACGTGCAGCATGCGGCCCGCGCCGCTGATCGAGCCGGCCATCATGATGGCGCGGAACACCTCGATCTGGCGCAGGTTCAGCGCGCGGCCGGCGCTGGGCGCGAGCGCGTCGGCATCGTCGTGCGCATCCATTTCGTTCCCCTTGGTCAATAACGGCGGATTATAGGTTTTCGACATTTTTCGATGACGCGGTGCCGCAACCCCGGTGCTAATCTGCCCGCCTCCACACAACAAAACAAGGGGAATCCAGCATGCAACGCACCATTTTCCGCAGTCTCGCCGCCCTGGCCCTGGCCGCCGCCTTCAGCGCCGGCGCACAGGCCGCCGGCGCCTATCCCGACAAGCCCATCACCTTCATCGTGCCCTCCGCGGCAGGCGGTTCGCCCGACGTGCTGTCGCGCCTGATCACCACGCAACTGGCCAAGGACACCGGCGCCACGCTGGTGGTGGAAAACCGCCCCGGCGCCGCCGGCAACATCGGCATCGCGCTGGTCAAGCGCGCCGCGCCCGACGGCTACACCGTGGGCTACGGCAACATCAACACGCTGGCGGTGAACCGCTCGCTGTTCAAGCGCCTGCCCTACGACGTCGACCAGGACCTGACGCCCGTGGCCCACATGTTCGACCTGTACAACGCGCTGATCGTGCCGGCCGATTCGCCCGTCAAGAGCGTGCAGGACCTGATCGACCGCGCTCGCAAGGAACCCGGCCGCCTGTCGTACGGGGCTTCCGGCGTCGGCACCACCGGCCACATGGGCGGCGAACTGTTCAAGGGCATGGCCAAGGTCGATGTCATGTTCATCCCGTACAACGGCGGCCCGGCCGCCATCCAGGACCTGCTCGGCGGACGCCTGGACTACCTGTTCGTCAACACTTCCGAAGCCACCCCGCTGGTCAAGAGCGGCAAGGTGCGCGCCATCGGCGTCAGCAGCTTGAAGCGCCTGGCGCTGATGCCCGACGTGCCGACGCTGGACGAAGCCGGCCTGAAGGGCTATGAGACCGTGGCCTGGGGCGGCGTGGTGGCGCCCAAGGGCACCCCGCCCGAGGTCGTGGCGCAGCTCAACGCCGCCATCCAGAAAGCCTTGCAGGCGCCCGAGGTCCGCACCGGCCTGGAAACGCTTGGCGCCGAACCCGCCAGCGGCAGCCCGGCCGAATTCAAGCAGCTGATCGATCGCGAAACCGCCAAGTGGAAGCACATCATCGAAACCGCCGGCATCGAGAAACTGGACTGAACCTGGCCATGACGGACCGCAGCACCCTGGACGACGCTCCCGCGCAAGCCGACTTCATCATCGCCGGCGCCACCCTCATCGACGGCGGCGGCGGCCCCGCCCGCCAGGGCGACCTGGCGGTGCGCGGCGGGCGCATCGTGGCGCTGGGCGACTTCGCCCATGCGCCCGGCGTGCCGGTGATCGATGCCCGCGGCCTGGCGCTGGCGCCCGGCTTCATCGACTCGCACACGCACGACGACGGCTACCTGCTGGCGCATCCCGAGATGCTGCCCAAGGTTTCGCAAGGCATCACCACGGTCGTCACCGGCAACTGCGGCATCAGCCTGGCGCCGCTGTCGCGCCGGCAGATCCCGCAGCCGCTCGACCTGCTGGGCCCGCCCGAGCTGTTCCGTTTCGCCACCTTCCGCGACTGGCTGCGGGCCCTTGCCGAAACGCCCGCCGCCGTCAACGTGATCCCGCTGGTCGGCCACACCACGCTGCGCGTGGCCGTCATGGACGACACCGGCCGCGCCGCCACCGACGCCGAACGCGCGGCCATGCGCGCCCTGCTGGACGAAGCGCTGCAGGCCGGCGCCTTCGGCGTCTCCACCGGCACCTTCTACCCGCCCGCCAGCGCCGCGCCCACCGACGAGATCATCGACGTCTGCCAGCCGCTGCGCGGCCGCGCCGGCGCGATCTACGCCACCCACCTGCGCGACGAGGCCGACCACATCGTGCCGGCCATGGAAGAGGCCCTGCTGATCGGCCGCGAACTGGACTGCCGCGTGGTGTTCTCGCACCACAAGCTGGCAGGCGAACGCAACCACGGCCGCAGCCGCGAAACGCTCGACATGATCAGCCGCGCCGCCGCCACGCAGCGCGTCTGCCTCGACTGCCACCCCTACCCGGCCACCTCGACCATGCTGCGGCTGGATCGCGCCCGCCTGGCCAGCCGCACCCTGATCACCTGGTCCAAGGGCTACCCCGAGGCCACCGGCCGCGACTTCGCCGAGGTCATGGCCGAGCTGGGCCTGGACGACGAAGCCGCCATCGCCCGCCTGGCGCCCGCCGGCGCCATCTACTTCCTGATGGATCCGGCCGACGTCAACCGCATCTTCAGCCATCCGCTCACCATGGTCGGCTCGGACGGCCTGCCGTTCGACCCGCACCCGCACCCGCGCCAGTGGGGCACCTTCACCAACGTGCTGCGCACCATGGTGCGCGAACAACGGCTGCTGTCGCTGGAAACCGCCATCCACAAGATGACCGGCCTGGCGGCGGCCCAATACGGCCTGACCGAGCGCGGCCTGCTGCGGCAGGGGTATCATGCTGACCTGGTGCTGTTCGATCCCGCCAACGTCACAGACACGGCCACTTTTTCAGCTCCCATTCAGGTCAGCCAGGGCATCCACGCCGTGTGGGTCAATGGCAGGCAGGTCTGGGATGGGGAACGGACCGGCGCCGAACGCCCGGGCCAGGTACTGGCACCCGGTGATGCAATACCTTGGAGTCAACAAAGTGAATAGCTATTCCCAGGGCTGTTACCTGGGTGTTCTGGGCGGCATGGGCCCCATGGCCGGCGCCGCCTTCGCGCTCCGCCTGGCGGCGCTCACGCCCGCCGACGCGGACCAGCAACACATCCCCACCCTGCTGCGCAACGACCCGCGCATCCCCGATCGTTCCAGCGCCTACATGGCCGGCGGCGAGAATCCCCTGCCCTACATGGTCGAAGGCGTGCGCTTCCTGGAACGCGCCGGCGCCCAGCTCATCGCCATCCCCTGCAACACCGCGCACCTCTGGTACGACGACATCGCCGCCGCCACCCAGCGCCCCGTGCTGCACATCATCCAGGCCGTCATCGACGACCTGCGCCGCCTCGGCCTGCAGCAGGGCCGCATCGGCCTCATGGGCACCGCCGCCACGCTCAAGCTCGGCCTCTACCAGCGCCACCTCGAAGCCCAGGGCTACGAATGCATCGTTCCCGACGACGATGAAGTCGAACGCTATTGCATGGCCTCGATCCGCGCCGTCAAGGGCAACCAGCTCGAAGCCGCCTTCGCCCCCGCCGCCGACTGCATCGCCCGCCTCAAGGCCCGCGGCGCCGACGCCGTCGTCCTCGGCTGCACCGAACTGCCGCTGGCCGTGCCCCACGCCCTGCGTCCCAGCCTCGGCATCACCCTGACCGACTCCATCGACGCCCTGGCCCGCGCCGCCATCGCCCACTACCTGGCCGACCAGCCCGAGCAACGCATCGCGGCGTAGGCAAGGCCTGCGAGTTGCACAACCGCGCGACAACCGGGAGAATCGATCCGTGGGCCACCCTGTCGGTGGCCCCGGACCATTCAGGAGTCAAGGACGTGCGCAACCCCGTTCTCGCGGCAATACCGGCCAGCGCCATGAAAGGCCGGCGCCGGCAAAGCGCTCAACGCAAACCCGCGATTGTGCACACCGTGGTCTGCGCCGTCCTCGCCAGCGCCCCGTTCCTGCCAGTCAAAGTCGCCCACGCCGCCGGCTTCGACTGCAAGGCCGCGAAAACCCATGTCGAACATCTCATCTGCGCCGACCCATCGCTGTCCAGGCTGGATGATCAGGTGAAGGATCTCTACGACAAGATCCAAGCCGAAACCGCCGGCCGCGACGGTGAAACCGGTGAACGGCGCGATCCCGTGGCGAACGAGCAGACGCAATGGCGCACCACCGTGCGCGACCGTTGCCCCGACGCCGCCTGCCTGAAATCCGCCTACGAGGACCGCATCGCCGCCATGAAAAAGAACTGGGCAGAAGCGCTGGGCCCCGCGGGCAAGTAATACGCGACGCGCTCCGGGGTGGTCGAGTTTTGCTATTTGAAAGCTCAGGCGCCCCGATCCCAGTGCCGGAGATTGAAGGCTGCTAACCGTTGAATTCGATATCGTCCGGGCTCCATGTTTGATGCAGTTCGGCATATCCCTCTCTCTCCCCTCCCCGGCGGGTCACCCCCTCCCCAAGCGCACAGCGTCATCCTCCCGACGCAAAATCAGCGCGTATGCAAAGATCGGCCGCCCGCGCGGCCGATCTTTGCGGGCCCCGCAAACGTCGCCCCTTACCCCACGCTCCAGCAACGCGACAAGCCTCGCAATCCGCAGCCCGAGGTGGGTGGCCGGTGGGCGCGGCGGGCCGTCGATGCGCCCGAGGGAAACCGAAGGGAGCCGAAGGCGTACGAGGTTGACGCAGGGGAAGTCCGGCGCCCGCGCGCCGGACCGCAATCGTTGGCCTGCCGTGCCCACCGGCCACCCGCCTCGGGCGACCTACGAAGCACCATCCGCGCCGACAAGACAAAAAAAGGGCGCCCCTTTCAGCAGCGCCCAAATTTCCCTTCGCGGGGAATAAACCGTAATTCGAATCACCCGCCCAGATACGCCTTCCGAACCTGGTCATTGACCAGCAGATTCGCCCCCGTATCCTGCAGCACGACCCGCCCGTTCTCCAGCACGTAGCCGCGATCCGCCACCTGCAGTGCCTTGTTGGCATTCTGCTCGACCAGGAACACCGTCACGCCCTGTTCCCGGATCTCGCGGATGATGTCGAAGATCTGCGCGATCACCAATGGCGCCAGCCCCAGCGTCGGCTCGTCCAGCAGCAGCAGGCGCGGCCGCGTCATCAACGCCCGCCCGATCGCCAGCATCTGCTGCTCGCCGCCCGACATCAACCCGGCGCGCTGGCTGGCCCGTTCCTTCAGGCGCGGGAACAATCCATAGACGTGGTCAATCCCCGCCTGGATCTCCTCGCGCTTGGAGAAAAAGCCCCCCATCTTCAGGTTCTCGGCCACCGTCAGGTCCTTGAACACGCGCCGCCCTTCCGGCGAAATGGCGATGCCATTGCGCATGATGTGGTGGGTGTCCTTGTTGGTGATGTCCTCGCCCTCGAAGGTGATTTTGCCTTCCTTGGCTCGCGGATTGCCGCAGACCGTCATCAGCAGCGTGGTCTTGCCGGCGCCGTTGGCGCCGATCAGGGTCACGATCTCGCCCTTGTTGACGTCCACCGACACGCCGTTCAGCGCCTGGATGGCGCCGTAGTAGGTGTGGATGTTTTCCAGCTTCAGCATTTATTCCTCCCCCAGGTACGCCTTGATGACGCGCTCGTCGTTGCGCACCTGCTCGGGGGTGCCGGTAGTGATGGGCTTGCCGTGTTCCATGACCAGGATGCGGTCCGAAATGCCCATGATCAGGCTCATGTCGTGCTCGATCAGCAGCACCGCCACGCCGAACTCGCGGCGCAGCTGGTCGATCAGCGATTGCAGATCGCGCTTTTCCTGCGGGTTCAGGCCGGCGGCCGGCTCGTCCAGCATCAACAGGCGCGGCTTGGTGATCATGCAGCGCGCGATCTCCAGGCGGCGCTGGTGGCCGTAGGCCAGGTTGCCGGCCTCGCGGTTGGCGTACTCGCGCAGTCCCATGAAATCCAGCCACTGGGCCGCGCGCGACAACGCATCGGCCTCCGCCTGGCGGTAGGCCTTGGTCTTGAGCAGGCCGGGCAGCAGGCGCGCCTCCACCTGCGTATGCTGCGCCACCAGCAGGTTCTCCAGCACCGTCAGCTGCTTGAACAGCCGCACGTTCTGGAACGTGCGCACCAGGCCATGGCGCGCCACCTTGTGGCTGGGCAGGCCGGTGATGGACTTGCCGTCCATCACGATATCGCCGGCCGTCGGCGCGTAGAAGCCGCCCACGCAGTTGAACACGGTGGTCTTGCCGGCCCCGTTGGGGCCGATGATGGCGAACACCTCGTCGGATTTGACTTCGAACGCCACGCTGTCGACGGCCAGCAGGCCGCCGAAGCGCATGGTCAGTCCGGATACTTTCAGCAATGCCTCGCTCATTTAGCCAGCTCCACGTGGGGACGCTTCATGGGCAACAACCCCTGCGGACGCCACATCATCATCAATACCATCACCAGGCCGAACATCAGCATCCGGTACTCGGCGAACTCGCGCGCCAGCTCGGGCAGCACCGTCAGCAGGATCGCCGCCAGGATCACCCCGACCTGCGAACCCATGCCGCCGAGCACCACGATGGCCAGGATCAGCGCCGACTCGATGAAGGTGAAGGATTCCGGATTGACCATGCCCTGGCGCGCCGCGAAGAACGCGCCACCGAAACCGGCGAAGGTCGCGCCCAGCGTGAAGGCCGACAGCTTGATGCGGGTCGGGTTCAGGCCCAGCGAACGGCAGGCGATCTCGTCCTCGCGCAGCGCCTCCCAGGCGCGGCCGACCGGCATGCGGATCAGGCGCGTGGAGACAAACAGCGTGACCAGCGCCAGCAGCAGCGCCATCATGTACAGGTAGATCACCATGTGCTGGTTCTGGAACGTCAGGCCGAAGAAGTCGTGGAACGTGGTCGCGCCCTCCTCGCTTGCCCGGCGCGTCATTTCCAGGCCGAACACCGACGGCTTGGGAATGCCCGAGATGCCGTCCGGACCGCCCGTGAGCGTGTTCAGGTTGATCAGCAGCAGGCGGATCATTTCCCCGAAGCCCAGCGTCACGATGGCCAGGTAGTCGCCGCGCAGGCGCAGCACCGGAAAGCCCAGCACGAAGCCGAACAAGGCGGCCATGGCGCCCGAGAACGGCAGCGCTTCCCAGAAGCTCCAGCCGCCCCAGTGGTACAGCAAGGCATAGGTGTAGGCCCCCACGGCATAGAACCCGACGAAGCCCAGGTCCAGCAGCCCGGCGAAACCGACCACGATGTTCAGGCCCAGGCCCAGCATCACGTAGATCAGCACCAGCGTGGCGATGTCGACCGAGCTGCGGCCGGCGAAAAATGGCCAGGTGACGGCCACCGCCAGGATCAGCAGCATCAGCAGCTTGTTGTTCTTGGCCGGGGCCGACGGCAGCGTCGGCAGGCCCACCTTGAGCTTCTGGAACGGCTTGGCGATCCAGGGCCGCAGCAGCTGGAACACGAACACGACCGCGGCGGCGATGGCCACCAGCGACCAGTGCGACTCCATCGAGGTGCGCGCGCCCTGGCGGATCAGTTGCAGGCCGAAGACGGGGGTGACGATGACGGCGGTCAGCACCGCCGCCATGGTGGCGTTTTTCAGGTTGTTGTTCGACATCAGACTTTTTCCACCTCAGGTTTGCCCAACAGCCCGGTGGGACGGAACAGCAGGATCAGGACCAGCAGCGAGAACGCCACGATGTCCTTGTACTGCGACGAGATATAGGCTGCCGCGAACGTTTCGGCCAGGCCCAGCAGCACGCCGCCCAGCATGGCGCCGGGAATGCTGCCGATGCCGCCCAGCACCGCCGCCGTGAAGGCCTTGATGCCGGCCAGGAAGCCGATGAAGGGATTGAGCTTGCCGATGGTGATGGCGATCAGCACGCCGCCCACCGCCGCCAGGATCGCGCCCATCACGAAGGTGAACGAGATCACGCGGTTGGTGTCGATGCCCAGCAGGTTGGCCATGTGCATGTCCTGCGAGCAGGCGCGCGAGGCGCGGCCCATGCGGGAATACTTGATGAACAGCGTCAGGCCGACCATCAGGGCGACGGTCACCAGGATGATCATGATGCGCGAATACGGCACCGTCACATCGAAGTCGGAACCCATGTGGAACTGCACCGCGCCGGACACCAGCGAAGGCACCGCCATGTCGCGCGCGCCCTGGCCCAGGGCGACCCAGTTCTGCAGGAAGATCGACATGCCGATGGCCGAGATCAGCGCCACCAGGCGGGGGCTGCCCCGCACCGGGCGGTACGCGACCCGCTCGACGCTGAAACCGTAGATGCCGGTGACGACGATGGCCACCAGCAGCATCGCGGCGATGATGAACGGTACCGGCAGGCCGCTATTGGTGCCGATGGCCGTCAGGGTGACCAGGCCGACATAGGCGCCGATCATGTAGATTTCGCCGTGAGCGAAGTTGATCATACCGATGATGCCGTAGACCATTGTGTAGCCGATGGCAATCAACGCGTAGATCGCGCCCAGAGACAATCCGTTGAAGAATTGCTGGGTAAGTTGGGGTATGAGGTCGGACATTATTTCTCTTGCTCCAAATAGTTCCGGCTCCGGTAGAGAGACCCGGAGCCGGAAACCTGGGCGTATTTTAAGGGCCTGTGATCACCGCCTGCCGGCCGCACAGCGCTTTTGGCGCATCGCTACGCGGATTACGGCACAACGACGACGACAGGCCCTCGCGCCGGCACCACGCCGGCGGAATCGCGGGAGTTTACAGCTGGGTCTTCTTGCCGTTCTTGTCCCACTTGTAGACGGCGAACTCGAAGTTCTTCAGGTCGCCCTTGGCGTCGTACTCGACCTTGCCGATACCGGTGTTGAAGGTGGTCTTGTGCATGTAGTCGGCCACCTTGGCGGGGTCCTCGCCCACCGCGGTGATGCTGTCGGCCAGGATCTGGACCGCGGCGTAGGCCGGCATCTGGAAGGCGCCGTCCGGATCGCGCTTGGCATCCTTGAAAGCCTTGACGATGCTTTCGTTGGCCGGCAGCTTGGTGAAGTCGGCGGGCAGCGTGACCAGCAGGCCGTCGATGGCCGGGCCGGCGATCGCCACCAGGTCCTGGTTGGCGGTGCCTTCCGGACCCATGAACTGGACCTTCAGGCCCTGTTCACGCGACTGGCGCAGCAGCAGGCCCAGTTCGGGGTGGTAGCCGCCGAAATAGACCAGGTCGACGCCGGCCGACTTGAGCTTGGTGATGATGGCCGAGTAATCGCTGTCGCCGACGTTAATGCCTTCGAACAGCGCCACGTTCACGCCTTCCTTGGCCAGGGTGTCCTTGACCTGGGTGGCCACGCCCGAGCCGTAGGTCTGCTTGTCGTGCAGCACGGCGACCTTCTTGGGCTTGAGGGTGTTGGCGATGTAGCGCGCGGCGTACGGACCCTGCTGGTCGTCGCGGCCGATGGTGCGGAAGAAGAAGTGCGGCTTGATGGTGTCGGTGACCAGGGGCGAGGTGGCGCCCGGGGTGATGCCGACGATGCCTTCCTGTTCGTAGACGTTGACGGCGGCCACGGTCACGCCCGAGCACGCATGGGCCACGGCGAACTTGGCGCCGGAATTGACCACGCGGTTGGCGGCCGGCACGGCCTGCTTCGGTTCGCAACCGTCGTCGATGAGGATCGGTTCGAGCTTCTTGCCCTTCACGCCGCCCTTGGCGTTGATGGTCTCGATGGCAGTCAGCGCGCCAGCCTGGATCTGGTCGCCGTACTGGGTGTTGGGGCCCGTCATGGGCTGCGGGATGCCGATCTTGATCGTATCGGCGGCGTGCACGGAACCTGCCAGGGCAAGCGCCCCGAATGCCATAGCTACCGGGGTAAGGCGATGCAGAAACTTCATGCGGAGTTCTCCAGCGAGGTTTTGAGCGGCTCTGTTCGATCCGGTTTATCGGGTGGATACCCCTAAACCCGCATCGCCCGTCGCCGGCTTCTTGGGCAAAAACACGGTGTGGGCGGTATTCTGGAAGCAAGCAGACATACTGTCACTGCGTGTAATCCCCAATATTTCAGGAGAAACCTTTAATCGTGACGGATTAGTACGACAAGTGCGTGAAATCGCAGGGGAAATCCGCGCCGCGCCTTGGATTGCCCATGGCGCGGCGCGCGAATCGATGGCAGGTGATTTATATGAATAATCATTAATACGCCGTTTGACCGCGCATTTTCATACAGTACTTACGCGAGTCTTACGGATAATGATTATCCCGTTAATTAATCCCGACTGATTTTCGACAATCACACGCTGGCCGGCTTGGCCAGGTTCCACATCAGCGCGCGGAACGGCGCCAGCATGCTGATATTGACCGCCAGCTTGATCGCCAGGTCGCCCATCATCCAGGTGACCCACGGCGCGCCGCTGGCGGCGAAGGCCACGCTGAAAAACACCGCGGTGTCGAGGATCGCGCCCAGCACGCCGGAAACCAGCGGCGCGCGCCACCAGCGCTGATCGCGCAGGCGATCGAACACCTGGATGTCGACCAGCTGCGCGCAGATGTAGGCCAGCCCCGAGGCCAGCGCGATGCGCGGCGACGCCACCCACACCGACACCACCAGCGCCGCTGCGAAACCGAACCACACCACGCGGCGCGCGGCCGCGGGGCCGAAACGGCGATTGAGCACGTCGGTCACCAGGAACGCCACCGGATACGACAGGCCGCCCCAGGTCAGCCAGTCGTTCAGCGGCACCTGCACCAGGATGTTCGAGCCCACCACCACCACCAGCATGCACAGCACGGCGATGCCGAACTGCGCCCGGCTCATGGGGGCAAAGCGCGCAACGGCGTGACTCACTTGCCGAACTCCTCGGCCAGCTCGCGCGAACGCCGCGCGGCCGCGGCCATGGCGTCCTCGACGATGCCGGCAAAGCCGGCGGCGTTGAACGCGGCCAGCGCCGCGGCGGTGGTGCCGCCCTTGGAGGTGACGCGCTCGCGCAGCACCGAGGGCGGTTCGGAGGATTCCGCCGCCAGCCTGGTGGCGCCCGCGAAGGTGCCCAGCGCCAGCTGGCGCGCCTGCTCGGCCGTCAGGCCGACCTTCTGGCCGCCGGCGATCAGGGCTTCCAGGAACAGGAAGACATAGGCCGGGCCGCTGCCCGACAGCGCCGTCACGGCGTCCAGCGCGGCATCGTCAGCCACCCAGACCACTTCGCCGACGCTGGCCAGCATGGTGGCGGCCAGGTCGCGGTCGGCCTGCCCCACGCCATCCAGCGCCGCCAGGCCGGTGATGCCGGCGCCGACCAGCGCCGGCGTGTTGGGCATGCAGCGCACCAGGCGGCGCCACGGCGCCTCGGGCGTGCCCAGCCAGCCGGCCAGGGTGTCGGCGCGGATCCCGGCCGCCACGCTTATCACCAAAGTGTCGTCGCGCAACCACTGACGCGTGGAAGCCACAACGTCTTTCATGTTCTGTGGCTTGACCGCGAACACCCATACGCGGCAGCGCGCCAGGGCCTCGTCCGGGGCGGTCGCGGTGGTCATGCCGCGAGCCTGCCAGGCAGCGTGCGAATCCTGGTTAATGTCAATGACATGAATGCTGCCGGCGGGGCATACTTTGCCCGCAAGACCCGAGGCCAGCGCGGCGGCCATATTGCCGCCGCCGATGAACGCAATCGAAAGTTCGTTTTTCATAGGATGCGATTGTAAACCGGGCCGCCCCGGCGGGAAAAAAAAGAAAATGTTCGTTCGCGCCTGAAACGCGCAATTTGACAGGCGTTTTAACTGATGTGAAAGTCACGGTTTTGTCACAAACAATTCATAAGGTGACGTGTTTTCCGCGCCGGGACAACCCCGGTCGCGACACGACCAACTGGAGGAAACCTCTCATGCGATCCCACCGAATTGCCCTTACCTTCGCCGCCGTGATGGCGGCCTTTGCCGGCGCCTCCGCGCACGCGGCCACCGAAATCACGTTCTGGCACTCGATGGAAGGCGCGCTGGGCGACCGCGTCAACGGTCTGGTCGACGAGTTCAACAAGAAGAACCCCGACTACCAGGTCAAGGCCGTCTACAAGGGCAACTACGGCGAATCGATGAACGCCGGCATCGCCGCGTTCCGCGCCGGCAACGCCCCGGACATCCTCCAGGTGTTCGAAGTCGGCACCGCCACCATGATGTACGCCAAGGGCGCCATCAAGCCGGTGCAGCAGATGTCGGAAGAAGCCGGCAACCCGATCGACCCGAAGGAATTCATCGGCGCCGTGGCCGGCTACTACTCGTCGGCCGACGGCAAGCTGGTGTCGATGCCCTTCAACAGCTCGACCGTGGTGTTCTACTACAACAAGGACGCCTTCAAGAAGGCCGGCCTGGACGCCGACAAGCCGCCCAAGACCTGGGAAGAACTGGCCGCCGCCGGCCAGAAGCTCAAGGCCGCCGGCCAGGAATGCGGCTACACCACCTCGTGGCCGTCGTGGGTCCAGCTGGAAACGTTCTCGGCCTGGCACAACGTGCCGTACGCCACCAAGGATAACGGTTTCGGCGGCCTGGACGCCCGCATCGCCATCAACACCCCGCTGCACGTGCGCCACCTGGAAAACCTGGCCAAGCTGGGCAAGGAAGGCATCTTCATGTACGGCGGTCGCGGCGACGAGCCGAACTCGCTGTTCATCAGCGGCAAGTGCGCCATGATCACCGGTTCGTCGGGCCTGCGCGCCAACATCGCCAAGAACGCCAAGTTCGAGTTCGGCACCTCGACCCTGCCCTACTACGGCGACGTGCAGGGCGCGCCGCAGAACACCATCATCGGCGGCGCTTCGCTGTGGGTCTTCGCCAACAAGAAGCCGGAAACCTACAAGGGCGTGACCGCGTTCTTCAAGTTCCTGGCCAGCCCGGAAATTGCCGCCCGCTGGCACCAGCAGACCGGCTACGTGCCCGTCACCAAGGCCGCCTACGAGCTGACCAAGAAGGAAGGCTTCTACGACAAGAACCCGGGCACCGAAGTCGGCGTCAAGCAGCTGAACGTCGAAACCACCGCGCAATCGCGCGGCCTGCGCCTGGGCTTCCTGCCGCAGATCCGTGAAATCGAGGACGCTGAAATCGAACGTATCGTGTCGGGCAAGGTCTCGGCCAAGGACGGCGCCGAGAACATCGTCAAGCGCGGCAACGAACTGCTGGAAAAGTTCGAGAAGAGTGTAAAGTAACGCCCGTTCCGTGGCTTGCCGGCAAGTCCCGCGATGCACGATTCCCGTTGTGCAACAAGGACTTGCCCCTGGCGAACAAGGCTTAAAGCCCTGGTTTTTTAGGGCTTTAAGCCTATCGTGTTTTATGAGTACCGGCGCATCCCCGCGCCGCAGGCCGGCCGGCCCACCCCGGCGGCTGTTTCACCAGGCGGCGGTTAATCCAACCGCCGCTTTTCGTACCTTGGGTTCCCCCTATGGAAAAACGTGTCGTCTTCGGGCATAAGACCCTGCCCTATCTGCTGCTCCTGCCGCAGATCGTCATTACCGTGGTCTTCTTCTTCCTTCCCGCCGGCCAGGCCATGTGGCAGTCGATGCGGCTGGAAGATGCGTTCGGCCTGTCCTCCGAGTTCGTCGGCCTCGACAACTTCATGGAACTGTTCTCGCAGCAGGCCTACCTCGATTCCTTCCGTGTCACGGCGGTGTTCTCGATCCTGGTCGCGGTGGTCGGCCTGGGCGTGTCGCTGCTGCTGGCCGTCATGGCCGACCGCGTGATCCGCGGCGCCGGCCTCTACAAGACCCTGCTGATCTGGCCCTACGCCGTCGCGCCCGCCGTGGTCGGCGTGCTGTGGCTGTTCCTGTTCTCGCCCTCGGTCGGCATCCTGGCCGTGGCCCTGCGCCAGGCCGGCGTCGACTGGAACCCGCGCCTGGACGGCAACCAGGCCATGATCCTGGTGCTGATCGCCGCCGTCTGGAAGCAGGTCTCGTACAACTTCCTGTTCTTCCTGGCCGGCCTGCAATCGATCCCGCGCTCGCTCATCGAAGCCGCCGCCATCGACGGCGCCAGCCCGTCGCGCCGCTTCTGGAGCATCGTGTTCCCGCTGCTCTCGCCCACCACCTTCTTCCTGCTGGTGGTCAACATCATCTATGCCTTCTTCGACACCTTCGCGGTGGTGGACACCACCACGCAGGGCGGTCCGGGCACGTCGACCTCGATCCTGGTCTACAAGGTGTACAGCGATGGCTTCCGCGGCCTGGACCTCGGCTCGTCCGCGGCCCAGTCGGTGGTGCTGATGTTCATTGTGATTGCCCTGACGGTCGTGCAGTTCCGCTACGTCGACCGCAAAGTGCAGTATTGATTCTCGAGGCAGATAACAATGGTTGAACGCCGTCCCTGGCTGGATATTCTGGCCCACGTCATCCTGCTGTGCGGGGTGGCCATGGTGGCCTTTCCGCTCTACGTCACTTTCGTCGCGTCGACCCAGACCGCGCAGGAAGTGGCTTCCGCGCCGATGTCGCTGATCCCCGGTCCGCACTTCGTCGACAACTACATGCAGGCGCTCTTTGGCGGCTCGTCCGGCGGCTCGTCCGGCGCGCCGGTGGGCCGCATGATGTACGTCAGCCTGATCATGGCGCTGGCGATTTCCATCGGCAAGATCGCCATCTCGCTGCTGTCGGCCTTCGCGGTGGTGTATTTCCGCTTCCCCGGCCGCATGTTCTTTTTCTGGATGATCTTCGTCACGCTGATGCTGCCGGTCGAAGTGCGTATCGCGCCCACCTACAAGGTGGTGGCCGACCTGGGCCTGCTCAACAGCTACGCCGGCCTGACGCTGCCGCTGATCGCCTCGGCCACGGCCACGTTCCTGTTCCGCCAGTTCTTCCTGACGGTGCCGGACGAGCTGATCGAGGCCGCCCGCATCGACGGCGCCGGCCCGGTGCGCTTCTTCCGCGACGTGCTGCTGCCGCTGTCCAAGACCAGCATCGCCGCGCTGTTCGTGATCCAGTTCATCTACGGCTGGAACCAATACCTGTGGCCGCTGCTGGTGACCACGCAGGAAGACATGTACCCCGTCGTCATCGGCATCAAGCGCATGATCAGCGGCGGCGACAGCGTGACCGAATGGAACATCACCATGGCCACCGCCATGCTGGCGATGATCCCGCCGGCGCTGGTCGTCATCCTGATGCAGAAATGGTTCGTCAAGGGTCTGGTCGACACTGAGAAATGAGACCCCCACGCCGCGCCTTCGGCTTGCTGCCCCCCGAGGGGGCGCTCTCATCTTGAGGCGGCTCGGCGATGAAAAGTGAAGATTGCCCGCGATCGCCTACCCGACAACGACTCCGATACGAATAACTCATGGCTACTCTCAGCTTTCGCAACGTAAAGAAAACCTACGCCGGCAACGTGCCGGTCATCCATGGCATCGACATGGATGTGAAGGACGGTGAATTCATCGTCATCGTCGGCCCCTCGGGCTGCGGCAAGTCCACGCTGATGCGCATGGTCGCCGGCCTGGAAACCGTGACCAGCGGCGAGATCGTGATCGACGACAAGGTCGTCAACAACCTCGAGCCGGCCGAACGCGACATCGCGATGGTGTTCCAGAACTACGCGCTCTATCCGCACATGACCGTGTTCGAGAACATGGCGTACGGCCTGAAGATCCGCAAGTTCTCCAAGGACGAGATCAAGAAGCGCGTCGACGTCGCCGCCCAGATCCTGGAGCTGACCCACCTGCTGGACCGCCGCCCGCGCGCCCTGTCGGGCGGCCAGCGCCAGCGCGTGGCCATGGGCCGCGCCATCGTGCGCGAACCCAAGGTGTTCCTGTTCGACGAACCGCTGTCGAACCTGGATGCCAAGCTGCGCGTGGCGATGCGCCTGGAAATCATGAAGCTGCACCGCCGCCTGGGCACCACCAGCCTGTACGTAACGCACGACCAGGTCGAGGCCATGACGCTGGCGCACCGCATGATCGTCATGTACCAAGGCGTGCCCGAGCAGATCGGCACGCCCATGGAAGTGTTCGAAAAACCCGCCTCGACCTTCGTCGCCGGCTTCATCGGCTCGCCGCCGATGAACCTGATGGAAGTCAACGTCGCGGGCGACGGCACGGTGCAGACCGTCGACGGCCTGGCGCTGGAAATCTCGCCGCTGCAGGTGCCGTCGCAGGTGCGTGGCCGCAAGGTGATCATGGGCATGCGCCCCGAGCACATGCTGCTGAACACGCAGGGCGTGCCGGCCGAAGTCGAGATGGTCGAAACGCTGGGTTCCGAACAGCTGGTCCACTGCCGCTGCGGCAAGTCGACGCTGGTGGTGCGCTGCACGACGCGCCAGTTGTCCGAGTCCTCGGCCAAGGTCGGCGACCGCGTCA
This sequence comes from Achromobacter xylosoxidans, assembly GCF_001457475.1. NCBI lineage: Bacteria > Pseudomonadati > Pseudomonadota > Betaproteobacteria > Burkholderiales > Alcaligenaceae > Achromobacter > Achromobacter xylosoxidans. The sequence continues at coordinate 3,008,971 of NZ_LN831029.1, read as the reverse complement.
ACGTCGGCCCCGACGGCCGCCATCCGCTGCACTGGTTCGAGGCCGACACCGGCCGCCGCGTGCAGGGCCTGTAAGTCTCCTCAATGCGCGGGGCCGGCGGCAATCCGCCCGGCCGGCCCCGCCGCCACCCTGCCCGTCCGGGAAGGGACAAGCTCAATACGTGTACGTCACCATGGTGCCGATGGAGTACTGGTTGCGCTCCTTGACGATGGGGCTGTCGGCCGCATCGCCATACAGGCGGCGCGCCTCGGCGGCCACGGTCCACGACCACTCCTTGCTCAGCGGCAGCACCCAGCTCGCGCCCAGGCCCACGCTTTCCAGCCCGCCCTTGGGGTTGTAGCGGCGATAGCCCGAATTGGCCGACTGCCTGTCGCTCACGCCGTACCAGGTGCGCATGTAGTTGCCGTCGCCGAAGGTGCCGTTCAGCGACAGCGAGATCGCGCCCGCGGAACCCTCGTACACGGTGGTGCTGGCGCCCAGGTCGAACAGGGTGTAGCCACTGCCCACGTCGCTGTGTTCACTGCTTTTCTTGAAGGCGTGCGCCACCGTGGCCGACAGGGTCACCGGACCCAGCGTGGTCTCGGCGTCCATGCCGATCTGCGCGCGGCTCTTGATCTCGCCCATGCCGCGCAGCTTGTTGGAGCCTTCGAAGCCCTTCTTGCGGTCCTTGCGCGAGGCGCTGGCGCCCAGGTAGAAGCGGAAGGTGCTGTCCAGCGCCTGGGTCTCCCAGCCCAGGCCGCGATCGGTATTCAGGAAAAAGCCGCCCGGGCTGCGGATGCCCAGGCCGACGATGGGCAGCGCCGAGCTTTCGTCGCTGCCGCTGTAGCGCGGCGCGTAGCCGACGCCCAGCGTGCCGTAGAACTTCCATTCATCGGCCGGCTTTTCGGTTCCGGTCGACACCTCGATGCCGCGCGAGCTGGCGCCGCGCGAACCATAGACCGAGTTGTCGGCGACCTGCTGGCCGCCCGCGGCGAACGACAACGCTGGCAGGCTCGCCAGCAGACACGCCGCGCCGGCGCGGCGCTGCATCAGGGACATAGAGGGATATCGCTTCATAAGTACATCCGGGAAACGAGGTTGTGGGGAAATCGAACACGCGCCGCGGCCATCGCGGCGCGGACCTACTCTTGCGCCACGCCCTTGGCCTGGCGCATCAGGTTCATCGCCAGGCTGGAGACCGAGGTCACCAGCGGTTCGGCGCTATCGGCATTGCTCATCACCAGCACCGCCAGCTTTTCGCGCGGCGCCAGCACCCAGCGCGCATGGAAGGCCTCGGTCGCGCCGCTGTGTTGGCGCAGGGCATCGCCGGCGATGTAGTCGCGGTCGCACGGCGCCGCCAGCCACGACAGCGCCAGGCGGCATTCCAGTTCCATGCCGCTGGCCACGGTCTCCAGATTCAGCAGGGCCAGCGCGGATTCGTCCTTGAGGATGCGGCGGCCCTGGTAGGTGCCGCCCGCGAACAGCATGCTGGAGAACCGCGCCATCTCGGCCGAGCTGGCCCACAGGCCTTCGGCAGCCTCGTTGGACTGCGGTTGCTCGGTCCACGGCATGCCGCGGCGGTAGCCGGCGGCGCGCAATTCGCGCACCTCGTCGCCTTCGGCCGCAAGCCGGAAACCGGCGCGGGAGATGTTCAACGGCCGCAGCAGCGTGCGCCGCACGTAGGCGTCGAACGGCTCGTCGGCCACGTGCGCGACCATGTCGCCGAGCAAGGCGTAGCCCATGTCGGCGCGGGCCCGGCCCATGGTGTCTTCCAGCGTATCGGGCCGCAGCGCCAGCAGGCGGCGCGCGGTGAACGGATAGGTGCCCATCCAGTGCATGGCGACCCGCCGCGGCTCGGCTTCCCAGTGCGGCAGCGCCTGGGCCGCGGGCACGTCGAGCGACAGGCGGCCGTCGTCGGCGGCACGCAGCACGCCGGCGGCGGTGACGATCTTGGAAATGGCGCCTACGCGGTACAGCGTGTCGCCGGTGGCATTGCGGTGGCGCGCCGCATCGGCGTAGCCGAAGCCGCCGCTCCAGACCGTGCGCTGGTCATCGACGATCGCGATCGACAGGCCCGGCACCCGCTGCGCATCCATGTCGTAGGCGATGCGCTGCTTCAGGTACGCCACCACCGCCGGATAGTCGCCCTTGGCGATGGCGGGCGGCGCGGCCGGGGCGACGCCCTGGCAACCGCCCGCGACGATCAGGAGCATGGCAACGGCGGCCAGGCGGGTAAGCGTGAACATGACGAGCGGACGACCCTCTTTGGAGAACTGCCGTCATGCTAGTCAGGGATGCCGCGCCGATCTTTCCCGCTTTGTATGGAGTTTGTGAAGAATGCCGGGGCAGATTGTGAAGTTTGTTAAAGGCGTGCCGGATGCCCCGCGGGGCCGCTCAGGCCGCCTTCCAGCTCACGATGAAACGGGCCCCGCCGAGCGGGCTATCGGCCGCCTCGGCGCTGCCGTTGTGCCAGCGCGCCACCCGGCTGACGATGGCCAGCCCCAGGCCGGTGCCGCCGGTGCCGCGGTCGCGGCTTTCGTCCAGGCGGATGAACGGTTCGAAGATCCGCTTGCGATCCGCGGCCGGAATGCCGGGGCCGTCGTCGTCGACCATCAGCACATACTCGCGCGGGGCCGGCGACACCAGGCTGACCTGCACCCGGCCGCTGGCATAGCGGATGGCGTTCTGCAGCAGGTTCAGCAACGCCCGTGTCATGTAGCGCTGATGCAGGTGCACCTCGCGCACCTGGCACAGCACCACTTCGCAACGCACGCCGGACTGCTCGGCCTGGAACGCGGCGTGCTGCACAACCGAATCGAGCCAGCTGCGGGCGTCCTGCGGCTGCAGGGTGACGCCGTCGCCCTTGTGCTCCAGGCGGGCGTACATCAGCAGTTCGGAAGCCATGCTGTCCAGTTCGGCGACGTCGCTTTTCATGTCGTCGATCAGGCGCTTGCGCTCGAGCGGCTCTTCCGCCCGGCCGATCATGTCCAGTTCGAACGACAGGCGCGCGATCGGCGTGCGCAGCTCGTGCGAGACCGCGTTGGTCAGTTCGCGCTGGTTGTTGATCAGCGCGCCGATGCGCTCGGACATCTGGTTGAAGGTGTCCCCCAGGTTGCCGATGCTGGAATGTCGCGACAGGCGGGCCCGGGCCTGCAGGTCGCCCTGCCCCATGCGCAACGCCGCCGTCTTGAGGGCTTCCAGGTCGCGCCAGATCGGCAGCGCCCACACCAGCATGAAGGCGCACAGCAGCAGGCCCAGCGCCGAATACACCGCAGCCACCACCCACGGGCCGAATGACGGCTCGGGCGGCAGCTTGACCTCCAGCCATTGGTTGCCCGGCCCCGGAATGGCGGCCACGAAGGTCTGCATCTTGTCGCGGATGAAGAAGTCGCCCTTGGCGGCGATGCGGCGTTCCTTGTCGCTGGCGTTGTAGTCCGCGGCGTTGAACACCCGCAGCCCCAGGCCGTAGTACGGCGCCAGTTGTTGCTCGATGTGGGCCGCGCGGGCGCCCGGCTCGACCTTCGACAGTTCCTGCACCAGGCTGTGGATCTGCCCGCGCACCGATTCGCGGGTGTAAGCGTCGCTGACCGGCTCGAACAGGTAGTTGGCGGAGCGGTCCACGACTTCGTTGGAAATCACGAAACCGATCGCCAGCACCACGAAGAGCCGCAGGACGAATTTAATCATCGCCGTCCTCGTGCGCCTTGGGCGAGAACAGATAGCCCTTGCCCCACACGGTCTTGATGCGCGCCGGATCGCGCGGGTCGTCGTCCAGCTTGCGGCGCAGCTTGCTGACGCAGACGTCGACGCTGCGGTCCAGGCCGTTGAACTCGATGCCGCGCACCGCATTGAGCAGGTCGTCGCGCGTGAGCACCTGGCCGGCCTGGCTGGCCAGGGCCCACAGCATTTCGAATTCCATGGTGGTCAGGTCGACCTCGACCCCGCCGTGCACCACCGCCCGGGTGCGCCGGTCGATGACCAGCGGCCCGAACTCCAGGCGCTCCGGCGGTTCCTCCAGCTGGCTGTGGCGCCGCAGCAGCGCGCGGATGCGGGCCAGCAGCACGCGCGGCTCGACCGGCTTGATGACGTAGTCGTCCGCGCCCGACTCCAGGCCCAGGATCTGGTCCAGGTCGTCCTCGCGGGCGGTCAGCATCAGGATCGGCGCCGACGAAAACGCGCGCAGGTCGCGGCAGACCTGCAGGCCGTCGCGGCCGGGCAGCATGAGGTCGAGGATGGTGATGGCCGGGTCATGGCGGCGGAAAGCCTCCACCGCGTGGTCGCCGCGGTAGGCCTGGGCGACATTGAACCCGTGTTGCTCCAGGAACTGCGCGATCAGGCGCGACAGCTTCGGATCGTCTTCGACTAGCAAGGCCTTGGTCATGGGGTGTCCGGACAGGAAAAGAGAGTTCGATTTGGCCGCATTCTACGCAAAACCGCGCAAGCGGCGTTCGACCGGGGGACCGGCCGATCGGTTCCCGAAGGCAGCCGCCCACGCAAAAGCCGGGCGGGAAGACGCTGCTTCCGGCCCGGCCGAAGGGTCTGGCGCCTGGCGCGCGTCCGGGGCGGCAAGGCCGCCCGGCGCACGCCAGGTGCTTACTTGTAGACGGACTTGGAGCCGTCCTTGTGCCACACGAACACGTCGAACTGGAAGTTCGTCAGGTCGCCCTGCTTGTTCCAGCTGACCTTGCCGATCGGCGTGTCGAACGAATTGGCGTGCAGGTACTTGGCGACCTTGGTCGGGTCTTCGCTGCCGGCGCCCTTGATGCCGTCGGCGATGACCTGGGTGGCGGTGTAGGCCGTCATCTGGAACGCGCCGGCCGCATTGCGCTTCTTGGCGGCGAAGGCCTTGACGATCTCGGCGTTGGCGGCGTTCTGGGTGAAGTCGGCCGGCAGCGTCAGCAGCATGCCTTCGACGGCGTCGCCGGCAATGGCGTTGATGTCCGGGTTGCCCGTGCCTTCCGGCCCCATCCACTTGGCCTTCACGCCCTGCTCGGCCGCCTGGCGCAGCAGCAGGCCCATTTCGGGGTGGTAGCCGCCGTAGTAGACGAAGTCCACGCCCTGGCTCTTGAGCTTGGTGATGACGGCCGAGTAGTCGCTGTCGCCAGCGTTGATGCCTTCGAAGATCGCGACCGGCACGCCGCCCTTTTCGAGGTCGTTCTTGACCGCGGTGGCGATGCCCTGGCCATACGACTGCTTGTCGTGCAGCACGGCGGCCTTCTTGGGCTTGAGCTTTTCCAGGATGAACTTGGCGGCGGCGGGGCCTTGCTGGTCGTCGCGGCCGATGGTGCGGAAGATGAACTCGTAGTTCTTGCCGTCGGTCAGGGCCGGCGACGTGGCCGAGGGCGTGACCATGACCACGCCTTCGTTGTTGTAGACGTCGGCGGCGGCGATGGTGGCGCCCGAGCAGACGTGGCCCACGACGAAGCCGATCTTGCTGTTGACCACGCGGTTGGCGGCGACCGGACCCTGCTTGGGTTCGCAGCCGTCGTCGATGACCACGGTTTCCAGCTTCTTGCCATTGATGCCGCCGGCGGCGTTGATGCGCTCGACCGCCGTGTCGACGCCTTCACGCACCATGTCGCCGTACTGGGTGACCGCGCCGGTGGTGGGGCCCACCACGCCGATCTTGATGGTCTGCGCCTGCGCGCCGGCGCTGAACGCCAACCCCGCGGCGACGCCCAGCGCCGCGATGACCGGGGTCAGACGAAATGCTTGCTTCATGAGTGGACTCCTTTAATGGCTTGTAATCGTTGGTTTTCGCACCGGGCGGACAGCCGGAAATGTGTTGGTCACGCCCCGTTACGTTGCATTAGCACGGCAAGCATACACTGAAAAATACCGGCATTTGCAGGGGGTTCCGGCCCGACTTGGGCGAGGTTTCGATATTGCGGTGCCGCATCGGCGACCCCGGCGCCGCCCCTCTCCCCGGCCGATTTCCTTTATGCCCACCACCGTATATGCAAAAGCGCATTTATTCGTTTGCGTTACTAAGACGGCGCGGCATCATGGCCGCCATGAGACTCCAACCGATCATCGTCCCCGGATGGAAAGACTCCGGACCCGACCACTGGCAATCGCGCTGGGCGGCCCTGCTGCCGCACGCGGTCAGGGTACGGCAACGCGACTGGGAAAATCCGGTCAGCGCGGAATGGATTTCCACGCTGGCGGCGCAGGTCGACCAGGCCCGCAGCCCGGTACTGCTGATCGCCCATAGCCTGGGCTGCCTGATCAGCGCGGCGCTGCCGGTGCCGCTGCGCGCCAAGGTCGCCGGCGCATTGCTGGTGGCGCCGGCCGACGTCGAGCGCGCCGACGCCCCGGAATGCCTGCGCGGCTTCGCGCCGATCCCGCGGCACTCGCTGCCGTTCCAGAGCGTGGTGGTGGCCAGCGACAACGATCCCTATTGCCGGCTGGAACGGGCCCGCGCCTTCGCCGAGCACTGGGGCAGCCGTGTGGTGGTGATTCCGGGCGCCGGCCACATCAACGCCGACAGCGGCCTGGAAGACTGGCCGCAAGGCCTCAAGCTGTTCGGCGCGCTGCGCCGCCGCGCCTCGTGGCGGGTATCGCCGCCGCCCGAGCGCATCGCGCCGATTCCCGAGCGTCCCCTGTCGCACCAGGCCTGAGGCCGCCGGCTCTCTTGCCCGCCACGCGCGCGTCGGCCCGCGGCAGGCGGGAAACCCATCGCCGCCCGTCACCCTGCGCAGTTCGTCCCGACCCGTGATGCGGGCAGCGGGGTATCGCCGCTGGTGTTCCCCGCGTGCTTGCGGATGCGCTCCGCCAGCTCGGCCGAGGGCTTCTCATACCCATAGCAATAGGGCGGCGTCGGCGCGGCTTCCGGGCGATAGTCCTGCAGCACCGGCTTGGCGTCCCCCAGGTAGAGGTTGTCTTTCAGGCGCAGGAATGCCTTGAAGTCGCGCGTATAGCCGTGCACGGCCTTCAATTGCTGGTAGGCGCCCTCGTCGGAGGCGCCGTTGTCCAGCGCGCTGCGCTTGGCGGCCATGGGAATGTAGCGGCAGTAATTCACCTTGACGCCTTCCACCGTGGGGAAGAATTCCGGCTCCACGCACTCGCGCTTCGAATCGTTGTTGAAGATATTGCCTTCGACCAGCGCCTTGGCCTCCAGGCTGAAACTCATGCCGTAGAAATCCCAATTCTCCAGCAGATTGTTGAACAGGTGGAAGGTGCCGAACTGGCCCCTGGGGTTGCGCTGCACCGTGTTGAAGAAGTAATTGTGGTGCAGCGTCACGCGCGCGATGGAATCACGTTCGTAGTTCGCGAACAGGTCCTTCGAGGTGATGTTGTTGAGCAGCATGACCTTGTTCGAGTTGTGGAACTTGGTCCAGGAAATTGTCACGTCGGTCGAGCCGTTCTTCACGTTGAGCAGGCGGTCGGACATGCGCGACAGATCCATGTGGTCCACCCAGACATCGCGGCTGTCGTTGGCGATGTTCACCGCCTGCGTCAGGCGGTTCAGGCGGCCATCGATGGTCAGGTGCGTCAGGATCACGTTCCGGCTGCCATACACGCCCAGCCCGTCGTCGATCAGGGCCACGTGCCTGCCGCGGCCATCGATGGTCGTGTTCGACGGCACCCGCAGTTGCGATTCCAGCACGATGGTCATGTCGGAGGCGAAACGGATCCAGGTGGGTCCCTTCTTGGCCTGCGCCAGCGCGGCGCGCAGCGTGCCCGGTCCGGCATCCTGGTCGGATGTGACCTCGATGAACCGGCCGCCCAGGCCGCCCGTGGCGCGGGCGCCATAGCCCTCCCGCTGCTGCAGCAGCGCGGACACGAATGGACAACGCTCGTCCGGGCTGGCGCAGGACTCGTTGGCGGCCGCCGCGCCGCCGTACAGCATGGCCAGCGCCGCCAGCCAGGCCAGCGCGCGCGGCAACCGCTTGGACCAGCGCCTGGCCCATTGCGGCGCCCTGCTCCCCATACTCTCTCTCGAATTCGTTCGCGGATTCATCGAAACTCGCTCCCCAACACTGCGCCGGCGGGCCGCGCGGATCGATCCGCGGGCTGCACGTGGCGCCAGATGCCGCCGCTCAGGCGCAGGTTTTCCGGCGGACCGGCCACATGCGCCCTCAGGTGTTTGAAATACGCCTCTTGCCAGCGCTGCGCGTACGCATCGGCGTCCTCGCCGGGTTCCACCGCGGGCAGCATCTCCAGCGTATAGGCGACGCGGCCGTTTTCCCAGCGCGGGGTGTAGAACACCGATGGCACGCCCTGGCGGTGCGCCAGGTGGGCGGCGAAACTGGAATAGGTCACCGCCTGCCCTTCGAACTGGGTGCGGGGCGCCGCCGGGTTGGCCGCGCCGTCCACCGCCAGGCACAGCACATTGCCCGCCGCCAGCGCGCGCATGCAGGCCTTGGCGACCTGCGCCTCGGTCTGGTCGGCGGTGGAGATCAGGGCGGCGGCATAGCTGCTCTGGGCGATGCTGGGCGCGGTGGCCAGCCAGCGGGAAGGAATGCCCAGCAGTTCCAGCGCCATCAGCCCGGCATACATGGGGCCGACGTGCGCCGTGGCCACCACCACGCCCCGGCCCGCCGCCAGCAGCGGCGCGAAGAAACGTTCGCCGGTGTCCAGTTCGCCCAGCATTTGCATGGCTTCCTCGACGCTGTCTTCGCGGCATTCGAGCCAATCGAACAGCAGGTGATCCACCAGGTGGCCCCAGCGCGCCCGCCGCTCCCATTGCGCGCGATCAGCCCCGGCATCGCCACGCAGCGACCAGGCCCAGTCCAGTCGCGCCTGCGGTATGGGCGCGGTATCCAGCTTCTGCTCCAGTTGTTCCAGCGCCTGCTGGAACGTTGGCGGCAGCGCCCGGCCGCGTTGCCCGACATAGCGCTCGAACAAGGCTTCGGCTTCCTGCTTGCGCCCCGCTTGCGAGAGCGCGCCGATGGCGGCGCGCTGCCAGAGTTGTTTGTCGGGCGATTTTTCGACCAGGTGCAGCAGTTGATCGGCGGCCTCCCCGTACTGCAGCGTGTAGCGCAGCGCGCGGGCATACAGGGCGCGTGTCTGCTCCAGTTCGGGGGCCAGCTCCATGGCCTGGCGCAGCGGCGCCACGGCGTCCTTGTAGCGGCCCGCGCGCAGCAGGGTTTCTCCGTGCAGCGTCAACAGCCGCACGTCGGTCGGGGCCGCTTCCAGGCCCGCCTCGAAGTGCGCCAGCGCATGCACTTTGCGGTCGTCGTCCGTGGCGCGCCGCAGGTGCGCCAGCCCCAGCGATGCGCGCAACGCCGGGGCATCGTGCCCCGCGTCCAGCGCCGCATTGCCCAGCAGGATCGCCGCCTCGACCCGGTCGTCGTCGAGCAGCGCGCGCACCGCCACCGTCGCCACGCGCGCATTCGGCAGGTCATCGGCCTGCAAGGCCATGGCAATGCCGGCCGCCTCGACCGCGTCGCCGTTGCGCGAAAACGCCAGCATCCACCAATGCGCGTCGCCCGGCGCGGCCGCCGCCAGGGCGGCGGTCTGGCGCGCGACGTCGGCCGCCTGCGCGATATGCCCGGCCTGCACCCGCAGTTGAATCCGCGCGGCCTGCAGCGCCGAGGAATCCGGCGCGATGGCGGCGGCCGCATCCGCCTGGGCGATGGCGCGCTCCCACTGCTCGGTGCGGCCCAGCAGGCTGGCGAGCAGGCGGCGGTCGTCGGTGCGCGCCGGATAGGCCTGGACCAGCCGTTCCAGCGCGGCGATCGCCGGTTCCAGTCGCCCCACCCGCACGAACGGCGACACCAGCAGGCGGCGCGCATCGCGCCAGCCCTCTTCCACCCGCGCCAGCGCCGGCCCGAGCTCGGCCATGGCCTGCAAGGGGTCGTCCGCCTCCAGGATCCGCTTGATGACCGCGCGCAGGCGGCTGGTGGCATCGCTCGCGGCGGTGTTTGCGACGGCGGCGGGCGCCGCCGATGCCGGTGCCGTGGCGGTGCCGGGGCGTTCTATCGTCGTATCAACCATGGCGCAATCCTCTAAGCAAGGCCATCGCCGCGCGCAGGACGAACATGAGCACGAAGCCCAGCGCCAGCGCCTGCAACAGCAGCACGCCGGTGCGCGGACTGCTGGGCCGGTCCGTGGAGACCGGCTGCGCGATGATGGACAGGTAACGCTGCAGGCGCAGGGCGTCGGTCACGGCCTGCTGGTACGACTGCTGCGCCAGCGTCAGGTTCGAATCCGCAAAGGCCTGGGTGTTGCGCAGCGCCTCGTAGGATTTCAGTTGTTTCGCTTCCGTGTTGCCTTCGCCGCTCAGGCGCTGGCGCACGCTGGCGAGCCGTTTCTTCAGGGCCACGACCTGCGTTTCCGCGGGCTTGAGCATGAAGTGGTCCTTGTTGCCCAGCGCGCGGATCTTGTCCAGGTTGATCTGGGCGCTGCTCAGTTCCGCTTCGAGCTGGCTGGACAGGTTCAGCAGCATGGCCACCGTGGCGGTCGGGTCGATATTGCCGTGCGTGGTTCGCCACGAGGTCAGGGCTTCGCGCGCGGCCAGCGCCTTCTGCTCGGCCTGCCGGACCGATTCCTCGCTGACCTTCAGCTTGTCCGCCACGCCCTTTTCGTTCATGGAGCTGACGAAGTCCTCCGCCAGGCCGATCAAGGCCTTCGATAGCATTTCGGCGTCTTCGGGCGAATACGCGCGCACCCGCAGCACGTCGATCTGCTCCAGCGCATTGAAGGAAACCTGGACCGAGGCCCGGTAGGCGCGATACAGATCGTCCTCGCTCGAATCCTCGGACAGGTGGTTGGCCGGGTCCAGGCCGGCGTTGCGCAGGTACTGCCGCAACCCGACCTTCTTGTCCAGCTGCCGCATGCTGTCGCGCGACCGCAGGAAATCGCTGACGGCCCAGCCGTCGACGAAACCGCCGAGCATGCCGCCCGAATTCCCCGTGGTGAGCAGGCTGGCCGCCATGGCGCCGCCGCCCTGCTGGCCCGAGCCCGATTGCACGAAGAAGCGCGATTCCGCTTCGTAGCGCGGCGTGGCCACGAACAGCACGTAGACCAGCGCCAGGGCGACCGGGGCGACGACGATGAAGGCATTGACCCAGCGGCGCCGGCGACGTTCGTCCAGCGCGGCCTGCCGCTCGCGGCGCCGGCGCTCGATCTCGGAACCGCTCTCAGAAGCCGAGCTGGCCCTCGTCGAAGCCGCCGAAGACGTCGTCGCCTGTTCCGGATTCGCTGCGTGATCGTCGCGGGGGGAACTTACTGATGCACTGGTCGAGGTCGTCTTCGATGCGGAGTGCGCTTCGTTCATAAATCAGGCCCTTCAGGCAATAGTCCGCCAATTGATTCTGGCGGTAACTGGAAAGAATGAGCGTCCTGCCGACCAGGCGTTCTTCGAACAGCGCCAGCCAGAGACGGGTGAAACGGCAGGGTTCGAAGGGAATCGCCCCTTCGATCACGTAGATGTCGAACGCCGGCGCCAGCGCCAGCGCGAACGAAAACTCCTGCCTCGCATACAACGGCCAATGTTCCATCGGCCGGCTCAGGCTCCTGGGGTCGCTGATCAGGTCGGCCACCAGTTCGTACGTCGCATCGGCATCGATCTCGTACATCTGGCTCACCAGCTCGATCATGCTCAGGCCGTTGGCCTTGCCACGGATGAAGCCCTGCCGGCCGATGGCCCAGGACACGTTGCCCTCGTGCCGCACGAAGCCCTGGCGCGGCGGACGCAGGCCGCACAGCAGGTCGATGATCTGGCGATGCAGCTCCGGCGCGGGCGAAAGCAAGGCGTAGCGGCCGACGGGAATGTCGAGATGGGCGCCGGCCAGCAGCGCCTGCCGGCTGCCGAAGGCCAGGGGTTCATCCGTCACGCCATTGAGATGAATCATCGTCGTTCCTCACATGGGCTGGATATTGGGACGGGCCAGCCGCTCGGCCGCCAGGGCGACCACCATCAGGAAAACCAGGCTGGTCAGGAAATATCCCAGGCTCGCGTCCTGCGACGTGTAGGCGTCGAAATAGGCCGATCGCAACAGCTGCATGCCATGGGAGAAAGGCAGCCACAGCATCCAGGGCCGCAATTGCTCCGGCAGCTGCTCCGAGACGAAAAAGACGCCGGAGAAAATCTGCAGGAAGCGCTCGATCACCGGCGCCAGCCGCAGGAAGAAGTGCCAGAAGGTCGCGATCGCGCCGAACAGCAGGCCCATCGCGGCGGCGCAGCACGCCATCAGCACCACGTACAGCATGAAGCCCGGCCAGCTCTTGGGCAGCGTGATGAGGTCCAGCGCATGGCCGGCGCCGATCAGCACCACGAACACCACCAGGTACACCGACACGTACAGCAGCGCCTGCACCAGCGCGCACATCAAGGGCGAAACGCCCTGGAAATTCAACAGGCCGCGGGCCGACACGTACGCCGTGCTGCTCCTGAAGATGATCTGCCGGAACATGATCCATGTGGTCGCCCCCAGCAGCGAGAAGGTCTGCACGTCCATCCCCAGGATGTAGTGCGTGCCCATCAGGATGTACAGCGACGAAATCAGCGTCAGCAGCACCACCGGGCCCACCAGCGCCCACAACAGGGCGATGCGGCTCTCGCCGTGCATCACATGCAGCTGGTAGACGAACAGCGCCAGCAACGTGCGTCCGCCTGGCCAGCCGCGGCCGGCCAGGCGCGGATGATGCCCGGCATGCAACCCGCGCAGCCGCTCCCGCAGGATCTCCAGGTCGCCGGCCTCCCCCGGGGGCAGCTCCATTTCCAGCGCGACGTCGTTGCGCGACGCCTCGCGGCGGGCCTCCCGCGCCTCGTCCTGCCTGCGTCGCTCCTCGCGCCGCGCATGCGCCTCGGCCAGGCGCCGGTCCTCCGCCACCAGCCGGGCCGGCATATAGCCCGGCGCGAACACGTCGACGCCCGCGCGGATGTCCTGCTCCAGCAGGCGCACGATGATGCGCAGGCGCCGCCGGGAGAAGTCCGCCAGCGTCTCGTCGACCTTGGCGCGCGCAATCTCCGCGTCCAGCTCCGCCTGCACCGCCTCGTACACCGCCCGCCGGGCGGCCACGGAGTCATGCGGCTCGCCCTGCAGGCGCGCCAGCAAAGGCCTGAACAGCACGGCCGGCTCGGCCTTCGCCTCGAACAGCGCGGCGGGATCCAGGCGCCACGCGGCGACGCCCGAACCCACCGCGTAGCTGCTGTCCTTTCTCCGCGCGCGCCAACCCTTGATCCGATCCTCGTTGCTCATCGACACGCTACTGGCTGACGCCGCTGGAGGAACTCGAGCCGGAGTCGGAGTCGATGGCGCGCGTCGCGCTGAAGCCGGCGCTCATGGTCACGCGGAACGCCGAAAGCACTTTCTGCACCTGCGTGAACGGCGCGTCGGAGATATAGATCGCCTGGCCCTCGTGCACGCTGAATTCGCGCGCCAGCGCCACCTGCTCGGCGCGCGTGAGATCGAACTGGTACACCACCGGCAGCAGGTCCGGCTTGCCGTCCACGCCGGCCTGCGCGGGCGTGAACAGGAAGACCGAACGCGGGTCCGCCGTCTTGTCATCCAGGCCCCTGGCGTCGGCCAGCGCGTCCAGCACGCTGTAGTTGCGCTTGCTGATCGCCACGCGGCCCTGGTTGCCGGCGGCGCCCAGCACCGTCAGGAACTCGCGCGATTCATACGCGGTGATGACATCGCCCGGGCGCAGCAGGATGTCGTTGTTCTGGTTGCGGTAGATGTCCGAGAGGCGCACCGAGGCGACCTGATTGTCGCGTCGCAGGCTGACGACCAGTTGCTCCGGATTGGTCTGCACCGGCGCGGCCTGCGCCAGCGCGCTGCTCAGGCGCTGGGCGGTCTGCGTGATGGGATACATGCCCGGCTTGGTCAGGTTGCCCTGCACCGTCACCATCTGTCCGCGGGCGTCGGCCACGCGCGTCACGCTGACGTCGGCGCCGGCCACCAGCCGGCTCAGGCGCCCGACGATGGCGTCGTGCAGTTGCGCCAGCGTCATGCCGCCGGCCTGGAATTTGCCGAGAATGGGAAACGCGACATTGCCGTTGCGGTCCAGTTCCTGGTTGCCCAGGTCGCTCACGCCGGACGGGTCCGCCGTGAACACGCCCAGCCCGCCGCGCTCCCACACTTTCACGTTGACGCCGTCGCCCGGCACCAGGCGGTCGAAACCGGCCTGGGTCAGGTCGCGGTAGCGCACGGGAAAATCCGAGACCTCGGCAACCCGGCTCGCGCGCGCGAGCTCGCGCGAGGCCTGCATCACGACCACGTCCTTGGCGTCGTGGGCGCCTGTCACCTCACTGAGCATGGGGCCGGAACGCGGCAACTGGCAGCCGCTGAGCGTAAGCACGGTAATCAGCAGCAGGGCCGGCGCCGCGATGCGGCGCGGGCCCGCGGCCGGGACGTTCATTTGCATAGTTTCCTTTATCTTCGAAACCAGGGGACCTGGAGGGGACCTGGGTAAGGCGGGCGTTCAGGCCTGCATCAGGCGCATCGGCGGCATATCCATGCTCTCGTCGTTCTCCGACTCGGGCATGGCCGGCATGCACAGGCTCAGGAACTTGGCCAGCATGGCCTCCAGCGAGAACAGGGTCTGCGCCCGATGGCGGCTTTGCGCCCTCAGGCTCGCGTCGGCGCGCACCCGATCCACGATCGAGGCGACCTTGTCGCAGGCCTCGTGCAGGTCCGGATGTTCGACATCGCCCAGCAGGTGGCCGGTCTGGTCCTCCTCGAAACACTCGCCCGCCCCGCCGGCCGGCGTCGAGACCACCGGCACGCCGAGCAATTGGGCTTCGATCAGCACGTTGGGCAGGCCCTCGTAGCGCGACAGCAGCACCTTGGCATCCATCTGCGAATACCAGTAGCCCACGTGGTTCGACAAGCCGACCAGCAGCAACCGGTCCATCACGCACAATTCCTGCGCCAGCGCCACGATGTTCTCGTGCAGGCGGCCGTCGCCGACGATGACGAAGCGCGCCTGCGGACGCTGCTTCAGGTAGAGCGCCGCGAGCTTTATCCATAGTTGCGGCCGCTTGTCCGGCTCCAGGCGGAACACGCCGCCGATGGTCTCCGTCGCGTCGGCGGTGCTTTCCTGGAAGGCGCGCCACTTTTCCTGGTCCGTCGCCGCGGCATCGGTGGCCAGGTCCGGCACGCCGTTGTACAGCACGTGGAAGCGCACGATGGGAATGCCGAGCCACTCCGCGTAGGCCTCGGCGGCCTTGCGGCTGTTGCTGACGAAATGCACGCCGGGCACCTGCGCCAGCGCCTGGTACAGCTCAGGATACTCCTCGCGGAAGCGGTCCTTGCGGATGTTCGGCGGCAGGCCGCGGAACACCAGGTGGATGGTCGGCGCGCCGGCCAGCAGCGCCGCCAGGGCGCCGAACAGGCACGTGCCGTCCTGCCACAGGCTGACCACGTCGAAGGTGTTGGCGCGCAACACCGGCGCCAATCGCGTCACGCCGTAGTGGACCGGCGGCGGCAACTGTTCCAGCAGCCGGCTCAGGCTGCCGTCCGGCACCGACTGGTGGGCCACCGAGATCGCCGGCAGCTTGTTGATTTCCGTGACCGGAATCCGCGCCTTGACCAGCACCGACAGGAAGAAGTCCAGCCCCTGCTTCTTGGTGGAACCGGCCGGCTCGGTGTGCTGCTTGACCAGCACCTCGACTTTTTCCGGCTTCATCGGCACGTCGGCGGGCCGCGGGGCGGGCGTATCCGCCATGCGGGCCAGTTCCCCGGCCAGCCGCGTCAGCTGCCGTTCGGCGCCGCCGGGCCCCAGGCTGCCGGTCACCAGCGCGACCGAGACGGGCTTGTCGGGCGAGTATTCCGGAATCTGCCGATTGCGGAAATGCAGGATCGCATGCTTCATCGAGACGATCCTGATGTCCTTGCCGGCCAGCGCGGCTTCGGGCTCCAGGCGCTGATAGAAGGCGTAGTCGCTGGCCAGGCCGTCGGCCAGTTCCGCCGCCTTGCTGCCCGGCGCAAGATGCTTGGCCACGGGCGCGATGACGTCGAAGGCGTCCGCCAGCAGGCCGCGCTTGCGCAGGCGCTTGGCGAACTCGACGCGGATGTTGCGGTCCGTATGCTGCAGGATCAGCCGGCGGAACAGCTCGTCGGACTGCTCATGCGCGCGGATATCGCTCAGCAGCTTGGCGCGGGCGAACAGCCGCGACGGATTGTCCGTGGACTCGGGCAGGTGCCGCTCGACCAGCGCCAGCGCGTCGTCGACGCGGCGCTCCTTGACCAGCCGGGTCGCGCAATAACGCACGATCTCCAGGTCGTCCGGGCACTCCCGCAGCAGCGTGGCCCATTGCTCGGCCATGCCCTCGTTCAGGCCGGCCGCTTCCTTCAGCCGGAGCAGCAGGAAGCGCACCTTGGAGTCGGCCATGTGGCCGCGCGCCAGGGCTTGCGCGTCGACCAGGTTCGCCTGCGCCACCTGGACCCGTCCCGACGCCGCCACGATTTCCTCCAGCCGCGTCTTGACCTCCTGCAGGTCGGACGCGGTGTTCTTGCGTTCGGTAGTCAGTGGCGGATTCATGCGGCCTTCCTGCGGTTGGCCTTGTCGATCCACACCAGGCAGCGCTGGATGTAGTGGTCGTACTGGGCCGGATTGTCGGAACGTTCCTGGAGCGCGCGCCAGTAGGGCAAGGCCTGTTCGAAGCGGTGCAGCCGCATGGCGCCGACCGCGGCCAGGCGCAGGCCGATGGGATCGTCCGGCACCAGCTGCAGGATGCGCTCACCCAGCGCCAGGCGCTCGGTGGTGCTGGACGAGTCCAGCGCGCGCGATTCGGCGTACAGCACGGCCAGGATTCGCCGCTTCTCGTGGTCGACTTCCGTCATCTGCGGCCACGACTGCGCCACGCGCTCGAGCAGGTTCCAGGCCGCCTTGGGATCGCCCGCCGACAGGATTTCGCGGGCGCCGCGGATGGCGCGCGGTCCCAGCCTTCCCAGCTGGCGTTCGGCTTCCTCCTTGGCGCTCTGGTCGGCCGAGCCATGGGCCAGCACCATCTTGTAGGCGTCGATGGCCTCGCCGAACCAGCCGCCGTTGAACGCGACCCGCGCGAAATGCAGCTGCGTGCTGAAAGGCGCGGATTCGTTGGCGGCGGCCTGCTCCAGGTGCCGCATGGCGGTCTGCTTGTCGCCCAGCGCGTCGGCCGCGCGGCCGCGCATCGCATGCAGTTCCGGGAACTCGACGCCGGTGTCCAGCGCGATGTCGGTCAGGTCGATCACTTCCTTGTGGTTGCCCGCCACCAGCGCCGCACGCACGCCCAGGCGCATGGCGCGCTCGAAGGCGCGCTGCGCGCGCACGCCGGCCAGGGCGTCGGGGTTGAGCAGGCGGTGCGCGCAGATGCGCTCGGCGGCATCGCGCAGGCGGCCTTCTTCCAGCGCCTGCGCGCCCTCTTCCGCCCAGGCCGTGGACTGCGCGCGCAGCCAGGCCGAAATGTCCTCCTGCTCGCTGTCGGCCAGTTTGCAGGACACGGCCAGCGCGGCGGCGGCCATGATGCATCCGCGCCAGGTCGCTTCCTTGACCAGTTCCAGCGCCTCCACGTCCTTGAGCGTGGGCGACTCGGACGCCAGCGCTCGCAGCCCCGTACGGTCCCCGGCGATCAACCGGTCGCGCCACAGCATGGCGAAGCTGCGGCCATGCGACGGAATCGCGGCGCGCACTTCATGGACCCAGCGCAGGGTGGCGTCCATATCGCTGCCGGCCTGCAGCAGCGAGAGCACGGTGTCGGCCGCCTCCGTGGCGGTCGCGTCCTGCGGCGCGGAAATGCGGAACAGCTGCTTCCAGTTGCCCAGGGCTTCGTCCACGAATCCCAGGTGACCGGCCGAAATCGCCGCGATGCGCACGATTTCCGGCGTCTCGATCTCGTCGCCCAGCAGGCCGGCGGCCAGCGAGTGCGCCAGGTCATAGCGACCCAGCTTGAAGTGGTTGCGCATCAGGATCTGCTCGGCCTTGCTGCCGGTGGCCAGCGTGCCGTCCGCGCCGCCCAGCAGCGCCAGCGATCCTTCGTAGTCGCCCAGCTCTTCCTGGATGCGCGCGAACAGCAGCGTGTGGTCGGGCAGGCCCGGATGGCGGCGCAGCACGTCGCGCAGGCGGCGCGAGGCTTCGCGCAGCTCGCCCGCGTCCCAGATCTTCTCGATGCGCTCCGCGCTTTCTTCGGCGCCCAGCTTGGGCACGCTCAACTGCGGGGTGGAGGCGCTCAGGCGCGGACGCACGAAGGTCTTGAACCACTCGGTGTACAGGCGTTCGGCGAACAGCGGGGTGTAGTGCGTCAGGTCCAGCCCGCCATCTTCCATCGCGTCGGCCTGCCCGATCTTGTTCATCAGCGGCGTCGGATCGTAGCAAGGCACGCCGATGCGCTGGGCGCTGGCGGTCACCGCGGCGATCAGCTGGGCGCGTTGTTCGATCGGCACGTTGTCGGGCGTCATGGCGTTGACGTGCGTGACGAACACCACCTTGTCCCGGCCCAGCAGGTCGACCAGTTGCTGCATCTGCTGCTCGATCTCGTCGTCCGTCTGCTCACGCTTGACGATGCGGGCAAGCAGGTCCCGATTGTCCGCCGACAGGCTCTTGAAGACGGGATCCTGGTCCAGCCATGCGCGCCGCTCGGCGAGCCGTTCGTCGCTGGCCTGCGCCCAGAACGCGCGGGTGCGCGCCCGGTCGGCGAAGAACTCGCTGAAGTAGCGCCCCAGGTAGTTGGACTGGATCGGATAGCCGCCGACGGTCAGCAGCTTGCGCGAGGACAGCTCGACCATATACAGGTCGGCCGGCTTGTGCACGCCGCGCCGGGCCTGCTCGCCGTTCGACGGACGGAAGATCACGCGCTGCACGTCGGTGGGAATCTCGGCCTGGCCGAACATGAAGCGGGCCTGCTGCAGCGCCTCGGCGCTGGTGTGCACGAAACCGTAGTTGCGCCCGAGCTGTTGCTTGATCGGGTAGCGCGCCACGGCATCGCGCAGCGGGGTATGGATGCGGCAGGTGCCGATCGGAGCGATGGTAAAGGCTGTCATTCCGGGCCTCTCCTGTGTTTGATGGGTTGCGGCGGGCCTGGACTCAGAGCGTCCAGTACAACAGGTCGGACTGAAGCCGGCGGCTGTCCAGCACCGACTTCAGGTCGCACACCATGCCGCCGGCCTTGACCAGGTGCGGCAGGTCTTCCCAGATGGTGTCCATGGTTTCGCGGTGCGGCACGGCCAGGATCAGCACGTCCATGTCGCGGAACTGGTCGCGCTCCACCAGGCTGATGCCGTACTCATGGCGCATCTGTTCCACGTCGACCATCGGGTCGCAGGCCACCGGCGTGATGCCGTAGTCGCCCAGCGCGCGATACAGATCGACCACCTTCGAATTGCGGATGTCCGGCACGTTTTCCTTGAACGTCATGCCGAGGATGCCGACCCGGGTCGAGGCGTTCAGGCGACCATTGCGCGCCAGGGTCTGCACCACGCGCGAGGCCACGTGGCCCGCCATGCCGTCGTTGATGCGGCGGCCCGACAGGATGACCTCGGGGTGGTAGCCCAGCTCCTGCGCCTTGGACGTCAGGTAGTAGGGATCCACGCCGATGCAGTGGCCGCCGACCAGGCCGGGCGTGAACTTGAGGAAGTTCCACTTGGTGCCCGCCGCTGCCAGCACCTCGGCGGTGCGGATGCCGACCAGGTCGCAGATCTTCGACATCTCGTTCATCAGCGCGATGTTGATGTCGCGCTGCGTGTTTTCGAGCACCTTGGCGGCCTCGGCCACCTTGATGGAAGAGGCGCGATGCACGCCCGCGTCGATGATCTGCTCGTAGACGCCCGCGATAATCTCCAGCGATTCCTCGTCCTGGCCGGACACGATCTTGACGATCTTCTCCAGCGGATGCTCGCGATCGCCCGGATTGATCCGTTCGGGGCTATAGCCGAGCTTGAAATCCACGCCGCAGCGCAGGCCCGATGCCTTTTCCAGCTCCGGACCGCAGATTTCCTCGGTCGCGCCGGGGTGCACGGTGGATTCGAAAACCACGATGCAGCCGGGACGCAGCACCGGGCCGATCGACCGGCAGGCGCGCACCAGCAGGGAAAAATCAGGATTATTTTTCTCGTCGACGGGCGTCGGCACGGCCACGACGAAGAAATCGCACCCTTCCAATTCGCTCACCTGGTCGGTGAACTGCATGGGGGAAGCCAGCAATGCATCACGCTCGATCTCGCCGGTCCAGTCCTCACCCTCTTTCAGGCTCGTGATCCGCCGCTTGTCCACATCAAAGCCGACGACATCAAAACGCCTGGAAAATGCCACGGCCACGGGCAGGCCGACATATCCTAGACCGCACACTGCGATTCTCTTTACCACGGGGGACCTCACTGTTTTCGTCGTGTCGAAGACACTAGAAACCGACACCCGGGCATTACCGAATCGATGCGGAATCGCACCGCATTTGCCTGCCCGGGGTGGACGCGTTGCTCAAAATTGATTACATCTCGATACCCCGTCATACGGTCGGGTAGCGAGCCAACGAATCGTAGGCCGGGCAGACAGCAAATTTTTTTCTAAAAGTTTTCGATGCTATGGAAATAAGTCGCCGAGGTCGTAATAAACGTGGGGAAATCCCTGAAATAATCTCTTTTCCAACACAATTTGAAATGAATGAGATCGTTTGTCTTGTTAGCAAATATATAAAGTCGTTTTCTTATCTTGGCTTAATAAAACTGCAAGGAATGAGCATTCGTTCGGGAGCAGCAGTAAGCGCCCTGGGATAAATGTCTTTATTGCAACTTCAAGTCACGGATGGCGTCCGAATTTCCAAAAAATATCGTGCTAGAAGGGAATCGAAAATACTCACGCCGATTGACCATTTCCAAAGGCCGTGGCATATGCGCCCGCGAGTGGCGTACCCGGAAATCTGTCCTGATATTGAAATGACTTCCACCGATGACAGGCCGGTGGATTACACATTCGAACAAGTGCGCCAAAGGGTGGCCGCCGATCCGCGCATATACCCGCCCCGCCTTCCGGATAATGCGCCCGGCGTCCCGGCGGGAAACCGGAGCGCGGCCGCATGAAAAAGCCCCCGGGAACCGCAAGGTCCCCGGGGGCTTGGCATGCCGCTGGCGCCGGCCAGGCGCCGCCCGGCCTATTGCAGCAGGCTGCGCAGCATCCAGGCGTTCTTTTCGTGCACGTCCAGGCGCTGGGTCAGCAGGTCTGCGGTGGGCTGGTCATTGGCGGCATCGGCCTTCTCGAAGGCGGCGCGGGCCGTCTTGGCGACCGATTCGTTGGCGTTGACCAGCAGGCGCACCATCTCCAGGGCTTCCGGCACGGACTCGGGCTCGGCGATGGACGACAGCTTGGCGTATTCGCGATACGTGCCCGGGGCGTAGTGGCCCAGCGCGCGGATGCGTTCGGCGATGCTGTCCAGCGCGTTCCACGACTCGGTGTACTGGGTCATGAACATCAAGTGCAGCGTGTTGAACATGGGCCCCGTGACGTTCCAGTGGAAGTTGTGCGTCATCAGGTACAAGGTGTACGAGTCGGCCAGCAGCTTGGACAGTTCACCGGCGACGGCGGCGCGGTCCTTGTCCGAAATGCCGATGTTGATGCGCGGAACGCTGGGGGTCTTCTTGGAGGACTTTGCCATTGCTAGCTCCCTGTGGGGTTGGTAGACAAAACGAGGATAACACCGCGATTGCGACAATCCGGCCCAAAGGCCGGCCGGCGCGAGGCGGCTTGATCGAGCGCAAATGCGCTCGCAATTTCAATCCTGCACGGCCGCGGCTTCGTCCGACAGCATCCGCACGCCGGGCAGCTCGCATTCGTACACCGCCTGGGCCAGCGCCTCGATCGCCGCCAGCCTCGGGAAGCTGCGGCGCCAGGCCAGCACCACGCGGCGCTCGGGCACGTGGCCCTCGAACGGCAGGTAGCGCAGCAGGCTGTTGGACGGCGGCTGCTCCGGCACCGCCGTCACCGGCAGCACCGTCACGCCGATGCCCGCGGCCACCATGTGGCGGATCGTCTCCAGCGAAGAGCCCTCGAAGGTGCGCTGGATGCCGTCGCTGGCGGCCGAGAAGCGCGACAGTTCCGGACACACCTCCAGCACCTGGTCGCGGAAACAGTGGCCGCTGCCCAGCAGCAGCATGGTCTGCTGCTTCAGGTCCTGCGCGTCGATCGATTCGCGCTGCGCCAGCTCGTGGTCTTGCGGCACCGCCACCACGAATGGCTCGTCGTACAGCGGCTGCATCACCAGCCCCGCTTCCGGCAGCGGCAACGCCATGATGGCGCAATCGATCTCGCCCTGGCGCAGCAGCTCCACCAGCCGCACGGTGAAGTTCTCCTGCAGCAGCAGCGGCATCTGCGGGGTGCGGCCGATCTGCACCGGCACCAGGCGCGGCAACAGATACGGGCCGATGGTATGGATCACTCCGACCCGCAACGGGCCGGCCAGCGGGTCGTGCCCCTGGCGCGCGATCTCCTTGATGCTGGCGCTCTCTTCCAGCACCTTCTGGGCCTGGGCGACGATGCGCTGGCCGATGGGCGTGACGCCCACTTCGGCGCCGCCGCGCTCGAACAGCGTCACGCCCAGTTCGTCCTCGAGCTTGCGGATCGCCACCGACAGCGTGGGCTGGCTGACGAAACAGGCCTCGGCCGCCCGGCCGAAATGGCGCTCGCGCGCCACGGCCACGATGTATTTCAGTTCGGTGAGAGTCATGGTGGACTACGCCCCCGGGAGTTGAGCGCGCGCCCGGCGGGCGGCGCTGGAAAATGGGAAGGTCATGGTGGCATTCATCCGCTGGGGCCTAGGTGCGCAGGAAGTCTTCCCGGCCCCGCATCCAGCGGGCCAGGTGCGCCTCGACGGCGGCGGGATGTTCGGCGCGCAGCCAGACCGCGGCATCGCGCGCCTGTTCGGCGATCTCGGCGTCGGTTTCCAGATCGGCAAAGCGCAGCAGCGCCATGCCCGACTGGCGCGTGCCCAGGAATTCGCCGGGGCCGCGCTGCTCCAGGTCGCGGCGCGCAATCTCGAAACCGTCCGAGGTTTCGAACATGGCGCGCAGGCGTTCGCGCGCCACCTGCGACAGCGGCGTCTGGTAGAGCAGCACGCAGACCGATTCGGCGGTGCCCCGCCCCACCCGGCCGCGCAACTGGTGCAGCTGCGCCAGGCCGAAGCGTTCGGCGTGTTCGATGACCATCAGCGAGGCATTGGGCACGTCCACCCCGACCTCGATCACGGTGGTGGCCACCAGCAGGTCGATCTCGCCCTCGCGGAAGGCCTGCATCACCGCCGCCTTCTCGGCCTGCGGCAGGCGCCCATGCACCAGGCCGATGCGCAGGTCCGGCAGGTCCACCCGCATGCCTTCGTAGGTATCGACGGCGGTCTGCAGTTCCAGCGCTTCGCTTTCCTCGACCAGCGGACAGACCCAATACGCCTGCTGTCCGCCGCGCGCGGCCTGCGCGATGTGGGCGATGACTTCCTCGCGGCGCGCGTCCGACACCAGCTTGGTCAGCACCGGCGTGCGCCCCGGCGGCAGTTCGTCGATCACCGACACGTCCAGGTCGGCAAAAAAGGTCATGGCCAGCGTGCGCGGGATCGGCGTGGCGCTCATGTTGAGCTGATGCGGCACGATGCGGCCGCGCACCGTCTCGCCCTTGCGCGTCAGCGCCAGTCGCTGGCCGACGCCAAAGCGGTGCTGCTCATCGACGATCGACAGGCCAAGGCGCTGGAATTCGACATGGTCCTGGATCAGCGCCTGCGTGCCCACCACCAGTTGCACGCTGCCGTCGGCCGCGGCGGCGGCGGCCTCGCGGCGCGCCTTGGCGGTCAGGCTGCCGCTGAGCCAGGCGACGTTCACGCCCAGCGGCTGCAGCCACGACACCAGCTTGCGGAAATGCTGTTCGGCCAGGATCTCGGTGGGCGCCATCAACGCCACCTGCGCGCCGCCGGCAATGGCCTGGGCCGCGGCGATGGCGGCGACCACGGTCTTGCCGCTGCCGACGTCGCCCTGCAGCAGGCGGTGCATCGGGTACGGCCGCGCCAGGTCCGCCGAAATCTCGGCCACCACGCGCTGCTGGGCGCCGGTCAGCTTGAACGGCAGCGCCTGGTACAGCCGGTCCACCAGGCCGCCCGGCTCGTCGCGCACGGGCAGCACCTCGGCCTCCTTGACCCGGCGCGCGGCGCGCGCCGCCGCCAGCGACAGCTGCTGGGCCAGCAGTTCATCGAATTTGATGCGACGCCAGGCCGGATGCACCCGGTCCAGCAGCGCCGCTTCGGATTCGCCCTGCGCCGGCGTGTGCAGCGCGCGGATCGCCGGCGCGAACGGCGGCAGGTCGTAGCGCGCCAGCGCTTGCGGCGGCAGGGTATCGGACAGGTCGGCGCGGTCGAGCGCCTGGGCGATGGCGCGCCGCAGCGTCAGCTGCGGCAGGCCCTCGGTACTGGGATAGACCGGCGTCAGGGCGGTGGGCAGCGGCGCGTCGGCATTGGTCAGGCGCGGATGCACCATCTCGCGTCCGAACAGGCCGCCGCGCACTTCGCCGCGCGCGCGCAGCCGCTTGCCGACAGTGACCTGCTTTTGCTGGCTGGGATAGAAATTCAACCAGCGCAATTGCAGTTCGCCGCTGTCGTCCGCCAAGGTGGCGGTGAGCTGGCGACGCGGCCGGTAGAGCACTTCGGATTTGGTGATCTCGCCTTCGACCTGGCCGGCGAAGCCGGGGCGCAACTGGCTGATCGGGATCACCCGGGTCTCGTCCTCGTAGCGCAGCGGCAGGTGCAGCACGAAGTCCTCGGGCAGCACCAGACCCAGGTTACGCAGCTTGCGCTCCGTATCCGTCATGGCTTTGCCGGCGCCTTTGGTATCGGCGCCGGATCGCTTGGTAGCCACGGCCGCGGCCGGCATATCGGGATGAAACCCCTGGGAAAACGCGTGGTGGCGTTACAGGACCAGGATGGCCTCGACCTCGAACTGGGCGCCCTTGGGCAGGCTGGCCACGCCCACCGTCGAACGGGCCGGGAACGGCTGCGGAATCAGCTCGGCCATGATGGCGTTGGCGGCGGTGAACTTGCCCAGGTCGGTCAGGAACAGCGTCAGCTTGACCACCTGGTCCAGCGTGCCGCCGGCGGCCTCGACCACCGCGGTCATGTTGGCGAATGCCTGGCGCACCTGCGCATCAAAGTTCTCGGAGACCAGGTCGCCGGTGCCGGGTTCGAGGCCGATCTGGCCCGACAGATAGACGGTCTTGGAGCCGCTGACGGCAACCGCTTGCGAGTAAGGGCCGACGGCGGCGGGCGCGGCGTCGGTATGGATGATTTGCTTGCTCATGGGCGGAATCCTTCTGGTGACGGATAGCTACAACTATCGGATTTTAATCGGCAATAGGGTTTTGCGAAAGGCTCATGCGAGCCGACCCGAGCCTTCCATGTTACCCACACTTCACGGCGCGCAAGGGCAATCCGTCATCGGAACGCCGCGCCAATCTCCGCCCGGCTGGCCCACAGCAGGTCGTACAGCGCCTGGGCCGCCAGCGGCAGGCTGCGCCCCTGGCGCCACACCAGGTACAGCGGCCGCAGCAGCGCCTTGCCCGCCAGCGGCACGATGCGCAGGTCCGGCCCGCCGAAATGGAACAGCGTCATCGCCGGCACCACCGCCACCCCCAGGCCGGCCCGCACCAGTCCCGTGACGGTCGCCAGGTGCTCGACCTCGAACACCGGCGGCGGCGCATCGGCGCCGAAGGCCGCATCCAGATGCTTGCGCACGCTGCTGTTGCGCGCCAGCTGGATCACCGCATGGCGCGCCACGTCGCGCAGCCGCACCCGCGCCATCGCCGCCAGCGGATGGTCGGCGCGGCACACCAGGAAATAGCGGTCGGCGTGCAGGAACTCGCTGTCCAGGTCGCTCATGTCCGGCCGCCTCGACGCCACCGCGAAATCCACCTGGCCGTCGCGCACCATGTCCAGGCACGGATCGAGCAAGGCGTCGCGCAGGTCCACCGCGATACCCGGATGCTGCTCGCGGAACCGCGCCAGCAGCGGCGGCAGCCAGCCCGCCGCCAGCGACGGCAGCGCGGCCAGCGCCACCCGGCCGCGGCGACGGGCCGCGTGGTCGCGCAGGTCTTCCATTACCAGGTCCATGTCGGCCAGCAGGCGGCGCGCCGAGGCATCCAGCACGCGCCCTTCCGCCGTCAATTCCACGTTGCGGGTATTGCGATCGAACAGGCGCAGGCCAGCGCTGTCTTCCAACTGGCGGATCAACGCGCTGAAGGCCGGCTGCGTCAGGTGGCAGCGCTGGGCGGCGCGGGTGAAGTGCCTTTCGTCGGCCAGGGCCACGAAAGCGCGTAATTGCCGGGCGGATAGATTCATGGCTTTTCTGGATTAATTGATCCGATATTTCTATTTTACGGATGAGCGGGCGCTGCCTATAGTGGGCTCCGGCTTCCCCTACGCGACTTTTATGCCTTCCTCTCCCCTGCTCATCGGCTGCGCCTCCGGCTTCTCGGGCGACCGCAGCGACGGCGCCGCCGCCGTGGTGTGTACGCTGGCCGCCCGGGGCGGCGGCACGCTGATCTTCGAAACGCTGGCCGAGCGCACCCTGGCGCTGGCGCAACTGGCGCGCAATGCCGACCCCCGCCGCGGCTTCGAGCCGCTGCTGGACGAGCTGGTGGCGCCGGTTCTGGCCGACTGCCTGCGCCACGGCATCGCCATCGTCAGCAACTTCGGCGCCGCCAACCCGGTCGGCGCCGCGCGCCGCATCGCCGAGCTGGCCGCGCAACAGGGCTTGCCGGCGCCGCGCATCGCCGTGATCCATGGCGACGCCCTCGACACGCCAGACCAGCGCGACCTGCTGCGCCAGCGCCTGGGCGCGGCGCTGGACGGGGTCGAGGTGGTCAGCGCCACGGCCTACCTGGGCGCCACCGAGATCGCGCAGGCGCTGGCCGCCGGCGCACAGATCGTCGTCGCCGGTCGCGTCGCCGACCCGTCGCTGACACTGGGTCCGGCGCTGGCCCACTTCGGGTGGCGCCACGATGACTGGCCGCGCCTGGGCCGCGCCACCATGGCCGGCCACATGCTCGAATGCGGCCTGCAGGTCACCGGCGGCTACTTCTGCGTGCCGGGCCTGAAGGAAGTGCCGGACGTGCATGCCGCGGGCTTTCCCATCGCCGAGATCCACGCCGACGGCGAGTTCGTCATCGGCAAGGCCGCCGATACCGGCGGGATGGTGGACGCCCGCACGGTCAAGGAACAACTGCTGTACGAGGTGCACGATCCCGCGCGCTACCTGACCCCCGACGTGACCGCCGACCTGAGCCAGGCGCGCGTCGAGGAACTGGGCCGCGACCGTGTCGCCGTGCGCGGCATCACCGGCCACGCGCGCCCGGCCGAACTCAAGGTCAACGTCTGCCACCACGGCGGCTGGCTGGCCGAGGCCGAAATTTCATACGCCGGCGTGCAGGCCGAGGCGCGCGCGCGGCTGGCCGCCGACATCGTGCACAAGCGTCTCGGATCGGCGCTGCGCCTGCGCGCCGACCTCATCGGCGCCATCAGCATCCTGGACAACGACACGGGCGCCCTGCGCCACGACCATCCCGGCGGCCAGGCGCGCGACGTGCGCCTGCGCATCGCCGGCGAGCACGCCGAGCGCGCCATCGCCGAACGCGTGCTGCGCGAGGTCACGGCGCTCTATACCTGCGGCCCGGCCGGCGGCGGCGGCGTGCGCACCGCGCTGCGCCCGCGCCTGAACATGGTGTCCTGCACCATTCCCCGCGAGGCCGTAACCAGCGGCTGGCGCTTCCTGGACGAGATCCCGCAATGAACCCAGCCCTGACCTCCGTGCCCCTGTACCGCCTGGGCCACAGCCGCTCCGGCGACAAGGGCGACACCTCCAACCTCAGCCTCATCGCCTGGGATCCCGAATGCTATGAGGTGCTGGCCGAGCAGGTCACCGAAGCGCGCGTGGCCGCCTGGTTCGGCTATCGCCGACCGGCCCGCGTCACCCGCTACCTGTTGCCGACCCTGCACGCCATGAACTTCGTGCTCGAAGGCGTGCTGGACGGCGGCGTGAACGACGCGCTCAATCTGGACGCGCACGGCAAAAGCCTTTCCTTCCGCTTGCTGGACATGACGGTCCAGGTCAGCCCCGCGCTGGCCGCCCGCCTGCCCGACATCGCGGGCGACCACCCCGCCCCCGCCTGACCCCCGCAGTCCCTCACCACCACAACAACACACAACACACGACAGGAGACACACCATGCGCTTTACCCTCAAGGGCCGGCTGGCCCTGCTGCTGGCGGCCCTGCCGCTGACGGCCCTGGCCCAGGGCACGGCGGCGACGGGCTTTCCCGCCAAGCCGATCACCTTCATCGTGCCGTTCGCGGCCGGCAGCGCCACCGACCAGATCGGCCGCGCCATCGGCCAGGGCGTCACCGAGCAGACCGGCCAGGCCGTGGTGATCGAGAACAAGCCCGGCGCCAGCGCCATGATCGGCGCCGCCACCGCGGCCCGCGCCGCGCCCGACGGCTACACGGTGCTGATCACCACCAACACCACCCACGCCGCCAACGAGCATCTGTACAAGACGCTGACCTACCACCCGGTCAAGGACTACGCGCCGATCTCGCTGCTCGGCAAGGGCGGCCAGATCATGGTGGTCAACCCCAACTCGGCCGCCAAGTCGGTGGGCGACTTCCTGGCGCAGGCGCGCCAGTCGCCCGGCAAGCTGAGCTTCGGCAGCGGCAGCTCCAGCAGCCGCATCGCCGGCGAACTGCTGCAGCAAATGGCCGGCGTGCAGTTGCTGCACGTGCCCTACAAGAGCAACCCGCTGGCCGTCACCGACCTGCTGGGCGGGCAGATCGACATGATGATCACCGACACCGCCACGGGCCTGCCACAGGTCAAGTCCGGCAAGCTGCGGGCCCTGGGCGTGACCGGCCAGGCACGCTCGCCGCTGGCGCCGGACGTGCCCACCATCGCCGAGTCCGGCGTGCCGGGCTACGAGATGGGCTATTGGTTCGCGGCCTACGCGCCGGCCGGCACCCCGCCGGACGTGGTCAAGCGCCTGAACGAGCTGCTGGTCAAGGCCACGCAGAGCGCTCCGGCCAAGCAGTTCTATGCCCAGACCGGCACCGACCCGGCCAGTTCCACGCCCGACGAACTGGCGCGGTTCCAGCAGGCTGAGTCCAAGAAGTGGGGCGACATCATCAAGAAGGCCGGCATCCAGCCCGAATGACGTCCCCGGGGCGGCGCGCCCGCGCTGCCGCCTTTATCGCAACGCCGGAAACAAAAAGCCCCGTCGCATGTGCAACGGGGCTTTTTTGCCACGAAGGAAGGACCGCGCCTTATTTGTCCACGAAGGCGCGCTCGACCACGTAGTCGCCCGGCTGACCGACGCCCGGGGACACCACGAAACCGCGCTTGTCCAGCATGGCGCTGATGTCGGCCAGCATATGCGGGCTGCCGCAGATCATGGCGCGATCGGTTTCGGGGTTGATCTGGGGAATGCCGATGTCTTCACACAGCTTGCCGTTTTCCATCAGCTCGGTGATGCGGCCCTGGTTGCGGAACGGCTCGCGCGTGACGGTCGGGTAATAGACCAGCTTTTCGCGCACCACGTCGCCGAAGAACTCGTTGTTGGGCAGTTCGTTCTCGATGAAGTCGGCGTAGGCCAGCTCGCTGACCCAGCGCACGCCATGCACCAGAATGACCTTGTCGAAGCGCTCGTAGACGTCCGGATCCTTGATGATGCTCATGAAGGGCGCCAGGCCCGTGCCCGTGCCGAACAGGAACAGGTGCTTGCCGGGCTTGAGGTCGTCGACCACCAGCGTGCCGACCGGCTTGCGGCTGACCAGGATGGTGTCGCCTTCCTTCAGATGCTGCAGGCGCGAGGTCAGCGGACCGTTCTGCACCTTGATGCTGAGGAATTCGAGGTTCTCTTCGTAATTGGCGCTGGCGATGCTGTACGCCCGCAGCAGCGGCTTGCCTTCGACTTCCAGGCCGATCATGACGAAGTGGCCGTTGTGGAACCGCAGGGCCGCGTCACGCGTGGTGGTGAAGGAGAACAGGGTGTCGTTCCAGTGGTGCACGCTCAGCACGCGCTCGGTATTGAAAGCAGCCATGTCGTATCTAGTAAGGGCGGAACCAGGGGTCGACGGGAAACCGCAACGGCCTCGGCTCGTTCCGCGAGGGGTTCGCCATGGCGCACAAAAGACGCGCCCGGCATTAGGGTTGTCCCTATTCTACAGGGACTTGATGATAATTGCTCTCATTATTCCGTAATACCCTTATGCCGTATTGATGGGGATCAAGGGTCTTATGCACAGTCTTACATTGAGTTGAATACGATAAAACTTCCTGTTATCGTCCCGCTCTGACTTGATAATCATTTTCGTTAGCAGACCGCTTTGCCGGAGTCCCTATGTCCAAGCGTCCCCAAATGACCACCCTGCTGCGCGCCCTGGCCCTGGCCGGCGCCGCCGCCTTCGCCGTCCCGGCCCACGCGGCCGAGGAAGTCAGCCTCTACACCACCCGGGAACCGAAGCTGATCCAGCCGCTGCTGGACGCCTTCACCAAGGAAAGCGGCATCAAGGTCAACACCGTCTTCGTCAAGGACGGCCTGCTCGAACGCGTCAAGGCCGAGGGCGCCAAGTCGCCCGCCGACGTCCTCATGACCGTCGACATCGGCAACCTGCTCGACCTGGTGGACGGCGGCGTGACGCAGTCGATCAAGTCGCAGACGCTGGAATCGGTCATCCCCGCCAACCTGCGCGGCGCCGATGGCAAATGGTACGCCCTGTCGCTGCGCGACCGCGTGCTGTACGTCGAAAAGGACCTGAAGCTGGAATCCTTCCGCTACGAGGACCTGGCCGACCCGAAATGGAAGGGCAAGGTCTGCATCCGCTCGGGCCAGCATCCCTACAACACCGCCATGGTCGCCTCCATGATCGCCCATGACGGCGCCGAGGCCACCGAGAAGTGGCTGCGCGGCGTCAAGGCCAACCTGGCCCGCAAGGCCGCCGGCGGCGACCGCGACGTGGCCCGCGACATCCTGGGCGGCATCTGCGACATCGGCCTGGCCAACGCCTATTATGTCGGCCACATGAAGAACGCCGAACCCGGCACCGACGCGCGCAAGTGGGGCGACGCCATCAAGGTGGTCCGCCCGACCTTCGCCAACGAGAAGAGCGGTGGCACCCACGTGAACGTCAGCGGCGCCGCCGTGGCGGCCCATGCGCCCAACAAGGCCAACGCCATCAAGCTGCTCGACTTCCTGGTGTCCGAGCCGGCGCAGGCGCTGTACGCGCAGGCCAACTACGAGTACCCGGTGCGCAAGGGCGTCAAGCTCGACCCGGTCATCGCCAGCTTCGGCGAACTGAAGGTCGATCCCCTGCCCCTGACCGAGATCGCCAAGTACCGCAAGCAAGCCAGCGAGCTGGTGGACAAGGTCGGTTTCGACAACTAAACCGCAGCCAGGCGGCGCCCACGGGCGCCGTCTCGCGGCACTCAGGCCTGCCCTTGCTCGCCCGGAAAACACCCGGACGGGCGACGGCAGGCCTTGACGCTACTATAGGCGCCGCCCGCGCGGCGTCTTCCCCGCAGTAAACCTTCTGAAGCATGCATACAGATTCCCTGCCCCGGCCACTGCGTTTGCGCTGGGCTGAACGCGGCACCGGCTGGCTGGCCGGCGCCGCCCTGATCGGCCTGGCGGTGCTGGCGCCGGTGCTCACCCTGGTCTGGTGGGCGCTGGGCGGCGATCTGTCGCACTGGCGGCACCTAGCCACCTACGTGCTACCGCAGGCGCTGGCCAACACCGCCGTGCTGCTGGCCGGCGTCGGCGTGCTGGTGACATTGCTGGGCACCGGCTCGGCCTGGCTGGTGACGGCCTACGAATTCCCCTCGCGGCGCGCCTTGACCTGGGCGCTGCTGTTGCCGCTGGCGGTGCCGACCTACATCATCGCCTTCGCCTATCTCGACCTGCTGCATCCGATCGGCCCGATCCAGAGCGGCATCCGCGCGCTGCTGGGCTACGACAGCCCGCGCCAGTTCCGGCTGCCGGACCTGCGCTCGATCTACGGCGCCATCTTCGTGCTGGGCTTCGTGCTGTATCCCTATGTCTACCTGAGCACCCGCGTCATGTTCATGACGCAGGCGGCCAGCCTGCTGGAAGCGGCCCGCACGCTGGGCGCCGGCCGCTATGCCGTGTTCTTCCGGGTGGCGCTGCCGCTGGCCCGGCCGGCCATCGTCGTGGGCGTCAGCCTGGCGCTGCTGGAAACCCTGAACGACATCGGCGCCTCGGAATTCCTGGGCGTGCAGACGCTGACCGTATCGGTCTATACCACCTGGGTCACGCGTTCCGATCTGGCCGGCGCGGCGCAGATCGCGCTGACCATGCTGGCCATCGTCATCGGCCTGATCCTGCTCGAACGCCATGGCCGCAAGCGCCAGCGCTACGCCAACACGCAACGCATGCGGCCGATGCAGCCGCGGCGGCTGCGCGGCGCGGCCGCCGTGCTGGCGGCGGTGCTGGGCTGGATTCCCGTGGTGGTCGGCTTCGCCGCGCCGGCGCTGTATCTGGTCGTCGAGACCTACAAGCGGCTGCACCTGGTGGGCGGCGTTTCCAGCCAGTTGCTCAACGGACTGGGCAACACGCTGATCGTGGCGTTCAGCGCCACCCTCGTCACGCTGGTCTGCGGTCTGGTCGTGGCCTGGGCCGGCCGCACGCTGCGCGAAAGCGCCGGCTTCAATCCGGGCCGCGCCTGCGCCCGCGTCGCCAGCCTGGGCTACGCCGTGCCGGGCACCGTGCTGGCCATCGGCCTGCTCACGCCCTTCGTCTGGATCGACACCGCGGTGGCCAAGGTCTTCGGCGGCAGCGGCCTGTTCCTGATGGGTTCGATGGCGGCGCTGGTGTGCGCCTATGCCATCCGCTTCCTGGCCATCTCCACCGGCGCGCTCGAAGCCGGCCTGGCGCGCATTCCGCCGTCGCTGGAACAGGCCTCGCGGCTGCTGGGCGAAAGCTCGGCGGGCACCTTGCGCCGCGTCCACCTGCCGCTGCTGCGCCCGGCGCTGGCGGCCAGCGCGCTGCTGGTGTTCGTGGACGCCATGAAGGAATTGCCGGCCACGCTGCTGCTGCGGCCCATGAATTTCGACACGCTCGCCACCTGGCTCTATGCCGAAGCGGCCCGCGGCACCTACGAGGAAGGCGCGGTCGCCGCGCTGGCGATCGTGCTGGCCGGCCTGCTGCCCGTCATCCTGCTGGCCCGCACCAATCTGAAAATGGGACATTGAACATCGTGCCCGAACTGCTTGAACTCGATCACATCTCGCTGGCCTACGACACCCCCAAGGGCCTGCGGCCCGTGGTGCAGGACCTGACGCTGGGCCTGCCCGCCGGCCACATCGGCTGCCTGCTGGGCGAATCCGGCTGCGGCAAGACCACCGTGCTGCGCGCCATCGCCGGCTTCGAACCGGTGCGCGCCGGCCGCATCCTGCTCGATGGCGCGGTCATTTCCTCGCCTGCCGAACAGGTCGCCCCCGAAAAACGTCGCGTCGGCATGATGTTCCAGGACTACGCGCTGTTCCCGCACTTGTCGGTGGCGCAAAACGTTGCCTTCGGCCTGCGCCGCCTGGAACGCGCCGAGCGAGCTCGCCGCGTCGAAGAGATGCTGGCCCTGGTGGGCCTGGCGCACGCCGCCAACAGTTATCCGCACGAGATCTCCGGCGGCCAGCAGCAGCGCGTGGCGCTGGCGCGGGCCCTGGCGCCCTCGCCCGACCTGCTGCTGCTGGACGAGCCGTTCTCGAATCTGGACGTCGACACCCGCGAACGCCTCGCCTTCGAGGTGCGGGAGATCCTGAAGACCACGGGCCACACCGCCATCCTGGTGACGCACAACCAGGCCGAGGCCTTCGCCATCGCCGACCGCATCGGCGTCATGGCGGCCGGGCGCATCGCGCAATGGGACACGCCCTACAACCTGCACCACCACCCGGCCGACGACTTCGTGCGCGACTTCATCCGCCGTGAAGCGCTGGTGGAACAGCGCGAGCAGGTGTTCGCCCGCGGCCGCTGATCTTCCAGCCGGTTCGCCGCGCCCGCGGCAAGGGCGCGACACGCGGTGATCGCGCCCGCAGTCAGCGCTTGCGACCGGTTCGGCCAACCGCGCGGCACGCGCCGACGACGTGCCGATCAGTCAGCCGACAGTTTCACCTTCTGCGACAGCGCCTTGAACGACTCGTATTGGCTGCGCGTCAGGCGCTCCACTTCCGCCGGCGTCGAGCCATAGGGCATGAAGCCGGCTTGCTCCAGCTTGTCCTTGACGTCCGGCATCGCCAGCGCGGCCTGGAAGGCTTCGCTCAACGCGTTGGTGATTTCCGCCGGCATCCTGGCCGGGCCATAGACCGCGAACCACGGGTCCACCACCGCCCCGCCGTAGCCCAGTTCGGCCAGCGTCGGCACGTCCGGCAGCGCCGGCGCGCGCTTGCTGCCGGTGACGGCCAGCGCGCGGACCTTGCCCGACTTGATGTGCGGCAGCGAAGCCGGCAGATTGTCGAACATGATCGGCAGATGGCCGCCCAGCAGGTCGTTCAGCGCCTGCGCGCTGCCCTTGTAGGGTATGTGCTGCATGCCGGCGCCGGTGAGCTGGTCGAACATGACGCCGGCCAGGTGCATCGAGGTGCCGGTGCCAGGCGTGCCGAAGGCGGTGCCAGGATGCTGCCTGGCGTAGGCCACCAGGTCCTTGACGCTGTCGGCCTTGAGCGACGGGCCGGTTTCCAGCACCACCGAGGACGCGCCCAGCATGCTGATGCCGGTGAAGTCCTTGGTCGGGTCGAACGGCATCGACGGATAGACGAAGGGATTGAGCGCATTGGTGGAGATGGCGCCGAAGCCGATGGTGTAGCCGTCCGGCGCGGCCTTGGCCACCGCATCCATGCCGATGTTGCCGCCCGCGCCGGGACGGTTCTCGACGATGACGGGCTGGCCCAGTTTCTCGGCCACCTTGGCGCCGGCGGTGCGCGCCACCAGGTCGGTGGTGCCGCCGGCGGTGTACGGCACGATGAACACGATGGGCTTGGCCGGATAGCCGGCGGCCTGCGCCACGGCGGCGCCGTGGACCAGCGCCAGCGCGGCCAGGCCGCGCAGCGCGTTCAGGGTAAAACGTTGCATGATGTCTCCATCCCGATTGTTATCACGTTAGGGATGCGCATCATACTGTGTGGCGCAATTCAGACGCCATGAAGAACGAAATCGCGGTTCTTCGCGCGCGCCCCGATCCATCCGCCGCGATCGGTGATACAGTGCCGACTTCCCGGCAAGCGGCGCCTTGATTGCGTCCCGGCTTCGCCAGCCCCGAGGCGCCGCGCCCGATGCGCGGCCCCGCCCATACCCACCGACTGCACAGGAGGAAAGCACCATGCAACAACAGACTTCCGCCGTTGCAGGCCGCGTCTAGCACGTTCGAATTTCCTTGCCGCTCATAGCGGCAGACCGTTCGCATTGCCCTGGCCCGGACCTGCCTGACAGGGTCTCTCATTCGTATCGCAATGAGAGCAGCCCTTCTCATGACCTAATCTGGAATTTCCATGGGCAATTGCATTCAAGCATTGTCCGAGCGCGTCACATTGATCGCCTCGGACGACACCTGGATCGAAGGCAACGCGATCCAACAACTACACACCACCGCCAGGCTCGCCGGCATGCGCCGCGTCGCGGGCATGCCGGACCTGCATCCCGGACGCGGCTATCCAGTGGGCGCCGCGTTCTTCTCGCTCGGCCGCCTGTATCCGGCCTTGATCGGCGGCGACATCGGCTGCGGCATGGCGCTCTGGTCGACCAACCTGGAAAGCCGCAAAGTCGCGCCGGACAAGCTCGACAAGCGGCTGCGCAACATCGACGAACCGCTGGACGACACGTGGCAGGCACTGGTGTCGGAACTGGCGCCCGCCGGCGTGGGCCATCGGCAGGCGCTGGGCACCATCGGCGGCGGCAACCACTTCGCCGAGTTGCAGTGCATCGATGAAATCCACGATGCGCAGGCATTGGCGGCCTTGCGCATCGACGAGAAAAAGCTGCTGCTGCTGGTGCACAGCGGTTCGCGCGGCCTGGGCCGCTCGATCCTGGAGGAACATGTCCGTCGCCATGGCCATGACGGCCTCGAGCAGGACAGCGCCGCATGCCGGGATTACCTGGCGCAACACGACGACGCGTTGCGGTTCGCGCAAGCCAATCGCCACCTGATTGCGCGCCGCATGCTGGCGCGCTGGGGCGTGGACGGCGAACAGGTACTGGATGTCGACCACAACCTGGTGACCCCGGCCACCATCGCCGGAGAAGCGGGCTGGCTGCACCGCAAGGGCGCGACCCCGTCCGACGGCGGACCGGTCATCATCCCCGGTTCGCGCGGCGATTTCAGCTATCTGGTGGCGCCGATCGCCAGCGAGGCCAGCCTGTTCTCGCTGGCGCACGGCGCGGGCCGAAAATGGATGCGCAGCGAGTGCAAGGACCGGCTGTTCAAACGCTACAGCCCCGCGCAACTGAGCAAGACCCGGCTGGGCAGCCACGTGATATGCCAGGACAGGCAGCTGATCTACGAGGAAGCGCCGGAAGCCTACAAGCCCGTGGACAGCATCATCGCCAGCCTGCAGCAAGCGGGCCTGCTGACGGTGCTGGCCAGGCTGCGCCCGGTGTTGACCTACAAGACCCGGGGGGAGTGCTGCTGATGATGCTGCTACAGTTATCCGCGGCCCAGGGGCCCGACGAATGCTGCCTGGCGGTCGCCAAGGCCCTCGCCTACCTGTTGCGCGAGGCCGAGGCCCGTGGCGTTGGCGTCGATATCCTCGAACGGGAGAGCGGCGCCAAGGCCGGCACGTACCGCTCGGTGCTGCTGGCCCTGGACGGCCCCGGCGCGGCCGGCCTGGCCGCGTGCTGGGAGGGATCGATCCAGTGGATCTGCCCCAGCCCCTATCGCCCTGGCCATCAACGCAAGAACTGGTTCATCGGCGCCTTGCGCTGCGACCCGCCCGCCAGCCGCCTCGACGCGGAAATACGCTTCGAAACGACGCGTTCATCCGGGCCGGGCGGCCAGCACGTCAACAAGACGGAATCCGCGGTGCGCGCGACGCACGTGGCAACGGGCATCAGCGTGAAGGTGCAGTCCGAACGCAGCCAGCATGCCAACAAGCGCATCGCCGCGCTGCTGATCGCGCATCGGCTGGCCCAACACGAGCAGGCCGCGCACGCCACGGAACGCGCCCGGCGGCGGCAATTCCACCACGAGGTGGCACGGGGCGGCCCCGCGCGCGTGTTCAAGGGAGAGGCGTTCGAGTTGCTGAAAGCCCGATAGGCGTCGAATCGGCCGGAGCCGCCGGGCGCATGCCGCCCCGACGCTCCGGCCGCCGACGTCAGGCCCGCGGCGGCGGCAGCGGGATGAACTCGGTCTCGTCGCCCGGCACGGTCTGGCCGAAGCGGTTGCGCTGCCAGTCTTGCTTGGCCTGCTCGATGCGGTCCTTGCTGCTGGAGACGAAGTTCCACCAGATGAAGCGCGGGCCTTCCAGCGGCTCGCCGCCGAGCACCGCGAAGCGCGCGTCGGTACAGGCGCGGATCTGCACCGGGCGGCCCGGCGCGAACACGATCAGGCGGCCGCTTTCGAACACCTGCCCATCCACCTCGACGGAACCGACCGCCAGGTAGGCGGCGCGTTCTTCATGTTCGGCGGGCAGCACCGTGACGGCGCCGGCCCGCAACTGCATGTCGCCATAGAACAGCGGCGAATGGGTCTTGACGGCCGAGGTCTTGCCGAACAGCGAGCCGGCCACGACCTGGGCGCGCACGCCCTCGCCTTCGACCACGGGCTGGGCGTCCAGGCCGTAGTGGGTGAAGCCGGGATCGGTTTCCTCGTGCGCCTTGGGCAGGCCGACCCAGATCTGCAATCCGGTCAGGCGCTGCGCGGCCTGCCGGCTTTCGGGCGAGGAACGTTCGGAATGGACGATGCCGCGGCCGGCCGTCATCCAGTTCACTTCGCCCGGCAGGATGGTCTGCGTGTTGCCGGCGCCATCGCGGTGCACCATCGAGCCTTCGTACAGGTAGGTCACGGTGGACAGGCCGATGTGCGGATGCGGGCGCACGTCAATGCCCGAGCCCGCGGCGAATTCGACCGGGCCCATGTGGTCCAGGAACACGAACGGGCCGACGGTGCGGCGCTGCGCCGAGGGCAGCGCGCGGCGGACTTCGAAGCCGCCGAGATCGCTGCTGCGCGGCACCACCACGGTTTCGATCTGGCTATCGCCGGGTTGGGACAAGGTGGACATGGAAATGCTCCTGTAGGTTGGCCGTCTTGGGACCATGTTAAGGCCCCGGGGGCCTTTGCTGAACCGCCTGCCGCGCCATCGCCCGACGGCGGACCGGCCACGCATCGAAAACAGGCCGGGCGGACCATTGGTCCGCCCGGCCGCCGGCCGTCAGGCCAGGTCGAACACCAGCACCTCGGCGTTGTCGCCGCCGGACAGCGCCACCCGCGTTTCATCGCTGATGGCGACCGCGTCGCCGGCCGCCAGGGCGACGCCATTGACCGTCAGGCCGCCGCGCGCCACGTGCACCCAGGCACGGCGGCCGGGGGCCAGTTCCAGCGTGGCCGACTCGTCGCCGTTGAACAGGCCGGCGTAGAGCCGCGCGTCCTGGTGGATGATCATCGAACCATCGACGCCGTCGCCCGACACCAGGGCTTGCAGGCGGCCGCGCTTTTGCGCGTCGCTGAACGCCTTTTCCTCGTACTCCGGCGCGATGCCGGTGACGTTCGGCTCGATCCAGATCTGCAGCATGTGCGTTTCCTTGTCGGCGCGCGGGTTGAACTCGGAATGCATCACGCCGCGGCCAGCGCTCATCCGCTGCACGTTGCCGGGCTGGATGGTGGAACCGCTGCCCATGCTGTCCTTGTGCGCGATGGCGCCGTCCAGCACGTAGGTGATGATCTCCATGTCGCGGTGCCCGTGGGTGCCGAAGCCGCGGCCGGCGGCGATGCGGTCATCGTTGATCACGCGCAGCGCGCCGAAACCCATATGGGCCGGATCGTAGTAGTTGGCGAACGAGAAGGTGTGGAACGAATCGAGCCACCCGTGGTTGGCGTGACCGCGTTCGGCGCTACGGCGAATGGTAAGCATAGTGGACTCCCTGTTTCAAATAAGTGAATGGTTTCGCGGTGGCTGGCTTCCCTGCTTTCCGGTCGGGAAGACAACGCTGCGCAACCGGCATGAATGACATTGTGCGCGTACTTGGAAGCCGATTTGACGCTATGATTTGAAGAAACCATTCAAATTATTTGAACGATATTTTCCGGAGCCCGTCCCCATGCAACAGCCGATCACCCCCGAATTGCTGGTCCTGGTGGACGCGATCGCGCGCCACGGCAGCTTCGCCAAGGCGGCGCGCGAGCTGGACAAGGTGCCCTCCGCCGTGACCTACGCGATCCGCAAGCTGGAGGATGGGCTGGACGTGCTGCTGTTCGACCGATCCGGCCACCGCGCCGTGCTGACGCCAGCCGGCGAGACCCTGCTCAAGGATGGCCGCCACGTATTGCAGTCGCTGGACGATCTGGCCTGCCGGGTCAAGCGCATCGCGACCGGCTGGGAGGTGGAACTGCGCATCGCGGTCAGCGCGGTGCTGCCGTGGCGGCCGCTGTACGACCTAGTTGAAGAGTTCCAGGCGCTGGGCAGCGCGACCACGCTGCGCTTTTCGACCGAAGTGCTGAGCGGCAACTGGGACGCGCTGACCTCGAACCGCGCCGACCTCGTGATCGGCGCGGGCGCGGCGGGCGAGCCCACCGGCCCCTACCGCTCACAGACCATGGGCCAGGCCCAGTTCGGCTTCTGCGTGGCCGCGCATCACCCGCTGGCGTCGGCGCCGCAGCCCTTGAGCCGCGCCGACATCACGCGCTATTGCGCGGTGGTGGTGGCCGACACCTCGCGCAACCTGCCGCCTCAATCCCGCGGCATCCTGGCCGAGCAACCGACGCTGGTGATGCCGACGATGCAGGCCAAGATCGAGGCGCAGATCCGCGGCCTGGGCTGCGGCTACCTGCCGCTGACGCTGGCGGCGCCCTATCTGGCGCAGGGCGTGCTGGTGGTCTGCGATACCGACGAGGGCATGTCGCTGACCGAGCACGTGGCGTATGCGTGGCGGGCGGAGGCGCCGGGCGAGGCGTTGAAGTGGTGGCTGCAGAAGCTGAAGTCGCCGCGCCTGTGCGAAGGGCTGCTCGGCATGGCGTGAGCGCGTCGTTTCCGCGAGAGGAGGCCACGCGGGCGACGCAGCGCCGCCCGCGTGTTCCAGGCAAATGTGCCCTACTCGTCTTCGATGCCGAGTTCGCGCAGCTTGCGGGTGATGGTGTTGCGGCCGATGCCCAGCCGCGAGGCGGCTTCGACGCGGCGGCCGCGGCTGGCGTCCAGGGCGCTTTGCAGCAGGATTTTCTCGAACTGGCGCGTCAGGGTCGCCATGACGGCGGGTTCGCCGCGTTCCAGGCGGTACTGGGCGTCGCGCAGCAGCGAGTCCTGCCAGTTGCGTGGCGCGTCGTCGTCGATGGCGGCGGCCGGCGCGTGCTGGACCACGGTGCCGATGGCGGCGACGCTGGCGCCGGCCGGTGGGCGCGGCGAGACCGTGCCGGCGACCGGCGCGTGTTCCATGGCGCGGATCTCGGGCGGCAGGTCGGCGCGCTCGACCGTCTGGCCCGGGGCCATGACGGTGAGCCAGTGGCAGAAGTTCTCCAGCTGGCGCACGTTGCCGGGAAAATCGAACTTGGTCAGCACCGCCAGCGCCTCGGGCGTCAGCCGCTTGACCGGCACGCCCAGCGAGCGCGCGCTGGCCGTCAGGAAATGCTGGGCGAGCGCGGGAATGTCCTCGACCCGCTCGCGCAGCGGCGGCAGGCGCAGGCGGATCACGTTCAGGCGGTGGAACAGGTCTTCGCGGAACAGGCCCTGCTCGACCCGTTGTTCCAGCGGCTGGTGGGTGGCGGCGACGATGCGCACGTCGACCCGCACCGGCTGGGCGCCGCCGACGCGATAGA
The DNA here is from genome assembly GCF_001457475.1 of Achromobacter xylosoxidans. NCBI lineage: Bacteria > Pseudomonadati > Pseudomonadota > Betaproteobacteria > Burkholderiales > Alcaligenaceae > Achromobacter > Achromobacter xylosoxidans. The sequence goes on along the minus strand of NZ_LN831029.1, from coordinate 2,968,093 downwards.
AGCTGCCCTCGGCCAGCACGCGCAGCAGGCGGGTCTGCAGCTCGATCGGCATGTCGCCGATTTCATCCAGGAACAGCGTGCCGCCGTGGGCTTCCTCGAAGCGGCCGCGGCGCAGCGTGTTGGCGCCGGTGAAGGCGCCACGCTCATGGCCGAACAGTTCGGCTTCCAGCAGGTCGCGCGGAATGGCGGCGGCGTTCAGCGCCACGAACGGGCCGCTGGCGCGCACGCCGTGGCCGTGCAGCGCGCGCGCCACCAGCTCCTTGCCGGTGCCGGACTCGCCGGTGATCAGCACGGTGACCTTGGACTGCGCCAGCCGGCCGATGGCGCGGAACACTTCCTGCATGGCGGTGGACGAGGACTGCGTCATCATCCAGCGCTCGTTGTTCTGGGCTTCGCCCTGCCCTTCGGGGCTCTCGGGCTGGGCCGATTCCTGCATGGCGCGCTGGATCAGCGCGACCGCCTCGTTCACGTCGAAGGGCTTGGCCAGGTAGTCGAAGGCCCCGCCCTGGAAGGCCGACACGGTGCTGTCCAGGTCGGCGAAGGCGGTCATGACGATGACCGGCAGGCCCGGATGGCGTTCCTTGAGCTGGCGCAGCAGTTCGAGGCCGTTGCCGCCGGGCATGCGGATATCGGAAACCAGGGCGACGGGCGTCTCGTGCGACAGCGCTTCGAGCACGTCGGCGGCCTGGGAAAAACTACGGGTGGGGACACCGGCGCGGGCCAGGGCCTTTTCGAGGACCCAGCGGATGGCCTGGTCGTCGTCGACGATCCATACGGGTTTCATCAGAGTGCGGGCTCCATCGGTAGGACCAGGCGAAACTCGGTGCGCCCGGGTCGGGATTCAAATTCGATGATGCCTCCGTGCTGCTGCACGAAATCCTGGGCCAGGCTCAGGCCCAGCCCGGTCCCGCCGGCGCGAGCGGTGACCAGGGGGTGGAAGATGCGGTCGCGGATGTGGTCCGGCACGCCGGGGCCGTTGTCGATGATGGACAGTTCCAGCGCCAGGCGGTGCTGGCGGTGCGCCAGCATGACCTGCCGCGCGACGCGCGTGCGCAGCGTGACCACGCCCGGCTCCAGCCCGGGCGCCTGCGGCCGCGCCACCAGTTCCTGCGCGGCGTTGCGGGCCACGTTCAGCACCGCCTGCATCAGGCGGGCGGCGTCGCCCTTCAGGTCGGGCATGGAGGCGTCGTAGTCGCGCACCAGCGTGACGTCGTTGCGGAATTCGGCCTGGATCAGCGCGCAGACGCGCTCGCAGATCTCGTGGATGTTCACCGGCCGCGCGTTCAGCGGCACGCGCTGCGGCCCGCTCAGGCGGTCCACCAGCGCCTGCAGGCGGTCGGCTTCGGAAATGATGACCTGGGTGTATTCGGCCAGCGCCGCGCTCGGCAGCTCGGCTTCCAGCAGTTGCGCGGCGCCGCGCAAGCCGCCCAGGGGATTCTTGACTTCATGCGCGAGGTTGCGCAGCAGCTCGCGGTGCGCCTCGATCTCGTCGACCAGGCGGTGATTGCGGTCGGCCAGCACGCGCTGCTCGATCTCGCGGGTCTCGATCAATGCGGGCCAGGGCTGGCCGCTCAGTCCCACCGTGGTCACCGCCACTTCCACCGATTCAGCGGCGCGGCGCAGCGATGCCAGTTGCCGGACGTCGGCATACCTGCCAGCGGCGGCGCGGTCGATGGACGACTGAATGTTCTCAGGATTGTCGAACAGCGTGGCGGCGGAATGGCCGCGCAGCTGCTTGCGGGAACGGCCGAAAAGATCCTCGGCGGCCGCATTGGCGTATTCGATATGACCGCGTTCGTTGACCAGGAAAACGGACGTGGCAAGCAGATCGAGAGCTTCTACATTCATTTTTCAACGTACCCGAATGACTACATGGGGGAAATCGGCACGCCGGTCCGGCGGCGCCCGCGAGCGCGGCGCCCTGCCCGCCGGCGCGGGGCCGGACGGGCAAGCCTTTGGTCGGCGACCTGGCGGTGCGCGTGGTGTCGGCCCTGGTTTCTGCCTACATCATCGCGCTCCCCCAGCCACGGCCCCTGGGATCAGAGGCTGTAGTACATGTCGAATTCGACCGGATGCGTGGTCATGCGCAGACGGTTCACATCGGCCATCTTCAGGTCGATGTAGGCGTTGAGCATGTCGTTGCTGAACACGCCGCCGCGGGTCAGGAACTCGCGGTCGTTGTCCAGCGCTTCCAGGGCCTGTTCCAGCGAGGAGCAGACGGTCGGGATCTTCGCGTCTTCTTCCGGCGGCAGGTCGTACAGGTTCTTGTCGGCCGGATCGCCCGGGTGGATCTTGTTCTGCACGCCGTCCAGGCCGGCCATCATCAGGGCCGAGAAGGCCAGGTACGGGTTGGCCAGGGGGTCCGGGAAGCGCGCTTCGACGCGACGGCCCTTCGGGTTGCCCACGTACGGGATGCGGATCGAGGCCGAACGGTTGCGGGCCGAGTAGGCCAGCTTGACCGGGGCTTCGTAGTGCGGAACCAGGCGCTTGTACGAGTTGGTGCCGGGGTTGGTGATGGCGTTCAGCGCGCGGGCGTGCTTGATGATGCCGCCGATGTAGTACAGCGCGAATTCCGACAGGCCGGCGTAGCCGTTGCCCGCGAACAGGTTCTGGCCGTCCTTCCAGATCGACTGGTGCACGTGCATGCCGGAACCGTTGTCGCCGACGACGGGCTTGGGCATGAAGGTGGCGGTCTTGCCGTAGGCGTGGGCCACGTTGTGCACGATGTACTTGACGATCTGGGTCCAGTCGGCGCGTTGCACCAGGGTGCTGAACTTGGTGCCGATTTCCAGCTGGCCGGCGCCGGCCACTTCATGGTGGTGCACTTCGACCGGCACGCCCATCTGTTCCATCAGCAGGCACATTTCCGAACGCATGTCCTGGAACGAGTCAACCGGAGGAACCGGGAAGTAGCCGCCCTTGACCGCGGGACGATGGCCGGTGTTGCCGCCTTCGAATTCCAGGCCGGTGGACCAGGAGGCCTCTTCCGACTTGATCTTGACGAAGGTGCCCGACATGTCGGTGTTCCAGGTCACGCCGTCGAACACGAAGAATTCGGGTTCCGGACCGAAGTAGGCGGTGTCGCCCAGGCCCGAGGCCTTCAGGTAGGCTTCGGCGCGCTTGGCCAGCGAACGCGGGTCGCGGTCGTAGCCCTTCAGGTCGGACGGCTCGACCACGTCGCACGACAGGATCAGGGTCGGCTCTTCGCGGAACGGATCCAGGTTGGCGGTGGCCAGGTCGGGGATGAGCAGCATGTCGGAGGCTTCGATGCCCTTCCAGCCCGGGATCGACGAACCGTCGAAGGCCTGCCCGCTTTCCAGCTTGTCTTCATCGATCGCGGTCGTGGGCACCGACACGTGGTGCTCGCGGCCGACCGTATCGGTAAAGCGGAAATCCACGAATTTGACTTCGTTGTCGGCGATCTGTTTCAGGACGTCTTTCGGGCTTGCCATGTCATCTCCATTAGATAAAAGGGTCGAGGGCTGTGCCGCTCGACTGGCATAAAAGAAGGAAGCAATAAGCGTGCCAGGTTTTACCCCCGGGATTGCCCGGGGAAGGCGGCAAGGCGATGGGAAAATGTAGCACCAATTTGGTGCAAAAGATGGGGCATGATTGCCCCATCCTGGTGCCTGATTGCTACAGGAACATTTCCTGCAGGTCGTTCAGGAAGCGCCAGCCCAGGGGCGTGGCCCGCAGCCGGGTGGGATCGGCGTCCAGCAGGCCCTTGGCGGACGCTGCCTCCAATTGGTGCGCAATGGCGGCCAGCGACAGGCCGGTGCGCTCGTTGAACAGGGTGGCGGCCACCCCGTCCTTGAGCCGCAAGGCATTGAGCATGAACTCGAACGGCAGTTCGTCCGGGCCGACCTGGCGGCTCTCGGCCAGGTGGCTGCCGTCGCGCGCGGCGGCGGCCCGCAACCAGGACTCCGGGCTGCGCAGGCGCGCCTCGCGCACGATGCGGTCGTGGAATGACAACTTGCCGTGCGCGCCCGGCCCCAGGCCAAGGTAGTCGCCGAATTCCCAGTAATTCAGGTTGTGGCGGCAGCGCGCGCCGGGCCGCGCGTACGCCGAGACCTCGTAGCGCGCCAAGCCGGCCGCGGCAAGTTCGGCCTCGACCGCGTCCTGCATCGCGGCGCTGGTGTCGTCGTCCGGCAGGTCTTCGGGGGGAAACTTGGCGAATACCGTGTTCGGCTCCATCGTCAGGTGATAGAGCGACAGGTGCTCGGTGCCGAAGCCGATGGCCTGGCGCAGATCGTCCACGCAGGCCGCCAGGGTCTGCCCGGGCAGCGCGAACATCATGTCCAGATTGACGCGCGGCGCGGCGCGCTGGGCCATCTCGATGGCGGCGCGGGCCTGGGCCGAATCGTGGATGCGGCCCAGCTTCTTCAATTGGGCGTCGTCGAAGCTCTGGATGCCCAGCGAAAAGCGCGTCACGCCGCTGGCGGCGTAGTCGCGGAACCGGCCGGCCTCGGCGGTGCCGGGATTGGCCTCCATGGTGATTTCGGCGTCGGGCCATACGTTCAGACAGGCGCGCAGCATCGCCAGCAGCTCGTCCAGGCCGGCGGCCGAGAGCAGGCTGGGCGTGCCGCCGCCGATGAATACCGAAACCACCTGGCGGCCCCAGATCGACGGCAGCGCCTGCTCCAAGTCGCTGCGCAATGCGTCCAGGTAGGCGCGTTCGGGAATCTCGCCGCCGGGCGCCGCATGCGAGTTGAAATCACAGTACGGACACTTGCGCACGCACCATGGCACGTGCACATAGACCGACAGCGGCGGCAGGCTGGTCAGCGTGGCGCCGGCCGGGGTGATCAGGCGCGTACGGGCCGCGCCCGATTCGGCGCGGATGGGGATGGTGATGGACATTCGGTGTTCCTGGGCGCCACGGCGCCCGTGTCAAGCCTGGTTCAGCTTGCTCAGCAATTCGCGCAGGGCCCGGGCGCGATGGCTGATGGCATTCTTTTCCTCGGGTTCGAGCGCGGCGGCCGTCAGGCCCTGATCGGGCAGATAGAAATGCGGATCGTAGCCGAAACCGTTCACCCCTTCGGGCTGGTCGATGATCTCGCCCTGCCACAGGCCTTCGCCGATCAGGGGACGCGGATCGTTCTCGCCGCGCACCAGGGCCAGTACCGCCACGTAACAGGCGCTGCGGTCGCTGGCCGCCGCCAGCTTCTCGACCAGCAGCGCGTTGTTGGCCTGGTCGGATTTCTCGCCGCCATGCATCTTGGCGTAGCGGGCCGAGTACACGCCCGGCGCGCCGCCCAGCGCGGCCACGCAAAGGCCCGAATCGTCGGCCAGCGCTGGCAGGCCGGTCAGGCGGCTGGCGTGGCGCGCCTTGGCCAGCGCGTTTTCGACGAAGGTGACGTGCGGCTCCTCGGCTTCGGGCACGCCGAGTTCGCCCTGCGGCACCAGCTCGATGCCGAGCGGCGCGAACAAGGCGGAGAACTCGCGCAGCTTGCCGGGGTTGTTGGACGCCAGCACGACGCGGCGCAGGGAATCGGGAATCTTGGGGGATGTCATGGGCCAAATTGTATAGGGCGCGGGGCCGATGCCCAGGCGTAACCGCCGCGATGGCGAAACAACGCCGACATATTTCGTTGTCAATATGATCAATCTTGTCACTGATCGTATCTGAACGCCCCGGCGATGAACCCACTTCACGCTTTGCCCCGGCCGGCCGCGGCCAGCGCGCCTCCCCTTTCCACCGGCGCCGCGACGCCCGCGCCGGTCAGCCTGGCGGGCATCCTGCGCGAACGGCTGTTGCGCCCCCGTTTTCAACCGGTGATCGACCTGTCCCACAGCCGCATCTATGGCCACGAAAGCCTGATCCGCGGCCCGGTCGACACCACCCTGCACTTTCCGGACGCCCTGTTCGCCGAGGCCCGCCGCCAGGGCCTGCATCCACAACTGGAGCTGGCGAGCTTTCGCGCCGGCGCCCAGGGTTTCAACCAGAACCCGGCTGCCGGCAAGCTGTTCCTGAACCTGTCGGGTTCGGCGCTGATCCACTACTGGTCGCTATGGGGGGACGAAATGCCCTTGCGCCTGCTCAAGGACTGCACCCTGGCGCCGTCCGACATCATTGTCGAACTGACCGAGCAGGACCCGCTGTCCGAGCACATGTCGACGCTGGGCAGCGCCTTCGCCTGCCTGCGCGAATATGGCATGCGCATCGCGCTGGACGACTATGGCGTGGGCAATTCGAACCTGCAGCTATGGGCCGAAATGCAGCCCGACCTGGTCAAGATCGACCGCTACTTCTTCAATGGCATCGGCCACGACGACCGCAAGCAGAACATGGTGCGCGCCATCCTCAAGGTGGCGCAGTACCTGGGCACGGCCATCGTCGCCGAGGGCATCGAGACCGCCGAGGACCTGGCGGTGGTGCGCGACCTGGAGATCCGCTACGCCCAGGGCTGGCTGCTGGGCCGTCCCGACGAAACCCTGCTGACCGAACTGACCCCGCCGCTGCGCGACTCGCTGCGGGTGCGCGCGCCGGCTCCGCTGTCGCAACGATCGGCCGGCGGCACCGCCGCCAGCCTGCGGGTCGAGGCCCCGGCCGCCTTGCTGAACAAGCACACCAACGACGACGTGCATCGTCTCTTCATCGAGCACAAGAGCCTGCACGCGGTGGCCGTGGTCGACGCCGACAACCGGCCGGTGGGCATCATCAACCGCCGCGATTTTTCCGAGCACTATGCGCAGCGCTACACCCGCGAGCTGTTCGGCCGCGACGCCTGCTCGACCTTCATGAACGCCGAGCCGGTGCTGGTCGACCTGGACGTGTCCATCGACCAGTTGAGCCACGTGCTGATCTCCGAAGACCAGCGCTACCTGATGGACGGGCTGATCATCACCCGCGACGGCCGCTACGACGGCCTGGCCACCGGCGAGACGCTGGTGCGGTCCGTGACCGAGATGCGCATCGAGGCCGCGCGCTATGCCAATCCGCTGACCTCGCTGCCGGGCAACATCCCCATCAGCCGGCACATCGCCACGCTGCTGGACGACGCCGCGGACTTCACCATCTGCTATGGCGACCTGAACAACTTCAAGCCGTTCAACGACGTCTACGGCTACTGGCGCGGCGACGACATGATCATGCTGACCGCCGACGTCATCAAGCGCCACTGCGACCCGCTGCGCGATTTCGTCGGCCACGTTGGCGGCGACGACTTCGTGGTGCTGCTGTGCAGCCCCGACTGGAGCGAACGCATCCAGCGCATCATCGCCGAATTCAATGAACGCGCCATCGACCTGTACGACGACGAAGGCCGCCGCAACGGCGGCATCGAGGCCGAGGACCGCTACGGCGTGCCGCGCTTCTTCCCGTTCGTGACACTGGGTGTCGGCGCCCTCACCGTCACCCCGTCCCTATGCGAGCGCATCCGCCCGGAGGACATCGCGTCGGCCGCCGCCCATGTCAAGCACAAGGTCAAGCATGGGAACCTGTCGCTGGTGGCCGAGCGCTACAGCGGCGCCAGCCTGCCGCAGGTCGCCGCCTGAAGCGTGGCCGGCTGCCTGCGCCTGGGCGATCTGGAATACCGACACCGCCCGGCGCAGATGCTGCGCCTGCAGCTCCAGCGCGGCCGCGGCGGCGGCCGTCTGTTCGACCATGGCGGCGTTCTCCTGGGTCGAACGCTCGATGTCCGCCACGGCGTCATTGACCGAAGCGATACCCGCGGCCTGCTCGGCCGTGGCGCTGGAGATCTCGGCCACGATCTGCGTCACGCGGTCGACCGACACCAGCATGTCGCGCATGGTGTCGCCGGCCAGATTGACCTGGCGCACGCCGGCCTCGACGCGCGAATTCGAATCCTCGATCAAGCCCTTGATTTCCTTGGCCGCCTGCGCGCTGCGCTGCGCCAGCGAGCGCACTTCACCCGCCACCACCGCGAAGCCCTTGCCCTGCTCGCCGGCGCGGGCCGCTTCCACCGCCGCGTTCAATGCCAGGATGTTGGTCTGAAAGGCGATACTGTCGACCACGCCGACGATCTCGCCGATGCGCCGCGCGCTGTCGGCGATGCCTTGCATGCTGGTCACGACTTCCTCCACCGCCTGCCCGCCGCGCTGCGCAAGCTGCGTGGCGCCGAGCGCCTGGCGGCTCGCCAGATCGGCGTTGCCCGCGGTCATCTGCACCGTGTGCGCCAGCTGCGTCATGTTGGCCGCCGCTTCCTGCAACGACCCGGCCTGGCGCGCGGTGCGGTCCGACATGTCGGCGCCGCCGGCGGCGATCTCGCCCGAGCCCGTATGGATTTCCTCGACGCCATGGCGCACCGACGCCACCGCCGCCGACAGGCCGGTCTGCATGCGGCGCATGGCCGAATACAGCACGCCGATCTCGTTGTCGCCATGGACGGCGATATTGCCGGTCAGGTCGCCGTCGGCGATGCGGTCGAAGTGCGCGCCGGCCTCGTTCAACGGGCGCAGGATGCGCCGGCGCACGGCCAGCCGGATCAGCACCGCCAGCACCAGCACGAAGCCGAGCACGGCCGCGGCCACCAGCGTCACCCGCTGCATGGTCTGGCTGGCGCCGGCCACCGCCGCCTGGCCCTGCTGGCGCGCGTAGGCCTGGTAAGCCTCGGCCTGCTTGACGTAGGCCGAGCCGGACACCGGCAGCACCTTGTCGACCAGCCGGTTGACCTCGATGCCATTCCAGCCCTTGATCGCCTTGAACATCGGCGCCAGGGTCTGGTCGGCAAAGGCGGCATAGGCCGCCAGCGTCTGGTCGAACAGCGGCGCGCCCTGCGCGCTGGTGTCGGCATTGGCGCGCAGCCGCGCCTGGCTGGCCGCCGCCTGCTTGAGCAGCGCGTCGGCCTGGTTCAGCGACTGGTCGCGCGCCTCCTCCAGTCCGCCTTCCATGGCGGTTTTGGCGTCGGTCAGCGCGGCGCGCGCCTGGAACAGCCGGCTGGTCATGTCCGACAGGTCGCTGGCGCGCTCGATGCTGCCGCGGCCCAGCGCCTCGATGTCGGCGCGGTTTTCGCGCAGCACGAAGATGCCGGCCGCCGCGGCCAGCGCAAACAGCGCCACAAACACCGCCAGAATGGCGGAAACCGCCGTCGTCACCCTGAGATTTTTCCGCATATCCATCCGTCTGTTGCATCGCCACCTAGGCGTATCGGGGCGATTATGGGGATGCAGTTTGGCAATTTCTTGACACAACCCCGCTCCCCGCATGACGAACGGCGGTCACATAAATGCGCTTTTGCGAACAGGAACCCCGTATTAATGAATTGTGAATTGGCAGGCGCGGCGCCTTGCGGCACATTCGATCCTGTCCCGAATTCCCTTTCATTGTCGACATCGCAACCCACCCCATGCCTCAAGCCTCCCACGCCTACCAGGACATCCGCGAAGCCGTCCGCGACCTGTGCGCCCAGTTCCCCGCCGAATATTTCCGCAAGATCGATGAAGAACGCGGCTATCCCGACGCCTTCGTGCGCGCCCTGACCGAGGCCGGCTGGCTGGCGGCGCTGATCCCGCAGGAATACGGCGGCTCGGGCCTGGGCCTGACCGAAGCCTCGGTCATCATGGAGGAAATCAACCGCAGCGGCGGCAATTCCGGCGCCTGCCACGGCCAGATGTACAACATGGGCACCCTGCTGCGGCATGGTTCCGAGGCGCAGAAGCGCGAATACCTGCCGCGCATCGCCGCCGGCGAACTGCGCCTGCAGTCCATGGGCGTGACCGAACCCACCACCGGCACCGACACCACCAAGATCAAGACCACCGCCGTGCGCCGCGGCGACCGCTACGTCATCAACGGCCAGAAGGTCTGGATCTCGCGGGTGCAGCATTCCGACCTGATGATCCTGCTGGCCCGGACCACGCCGCTGGACCAGGTCACGCGCAAGTCCGAGGGCATGTCGATCTTCCTGGTGGACCTGCACGAGGCGGTCAAGCACGGCATGTCGATCCGCCCGATCCCCAACATGGTCAACCACGAGACCAACGAGCTGTTCTTCGACAACCTCGAGATCCCGGCCGACAATCTGATCGGCGAGGAAGGCAAGGGTTTCAAGTACATCCTGGACGGGCTGAACGCCGAGCGCACCCTGATCGCCGCCGAGTGCATCGGCGACGGCTACTGGTTCGTCGACAAGGTCACCGCCTACGCCAAGGAACGCATGGTGTTCGGCCGCCCCATCGGCCAGAACCAGGGCGTGCAGTTCCCCATCGCCCGCGCCCACATCAACGTCGAGGCGGCCAGCCTGATGCGCTACGAGGCCTGCCGCCTGTTCGACGCCCACGAACCCTGCGGCGCGCAGGCCAACATGGCCAAGCTGCTGGCCGCCGACGCCTCCTGGGAAGCTGCCAACGCCTGCCTGCAGTTCCACGGCGGCTTCGGCTTCGCCACCGAATACGACGTCGAGCGCAAGTTCCGCGAAACCCGCCTGTACCAGGTCGCGCCGATCTCGACCAACCTGATCCTGTCCTACGTCGCCGAACACATCCTGGGCCTGCCGCGCTCCTTCTGACCATGACCACCGACACCTCCCCCCCCAGCGCCACCCTCGCCGCCTTCGCCGCCAACCTGCGTTTCGAGGACATCCCCGCCCCGGTGCTGCGGCGCGCCGAAGACCTGCTGCTGGATTGCCTGGCGTCGATCCTGGCGGGCGCCTCGGCGCGCCCGGTGCTGGCCATCGACCGCTACGCCGCCGCCATGGGGCCTGCGGACGGTCCCAGCGAGATCCTGATCAACCGGCGCCGCACCTCGCCAGTGTTCGCCGCCATGGTCAACGCCGCCGCCGCCCACGTGGTCGAGCAGGACGACGTACATAATGGTTCGGTGTTCCACCCCGCCGCCGTGGTGTTCCCGCCGGCGCTGGCGGTGGCCCAGGCGCTGGGCCGCAGCGGCCGCGACCTGCTGGTGGCGGCCGTGGCCGGCTACGAGGTCGGCATCCGCGTCGGCGAATTCCTCGGCCGCTCGCATTACAAGATCTTCCACACCACCGGCACCGCCGGCACGCTGGCCGCCGCCGCGGCCACCGGCCGCCTGCTGGGCCTGTCGCCCGCGGCCATGCTGGACGCCTTCGGCTCGGCCGGCACCCAGGCCGCCGGCCTGTGGGAATTCCTGCGCGATGCCGCCGATTCCAAGCAGCTGCACACCGCCCGCGCCGCCGCCAACGGCATCGCTGCGGCCTACCTGGCGCAGGAAGGCTTCACCGGCGCGCGCCACATCCTGGAAGGCCCGCAGGGCATGGCCGCCGGCATGTCGAGCGACGCCGACCCGGCCCGCCTGACCGACCGCCTTGGCACGCGCTGGGCGCTGGCCGAGACCTCGTTCAAGTTCCATGCATCGTGCCGCCACACCCATCCGGCGGCGGACGCCCTGCAACAGGTGCTGCGCGAACACAAGCTGGCCGAAAGCGACATCGCGCGCGTGGTGGCGCACGTGCACCAGGGCGCCATCGACGTGCTGGGGCCGGTGGTCGATCCGCGCACGGTGCACCAGTCCAAGTTCTCGATGGGCACGGTGCTGGGCCTGATCGCGCGCCAGGGGCGCGCCGGCCTGCCGGAATTCGATGCCGCGCTGGACGATCCGGCAGTGGCCGACTTCCGTGGCCGGGTCACGATGGAACTGGATCCGGAGGTCGACGGCGCCTATCCACAACGCTGGATCGGCAAGGTCACGGTGCATACCCGCGACGGCCGCGTGCTGCACTGCCGCGTCGACGAACCCAAGGGCGATCCCGGCAACACCCTGTCGCGCGACGAGATCGAGGCCAAGACGCTGAGCCTGGGCCGCTATGCCGACGCCGCCACCGAAACCGAGCTGCGCGGCCTGATCGACGCGATCTGGAGCCTGGAGCGGGCCGGCAAGGTGGGCGCCCTGCTGCCCTGAGGCCCGCGCCGGCCGCTTAGGCCAGCGCCGCCCGCTGCGCCCGCACCAGGCCGGCGATGCCGTTCTCGGCCAGGCCCAGCATCGCGTCCAGTTCGGCGCGCGTGAAGGTGGCGCCCTCGCCCGTGCCCTGCACTTCCACGAAGGCGCCGCCGCCCGTCATGATGACGTTGACGTCGGCGTCGCAGGCCGAGTCTTCCTCGTAGTCCAGGTCCAGCACCGGACGGCCCTGCACCAGCCCGACCGACACCGCCGCCACCGCGTCGCGGATTGGATTCACGGCCAGGTCGCCGCGCTGCATCAGCAGCGCCACCGCGTCGGACGCCGCCACCCAGGCGCCGGTGATGCTGGCGCAGCGCGTGCCGCCGTCGGCCTGCAGCACGTCGCAATCCAGGTGCAGCGTGCGCTCGCCCAGCGCCCGCATGTCGAACACGGCGCGCAGGCTGCGGCCGATCAGGCGCTGGATTTCCTGGGTGCGGCCGCTCTGCTTGCCGCGCGCGGCCTCGCGGTCGCCGCGGGTGTGGGTGGCGCGCGGCAGCATGCCGTATTCGGCCGTGACCCAGCCCTCGCCCTTGCCCTTGAGGAACGGCGGCACCTTTTCCAGCACGCTGGCGGTGCACAGCACGTGCGTATTGCCGGCCTTCACCAGCACCGACCCTTCGGCGTAGCGCGTGAAACCGCGCTCCAGGCTGAACGGGCGCAGTTCGTCGACGGCGCGGCCCGACGGGCGGGCAATGGCGTTGGCAGTGGTCATGGCAAGGCTCCAATCAGATTCGGTTGGCGGCATTGTACGGGTTGCCGGTCGCTGCCCCGCCCGGGTTTGGAGTATCCTGCCGCGATACACGGGTTGCATATACCCGCCCGCGTCCGCGCACGACGGACAGGCGGAACCGGCGCGGCCCGATCCAAAACAAGCAACAGGATATCGACACCATGATTCGCAGCATGACCGCCTTCGGCAACGCCCGGGCAGACCTGGAACAAGGCACGCTGGCGCTGGAACTGCGCAGCGTCAACAGCCGCTTCCTAGACCTCTATTTCCGCCTGCCCGACGAGCTGCGCCACGTCGAGACGCCGCTGCGCGAACTGCTGACGGCGCAACTGGCGCGCGGCAAGGTCGAGATCCGCGTGTCGTACACGCGCAATGCCAGCACCGACCTGTCAAAGCTGGAACCGGCCTGGCTCGAAAGCCTGGCCGAACAACTGCAGGCCGCGCGCCGCATCCTGCCCGACATCGCCGCGCCGCGCCTGGTGGAACTGTTCAACTGGCCCGGCCAGCGCGCCAATGACGCGCTCGACCCGCAAGTGTGGGGCGCGGCCTGCATGCAGGCCGCCCAGGAAGCGCTCAAGCAGCTGCAGGAAGGCCGCGCGCGCGAAGGCGAACGCCTGGCCGGCATGATGCGCGATTGCGCCGACGGCGTGGCCGGCATCGTCGAACTGGTGCAGAACCACCTGCCGCAACTGCTGGCCGACCACCGCGACAAGCTCGCCGCCAAGCTGCGCGAAAGCGTGGAATCGGCCTTCCCGGGCGGCTTCACCCACATCTCCGGCGCCGAGCTGTCCGAGCGCCTGTCGCAGGAGGCCAACCTATTCGCGCTGCGCATCGATGTCGCCGAGGAACTGTCGCGCCTGCGCTCGCACGTGGCGGAACTGCGCCACCTGCTGACCGATGGCGGCGGCAAGGCCGCGGGCAAGAAGAACGCCGGCAGCGCCGGCAAGCGCCTGGACTTCCTGTTCCAGGAAATGAACCGCGAAGCCAATACGCTGGGTTCCAAGGCAGGCAGCATGGAAGTCACGCGCGCCGCCATGGACCTGAAGCTGCTGATCGAGCAGATGCGCGAACAGGCGCAGAACATCGAGTGAGGTGCAAACGCCGAGGCCGCCGCATTACCTAGCGGCCTTGGCCGGATGCAATAGGGCCGCGGAGTTCCGCGGCCTTTCTTCATCGCCCGCCAGTGCCCGGCGCAGGCGCCGTCTCCGGCCCGACCGTGGCCGGCTCGCCGCGCAGCGCCGAGTCCAGGTAGGCGCTGCGCGCCCGGGCGTCCGGGAAGGTCATGTCCTTGTAGCTGACGAAGCGCGAACCCTTGACCAGGCGGTAGCCCAGCCAGATCAGCAGGAACAGCGGGATGCCGATATAGGTGGCCGCCACCCCGCCCCAGTCGATCCGGTGCTCCAGGAAGGCCTGGTAGTTCTGGCCCAGCGTGATGATCAGGCACAGCACGAAGGCGAAGATCGGGCCGAACGGGAAGAACGGCGAGACGTAAGGCAGGTCGGCCAGGTTGCGGCCCTGCTTGACGTAGCCGCGGCGGAAGCGGTAGTGGCTGATCGCAATGCCCAGCCAGGCGATGAAACCGGTCATGCCCGACGTGTTCAGCAGCCAGATGTAGACCGCCTTGGGGCTGAAGATGAACGAGAAGAAACAGAGCGCCGCCACCACCGTGGTGGCCAGCAGCGCCCACAGCGGCACGCCGTTGCGCGCCACGCGGCCGAAGATGCGCGGCGCCTTGCCATCGCGCGCCAGGCTGTAGAGCATGCGGGTGGCGGCGTACATGCCGGAGTTGCCGGCCGACAGCACCGAGGTCAGCACCACCGCGTTCATGATCGAGGCCGCCGCCAGCAGGCCGGCGCGCTCGAAGATCAGCGCGAACGGACTGACGCTGACGTCGGTGACGTCGTTACGCAGCAGGTGCGGATCGGTATAGGGAATCAACAGGCCGATCACCAGGATCGCCATCACGTAGAACAGCAGGATGCGCCAGAACACCTGGCGCACGGCACGCGGCAGGTTGCGCGCCGGATCCTTGGATTCGCCGGCGGCGATGCCGATGAGTTCGGTACCCTGGAACGAAAAGCCCACCACCATGGCCACGCCGATCAGCGCCGCGAAACCGCCGGCAAACGGCGCGTCGCCCACGGTCCAGTTGGCCACGCCGCCGTCCTCGCCGCCGCGGATGATGCCCAGCAGCATCATCACGCCCATGGCGACGAAAGCCAGCACCGCGATCACCTTGATCAGCGCGAACCAGAATTCGGCTTCGCCGAAGCCGCGCGCCGACAACGCGTTCAGGCCGAACGTGATGGCCAGGAACAAGGCGCTCCAGTACACGCCCGGCACGTCGGGAAACCAGTAGGCCATCACCAGCTGCGCGGCCACCAGGTCCACCGCCACCGTGACGGCCCAGTTGTACCAGTAGTTCCAGCCCAGCGCGAAGCCGAAGCCGTCCTCGACGTAACGGGCGCCGTAGGTCGAGAACGACCCGGACACCGGCATGGCGGCGGCCAGCTCGCCCAGGCTGGTCATGAGGAAATAGACCATCACGCCGATCAGCACATAGCCCAGCAGCGCCCCGCCCGGTCCGGCCTGGGCGATGGTGGCGCCGGAGGCCACGAACAGCCCCGTCCCGATGGAGCCGCCCACCGCGATCATCGTCAGGTGGCGCGCCGACAGGGCGCGGCGCAATTCGGACGGTTCTGCCGCCCCCTTCTTGCCGCCGGCGCGGTGCTGGTCGTGTTCCGTCAATGCCAAAGTCGTGTTCCTTCAGAGCAAAAAAGCCCCCGCGGATTGTGCCCCCGGGCGCCGTGGGATTTCCACGCAACGCGCGAGCATAGCGCAACTGCCCCCGGCCGTCGAAACCGCGGGGGAGCCGGCGGGGATCCGTCCCCACCCGCGAAGACCTCGCTACAGGTCTATTGAAACGCCGTTTCCATGAAGGTGCGCAACTTGCGCGAGTGCAGCCGCTCCGGCGGCATGCCGCGCAGGCGCTCGAGCGCCCGGATGCCGATTTCCAGGTGCTGATTGACCTGGCGACGGTAGAACGCGCTGGCCATGCCCGGCAATTTCAGCTCGCCATGCAGGGGCTTGTCGGACACGCACAACAGCGTGCCGTACGGCACGCGGAAACGAAAACCGTTGGCCGCGATGGTGGCCGACTCCATGTCCAGCGCGATGGCGCGCGACTGCGCGAAGCGCTCGACCAGCTCGACATGGTCGCGCAATTCCCAGTTGCGGTTGTCGATGGTGGCCACCGTGCCCGTGCGCATGATGCGCTTGAGGTCCCAGCCGGACAGGCCGGCCACCTCTTCCACCGCCTGCTCCAGGGCCACCTGCACTTCGGCCAGCGCCGGCACCGGCACCCAGGTGGGCAGGTCGTCGTCCAGGACGTGGTCCTCGCGCACGTAGCCGTGGGCCAGCACGTAATCACCCAGGCGCTGCGAATCGCGCAGGCCGGCGCAGTGGCCCAGCATCAGCCAGGCGTGCGGGCGCAGCACCGCGATGTGGTCGGTGATGGTCTTGGCGTTGGACGGCCCCACGCCGATGTTGACCAGCGTGATGCCGGAGTGATCGCCGCGCACCAGGTGATAGGCCGGCATCTGCGGCAGGCGCTGGCCCTGGCCTTCGTCGGCCGGGCCGGATTCGCCGCGCCGCGTGATGCGGTTGCCCGGTTCCACCAGCATCTCGTAGTCCTCGTTGCCGCTGGCCATCAGCGCGCGGGCGCGGGCGCAGAACTCGTCAACGTAGAACTGGTAATTGGTGAACAGCACGAAATTCTGGAAATGCGCCGGCGCCGTCGCGGTGTAGTGCTGCAGGCGATGCAACGAATAGTCCACCCGCTGCGCCGTGAACGGGGCCAGCGGCTTGGGTTCGCCCTCCTTGCCGCGCCAGGAGCCGTTGACGATGGCATCGTCCGTCACCGCCAGATCCGGCACGTCGAACAGGTCGCGCAGCGGGCGCTTGAGGGCCTCGAGGTGCTCGCCTTCGACGTAGGCGCCTTCCGGGAAGGCGAAATGCAGCGGGATCGGCGAATCGGATTCGCCCACTTCCACCGCCACGCGGTGGTTCTGCAGCAACTGGCCGACCTGCTCGATCAGGTAGTCGCGGAACAGGGTCGGCTGGGTGATGGTGGTCTGGTAGATGCCGGGCTCGGCCACGTGGCCATATGACAGGCGGGTATCGATCGGGTCGTAGGTCTCGACCAGGATGCGGATGGCAGGGTAATAGGCGCGGGCCCGCTCGCGGCCGCTGGTGGAGCCCTTCAGGACATCGCGAAACGCCGCGCGCAGGAAGGCCGTGTTGCGCGCATAGATTTCGGCCAGCCGGTCCACCGCCGCCACGGCGTCATGGTAGGGCTCGAAAGGAATCGCCTCGGGCCGGTTCATCGAGGACAAAGGGTGTACTGCGTTCATCATTGAGCTTGGCTCCGCTTTCTTATGGTCTTCTTTCAGCGGCCGCTCGCGGCGATCAAGCCGGGAGGGCCGATGCCAACGATTATGCCCGAGCCTAGGACTACATGAAGCGTCATATTCGGCCGCGTTGCGCGGCCGGATGCGCGGGCGCGCATCGCCACAATCAAAGAAACAATATATCATTCCGATTTTTCGCCTTTCCGCCCCGCCCATGCCGCCGGCTTCCCGCCTCCATCCCGCTGCGCGCCCTGCCCGATGGGCAGTGCTGGGTTGGCTGTGCGCCTGCCTGTTGCTGTCACCGCTGGGCGGCGTGCGGCACGCGCTGTCGCACCTGTCGGGGAGTCCCGCTTCCAGCCAGGACGACGCGCACACGCCCGACAAGCTGGGCCATTGCGACCTCTGTCATATCTGGGATCTGCTGGACGCCACGCTGCCGGCTTCCTTTCCCGCATTCGCCTGCGGCGCGCCGCGCATCGCGGCGTCCGCGCCGGTGCCAAGCGGCACCACCCTCATCGCCACGCCCTGGTTCCAATCGCGCGCCCCGCCCGCCGCGGCCTGACACCCGCCCGCCCGATTTCAACCGCCGCCGCCCGCCGGCCGGCAACCAGGATTGCCACCATGCTTTTTGCTGCTTCCCATGCGGGGACGCGTTCGTCCCTGCGCGCCTTTTCCCTGAGCCCGCTCGCCCTCGCCTGCCTGCTCGCCTTACCGCCGGCCGCCCGCGCCCAGGCCGACGCGCCTGACGCGGCCACGCTGTCGCCCGTCATCATCACCGCCAACCCCCTGGGCAGCGAAGCGCTGGCCTCGCCGTCGACCGTGCTGCAAGGCGCCGGCCTGGACCTGCGACGCGCCTCGAACCTGGGCGAGACGCTCAACGGCCTGCCGGGCGTATCGACCACCACGTATGGCCCGATGGTGGGCCGCCCCATCATCCGCGGCATGGACGGCGACCGCATCCGCCTGCTGAACAACGGCGTCGGTTCGCTCGACGCCTCGTCGCTGTCGTTCGACCACGCCGTGCCGCTGGATCCGCTGTCCACCAACCGCGTCGAGATCCTGCGCGGGCCGGCCGCCCTGCTGTATGGCGGCAGCGCCATCGGCGGCGTGGTCAACACCATCGACAACCGCATCCCCACCGAGCCCATCGACGGCATCCACGGCGACGTCGCCGGCAGCTACGGCGGCGCCAACAACGACCGCAACGGCGCGATCCAGCTCGAAGGCGGCGACGGCACCTTCGCCATCCACGCCGACGCCTTCAGCCGCAAGACCGGCGACCTGCGCATTCCCGGCTACGCCCGCACCTCGCGGCAACGCGCGATCGACGGCCCCGACCGGGACCAGCCGCGCGGCACCCTGCCCAACAGCGACGGCCAGGCCAGCGGCGGCGCGCTCGGCATGTCCTGGACCGGCGACCGCGGCTATGCCGGCCTGTCCTACAGCGGCTACGACTCCGACTACGGTTCGGTGGCCGAGCCGGACGTGCGCATCAGGATGCGCCAGGAACGCTTCGGCTTCGCCAGCGAGCTGCGCGACCTGGAAGGCCTGTTCACGAGCGTCAAACTGAATTTCGCCTACACCGATTACCAGCACAAGGAGATCGAGGACGGCGAAACCGGCACCCTCTTCAAGAACCGCGGCTACGAGGCCCGCATCGAGGCGCGCCACGCCGACATCGGCCCGCTGCACGGCGTGGTCGGCCTGCAACTGGGCCAGACGCGCTTCTCGGCCCTGGGCGAGGAAGCGCTGGTGCCCACCACCGACACCGACGCCATCGCGCTGTTCGCGCTGGAGGAATGGAAGATCAATGATCGCCTGACGCTGAGCGCCGGCGCGCGCGCCGACCATACCCGCCTGACCCCGGGCGGCGGCGGCAACGAACGCTTCGACGGCTCCAACCGCCGCACCTTCACCGCCGGCAGCTTCTCGCTGGGCGGCATCTACAAGCTGGACAGCGCCTGGTCGGTGGCCGCCAACACCGCCTACACCGAGCGCGCGCCCACCTTCTATGAGCTGTACGCCAACGGCCCGCACGCCGCCACCGGCCAATACCTGGTGGGCGACCAGAACCTGGCCAAGGAACGCGCCTGGTCCGGCGACCTGTCGCTGCGCTACAAGAAGGACGCCGACAGCGCCAGCGTGGGCGTGTTCTACAGCCGCTTCTCCAACTACCTTGCCGAGATGAACACCGGCCGCTTCCGCGACGATGACGGCGATCTGGTGGCCGCCGGGGACGACGAGGCCCTGCCCGAGGCCCGCTACCAGGGCGTGTCCGCGCGCCTGTACGGCGTGGAGGCGGAAAGCAGCACGCGCGTGCTGCAGCTGGGCGGCCACAAGCTGGACCTGGGCCTGTCGGGCGACTACACGGTGGCGCGCAACAGCGATACCGGCCGCTCGCTGCCGCGCATTCCGCCGCTGCGCCTGCGCGTGGCGCTGGACTACGGCTACGGCCCGTACAGCGCCGGCTTGAGCGTGTCCAAGGCCTTCGCCCAGCACAGCCGTCCGGACAACGACACCGCCACCGCCGGCTACTACAGCCTGGACGCCAACGCCGGCTACCGCTTCAAGGTCGCGGCGGTGCAGTGGCAGGCCTACGTGCGCGGCATCAACCTGACCAACCAGGACATCCGCTACGCCACCTCGGTGCTGCGCGACGTCGCGCCCGAGGGCGGCCGCGCCGTGATGGTCGGCCTGCGCGGCAGCTTCTGACCCTGGCGCCCGGCGCCCGTTACCTTTTCCCGACCGGATCAGGTAACGGGCGGCCCGCCAGGATGCTGCATTGCACTACAAATGTAATGAAACTTTATTCCATTACAATGCGATGGCAGTTCGTGAAGCTCAAGCCTCCCCTGCCCCCTTTCCGCCGGCTTGTCCCCCGTGGACAAAGCCATGCCGCCCACTCCGATTTTTGAAGTGACGTAATGACGCCGCCCACGCGAAAAGCCCGCCTTGCCTTTTTCCGCCTTCCCGCTTTGCTGTCAGCGCCCCTGCTGGCCCTGACGTTCTCCTGGTTACCCGGCGCCGCCCAGGCGTCGATCCCCTCCGAGCAGGCCCGCGCTTCCCTGTCCGGCCTGCGCCTGGCGCAGGACCCCACCGTGCCGACCCTGCGCGAACGCGTGGTGCAGGCCGGCCTGGCCGCCATCGGCACGCCCTACAGCTGGGGCGGCGACGATGCCGCCGAAGGCTTCGACTGCAGCGGCCTGGTGCTGTACGTCTACCGTGAGATCGCCGGCCTGGAACTGCCGCGCACCGCGCGCCAGCAACGCACCCAGGGCGACACGGTGAACAACAAGAAGCAGCTCAAGCCCGGCGACCTGGTGTTCTTCGCCACCCGCGGCCGCGGCATCACGTCGCATGTGGGCATCTACATCGGCCAGGACAAGTTCGTGCACGCCCCGCGCCGCGGCGCCAAGGTGCGCGTGGACGAAATGAAGAATCCGTACTGGTCCAAGCGCTACCTCGGCGCCCGCAGCTACATCGATACGGCCAAGGGCCAGATGCTGGCGCAGAAGTAAAATCCTGAATAAGGGCCGCCGCGCGGCGCGCGCTTGCAGCCTCCCCTCCGAGGGCGCTGCCTTGTCGCGAGGCCGCCGGCGCCATCGCTCGGCAGCACGCTTCGATTCAGCACGGCCGGCACCTGATAGGCGGTCTTTGCCGGCACGCGCCATTACTCCACGCGTTCCTTGCCGCGACGCGTAAAATGCCGCGGCGGCGGGCGATCCCCCAGCGATTGCGGCGGCCACACGTCCGACGCCCAAGTTGGCCACGATACGCCGTTTGGCGCTGGCGGCAGTGGACCGCACTTCTCTAATTGGTAGCACGGGGGAACGAACTGATAGCCCTTCTTCTGCATGCAGCGTTTAAGCTCATCGAACAATGCCTCTGACTCCTTCCGATACTGTTCGTCAGTAAGCTCGTTCTGGTTCTTAAGATAGAACCTTCCGTCTTCAGCTCCGCCGCATGCTTTCCAATCCATCCACCGGCCTTCCTCTGTTTGGCCATTTAGCGGCCAATACCACTCCATCGGTAGGACCACGTACCCAATCCAAGCTTTTGTCCGGGGCGACCTGCACATATACCGCGGAAGCGTGAGGCAGCAGCCCGCCGCTAATAGCAATAAAGCTGATGAGAAAAATAGCCTTATCGTTGTTTTCATCGTTTCATCCTCAACAAAATGTCCAGTGCTTTCCATGCTTGGGGCGGCAGCGCTTCTGATAACGCAAAAGGAGTGGCGGGCACGAGCGCAATGGCGGTCCAGGTTTCATATATGAAATCCTGCACGGGCGTCAGGCCGCGCCGTGCATTGCCCTGCTCGTCGTAATATCCGCTCAGGGTGCCGCCAATGAAGTCATGCGAGCCGCCATAAGCCTCATGCGCCAGATCCAGAATTCCCCCAGGCGAATACGCAAAACCGAGAAGCGTTCCAGGTCCGCCCTGGTTTCCGCCAGTGGGTCCGGACATTTCCTTGCCTAGATCGGATTCGAGAAATTCGGCCATCGTCATCCCGACCTGGGATGGATCAAACCGGACGCGCCCATTTCCATCCAACTCAAGTTTCGGAATGCCGTTTGCATCGAGTACGGATTTGCCGTTCGCGTCGAGCTGAGTCCTGCACCTTTCATTCACCTCGCCGCACAGTTTGTCCAACACCACCCGCGTCCCCGCCGTCTTAAATCCATCGCCCCGAATACCCGCGCTTTCCCCGCTCTTGTTATCCAGCGTCGTCTCGCCGTCGGTAATACCGGCGAACTTCTCCGAGTCCCCAATCGTGTACCGCCGCATGCGGTCGGCCGCCTCCGACAAGCCCGCCTGCAGCGCCGCCACGCCGCCCGAACCGCCCAGCGCGCCCACCGCCACGTTCAGCAGCCGCTCCTGGGTATTGATCTCGTTGATCTGTGCCTGCAGCGCCTCGATCTTTTCCGGGTCTTGCGTGGCCTTGATCTGCTGGCGCAATTCCGCGCGCTTCTGTTCCGCGTGGCGCTCGATGGCCGCGCCGGCTTGCTGGCCGAACGCCGCGATGATTTCCGCCTCGGCCTGGACTTGCCGGCGCAGCTTGTCGCCATTCCATTTTTTCGTCAGGCCGCCGGCGCCATCGCCCGCCAGCACGCTTCGATCCAGCATGGCCAGCACCTGGTCGGCGGTCTTGCCGGTGCGCTCCCATTGGACGTTTGGGTCGGTGATGGTCACGGCCGCGCCGCTGATACCGGTGCGCGTCATGCTGTTTTCGCTGCCCTTGCGCACGCTCATGCCCGGCGCGCCGGCGCTGGCGCTGTTGCCGAAGTTCCGTACCGACCAGGCATCACCTTTGCCCGCGACATTGCTGGCCGCGGCCTCATCAGCCTTCCTGGCGCTGCCGCCGCCTTCTTTCTGGCCGTCTGACTGCTTGCCATCGCCGGCAACGCTGAAGCCTCCCGACAGGCTCACCCCCGTCGCCTTGTAGCGGCTGTGGTTCTCGATGTCACTGACGGTCAGGCTGCCTGTCATCACGGTATTCAACCCCCGCTTCACCGCATCTTCGGACGAGGCGATGGCCGCGCCCCTGAGGTCGATGTTGTCCCGGGCTCTGATCTGGAAGCCGTCATCGCCTGCTTCAAGGCGCGATCGCTCGACGACACTGGCGAAATCGCCATCCACCTGGCTGCTGGCGTAGCTGCCGCTGGCCGAGAAGCCCGCGCCCACGGTGACGCTGCCGCCGATCTGGGAGTCCCTGCTCTTGAAGGTACTGGTGTCTTGCAGGCTCTCGATGTTGAGGCTGCCGCCCGCGTCGGCCATCACCAGTCTGCCGCGGGCCACCGCCCCGCGCAGGCGCATGGCGCCGCCGGACTCCAGTGTCAGGCGTTCGCCGGCAGCGACGTGGTTGTTGGTCCAGGTCACGTCCTTGCTTTCGCCCTTGCCTCTGGCCCCGCTCGCATTGGCGGTCACGCCGAACGCCGGACCACCTTGGCCCATGGATATCGCCGCGCCCACACCCGCGCTGGAATTGCTGGTCTTGCGGTCGGTTTCAACGGTGTTTCTTGCCGCCAGCAGGTTGATGTCGCCGTCGGCCTTCAGCACGGCAGCTCCGGCCGCGCTGATCTCGCTGCCGCGCATGGTCAGGTCGGAGTTCCGGCCGCCGCCGGTGGCGCTGATGCGCACATCGCCGCCCGCCGCCACGATGGACCCGGCCGCTGTGTCATGGGTGGCGGTGGATTTGCTGTCGCTTTTGCTGGCGCCAACGGTGATGGAAATATTGACGCCGCCCGCGGCTTTCGGATCCGCGCGAACGGCATCGTAGGCGTTCTTGGCCGCCAGCCCCGTGGCCGCGCCTGCCAGCGCCTGCACGCGTCCATCGCTCGTCTGGCTGGCGGCGCGCGTCATCTGTCCGGCGGTTTCAATGGCAGACAGGACCGGCGCGGAGATCGCCACGGTCAGGCCGGATTGGCGGAATTTGTTTTCCTGGACGCTGCGGCGGGTTTCCCGCGCCTCGACGATATCCACTTTCTTGGCGTCGATATCGATATCGCCCCGCAGCGCCAGAACATGGCTGCCAATCTGCTGGTAGTGGTTACCCGCCACCAGCATGACGTCACCTCCCGTGGAGCCCGCGGTCGAGGCGGCGGCACGGGTATTGATGTCCTTGCGGTCACCGCTTTGCATCTGGTCGCCGATGGTGAAGGCAAGTCCCCCGTTGTAGAGGAAGCCACTTTTCCGGGTTTCGCTGAAATGGCTTTCCTTGCTGGTTTCGGTGGCGGCCCGGAGGATAAGGTCGTTGTGAGCCATGATGACGGTGCCAGCATCGGAAACGACATTGCTACCGGTGACGGTGACGTTCTGACCGCGAACCGCGACGGTGTCGCCGCTGAAGGTGCTGGCAACCGCCCGGGCTTCTTCCAGGCTGTCGCGGGTAGTCTTTTTGCTGGAGCCCAGCAGGCTCCTGGACTTGTGCTGGCGGCCTTCGGCCCAGTAACTGCTCGCTTCGCCAGCCAGGATGTTCACGTCGCCCTGCGCCACGGCAGCCAGGACGCCCTGCTCGCTGGTGACGCTGGCGGCGGTGGCGTTCAGGTCGCGCCCGGCTTGCAGGCGCAGGTCGCCTGCGGTGCTGATCTGGCTGCCCACATCTTCCACGTAGCCTTGTTTGAGATAGTTGTGAGCGTTGCCGACGTTGTTTTCCTGTTCGGCGATCCTGACCGTGCCCAGCGCCAGGTCGCGGCCGGCGACGACAGTCGTCTGACCCTCTTTGCCGCTGTTGACGACCCGGCCAGCAATCAGACCGACGTCGCGACCCGCCGAAGCGAGCAGGATGCCGCCGGGGTTGGTGACGTAGAGGCCCGCCACGCGGTCCAGGCTGGCTCGGCTGAAATCGCTGCGCCCGGCCTGCCTGGCGCCGCTGTGGGTGGTGCTGACGACATTGAGGTCGCGTCCGGCCATGAGCTCCAGGGCGCTACCCGCGTCCAGTGTTCCACCGATGTTGTCGATGTCGGTCCGGGCGTCAAGCGCCACGGCATCGCCGGTGATGTGCCCGCCAATATTGCGCAGATTCTCGCCAGTGAACCTGACCACAGCGCGTCCGGCGACGGTCCCGGTATTGACGAGATCGCCTTTCAGGTTGAGATCGACGGTACTGGCGGCCAGCAGCGTACCGTTGCCGTCAATGTCGCCGGGTTTCACGCGGACGTAGACCTGCGGCACCAGGGCGCGCGTGGTGCTGCCGTCGGCCAGCGTCACGTCGCGTTCCACCAGCCAGACGATATCGCTGGTGAGCCGGGCCATCTGCGCCGCGCTCAGGGCCACGCCAGGACGCAGGCTCCACGCCTTCGCGTAGGTGGCGCCGGCTTCAAGCAGGGCGCGATACTGCGCTTCGTCGTCGGCATGACCGTCGAGGAAACGGCGGCCAGTCAACTGGCCTACCTGGTCGCGAACCAGTTGCTGCTCGTAGAAACCATCGCCCAGGCGCTTGTGCACGGTGGCCGGATCATAGCCAAGCTGGGACAGCATGTAGTCGGAGCTGAGCCAGTTGCGATAGTCGGCAAAACGCGGGTCGGTCTCGACCAGATAGCCACTGGCATCAGGGACGATGCGGAACAGACTGCTGGCGGGCACGTCGGTGTCCACCCGAACGGTACGAACGATCTCCGGCGCACCGCCATTGGAGCCCGCCACCTCCTGCCCCGGGATCTGGACGGGACCATTGCCGTCAGTGGCATGTGTCTCGGTGACAGCCCCCGGACCGTGGACGCGGCCGACATCCACCCGGACTTCCGTTATCTGCCCCGGGCCGATGCCGCCGGTGGCGCGGACACCGCCGCCCACCCTGGCATCGACCGGAGGGTTCTGGCGGTCAGTCACCGCGAAGCCGCTGCCCTTGCCAGCGGCGTTCTGCACGATGCTGGAAACATCGAGGTCGAACGTTTTCACCATGTCGGCTGGGGCGTAGGCTATCTTTCGGTCCCATTTGCGCTGGTGGTACTGTCTCCTGCCGCCGCGCCACCTTGAGCGGGTGTACTGGCTGGTGCCAGCCTGATGGATCACGTGCTCGCCGATGGCTGCCAGATTGTCGAGGTGGTCCAGATCGCCCCGCAGGACGCCGCCGGCGATGATCCGGCTCTTGTCGTTGACCAGTTCTTCCCCTCGCAGGATCACGTCGCCGCCGGCGCGAATGAGCGCGGGCGCGCTTTCAGTCACCCGCGTCTCGTACTCGCTTTGATTGACGTCGTACTGGGTCCAGTCCTGGATCTTTGCGCCGGTTTTCCCGTGCCGATAACGTCCGGCCCTGCTCCAACGTTCCCAGCGGTACTCGCTGGCATCGTGTTTTTCGGGATCGCCCCCAGGCTGTATGTACAGGCGCCTGGTCGGGCCGCTGATCTGTGCCAGTTCGGTACGGAAATGCAGATTGCGATTGAGCAGGCGGGCGCCGTCCAGGGTCAATCCGCCCAGCGACTCGATAGTGGCGCTGTCGTTGAGGATGAGGTCGGCGCTTGCGGTCGCTTGGTCGTTGGCGTCCAGCATGCCGCCGATGTTCAGCGCATCGCTGCTTCCGCCCGCGCTGAAAATCAGCGCCTTCTCACGGTTGTTGATGATGCCGGCACCGATATCCAGCCGCTGGCGCGCCGCCAGGACCGCGGCGTGGCCGTCTTCCTCGCGGTTGTTGGCGGTACCCGCCCCGATGGCAAGATGGTCACCATAAAGTCGCCCGCTGCCCACGTTATCCAGGGTACCGGCGTCGATACGGGTCTGGCTGCCGTCGATGAGTCCGCGGTTGGTCAGGGTGTTGTGCGCGGCAACGGTGGTGCGCATGCCGCTCATCTCGCCACTGGCATTGTTGTTGACGTCGGCTCCGTGTACCTCGAGGTCGCCAGCCCGCATTACGCCATCGTTGGTCAACACACCCGCAGTGCGGATGACGGCGTGGCCGTTGGCCGTGATTTCCCTGAGGTTGGCGAAGTCCTGCTGAAGACTCAGGCTCAGGTCGCCTCCGGACAGCAGGCGGCCATCGCCACCCAGGCTGTCGGCGGCCAGGTCGAGCGTTCGGCCGGCAATCAGTGTGCCTTGCGGATTCTGGACGCGGCTGACGGTCACGTCGATGCCGCCGCCCGAAGAAATGTTGCCGTGCGTGTTGTCGAGCAGGCCTGCCGCATCCGGACCGCGGATATCAATGAGGCTGTCGGCTGCGATGGCGCCGGCAGTATTGTCGGTGCGACTGGCAGTCAGTACCACGCTGTCGCCCTGCAGTCCGAGCGGCAGGCCGGCATCCGCGCTCTGCGTGTCGCGGTTGAGGATTTGCGCGGCGTTGAGCGCCAGGCCATTCCCGGCAACCATCAGGCCGCCATTATTGTTTGCCACACCAGAGAGGGCGGCCTTCAGGTCATTGGCCGCCTGGACCCTGCCACCGGCGTTGTCGAGCGCCGTTGCTCCGATATCGGCATCAGCGCCGGCCCCCAGTTGTCCGGCGGTATTGTCGATGTCGCCAGCGCGGGCGACGAGCTCCCCCTGGCTGTACACGACACCGTCGCGATTATTCAGGTTGCCGCTGCTCAGTGCCAGCGTGTCGCCGCTGAGAATACCGCCGGTGCTGCCGGCATAGGTATTGGTCAGCGTCTGAGCGTGCGTGTCCACGTGCATTCCCTGCCGGGACTGCAGGAGACCGCGGGCATTGTTCAACGCACCGCTGTCGATACTGAGTGTCCCGTCGATACTGGCGATGGTGCCGCCGGTATTGTCGAGCGCAGCCAGATGCGTATCGACGGCGACGCTGGCGCCGAGCACCGTGCCGCCGGCATTGTCGAGTCCGCCACTGGCCAGACTGACGTCACCCGCGCCCTGCGGCGTGCCACCCGCGTTCCCGGTGTGGCCGGGGGTGGCCACGCCCAGCCGGCCTTCGGTGGAGACGATCTGTCCATCACGGTTGTCCAACGTACCGCGAACCCTGACATCCAGCCGTCCGCTGCTGCGGAGCGTGCCTCTGGCTGTAGTCAGTGCGCCGGTGTCTATCCTGACGGTCCTGGCCTGGGTGGTGGCGCTGGTCAGATCGGTGGTGTCGCCTTTGAGGTCCAGCATGCCATTGCTGGCGATGTTGCCGTTCCCACCGTGCAGGGCGGCAGCGTTGATAGCGAGACGGCCGTCGCCGGCGTGCAGAATGTTGCCATTGGCATTGTCCAGGGTGGCAGCGTTGATACGAAGATCGCCATTGCCGGCAATGGCGCCACTGTCGCTGTTGTCAAGCAGCCCCGTGATCCGGATATGAGTATCGGACCTGTCGCTGTGCCGGAAGGCGCCGGCGCGGTTGGAGAAGTCCCGCGCGTTCAGGACCACGGGACCGTCCAGTTGCATCAGGCCGGCATCGTTATTGAGCAGACCCGTCGTGATGCGCGCGCCGGCGGCAACCCTGATTTCACCCCTGCGATTGCTTAGGCCGCCGCCGCTCACTGCAAACTGGCGTACGCCAAGATGTCCGGTGTCGTTGTCCAGACCGTCCCTGGCGATAAGGTCGATATGCCCGCCGGCCATGATGTGGCCACCCTCATTGTCGAGCGTGCCGGCGATGTTGAGTACGCCACCGGGCAATGATGCAATGCCGAAGGCCGGCTGAGTACCATCGCCGCCAGCGTTCGCGCCATGCGGCGAGTCACCTGAAGTGCTGCTGTTTCCGCCGCCAGTTCCGCCACCCATACCCGCTTTCGGCGCTTCCCCCTCGCCCGAAGACGTATCGGTCTGCGGCGCAGCGATGCCGATACGCCCGCCATCGCGGTTGCTGATCTGACCAGCCTGAAGCGCCAGGTCCTGCAATCCGGTCTGCCCGATAACCCCGCCGCGGTTGGTCAGGGACTGCGCAGTCACATCGACGCGCCGCGCATTGAGCGTCCCCCCGCTGTTGTCGATATCTTCAGGGGTGTAGACCGTCAGTTCGCGGCCGGCGCTGAGCATACCGGCATTGGCAAGCCCCCCGACCGCGTTGATGCGGGCGTCGGCCCCGGCCTGCATTGTGCCCAGATTATCCAGGCGACCGTCGGTGGTGACCACCAGTTGCCCAGCCTGAGCGCCCACCATGCCAGCGTTGCGAACGCCGACTCCATGTTCGGTGCCCACCAGCACGATCTTCTGGCTGTACATGCCCCCGAGCGCGCCCACATCCAGCGCGAAGACGGGCGCATCACCGCTGGCGGCAATCGTTTGTACCCGGGCGTGATCGGCACTGACCTCATTGGTGCCTGTAGTGACTTGAAGCTGCCGCGCCCAGATCCCGGCATTGGCCTCCACCGAGCGGGCTATCAGATCCGTGTAGTTCGTGGCACTGGCGTCCATGCCCTTGCCGTTAACCTGGATTGCACCGCGCTGAACGCGATAACTCTCCAGCGAACCGCCGTTGATGACCGGCCCGCCTGTGGTGATGGTGGCCCGGTCAGCGTTGATGAAGCCGCAACCGTCGCAGGAAATACCCGCCGGGTTGGCGATGACGAGCTGCGCCCGGTCGCCAGCGACTTCAACATACCCGTTGAGCCGGCTCGGGTCGCTGGAGTTGACTTCATTGAGGATGACCCGGGCGGTACCGCGCGCCAGCCACGGATTACCCTGTACCCAGCCGCCAAGCTGCGTTTGCGTGTTCGTGCGGGCGTTGTTAAGAATGGCGCCCTGCTGCCCGACATCGAACTGCCTGTAGGTATTGCGCGAAACGCCGGCCTCGCTGGGGGTCTGGATATTGACCAGCGGCACACCATTGGGCGCTTCCAGCACCGTCGGTCGCTGGTTGCCGGGCGCGCCGGGGTCGGCCACAATCTGCGCGTTCGCCTGAGGAACGATGACCGCCTGACCGAGAGCGAACGCTACGGCAAAGCGCAGCGGACCGAGTGTTGCAAGGAAGCGGCTACGGGCGGCACTCACCCTTGGACCTGTCCGCCGTCCGTCACGCCGGGCTATTTCCGCCACAACCTGAAACAGCCCCAGCGTCCGGTTGAAAACGATGCGATAGATATTCCTGTTCATGCCATCACTTCCCTTGCTTACGCGCAATCGATACGGATTCAGCACGACCAATTGAGGGTGAAACCGGCTGTCAGCGACCCACTCCGGAAACCCCTGGGTCTGGAAAGTGGCGTACCGGCAAACAGATCCCACCCGAAGCCAGCCATGCCACCGCGCAGGCCCATGACCGAGCCGGCCAGGTTGCGCCCCTGGAGCCAGCCAGTGGAAGGACCGGACACGTGGCCATAGTCGGCTCCGAAATAAAGTTCCTGGCCGGTACCGAGCAACAGACCGATTTCGTTGCGCCAGACCCAGCCTCGCTCGCCCATGAGCGTCAGTTCGCCGTCAAAGCCACGCACGGTGTAACGACCGCCGATCGAGAAACGGTCTTGCGGTACCAGCGGCGTGCGCTCCCATTGCGCGCGCCAGCTACCGATGTAACGGGCGCGCTGCGAACCCATCAGGAACGGGATCATCAGTCGGACATCGGCGGTGATGACCTTCATCCTTGAGGTCCCTTCGCCGAAGTCTTCCTCGGGCGCGGCCATCGCCTTGAAAGCACCGGTGCCGTGCCGCCAGGCGAGACCGGCGTCAAGCGCGCTTTCGTTCAGGTATTCACGGTGAGTCAGGCCCAGTTCCCAGCCGCCGGTGCGGCGGCGCTGGACCTCGATTTCCGTGTCATCAATGAAATTGCTGGACCTGCGCATCCAGCTGCATCCGTAGAGCGAGGTCTTGCGGCTGGCATCCCGATAAACCAGACGCGACAGGCGCATTTCGGCGTTGTTGCTGGTACCGCCGTAGACATAGTCTTGACTGTATCCGGCAACGGTCTGGTGATACCTGTAGCCGCTGACGGTGGTACTGAGGATCCAGTAGCCCCAAGGCACGCTGTAATGCGTGGTGTAGCCCCGGGTGCCCTTGCCACTGGCGTTGAAGATGTCGTGACCGAGGTTGATGTAAAACAGGTCGTTCCACGACAGTGGCGAGTCGACTGAAAGTGTGGCTGCGCCCTGAAGCCTGCCGGTCGCCCGGCCGCCAGCGTCGTCCAATGACACGCTGAATCGGACGGGAGGGGAACGCTGCCGCCAGAGGATCACCAAATCGCTGTCGCCGGGGCCAGCATCGTCTCCTTCAGCGGGCGTGATTCGAATGTCGGCCTCTACGGTGGGCACGCGCCTGAAATTTTCCAGCGCCTGTTCGATATCACGCAGATTGAGCAGGTCGCCGCGACTGGCCGGCACGGCATTCCTGGCGGTGGCCTTGAGCGACGTACCGGGCGCGAAACGGATGGCGCGGATGCGGCCAGGCACAACGGTCAAGGTCAGAATGCCGCCTTTCAGGTCTTGGGGCGAGGCGAGAATGCGGGTGGTGACGAAACCCCGCGCAACGACGGCGTTTTGCACACGCGCCATAACCACGCTGATGCCCTCGGCGCCAAGGCAGCGCCCCGTGGCGGTGTCGTTCTCGGGATCGGCGGCGCTCAGGGACCAGAGAAAGCGCTGCGCGCCCTCGCCATCAAGACGGATGCGTTCGATCGGGAAGCATGGTGTCTCGTTCCGTGGCAGCAGTTCCGAAGACGGTGCGTGCGCGGGCCGTAGCCACACCCGCGGAGCGGGTTCCTGTTGCTCGCGCAGTAGCTTTTCGCGTTCCTGATGGCGCAGCAATTCCTGCGCGGCGCTGCCCTGCGTCTGTGCGGACGCCGATACCGTGAACACCAGCAAGCTGAACGAGATCCATGCCCCCCGCCGCAACCACCCGACCATCCTCGTCCCCTATGTACCCGTGTGCAATCATGCTTCGGCATTGGATGGCGACAAGGCGGACATTGGGATGCCGCGAGCTGATTTGTCCGACCAGGCGCTGGTCGGAAGTCACGTTCTCGGATCAGATAACCTATTGACGGTGAACGGCGGCAGTGCCTCGAGCTTCATGCCCTGCGAGAGCGAACCGGAAACCAGCGAGAAAAGCGCCCAAGGGCCAATGCCAGTCAGTTGAGCGAACGAAGGGCTGCGAATCACGCAAAAAGGAGCGCAAAACGCGCTCCTTTTTGTTCAATGTGGAATGAAAAAACGCCCTTCAAGGCTTAACGACTGGCATTGGCCCGCGGCGTTTTTTTGTTGCCGGCGAAAATCCCTTCAGCCGCGCCCGACGAACGGCATGTTGGTCGCCATGATCGTCATGAACTGGACATTGGCGTCCAGCGGCAGGCGGGCCATGGCGGCGACGGCCTGCGCGACGTGGGCCACGTCCATGCGCGGCTCGACCTTGGTGCTGCCATCGGCCTGCAGGATACCGGCGGCCATGCGTTCGGTCATGTCGGTGGCGGCATTGCCGATATCGATCTGGCCGCAGGCAATGTGGTACGGACGGCAATCCAGCGAAATCGACTTGGTCAGGCCCGTCACCGCGTGCTTGGTGGCGGTGTAGGCGATCGAGAACGGCCGCGGCGCGTGCGCCGAGATCGAGCCATTGTTGATGATGCGGCCGCCCTGCGGGGTCTGCGCCTTCATCACGCGGATCGCGGCCTGCGCGCACAGGAACATGCCGGTCAGGTTGGTGTCGACCACCTCGCGCCAGAGCGCCACCGGCAGTTCCTCGATCGGCATCGCCGGCGCGCCGCGGCCCGCGTTATTGAACAGCACGTCCAGGCGCCCGTATTCGCGCTGGGTGGTGTCGAACAGCTCGCGCACCGCCTGCTCGTCGGACACGTCCGTGGGAACCACCAGGGCCCGCACACCATCTTCGCCCGCCGCCGTGCGCGTGGCTTCGAGCGGCTCGCGCCGACGACCGGCCAGCACCACGCGATAGCCTTGCGCCAGGAATTCCAGCGCCACCGCGCGGCCAATGCCGGTGCCGGCGCCGGTGACCAGCGCAACGCGGGGAGGGTCGATCTCGTTCGTGTGCATTGGATGCTCCTTGTTATCTGTCGGCGAAATGCTACCCGAATCATTCTGGCGATGGTGCAAGCGAACGTTCCATTCGCTACGCGCCGAGTGCGGCTGGGCAAGCACGGATCAGGAAACGAGCCGGCGAACGGATGCAGCGCCGTCGCGATTGCCGCCATCGCTGTTGCAAATTGAACGCGCGCAAAACCCCTGGCGGGCTTTGATCTGTCACAAATTTCCATATAATTTCTGGAAATTAACTTATTACCAAAATTCCAATAAATTTCGGAGTTTGATCATGGCATTACTGCCCTTTTCCACCGTCCGTTGGGCGGGCGCGCTGGCGCTGGGCGCCGGCGTGCTCGGTGCGCTGCCCGGTCCCGCGCAGGCCGCTCCCGATGGGCGCCAGATCAGCACACAGGGCGCCAACGGCGCGCCGGCCTGTATGACCTGTCACGGCGCCAACGGCGAAGGCAACCCCGCCGCCGGCTTTCCCCATCTGGCGGGCATGGGCGCCGCCTATCTCGCCGAACAGCTCGAAGCCATGGCCAACGGCTCGCGCGTGAGCCCGGTGATGGCCGCCACCGCCAAGGCGCTGGACCCCGCGCAGCGGCAAGCGGTGGCCGCCTATTACGCCGGCCTGCCGTCGCCGCTGAACATCGACCGATTGGCCGCCACGGCCCGGCAGCCGGTCAAGCCCGACGATACCGGCGCCTGGCTGGCCACGCGCGGCGCCTGGGACAAGAACGTGCCAGCCTGCAATCAATGCCACGGCCCGGGCGGCATCGGCGTGGGCGCCAACTTTCCCAGCCTGGCCGGCCAGCCCGCCGCCTACATCGCGGGCCAGCTGCGCGCCTGGCGCCAGGGCCAGCGTCCGCCCGGCCCGCTCGGCCTGATGCCGGCCGTGGCCACCCGCCTGACCGACGCCGAGATCGACGCCGTGTCCGCCTACTACGCCGGCCTGCCCAAGGCCGCCGACCTGCTTGCCGCGCAAGCCAACACCGCCGCGGGAGCCAAGCAATGACCCCGATCCGTCACCGACTCGCTCATCTTCTGTTCGCCGCCGCGGCAACCAGCGCGTTGCTGTCGACCGGAGCGGCCGTGGCCGCCGATGCGCGCCCCGACTTCACGCCGCCCAGCGCCGCGTCGCTACCCGACAGCGAATTCGGCAAGATCGTGCGCCAGGGCGAGCAGATCTTCCTGCACACGCCGCAGAACGCCAGCAAATTCGTCGGCAACGACCTGAACTGCGCCAGTTGCCACCTGGACGCGGGCCGCCGCCCCGATTCCGCGCCGATGTGGGCAGCCTACGTGCTGTATCCGGCGTACCGCGCCAAGAACGGCCACGTCAACACGCTGGCCGAGCGCCTGCAAGGCTGTTTCCGCTTCAGCATGAACGGCAAGCCGCCCGCGGCCGACGACCCGGTGCTGACCGCCTTGCAGACCTATATGTTCTGGCTGGCGAGCAAGGCGCCCACCGGCGTCGCGCTCAAGGGCCAGGGCTACCTCAAGCTGCCCAAGCCGGCCCAGAAGGCCGACTACGTGCGCGGCAGCGAGGTCTACGCCCAGTACTGTGCCGTCTGCCACGGCGCCGAGGGCAAGGGACAGAAGAACGGCGAGCACTGGGTATTCCCCGCGCTGTGGGGCCCGGATTCCTTCAACTGGGGCGCCGGCATGCACCAGATCGGCAACGCCGCCGGCTTCATCAAGGCCAACATGCCGCTGGGCCAGGCAGGCATGCTGAGCGACCAGGAAGCGTGGGACGTGGCCTACTTCATGAACGCCCACGAACGCCCCCAGGATCCGCGCTACACCGAATCGGTGGCCAAGACCCGCGCCAAGTACCACGACTCCGACGACTCGCTCTACGGCATCGAGGTGAACGGCCACCTGCTCGGCAGCGACGCGCCCGCGCCGGGCGGCAAGCTGACGCAGGCGGCGGCGCGCTGATCCGCGCCCGCGCGGCGGTCCCGCCACGGGCCGCCGTTCGGGGCCGCTTTCTTGCGGGGCCGCATCGCGCGCCCCCAACCCGCAGGTGGTTGGCATTGACGACGCGCGCAGGGTTTTCCCCCTGCCGCGCTGCGCGATTTGCTATTCTTCGGGTCTCGGCATCACACGCTCGTCACATTCATGCACGCCACTTCCGGCAATGTCTTCATGGTCGTCGCCCCCAGCGGGGCCGGCAAGTCCAGCCTGGTCAAGGCCTTGCTGCAGCAAGACCCGTCCATCCTCCTGTCCGTCTCCTGCACCACCCGCGCGCCGCGTCCCGGCGAGGAAGACGGCCGCGAGTACCGCTTCATCGGCATCGACGAATTCAAGCAATTGCGCGACGAGCAGCGCCTGCTGGAGTGGGCCGAGGTCCATGGCAATTTCTACGGGACGCCGCGCGATCGCATCGACGAAGCCACCCGCGAGGGCCGCGACGTGCTGCTGGAAATCGATTGGCAAGGCGCGCGCCAGGTGCGCCAGCGCTTTCCCGGCGCGATCGGCATCTTCGTGCTGCCGCCTTCGATCGAGGAACTCGAAAGCCGGCTCAAGGCGCGCGGCCAGGATGCGCCGCAAGTGATCGCGCGCCGGCTGATGGCCGCGGGCGGCGAAATCGCGCACGCGCCTGAATGCGAATATGTTATTATTAATCAAGAATTTAGCGTGGCCTTGTCGGAACTGACTCAAATCGTCAGCGCCGCACGGCTGCGTTTTTCGTCTCAGGCCGTGCGCCACGCCGAATTGTTTGCGCAGCTCGGCATCCCGGCGGCGCACTGAAACGAAACCGCATTCTCCCTATCCACCATCAGCACCAGGTGTCCTAATGGCTCGCATTACCGTCGAAGACTGTCTGAACCAGATCCCCAACCGTTTCAAGCTCACGCTGGCCGCCACCTACCGCGCCCGCGAGCTGGCGCAAGGCCATGCCCCGCGCCTGGACAGCAAAGACAAGCCCACGGTCACTGCCCTGCGCGAAATCGCGGGCGGCCTCACCGGCGTGGAAATGCTGCGCAAAGTTCCCACCTGATCTTTTCCGGGGGGCGGCAAGCATGGCTTTTCCCGGGCTGAAGTACGCTTCATCAGGTCTGCTTGCCGCGCTACGTGCCGGCTCCCGTCTCGGGCGCCGCACGGGCAAGAAAGACAAGAATTCCCCCACGCCACCCTCCGTCGCCGCGCAAGAAGCGGCGGATGCGACCGCCTCGCCGGTCGCCTCGCTGGCGCCGCTGACCGAAATCATCGGCAGCTATCTCGACAAGAAAGATGTAGAACGCGTGCGCGAAGCCTATCGCTTCGCCGACCAGGCGCACCTGGGCCAGTTCCGCGCCAGCGGTTCGCCCTACATCTCACACCCCATCGCCGTCACGGAAATCTGCGCGGGCTGGAAGCTCGACGCGAATGCGTTGTCCGCCGCCCTGCTGCACGACGTGATGGAAGACCAGGGCATCGCCAAGCACGAGCTGGCCGA
Organism: Achromobacter xylosoxidans; assembly: GCF_001457475.1. Taxonomy (NCBI): domain Bacteria; kingdom Pseudomonadati; phylum Pseudomonadota; class Betaproteobacteria; order Burkholderiales; family Alcaligenaceae; genus Achromobacter; species Achromobacter xylosoxidans. The sequence goes on along the minus strand of NZ_LN831029.1, from coordinate 2,932,305 downwards.
GAAGTTCGGTCCTGAAGTCGCCGAGCTGGTCGATGGCCTGTCCAAGCTGGACCGCCTGGACTTCGCCACCAAGGCCGAGCAGCAGGCCGAAAGTTTCCGCAAGATGCTGCTGGCGATGGCGCGCGACGTGCGCGTCATCCTCATCAAGCTGGCCGACCGCCTGCACAACATGCGCACGCTGGACGCGGTCAACCCCGAGAAGCGCCGCCGCATCGCCCGCGAAACGCTGGACATCTACGCGCCCATCGCCCACCGGCTGGGCCTGAACCTGCTGTTCCGCGAACTGCAGGACCTGTGCTTCGCGGCCATGTACCCGAACCGCTACCAGGTGTTGTACAAGGCCGTGCTGGCCGCGCGCGGCAACCGCCGCGAGGTGATCGGCAAGATCGCCGACTCGGTCCGTGCCGCGCTGCCCGCCGCCGGCATCGAGGCCGAAGTCACCGGCCGCGAGAAGACGCTGTTCGGCATCTACCGCAAGATGGTCGACCAGAAGAAGTCGTTCTCGGACGTGCTCGACATCTATGGTTTCCGCGTCATCGTCCACACGCTGCCCGAGTGCTACCTGGCACTGGGCACGCTGCACCAGCTGTACCGGCCGGTGCCCGGCAAGTTCAAGGACTACATCGCGATCCCCAAGGTCAACGGCTACCAGTCGCTGCACACGACGCTGGTGGGCCCCTACGGCACCCCGGTGGAATTCCAGTTCCGCACCCGCGACATGCATCACGTGGCCGAAGAAGGCGTGGCCTCGCACTGGCTGTACAAGGGCGCCGACCTGACGCTCAACGACCTGCAGAAGCGTACCCACCAGTGGCTGCAATCGCTGCTGGACATCCAGAGCCAGACCGGCGATTCGGGCGAATTCCTCGAACACGTCAAGGTCGACCTGTTCCCGGACGCCGTCTACGTCTTCACCCCGCGCGGCAAGATCATCTCGCTGCCGCGCGGCGCGACGCCGGTGGATTTCGCCTACGCCATCCATACCGACATCGGCAACCAGGCGGTGGCGGCCAAGGTCAACGGCGAGTTCGTGCCGCTGCGCACGGAACTGAACAGCGGCGACACGGTGGAGATCGTCACCTCCCCCGCTTCGCGCCCGAACGCGCAATGGCTCAATTACGTGCGCACCGGCCGCGCCCGTTCGGAAATCCGCCACTACCTGCGCACCGTCAAGTACGAGGAATCGGTGGCCTTCGGCGAGCGCCTGCTGGGCCAGGCCCTGCAGGAATTGCACATGCCGCTGCCGGCCACCGACGACCCGGCCTGGCAGAAGCTGGCGCGCAGCACCGGCGCCAGCTCACGCGAGGAAATCCTGGCCGACATCGGCCTGGGCAAGCGCCTGGCCGCCGTCGTGGCGCGCCGCTTCGCGCCCGAACACCAGCTGGTGGCCACCACCGCCGCGGCGGTGGACGAGCTGACCTCGGCGCGCAGCGCCCCGATCCTGATCCAGGGCAACGAAGGCCAGGCGGTGCAGTTGGCGCCGTGCTGCGGCCCGCTGCCCGGCGACCCGATCATCGCCGGCATGCGCATGGGCCATGGCCTGGTGGTGCACACCGCCGACTGCCCGGTGGCCATGCGCCAGCGCCTGCGCGAACCGGAACGCTGGATCAACGTCGCCTGGGACGCCCACACCGCCAAGCACCTGGCCACGCGCCTGGACATCGTCACGCGCAACGAGCGCGGCGTACTGGGCCGGCTGGCCGCCGAAGTCACGGCGGCCGACGCCAACATCATGCATGTGACCATGCACGATGACGCGGTCTCGACGGTGTCGCTGCACCTGACCATCCAGGTGGACAGCCGCAAGCACCTGGCGCAGGTGATCCGCGCCATCCGCCACGTGCCGCAAGTGCAGAAGATCGTGCGCGTGAAGGGCTGAGCGCGGTTACGGCGAATTGCGATCAAAGGGGTGCTCCGGCGCCCCTTTTTTCTTGCCCCACCGCTGGGGCCGCGCAGTTGGACGTTCGCGTTGCCGTGCCGTCCGCTTCAAACGCGCTGCGCCTACGCTGCCCGCCGCGGTCCGGGCGCCTGGCGGAACTGGCGCCGGTAGGCGCCAGGCGACACCGAGAACGCGGCGGCGAAATGCTGCCGCAGTGACGCCGCCGAGCCGAAGCCCACCAGGCCGGCGATGCAGTCGATGCCGTGGTCGCTGGTTTCCAGCAGGCGCTGGGTCGAGGCCAGCCGGTGGTTCAGCAGCCACTGCGAAACGGTGGCGCCGGTCTGCGCCTTGAAGTGGCGCGTGAAATTGCGCCGGCTCATGCTGGCGCGCGCCGCCAGTTGGTCCAGGCACAACGGCTGGTCCAGGTGCTCGATGGCCCAGTCCAGCGTGGCGCGCAGGCGGTCGCCGCCCGCGGCTTTCGGCAGCGGATGCTCGATATATTGCGCCTGGCCGCCGTCGCGTTGCGGCGCCACCACCATGCGGCGAGCGACGCGGTTGGCGATCTCGGCGCCATGGTCGCCGCGCAGCAGGTGCAGGCAGCAGTCGATCGCCGCCGCGGTGCCGGCGGAGGTCAGGATGTCGCCGTCGTCCACATACAGGACGTCCTGGTCCAGCCGCACGCGGGGATAGCGCTTGCGGAAATCCCCGGCCCAGACCCAGTGGGTGGCCGCGCGGCGGCCGTCCAGCAGGCCGGCCTCGGCCAGCACGAAGGTGCCCAGGCACAGGCCCACCACCCGCGCGCCGCGCGCATGGGTGGCGCGCAGGGCACCGAGCAGCGCCGGCGGCGGCGGTTCGTCCGGATCACGCCAGGCCGGCACGATGACCGTGTCGGCCCGCGCCAAAGCGGACAGGTCGTGCGGCACCTCGATATTGAAGCCCGACATGGTCGGGATCAGGCCCCGGCGCTCGCCGCAGACCAGCAGCTCATAGCGCGGCACGCCCAGCCGCGCCAGGTCGTCGCCGAACACCATGCAGGGCACGGACAGGTGAAAAGGACTGATGCCTTCGAAGGCCAGCACGGCGACGGTGTGCATGGGTGCGCTCGCAACGGAAACCGGAATGGCCCGATCCTAGCGCATATTGGCTTTCGGGCCACTTATCGCGGGCAAGCCTGGGCCGGATACTGGACGCCTTCCCCCCAACCTGTCGAGGTATCCATGCACCACCCCACGATCCGCACGATGGCCGGCGCGACCGCGCCGCAATCGCTGAACCCCGGCGCCACGGCGCTGCTGGTGATCGATTTCCAGGAAGAGTATTTCAGCGGCCGCATGCCCATTCCCGACGGGCTGCGGGCCCTGCGCAACGCCCGGCGGCTGGTCGAGCACGCCGACCGCGCCGGCATCGCGGTGATCCACGTGCAGCATGTGCTGCCCCCTGGCAGCCCGCTGTTTCCGGAGGATGGCCCCGGTTCGCGCTTCCACCCCGAGCTGCAACCCGCGGCGGGCCACGGCGTGGTGCGCAAGACCCAGGTCAGCGCGTTTCCCGGCACGGACCTGCACGAACGGTTGCAGGCCGGCGGCGTCGGCACGGTGGTCGTCGCCGGCCTGATGACGCACGCCTGCGTGGCCGGCGCCGCGCGCGACGCGGTGCCGCTGGGCTACCAGGTGATCGTGGCGGAGGATGCCTGCGCCACGCGCGACATCGACGGCCGTGAAGGCGTGGTGCCGCACGCCACGCTGCACCGGGCGACGCTGGCGGCGCTGGACGACACTTTCGCCGACATCATGACGACGGAACAGGTGCTGGCCCTGCCCGCCAAGCCCGCGTCGCGCTAGCGGACCCGGACGCCACGCGCCCCGAGGGCCGGCGCTTGGCCGCGCGAACGCCAAGCGGCCAGCCGCCACGCGCCCGATGGCGCGGCGGGCGGCGACGCCGCTCAGGCCACGTGTTGCAGGAAGTCCCTCAGGCGCTGGCTGGGCGGATTGTCCAGCAACTCGGCTGGCGGACCGTCATGCGCGATCTTGCCGGCGTCGATGAAGATCAGGCGGCTGCCGACCTTGCGCGCGAATTCCATTTCGTGCGTGACCACCACCATGGTCATGCCCTCCTCGGCCAGGTCGCGCATCACCTTCAGCACCTCGTGGCGCAGTTCCGGATCGAGCGCCGAAGTCGGCTCGTCGAACAGCATCAGCTTGGGCTTGATCGCCAACGCGCGGGCGATCGCCACGCGCTGCTGCTGGCCGCCGGACAGTTCGGATGGGTAGTGGTTCATGCGCTCGGCCAGCCCGACCTTGCCCAGCAGTTGCTCGGCCAGTTCGCGCGCCTCGTCGCGGCTCTGTCCGCGCGTGTGCACCGGCCCGAACATGACATTCTGCAGCGCGGTCATCTGCGGGAACAGATTGAACTGCTGGAACACCATGCCGGCCTCGCGCCGGATCTCGCGCACCTGGGCGGCGCCGCCGTGCACGCTCAGGCCGTCGACCAGCAGATCGCCGCCGTTGATCGTTTCGAGCACATTGATGCACCGCAGGAAGGTGGACTTGCCGGAGCCGGACGGCCCCACCACCACGACCACCTCGCCCGCGTCGATGTTGAGCGAGATGCCGTCCAGCACCGTGGACGCGCCGAACGTCTTGGTGACGTCATGAAATTCAACCATGCTCATAGTATGCGCATCCTTTTTTCCACCAGGTGCAGGATCAGCGCCATCGTGCCCGTCAGGATCAGGTAGACGATGGCGATCGCCGACCAGATCTCGACCGCGCGGAAGTTGCTGGCCATGATCTCCTGGCCCTGGCGGGTCAGTTCCGCGACGCCGATCACGATGAACAGCGACGAATCCTTCAGGCTGATGATGCACTGGTTGCCCAGCGGCGGAATCATGCGGCGGAACGCCACCGGCCCGATGATGTGGAACAGGATCTTGTGAAACGGCAGGCCCATCGCCTGCCCGGCTTCCTTCAGCCCCTTGTGGACCGACAGCAGCGAACCGCGCACGATCTCGGAAATATAGGCGCCTGAATTGATGATGAGCGTGACGATGGCCGCCCACTCGGCGTCCACCCGGATGTTCGCCAAGAGCGGCAAGGCGAAATAAATGAACATCACCTGCACCACGATCGGCGTGCCGCGGATCACCGCGACATACACCTGGGCGATGCCCGACAGTATCGGATGCCCGTAGGCCCGCGTCACGCCGGAGAGCGCGCCCAGCAGAAAGCCGCCGAACAGGCCCCAAAAGGTGATCTTGATGGTCATCTGCGTGCCCACCCACAGGTTGGGCAACGCCTCCATCACTACATTCCAGTCAAAATCCACGAATTACCCCTCAATGGCGCGCCCGCGCGCCGCATCATGGCGGAAACGCCCGGCGCCGCAAGCGGCTCGGGGCCGCCCCGTCCCGGGCCCGGCGTCGCCGGAGCGAAGCGCCGGGGCCCCAGACTGCCGGGCGGCCCCGAAATGCAACATCAATCCGACGGAAAAGCTCAGGGCTTCTTGCCGAACCACTTCTCGTAGATGGCGTCGTACTGGCCGTTGGACTTGAGCGTGGCCAGGGCCTTGTTGACCTGCGGCACCAGTTCGCTGCCCTTGGGGAAGGCGATGCCGTAGAAGTCGCCGCTCTTGACCGAGCCGACCACCTTGACGCGGCCCTTGCCAGCCGTGTTGGCGTAGTACTGGACGTTGGGCGTGTCGTGCACGGCGGCATCGACCCGGCCGGTGGCCAGTTCCAGGTAGGCGTTGTCGATGTTGGGGAACAGCTTGAGCTTGGCGTCCGGCACCTGGGCCTTCAGGAAGTCCACGGTGGCCGTGCCGGTCTTGACCGCGACGGTCTTGCCGGCCAGCGACTTGGCGTCCTTGATGTCGGTGTTCTTTTCGCCGACCAGGATGGCCAGGCCGCTTTCGTAGTAGGGATCGGAGAAGTCGATCACCTTCTTGCGGTCATCGCGGATGGTGATGCCGGCCAGCGCCACGTCGATGTTCTTGGTCTGCAGGCCGGGGATGATGCCGTTGAAGTCCATCGGCTGCAGCTTGTACTTGACGTTCAGTTCCTTGGCGATGGCCGCCCACAGGTCCACGTCGAAGCCGGTATAGGTGTTGCCCTGCTTGAACTCGAACGGCACGAACGCCGTGTCGGTGGCCACCACCAATTCCTTGCCTTGGGCGTAGGCGCCGGAGGCGGCGCCGAACATGGCCACGGACAGGCCGACCAAGGCGGCGGCGACTTTACGTTTAATCATGAAACTCTCCTCTTGGGGCCGATAGCACCCGGGGTTGTAGTTAGGACATGATGCGCGGGCCACACCGGGATCGCCGGAGCAACTTACGGGGAATCTTAACGCATCCGTCCCCACCGGACAGAGCTTAGAAAAATTACAATCCGCATGACACCCCGGAGAATCCCCATGCCCTACAAGTATGTACGCATCGCCGGCAACCGGCGCCAGGTCGGCGTGGCGCTAGGCAAGCTGGCCCGCCCGCTGATGGCGACCTACCTGGACCAGAGCGCCACCTGGAAGGCGCTGCGCCCCTGGCGCGGCCACCCCTACGTGGCGGAACTGGGCGAACAGGCCCGGCGCGCCCTTCCCGCCGTGTGGGACGAACTGGAGGGGCTGGCCGAGGGGCTGGGGATGCCGCTGGCGGACGTGTTGCTGTGGAACTGCCGGGGCGACCTGCTGCACAGCAGCGGCAGCGGCGACGGCTGCACGTCGGTGGCGCTGAAGGCGGCCGACGGCACCCGCTGGATCGGCCACAACGAGGACGGCGATCCGTTCCTGTACGGCCGCTGCCATCTGGTCGACGTGGCGCTGGACGACGCGCCCGGCTACCTGAGCTTCTATTACCCGGGTTCCCTGCCCGGCCACACCTTCGGGGCCAATCGCGCCGGCCTGGTGCAGACCATCAACAACCTGCGCACGCGCCTGCGCCAGCCCGGCGTGCCGCGCATGCTGCTGGCGCGCGCGGTGCTCGACTGCGCCACCCTGGACGAGGCCGTGGCGTTGCTGCGCGACGCGCAGCGCGCCGGCGGCTTCCACCATACGCTGGGCTCGGCCGCCGATGCCCGCGTCTTCAGCGTCGAGGCGTCGCCCGGCGCCGCGTCGGTCCTGGAGATCGGCACCCGCTACGGCCATGCCAACCACATGGTGCACCAGGCCAGCCGCGGCCAGACGCAGATCATCACCGACTCGTCGCGCGAGCGCCAGCGCCGCATCGAGGGCATCGTCGACACCTGGTCGCCCGCCACCGTCGGCGCCGACCTGCTGACGGCGTTGCATGACACCGAGGGCGAACTGCCGATCCTGCGCACCGATCCCAAGGACCCGGACGGCGAAAACACGCTCGCCACCGCGATCTTCGAGATCGGCGATGGCGAGGTGACGCTGCGGGTCTACGACCGCAAGCCGAAGGCGGACATCGTGCTGGATGTGATGAACGATCCGGAGTAGGAATACTTGCGCGCAGAACCGCGCGCAAGTATTAGCAATGCACTGAGATGCTAGCCAACGAATGTCAGGGGGCCCTCTCCCTCACGACGGTTCTTGGTATACACGGCATGCAGGTGACCTCGCGCAATTCCGGCAAATCCCGGACCAAGCCCAATCGAAAAATACCGCGACCAAAAATAGAATGAGACTCAATATTATTTGAGAGTCTCATGCGTATTTCGCGCCTTTGTGCCAGCCTAATTTTAGCTATCCCCCTCCCAGCGTGGGCTGAGTTGCCTCTTACGGTGGAGAACCTGATCACCGACGCGGGAAAGCTCAGGATGGAATTATCGTTGGCCTACGCCAACACAGACCGCGCTGGCATATCAATCGGCGAACCGATTATTGTCCAGACGGGGCCGACGTCATTCATCACCGTGCCCACCTCGCTCGGAGAGAGTCTCGGTAATAGCGACACCGTGGTAGGCACACTCGGCCTGCGATACGGCCTGACAACAGACACCGAGCTATACGCCCGAATAAGCGGCCTCTCATCAAACCAACGCAATAGCGGTGTCGACGGCACAACCACCAGCAGCGAGTCGAGATTCGTCGATGCTTGGGTAGGCATCAACTATCAATTCAAGCAAGACGACGACGGTCCTGCCGTACTCGGATTTGCGGAAATCGCTTTACGGGAAAAGCACAGGCAAGGCAGCGCCAGCCTCAAGTCGGCCATGCTAGGCGTCACCGCCTACCACGCGATCGACCCAATCTTATTCTCATTGACGGCCGCCTATCAGTTCAACCGAGCCCGTGCAGATGGTTCTTACCGATACCAGCCTGGCAACTTGCTATTGCTCAACCCGTCGGTAGGCTTTGCCGTCAACGACCGCGTGACACTGACCACCGGCGCGCAATGGACATATCGGCAGGCCGATCGGCTGGACGGTCATAGCCAAGGTATCAATCGCACCTCGACTGATCTATTACTTGGCGCCGGTTACGGCCTCACAAGCGATAGCACACTGACCACCACCCTAAAAGCCAATGTATCGGGCCGTAGCGGTTCGGAGCTGCGAGCCAACTGGCTGTATACATTTTGATTTTGGGTGTGATCGTAAGAAAAAGGGCGGCAAGCCGCCCAAAAAATTGCCGGTGACGCAAACACCGTCAATAGGTGCCTTGAGAGTCTATTTCAAGGCTGGTTGTAGTTCCTAGAGAGTCTATATGAAACAGTTAACACGCTTAGCGCTAATACTACTAACCGCCGGCCTTCTGTCATCGCAGGTATATGCCAGCTCACCGCAGACACGCGGACCGATTGCAGTTTTCAATCAGACCGATATAAATTTGATGTTCGAACCTTCGAATAGCCCAATGCAACTGGCGACGTTGTCACAGCAGGAAATGAAAGAGACAGAGGGTGCATGGTGGCGGTACTACATGTATTTTTATGCCCCTCGTCTTTCTGCTGCCGGATGGTCGGTCTATCAAGCCGCGCCATATATGCGGTTCTACCATTTCCGCAACCTTGTTGAGTATTACTGGCACAGACGATAACAACCGGAGCACCATCTTACAGTCGCCAAGGTAGCCATAGTCGCCTTGGCGACCTCAAAACGGAGCAAAGCTTGGAGCCACATGAGTAAAAAAATCCGTAACTATTTTCGTTCGATAAAGTGGAGCGACCCTGGCACTATTTTTTTCGTATGTGAATTCATCCCCTTCCTGTTATTTGTGATTGCCATACTATTAGTGGGTGTTCTAGCAATTCGAGATTGGCTATCTCTTTGAATCACCCTGATCAGAACGCTATGCCATCACAACGTTGAATTATTACGATCAAGCGCTCCAGACAGCAACGCATCTGTCAGTTGCTGCGGTTACCACTATGCACCCCAAACGTTCTGACAGACGCCATCAATCACGGTGCATTTAAGCGACAAGCCCCAATGATCGCCTCTTCCCTCTCCCTCTTTTGCCTGAGCGGACTGCCCTTCTCGCGGTTCGATTTCCCTCGCTGGCGATCCGCGCTAGCCATCACGATCCTCGGTTTGGCAGGCGGTTTGATTTCCGGGGTGCTGCCCCCAGAATCGAATTGGCCTGCGGTCCCCATGTGGGTAACCCTATGCGGAGCAATAATCTCCACCTGGGCCGCCTTTCTTATCATCGTCTGCGCATTGCGAGCCTGGATGAAACGCGATGGCCGATGGGATGGCCAAGGCAATCTATTCAACCTGGTGGCCACCTCTTGGCTCCTGGCCGACCTGCTCGGTATCGGCCTGGCCGCCATGGGTGTGTCCCTGCTCGCTACGCTGCTGTTGTGGCTATATTCAGTGTGGGTCGGGGCCAATGCCCTCTCGAGCGCGATCCCCAAAGCCAGTATCGGCTACAGCATCGGCGGCATTGCGATCGGTCTGATTCCAGCCATCTTGGTCACAATACTTGTGTATACGGCGCTTGGCGTCATCCTGGCCATGTTGGGAATGGCTTTGCCGCTCCCGCCCCTCGTCATCCCGGCGCAATGAACCAGACATATTTCATCATGCCGCGGCTTCTCGCCGTTGCCGCGCTGGCAGCGGCCAACGCTGTTGCGGCCGGCGCGTCGAGCAATGCCATTCTTCCCGGCCCGGTAGGCGTTCTGCTCCTGACGCACTCCAGCCATGGAATCGTTCCGGTAAGAAGCTGGAAACATTTGCGCGACGACCGGATAGTCAAGCAGGATCTGGACTACTCTTGCGGCGCCGCATCTCTCGCCACCCTACTCGACAGCCACTATGGTCAGGCAATCACCGAAGAACAACTTCTTAAGGCCATGGACAAGACCGATGGAAGAGCCAGCTTCGAGGACATGACAAATGCTCTCGCCCAGTTCGGCTTCAAGGCTCAAGGCTTTGCCGCGAGTTTTGACCAATTGGCCCGGCTTAGAATGCCAGTCATCGTTTACATGAAGCACCGCAAGGACGACCACTTCAGCGTCTTGCGAGGCATCAACGGAGACACCGTATGGCTGGCGGATCCATCGATGGGCAATCGTACATTCAGTCGTACACAGTTTGAATCTATGTGGAATGTGAGGGGAGAGGCGCTTTCAGGGAAATTCTTGGCGGTGTTACCGATTGACCCCGAGACAACAGCTGCAAACACTTTTTTTTCCAAGGCGCCTCGCCGTCAAACCGCCAATACAGTCAAGCAACTGACGATTCATCCGATACCCTAAGCAGTTCGTAACGATACAGAAGCCTGCCGATCCTGCGCACGGATGCCGAGGACCCGGACGGCAAAAACATGCTCGCCACCGCGATCTTCGAGATCGGCGATAGCGAGGTGACGTTGCGAGTCCATGACCACAAGGCCAAGGCGGAGATCGTGCTAGATGTGATGAACGATCCGGAGTGACGGAGCGACCCGTGATGACTATCCCGGATCGCCCCGCCCTCACGCCACCGACTCAACGAGCGCCGTAGCCCCCGCCTCCCGGCGTTTCCACCACGAACACGTCGCCCGGATGCAACTGGGCGCTGTCCTGCGGACCAAGCTCCTCGATCGAGCCGTCCAGCCTTTCGATGTAGTTGCGGCCCATCGCGCCCGGTCCGCCGCCGGCCAGACCGAATGGCGCGTGCAGGCGGTTGTTGGACAGGATCGCGGCGGTCATGTCTTCCAGGAAGCGGATGCGGCGCACGCCGCCGTTGCCGCCCGGATAGCGCCCCGCCCCGCCCGAGCCGTGACGGATCTCGTACGACTCCAGCCGCACCGGGAAGCGGAACTCCAGCACTTCGGGGTCGGTGAGGCGCGAGTTGGTCATGTGCGCCTGCACCACCGAAGTGCCGGGGAAGCCTTCGTCGTGGGGACCGGCGGCATCGATGCGCACGGGACCGGCGCCCGTACCGCCCGAGATGGTCTCGTAGTACTGGTGGCGCGCGTTGCCGAAGGTGAAGTTGTTCATGGTGCCCTGGCTGGCGGCCAGCACGCCGAGCGCGCCATACAGCGCGTTGACGATGCACATGGACGTTTCGACGTTGCCCGCCACCACCGAGGCCGGCGGGTTCGGGCGCAGCATCGAGCCTTCCGGCAGGATGATCGACAGCGGCACCAGGCAGCCGTCGTTCAGCGGGATGTCGTCGTTGACCAGGGTGCGGAACACGTACAGCACCGCGGCCACGGCGATGGCGCCCGGGGCGTTGAAGTTGTTGTCCAGCTGGTCCGACGTGCCGGTGAAGTCGACCACGGCGCTGCGCGCCTGGTTGTCCACCCGCACCGCGACGCGGATGACCGCGCCGTTGTCCAGCGGATACTCGTAGCTGCCGTCCTTGAGCACCGAGATCACGCGGCGCACCGCCTCTTCGGCGTTGTCCTGCACGTGGCCCATGTAGGCGCGCACCACGTCCAGGCCGAAGTGATCGCACATGCGCAGCAGTTCCTGCACGCCCTTTTCGTTGGCGGCGATCTGCGCGTGCATGTCGGCGATGTTCTGGTCCGGGTTGCGCGCCGGCCAGCGGCCGGAGCCGAGGATGTCGCGCGCGGCCTGTTCGCGGAACTCGCCGCCCTTGACCAGCTGGAAGTTGGTGAACAGCACGCCTTCGTCTTCGACCGTCTTCGAATCGGGCGGCATCGAGCCCGGGGTGGTGCCGCCGATATCCGCATGGTGGCCGCGCGAGCCGACGTAGAACAGGATCTCGTTGCCCTTGCGGTCGAACACCGGCGTGATCACCGTGACGTCCGGCAGGTGGGTGCCGCCGTGGTACGGGTCGTTGACCACGTAGGCGTCGCCCGGCTGCATGCGGCCGGCGTTGGCGTTCATGACGGTGCGCACCGATTCGCCCATGGAGCCCAGGTGCACCGGCATGTGCGGCGCGTTGGCGATCAGGCGCGCCTGGGCGTCGAAGATGGCGCAGGAGAAGTCCAGGCGTTCCTTGATGTTGACCGAGTACGCCGTGTTCTGCAGGCGGTAGCCCATCTGTTCGGCGATCGACATGAACAGGTTGTTGAACACCTCCAGCATCACCGGGTCGGCCTGGGTGCCGACGGCGCGGCGCTCGGGGCGGGCCTCGACGCGGCGGATCACGAAGTGGTCCTGTTGCGTCAGCTCGGCCTGCCAGCCGGGCTCGACCACGGTGGTCTGGTTCGGCTCGGAGATGATGGCGGGGCCCGCCACCAGGTCGCCGCCAGCCATGTCTTCACGCACGTACAACGGCGTGTCGCGCCAGGCGCCGCCGCTGTACATGCGCACCGCGCGGCGTGGCGCCAGCGCGCCATCGCGGCTGCGCGAAGCGGGCGTCTCGGTGACGCGCTCGCCACCGCCGGTGGCTTCCACCGAGATGGTCTCCACCACCAGTTCTCGGTTGGGCATGAGGAAGGAATAGCGCTGGCGATAGGCCGCCTCGAAGTCCTTGCGGGCCTGGTCCAGGTCCGAATACGGCACTTCGAGCGCGGTGTCGGTGCCGCGGTACTTCAGGTGCAGGCGGCGTTGCACGCCGATGTCGCTATCGGCCACGTGCTGGCGGCGCAGTTCGCCCACGGCCTGCTCGGCCAGCGCGTCCAGTTCGCCTTGCAGTTCGGCCATCAGCGCGGCGTCGAGCGTTTTCTCGACGGTCTTCTGGCGCATGTCGGTCTGGTCGGCCAGGCCCATGCCGTAGGCCGACAGCACGCCGCCCAGCGGGTGCGCGAAGACCGTGGTCATGCCGAGCGCGTCGGCCACCAGGCAGGCGTGCTGGCCGCCGGCGCCGCCGAACACGGTCAGCGCGTATTCGGTGACGTCGTGGCCGCGTTGCACCGAGATGCGCTTGATGGCTTCGGCCATGTTGCCGACGGCGATTTCCAGGAAGCCTTCGGCCAGCTGTTCCGGCGTCATGTCGCGGCCGGTGGCGGCGCGGACCTCGTCGGCCATGGCCTCAAAGCGCTGCACGACGGCGTCGCGGTCCAGCGCTTCGTCGGCGTCGGGACCGAACACCTTGGGGAAGAAATCGGGCTGGATCTTGCCGAGCAGCACGTTGCAGTCGGTCACGGCCAGCGGCCCGCCGCGGCGGTAGCAGGCGGGGCCGGGGTTGGCGCCGGCCGAATCCGGGCCGACGCGCAGGCGCGCGCCGTCGAAATGCAGGATCGAACCGCCGCCGGCCGCGACCGTGTGGATGCTCATCATGGGCGCGCGCATGCGCACGCCGGCCACCAGGGTCTCGAACTCGCGCTCGAATTCGCCGGCGTAGTGCGACACGTCGGTGGAGGTGCCGCCCATGTCGAAGCCGATGATCTTGTCGAAACCGGCCTGCTCGCTGGTGCGCACCATGCCGACGATGCCGCCGGCCGGGCCGGACAGGATGGCGTCCTTGCCGCGGAAGCGGTGCGCGTCGGTCAGGCCGCCGCTCGATTGCATGAACATCAGGCGGATGCCGGGCAGTTCGCCGGCCACCTGGTCGACATAGCGCTTGAGGATGGGCGACAGGTAGGCGTCGACCACGGTGGTGTCGCCGCGCGAGACGTACTTGATCAGCGGGCTGACCTCGTGCGAGGCCGACACCTGGGTGAAGCCGATCTCGCGCGCGATGCGGGCGGCGCGCTGCTCGTGGCCGGTAGCGTGCCAGGCGTGCATGAAGACGATGGCGACGGTGCGGATGCCGCTGTCGTAGGCCGCCTGCATGTCGCGGCGCAGCGCGGCCTCGTCCAGGTCGCGGATCACTTCGCCGTCGGCGGCGACGCGCTCGTCGGCCTCGACCACGGCTTCGTAGAGCATTTCCGGCAGCAGCACGTTGCGGTCGAACAGGCGCGGACGGTTCTGGTAGGCAATGCGCAGGCCGTCGCGGAAACCGCGCGTGGTCACCAGCAGCGTGCGTTCGCCCTTGCGTTCGAGCAGCGCGTTGGTGGCGACCGTGGTGCCCATCTTGACGCATTCGACCTGCTCGGCCGGCACCGGCTGGCCGGGCGCGATGCCCAGCAGCTTGCGGATGCCCGCCACCGCCGCGTCGCGGTACTGCTCGGGATTTTCCGACAGCATCTTCGCGGTGGTGGTGGTGCCGTCGGGGCGGCGCGCCACGATGTCGGTGAAGGTGCCCCCACGATCAATCCAGAATTGCCACTTCATAACTATCCTCGGGTACAAGAAGCCGCCACGGCGCTGCCGGCCGCGGCGTGCGGGTTGCGGTACGGGGCGCTGCCCCGCGTATCGGTTTACAGGGAGGTCGCGGCGCGCGCGGCCTGGTCGTACAGGCCGGACAGGGCGCGCAGCGTGTGCGCCAGCTGGCGGCTGAATTCCAGGCCGCCGCCCCCCGGCGCGTCGAGGCCGGCGGTCAGGCATTGCTCGCGGATTTCGCCGTAGCGCTTGATGATGGCCGCGCCCTCGGGCGTGACGCTGTAGAACACTTCCTTGCTGGCGCGCTCGCCCTTGACCACGCCCAGGCGGTCGAGCTTTTTCAGCGCGTAGTTGACGATGTGCGTGTCCTCGACATTCAGCGTGAAGCAGATGTCGGCCAGCTTCTTGGGGCGCTGGCGGTGGAACACGTGGTGGAACACCATGACGTCGGTGGGCGTCAGGTCGGGCAGGCCCGCCGCCGCCATGCAGCGCACGGTCCAGCGATCGAAGGCGTGGCTGGCGATCATCAGGCCGAATTCGACTTCGGACAGGTCCGGCGCGCTGCCGCCGGCCAGGTGGGCCGACGAGGCGATCAACGTGGAGGTCATAAGGGCCGCGCAACAAGTTTATCTGCGCGAAATACTAATAATTTATCTATATTTCATCAATAAAAAACAAAACAGGGACGGAAAAAATCCCTCGATTCGAGGGAATACCCCTAGGATGAGCCCGCCTAAGGCGCGCGCAGCACTCCCGCGCCTTGCTATGGCGCGTCCCAGCCAGCCGGCAAATGCGCGCGGATCAGCGAACCGGCAATGGAGATGCGCGCCGCGATCTCTGGCATCGGATCGCCCGGACCGAACCAGCGCGCGTCGGCGATCTCGTCTTCCTGCACGCGGATCTCGCCCGACACGTATTCGGCCGTGTAGGCCACCATCAGCGAATGCGGGAACGGCCAGGATTGGCTGCCGAAGTACTTCAGGTTGCCGACCTTCAGGCCGACCTCTTCCAGCACCTCGCGGTGCACCGTCTGCTCGATGCTTTCGCCCGGCTCGACAAAGCCGGCCAGGGCCGTGTAGCGCCCGGCGGCATTGGCGGTGTGGCGCGCCAGCAGGATGCTGTCGCCCTTGCGGATCAGCACCATCATGGCCGGCGAGATGCGCGGATAGGCCGAGAAGCCGCAGGCCGGGCAGCGCTGGCAGAACTCGCCGCTGACGCGCGTGGTGGCCGTGCCGCAGGCGCCGCAGAAGCGATGGGTGCGGGCCCATTCGGCGATCTGGTAGGCGCGCCCGGCAAGCGCCATGCGTTCCTCGTCCAGCACCCCGAACAAGGACCGCAGCTTCTTGAAGGCGTAGCCGTGCGGCGCTTCGATGCCCGGTTCGACATGCGCGGCGCGGGCCGGCGAATCCGGCGTGGCCCAGACCGGCTGCAGGGCGTCGGCCCCAAGCCCGGCGCGCCCACAGGCATCCAGGTCCGGCAACACGCTGGTGGCTTCCTCGACCAGCAACTCGTCACGACGAAAAACGAAATTCACACGACCCTCTGCGACACGACTGCGATGACGAGATCTTAGAAGAAAAAGACGCCGCCGCAAGACAACGTCCGGCCCGTGGGCACACTATTTCAATCGTCAAGCATTTCGGACCGGCGGCCTAGGAATTACCCGTAAACACGCGCTTGCAGGCACTTTGTGACCAAGAGGCAACATAGAATGGCACGGCTTTTCAGCTATGCGTCATGCCGCGCCGCGCGCTTTTTCGCAATGCCTCCGGGCCCTGCCCGCACTCATCATTCGCAAAGAAGGACCATCATGTTCAAGAAGCTCTCGCTGTTGACCGGCTCCATCGTCCTGGCGTTCAGCGCCGGCGCCCAGGCCCAGACCAAGTGGGACCTGCCCAGCGCCTATCCCGCCAGCAACTTCCACGTCGAAAACCTGACGACCTTCATCAAGGACGTCGACACACTGTCGGAAGGCAAGCTCAAGATCACGCTGCACAACAACGCCTCGCTGTACAAGGCGCCCGAGATCAAGCGCGCGGTGCAAGGCAACCAGGCCCAGATCGGCGAGATCCTGCTGACCAACTTCGCCAACGAGGACCCGATCTACGAACTGGACGGCCTGCCCTTCCTGGCCACCGGCTACGACGCCTCGTTCAAGCTGTACCAGGCGCAGAAGCCGTTCCTGGAAAAGAAGCTGAATTCGCAGGGCATGACGCTGCTGTACGCGGTGGCCTGGCCGCCCCAGGGCATCTTCGCCAACAAGGACATCAAGCAGATCAGCGACATGAAGGGCCTGAAGTGGCGCGCCTACAGCCCGGTGACGGCCAAGATCGCCGAACTGGTCGGCGCCCAGCCGGTGACGGTGCAGCAGGCCGAACTGTCGCAGGCGCTGGCCACCGGCGTGATCGACTCGTACATGTCGTCGGCCTCCACCGGCTACGACACCAAGACCTACGAGTACATCAAGAAGTTCTACGACACCCAGGCCTGGCTGCCCAAGAACGCCGTGATCGTCAACAAGAAGGCGTTCGACGCGCTTGATCCGGCCACACAGGAAGCCTTGAAGAAGGCCGGCGCGCAGGCCGAGGAACGCGGCTGGAAGCTGTCGCAGGAAAAGAACAAGTGGTACCAGGAAGAACTGGCCAAGAACGGCATGGAAACCGTCAAGCCCACGGTCGAACTGAAGGAAGGCCTGTCGGTGATCGGCAAGCGCATGCTGGATGACTGGCTCAAGAAGGCCGGCGCCGACGGCCAGGCCATGATCGACGCCTACCGGAAGCAGTGATACGACCATGCGCCGCTTTCTGGATGGACTTTACGGCGCGGCCGGCCTGCTGGCCGGCCTGTGCACGATCGGTGTATTGGTTGCGGTGCTGGCCGCGATCGTCGCGCGCCAGCTTGGCCTGAACATTCCCGGCACGGACGCCTATGCCGGGTATTTCATGGCCGCCGCCGGGTTCCTGGCGCTGGCCAGCACCTTCAAGCATGGCGAACACATCCGCGTGACGCTGCTGCTGAACGCGCTGTCGCCGGCCGGCAGCCGCCGCCTGGATATCTTCGCGCTGGCGGCGGGCACCCTGATGGCCGCCGCCTTCGCCTTCTTCAGCGTCAAGCTCACTTACGACTCCTGGCAGTTCAACGACATCTCCACGTCCAACGACGCCACGCCGCTGTGGATTCCGCAGCTCAGCATGGCCGTGGGCACGGTCCTGTTCCTGATCGCCCTGCTCGATGAGCTGGTACGTCGTTCACGCGGCCTGGCCGCCGCCACCTCGCAGCAAACCCATGAATGAACTTCTCGTCATTACCCTGCTGGTCGTCTCGATCTTCGCATTCCTGGGATGCGGCGTCTGGGTCGGCCTGACGCTGGCGGGCACCGCCTGGATCGGCATGGAGATGTTCTCCAGCCGCCCGGCCGGCGATGCCATGGCCGTCACCATCTGGGGCGCCTCGTCCAGCTGGACGCTGACCGCCCTGCCCCTGTTCCTGTGGATGGGTGAAATCCTGTTCCGCACCCGCCTGTCGGAAGACCTGTTCAAGGGCCTGGCCCCCTGGCTCAACCGCCTGCCGGGCCGGCTGCTGCACACCAACGTGATCGGCTGCGCCATCTTCGCGGCGGTGTCGGGCTCGTCCGCGGCCACCTGCGCCACGGTCGGCAAGATGACCATCCCCGAGCTGACGCGCCGCGGCTACCCCGAATCGAAGATCCTGGGCACGCTGTCGGGCGCGGGCACCCTGGGCCTGCTGATCCCGCCGTCGATCATCATGATCGTCTACGGGGTGGCGGCGGACGTGTCGATCGCCAAGCTGTTCATCGCCGGTATCGTGCCGGGCATCCTGCTGGCGCTGTTGTTCATGGGCTACATCGCGTGGTGGGCCATCCGCAATCCGGACGAAGTGCCCGCCGCCGATCCGGGCCTGACGTTCAAGGAAAAACTGTCGCGTTCGCGCCACCTGATTCCGGTGATGCTGCTGATCGGCGCGGTGCTGGGCTCGATCTACACCGGCCTGGCCACGGCCACCGAGGCCGCGGCGGTGGGCGTGGTCGGGGCGCTGATCCTGTCGGGCCTGCAAGGGTCGCTGTCGCGCGCCACCTTCATGCAATCGCTGCTGGGGGCCACCCGGTTGTATTGCATGATCGCCCTGATCCTGGCGGGCGCGCAGTTCCTGACGCTGGCGATGGGCTACATCGGCCTGCCGCGGGCGCTGGCCGAGTGGATTGGCGGACTGGGCCTGTCGCAGTTCTGGCTGATCATGGCGCTGATGGTGTTCTTCATCGTGCTGGGCTGCTTCCTGGACGGCATTTCCATCGTCGTGCTGACCATGGGCGTGCTGCTGCCGACGGTGCAGGCGGCCGGCATCGACCTGATCTGGTTCGGCATCTTCATCGTTTTCGTTGTGGAAATGGCACAGATCACGCCGCCGGTGGGCTTCAACCTGTTCGTGCTGTCGGGCATGAGCGGGCGCGAGCTGCCCTATATCGCCCGCGCCTCGCTGCCGATGTTCTTCCTGATGATCCTGGCGGTGCTGCTGCTGTACCTGGTGCCGGGCATCGCGACGTGGTTGCCGCTGCACATGACGCTCTGATCCGCACACCACCCGCCCAAAACCCCGTTCCTGCAACGGGGTTTTTTTTGGAACAATGCCAGGATTGTTCCAGTCATCGCCTTTTTTGCATTTCTGTAAACCCAGGGAAAACGCGAAAAAGATAAACGCACTACACAAGCCGTAACTTTTCTAGAATCCTCGTGGCGTTCTGGATTGGCACCACTATGGCGCACGGAACGTACAGAGGGCCCATGCTCCGGACCCGCGCCAACCCCTGGCGTCGGTGCAACGGCCCAGCTCCAGGCGAACCGCCAGGCGCGTCCAGCCGAGCCAAAAGCCCGGCCCACGCTAAGAACAGAAACATTAGGAGAAGCCTCAGTGAAACGCATCACTCTTACGCTCGCCGCCGCCGGCCTCGGCCTGGCCGCAGGCGCCGCTTCCGCTGAAACCAGCGTCACCCTCTACGGTATCGCCGACGTCAGCATGCGCTACGTCAATACCGGCTCCGGCGCGTCCGGCGAGGACGGCAGCCGCCTTTCGATGGAAAACGGCGCCATCTCCAACAGCCGCTGGGGCCTGCGCGGCTCGGAAGACCTGGGCGACGGCAACCGCGCCTTCTTCCGCCTGGAGCAAGGCTTCAACGTGCAGAACGGCAACTCGTCCAGCTCGGGCAAGACCTTCAACCGCCTGGCCTACGTCGGCCTGGACGGCGGCAGCATCGGCGCGTTGACGCTGGGTCTGCAGAACACGGTGATCCAGGACCTGATGGCGGACTACTTCGATCCGCTGACCGTCGGTAACTACAACGAAAACTCGTGGCTGCCCGCCGCCATGGGCCGCGTGCGCAACAACAACACCTTCCGCTACTCGAACACGCTGGGCGACCTGAACGTGATCGCGTCGTGGGCCAACGGCGACAAGTGGTCGGACCGCAAGGCCGGCCAGCAGATGGGCGTGAGCCTGCGCTATACCGTTGGCCAGCTGGGCCTGGGCGGCGCCTTCATGCGCACCTACGAAGGCAACGACTCCGAACTGCGCCAGCAAGTGTGGAACTTCAGCGCTTCGTACCAGTTCGAAAGCGCCAAGGTCTTCGCCGGCTACTTCAACGGCCGCGACCAGACCGGCTGGGTCAACGCCGTCATGGGCGGCACCACCACCGCCCAGCTCGACCGCAAGGACAACGGCTACTTCGCCGGCGTGACCTGGCAGGCCACCCCGCGCTGGGCCATCACCGGCGCCGCCTACTACGACCAGAGCAAGAACGTGGTCGAAGACGGCGACAAGGGCAAGCGCTACGCCCTGGTGGCCGTGGCCGAATACGCGCTGTCCAAGCGCACCCAGGTATACGGCACCGTGGACTACAACAAGGTCCGCGACGCCGCCACCGGCGAAATCGCCGGCCGCACCAGCCAGCTGGGCGCCGGCGTGGGCATCCGCCACATTTTCTAAGTCCTTCGCGACTTACGGCCCGCCCCCGGCCGCATGTCAAAAAGCCCGTCGCCTCGCGCGACGGGCTTTTTTTTCGTCCAGCGCCTTGCCCGCGCTACATGCCGAGATACGCCTGCCGCACCTCGTCCGACGCCGCCAGTTCGGCCGCATTGCCGGACAGCGCGACGCGCCCGCTCTGCATCACATAGGCGCGCGCCGCGACTTCCAGCGCCTGCGCCATGTTCTGCTCGACCAGCAGCACGGACAGGCCGTCGTCGCGGTTGAGCGCGGCCAGCGCGTCGAACACCTGCTCGACCAGCAGCGGCGACAGGCCCAGGCTGGGTTCGTCGATCAGCAGCAGCCGTGGCCCGCTCATCAGGGCGCGGCCGATCGCCAGCATCTGCCGCTCTCCGCCGGACATGGTGCCCGCCAGCTGTTCGCGGCGCTCTTTGAGGCGCGGGAACAGCGCGTAGACCTTGTCAAGCCGTTCGCGATAGACGCGCTCGTCGCGCACCGTGTAGGCCCCCAGGCGCAGGTTTTGCTCGACCGGCTGGCGCGCGAACACCCGCGCGCCCTCCGGAATCATGGCAATGCCCTGCTTGACCAACTGGTCCGGCGGCGTTCCCGTGATGTCGCGCCCTTCGAAGACGACCCGGCCTTCCTTGGGTTTGACCGAACCGATGATGGCCAGCAGGGTGCTGGACTTGCCGGCGCCGTTGGCACCCAGCAGCGCCGCGATTTCGCCCGGGCGCACTTGCAGCGACACGTCGCGCACGGCCTGCACGCCGCCATAGGCCACGCTCAGGTTGTCGACCTTCAACATCACGTCAGGCACGGTGCTTCCTCCCCAGATAGGCTTCGATCACGGCGGGATTGCGCACGATGTCCTGCGGCGCGCCTTCGGCGATCATCTGGCCGAAGTTCAGCACCAGCACCCGCTGCGCCAGCCGCATGACCACCTCCAGCACGTGCTCGACGATGATCAGCGTGACCCCGGCAGCGTGGATGCCGCGCAGGATCTCGGCCAGCGCGATGGCTTCGGCCGGATTCAGGCCGCCGGCCACTTCGTCCAGCAGCAGCATGCGCGGCTCGGTCGCCAGCGCGCGCGCCAGCTCCACCCGCTTCTGCCCCGCCACGTTCAGTTCCGCCGCCAGCGTGTCGGCGCGGTCGGCCAACCCCACCAGTTCCAGCACCCGCGCCGAGGCGCGGCGCGCGTCGGGCAGGCGCGGATGGCGCAGCAGCGCGCCGACCATGGCGTTTTCCAGCACCGTCATCTGGCCGAAGCTGCGCGGGATCTGGTAGGTGCGCACCAGCCCCATCGCCGCGACCTGCTCCGGCCGCCGGCCGATCATGGACTCGCCGGCGAACGCCACCGTGCCGGAGGTCGGCTCGTGATGGCCGACCAGGCCGTTGAACAGCGTGCTCTTGCCGGCGCCATTGGGGCCGATGATGGCGACGATCTCGCCCGCCTCGACCGACAGCGAGATGTCCTTGTTGGCGACCAGGCCGCCGAAGCGCTTGGTCAGGTTCTTAACGTCGAGCAGAGCCACGGCGCCTCCTCAATGTCACCAGACCGCCTGGCAGGAACAGGGTGACGAGCAGGATCGCCAACCCGAAAATCAGCAGATCCAGGCCCAGGCCCGAACTGCCCCACAGCACCCGCGTGCCTTCCGACAGCGGCAACAGCACGGCCGCGCCCAGCCACGGGCCGACCAGCGTGCCGACGCCGCCCAGGATGGCCACCAGCACCACCTGCACCGACATCGTCAGGCTGAACATCGATTCGGGATCGATGAAGCCCACGTACATGGCGAAAAAGCCGCCCCACACCCCGGTCATGCCGGCGGACAGCACGAACGCCAGCATCTTGTAGCGGTCCGCCGGCACGCCCAGGCTGCGCGAGGCTGCTTCGTCGCCGTTGATGGCGCGCCAGTAGAAGCCGGTCTTGGAGTGCACCAGGAAGTACGTGGCGCAGAACGTCAGGAACGCCAGTCCCACCGCGATCCAGTAGTACGGCACCTTGCTGCGGAACAGCAGCATCCAGGCGGCGTCGCCGATCGGCGCTTCCAGCCCGACGGCGCCGCCGGCCCAGTCCCAGTTGATCATCAGCAGCAGCCCGATCTGCAGCAGCGCGATGGTGGCCATGGCGAAGTAATGGCCGGACAGGCGCAGCGTCGGCCCGCCCACCAGCCAGGCCAGCGCCGCGCTGATCAGGCCGCCCAGCGGGATGCCCAGCAGCGGCGTCAGCTTCAGGTGATGCAGCAGCAGCAAGGTGGTGTAGCCGCCCACGCCCACGAACACGGCGTGGCCGAAGGAAATGCGCCCGAGAAAGCCGCCCACCAGGTTCCAGCACGCGCCCAGCGCGCCGAACATGATGGCCAGCAGCAGCACCTGCAAGGTGAACGAGTCGGTCACCACCAGCGGCACCAGCGCCAGCAGCACCGCCGCCGCCAGCGCCACGGCCACCGGCCATTTCGGCACGCCCGAGCCGGCGCCGTCCTTTTTCTGTGTCGTCGTCATGTCACCACCGCCCGAACAGGCCGCGCGGCCGATACCAGAGAACCAGGATGAAGAGGATGAAGACGCTGACCGTCTTCAGCGCGGGCGCCACGAAGTAGCCCGTCATGGCCTCGATGATGCCGATCAGGATGCCGGCGATGAAGGCGCCCGGCAGCGAGCCGAAGCCGCCCATGCAGACCGCCACGAAGGCCAGCAGGCCAAACACCGTGCCCACCGAGGGAAACACATAGAAGAACGTGGTCAGCAGCGCGCCGGCCAGGCCGACCGCGGCGCTGCCCAGCATCCAGACCTGGGCGTTGACGCGGTCCGGCGAAATACCGACCAGCGCGGCCACCTGGCGGTCTTCGGCCACCGCTTGCAGGGCGTGCCCCCAGCGCGTGCGGTACACCAGCACGAACAGCGCGGCCACCACCACCAATGCCACCAGCCCGGTCACCACTTGCGGGCGACCCAGCGAAACGCCGGCCAGCGTGACGCTGCCGGACACCAGGGTATCGGGCAGGCTGCGGTAGTCCGGGCTGAAGGCGATGAACGCCAGCTGGCGCAGCACCAGGCCCAGGCCGAAGGTGGCCAGGATCACCGCCATCGCGGGTCCCTTCTGCAGGCGCTTGATGATCAGCGCATAGGTGAGGAAACCGACGAAGGCCAGCACGATGGCGACCAAGGGCGCCGACAGCGTGGGGTCGATATGACCCAGGGTGTAGAGCCAATAGGCGGCATACATGCCGAGCATCAGGAATTCGCCATGGGCGAAATTGATGACGTCGGTGATGCCCCAGATCAGCGCCAGCCCCACCGCCACCGCGGCATAGATCAGGCCGTTGAACAGGCCTGCCGAGAGAGCTTCGAACATGGAGTGCTCCTGTGGCGGGCCCCCGCGGCCCGCCACGGCTGATGATTACTTCCAGGAGAACGGCAGCGTGGGCAGCGTCTTGTCGGTGCGGTACTTTTCCGGCCATACCGTCTGGTAGGACGAACCCTTCAGTTCCAGGATCAGGCCGGAACCCTTGGTGTTCTGGCCCTTGTCGTCGAACTTCACGCCGGCCCAGGGCATGGCCACTTGCGCCTCGCCCAGGTCGGTGGCCGCCAGCGCCTTGCGGATCGCTTCCGGATCGGTGGAGCCGGCGCGGTTGATGGCGTCGGCCAGCACCAGCACGCCCTGCATCGAACGGGCGTTATTGCCGTTCAGGTCCTTGCCGGTCTTGGCCTTGTACATGTCGTTGATCTTCTTCAGGCCGGCCTTGGCGGCGGCCACGTCGTTGCCCCAGACGTCGCGCGTCAGCACGCCCTGCACCTGCGGGCCCACTTCCTGCACGAAGCGCGAGTCGATGAAGCCGGCGTCATTGGCCAGCAGCACCGGCGGGGCGTACTTGCTTTCGCGCATGGTGCGCACGAACAGCATGGCGTCCGAGGTGTAGCTGGCGAAGATCGCCACGTCCGGCTTGGCGGCGGCCAGCTTCTGCACTTCGGCCGTCACCGAGGCCGAGCCGGCGCTGTAGGCGATGTTGGCCACCACCTGGCGCTTGTACTGCTTGGCGAACTTCTCGACCGCCTTGTAGGTGTTGACGCCAAAGTCGGTGTTCTCGTAGACCACCGCGATCTTGGCGGTCGGCGTGCCCTTCACGCCGTCCAGGAACTGCATCATGTTCTCGACGAAGGTGTCGTCGTTGGGCGAGGTGCGGAAGAACCACTTGTAGCCGCGCTCGGTCAGGTCCGGGCTGCTGGACTCGCCATTCAGGTAGGGAATGCCGCGCTGCTCGGCGATGCGGCTGGCGGTCTTGGTGACGGCCGATTGGTAGGCGCCGGTCAGGGCCACCACTTTCTCCTGGTCGATCAGGCGCTGCGCGTCGGCCAGGCCCACTTCGGGCTTGCCCTGCGAATCGCCGAACACCACTTCGATCTTGGCCCCGCCCAGCGCCGGCAGGCCGGCGCCCGCGGCCAGCGGGATCCCTTCGAGTTCGGGATGCGGGTTATTGACGATGTCCACGGCCAATTCCACCGCGGCCTTGATCTCGGCGCCGGTGGACGCCAGCGCGCCGGACAGGGGATAGATCGCGCCGATCTTCACGGTCTTGACCTGCGCCTGCGTCGGCGCGGCGGCCAACAGCGCCAGACTCGCGGCGACACCCGCAATGAGCTTCATCTTCATTACCTGACTCCTGGAAAAAATCCCACTGTGAAAGCAATGCAATCCACGGGGCGCGCGGCCCCGGGCCCGGCGGATCCGGGCCTGCGGCGGCCCCGTCCCGCCGGCATGCCGGCAGGCGCTGGGCCTGAAACTTCTGTCGCCTTTTCCCCTTGTCCTTTCATGGATCTTTCTGGAGGCAAAACCAAAGCTGCGGATACGCCATGACAGGCGCCATGAGGGTGCCATGAGGGTGCCACGAGGACACCGCGAGCGCGTCATGGGGACGTCACAAGGACGCCAGGTACGGCTGATTCCTGATCGATGCGATTCCTGTTTCTAGCGGTTTTCCGCTGACGGTTGACTGAGAATGGCCGGTGGCGACTACCGATGGCGACTACAGGATCGCCATGCGGCTGTTGACGAGATCCGTGACCAGCATGTGGCCGGGCGCGTGCGTGATGCAGAAGTCGGGGCGCACCGCGGCCACCACCGACTGCGGCGTGACGCCGCAGGCCCAGAACACCGGCATTTCGCCCGGACGGATCTCCACGGGATCACCATAATCCGGCCGGTTGATGTCGGCAATCCCGATCAATGCCGGGTCGCCCAGGTGCACCGGCGCGCCATGGACCGAGGGAAAACGCGAAGTCACCTGGATGGCGCGGATGGCGTCGGCGGCCTTCAGCGGCCGCATCGACACCACCAGCGGACCGCCGAACACGCCGGCGGCATGGGTCGGGATGCTGGTGCGGTACATCGGCACGTTGCAGCCCTGTTCGATGTGGCGCACCGGCAGGCCGTTGTCGAGCATTGCTTCCTCGAACGAGAACGAGCAGCCGATCAGGAACGACACCAGGTCGTCGCGCCACCAGTCGCGCACGTCGGTGGGTTCGGCCACCAGCTCGCCGTTCTGCCAGACGCGATAACGCGGGATGTCGCTGCGGATGTCGATATCGTGGCCCAGCTCGGGCAACGCCGGATCGCCCGGCTCGGACATGGCCAGCAAGGGGCACGGCTTGGGATTGCGCTGGCAGAAATGCAGGAAATCGGCCGCCAGGGCGCGCGGCAGGATCGCCAGGTTGGCCTGCACATGGCCCGGGGCCAGGTTGGCGGTGGGGCCGGCCAGCTTGCCGCTGCGGGCATCGAGCCGCGCGCGGCGCGCCAGTTCCACGCTGCTGCGGACCGCCGAATCCAGTGCCATGTCAATTCCCCTTGCATCGATGTTGGTATGGGGACATTGCACAGGAACTCGGCCGCAGCGTCTAATCACATGTTGCGATAGACCCCGATCAGAATTCCTTATCAGGGTTTTGCCGGATGGCGCAGCGCTTCTTCGCGCGCAATCTGCTGCGCGGCCTCGGCCACGGTGCGCGGCACCTGGCTGTCCGGCCCCTGCATCCAGCAGGCGGTGTAGTGCAGCGGCGGCAGCGGCGGCGCCTTCACGTCGAGCAGCCGCAATTCGCCCTGCGCCAGCTCCTTATGCAGGATGACGGGCGCGATCACCGCCGTGCCGATGCCGTCCAGCGCCATCCGCACGATCACGCTCAGCGCCGAACTGCCGTACATGCGCGGCGCGTCGACGCCGGCCTGCTGCAGCACCTGCCGCACCGCGCGGTGCGGATCGGTGGTGGACGAATAGGTGATCACCGGCCATTGCCCCAGCCGCTTCAGGCTGATGGGCTGGCGCCCCACCTTGAGCTTGGGGCTGGCGACCCAGCTGAGCGGGTAATTGCACAGGTACAGGTTTTCGATGCGCGGCTCTTCCATCGGCCCCAGCAGGAACGCCAGGTCGATCTGGCGCGAGGCCAGCTGGGTCTTGAGCATGGTGGTGGTGTCGACCTGGATCTCGACCATCAGCGCCGGGTAGGCGTCGTGCAGGTACTCCATCAGCGTCGGCAGCCAGGTGTGGACGATGGTCTCGGACACGCCCAGCCGCAGGGTGCCGCTCATCACGCTCTTGGCGCGGGCCGCCTCCTGCATGTCGCGCCGCAGCTGCAGCATGCGCTCGGCATGCGACAGCAGCTCGCGGCCCTTGCCGGTCAGCTTGATGCCGCGCACGTCGCGGTCGAACAGGCGGATGCCCAGGTCGGACTCCAGCGACGCGATGCGCTGGGAAATCGCCGGCTGGGTAGCGTTGAGTTTTTCGGCCGCGGCGCGAAAGCCGCCCAGCGTGGCCACCCAGAAAAACGTCTCGATATTGCGCAGATCTATCATGGCGCCCAAATCCTGCCCCGTTGCGCGGCCTGTCCCGTCGCCATGTTAGCGTCGGAAGGACAATGCCGATATGGCGGAAAACACCGCCCTGCCCGCCCGCACCGTGGGACGGCGGGAAAGCGTGGGCCGCGACGCAACGCGGCCCCGGCGCCGGTTCAAGCGGCGAGCAATTCCTCGACCGCCAGGCCGATCGCCAGCACGCGGCGGTCGGCGCCATTGCTGGCGGCGATCATCAGGCCGACCGGCGCGGTGCCCGCGGCATGGCACGGCAGCGACAGCGCGCAGCCATCCAGGAAATTGATCAGGGTGGGATTGCGCAGGATCAGGCCGTTGGCGGCGTAATAGGCTTCGTCCGAGGCTTGCAGATCCGCCACCGCCGGCGCCACGATCGGCGTCGTCGGCATGATCAGGGCGTCGTAGCCGGCGATGCGGCGGTCGACCGCGGCCACCCAGGCTTCGCGCGCATCCAGCAGGTCCAGATAGTCGGCGGCGCTCATGTCCTTGCCGCGCAGAATGCGCGACACCACGCGCGGATCGTAGCGCTTGCCGGCGCGCGCGATCAGGTCGCGGTGCCAGGCCCAGGCCTCGGCTGCGGTGAAGCCGCCCTTGGCATTGATGTTGGCCAGTTCGGCGAATTCCGGAATGGCGATCTCGTCGACCAGGGCGCCGGCTTCCTTCAGGCGCGCCACGGCGCGGGCGAAGGTGTCGGACACGTGCTTGTCCATGCCGTCCAGCGCCAGCGTCCTGGGCACCGCCAGGCGCAGGCCGCGCAGCGGCAGCGCCTCGGGCACCGGGCCGCCCTCGCCCGACAGGATCGCGTCCAGTTCGGCGCAGCAGCGCACGCTGGCGGCGATCGGGCCGATGGAGTCCAGGTTGGCCGACAGCGGCAGCACGCCTTCCATCGAGACGCGCCAGGCGCTGGGTTTGAAGCCGGTCAGGCCGCACAGCGCGGCGGGAATGCGCACCGAGCCGCCGGTGTCCGAGCCGATGCCGGCCACGGCCATGCCGTCGGCCACCGACACCGCCGCGCCGGAGGACGAGCCGCCGGGAATGCGGCCGGTGGCGCGATCCCAGGGATTCAGCGGCGTGCCGTAATGGGGATTGATGCCCAGGCCCGAATAGGCGAATTCGGTCATGTTGGTGCGGCCGATGATGACCGCGCCGGCGGCGATCAGGCGCTGCACCACTTCGGCGTTGGCGTCGGCGGCGGGTTCGCCCTCGCGCGCCACCGAGCCGGCCATGGTGGTCTCGCCCTCGATGTCGAACAGGTCCTTGATGCTGATCGGCAGGCCCTCGATGGCCGAGCGCACGATGCCGGCGGCGCGCAGCGTGTCCGAGGCGCGGGCCTGGGCCATGGCCGATTCGGCATACAGCCGGGTGAAGGCGCGGGCGCCCTCGCCGGCCGGATCGCCGGCGCGGGCCAGCGCGGCTTCGGTCAGTTCAACGGAGGTGCTGCGACCGTCGTTCAAGGCGGCGGTCAGGTCGTTCAAGGTCGGATACATACGATTCCAGGTGCCGCGTCACGGCATGAAAGTGTTGGACCGGCGCGCCCCAACGGGGCGCGTCATGACAAATCAGGACGCCAGCCGGGCCTCAGGCCACCACCGGCAGGATCTCGACATGATACCGGTGGCGCAGGCTGCGTTGGCGGCGCGGATCGTACAGCTCCATGGCGAATCCGGCCGACGGGCGGATGCCGCCGATGGCGCCGACCGTGCCGCAGGTCATGCCCGCGCCTTCCGGCAGCGTCGCGGCCCCGCCGGTGTAGCCGGCGATCAAGTCCTGCGGCGTGCGCAGCGAGGCCAGCGGGCCTTCCTGGTACAGCACCTCGGCGCCGTTCTCGACGATGTACGAACGGATCACCAGCTCGTCCCAGTAGTCGGCCACGTCGGCCAGGCGCCAGGCCGTGGTCGCCACCGGCTTGACGCAGACCTGCTTGGACATGGCCACGCTGACCGTCTCCAGCTTGCGGTCGGTGTGGTCCGAGGCAATGCTTACGAACATTTCGCCGCCGGCCGCGAACACGAAGGTCTCGACCTCGCCGGACGAATCGCCGCCCACCGCCTGCACCCGTTCGGCCTGGGTCAACTGGTTGTCGGCGATGCGGTAGTACAGCGGCACGCTGGTGGGACGCGGCACGCCGATGGCGGCCAGTTCCTCGATGTGGTGCTCGATGGCGGCGATGTCGCGCCCGGCCCAGCCGGCCACGATGAGGGTATTGAAGTCCACCTCGACCTGGCGGGGGGAATCGGCTTCGATCTGGAATACGGCTTTCATGAAAAGTCCTGCGGAGGTAAACGGGAAAGAATGGGCACGGCCGCGCGGCCGTGCCCGAAGGGATACAGGGGCTAGCCGAACACCCGCGGCAGCCACAAGGCCAGGTCGGGCCACCATGCCAGCAGCGCCAGCATCACGAACATCGCCAGCACGAACGGCAGGCTGCCGGTGATCACGGCGCTCATCGAGCCGCTCTTGCGCAGGCTCTGCACCACGAACAGGTTCAGTCCGACCGGCGGCGTGATGAGCGCGGCCTCGACCAGGATGATGATGATGATGCCCAGCCAGATCGGGTCGTAGCCCAGCGCGATCATGATCGGCGCGACGATCGGGATGGTCGTGATCATCATCGACAGGGTCTCCATGAAGCAGCCCAGCACCAGGTAGAACACGATCACGATCAGCAGCATCCAGCCCGGCGACAGACCCAACCCGGTGATGGACTGGGTCAGCGCGTCGGTCAGGCCGGTGGCCGACATGACGAAGTTCAGGAAGCTGGCGGCCACCACGATCAGCATGATCATGGCGGTCGAGCGCATGGTGCCTTCCATGGCTTCGCGCAGCATGGTCCAGGTCAGGCGGCGGAACCAGGCGGCCAGGATCAGCGCGCCCAGCACGCCCAGCGCGGCGGCCTCGGTCGGCGTGGCCAGGCCGGCGTAGATCGAACCCACCACCAGCAGGAAGATGCCCATCGGCGGCGCCAGGTGCACCAGGCTGGCGAAACGCTGGCCCCAGGTGGCCTGGATCTTCTTGCCGCCCCAGGACGGCTTGGCCACGCAGGCGATCATCACCGTCAGCATGAACAACGCCGCCATGGCGAAGCCCGGGATGATGCCGGCCAGGTACAGCTTGGGCACGGACGAATTGGTCAGCACGCCGTAGATGACCAGGTTGATCGAGGGCGGGATCAGGATGCCGAGCGTGCCGCCGGCGGCCAGGCTGCCCAGGAACAGCGGCTCGTTGTAGCCGTACTTGCGGATCTGCGGAATCGCCACCGTGCCAACCGTGGCGGCGGTGGCGACGCTGGAACCGGAGGTGGCCGAGAACAGCGTCGAGGCGCCGATGTTGGCGTGCATCAGGCCGCCCGGCAGCCACGACAGCCACAGGCTCATGGCGCCGTACATGCGCTCGGCGAAGCCGGCCCGCAGCAGCACCTCGCCCAGCATGATGAACAGCGGAATGGCGACCAGGAGGAACTCGTTATTGGTGCTCCAGGAGATCTCGCCGATCGCGCGCGACAGCGGCAGCATCGAGAACATCGGGTCCAGGATCAGGCCCAGCACCCCGAGGGCCGCGCCCACGGGGATCGACAGGCCGATCAGGACCAGCAGCAGGGTCAATGCGGTGGCGATCATGCGGCGGCTCCCTTGACCATGCGCTCGCCGGCGGCGGCTTCCTCGTCGGCCTCTTCCTGCGCGGAACGCACGCCGCAGATTTCCTTGACCAGTTCGATGTCGCCGGTCACCAGCGCGGCCGAGGCGCGCGCCAGCATCAAGGCCACCGTGACGCACATCCACGCCAGGCCGAGCAGCCACAGGCCCTGCGGAATCCACAACGGCGTGGCCAGCGGCGTGTTGGCGGCGGACTTCTGCGCCCACGACATCTGCACCACTTCATAGGCGTAATAGGTCAGGAACACCATGAAGACGGCCAGCGCCACCATGGAAACCCAGTCGAGCACGGCCGACAGGCGCACCGGCAGCTTCTGGTACAGCACGTCCACCCGCACGTTGGCGCGCTGCAGCGTGGCGAAGGCCAGCGCCCAGGAGGTGCTGATGGCGAAGGCGTAGCTGGACAGTTCGTCGGCGCCGCCGGTGGTAAAGCCGAGGAACTTGCGGGCCAGCACGTCGAAGGAAATGAGCAGCACGCTGGCGATGGTCAGCGCGCCGCCCGCCCATACCGCGACGCGCGAGAAGGTCTCGGCGCGCCGCAGCAACCCGCCCAGCAGGCGGAAATGTTCGGATCGGGTCATGGGGACAGCCTTACTTGCTGGCGGTCACGCCCAGCGTCTTGCCGACGGTGGCGTTGAAGTCCTTGACGCACTGCGCCGAGCAACGCGCGGCCCACTTGGGCAGCACGGCTTCCTGCGTCACCTTCTTGAGCAGTTCGCGGTCGGCGTCCGAAGGCTGCACCAGCACCATCTTGCCCTTGACCGGGAACGGGCACGCCGCCGCGCCGGTGTTGCAGTCATAGCCTTCCTGGGTCTGGCGCGCCGCGGCGTCCCAGATGTTGTCGACCAGCGTCTTGACGTTGGCCTGCAGGAAGGTGCGCACGTTGGGGTCGAGCTTGTCCCAGGCCTTCTGGTTAACGGCGTGGATCTGCTGGTTCCAGTTGATCGGCAGCGCCACCAGGTGGGTCGACACTTCGTACCACTTGGCCGAGTAGCCCGACAGCGAGCCGGTGATGGCGCAATCGACCACCTTGTTCTGCAGCGCCGGCACCACTTCGCCGAACGCCATGGTGACGCTGGAGCCGCCCAGCGCTTCCACGAATTCGGCGGTGGTGCGGCTGCTGGTGCGGACCTTCTTGCCCTTGATGTCGGCCAGGCCCTTGATCTCGGCGTTGCAGAACAGCACCTGCGCCGGATAGGTGGAGATGCCCAGCAGCTTGACGTTGCTGCCCTCGCCGTACAGGCGCGCGTAGACCGGCTCGAAGGCGTTGGTCACCTCGCGCGCCGTCTTCACGTCCGGCGCCAGGCCGGCCAGGTCGATGGCTTCGTTGATCGGGTTGTCGCTGGCGAAGTACGACAGCGTGGCGGTGCCGAACTCGACCACGCCGGTCGACATCAGGCGCAGCAGTTCCGGGCCCTTCAGGCCCATTTCGTTGAAGCCCTTGATGTCCGCGGTGACCTGGCCCTTGGACGCTTCCGGAATGGTCTTGGTCCAGAACGGCTTTTCGTAATCGTTGTAGGCGGTCAGGTTGGACAGGCCGCCCACCACCTTGAGGTGGGTCTTGGGCAGGTCTTGCGCCTGGGCGGCGCCGGCCAACAGGCTGGCGGCGACGGCGGCGAGAGCGAGCGACTTCTTCATGGACGAAACTCCTGGCTGGCGGGATGGTCTGGCGCGCGCGGGTCCCCGTTACCTTGAGCGCGCGGGTAGAAATCGGAACGTCAGAGGAGCAAAGGTTTTCCCCCGGGCCTGTCTTTCCAGGCGATCTTCTTGATGTGCCGCCATTGCAGCGTCAGGGGCGCCGAGCGTCCAATCGTATGTTGCGATGTGGGGGTATAAATATTTCTTTGGTCTCGCCGGCCGGCCGCCCGGCGCCGGGCGCAGAGCCAGCAACCATGCGGCCTGGCGCGGGATCGCGGGGTCGGACGCTGGCGCGCCGCGAGCGCTTCGCATGACCGCCCGCGCGCCTGGCGCTGGGGAAAACACCTAGGCGCGCGCGCCGCGGCGGATCATGATGCGCGCCGTTGCCGGCGCGGCCCGGGGGGCCGCGCGCGGCTTCCTTTCGCGCGAACAGGCGCTAGGACGACGCCACGCCGTCGCCCGCCTGCGCGGCCACTTTCTGCGCCATCTGCGCGATCAGCCGCGCCGCGTGGCTGTCCGGCCCCTGCACCCAGGTGGCCGTGAAACTCAATTCGGGCAGTGGATCGGCGTCGACTTGCAGGATGCGCAGTTCGCCGCGCGCCAGTTCCTTGCCCAGGAACACCGGCGCGATCACGCTAGTCCCGATGCAGTCCTGCGTCATCCGCACCACCATCGACATCGAGGCGCTGCCGTACATGCGCGGCGACGCCACGCCGGCGCGCGTCAGCATGTCGCGCACCACGCGGTATGGCGCGCTGTTGGACGGATAGGTGACGATCGGCAGGCGGCCGATGCGCTCCAGCGTCAAGGGCTCGGGGCCCAGTTCCAGCAGCGGGCTGGCGACCCAGGCCAGCGGATAAGTGCACAGCGGCAGGTTCTCGACCCGCGCTTCCAGCACCGGCCCCATCAGGAAGGCCAGGTCGATCTGGCGCGACATCAGGTGCGAGCGCAGCACATGGGTGGTGTCCACCTCGATCTCCAGCACCAGCGCCGGATACGCGGCGTGCACCAGCTCGATCAGCGTCGGCAGCCAGGTCTGCACGATGGTCTCGGCCACGCCGATGCGCACCGTGCCCGTCATCACGTTCTGCTCGCGCGCGGCCTCGAACATGTCGCGCCGCACCTGCAGCATGCGTTCGGCGTGCGACAGCAGTTCATGGCCCTTGGCGGTCAGCTTGACGCCGCGGGCGTCACGCTCGAACAGTCGCACGCCCAGATCGGCCTCGAGCGAGGCGATGCGTTGCGAGACCGCCGGCTGCGTGGTGTTGAGCTTGTCGGACGCGGCGCGGAAGCTGCCCAGCGTGGCGACCCAAAAGAATGTTTCTATGTTGCGTAGTTCGATCATGAACCTTTCCCCCTGCCGCGATGAGCGTATCATGTCAGCCGCCCCGTGGCCCCCGCCCGGGATTGATCGCGCACAAGGAGTCCGTCCATGTCCCCGGCCGATACCGGTCGCCCGCGCCCCGGCGCGCCCGCCGCCAGCGGCCCGCTCGTCGGGATCCTGCTGCTGGTGCTGTCGATGTGGACGCTGTCGTGCCTGGACGCCAGTGGCAAGTGGGTCATGAACGCCGGGGTGCCGCTACTGGTGCTGTCGTGGTTCCGCTACGCGGTGCACCTGGTGCTGGTGCTGGCGCTGGTGCTGCCCACGCGCGGAACCGGCATCCTGCGCAGCAAAAAGCCCCGCGAACAGATCCTGCGCGGCGGCTCGATGTTCCTGGCCACGCTGATGTTCTTCACCACGCTCAGCTACATTCCCCAGGCCGAGGCCACCGCCATCAATTTCCTGGCGCCCTTGCTGGTGCTGTCGCTGGCGCCGTGGATCCTGAAGGAGCCGGCGCGCATGTCGCGCTTCGTGGCCGCGGGCATCGCCTTCGTCGGCGTCATCATCGTCATCCGCCCGGGCGGCGGCCTGCATCCGGTCGGCACCATTTTCGGCCTGCTGACGGCCTGTTGCTTCGCGGCCCAGTTCATCGCCACGCGCCGCGTCGCGGGCGACGATCCGTTCACCTCGCTGATCTGGAGCGGCGCCGTGGGCACCGGCTGTCTGACGCTGGCCCTGCCCTTCATCCTGCCCCCGGCGCTGCCGGTGCTGCAGGCGCTGACGCCGCTGGACTGGACCCTGCTGATCTCCACCGGCGTCACGGGCGGCCTGGGCCACCTGTTCCAGATCGCGGCCTACCGCCGCGCGCCGGCCTCGACCCTGGCGCCCTTCATCTACCTGCAGATCATCAGCGCCACCACGGTCGGCTGGCTGGTATGGGACCACTTCCCGGATCCCCTGACCTGGCTCGGCATCGCCATCATCTGCGCCAGCGGCATCGGCATCGGGCTGGTGGAATGGCGGCGCGGCCGCGCGTTGGCCGCGGCCGCCGCCGACGCGCGCTGAGCGCGGCGATCCGGGCCCGGGCGCCCTCGCCCGGCGCGCCGCCCCGCTCCCGTACAATCCGGAGCGGTCCCGCCTCTGGCGCGGGACACCGTCCCGGCATTCCCAGAACGAGGTCTTCATGATCATCAAACCCCGCGTGCGCGGCTTCATCTGCGTGACCACCCATCCCGTCGGCTGCGAGGCCAACGTCAAGAACCAGATCGACTACGTCCGCGCCCAGGGCCCGATCAGCGGGGGCCCCAAGCGCGTGCTGGTGATCGGCGCCTCCACCGGCTACGGGCTGGCCGCCCGCATCAGCGCCGCCTTCGGCTGTGGCGCCCAGACCCTGGGCGTATTCTTCGAACGCCCTGGCGAAGCGTCCAAGGCCGGCACGCCGGGCTGGTACAACAGCGCCGCCTTCGACAAGTTCGCCAGCGCTGCGGGCCTGTACGCCAAGAGCATCAACGGCGACGCCTTCTCCGACGCCATCAAGGCGCAGACCATCGCCGCCATCAGGCAGGACCTGGGCCAGGTCGACCAGGTGATCTACAGCCTGGCCGCGCCGCGCCGCACCCATCCGGTGAGCGGCACGGTGTTCAACTCGACCCTCAAGCCGGTCGGCCAGGCGGTGACGCTGCGCGGCCTGGACACCGACAAGGAAATCATCAAGGAATCGGTGCTGGAACCGGCCACCCAGGAGGAGATCGACGCGACCGTGGCGGTCATGGGCGGCGAGGACTGGCAGATGTGGATCGATGCCCTGCTAGAGGCCGGCGTGCTGGCCGAAGGCGCCACCACCACCGCCTTCACCTACCTGGGCGAGAAGATCACCCACGACATCTACTGGAACGGCTCGATCGGCGCGGCCAAGAAGGATCTGGACCAGAAGGTGCTCGACATCCGCGCCAAGCTGGCCGCGCGCGGCGGCGACGCCCGCGTCTCGGTGCTGAAGGCGGTCGTGACGCAGGCCAGTTCGGCCATTCCGATGATGCCGCTGTACCTGTCGCTGCTGTTCAAGGTCATGAAGCAACAGGGCACGCACGAGGGCTGTATCGAGCAGGTGTACGGGTTGTACCGCGACAGCCTGTGCGGCGCGGCGCCGATCCTGGACGCCGAAGGCCGCCTGCGCGCGGACGGCAAGGAGCTGGACCCAGCGGTGCAGGCGCAAGTGCAGGCGCTGTGGCACCAGGTGACCGAGTCCAATCTGTATGAACTGACCGATTTCGCCGGCTACAAGCGCGATTTCCTGCGCCTGTTCGGGTTCGAGATCGATGGGGTCGATTACAACGCCCATGTCGACCCGGATGTGAAGATCCCCGGACTGATCACCGCCTGAGGCGGGTTCGGGTCCACCGAGGGCCTCGTTCGCGCCGCCGGTGGCGGCCCGTCGGCGCCGCGCCTACGCCTTGCCGGCGCTGAACAGGCGCAGCAACTGGTCCAGCCCGCCCTGGTCGATCGCCACCTTGGCCTCGCGCCGCACCGCCGGCTTGGCGTGATACGCCACCGAGAGCCCGGCGGTGCGCAGCATCGGCAGGTCGTTGGCGCCGTCGCCCACCGCGATAGCGCGCTCCGGTCCAACGCCGAGCGCCGCGCACACCTCCAGCAATTTGCGACGCTTTTCCTCGCCATCGCACAGGTCGCCCCACGCTTGCGGCAGCAGCCGTCCCGTCAACCGCCCATCGACGACCTCCAGCACGTTGGCGCGCACGTCGTCCAGCCCCAGGCGCAGCCGCAGCCGGTCGGTGAAGCAGGTGAAGCCGCCCGTCACCAGCAGACAGAACAGGCCGGCGGCCTTGCAGGCCGCGATCAGCGTTTCCACGCCCGGGTTGAGCGCCAGGCGGTGTTCATACACCTCGTCCAGCGCCGCCGCGGGCATGCCGGCCAGCAGCGCCACGCGCTGCCGCAAGCTCTGCTTGTAGTCGACGATCTCGCCGCGCATGGCCGCTTCCGTCAGCGCGGCCACCTCCGCCTTTTTCCCCATCAGGTCGGCCATCTCGTCCAGCGTCTCGATGGCGATCAGCGTCGAGTCCATGTCGAAGGCGATGACCTTGTAGTCCGACAGCGCCAGCGGCGGCTGGATGCCGCGCCAGTGCAGGCCGGCATCGCTCTGGAAATCTTGCATGGGCATTCCTTCTCTATTGGTCAGGTAGCGGATGGCCGGCCTCGCGGCCCAGCCAGTCGATGAAATGGCGCGCCGCGGCCGCCGCTGGCGCATCCGGGCGGAACAGCGCATGGACGCCGGCGTTGGGCAGGCGCGGCTGCAGGAACAGCGGCCGCAGCCGGTCGGCGCGCAGGTCGTCCTGCAGCAGGCACCACGGCGCCAGGGCGATGCCCAGGTCATTCATGGCGGCCTGCATGCATAGGAATTGATGATCGAAGACCGGGCCGGGCAGCTGCGCCGGCACATCCACCCTGGCCAGCGCGAACCAGCGCGGCCAGTGGTCCATGCCGCCGGCCACCTTCAGCAAGGGGTGCCCCAGGCAATCCGCCGGCGCGGCCAGCCGGTTGCGCTCGATGAAGCGCGGCGACGCCACCGGCACGTGGAAGTCGTCCAGGCAGTGCACGCAGCTCATCTCCGCGTGCGTCACGAAACCGTGGCGGATGAACACGTCGCTGCCGCCCTCGTCGCCGCGGTCCAGGAACGAACGCCCCTGGGTGGTGAGCTGCACATCGATGCCGGGATGCAGCGACTGGAACGCCGACAGGCGCGGAATCAGCCATTTCATCGTCAGCGACGGCGTGGCACTGACGCGCAGCACCCCGCCATGGCCCGGCGAGCGCAGCTTGGCGGTGGCCGCGGCGATGCGCTCCAGGCTGGCCTGGACCTCGGGAAAATATGCCTGCGCGCACGGCAGCAGCGTGACGCCGCGCGCCTCGCGCGCGAACAGCGGCTGGCCGATGTAATCCTCCAGGATGCGGATCTGCTGGCTGACCGCGCTGTGCGTGATGCTCAGTTCGTCGGCCGCCGCGGTGAAACTGCGCAGGCGCGCCGCGGCCTCGAACACCCGCAAGGCTTTCAGCGGCGGCAGGCTCGGGCCCGCCATCTCAGGCGATGCCCGCCCGTGCGCCGGGCCGGCGCAAGGCTTTGCTGCGATTTCCCACGATTTCCCTTGTCATCTGTTTTATCCGATGCCGCTCGCGGCCGCACCGTTGCTATGAGCGGCATTCTAGGGGATTGCGGCGCCGCCGACCTCTTAGAAAAACTAACGCCAGCCCTTAAAAAACACCGCTGGTCGCCATGGCCCGGCATTCCTATGATGCGCTCAATCCCAGGCAGGAACCCTTCATGGCATCGATCACCGTAGACGGCATCATCAAGACATTCGGCGGCCAGCAGGTGCTGCGCGACCTGTCGCTGCACATCCCCGACGGCGCGTTCTACACGCTGCTGGGCCCCAGCGGCTGCGGCAAGACCACCCTGCTGCGCTGCATCGCCGGCTTCTACGCGCCCGACGGCGGCCGCCTGCTGTTCGACCAGGACGACGTCACGCACGTATCGGCGCACCGCCGCGACATCGGCATGGTGTTCCAGGACTACGCGCTGTTTCCCGACAAGACCGCCTTCGACAACGTCGCCTACGGCCTGCGGGCCCGTGGCGTGGCGCGGGCCGAAATCAAGCGCCGCGTCGACGAGGCGCTGGACAAGGTCGGGCTGGCGGCCCTGGCCGACCGCTACCCGGCGCAGATGAGCGGCGGCCAGCGCCAGCGCGTGGCCCTGGCCCGCGCCCTGGTGATCCGGCCACGCGTGCTGCTGATGGACGAGCCGCTGTCGAACCTGGACGCCAAGATGCGCCTGCAGATGCGCGACGTCATCCTGGACCTGGTGCGCGAGGCCGGCATCACCACCGTGTTCGTCACCCACGACCAGGAAGAAGCCCTGGCCATGTCCGACCGCATCGCCATCATGGACCACGGCAGCATCGCCCAGCTGGGCACGCCGGAAGACCTGTACGGCACCCCGGTCAACGCCTATGTGGCGGACTTCATCGGCTCGGCCAACGTGATCCCGGTGCCGGCCCGCGGCGGCCTGGCCGGCGCGCCCGCCGGCCACGTGCGCTACGAGCTGTGCGGGCTGGGCTTTGACGGCACCCTGGGCAGCGACACGCTGGCCGAGCGCGCGGTGCTGATCGCCCGCCCCGAGGAACTGGCGCTGATGGCGCCCTCGCCCTACGTGCCCAACACCCTGCCCGGCAAGGTGCTGCGGCGCCAATACCTGGGCTTCAAGACCGCCTACCGCATCGCGCTGCAGGACGGCTCGGAGATCCGCGTGGAGCTGCACGCGGGCAACATGGTGGCGCAGTTCCAGCCCGGCGAGGCCGTGCAGGTGCTGATTCCCGCCGACAGCCGCGTCGTCAACGCCTGAGGACCGCCACGCCATGAAAATCAAATGGTGGCCCTGGGGCATCCTGACGGCAATCAGCCTGGCGCTGCTGCTGTTCTTCGTGCTGTATCCGCTGGCGGTGCTGTTCAGCAACAGCGTCACCGGCCAGGACGGCGGCTTCTCGCTGGAAGGTTTCCGCGCGCTGCTGGCCGACTCGCAATACCTGGAGGCCTTCGGCAACACGCTGGTGCTGGGGCTGGTGGTGACCACCTGCACCATCTTGGTGGGCGTGCCGTTCGCCTACATGGTGGCGCGCTACGACTTCCCGCTCAAGAACCTGGTGGCGATCCTGCCGGTGCTGACCATCGTCATTCCCGAGATCATCGTCGGCCAGTCGTGGCTGCTGGTGCTGGGCAACAACGGCATCCTGACCAATCTGCTGGGCGACGCGGGCATCTCGCTGCCGTCTTTCTATGGCTGGACCGGCATGGTGTTCTCAATGACGCTGGTCTATTACACCTATATCTACCTGGGCGTGCTGGCCGCGTTGCGCGGCTTCGACGGCCAGCTGGAAGAAGCCGGGCTGAGCCTGGGCACGCCGCCGCTCATGACGCAGCTGCGGGTGCTGGTGCCGGTACTGCTGCCGGCGGTGCTGGTTAACGCGCTGGTGGTGTTCACGCTGGTGGTCGGCAACTTCGCGCTGGCGATGCTGCTGGGCAGCCGCGTGCCGCTGCTGTCGGTGATGACCTACAACACCTTCGTCAGCGAAATGGGCGGCAGCCCGACGCTGCAGAGCGCCATGTCGGTGGTGTCGATCGCCATCGTCGCCATCGTGCTGTTCGTGCAGAAGCGCGTGGTCGAGCGCAAGGTGTACACCATGACCCAGGGCCGCGCGCCAGCGGCGCGCCGGGTGCGTTCGTGGCAGGCAATGCTGTACACCGGCGGCGTCGGCCTGGTGATCCTGCTGTCGCTGCTGCCGCTGATCGTGGTGTTCATCGCCGCCTTCACCAAGACCAGCGGGCCGGTGATGCACTGGGGCTCGTGGTCGCTGGCCAGCATGCAGCGCGCGCTGCACGGCGCGCCTGAGCCGATCCTGAATTCGCTCAAGTTCGCCTCGCTTGCCACGGTGACGGGCGTGGCATTCGCGGTGCTGGTGAGCTACCTGACCATCAAGAAGCGCAGCGCCTTCACCCAGGTGCTGGACTACATCGTGGTGCTGCCGCTGACCATCTCCGGCACGGTGCTGGGCATCGCGCTGGTGCAGACCTTCAACACCGGCTGGCTGGTGCTGGCCGGCACCTCCGGGATCATGGTGCTGTGCTACGCGGTGCGGCGCCTGCCGTTCGCGGTGCGCAACGCCTCGTCGGTGCTGTTCAACATTCCCGACTCGATCGAGGAAGCCTCGATCAGCCTGGGCGTGTCCCCGCTGATGACCTTCTTCAAGGTCATCCTGCCGGCCATGAAGGCCTCGATCATCTCGGCCGCCATCCTGATGTGGCTGACCACGATTTCCGAGCTGTCAGCCTCGATCGTGGCCTACAGCGGCGGCCTCGAAACCATGCCGATCGCCATCTTCCGCCAGGTCGACGGCGGCCGGCTGGGCATGGCCTCGGCCTATGGCGCGGCGCTGGTCACGGTGATCGTGCTGCCCATCATCGTGTCGGTCAAGGCATTCCGCATCAAGCTGTTCTCCGGCAAATAACCCGCATCCACAAAGGCTAACCATGCACTTCAAATACCTCCTGCACACCGGCCTGCTGGCCGCCGTCATGGCTTCGGGCGCCGCGCACGCGCAGAACGTGGTCCTGTACTCGTCCAACAACACCGAGACCATCGAGACCGCGCTGGACGCCGTCAAGAAGCAGTCGCCCAAGCTGAACGTGCAGCCGGTCACCGGCGGCACCGGCACCATGATGAAGCGCATCGAAGCCGAAGCCCAGAACCCGCGCGGCGACCTGTTCTGGAGCGGCGGCTTCGGCACGCTGGGCGCCTACCGCCAGCATTTGCAGCCCTACCGCCCGGCCGATATCGACAAGATCCCGGCCGAGTTCCGCGGCCCGGACGATCTGTGGGTCGGCACCAACGTGCACATCATGGTGCTGATGGTCAACGAGCGGCAGTTGAAGGGCCTGGCGGCGCCGGCCACCTGGTCGGACCTGATGCAGCCGCAATGGAAGGGCAAGTTCGCCATCACCGATCCGTCCAAGAGCGGCACCGCCTACATGCTGGTCTACGGCCTGTACAAGCAGTTCGGCCAGGAAGGCCTGGACAAGATCGCCGCCAACGCCGTGGTCACGGCCTCGTCGGGCACCACCTACAAGGGCGTGGCGGCCGGCGAATACGCGGTCGGCATGACGCTGGAATACGCCGCCCAGGAATACGTGGCCGGCGGCCAGAAGGAAATCAAGCTGGTCTACCCGACCGAGGGCAGCTACCTGGCGCCCGAAGGCATGTTCATCATCAAGGGCGCCAAGAACCTGGACGCCGCCAAGGCGCTGTACGACGGCCTGCTCAGCAAGGAGGCCCAGGAAGCGCAATTGGTGAAGAACTTCCGCCGCCCGACCCGCAGCGACATCGCGGTGGCCAGCCTGACCACCCTGCCCGACTTCAACAGCATCAAGATCTTCCCGGTCAGCCAGGACGCCGCCGCCAAGGAGTACGAAGCCGTCGTCGCCGCCTGGAACCAGGCCGTGGCCAAGGCCAAGTAAGGCTCGCGCCAAAGGCCAAGCAAAAACGCCACCTTCGGGTGGCGTTTTCGTTTCAGGCTGGTATCGCCGGCGCGGGCCGCAGGGGCCGGCCGCATCCCGCCTACGCGGCCATGCGTCCCGCCGCCAGCACCACCTGCCGGCCGCAACGCGCCGCCAGTTGGGGATCGTGCGTCACCAGCACCAGCGTGGTGCCGTGCTCCCGGTGCAGGTCGAACATCAGATCGATGACGGTGACGCCGGTGGCGGCGTCCAGGCTGCCCGTGGGTTCATCGGCGAACAGCAGGTCGGGCCGCACCACGAACGCGCGCGCCAGCGATACACGCTGCTGCTCGCCGCCGGACAGGGTGCGCGGATAGTGATGCAGGCGCGCGCCCAGGCCGACGCGCTCGAGCATGGCCTGGGCCGCCTCGCGCGCCGGCTGGCCCGCCAGTTCCAGCGGCAGCATGACGTTTTCCAGCGCCGTCAGGTTCGGCAGGAGCTGGAACGACTGGAACACGAACCCCACGTGATTGGCCCGCAGGCGCGCGCGGCCGTCCTCGTCCAGGGCGAACAGGTCCTGCCCGGCCAGCCGCACGCTGCCGCTGCTGGGAACATCCAGCCCGGCCAGCAGTCCCAGCAAGGTGGACTTGCCCGACCCGGAGCTGCC
Source organism: Achromobacter xylosoxidans (assembly GCF_001457475.1). Taxonomy (NCBI): domain Bacteria; kingdom Pseudomonadati; phylum Pseudomonadota; class Betaproteobacteria; order Burkholderiales; family Alcaligenaceae; genus Achromobacter; species Achromobacter xylosoxidans. The sequence continues at coordinate 2,889,750 of NZ_LN831029.1, read as the reverse complement.
GGTGATGGCCACGGCGCTGCCCGACGCCACCGTAAAATCGATGTCTTCCAGGATAGACAGCGTCCCGCCGGCATCGGCCACCCGCTTGCCCAGCCCTTTCACCTCGATCGAATTCTTGCTATCCATGCGCCTGATTCCCCTGATTCGCCGTTCACTACTGATATCCACGCTCGCCACGGCCACGCTGATGGCGCCCGCCCACGCTCAGACCGCCGCCGCGGCCCAGGGTTCCGCGCAGCGCACCGTGCTGGTGGTGGGCGACAGCCTGGCCGCCGAATACGGCATCAAGCGCGGCACCGGCTGGGTGCCGCTGCTGTCCGCGCGGCTTTCCGAACAATACCCGAAGTACAAGGTGGTCAACGCCAGCATCAGCGGCGACACCACCAGCGGCGGCGTCGCCCGCTTGCCGGCCCTGCTGCGCCAGCACGAGCCGGCGGTGGTGGTGCTGGAACTGGGTTCGAACGACGCCCTGCGCGGGCTGCCGCTGAACATGACCGAACAGAACCTGCGCACCATGGCGCAGGCGGCGCGCAAGGCCGAGGCCAAGGTGGTCATCGTCGGCATGCAGATCCCGCCCAACTATGGCCGTGACTACACCCAGCGCTTTTCGCAGGTATTCCCGACCGTCGCCAAAGACGAAAACGCCCGGCTCGTGCCCTTCCTGATGGAAGGTATCGCAACGGACCGGGCGATGTTCCAGGCCGATGGCATCCATCCCAACGAGGATGCCCAGGCCAGGTTGCTGGACAATGTGTGGCCGGTGCTGCGGCCCTTGCTGCAATGATGAATAACGCGGGCCTGGGCGGCCCGCGCGCGACGCGGCAGGCCGGTCAGCCCGCCGCCTGCTGCGAGGCGTCGCCGCCGCGGATGGCCTCGGCGGCCGCCGGCAGCACCTGCACCTTGTATTCCTCGCGCAGCATGCGCACCAGCGCTTCGTTCTCGGCCTGGCCCCAGGCGCCCGCCAATTGCTGCGCCAGGCGTTCCTTGTCGGCGGCCTCGACCGTGCCGGCCTCGACCTTCTCCAGGCGCACCAGCGTGTAATCGGCGCCCGACTGCACGCCGGTGTAGGCCGGCAACTTGGCGGCCGGCAGGCGCATCACGGCGTCCAGCACCGAGCGCGGCAGGTTCTTCGGATCCTGGCGCGACACCACCAGCGGACCGCCGAAGCCTTCCGGCGCGGCGGCCGGGTTGGCCTGGTCGGCCGCCAGCGCGGCCTCGCCGGCCTTCTTGGCGGCTTCGGCCGAACGCTCGTCCAGCAGCTTGGCGCGAATCGAATCGCTGACCTTGTCCAGCGGCGGCACATGGGCCGGCTGCACCGCGGCCACGCGCACCGCCAGCATGGTGTCGGGCGACAGCTCGATCACGCCGGAATTCTGCTTTTCACGCAGCACGTCGGGCGAGAACAGCACCTGGCGCACGCGCGGATTGTCCAGCAGCGCGGCGTCCGGGCTGTCCACGGCGGAACCGGGGCCGGCCTGGTCGGCGGGCAACAGGCCCTCGCGCGTCACCCCCGAAGCGGTGCGCAGCTTCAGGCCCACCGCGTCGGCGGCCGGTTGCAGGCTGTCGCGCTGGTCGTAGACCTGCTTGTTCAGCTGGCTGGCCATCTCCGAAAAACGCACGGCGGCCAGTTGCTTGCGCACTTCGGCGGTGATCTGGTCCTTGACCTCGGCCAGCGGCTTGATCGCGGCCGGCTGGATCTCGGTGACCTTGACCACGTGGAAGCCCGACGGGCTTTCGACCACGCCGGACACCTGGTCCTTGGACTGGCTGAAGATCGCCTTTTCCAGCGGGCCGGACAGCATGCCCGGCGCCAGCCAGCCCAGGTCGCCGCCATTGGCGGCCGAACCGGCGTCCTGCGAATTCTTGCGGGCCAGCTCGGCGAACTGCGCCGGGTTGGCGGCGGCCTGCGTAGCCAGGGCCTCGGCCTTGGCGCGGGCGGCCTTGCGCGCATCTTCCGAAGCGCCCGCGGGCACTTCGATCATGATGTGGCTGGCGCGGCGGCGCTCGGGCTGGCCGAAGCGGTTCTTGTTCTGTTCGTAATACGACGTCAGGTCCTCGTCCTTGACCTGCACGCCCTCGGTGGCGGCGGCTTCGTTCAGCACCAGGTACTGCACCTGGACCTGCTCGGGAACCTGCAATTGCTGCTTGTTGGCGTCGTACCAGGCCTGGATGTCGGCCGGGGTGACAGTCACTTGCGAGCGGAAATCGGCGGCGGCGAAGCGGCGCAGTTGCACGGTGCGCTGCTGCGTCAGGGCGGTTTCGAGCGACGCCACCACTTCGGCGGGCGCGCGGGCCGACTGCCCGACCGGTTCCAGCACGCGGGCCACGGCCAGGTCACGGCGCAGGCCGGCCTCGAACGAGGTCGGCGACATGCCCTGGGCCGCCAGCACCTGGCGGTAGCGCTCGGGCGAGAAGCGGCCGTTGTCCTGCACTTCCGGAATCGCGGCAATGGTGTTGCGCAGCGTTTCATCGGACACCGAGAAGCGGTTGTCCACGGCCACGTTCGCCAGCAGGCGCTGGTTGATCAGCTGGTTCAGCAGCGCCTCGCGCAGTTGCGGCGTGTCGATCACGGCCGGGTCGAACTGCGCGCCCAGGCGCTGGCGGTATTGTTCCAGCTGGTTGCGGTGCGCCTGGTCGAACTCCGCGCGGGAAATCGGCTGGCCGGCGACCGTCGCCAATTCCGGCTCCTTGCGCATGAAGCTCTCATAGCCCTGGATCCCGACGAGGAAGAAGGACGGCACAATCAGAAGCAGCAGGATGAACTGCATCCAGCGCCGGTGGCTGCGAATAAATTCGAACATGGAATCCCTGTTGCCGCACTCGGGAGGAGACTTCCGCCCGGGCCGCACGAAAACGCATAAAAAAAGGCGAATCTCATTCGCCCTATTCCCATACCGGTCAAACCGGGTCAGCGGGCGGATTTTAGCATTTCTCATTCGTCCCGCAGCGTCTGCTTACACCGGTGCGCCCAGCGCCCCTCCCGCCCCCGCGGCACGGGGTTTCCACCCCCACGGAAGCCCGTCCCGGTCAACCCGGGAAACCCCGGTTTTCGCCTTCCGTCCCCACTCGTATCGTGAAACCCGGGCCGCCACGCCGTGGCCGGCGCCTTCCTTCCCCTTTTCATGCAGAGGTGACTTTCGATGCCGCTCCCGTCCTCACGTCCGCTCGTCCTTCGCACCCTCCTCGCCCTGGCCTGCCTGGGCGGCGCATCCGCCCTCCAGGCCGCCCCGCTGGCCGCCGTGCACGACGCCGCCAAGGCCCAGCAGCAGCCCATGCTGGACACCATGCGCGACCTGGTCGGCATCGAATCGGGCAGCAAGGACGTGGAGGGCGTGGAACGCATCGCCGCGCTCATCGGCGAACGCTTCAAGGCCCTGGGCGGCAAGGTCGAGATCATTCAACCCGCCGACATCTTCCGCCTGGATGACACGCCGGAGCGCGTCGGCCCGATGGTGCACGCCGAATTCAAGGGCAGCGGCCAGAAGAAGATCATGCTGATCGCGCACATGGACACCGTCTACCGCAACGGCATGCTCAAGGACCAGCCCTTCCGCATCGATGGCGACCGCGCCTACGGCCTGGGCATCGCCGACGACAAGCACGGCGTGGCCACCATCCTGCACACCCTGGCCCTGTTGCAGAAACTGGGTTTCAAGGACTACGGCACCCTGACCGTGCTGATCAACGGCGACGAGGAAATCAGTTCCCCCGGCGCCCGCGCCACCATCACCCGCCTGGGCGCCGACCAGGACGCGGTGTTTTCCTTCGAAGGCGGCGGCGCCGAGGCCCGCCTGACCCTGGCCACCAGCGGCATCGGCGCCGCCTACCTGACCGTGCAGGGCAAGACCTCGCACGCCGGCGCCCGCCCCGAAGGCGGCGTCAACGCCCTCACCGAGCTGTCGCACCAGATCCTGCAACTGAAAGACCTCTCCAAGCCCGAGGAAGGCCTGAAACTGAACTGGACCGTGGCCCAGGCCGGCACCAACCGCAATGTCATCCCCGGCCAGGCCACCGCCCAGGCCGACGCCCGCGCCCTCAAGGTCGCCGACTTCGACGCCCTGGAACGCACCTTGCAGGAACGCATCCAGAAAAAGCTGCTGCCCGACGCCAAGGTCAGCCTCAAATTCGAAGTGCGCCGCCCGCCGCTGGAAGCCACCCCCGCCTCGCGCGCCCTCGCCAACCACGGCGTCGCCATCTACCAGGAACTCGGCCTGCCCATGAAAGTCATCGACCGCGCCAGCGGCGGCGGCACCGACGCCGCCTTCGCCGCCCTCAAGGCCCGCGGCCCCGTCATCGAAGGCATGGGCCTGAGCGGCTTCGGCGCCCACTCCAACGACGCCGAGTACATCCAGATCCCCTCCATCGTCCCCCGCCTCTACCTGGCCGCCCGCATGATCATGGACGTCTCCCAGGACAAGGCCCCGATGAAATAAGAGCCAGGAAGATGCGCCCGCCGCAAGCACCCCCCACGTATGTCCGGCCGGGCCGCGCAGGGCGGCCTGGCCGGACGGGCGCCAGCAAATCCTTCAAGCGCCGCAATCCTTCCCACGAAGCCCAAGCACACCCCCCGCCCCAGCGACGCCCCGAACTTTCACCACCGCGAGCGGCTGTGGGGCCGTGGCGCGGGGCCGGGGCGTGTAGAGGCGCGCGCGACGGAATCCGAAGGAGCCGCAGGCGACGAGGATGAGGACGCGCTGTCCGGCGCGCAGGCGCCGGACAAGCCTCGTAGCCCCGGCCCCGCGCCACGGCCCCGCAGCCGCGCCCAAAAGAACCGAAGCCGCCACACAGGCACGAAGCAAAAACCCGCCCCCGCACGAAAGGAAAGGAACCCCCAGAACAGAGTATCCTTCCACCCTGTCCCAAAGAACCCCAAAGCATCAACAGAAATGACCGCATCCCTCCCCACCTGGCCCTATTCCCGCCACATCGCCCACCGCGGCGGCGGCCGCCTGGCCCCGGAGAACACCCTCGCCGCCATGCGCGTCGGCGCCGAACACGGCTTCACCATGTTCGAATACGACGTCAAGCTCAGCCGTGACAACGTCCTGGTCCTGATGCACGACGACGACGTCGACCGCACCTCCAACGGCCACGGTCCCGCCGCCGCCAAGACCTTCAGCGAACTGGCGCAACTGGACTTCGGCAGCTGGCACTCCGCCGCCTACGCCGGCGAGCCCCTGCCCACCTTCGCCGCCGTGGCCCGCTACACCGTCGCCAACGGCATCGCCAGCAACGTCGAGATCAAGCCCTGCCCCGGCCGCGAAGCCGAGACCGGCGCCGCCGTCGCCCTGGCAGCCCGTGAACTCTGGAAAGGCGCCGCCGTGGCTCCGCTGCTGTCCTCCTTCGCCGAGGAAGCCCTGCAGGCCGCCAAGGACGCCGCGCCCGAACTGCCGCGCGCCCTGCTGGTCGAGAAGGTGCCGGCCGACTGGCTCGACCGCCTGGTCAAGTACGACTGTGTTGCCCTGAACATCAACCAGAAGGACGCCACGCGCGAACTGATCGACGCCGTGCACGCCGCCGGCTACCGCATCGCCGCCTGGACCGTCAACGACCCCGAGCGCGCGCGCCTGCTGCTCGACTGGGGCATCGACGGCATCTTCACCGACGAACTGGCCGCCATCCGGCCGGCCGCCTGAGGCCCCCGCCCCGTGTTCAGCTATCGCCACGCCTTCCACGCCGGCAACCACGCCGACGTGCTCAAGCACGCCATCCTGGTCCACGCCCTGGACTACTTCAACCGCAAGGACGCGCCCTACTGGGTCATCGACACCCACGCCGGCGCCGGCCTCTACAGCCTGGACAGCGACTGGGCCGCCAAGACCTCGGAATTCGCCGATGGCATCGGCCGCCTGTGGGAACGCGACGACCTGCCGCCCCTGCTGGCCGACTACGTCGCCCGCATCCGCGCCTTCAACACCAACGGCCGTCTCAAGCGCTACCCCGGCTCGCCCTGGCTGACGCTGGACGCGCTGCGCCCGTCCGACCGCCTGCGCCTGTTCGAAATGCACCCGACCGAGATCGACACGCTGGTCGGCAACCTCGAACACATGGACCGCACCGCGCAGCGCCAGACCACCATCTACGGCGACGACGGCTTCGAGGGCGTCAAGGCCCTGCTGCCGCCGCCGACGCGCCGCGGCATGGTGCTGATCGACCCGTCCTATGAAGACAAGAACGACTACCGCCGCACGCTGATCACCGTCAAGGAATGCGTCAAACGCTTCGCCACCGGCACCATCGCCGTCTGGTATCCGCTGGTGCAGCGGCGCGAGGCCAGCGAAATGGCGCGTCACTTCGAGAACCTCAAGGTCAAGAGCTGGCTGCACGCCACCCTCACCGTCAAGAAGGCCACCATCGACGGCTACGGCCTGCACGGCAGCGGCATGTTCCTGATCAACCCGCCGTGGACGCTGCACGACGCCCTCAAGCAGACCATGCCCTACCTGGCGCGTGAGCTGGGCCAGGACGAACGCGCCGGCTTCACGCTGCAATTCCGCGAGAATCCGTTCCCCGCGCCCAAGAAGCAGTCCGACGACTGATTCCAGGCCGGAACGAAAAAAGGGCTGCCCACGGGGCAGCCCTTTTGCATGGAGACGGCGTTCAGGCCGCGGCGTCTTCCGCCTCCACCTGGCGCAGCGCTTCCTGCGCCCGCGCCAGCTTGGCGGCCGCGTCGCGCAGCGCGGTGCGCAGGCCTTCCTCGATGACCGGATGGTAGAACGGCATTTCCAGCATGCGCGCCACGGTCAGCTCCTGCTGCACCGCCCACGCCAGCAGGTGGCCGATGTGCTCGGCGCTGGGGCCGACCATCTCCGCGCCCAGGAAACGGCCGGTGGCGATATCGGCGTACACGTGCAGCAGGCCGCGGTTCTTCAGCATCACCCGCGAACGGCCCTGGTCGCCGAAATCGACCTCGCCCGTCACGAAAGTGCCCGGCGTCAGGCGGGCGTGGCCCTGCCCGGCCAGCGCGATCTGCGGGTCCGAGAACACCACCGCCAGCGGCGCGCGGCGCAACCCCTGGCGCACTTCGGGATAGCGCGCCGCGTTCTCGCCGGCGATACGGCCTTCGTCGGCGGCCTCGTGCAGCAGCGGCGCGTCGGCATTGGCGTCACCGGCGATGAAGATGGCCGAAGCGCCCGCCTGCATGGTCTCGCGGTCGAACAGCGGCACGCCCTGCGCGTTCAGCTGCAGCGAAGTGTTCTCCAGGCCCAGGCCATCCACATTGGGGCGGCGGCCGGTGGCCACCAGCGCGTAGTCGAAGCGCTCGGTGCGTTCGGTGTTGTCCAGCGCCACGTAGCGCACCTCGACCTCGTCGCCGACGCGCTGGGTTTCCAGTACGCGCGCATCCGGGTCCAGGTAGAACTCCTGCTGGAAGATCTTGCGGGCGCTGTGGCGCACCTGCGGATCGCTGATGCCGCCCAGGCTGCCGCTGACGCCGAACACGCGCACCTCGACGCCCAGCCGCGCCAGCGCCTGGCCCAGCTCCAGCCCGATCACGCCGGGGCCGAACACCGCCACGCGGCGCGGCAGGTCATCCCAGGCGAACACGTCGTCGTTCAGCACCAGGCGGTCGCCCAGCCCGCGGAACGGCGGCGGCACCGACGGCCGCGAGCCGGTCGCGATCACCACGCGGGACGCATGGATCTCGGTGTGGTCGTCGACCCGCAGCACCGTGTCCGATTCGAAGCGGGCATAGCCGCGGATCTTGTCTTCCGCCGGGATGTTCTCCACGCCCTCGAGCACGAAGCCGACGAAACGGTCGCGCTCGCGCTTGACGCGGTCCATCACCTCTTCGCCATTGACCGTGACCTCGCCCTCGACGTGCACGCCGAACGGCGCGGTGTGCGCCGCCTGGTGCGCGGCCTCGGCGGCCGCGATCAGCAGTTTGGACGGCATGCAGCCGACCCGGGCGCAGGTGGTGCCGTAGGGGCCGCCTTCGATCAGCAGCGCGCGCTTGCCCGCGGCCTTGGCGGCGCGGTAGGCGGCCAGGCCGGCGGTGCCGGCGCCCAGGACGGCGATATCGGTGTGCAAAGTCTTCATGAGTGGATCCCCCGGTGTGGCGTGGAGCAAACGTTGTCAAAGGCGGATTCCGCCTTGTTGCGCACCCTCGGGACGAACGCCGTCCCGCGGCACCCCCTGGGGGCCGCGCGAAGATGCGGAAAAAGGGAAACCGGCGCGCCGGACCGCTCCTTGCGGGAGCGGCCGCGGCAAGGGAAAGGGACTGCGTCCCCTTCCCGGCCAGCATCAGGCGAAGTGCGCCTTCAGGTCTTCCAGGCCGCCGATCAGCGAACCGTTGATGAACACCTGCGGAGCGGTGCCCTTGCCGGACACGGCGCCGATCACGCGGCCGCGCACCTTGTTCTCCAGCGGGATCTCGATCGGGGCATAGCCCTTGTCTTCGAGCAGCGCCTTGGCTTCCACGCAGAACGGGCAGCCGGGCTTGGAGAACACCACGACCTGGTCGGGCTTCTTGGCCGACGGGGCGAAGTGGGCCAGCATGGTGTCGGCATCCGACACTTCAAACGGGTCGCCTTCCTTTTCGGGCTCGATGAACATCTTCTGCACCACGCCGTCCTTGACCAGCATGGAATAGCGCCAGCTGCGCTTGCCGAAGCCCAGGTCGCTCTTGTCGACCAGCATGCCCATGCCTTCGGTGAATTCGCCGTTGCCGTCGGGCAGCAGCGTGATGTTGGCCGATTCCTGGTCCTTGGCCCATTCGTTCATGACGAAGGTGTCGTTGACCGACACGCAGACGATGCTGTCGACGCCGGCGGCGAAGAAGGCCGGAGCCAGTTCGTTGTAGCGCGGCAAGTGGGTCGACGAGCAGGTCGGCGTGAAAGCGCCGGGAAGCGAAAAGACCACGACCGTCTTGTTCTTGAACAGGTCGTCGGTCGTGACCTTCTTCCAGGTGTTGCCCTCGCGGACGGGGAACGTTACGTTGGGAACACGTTGGCCTTCACGGTTTTGCAGCATTCAATCTCTCCTTGGGGTAGCGGGGTCTGTTCAACCACCATGGAAAGAATGATAAATCCCAACTATTAATTAATCAAATTTAATTAGTTTAATTGATTGATAGTTTTTGACAATAACAAACTCATCGCCGCCAGACGTTATCTATCATACGCCTGGCGGCGGCCCGCCCTTACACCGGCTGCGGCTCGTAGCCGGCGTCGCGGATGGCGGCTTCGACCTTGTCGGCCTGGTCGCTGCCGGTGACCGTCACGCGGTGCGTGGACAGGTCCACCGCCACGCTGGCCCCCGGCACGGCTGCCGTCACCGCGCCAGTGATGGTCTTGACGCAATGGCCGCAGGTCATGTCGAGGACTTGGAATTGGATGCTCATGGTGTTCTCCGTGTGAATCAAGGATGGTCGCGCCGCCTTCGGTGCGAACTGGAATCCAGCTTAGACCTTCCCATTATAGGAAGGTCAAGCGTAGAATAATCCTTGACCTTCCCATCATTGGAAGGATGAAACTGAGGTCTTCCTACCTCAACCGAGACTGCCATGAGCGTTGCCAACCCTTCCGTCGAGCTTGAACTTGCCATCGAGGGCATGACCTGCGCGTCCTGCGTGAAGCGCGTGGAAAAGGCCCTGACCCGCGTCCCGGGTGTCGCCCAGGCCCAGGTCAACCTGGCCACCGAACGCGCCCTGGTGGCCTATGACCCGGCCGCGGCCCGGCCCGACGCCCTGGTCGAGGCCGTGGTCAAGATGGGCTACGAGGCGCGCCCGATCGCCGCCCAGGACGACCACGCCGAACGCCAGTCCGAGGCGCGTGACGCAGAGGCGCGGCGCCTGCAGCGCGCCTTCATCGCCGCGCTGGTGCTGACGCTGCCCGTGTTCGCCCTGGAAATGGGCTCGCACCTGATCCCCGCCATGCACCACTGGGTGCTGGCCAACATCGGCCAGCAGAACAGCTGGCTATTGCAGTTCGTGCTGACCACGGCCGTGCTGGCCTGGCCCGGCCGCCACTTCTTCAGCAAAGGCCTGGTGGCGCTGTGGCGCCGCGCCCCCGAGATGAACTCGCTGGTGGCGCTGGGCGCCGGCGCGGCCTGGGGCTACTCGGTGGTCGCCACCTTCGCGCCGGACTGGCTGCCGGAAAGCGCCCGCAACGTCTATTACGAAGCCGCCGCCGTCATCGTCACGCTGATCCTGCTTGGCCGCACGCTGGAAGCGCGCGCCAAGGGCAAGACCGGCGCCGCCATCAAGCGCCTGATCGGCCTGCAGCCGCGCACCGCGCGCGTGCTGCGCGACGGCCAGCCGCAGGACATCGCCATCGAACAGGTGCGCAAGGGCGATATCGTGGTGGTGCGTCCCGGCGAGAAGATCCCGCTGGACGGCGAGATCATCGAAGGCAGCTCGTACGTCGACGAGTCGATGCTGACCGGCGAACCGGTGCCGGTGGAAAAGCAGCCGGGCATGCAGGCCACCGGCGGCACGCTCAATACGTCGGGCAGCTTCACGCTGCGCGTCACCCACACCGGCGCCGACACCATGCTGGCGCGCATCATCCGCATGGTTGAAGCCGCCCAGGGCGCGCGCCTGCCGATCCAGGCGCTGGTCGACCAGGTCACCGCCTGGTTCGTGCCGGCCGTGATGGGCATGGCGCTCTTGACCTTCCTGGCCTGGCTCTTCCTGGGGCCGGCGCCGGCGTTGTCGCATGCGCTGGTCAACGCGGTGGCGGTGCTGATCATCGCCTGCCCTTGCGCCATGGGCCTGGCCACGCCGACCTCGATCATGGTCGGGACCGGCCGCGCCGCCGAAATGGGCGTGCTGTTCCGCCAGGGCGACGCGTTGCAGACGCTGCGCGACGTGCAGGTGGTGGCCTTCGACAAGACGGGCACGCTGACGCTGGGCAAGCCGACCCTGACCGAACTGGAGCCGGCCGCAGGCTTCCGTGATGCGGACGTGCTGCAATGGGTCGCGTCGGTGCAGGCGCGCTCCGAGCACCCGATCGCGCTGGCCATCGTGGCGGCCGCCGCCGACCGCAAGATCGACCTGCTGCCGGCCGAAGGCTTCGCCGCCATCACCGGCGCCGGGGTCGAAGCCAGCGTGGCCGGCAAGCGCGTGCTGGCAGGCGCCGACCGGCTGATGGCCGAGCGCGGCGTGGACGTCAGCGCCTTCGGCCAGCGCGCCGAGCAGTGGGGCAACGAAGGCAAGACGCCGATCTACGTCGCCATCGACCGCCGGGCCGCCGCCATGATCGCGGTGACCGATCCGGTCAAGCCGTCGGCCGTGGACGCCATCGCGGCGCTGCACGCGCAGGGCCTGAAGACCGCCATGATCACCGGCGACAACCGCCACACGGCGCAGGCCGTGGCGCGCCAGCTGGGCATCGACGAAGTGCGCGCCGAAGTGCTGCCCGACGGCAAGGTCGAGGCCATCACCGCGCTGCGCGCCGGCGGCCGCAAGCTGGCCTTCGTCGGCGACGGCATCAACGACGCGCCGGCGCTGGCCGCGGCCGATACCGGCATCGCCATCGGCACCGGCACCGACGTCGCCATCGAGGCCGCATCCGTGGTGCTGATGGCCGACGACCTGCACGGCGTGCCGAACGCCATCGCGCTCAGCCGCGCCACGCTGGCCAACATCCGCCAGAACCTGTTCTGGGCCTTCGCCTACAACGCCGCGCTGATCCCGCTGGCGGCGGGCGCCCTGTATCCGGCCTATGGCCTGTCGCTGTCGCCGATCTTCGCGGCCGGCGCCATGGCGCTGTCCAGCGTGTTCGTGCTGGGCAACGCGCTGCGCCTGAAGACCTTCCGCCCGCGCGCCGCGCACTGACGCGCCAGCCAACCAGGAGACCTCACATGAACATCGGACAAGCCGCCCAGGAATCCGGCATCTCCGCCAAGATGATCCGCTACTACGAAAGCATCGGCCTGATCGGCCCGGCGTTGCGCAAGGATTCGGGCTACCGCGTCTACAGCGAGCATGACTTGCATACGCTGCGCTTCGTGCGGCGCGCGCGCGACCTGGGCTTCTCGGTGGAGCAGATGAACGAGCTGCTGGCGTTGTGGCGCGACCGCAGCCGCGCCAGCGCCGACGTCAAGCGCATCGCGCTCGAACACGTGGCCGAACTGGAACGCAAGGCCTGCGCCCTGCGCGACATGGCGGCCACGCTCAAGCACCTGGCGCACAACTGCCACGGGGATGATCGACCCGACTGCCCCATCCTGGAAGACCTGGGGCGCTCCCACTAAGAAAAAAGGGCAAGCCAACCGGCCTGCCCTTCTTGCATGCGGCCCGGTCCACGCCGGGTCGGGGTCTCACGCCTGGCTTTGCGCCGGCGCCTCGCCTTCGGCCGCGACGCGGGCGTGGTAGGCCTCGGTGGCCGCCTGCTTGGACGCGGCCTTCTCGGCAGCCGCTGCTTCCTTTTCCGCTTCGGCGGCCGCCGCCTCGGCAGCCTGCTGCAAGGCGCGCTGGCGGGCGCGCTCCTGCACTTCGCGCACGCCCTCGGCATCCAGCGATTCGAACACGGCAATGGACTCCACGTGCCCGGTGTGCGGGAACATGTTGATGACACCGGCGCTCTTGAGCAGGTAACCGCCCTCGTGCACCATGATGGCGGCGTCGCGCGCCAGCGTGGCGGGATTACAGGACACGTAGACGATGCGGCGCGGGCGTTCCTCGGCCTTCAGTTGCGAGAGCGCCTGCGCCACGGCCTGCGCGCCTTCGCGCGGCGGATCGATCAGCATGCGGTCGAAGAAGCCCAGGCCGCGCAGCCATTCGGCGTCCACCTCGAACAGGTTGAGGGTGGCGAAACTGGTGCGCTCGCCCAGCCCGTGGCGCGCGGCGGCCTCATGGGCGCGGTCGGTCAGCGCCTTGCTGCCTTCCACGCCCACGGCCTCGCGGCCCTGGGTGGCCAGCGGCAGCGTGAAGTTGCCCAGGCCACAGAACAGGTCGGCGACGCGGTCGGTCGGCTGCACTTCCAGCAATTGCAGCGCGCGCGACACCATCGCGCGGTTGATGGCGTGGTTGACCTGGGTGAAGTCGGTCGGCCGGTACGGCATGCGCAGGCCGAACTCGGGCATGGTGTAGGTCAGCGCGTCGCGATGCTCGGGCACCAGCGGATGCACCGTGTCCGGGCCCTTGGGCTGCAGCCACCATTGCACATCGTGCTTGTCGGCGAAGGCGCGCAGCACGGCGATGTCGTGGTCGGTCAGCGGCAGCAGGTGGCGCAGCACCAGCGCGGTCACGCCGTCGCCCAGCGACACTTCCACCTGCGGCAGGCGGTCGGGCGCGGACATCGACGCGATCATGGCGCGCAGCGGCATCAGCAGGTCGCTGACGTGGCGCGGCAGCACATGGCATTCGCGCATGTCGGCCACGTAGCTGCTCTTGCGCTCGTGAAAACCCACCAGCACCCCGCCCTTCTTGGGCACCACGCGCACCGACAGGCGGGCGCGGTAGCGGTAGCCCCAGGTCGGGCCATGCAGCGGCGCCAGGATGCGGGCCGGACGCAGCTTGCCGACGTGCCAGAAGGTGTCTTCGAGCGACCGCTGCTTGATCGCCACCTGCGTGGACGGTTCGAGATGCTGCATGGCACAGCCGCCACAGACGCCGAAATGCGGGCAGCGCGGCGCGACGCGCTGCGACGACGGGCGCATGACCTGGTCGACCCGCGCGATTTCATAGGACGGCTTGCGGCGCACGGTGGTCGCCGTGACCCGCTCGCCGGGCAAGGCGCCTTCCACGAACACGACCTTGCCATCGCGGCGGGCGATACCCCGGGCTTCCAGGTCCAGGGATTCGATACTCAAAACGTCAGACATCTCACGCAGTCCAGAAAATTCACGCAACCCGGCATTGTAAGAGGAATCAGGCGGCCTGCCTCAGCGGGGTCCTGGCCGCCTGCCAGCGCAGCGCCGCCGCCGCGACCACGGCCGCCGCCGCCCCCGCCAGCGGCAGGCCGGCGAGGCCTCCCGCCGCGATCACCAAGCTGCCCAACGCGCCGCCCAAGGCCGTCCCCAGATTGAACGACGCGATGTTCAAGCCGGCCGCGGCGGCCGTGGACGCCGGCACGTAGCGCCGCGCCAACGCCAGCAGCCGTAGCGTCAGCATCGTGACGATGGCAAAAAAGCACAGCCCCAGCCCTCCCGCCAACGCCGCCACCGCGACCGGCGAATGCCGCAGCAGGAACAGGCCGCAGAGGTTCAGGGCCAGCGCGGCCAACGCCCTCTGTGCATTGCGATCGGGCGCCGGCCCATCGGCCAGATAGCCTCCCAGCAGATTGCCGCCGACCGTGCACGCGCCGAACAGCAGCATCGCCAGGCTCAACCAGCGCGCATCGGCCGACGCCACCTGCAGCAGATAAGGCGAAATGAAGGTGAAAAAGGCGAACACGGCAACGCTGACCAGGGCGCCCACGCCGGCCGTCATGAGCATTTGCGGGTGCCGCAGGGCACGCAGCGCGGCAGCCGCGCCGGCGGCCTGGCCCGCAGGCGGACGCGGCGGCATCAGCAGCAGCAGGCCGCCCATGCCCAGCAGCCCGAGCGCCGCCATCGCCAGGAACACGGCACGCCACGACCAGACGCTGCCGAGATAGGTGCCCAGCGGCACCCCGACGGCCAATGCCAGTGTCAGCCCCAGCCACACCAGCGACAGCGCCCTGCCCGCGCGCGCCGGGCCGACCAGGCGCGTCGCGGCATCCGACGCCACCGCCATGAAGACGCCATGCGCCAGGCCCACGGCGAAGCGCAGGACCAGAACGCCGCTCAGCGTCGAGGCCAGGCCGATGGCGGCGCTGCCGATCGTCAGCGCCGCCATCGCCAGCGCCAGCTGGCGGCGGTCCTGCCATCCCGCCGCCAATGCGGTCAGGAACGGTGCGCCCACGGCAGCGCCGAAAGCATAGGCGGCGACCGCCCCGCCCACGGCCTGGACCGGCGCCAGCAGGTCATGGGCCATGGCCGACACCAGCCCGGCCACCACGAACTCGGACAGGCCAAAGGCAAACGTGCAAAGGGAAAACAGGTAGACGGCGGCAGGCATCGCGACCCCGGACTCGGAAAAGGAAGATGCCTCTGAGCTTAGGGATCGCGATGCGGTTCGTAAAATATCTTGTTTATGGTCCAGTGAGACGTTTTTTGTCTTATTTCTCAGCCGACCATGGCCCGCCGGATCGCGTCAATGAAGCGATCCCTCACCGGCGAGACGCGGACATGGTTCCATGCCATCAGCAGCTCCAGTTGCAGCAGGCTATCCGGCGCGTCCGCCAGCAATGGCCGGAACACGATATCGGACCGGTCAGGCAGCGCCAACGACGCCGGCAGCATAGCGATGCCGAAGCCCGCCGCCACCAGCGCCACCAGCGTCTGCAACTGGCGGCCATGTTGCACGATCCGCGGCGCGAAGCCCGCGGTCCGGCACAACTGCACCAATTGGTCGTGAAAGCCCTGGCCCGACGCCCGCGGCGACGCCACGAACGCCTCGTCCGCCAGGGACGCCAGCGCAACCGCGTCCTGCCCCGCCCGCGAATGGCCCGCGGGCAGCGCCACGACGATCGGTTCGCGCAGGATGGGCTCCAGGCATAGATCCGGCGTCGTCGTGCCGGGCGTGCGCAGGAAGCCGACATCGGCCGCGCCGCTTTCCAGCGCAGCCACCTGCTCGCGCGTCGAAGCCTCGCGTAGCGTGAAGGCGACCGCCGGCGTATCGCGGCGATAGTCGCGCAAGGCACGCAGCAGTTCGGCATAGGGCGCGATATTGAGGAAGGTGAGCGTCAAGTGCCCCGCCATGCCCTGCGCCACCCGGCGCGTGTGCGCGACGCCCTCCTCCAGCGCGGCCAAGGTGCCGCGCGCCGTCTCGAGAAAGGCGGCGCCCGCGGGCGTCAACGCCACGCTGCGGTTATTGCGCTCAAACAGGGCCGAGCCGATCTCCTGTTCGAGGCGGCGTATCGCCTGGCTCAAGGGCGGCTGGGCCATGTGCAAGCGCTCGGCGGCGCGGTTGAAGTGCAGCTCTTCGGCAACGGCGATGAATTGCCGCAACAGGCGGGTTTCGATCATTGGGGCATCTGGCGTCTGGCGATGAAGCGCCCAGTATATTTACCAGGCCGCGCCCGCCCCCGGAAAAAAGGGGGACTTGCCGGAGACGGCCCGCCGGGCAGTCTCCATCAAGCCCCCCAAAGCCGGCGCCGGTCAGGGCGCCGCCACGGATGGGAATCAGAACGAGCGCGACACCGAGAACACCGCGCCCAGGCGGCCCGACGGATGGCCGTACTTGGTCGGCAGCCAGTTGTCCTTGGTGGCGCCCACCGCCGCCAGGCCCAGCACCCAGCCCTTCAGGTCCTTGGTCACCCCGAGCTTGTAGTCGACGTAATGGCTGATGGAATCGCCGTCCATGTTGACCTGGTTCTTGAGCTTCTGGTAACCCAGGTGCCCCACCAGGCCCCAGCCGTCGCCCAGGTCGAAGTTGGCGGTGCCGTCCAGGTACCAGGTGCCCTTGCTGTCGGGCGTGCTGAAGAAGTCGCTGGGCGTGTAGGAGTACTTCAGCGTGTAGTTGCCGTAGGTCCCGGCCAGGTACAGGTCGGTGTTGTTGTAGTTGCCGCCCTTGGGCGAGCTGGAACCCGGATAGTAGTAGTGCAGCACGCCGGCATCGAGCGTGAAGCCACCGCCCACGTCGCCCTTCCAGCCGCCGTAGAAGTCCATTTCAAGGTTGCCGTCGGTGAAGACGAAGCTGGACACGTTGGAGTTCCAGTTGCCCAGGTAGAAGCCGGAACTGTGGTTCAGGTCGAAGCCCAGTTGTGCGGCCGGCCGGAAGTCGGTCTGCGAATAGCCGCGGAAGCGGTAGTCGCTGGCGATCGTGGCATTGCCGCTGAGCGAGAAACCGCCGCCCAGGTCAGTGGGTTCGGCCTGGGCCGTTGCAACGAAACAAGCGGCAAGCGCAACGGGCAAGGCTAGCAACGTCTTCTTCATGGTGCGGTGTCCTGATCGGATTTGACGAGAGGAGGAAGGCCATGGGCGCATCCGTCAGGCCGGTCTTGCAACGGCAGGTAACCGGCTCACCTTTCCTCAAGCAATGTCCGTGCCAGGTTTCATCTGCGTGTCAGCACACTGGCGCCGCGCTGAATCCGCGCGGCGCTGCGCACCATCGCGGTGCGCAGCGCCACGTGCACTGGCGGGGCCGCCTCAAAATGGGGCCTGCGCGCCGCGGTCCGGGGCACGCAAAGAAAAACCCCGCCCCGCGGGCTGGCGGGACGGGGTTGGCGGGCGCGGCCTCACCTGGGGCGCCGGCAAGGGCGGCGGCGGACGGCATGCCGTCCGGCCGGATCCTCCTCAATTGGCGGCGGGCGCGGCCGGCGGCGGCGGCACGGCCCCCGGGGCATTGCCCGGACCCTTGCCATGGCGGCCTTCCATGCGGGCGTGGCGCTCCTGCATCTTGGCCTGGCGCTCCTTGAGCATCTGGGTCACCTGGGTGCGCTGGGCGTCGTTCAAGCTGTCCCACACGGCCAACCATTGGTCACGCACCTGCTTGGCCTGCGTGCCGAACTGGTCACGCGATTTATCGGACTGCTCGAGCAGCGCGCGCGGGTCCAGCTTGCCACTGTCCAGCTGCGCCTTGAGCAGATCGTGGCGCTGGCCGCCGGAAGCGCGCATCGCTTCGTGCAGGCTGCGCTGGCCGTCCTGCGCGGTCTTGAGCAGGGCCTGCTGCTTGTCGTCCAGCTTGAGCTGGTCGAATTGCGCCTTGGACACGGGGCCCAGGCCCGGGATCCACAGGCCGTCGCGCATGCCCTTGTGGAAGCCGCCGCCACGATGGCCTTCGTGCATGGCGGCGGGACCACCGTCGGCGGGCGCCGCCGCCATGACGGGAGCGGCCAGCAAGCCGCCGGCGGCGGCGACCATGGCAAGCGCGGCCAGGTTGGAGCGGAGTGCGAATCGGGACATGTAGGTCTCCTGAAAGTGAAGAAAGCGAGGCCATTGTGCGATCGGCCCGGTTTCATCCAGGTTTCGCCCCCGCAAGCTATGTTTCAGTCGATTGCGCCAGTGCTGGACGTGAAAACGGGGCCCAGCGGACCCCGTCTGTCGAGCCTGTCGCGCCAACCGCGCGCGCCACTCAACTGGCGTCCCAGGCCGCCATGTATTCCTTCCAGTGCGGCGCCTCGCTGGCCGTCAGCGTGTCGCGCACCAGCGCGATCTCGGCGTCGTAGGCGGTGCGGTCGAGTTCACCGCGCAGGAAGCGGAAGCGGCAATACACCAGCCAGGTGTTGACCACGTCCGTTTCGCAATAGGCGCGGACCTCGTCGGCGCGGCCCTGGCTCCAGGCCTCCCAGACCTTGCTGCCGTCCATGCCGAGCTTGCCCGGAAAGCCGCACAGCTTGGCCAGCTCGTCCAGCGGCGCGTTGGCGCGGCCGTTGTACTTGGCCAGCAGGTCCATCAGGTCGGTGTGGCGGGAGTGATAGCGCGAGATGTAGTTGTTGAACTTGAAATCGCGGTCTTCCTCGCCCATGTCCCAGTAGCGCGGCGCGGGCACGCCCTGGATCAGGCTGCGGTAGTGCAGCACCGGCAGGTCGAAGCCCGAGCCGTTCCAGCTGACCAGCTTGGGCGTGTAGCGCTCGATGGTCTTGAAGAAGCCGGCCAGCAAGGCGGCTTCCGGATCATCCGCCTGGCCCAGCGTCTTGACGCGAAAGCCCTGGTCGTCGCGGAACACGCAGCCCACCACCGCGACCTTGTGCAGGTGCAGCGGCAGGAAGTCGTGCCCCACGGCCTCGCGGCGCGCGGTCAGCGCGCGCTCGACCACTTCGGCGTCGGGAACGTCTGCGCTCCAGCCGTTGAGCTTGCGCAGGCCATCCGCGTCGGGAATGGTCTCGAGGTCGAATACCAGGGTGGGCGTCATTTGGCGGGCAGGTACTGCATCGGATCCACGGGCGTGCCCTGGCGGCGGATCTCGAAGTGCAGGCGCGGCGAAGTGGTATCGCTCTGGCCGATCTCGGCGATCTTGGCGCCGCGCTTGACGTCCTGGCCGGTCTTCACGAGCAGCGTGCGGTTGTGCGCATACGCCGTGATGAAGCCGTTCTGGTGATTGACGATGATCAGGTTGCCCAGGCCGCGCACGCCGTTGCCGCTGTACATGACCTTGCCATCCGCCGCGGCGGTGACCGGATCGCCCAGCGCGCCGGCGATGTCGATGCCCTTGCTGTTGTTGTTGAAGCCCTGCATGATCTGCCCGCCGGCCGGCCAGGCCCAGTTGATCACGCCGGCGTCGGCCGCGCGCGTGGCGGGCTTGGTTTCAGCGGGCGTGGGAGCGGGCGCGGGCGGCGGCAGTGATGCCGTGGCGGTGCCCGAGGTATCGGCCGGCTGGTCCAGCGGGCGCGGCTGCGCCTTGTTGCTGGCAATGGGCGCCGGTTGCGCGACACCGCCCGACGAACCGGACATCTTCAGCACTTGCCCCACCGAAATCTGATTGGGATCGCTGAGGTTGTTCCAGCGCTTGATGTTCTCGATATCGACGTTGTTGGCGCGCGCGATCTTGTAGAGCGTATCGCCCGGCTTGACGACATAACTGCCGCCCGGCTGGGCGGCTGCGGACGGCTGGCCGCCGGCCAGGTCGACGACCGGCGCGCGCGTGCCTTTGGATGCGCAGCCGGCCAGGATGGCCAGGCTGAGGACGCCGGCCACGAAAACCGGACGGCGCAGGCGCGTCATGGACACGCCAAGGTTCATATCGGTCAGTTGCAACTGCCCGTTGAGCATACGTTTCTCCTGTTTGCTCAAGATTGTATTCCGGCACGCAGCGGCACAAAGCGCACGGCCTCTAATTCAGTACGTTTCCAGCTGGCCGCGCCGGTGCGTTCGATCAGCACCAGGCGTTGATTGGAGCCCCCTTCGGGAGCGATCAGGCGTCCGCCCGGCGCAAGCTGCGACAGCAGCGCCTGCGGGATGGTCAGGCCGGCGGCAGCCACAACGATAGCATCGAACGGCGCCACGCCGGGCAGGCCCAGCATGCCGTCGCCGTAGATCAAGCGGATCCGGGTGGTGAGCCGCAAGGCGCGCAGGTGTTCGCGCGCCAGCTCGTACAGGCCGCGGATGCGTTCGATCGAATGGACCTCGCGCACGAACTGGGCCAGCACCGCCGCCTGGTAGCCGCAGCCGGCGCCCACTTCGAGCACGCGGGTGGGGGTGCGGTCTTCGCAGATGGCGGCGATCATGCGCGCCACCACCCAGGGTTGCGAAATGGTTTGCGAATGGCCGATCGGCAGGGCCGCGTCTTCATAGGCGCGGCTGGCCAGGGCCTCGTCGACGAACAGGTGGCGCGGCACCGCGGCCATGGCGTTGAGCACGCGTTCGTCGGTCACGCCCTGGACGCGCAGGCGCTGCACCATGGCCTGGCGCAGGCGATCCGAATTGAGCCCCAGGTTGCCGCCCGCCGCGGGCGTCGGCGCCTTCGCCTGGCTTTGCAGGGTCGCGGCCGAGACCCGGGTGTTGCTGTTGGCCGGCGTGACGCCGGGGCTGAGCCGGCCCGAGTCGTAGCGCACCGGGCTGGGCCGCCCGGGAACCGCCTGGGAGACGTCCGGCTGGCTTACGCGTCGACGCATAGCGGCTCCGCCCAGGTCCGGATTTCGTCGAGCTGGCTGTGCTGGGTCAGGTCCAGCCGCAGCGGCGTGACAGACACCATGCCCTGCGCGACCGCGTGGAAATCGGTGCCAGGCGTGGCGTCGGCCGCCTGCCCCACCGGCCCGATCCAATAGACCGGATCGCCATAAGGGGTGGTGGTGCGCACCACCGGCTGCGACGGATGGCGCTTGCCCAGGCGCGTAACCTGAAAGCCGTGCATGTCCTCGAACCGGCGGCTGGGGATGTTGACGTTCAGCAGCACCGGCGCGGCCAAGGGCTGCGCCAGATGGCGTTCGACCACCATGCGCGCCGCGCGGGCGGCGGAATCGATGTGCTCCCAGCCTTTCTCGGCCAGCGAGAAGGCGATGGCCGGGATGCCGAACAGGTAGCCCTCGCTGGCGGCCGCCACGGTGCCCGAATAGAGCGTGTCGTCGCCCATGTTGGCGCCGTTGTTGATGCCGGACACCACCAGGTCCGGGCGCGCGTCCATCAGCCCGGTCAGGGCCACGTGGACGCAGTCGGACGGCGTGCCGTTGACGGCGATGAAGCCGTTGGAAGCGGTGCGCACCGACAGCGGCCGGTTCAACGTGAGGGAATTGGATGCGCCGCTGTGGTTGGTCTCGGGCGCGACGACGGTCAGGTCGCCCAGGCCTTGCAGCGCCTTGACCAGCGCTTCGAGCCCAGGGGCGGAATAACCATCATCGTTCGAAACCAGAATTCGCATTGTGCATCCGAAAGAAAATAAAACGCGGGTGACGCGCTGGATTGTACCGTCCAAGGAGGACCTCGGCATGTCCGTCGGCGAACCCGGTTCCGATCGGCCGCTCGCTTACCCGTACCCGGCCCGCCGGGCCGCCGGGGTAGAATCCGCAGCCATCGAGACAACGCACGACAACAACGGACCCCTTACCCATGGCGATCACCGAACCCTCCCTGGCGTTCTCCGCTGCGCTCATCCTGCTGGCCTACCTGATTGGCTCCGTGCCGTTCGCGGTGGTCGTCAGCAAACTGATGGGACTGCAGGACCCCCGCAGCTACGGCTCGAAGAACCCCGGCGCCACCAACGTGCTGCGCACCGGCAACAAGACCGCCGCCGCGCTGACCCTGCTGGGCGACGCCGCCAAGGGCTGGTTCGCCGTCTGGCTGGCGCAGCGCCTGGCGCCCGGCATCACCCCCGGGCCGCTGGCCGCGGTCGCCGTGGCCGCCTTCCTGGGCCATCTGTACCCGATTTTCCTGGGTTTCAAGGGCGGCAAGGGCGTGGCCACCGCGCTGGGCGTGCTGGTCGCCATCCAGCCCTGGCTGGCGGTCGCTACGGCGGCCACCTGGCTGATCATCGCGGTGTTCTTCCGCTATTCCTCGCTGGCCTCGCTGGTGGCGGCGTTCTTCGCGCCGGTCTATTACGTGTTCGGCTCCGGCCTGGCCTGGTATGCCCAGCCGGCCATGGGCATTGCCCTGGCCATCATCGGCGTGCTGCTGTTCTACCGCCACCGCGCCAACATCACGCGCCTGGTGCAAGGCACCGAAAGCCGCATCGGCGGCGGCAAGAAAAAGTGATCCGCGCGCCGGTACGGGCGTCGCGGCACAAATGAAAAGGGGGCCGCGGCCCCCTTTTCATTGCCCGGCTCAGCCGATCTCCGCCAGGTCCCAGCGCGGCCGCACGGTAAATCCGTGCGCATCGGGATCCAGGGTCACCAGCCCGGCCTTGACCCGTTCGGCCGCCGCGAAGGCGATCATGGCGCCGTTGTCGGTGCACAACGACAGCGGCGGGAAATAGGCCTGTGCCTTGAGCGGCTTGAGCGCGGCGGCCAGCCTGGCGCGCAGCAGCTGGTTGGCGCCCACCCCGCCGGCCACCACCAGGCGGCGCAGGCCGGTCTGCTTGAGGGCGCGGATCGACTTGGCGGCCAGCACCTCGACAATGGCGGCCTGGGTGGCCGCCGCCAGGTCGGCGCGGGTCTGCTCATCCAGTCCGCCGTCCTGCTCGGCCGCCTTGACCCGAGTCAGCACGGCCGTCTTCAGGCCGCTGAAGCTGAAATCCAGGTCGCCGCTGTGCAGCATGGGGCGCGGCAGGTCGAAGCGCGCGGCATCGCCCTGGTCCGCCAGGCGCGCCAGCGCCGGTCCGCCCGGATAGCCCAGGCCCATCAGCTTGGCCGACTTATCGAAGGCTTCGCCGGCGGCATCGTCCAGCGTTTCGCCCAGCAATTCGTAGCGCCCCACCCCGTCGACCCGCATCAACTGCGTATGGCCGCCGGACACCAGCAGCGCCACGAACGGGAAATCGGGCCGCGGGTCGGCCAGCATCGGCGACAACAGGTGGCCTTCCAGGTGATGGATGGCAATGGCCGGCAGGTGACGCGACCAGGCGAACGACTGCGCCACGCTGGCGCCCACCAGCAGCGCGCCGGCCAGACCGGGCCCGGCCGTATACGCCACCGCCCCGATGTCCGACATTTCCAGGCCCGCCTCCTGCAGCACCTGGTGCGTCAGCGGCACCACGCGGCGGATATGGTCGCGCGAGGCGAGTTCAGGCACCACGCCCCCGTATTCCTGGTGCATGGCGATCTGGGTGTGCAGCGCGTGCGCGAGCAGGCCGCGTTCCGTACAGACGGCTGCGACGCCCGTTTCGTCGCAGGAGCTTTCAAAGCCGAGAATAATCATGGCGGCAGAGTTTACAACTGATGCGAAAATACGCCCGTTTACAAAATGACCGAGGGCGGCCAAGCCCCCTTCCGACAAACCGAGCCTGCAAGCACCCTGGGGATAAGAATGCTGGAGAAGCTATTCAACCTGCGTGAACACGGCACGACCGCGAGAACCGAGATCGTGGCCGGCCTGACGACATTCCTGACGATGTCGTACATCATCTTCGTGAACCCGGACATCCTGTCGTCCACCGGCATGGACCGCAACGCCGTGTTCGTCGCCACCTGCCTGGCCGCCGCGCTGGGCTCGCTGGTGATGGCGCTGATCGCCAACTGGCCGATCGGCATGGCGCCGGGCATGGGGCTGAACGCCTTCTTCGCCTTCACCGTGGTCAAGACCATGGGCTACACCTGGGAGCAGGCGCTGGGCGCCGTGTTCATCTCGGGCGTGATCTTCCTGGTCCTGACCATCTCGGGCATCCGGGTCTGGCTGGTCAAGGGCATCCCGCATTCGCTGCGCAGCGCCATCGCCGCCGGTATCGGCCTGTTCCTGGCCATTATCGCGCTGTCCAGCGCCGGCATCGTGGTGGCGCATCCGGCCACCAAGGTGACGCTGGGCGACCTGACCACCCCGGGACCGCTGTTTGCCATCCTGGGCTTTTTCATCATCGCCTCGCTGGACGCGCTGCGCGTGCGCGGCGCCATCCTGATCGGCATCCTGGTGGTCACGGTGCTGTCGATGGCGCTGGGCTACAACGAATTCAAGGGCGTGTTCGCGGCGCCGCCGAGCCTGGCGCCGACGCTGTTCAAGATGGACATCCTGGGCGCGCTGCACACCGGATTCGTGCACGTCATCCTGGTGTTCGTGCTGGTCGAGGTGTTCGACGCCACCGGCACGCTGGTGGGCGTGGCCAAACGCGCCGGCCTGATGCCGGAGGGTCGCCCCAACCGCCTGGGCCGCGCCCTGTTCGCCGACAGCACCGCCATCGTGGCCGGCTCGATGCTGGGCACCAGCAGCACCACCGCCTACGTCGAAAGCGCCTCGGGCGTGCAGGCCGGCGGCCGCACCGGCCTGACCGCGCTGGTGGTGGCCCTGCTGTTCCTGGCCGCGCTGTTCATCTCGCCGCTGGCCGGCGCCGTGCCCGCCTACGCCACCGCCCCCGCCCTGCTCTACGTGGCCGGCCTGATGATGCGCGAGCTGATCGACATCGACTGGAACGACGTCTGCGAAGCCACCCCGGCCGCGCTGACGGCACTGGTGATGCCGTTCACCTACTCCATCGCCAACGGCATCGCCTTCGGCTTCATCAGCTACGTGGTGCTCAAGACCGCTACCGGCCGCGTGCGCGACGTGCATCCGGCCACCTGGCTGGTGGCGATCCTGTTCGTCATCCGCTACGCGTTCTTCCCGGAATAACGTCCGCCAGACGCGCCCCATGCAAAACCGCCGCGCTTCCGGTCCGGAAGGCGGCGGTTTTTTCATGCCGGCGCGCACCCGCCGCTAGGCCACGGCGGTCCAGACCGCGAGTTCATAGCCATCGAGGTCGGCGAAGTGGAAGCGGCGGCCGCCGGGGAAATCGAAGGCCTCCCGGCTGATGCGGCCGCCCGCCGCCGTCACGCGGCGCTGCGCGTCGACCAGGTCGTCGGCGTACAGGATCACCAGCGGCCCGCCCGGGCGCACCGGCTCGCCGGTGGTGAAGCCGCCCTTGAGGCGGCCATCGGTGAATTCGGTGTAGGTCGGCCCGTAGTCGGTGAACGACCAGCCGAAGGCGTCGCCATAGAAGCGCTTGCTGCGGGCGATGTCGGCGACGTTGAATTCGATGTTGTCGATCTGGTGGTTATTGCCGGTGGCGCCCATGCGTGTCTCCCGCGGATATCGAAGAAAACCGCATCATCGCCGATTCGAGTGGCCCCGTCTTGGACGAAACGGCCAGACGCTGCCGATCATGTTGGCAATCGCAGGCGCGGCGGCGCGATCGGGGGGCGGACCTGGAGCCGCGGGAACGATGCTTGCGGCGCCGAAGTGACCACTATACCGGTACGACTGCCCGGGTCGCGGGCCGCCCGGCAAATCGTCATCATTGAGTCCGGCTATCAACCCGCCGGCCCGTATGGTTGCTGGCGGGAGCGGTTGAATTCGCCGATACACTCCCCATGTATATAAGACCATGGAGCCGACCTTGTCTCGCCACACCCCGCATTCGTCCTGTCCCCGCCGCCCACGCGAGCGCCGCGCATGAGCACCCTGGCCCGCATCCCCTTCTCGGTGCTGGACCTGGCCCCGATCGTGCAGGGCCGCGACGCCGCCGACGCCTTCCGCAACAGCGTGGCGGTGGCCCAGCACGTCGAACGGCTCGGCTACAAGCGTTTCTGGCTGGCCGAACACCACAACATCAACGGCGTGGCCAGCAGCGCCACGGCGGTGCTGATCGGCCACATCGCCGGGCACACCTCGACGCTGCGCGTCGGCTCGGGCGGCGTGATGCTGCCCAACCATGCGCCGCTGATCATCGCCGAGCAGTTCGGCACGCTCGAAACCCTCTACCCTGGCCGCATCGACCTGGGCCTGGGCCGGGCGCCCGGCAGCGATGGCGCCACGCAGCACGCGCTGCGCCGCGGCCCGCGCAGCGGCCTGGAATTCCCGGCGCTGGTCGAGGAGTTGCGCGGCTTTCTCGCGCCTTCGCGGCCGGGCCAGCCGGTGCGCGCCATCCCTGGCGAAGGCCTGGACATCCCCATCTGGCTGCTGGGTTCGAGCGATTTCAGCGCCCGGCTGGCGGCCGAACTGGGCCTGCCGTTCTCGTTCGCCGGCCACTTCTCGCCCGAGGGCATGGCGGCGATGCGCCTGTACCGCCACCTGTTCAAGCCGTCCGAGACGCTGGCCCGACCCTACGCCATGATCGGGGTGCCGGTGGTGGCCGCCCCCACCGATGAAGAGGCCCGGCGCCTGTCCACCACGCAGCAGCTCAAGTTCCTGTCGTTGGTGCGCGGCAACCGCCTGCAGTTGCAGCCGCCGGTCGACAGCATGGACGGGCTCTGGAACGAATGGGAGCGCGAGGCGGTCAATCAAAGACTGGGCGCCGCCATCGTCGGCGGCCCCGAAACCGTCAAGCGCCGGCTGGAAGCCCTGGTCGCCGAGACGGAAGCCGACGAAGTCATGATCGTGTCCGATTTCTACGATATCGCCGATCGCCTGCGTTCCTTCGAGATCGTCGCCGCGCTCAAGCAGCGCGACGGCGTACCCACAACAACCGCGGCGTGAGGCCGGCAGCCCCGCCGCCGGCCCCACAAGCTCCGCAGACCGCGCTCGCCACAGCGCCAACCATTGCGACGCGACCGGTCCCCGCTCTACTATGGACCGGCAGGACCGGCAACCGCGTCGCCGCATCCGGTCCGGGCAGGCGTCCCCGGGCCGCTGATACCGACACTTTGCGCCGCGCCAGCGGCAAGGATCCAAAATGAGTATTGTTGAACTCACCAAAGACAGCTTCCAGGAAGCCATCACGCCGAACGGCACCTTGATCGTGGACTTCTGGGCCCCCTGGTGCGGCCCGTGCCGTGGCTTCGCGCCGGTTTTCGAGCAGGCCGCCACCGAGCATCCCGACGTCACCTTCGCCAAGGTCAACACCGACGTGGAACAGGAACTGGCCGGCGCGCTGGGCATCCGCTCGATTCCCACGCTGATGGTGTTCCGCGAGAAAGTCCTGCTGTTCTCCCAGCCCGGCGCCTTGTCCGGCGGCCAGCTCAATGAGCTGCTCGCCAAGATCAAGGAAGTCGACATGGAAAAGGTCCACCAGGAAATCGCCGCGGCCCAGGACAGCCAGGACGCGTGATGCACAAGGGCCCCTCGGGGCCCTTGTCGCATGTCACGCCAATTGTTCCCACGCCGAGCGGCCGCGCGTGATGTTCGCCGCCGTCATCTCCAGGTCGGCCACGGCGCCGCGCGGCACCGTGAAGCGCAACGCCACCCCGTCCGCGCTGAAATCCTCCTGCACGATCACCGCGCCGGCCTGCGCCAGCCGCGACTTCAGCAGCGGCAGCTCGGCGAAGCCGCAGGCGCACGCCACCGTGGCCAGGTCCACGATCTCGGTGCGCGGGCCGTTGCGCAGGCAGTTGGCGGCGCAGCCGCCATAGGCCCGCACGAGTCCGCCCGCGCCCAGCTTGACGCCCCCGAACCAACGCACCACCAGCACCGCCACGCGGTCCATGCCCTGCCCCTCGATCGCCTGCAGGATCGGACGCCCTGCCGTGCCGCCGGGCTCGCCGTCGTCATTGAAGCGGTATTCCTGGCCGATGCGGTAGGCCCAGCAGTTGTGGGTGGCTTCGGGCTCGCTGTGCGCCGCGAAGAACGCCATGGCCTCGTCGACGGTGGCGACGGGCGCGGCATGGGCGATGAAGCGGCTTTTCTTGACGTCTTCCTCGTGCGAGCAGACGGCGGTCAAGGTGGTGGTCATAGCCCGCCATTGTAAGGGCCGCGCCCCACCGGCCTGCCCGGCCCTTGCGGACGGATCCGGGCCGCGTCGGGCTCAGCTGTGGCAGTCGGCGACTTCCTGGTCCAGATAGACGTCGAAAGCCACGTCTCGGGCCCATTTGGCGGTCAAGGCCTTCCAGGCGTCGGCCCGCGCCCATTCGCGCATGCGCGCATCGAGCCAGGACTGCGTGGCCGTATCGGCCGCCGGCAGCAGCCAGACCCGCTCAGAGCGGGCGCCGTCGGGGCGCAGCGTGGCCGAGAATTTCTTCCATTCGGGAAAACGCATCAGCGGTTCCCAGACCGCGTCGTCGATCAGGCCGACGTCGCAGCTGCCCTCGCGCACCGCGACCAGCGCGTCGGACGGCACCCGATAAGTGCGCACCACCGCGCCCCAGCCCCGCGCCAGCGCCTGCGCGCCAACGGCGGCCTCGGCCATGCAGACGCTGCGGCCGCGGGCATCGCTGCCCTGGCGCATGCGGGTATCGCTGCGGATCACGGCCTTGGGACGCGCGGCGTAGCCGGTGGCCACCGCCGCCAGATCGCCGGGCAGCGCCTGGGCCGGCTGCACCCGATCGGCCAGCACCACGTCGACCTCGCCCGCGGCAAGCAGCCGCGCCGCGTCGGCCGCCGCCACCTGCCGCAGGCTGAACGGCAGGCCCAGATCCTGCGCCAGCTTCTCGGCCATGGCGATATCCAGGCCTTCCGGGGTGCGGATCTTGGCGCCGGCCACCGGCGCGGGCGCCAGGTACGGCACGCCCACCACCAGCTCGCCGCGCTGGCGCGCGGCCGCCAGGCCGTCGGCCGCCGCCACGCCGCCGGTGGCGGACAGCAAGGCCGCCAGGCAGGCCAGGAAACGCAGACCGCGCCGCATCATGGGCCTCACACGTACTGGTAGCGCAGCAGCCGGTGCTTGAGGTTCTCGAGCACGAACTGGTCGATCAGCGCGGCCAGCACCGCGATGACCAGGATGTTGGTCATGACGCCGGTCATGTCGGCGATCTCGCCCGAATAGGCCAGCGAACGGCCCAGGCCCTTGCCGAAGCCGATCAGCATTTCGGCCGAGATCAGCGCGCGCCAGGCATTGCCGAACGCCAGCTGGGCGCCGGTGATCAGCTCGGGCATGACGGCCGGCAGGTACACGCGCTTGACCAGGCCCCAGGGCGTGGCGCCCATCACGCGGGCGGCCGAAACATGCACGCGCTGCACCGATTCGGTGGCGTTCATCACGCTCAGCGCCGCCGGAAAGAACGCCGACAGCGCCACCACCACGATGATCGGCGTGCTGCCGAAACCCATCACGATCAGGAACAGCGGCACCCAGGCGATCGACGGGATCGATTGCAGGATGACGATGGCGCTGCGCAGCACTTCACGGAAGAAGAACAGCACGGCCGCCACCAGCCCGAAGCCGATGCCCGCCGCCAGCGCCAGGCCGTAGCCCGCGCCCAGGCGGCCCAGCGTGCCCATCAGGCTCTGGTGGAACGACTGCTTGCCCAGGTCCTCGAACAGGCGTTCGAGCACGGCGGGCACGCCCGGCATCAGGAAGTCGGGCAAGGCCAACGCCGCCGCCTGCCATAGCGCCAGGATGAACAGCACACCGAGCACGCCCGCCAGATGCTTGCGGGCGCCGGTCACACGGGTCGATGCGCTCAAAGCTTGCGCGCCTCTTGCCAGGACAGGTCGACGATGCTGGAGACGTCGTACGGCTTGCCGTCGCGCGTCTTGAGCGACCCCTGGGCCTGCAGGATGTCGGCGATCTCCTGCATGCGCTTGGTGTCCTTCTCGGTCAGCTTGGGCGTGAACACCTGCGTGCTGATGGCTTCGGCGATCACGGTCTCGCGCGGCAGCTCGCCGCGGTTCAGCGTCTTGAGCGTGGGCTCGGCGATGAAGTACGAGGCGATCAGCTTCGAGGCCTGGGCCGGTTCCTTCTGCAGCAGCGCGATGGCCTGGTTCTGCGCGTCCAGCGCCTTCCAGACGTCGTCCTTGCGCTTGGCCAGCGTCTCGCCCGAGGTGATCACCACCATGCACGGGAACGGCCAGGCCTGGCCCACTTCGTAGATCTGCTTGACCGGCGCCACCAGTTGCGCGATGCGGTCATAGGGTTCGAACAGGAAGGCCGCGTCCACGCGCTTGCCCACCAGCGACTGCACCGCCACCGCCGGGCTCACGCCCATCACGTTGACGTCGTCGGCGGCCAGGTTGCCCTGCTTGAGCACCACGCCCTTGAGCACCACGTCGGCGGTGCTGCCTTCGGCCTGCGAGGCCAGCGTCTTGCCCTTCAGTCCGGCGATGTCCTTGATGCCCGAGTCGTCGCGCACGATCAGCGAGTGGTAGCCCTGCTGCGCGCCGCCCACCACCTTCAGGTCCGCGCCCTTGGAGGCCCAGGCCACGGCGTTGGTGAAGCCCAGCACGCCGATGTCCAGCTGGCCGCCGACGATGGCCTTGATCAGGTCGGTGCCCGACTTGAACTCGATCAGCTCGGAATCCAGGCCGGCCTTCTTGTAGTAGCCGCCTTCCTGCGCCACGATGGCCTGCGCATCGTCCATCACGCGCAGATAGCCGACGCGGAATTTCTCGGCGGCCATGGCGGGCGCCGCGGCCAGGAGCGCCGCGGCCAGCGGCAGGGACAGCCATTGCTTGAATTTCATGGGAAAGCTCCAGGGGATCGAGGATGGCCGGCGCCCACTGACTGGCGCCGCCCGTGAACCGGAAAATCGAAAGGGTCAGGCGGCCAGCGCCAGGTCGGAATGCGCCGCCGCGCCGTCGACCGCGATGCCCAGCAGGCGCAGGATCTCGCGCTTCTCGGCGGCCAGGTCGGACAGGTCGTGGCTCTTGGCGCGATGGGCCAGGTTGAATTCGCGCAGCACCCGCGCCGGCCGCGGACTGAACACCACGATGCGGTCGGCCAGGAACAGCGCCTCGTCGACGTCGTGGGTCACCAGCAGCACCGTGGGTTTTTCCTGCGCGATCAGCTGGCGCAGCACGTCCTGCAGCGCCAGGCGCGTCAGCGCATCGAGCGCGCCGAAAGGTTCATCCATCAGCATCGTCTGCGGCTGCGCGATGAAGGCGCGGGCCAGCGCGGCGCGCTGGCGCATGCCGCCGGACACCTGGTGCGGGTAATAGTGTTCGAAGCCGGCCAGGCTGACGCGCGCCAGCCACTGGCGCGCCGCCTCGCGGGCGCGCTTCTTGGGGGTCTTCTGGAATTCCAGCGCCAGCGCCACGTTGTCTTCCAGCGTCAGCCACGGATACAGCGCGTGCTCCTGGAACACCAGCGTGCGGCTGGGATGCGGACCGCTCACGGCCTTGCCGTCGGCCAGCACCTGCCCTTGCGTGGGTTTTTCCAGGCCGGCCGCCAGGTGCAGCAGGGTCGACTTGCCGCAGCCCGACGGCCCCACCAGCGCGACCAGCTCGCCGGTCTTGAATTCGCTGGTGAAACCGTCGACGACCGGCAGGTCGCCGAATTGCTTGTGGACGTGGTCGAAAGTCAGGTTCATGGAACGAATCGTGGGCGCGCGTGGGGAACGGGCCTAATCTAACAATTCGTTATATGAATCCAAACGATAAATATCGCATGTCCTTAATGCCTGGAGTTATAAAACAGCCACTTCAGGCGGCCGCCCCCGACCGGCTCGCATGCCGTTGCAGGCCGACCGCGATCAGGAAGCCGAACAGCACCGCCACCGCGGCGGACAGGAAGATCGCCGGATAGCCGAAACCGCCGGAGATATAACCCGCCACCGGACCGGTCGCGCCCAGCGCCAGGTCGAGGAAGGCCGAATAGGCCCCCAGCGCCGCGCCGCGGCTGCCCGCCGGCACCCGCGCCACCGCCTCGACCCCGATGGCCGGGAACACCAGCGCGAAGCCACAGCCGGTCAGGGCCGCGCCCACCAGCGCGGCGCCGGGATTGGGCGCCAGCCACAGCAGCGCCAGGCCGGCCGCCTCCACCAGGAACGACACCTGCGCCACCCTGAAGCCGCCATAGCGCGTGATGGTGCCCGCGAACAGCAGGCGCACGCCGATGAAGGCGCAGCCGAAGGCGCTGAGCGCGTGCGCCGCGCCCTCCCACGAGAAGCTGGCGTAGTACAGCGCCACGAAGGCCGCCAGCGTGCCGAAGCCGACCGAGCCCAGTCCCAGCGCCATGCCATGCGGGAACACCCGCAGCACCACGCTCTTGAAGGCCATGCGGTGGCCGCCGACGATGGCCACCGCGGCCCGCGCCAGCGCCAGCCCCAGGCCGGCCAGGCCCAGCAGCAGCACGGCGCCGCCCAGCGCGCCCATGCTCCATTCGGTCTCCAGGTAGACCCCCAGCGGCGCGCCCAAGGCCAATCCGCCGTAGGTGCAGATGCCGTTCCAGGAAATCACCCGCGCCGTGTGCAGCGGGCCGACCCGGGCGATGGCCCAGGTGGCCGAGCCAGTGCCGACCCAGCTTTCGCCGAAGCCCAGCGCCAGCCGGCTGACGATGATGGCGCCCAGGCTGAGCCAGGCGCTGCGCTCGAAGGCGTAGGCCAGCAGCAGGAACACGCCGCTGGCGGCACAGGCGGCCATGCCGATCACCACGGTCTGCTTGGGGCCCACGGTATCGGCCATGCGGCCCGCGTGCGACCGGCTCAGCAGCGTGGCCACATACTGCACGCTGATGGCCAGCCCGGCCAGCACCGA
This sequence comes from Achromobacter xylosoxidans, assembly GCF_001457475.1. Classification (NCBI taxonomy): domain Bacteria; kingdom Pseudomonadati; phylum Pseudomonadota; class Betaproteobacteria; order Burkholderiales; family Alcaligenaceae; genus Achromobacter; species Achromobacter xylosoxidans. The sequence continues at coordinate 2,857,446 of NZ_LN831029.1, read as the reverse complement.
GCCGTAGCCGAGCTGGTCATGCACGTAGCCCGGCAGCACCGCCAGCGGCAGGCCGATGGCCAGATAACAGATGAAGGTGAAAAAGGCGATCGCGACGATGCGCGCGGTCAATGCGAACGTCCCGATGGGCGCGCCATCGGGCGTGGTATGAGGAGTGGGAGGCATGGCAGACTGGGTGGAACCTGGCGCAACGGGCCAGGGTTTACCCGGATGATAGCCCAGCAGGATTGCGGCAGGCTGAACGCCGTCCAGCCCGCCGCCCTGGCCCGGGAGTCAGGCCCGCCACCAGGCCTGGACGTAGGCCCGCATATCAGGCCCGTGGCATCGGGCTCCGAGTATCAGGCTTCGATGCCGCGCGAGGACAGGTAGTCTTCGTAGCCGCCGCGGTAGTCGACGATCTCGCCCGAGGGCAGGATCTCGATCACGCGCGTGGCCAGGCCGGACACGAATTCGCGGTCGTGCGACACGAACACCAGCGTGCCTTCGTACTTTTCCAGCGCGAACTGCAGCGATTCGATCGATTCCATGTCCAGGTGGTTGGTCGGCTCGTCGAGCAGCATGACGTTGTGGCGGCCCAGCATCAGGCGGCCGAAGGTCATGCGGTTCTTTTCGCCGCCGGACAGCACCTTGGGCGCCTTGGGCAGGTCGTCCGCCGAGAACAGCAGGCGGCCCAGCACCGAACGGATCGACTGGTCGTCGTCGCCCGGCTGGCGATGGTCGCCCATCCAGTCGAGCAGGTTGATATCGGTCTGCAGGAACTGATCCGACACGTCCTGGGCCATGTAGCCGAGGTCCGCGTTATCCGACCACTTGACCGTGCCGGCATCGGGCGCCAGGTCCGTGGCCAACAGGCGCAGCAAGGTGGTCTTGCCGACGCCGTTGGCGCCGATGATGGCGATCTTCTCGCCGGCATCGACCATGGCCGAGAAGTTGCGGATCACGGGCGCGTCGTAGGACTTGGACAGGTTCTCGACGGTCACCGCCAGGCGGTGCATGACCTTGTTCTGCTCGAAGCGGATGTACGGGTTCTGGCGCGACGACGGCTTGACCACGACCTGCTCGGCCTTGATGCGGTCGATCTGCTTGAGGCGCGAGGTGGCCTGGCGCGACTTGGACTTGTTGGCGGCGAAGCGGCGCACGAAGTCCTGCAGTTCGGCCACGCGTTCCTTGGCCTTGGCGTTGTTGGCCACCAGGCGCTCGCGCGCCTGCGTCGAGGCCAGCATGTAGTCGTCGTAGTTGCCCGGGTAGATGCGGATCTCGCCATAGTCCAGGTCGGCCATGTGGGTGCAGACCTGGTTCAGGAAGTGGCGGTCGTGGCTGATGATGATCATCGTGCTCTGGTAGCTGTTGAGCACGTTTTCCAGCCAGCGGATGGTGTTGATGTCCAGGTTGTTGGTCGGCTCGTCCAGCAGCAGCACGTCCGGATTCGAGAACAGCGCCTGCGCCAGCAGCACCCGCAGCTTCCAGCCCGGCGCCACTTCGCGCATCGGCAGGTTGTGCTGGTCCACGGCGATTTCCAGGCCCAGCAGCAGCTCGCCAGCGCGGGCTTCGGCGGTGTAGCCGTCATATTCGGCGAACTTGGCCTCCAGGTCGGCCGCGCGCATGTAGTCGTCTTCCGACGCTTCCGGGTTGGCGTAGATCGCGTCGCGCTCGGACATCGCGGCCCACATCTCGGTGTGGCCCATCATCACCACGTCCAGCACGCGCAGGTCCTCGAAGGCGAACTGGTCCTGGCGCAGCTTGCCCAGGCGCACGCCCGGCTCCAGCGAGACGTTGCCGGCCGACGACTCCAGGTCGCCGCCGATGATCTTCATGAACGTCGACTTGCCGGACCCGTTGGCCCCGATCAGCCCGTAGCGGTTGCCTTCCCCGAACTTGACGCTGACGTTCTCGAAAAGGGGCTTGGGACCGAACTGGATGGTGAGATTGGCGGTGGATATCACAGTGTTTTAGCAGCGGGAAATGGATGTGGCGCCAGGATGGCGCGACAACGCCGGCATGCGGCGAAACCTGATAGTGTACCAAGCCCGGATGGCAAACCGCCCGGCGCGGGCCGGGCGGTCGGAAAAACCAGGCGGGCCGGGGCCTCAGTGATGGTGTTCGTCCAGCACCAGGTGGGCCAGGCCCTTTTCGGTGGCGATGCCGACTTTCTGGCCGATCGGCAGCGTCGCCTTGGTGGCCACGTGGCCGTACGGCAGGCCGGTCACCACCGGCACCTTGACCGTCTTGCGCAGCCAGGCCACCACTTCGTGCAGGTCGTAGCCCTTGTCGTGCGGCGCCAGCTTGTAGTCGGAGAAGCGGCCCAGCACGATGGCCTTCTGCTTGCCCAGGATGCCCGCCTGCCACAGCTGGATCAGCATGCGCTCGATGCGGTAGGGGTGCTCGGCCACGTCTTCCAGGAACAGGATGCCGCCACGCACCTTCGGCATGTAGGGGGTGCCGATCAGCGAGGCCAGCATGGCCAGATTGCCGCCCCACAGGATGCCGCGGCAATCGACCGGGTCGGCGTCCTGGGTCTCGAAGCTGAGGATTTCCAGCTCGCCGCGCATCACTTCGCCGAACAGCGCTTCGGTCAGGTCGTCGACCTTCTTGCCGCCGAAGTCGTAGATGGCGGTGGCGCCGGTGTAGCTGACCGCGCCGGTCTGCGCCAGCAGCGCCAGGTTGAACGCGGTGAAGTCGCTCATGCCGACGAAGCGCTTGCCGCTGTCGGCCATGGCCTTCCAGTCGATCGCGTGCAGCAGACGGCCCATGCCGTAGCCGCCGCGCGTGACCATGACGATCGGCAGCTTCTGCTTGGCGGCGCGCGTCAGGCTGGCCAGGCGCTGCGCGTCGGTGCCGGCAAAGCGCTGGTGCTCGGCCAGCGCGGTGCGGTCCAGCGCGGTCTTGAAGCCCTGCGCGGCCAGGCGCTCGCGCGCCAGCTCGACGGTCTGGGGGTCACGCACCGCCGACGACGGCGAGATCAGGTAGATGCCGCGCGCGTCCGGGAAGCCGTGGACGTGGCCCGGTTCGTGGTCGTGGCTGTGGTCGTGGCCGCAGTCCTCGCCGCATTCATGGTCGTGATCGTGGCTGGCGTGGTCATGCGCCGGGGTGGCGGCCGCCTTGGCGGCGCGCGCCTTGGCGCCTCGGGTGTTGCTCATGCGATGGATTCCTTGGCGCGGCGTTCGCGGAAGAACCGGCGCAGCAGCTCGCCGCAGGGTTCCGCCAGCACGCCGCCGGTGACTGAAGTGTGATGATTGAGTCTGGGCACCGAGCCCACGTCCAGCACGCTGCCGCAGGCGCCGGTCTTGGGATCGTAGGCGCCGAACACCACCCGCGCCAGCCGCGCGTGCAGCATGGCGCCGATGCACATGACGCAGGGTTCCAGCGTGACGTACACGGTGATGCCCGGCAGGCGGTAGTTTTCCAGCGCGCGCGCGGCGCCGCGCAGCGCGACGATCTCGGCATGCGCGGTGGGGTCGTGGTCGATGATGGTGCGGTTGTAGCCGCGCCCCAGGATGTCGCCCTGGGCCGAGACCACCAGCGCGCCCACCGGCACCTCGCCGATGTCATAGGCCGCCCGCGCCTCGTCCAGCGCCAGCGTCATGAAATCGGCATCCTGCGCGGTCCAGGGCGGCGTGGCCGCCATGGCGAGCGGCTCAACCACGGTACACCCGCGACTTGAGCGCGATGCGCCCGGCCAGGCTGGTCACGGCCTCTTCCAGCCACTGGTAAAGCTCGGCGTTCTCGTCGTAGCGCGCCTGGTTCAGGTTCGATACCCGGCCTTCCTCGATGAAGCCCCAGGCGCGGCTGCGCTTGTCGCGGTGCTTCGGATCCCACACGCCGAAGGCGAAGCCGCCGGCGCGGCGGATGAGCGAGAAGCACGGGATGTCGGTGTAGCCGTCGCCGACGAACACCATCTGGTCGAACGGCACCCGCAGGCGGTCTTCGGGCACCTTGCGGTTGACCTCGAACGGCTTGTTGCGGAAATCGCGGCCGATGATGCCCTTCTGGATGTGGAACAGATAGCGCGTCTTGTCGGTGAAGCTGACGATGCGGCGCGGAAACTCGATGCCGCCGTCGGCGCCATAGGTAAATTCGGAGGCCCAGATCTCGGTGAACTCGTGGGCGATGGGCGTGGAGCGGACCACGTCGCCGATGCCGCTGGAGATCAGGTAGAACTCCAGCTGCACCTGCGGCTGCTCGGCCCGCACCGCGGCGCGCAGGCGCTGGAACAGCGTGGACACGCCGTCGTGCAGTTCGAGCCGCGCGCCCCAGTCCTGCAGGCGCTGCTGCGTGATGAGGCCATGCCTGCCCTCGCGCGAGAGCTGGATCATCTGGTAGAGGTAGGCCGGAACGGGATCCCAGTCCTGCCTGGACAGCAGGGGGTCGACCTGGTCTTTCCAGAAGGACGCCGTGTCCACCCCGATGCTTTCCAGGAAACCGGACGTGCTGTCCGAGGCCAGCGTGTCGTCGAAGTCGAAAATCAGGGCGATGACGTCGGACATGGATATGCGTGAGTAAGGGCGACAGCCGCCATTTTGCCTGATTGTGGCGGCGGCCGGGCCCCGGGGGCGCGGGGAAAGGGCATGACGCCCTCCCCTGGCCCTTCGAGCGCCGTTACTGGCGCATCGGCGCCGGCGGCGGCGCCATGCCCGGGGCGGGCGCCATGCCGGGCGCCGCGGCCGGCGGCGCGGGCGGCACCGTGCCGGCGGTGCCGGCCGGCACCTGGATCACGGTTTCACGCAGCACGCCACCGCCCTGCACGCTGCCGCGCACCTGGGTCGGCGAAGTCATCTGCGTGATGCAGTCCTGGCGCGAGTCGGCCGGCAGGCGGTTGCAGCGTTCCACCATGTTCTGCTGGTGCTGGTCGGTGCTGCCATCGCTCAGGTGCTGGCGATTGGCTTCCTGGCGGGCGGCGCCCGCCTCGCGCATGCAGGCGGTGCGTTCCTGCCCGGTGCTGCCGTTCTTGCAAGCCGCCACATCCTGTTCGTATTGCGCCTGGATGCCGGCGCGGCCGATCGGATCGGCCGCCTGCGCCGCTCCCGCGGCCAGCATCAGGCCTGCCGCGCAAAGGGATGCCGCAAGGCGTTTGGTGTGCATGGGACGTACATTCATGGCCAGCTCCTTGGAGAAAGAGGATTGAACCCGGGACGACGCGGCTTCGTGGGCCGGCGCCGTCTGCTTGATACAACTATCCCACGATGGGACGACGGGGACATGTCCAGCAACGTGCAATCGTAAGCCGAAGTTTCCGATGCTGCGACGCAATATCCATTGCGCCCGCGCAACCCGACGCCGGATTTTTCCGTTCCGTCCCTTTGCGTGCCCTGCTCCGCCCCCGCCCGCCTAGCGCGCGTCCAGATCGGCGTCGGCCTTGGTCAAACGGTTACGGTATACCGCCGCGCGCATCAGCAGCATCGCCGTCACCGGCGACGAGACGATCAGCAGCAGTGTAATGATCACTTCATGAAACACCGGCCGCGACGACAGCGCCGAAAACACCAGGATCGACGCGGCCAGCACGCAGCCGCAGCCCATGGTGTTGCCCAGCGTCGGCGCATGGATGCGGGCGTAGAAAGTGCGAAAGCGCAGCAGGCCGGCCGAGCCGGTCAGCGCCAGCAGGCCGCCCAGCACCAGCAGGATGCTGGCCGGAATGCTGGCCCACAGGGGAAGGGTTTCGATCATGGCTCGATCACCTCGCCGCGCAACAGGAAGCGCGCCATGGCCGTGGACCCCACGAAGCCGAACAGCGCGATCAGCAGCGCGATGTCGAAGTAGACCGGCGTGCCCGAACGGATGCCGAACACCAGCATGGTCAGCATGCCGTTGATGTAGAGCGTGTCCAGCGCCAGCACGCGGTCCTGCGCGGTGGGGCCGCGCAACAGGCGGATGGTGGCGAACACCATGCCCAGCGCAAAGCACACCAGGGCAAAGGACGCCGCCCAATACAGTATGGCGTTCATTCGAATATCTCCATCAAGGGGCGCTCATAGCGGTCCTGCACCAGGCGCACCCAGTCTTCCTCGTTCTGCAGGTCGAGCACGTGCAGCTTGAGACGGTGGTCGTCGGTCAGTTCGACCCAGACGGTGCCGGGCGTGTAGGTGACGATGCAGGCCAGCATGGCCAGGCCGTGCGGGTCGCGCATGGTCAGGGGGATCTTGATGAACCCGGGCGAAAAATCGTTGGGCCGCGGGTTCAGGATGAGCTTGGCGACCGCGACGTTGGACTTGATGATGTCCGCGGTCACGTGCAGGAACAGCGGAATCGCCTTCCACAGTCGCCGCGGCTTGGCGTGCAGCGGACGCAGGCGCGACGCGGCCCAGGTGAACCACAGGGCCAGCGCCACGCCCAGCGCGATCTGGCCGGCCGAGAGGCTTTCGTTCAGCACCAGCCACAGGACGAACAGGAACACCGGCAGGAAAAGGAAATACAGACGGCGCATCAGCTGCCTCCTTGCGCGGCGCGCACCGTCTGCGCGGACATGACGGCATCGATGTAGCTCTTGGGCTGGTCCAGCGAACGCGCGGCGTCGTCCAGGTAGGCCGACACCGGGCCCGCGCCCGCCGCCAGGCCCACGCACAGCAGCAGCAGGACGGCCACCGGCCCGGCTTCGATCACCCGCAGGCGCGGCGTGCTGCGGTCGTCGCTGGCCCAGAACACGCGGATGCCGGTGCGGCCCAGGCCGATCAGGCCCGCCAGGCCGGACACCAGCACCGCCGCCACCAGGATCCACGCGTCCATCGGCGGCGCCGATTCATTGGCGGCGGAAACCGCCGCCGACAGCAGCGAGAACTTGGCCACGAAACCCGACAGCGGCGGCAGCCCGGTCACCAGCAAGGCGCAACAGATGAATGCCAGCCCCAGGAAAGCCATGGCTGCCGGGATGGCGACGCCGACCACGTCGTCGGAACGATTCACCGACGTCGGGTCGTCCAGGTCGAAGGCGTCCAGCGTCACCGCCAGCACGTTGGCGCCGAAGCTGCGGGTGCGCTCGATCAGCTCGGCCAGCAGGAAGAAAGCGCCCGTGGTCAGCACCGAACTGATCAGGTAGAACAGCGCCGGGCCCGTCAGCGTCACCCCCGGCATGCCCAGCGCCGTCAGCAGCGTGCCGGCCGAGACGATGACGCAATACCCCACCATCTTCTCGAGCTGCTGCGTGGCCAGCAGGCCCAGGCCGCCGAACAGCAGCGTGGCCAGGCCGGCCGCGAACATCCAGTCCAGGCTGAACGCGGCCGGCGCGCCGCTGGGCAGCAGCAGCGAACCGATGCGCAGCAGCGCGTAGATGCCGACCTTGGTCATGATCGAGAACATGGCCGCGATCGGCGCGCCGGCCGAGCCGTAGCCCTTGACCAGCCAGAAGTTCAACGGCCACGCCCCCGCCTTCACCAGGAAGGCCACGCCGAGGATGGCGGCGCCGGCCTCGAACAGCATGCGGTCCGAACCGGTCAGGTTGCCGGCGCGCAACGCCAGGTCGGCCATGTTGAGCGTGCCGCTCACGCCATAGATCAGCGCGATGCTGATCAGCAGCAGGAACGAGGCCACCAGGTTGACGGCGATGTACTGCAGGCCGGCGCTGACGCGCGCCACGCCCGAGCCGTGCAGCAGCAGCCCATAGGACGCGGCCAGCAGCACTTCGAAGAACACGAACAGGTTGAACAGGTCGCCCGTCAGGAAGGCGCCGTTCAGGCCCATCAGCAGGAACTGGAACAGCGAATGGAAGTGCACCCCGGCGCGGTCCCAGCGCGCCAGCGCGTAGGTCAGCGTGGCCAGGCCCAGCACCGCGGTCAGGGTCAGCATGACCGCGGCCAGGCGGTCCACCACCAGCACGATGCCGAACGGCGCGGGCCAGTCGCCCACCAGGTAGACGCCGACGCCGTCCGGCCAGACGCCCGGCACGACGCCGCCGGCGACCGCCAGCAACGCAATGGCGGCGGCCAGTTGCGCCAGCGTCGACACCATGGCGATGGCGCCGCGCGCGTAGCGGCTGGTGTCGGCCAGCAACAGCATCACGGCGCCGGCCAGCAGCGGCGTGATGATGGGCAGGATGGGAAGATGTTGCAGCCAGAAACTCAAGATTGGGACTCCCGTCCATCGACGTGGTCGGTGCCCGTCAAGCCGCGCGAAGCCAGCAGCACCACCAGGAACAGCGCGGTGGTGGCAAAGCCGATCACGATGGCCGTCAGCACCAGCGCCTGGGGCAGCGGATCGGCATACCAGGAAGGATCATGGGCCATGGCCGGGTCCACCACCGGCGGACGGCCCGAGGTCAGGCGGCCCATGCCGAAGATGAACAGGTTGACCGCGTAGGAGACCAGCGACAGGCCCATGATGAACTGGAAGGTGCGCGGCCGCAGCAGCAGCCAGACCCCCGAGCCCGCCAGGACGCCGATCGCGACGGCGTAAATCAATTCCATCAGGCTTCCCCCGTTTGTGCGGCGGCCGCCTGGCTTTCGGCGGCTGCCTTGCGTTGCGCGCGCAGCGATTGGTGAGCCAGCGCCACCAGCACCAGCACGGTGGATCCGACCACCAGCATGTAGACGCCCAGGTCGAACAGCAACACGCTGGACAGGTGCACGTGGCCCACCAGCGGCAAGGCGATGTCCCAGGCCAGCGCGGCCAGGAACGGCTTGTAGGCCAGCCAGGCGGCCACCGCCGCCGTTCCGGCGAACAGCAGGCCGATGCCGATCCAGTTCTGCGGGTTCAGGCGGCTGCGCGACTCGACCCAGTAGACCCCGCCCACCATGTATTGCAGGATCACGGCGGTGGCGAAGATCAGGCCGCCGACGAAGCCGCCGCCCGGCTGGTTGTGGCCGCGCAGCAGGAAATACACCGAGATCAGCGCCGCGGTCGGCAGCAGCAGGCGCACCAGCACCGTGGGCACCATCATCGGGCCGGTCGGCACCACCGACTTGATGTCGGGCGCGGCCGGCACCGGGCCGTCCTGGTCGATCTGCTGGCGCGGCAGGTCGGCGCTCTCGGGCGCCGGGCGGAAGCGGCGCAGCAGCGCATAGACCGTCAGCGCCACGATGCCCAGCACGGTGATTTCGCCAAAGGTATCGAAGCCGCGGAAGTCCACCAGGATCACGTTGACCACGTTGGTGCCGCCGCCATCGGGCAGCGCGCGGTCGACGAAATACGAGGAGATGGTCTCGCCCTGCGGCCGCACCAGCACGGCATAGGCCAGCGCCGCCATGCCGGTGCCGGCGGCGGTGGCCAGCAGCAGGTCGCGCAGGCGGCGGCCACGGGCCCGCAGCGTCGCGCCCAGGCCTTCGTCCTCGTCCTGCGCGATGCGGCGCGGCAGCCAGCGCAGGCCCAGCAGCAACAGCACCACGGTCACCACTTCGACCGACAGTTGCGTCAGCGCCAGGTCGGGCGCCGAGAACCAGACGAACGTGAGACAGGTCACCAGGCCCGCGCCGCCGGCCAGCGCCAGCGACGCCAGGCGGTGGTACTTGGCCTGGTAGGCGGCCGCCACGGCGCACACGCAGCCCACCAGCCACAACAGGGCGAACGCCGGGTCCACCGGGGCCGGGCGGCCGGTGCCGTCCAGCCAGCCGCCCGCGCGCAGCGGCAGCCAGGCCACGAACAGCGTGCCCAGCACGATCAGCACCATCTGCACCTGCAGGCGCGACGAAGCCAGCCAGCGCAGCAACCAGGCGGCCGCGACGCTGGAACCGTCCAGCAGCGCCTCGAACGAGCGGCGGCCATCCAGGCGGTAGATGAACGGCACCCGGCCCGGATTGGCGCGCTGGTGCGCGCGCAGCGCCAGGTACAGGATCACGCCCGCGGTCATGGCCACGAAGCTCATCACCAGCGGCAGGTTGACGCCGTGCCAAACGGCCAGGCTGTATTCAGGCATGTCAGCGCCCAGGATGCTGCGCGCCGCCGTGGCCAGGAACGGGCCCAGGGTCACGCCCGGCAGGATGCCCACCACCAGGCACATCAGCACCAGCAGGCCGCTGGGCACCAGCATCCAGCCGGGCGGCTCGTGCGGGGCGCGCGGCAGGTCGGTGGCCGGCGGGCCGAAGAACACCTGCAGGATGAAGCGCAGCGAATAGGCCACGCTGAAAGCCCCCGCCACCGTGGCCGCCAGCGGCAGGCCGGTGCGCGTTATCCAGTCGCCGCTGACGAAGGTGGTCTCGGCGAAGAACATTTCCTTGGAGATGAAGCCGTTGAGCAGCGGCACGCCCGCCATCGAGGCGGCGGCCACCATGGCCAGCGTGGCCGTGATCGGCATGGCCTTGTACAGCCCCGACAGGCGGCTCAGGTCGCGCGTGCCGGTTTCGTGGTCGACGATGCCCGCCGCCATGAACAGCGAGGCCTTGAAGGTGGCGTGGTTGACCATGTGGAACACCGCCGCCACCAGCGCCAGCGAGCTGTTCAGCCCCAGCAGCAAAGTGATCAGGCCCAGGTGGCTGATGGTCGAGTACGCCAGCACGCCTTTCATGTCCTGCTGGAAGATGGCGGCATAGCCGCCCAGCACCAGGGTGATCAGGCCGGCGCCGCCAATGATCCAGAACCATTCGTCGGTGCCCGCCAGCACCGGCCAGAAGCGCGCCAGCAGGAACACGCCGGCCTTCACCATGGTGGCCGAATGCAGGTAGGCCGACACCGGCGTGGGCGCCGCCATGGCATTGGGCAGCCAGAAGTGGAACGGGAACTGCGCGCTCTTGGTCAGCGCCCCCAGCGCCACCAGCACCAGCACGGCGGGATACCAGGGGTCGGCGCGCACCAGGTCGCCGGCGGCCAGCACCCGGTCCATGTCGTAGCTGCCGACGATGTGCCCCAGGATCAGCACCCCGGCCAGCAGGCACAGCCCGCCGGCGCCGGTCACCGTCAGCGCCATGCGCGCGCCGCGGCGGGCATCGAGGCGGTGATGCCAATAGGCGATCAGCATGAACGAGGCCAGGCTGGTCATTTCCCAGAACATGACCAGCTGGATCAGGTTGCCCGACAGCACCACGCCGAGCATGGCGGCCATGAAGGCCTGGAAGAACGAGAAAAAGCGCGGCACCGGGTCTTCCGGCGACATGTAATAGCGCGCGTACAGCACCACCAGCGCGCCCATGCCCGAGACGATCAGGGCGAACAACCAGGCGTAGCCGTCCATGCGCAGGGTGAATTGCAGCCCCAGCGCGGGCGCCCAGGGCATGTCGGCGCGGATCACGCCGCCATCGGCCACCTGCGGATACAGGCTGGCGACCAGAACCACGCACACCAGCGCGATGATGCCCGCCAACCAGGCCTCGGCGTTGCGGGCGTTGGAAGGCAGCAGCGCGGCGCACAGGCTGCCGGCAAACGGCAGAGCGAGGATCAGTATCAGCGACATGGCGTTCCGAGAATGTCCGGGCCCCCTCCCGCCAGCGCGGCAGCGAGAGACGAAACGAACCGGGGATTGAAAAACGGACGGAACCCTGGCCCGGTGCGTCGCTGCACTACACGTTGCCCCGCGGGGACTTCGACCAACGCCCCATTGAACGGCGCAGACAGAAACAAACGCAATAGCTTTATTGCAAGACCGGCCAAGAATCTCATCCGAAAAATATCAGATTCTTGTAAGTTATGCAGAGATTTATGCACGTACCGAGGGGATGACGACATGTTCGATGCGCATTCATTACGCACCCATGATGCCCCCGTTTTCGTTCAAGTTATTGTCAGCATACGTTTTTTAGCCACAACTTCGCCGATCAGGGCCTTTTCTGCGCGGCATCAAATACCCCATGCGATGCAGGGGGAATCCCGATTGACCGGGGTGGTGTAACTGTGTGGAATGGCGCCCACGAAGCGTCGGCCAGGCCCGCATCCGCGCCCGGCGCGCTTCACCGACGCCGGCCATCGAAGCCGGCCGGCTCGGATTCAATAATATGGAGAAGACTCTTGACCGTGCTGTCCCAAGCCAAGGCCGCCCTGGCCACCGCCCTCGCCGGCCTCTGTCTCAGCGGCGCCGCGCAAGCCGCTGACGCCTACCCGAACAAACCCATCCGCCTGATCGTGCCGTTCGCGGCCGGGGGCACCACCGACATCGTCGCCCGTGTGGTGGCCGAAGGCCTGGGCCGTGAACTCGGCCAGGCCGTGGTGGTGGAAAACCGCGGCGGCGGCGGCGGCTCGATCGGCGCCGACGCGCTGGCGCGCTCCACCCCGGACGGCTACACCCTGGGCGTGGCCACCGTCAGCACCATGGCCACCAACCCCGCCACCAATCCCAAGACCCCCTACAACCCGCTCAAGGACTTCGCGCCCATCACCAATATGGTGAATGTGCCCAACGTGCTGACCGTCAATCCCGCGGTGCCGGCCAAGTCGGTGGCGGAGTTCGTCGCCCTGCTCAAGGCCAACCCCGGCAAGTACAGCTACGCCTCGTCGGGCGCCGGCGGCATCGGCCACCTGGACGGCGAACTGTTCAAGTCGCTGACCCAGACCGACATGGTGCACGTACCCTATCGCGGTTCGGGCCCGGCCCTGAACGACGTGATCGCCGGCCAGGTCAACGCCCAGTTCGACAACCTGCCCTCGTCCATGCCGCACATCCAGGCCGGCAAGCTGCGCGCCCTGGCCATTGCCGCGCCCAAGCGCCTGCCCGCCCTGCCGGACGTGCCGACCTTCGCCGAAGGCGGCCTGCCGGAAATGGACAATATGGCCTGGTACGGCCTGGTCGCGCCCGCCGGCACGCCCCAGGCGGTGATCGACCGCATCCACGATGCCACCGTCAAGGCGCTGAAGGATCCCAAGATCGCGCAACGCCTGGCCGACGGCGGCTCGCTGGTCGACGGCAACACGCCGGCCGAATACGCCGCCCAGATCAAGCGTGAACTGGAGCTGCGCCAGCGCATCGCCAAGGAACGCAACATCCAGTCGAGCAACTGAGGCTTGCCGCAAGGCATTGCCGCGTAGCCGGCGGGCAGGCTCCCTGTCCGCCGCTCCCCCCGCGCCGCAGGCTGGCAGCGTGGGGGCCGGATCAGCGGATTCGGACCATTCGGACGAGGCGCCCGCGACACATCGGCGGATGGCGGGCGCGGGCTCTGCTACCATTTCGCCCGTGCGAACCGATTTTTCCCGCCTCTCCGACGCCGCCTGCGTCCTTTGCGCCCTGCGCTCGACCCTGTTGAGCTCGCAGGAAGTCGCCGCGCGTTCCGCCTACGCGCGCTCCAAGCCCGGCTAAGCGCCCGCCTCCCCTCCCTTCCGTCTCGTCCGTACCGGCCGCCGCCGGCCGCCAGCACGTCCGTACGTCCCCATGTCGTGCGCACCGCCAGGCGCCAGGCCGGCCGCCGCAACCGCCTCGCCGAATGGCCGGGCGGTTTTCGCCACATGTTTCGTCCGCGCGCCGGCTTCGTCCGGCGGGCGGCGCCACGCCTTGATCGCCACCGAGCCATGCAACTCACCAAGAAATTCGTCAAAGCCAAGAATCCCTGCGCGGGAGGCTACAAATGGTTCCTGCGGGACCACAACGGACAGGGGGACTACCAGGCCGTCCTCGATGCCCTGGTGGCCGACGGGCGCGTGGGCGACGCCTGCTGGCTGCTGGACCAGTTCGGGCCGACCGACGCAGTGCTGAAGCTGGACACGCTCGACGCGCAGGCCATCGTCTTTGCCGGCACGCTGGAGGTGCGCATGGGCATCAACGTCGACAGCGTGGTGCGCGCCGGCCGCAGCATCATCACCGGCGGCGGCATTCGCGCCGGGGAATCCATCGTTGCGGGCGAGAACATCACCGCCGGCGCCAACATCGCCAGCGCCGGCGACCTGCGCGCGGGCGGCGACGTTTCCGCCGAATGGGGCATCGAGGTCGCCACCCTGCTGGACTGCCGCGGCAACGTGCGCGCCAAATGGGACATCTGCGCCGGCCAGGACCTGGCCGTGACCGGCCACCTGCGGGCCGGGCAGGACGTGCAGGTGCAAGGCGCCCTCAAATGCGGCCAGGGAATCAAGGCCGGCGGCGGCGTCCAGGCCGCCAAGGACATCGATGCCGCCTGCGGCATCCAGGCGGGCGCCACCATTGCCTGCGGCGGCCACCTGGCCGCGGGGTGGGGCCTGATCGCAGGCGAAGACATCCGCGCCGACGGCTCGATCCGCGCCGGCGAAGGCGTGCATGCCGAGGGCTGCATCCAGGCGGGCGACGGCCATGGCGTCTATGCCGGCCTGAATGTGCGCCTGGACGCCTGGGCGGTCTGCGCCCGGGTCCAGGCGCGCGAGCGCCCGGCGCAACTGGTCAGCGGCCACTGGGCCGGCCAGGAAGAAACCGCGCACGCGTAGCGCGGGGGATATTAGCTCCCAGGCTGCGCGGCCGGCGCCCGCAGCACCAGCATCAAACCCAGCAGGATTCCCGCCATGCCGCCCAGGCTCAGCAGCGACAGCCGGTTGCCGAGCACCAGGTAATCCAGCGCCGCGGTGCCCGCCGGCACCAGGTAGAACAGGCTGGTGACGTTGACCAGGTTGCCGGACTGGATCATGCGGTAGAACAACAGCGTCGCGCCGACCGAGATCACCAGGCCCATCCACAGCAGCGGCAGGATGAAGCCCACGCTCCAATCCGCATGCAGCGGCTGGAACGGCGCGAACAGCAGGCACAGCGCCAGGCTCACCACGTACTGCAGCGGCATCACGTCCATCGGCGCCTGGCGCACGCGCTTTTGCAGGATGGCGCCGACCGTCATGCTGGCCAGCGCCGCGAACGCGAAAGCCATGCCGGCCACCGAGAAACGCGCCATGCCGATGCTCTGGAACATCACCATCGCCAACCCGCACAGGGCCAGCAGCAGGCCCGCCAGCCGCATGGGCGGAAAGCGGCGCTCCAGCAGGGCCAGGGTCAGGATGGGTTGCGCCCCCAGCAGCGTGGCCAGCACGCCCGGCGTGATGCCATGGTCCAGCGCCAGCAGATAGCAGATGGAATAGCTGCCGATGAGCAGCAGCCCGGTCAGCGCGACGATACCGCGCGTGCCCGGCGCGGGCAGCCAGCGCCGCCGCCCCGCGCAGATCAGCAGCAACACCGCCAGGGCCAGAATGAAGCGGAGCAGCAGGAAGCCGAAGGCCGAGGCATGCGCCAGGCCCCATTTGGCGAAGATCGCGCCGCCGCTCCACAGCAGCACGAACAAGGAGGTGGAGCCGTAGGCGGCCCACGCATTGCGATTTGAAGACATGAGAATTTCTACCTGTCGAATATGGAACAGGCTCCCGCGGCGTGCGCGCGTCTTGCGAAGCGCGGAACGAATCAGGCATGGACGCGCGGCGGGCGGACGCAGACGCGTCGGCGCATCAGCGCGGCGGATCCAGGCGATAAAGCGGGAGCGGGAGGTGTGCGGCGGTCAGCCGACGACGGCGGCCACGGGCGGATAGGCGCCCACGACGCCGGCGACGACATCGCACGGCGGCGGCGGAGCAGCCGGCGGCGATACGACCGTCGAGACGACAGGAGAAACCACGGGAGAGGACACGCCATGCCGCAGGCTTGCGCGCAGGCCGGCGCCGGCTGCGCGGGCAGCGAACGCGGATTCGGCGGAAGGCGTGAAGTCGGGCATGTGAAACGCGTCGGGTTCGGTGATGAACCCGCGTAGCCTACCGGCGCGGCGCCCAGGCGTCAAGCGCCGATGCGACGCTGCTCGACGCCCAGGTCGCGCCAGGCCTCGCCATGGCAGGTGAACATCAGGATCTGGTGGCGCGTGGCGGCATCGAACAGCGCGCGCTTCATCAGGTCGCGGCGGCCGTCGTCGGTGTGCACCAGGGCGTCGTCCAGCAACAGCAGCGTGGGACGCCCCGCCTCGCGCAGCAGGTCGGCGTAGGCAAAGCGCGCCAGGATGCCCAATTGCTCGCGCGTGCCGAAGCTGAGCGCGTCCAGCGGGTCCTCGCCGCCGGCACGCTGCAGGGCGGCAGGCAACAGCGCTTCGTCCAGGCGCAGCGCCGATTCGGGGAACAGCAGCGCCAGGTAGTGGCTCAGACGGCGGGCCAGCGGCGCCTGCAGGCGCTGGGTGGCGGCGTCGCGTTTGCCGGCCAGCAAGGTGGACAACAGCTCAAGCGCCTGCGCGCGGCGCTGGAACTCATCGCGGCGGCGCTGCAGGCGTTCGCAGGCGGCCTCGGCTTCGGACAATCGTTCGCCCAGGCCTTGCGCGCCGGCCTGCTCCAGCTTGCCCAGCAGTTGCTGGATCTCGCTGTGGCGCCTGTGCTGGGCGTCGCGTTCGATGGCGGCGGATTTCTCGTAGCGTTGCGCGTCCTGCTCCAGCAATTCGGGGCGCAGCGCTTCCAGCGCGGCCTGCGCCTGATGCAGGCGTTGTTCGAGCAGGTCGTGGCCGTTGCGGGCCTCGGCCAGGCGGCCGGCACGATCCTGGCGCTGCGCCGCGCGTTCGGGCGATTGCAGGTCGGCGCCGCGCGCGGCGGCCTGGGTTTCGAGCAGTTGGGCGCGGGCGCCGTCGGCATCCAGGGCGCGCTGGACCGCCGCCAGGGCCTGCTCGGCTTGCGCGGCGCTGGCTTCGGCATCGCGCAACGCCTGGCGCGCGGCCGGCGGATCGACGTCGTCGGCCTCTGCCGCCGGGGGCAGCAGTGCCAGCCGTTCGGCCAGTTGCGCGCGCCGCGCCTGCGCTTCGTTGCGCTGGCCGCGCAGCGCGTCCACGCCCTTGGGCGCATGGATCGCCAGCGTCTTGCGCATGGCGTCCAGCTCGCGCTGCAAGGCGATGCCGCGCGCGTGGCGTTCCTCGGCCTCGGCCGCGTGGGCCGCGCCCAGGCGCGCCAACAAGGCGGCGCTGGCGGCCTGCATCTGCGCCAGTTCGCGCTTGAGCGCCGGCAGGTCCTGGCCGCCCGGTTCGATGCGCAAACGCCCCAGGCCGGGCAATTCCAGTTCGGCCGCGGCGGTCAGCAGCAACTCGCCGTTGCCGGCCAGCGCGGCGCCGTCCAGCCGGGCCTCGCGGCCCGCGTCGAACGCATAAGACAGGCGCGTGGCAATGGCCTGCTGGCGCAGTTGCAGGTCGCCCAGCGCGCGCTCGCTCTTGCGCAGGGCCTGGATATCGGCGTCGGCGATTTCGATGCGCACCGCTTCGGCCTTCAACGTCGAGCCCTGCTCGATCAGGCGGGTGGCTTCTTCCAGCGCGCCGTCCAGGCGTTCGATGTCGCGCGCCAGCTGGTCGAGTTGCTGCTGCAGATCGCGCCGGTCGGCCACCGCCTGCACCGCCGCGACCCGCTGGCGCGCCTGCTCGGCGGCGGCAACGTGCGTATCCCGGAGCCGCCGGGCGCGGGCCAGCGGCTCCTGCGCCTCCTGGACGGCGGCGCGGGCGGCCTGCGCCTGCGCCACCAGGGCCTGCAGCTCGGTTTCGTCCTGCTGGTCGCGGCGCACCTGCTCCTGCAGCACCGCGAGGGTCTGCGCGGCCTGGCGCTGCTCGCGCTGCAGCCCTTCGAAGGCTTCGCGTTCCTTGGCCACGGCCGCGAGCCGGGCGCGCGCCTCGGCCGCGCGCGCCTCGAGATCCTTCCAGGGTTGGCCGGCCTCGGCGCGCGCATGCTCGGCGCGCAGCGCCGCCAGCCGGTCGACGTCGGCGTCGAGCTGGGCCTTGGCCTGGGCGCATTGGTCGCGCTCGGCCTGGGCGGCGGCGAGCGCGTCCTCGGCGTCCTTGTAGACGCCCTTGGGGCGGCCGTTGCGCGCATCCAGCAAGCTGGCGCGCTCGGCGGCCACGCGTTCATAGAGCCGGTCGCCGTCGCCGGAGGCCAGCTCGCCGGACAACTGCGTCAGGGCCTCGCGCAAATGGCCGCCGGCATGGCCGGCCGCGGTTTGCAGGTTCTGGCCGTCGCCCTGCTGGATCCACAGCAGGCCCGGCACGCCGGCCAGGTCGGGCTTGCTCTGGCCGCGCGCGGCCAGTTCGAAGCCCAGCAATGCGGCCAGCGTGTTCTCGGCTTCCTCGCCTTCCAGCCGTTGCGCGCCGTTGTCGATCAGCAGCTCGCAGCGGGCGCGCGACAGGAAATACTTCTTCAGTTGGTAATCATGGCCGCCATGGCTGAACGCCAGCTCGACGCCGGGACGGGCGCCGCTCTCGCCGCGCGGCGCCAGGTCGGACACGGTGCGGGTGCTGTAGCGTTCCAGGAACGCGGCGCGGATGGCCGCGGCCACGGTGCTCTTGCCGGCCTCGTTGGGACCCACGAACAGGTTCAGGCCATCCTGCAGGCCATCCAGCACCAGGGGCTGGCGGAACTTGCGGAATTCTTCCAGGGCGATGCGCGTGAGCTTCATTGCGCGCCTCCCGCGGCGGTGCCTTCGCGTTGGAAGCGCAGCAGCAGCCGCAAGGCCTCGCCGGCCACCGCCGCCTGCTCGGGATCGGCCTGCATGGCCTGCAATTGCGTCGCCACTTCGCCGACGTAGCCGCTGGCGCCCAGTTGCGCCAGGTCGGCGTCATCGGGTTCGAGCAGCAGGCCGGAAAAGTCCGGCAGCACCGCCCTCGCCTGCGCCGCGGCCTGGTCCACGGCGCGTTGCAGCGCCTCCCAGGTCGGCACGTTGACGTGGCCCTGCAGCTCCAGCCGCAGCACGTCCTCGGCGCGCAGCGCCGCCAAGCGCTCGGCCAGCGCCTGGGCGTCGGTCGGCAGGCTCAGCGTTTCGGTCCAGGCCGACCAGCGGTACTTGCCGGTGGCCACGCGCTCGACCTGCGGCGTGGCGCCGGGCGCGGCGATGCGCACGTCCAGCACGTAGCCGGGTTCGTTGCCGCGAAAGCGGTCCTGTTCGGGCGTGCCGGCGTACCAGGTGCGTTCGTCGATGGACAGGCAGCCGTGCCAGTCGCCCAAGGCCAGGTATTCCAGCCGCGCGCGGCTGGCGCGATCGGGAGCGATGGGGTTGGTGGCGTCGATGGTGTCCGGCAGGCGCCCGGCCACGCTGCCATGGGCCAGGCCCACGCGGATGCGACCCGGTTCGGACTCCATGGCGTCGAAGGCCTGGGTGACGTCGTCGTAGGTATGGCGCTGGGTCAGCGGCGCGGCCAGCACCGCGAGGTTCTGCGCCGCCAGGTCGACCACGCCGGGGCGCGGCGGCACCCGCACATTGGGCGGAATGCAGCCCAGTTGCGCGGCGCGGCTCCAGACGCTGTCGGCCAGCGCCGCGTCGTGGTTGCCGGCGATCATGACCCAGGGGCCGGCATAGGCGGCCAGCGCCGCGAACAGGCGGCGGATGGTACGGTCGGACACGCCCTGCGTATCGAACACGTCGCCGGCCACCAGCACCGCGTCGACCTGGCGCTCGGCGGCCAACGCGGCGATGCGCGCCACGGCATCGAAGCGGGCCTCGGCCAGCAAGGCGGCGTCATCGGTTTCGAACTGGCCGTACTGGCGGCCGATCTGCCAATCGGCGGTGTGCAGGAAATGGGTCATGCGGGGATTGTAGAGGCCGGCGGCGGCCGCCAGGAACATCGGCAGGGCGCAAGCTGTCGCAAAAGCATCCGCCCGCGCCCCGACGGAACAACGGCCCGGCCGGCATTGTGCGCCGGGCGGGCCGTCGAGACGCCGGCTTTTGGCCGGCGCCGAAGGAAACGCGTGCGGGGATCGGGCCGGACTCAGGCGCCCTTGCCGCCCAGCACCAGCGGCCGTTCGGCCGGGGCGTGGCGGTCGTAGCGCGACAGCGCCAGGCCGTCGGTGCGGATCTGCGGACGCTGGCCCAGGACCTGGTCGGCCACCAGCTTGCCGGAGCCGCAGGCCATGGTCCAACCCAGCGTGCCGTGGCCGGTGTTCAGGAACAGGTTGCCGTAGCGGGTCGGGCCGACCACGGGCGTGCTGTCCGGCGTCATCGGGCGCAGGCCGGTCCAGAACTCGGCGCGGGCCACGTCGCCACTGCCCGGGAACAGGTCATTGACCACCAGCTCCAGCGTCTTGCGGCGCGCGTCCTTCAGGCGCAGGTCGAAGCCCGACAGCTCGGCCATGCCGCCGACGCGGATGCGGTCGTCGAAGCGGGTGACGGCGATCTTGTAGGTTTCGTCCAGGATGGTCGAGACCGGCGCGGCGGCCTCGTCCTTCATGGGGATGGTGAGCGAATAGCCCTTGACCGGGTACACCGGCAGGTCCAGGCCGAGCGGCTCCAGGAAGCCGCGCGTATAGCTGCCGAACGCGGCGACGTAGCGGTCGGCCGTCAGGACCTCGTTGCCGACGCGCACGCCGGTCACCTGGCCGCCGGCGGTGTTCAGGCCGGTGACGGACTGGTTGTAGCGGAACTCCACGCCCAGCGCCGCGGCCATTTCGGCCAGGCGGGTGGTGAACAGGCGGCAGTCGCCGGTTTCGTCGTTCGGCAGGCGCAGGCCGCCGGCCAGTTTGTGCAGGGAACGCGCCAGCGCCGGCTCGGCGGTGACCAGGCGGTTGCGGTCCAGCAGCTCGTAGGGCACGCCGACCTCTTCCAGCACCGCGATGTCGCGGCGCGCGGCTTCCATCTGCGCCTCGGTGCGGAACAGCTGCAGCGTGCCGCGGGCGCGCTCTTCATAATGGATGCCGGTGTCGGCGCGCAGCTCGCGCAGGCAATCGCGGCTGTACTCGGCCAGGCGCAGCATGCGTTCCTTGTTGACCGCGTAGCGCTCGGCCGAACAGTTGGCCAGCATCGCCGCCATCCACTTCAGCTGGTACAGGCTGCCGTCCAGGCGGATCGCCAGCGGCGCGTGCTTCTTGAACAGCCACTTGATGGCCTTGAGCGGGATGCCAGGCGCGGCCCAGGGCGTGGAATACCCCGGCGACACCTGGCCGGCGTTGGCGTAGCTGGTCTCCTGGGCGGCGCCGGGCTGGCGGTCCAGCACCGTCACTTTGGCTCCCTGGCGGGCCAGATAATAGGCGGTGGTGGTGCCGATGACGCCGCTGCCGAGGACGATGACGTGCATGATTCTTTCCGAAGTTTGGATTTGGTCAGGAATTTCGGTAGTCTATGAGCCTCATGACAGTGAAAATCACTGAAGATTTTCATTGGGCAGTGCTTTTTCCCGGCCAACCCTGTTTTTTTACCCGTCCGAAGTGAAATGCGCGACCTTGATCGTATCGACCTGAAAATCCTGGATATCCTGCAGCGCGAAGGCCGTATTTCCGTCACCGAACTGGCCGAGCGTGTCAGCCTGTCGGCCACGCCCTGCTCCGACCGGATCAAGCGCATGGAACGCGAAGGCGTGATCTCCGGTTACCATGCGCGCGTCAATCCGGCGGCGCTCGGCAAGAACCTGCTGGTGTTCCTGGAGATCAAGCTCTCGGCCAAGTCGGGCGACGTGTTCGACAAGGTCAAGAAAGAACTGCTGTACGTGCCCGAGGTCATGGAATGCCACCTGGTGTCGGGCGATTTCGACTACCTGGTCAAGGCCCGCCTGACCGAAATGAATGAATACCGCCGCCTTCTTGGCGAAATCCTCAAGCGCCTGCCCGCGTCGGCCGAATCCCGCAGCTATGTGGTGATGGAGGAGATCAAGGAGACGCTGTTCCTGCCCGTCGACCGGTAGCAATTCCCGCGTCTTGTTACCGGCAGGCGCGCCACCTGCTGCTATGCTGCGGCCCTCCCTGTCCGCGCCCGGCGCCCGCCCCGGTCCCGCTGACCTGGCCCCGATTTCTTTGCCCCGTGACTCTATGACCCGTCTCTACAAGTACTTCTTCCGCGGATTGATCACCGTCCTGCCGCTGGCGTTGACGATCTACCTGCTCTACATCTTCCTGGCCTGGACCGAGGCGGTGGCGCTGACCTTCCTGCGCCCGTTCATCGGCGGCTTCTACTTCCCCGGCCTGGGCCTGCTGCTGGGCATCCTCGGCATCCTGGCGATCGGCTACCTGGTGTCCAAGGAACGCGTCAAGCGCGTGATGGCGTTGCTGGAAATGCCTTTCACCAACCTGCCGGTGGTCAAGAGCATCTATTCGTCGCTCAAGAGCTTCGCCGACTACTTCTCGCCCAGTTCCAAGGCCACCGCCCAGCAGGTGGTGATCCTGCGCGTGCCGGGCCAGCAATTGGAGCTGGTCGGCCTGGTGACGCGCCGCAACCTGGAAGGCCTGCCGGAAGGCTTCACGCAGGGCGAGCGCGTGGCCGTGTACCTGCCGATGGGCTATATGATCGGGGGCTACACCGTGTTCGTGCCGCAGGAATGGGTGCAGCCGATCCAGATGTCGGTCGAGGAAGCCATGCGCTCGTCGCTGATCGCCTGGATGGCGCGCGCCGAAACCCCCAGCGGCCGCCCCGTGGCGCCGGCCGACGTGCCGCCGATGCCGCCCGCCCCGCCGGCTCCGCCCGCTGGCGGCAATGTCCCCGGCGGCCGGGCCTGAACCGCCCGCTCCTCATTCAACGCCCGTCCGTTCCATGCCCATCATCGAATTCACGCTTGCCGAAGGCAGCCCCTTTATTGAAGTCAACCAACTGCTCAAGGCCACCGGGGTCTGCGACAGCGGCGGCGCCGGCAAGATGCTGGTGGCCGAAGGCCACGTAAGCGTGGGCGGGGTGGTCGAAAGCCGCAAGACGGCCAAGATCCGTCCCGGCCAGATCGTCACCTGCGGCGACGTCCGTATCGTGGTGCGCGCGCCATGAAGTTCAGGATGTCGCAGAACTCCATCTTCGCGGTGCTGCTGCGCTCGCCGTGGTGGATGAGCGCCGGCGTGGCGCTGCTGCTGTCGGTCGGCGGTTTTGCCGCGTTGCCGTTGGAGTATGCGGCGATGGGCGTGTTTGCCGCGGTGCCGTTCGCCGTGATCGCCATCATGGCGGCCTACAAGCAGTTGCGCGCGCCGTCGGGCGCGCGCGTCGAGGCCGTGGCGCAGGCCGCCGCGGCCATGTCGTGGCAGCAGTTCGCCGCCACGGTCGAGGCCGGTTTTCGGCGCGACGGCTGCGAGGTCGAACGGCTGCAAGGGCCAGGCGCCGATTTCGCCTTGACCAAGGATGGCCACGTCGCCATGGTCGGCGCCAAGCGCTGGAAGGCCGCGCGCGTCGGCGTCGAGCCGTTGCGCGAACTGCAGGCCGCGCGCGAAAAGCGCGGCGCGCGCGAAGCCATCTATATCGCCTTGGGCGAGGTGTCCGACAACGCGTTGCAGTACGCCCGCGCCCAGGGCGTGTCGCTGATGACGGCGCCGGAACTGGCCAAGCTGCTGCGCGACCTGAAACCCTGACCCGCGGCGCCGGGCCGCGCGCCCGGTCGCCGATCCCCGCCGCCGCGGGCGCAATGCCCGGCGGCGCGGATGCCAACCTCGGAGGACCTGCCGCATGATTCCTCGCCTGCTGGCCGACGCCGTCCTGATCGTGCACGGCCTGTTCGTCGCCTTCGTGGTGTTCGGCGGCCTGCTGGCGCTGTGGCGCTGGCGCGTGGCCTACCTGCACCTGCCGGCGCTGGCCTGGGGCGCGATGGTCATCGGCATGGGCTGGGTCTGCCCGCTCACCCCGCTGGAAGTCTCGCTGCGGCAGCAGGCCGGCCAGCAAGGCTATGCCGGCGGCTTCATCGAACACTACGTGCTGGCGCTGATCTACCCGGACGGCCTGACGCGCGGCATCCAGATCGCGCTGGCGCTGCTGCTGGTCGTTGGCAACCTCGTCATCTACACCCTCTGGGCGCGCCGCCGCCTGGCCCGCCGCGCCCGCGCGCTGGGCGCCTGAATCCTGGACACGACATCCCATGAGCTTCCTGAAGAAACTGCTCGGCAAGCAAGCCGCCCCCGCCGATGAATGCGCCGCGCCCGCGGCCGATGCGGCGTCGGTTCCCGAACCGATTTCCGAACCCATTTCCGAACCCATTTCCGAACCCGACTCCGAGCCGGCCTCCGCGCCGGACAGCCAGGCCGACATGATCCGCGCCTACGACGCCTATGGCCGCGAAATCTTCGTGCCGCGCGACCAGTGGCGCGACAACGTGCTGGCCGGCGCCGTCGAGCGCCACTGGGACGACCCCGACTCGCTCGCCGGCCTGATCATCCAGTCGCTCGGCGACGGCTTCATCGATGAAATGGTCAGGCCCGCCGACCGACTGGTCGAACTGCAGCCGGGCGCCGAGCGCGGCGTGGTGCTGCAGGCCATCGTCTACATGAAGACCGGCCGGCTCGACGACGCCGAACGCGTGCTGCGGGATTTCATGGCCGCGCACGGCGAGACCGGCATCGTCCTGACCAACCTGGCCAAGATCCAGGACGAGCGCGGCGACGAGGCCGGCGCCCTGGCCACGCTGTGGCATGCGCTGAAGCTGGATCCCAACCAGGATAACGGCCTGGGCTGGTACGAGGCCATCCACCGCGAACACGGCGGCGATGCCGCCGGCGTGGCCGCCATGCGCAAGGTTGCCGCCCTGCCCGGCAGCTGGCGCGCGCAGTTGTGGCTGGCGCACGGCGAACTGGGCGCGCACAACCTGTCCGGCGCGATCGCGATGTATGAAGAGTCGTTGGCCCGCGCCGGCACGCCCGCGCCCGCCGACCTGCTGGCGCAGATGAGCGGCGACCTGGGCAACGCCGGCGCGATCGAGCCGATCGTGCAACTGGCCGGGCCGCGCTTCGATGCCGCGCTGCACGGCATCCAGGTAGGCAACAACCTGATCCGCGCCTACGTCGAACTGGGCCGGCCCGACCAGGCCCGCGCCATCCTCGACCAGCTCTACGCGCAGCAGCGCCCCGACTGGAAGGACAACCTGGCCTATTGGGACACCGAACTGGCGCGCGCCGCGCTGGGTGACGGCGCCACCGAACCGGCGCAGATGCGGCTGGCGATGCTGCTGGGCCGCGGCCCGGTCTGGCTGACGCCCGACTCGCCCGCCGCGGCGCTGTTCACGCCGGTGACGCCCGACCGTCCGCTGGTGTCGTTCCTGGGCGGCTCGGCCGAGATCGGCGCCGCGCCCGAGCGCGCCGAGCGGCAACTGGCCGACGCCACCGGCCGCCTGAGCCGCGCGCTGCCGCTGTACTTCAACGAACAACTGGCGCTGCGCTGCGGCCTGCGCACGCAGACGCTGGTGCCGTGGCTGACCGAACCGCATCCCGGCTTCCTGCTGAGCGGCGCGGCCTGGGACGACACCGATGCCATCGGCTACGCGCAGCAATGCGAGACGCAGAGCGATTACGTGGTGATCTCGCACCTGGTCACCGTGGCCGAACCGTGGCGCGCCGAAGTGCGCGTGGTGCGCACCGAGGACGCCGAATGCATCGGCGCCCTGTCGGCCGAATTCCCGATGGCCGATCCCACCGCCGCGCTCCAGCGCCTGACCGAGGAACTGGTGGCGCTGGTGGGCCGAGCCACCGCGCAGGCGCCGCTGACGGCGCCGGACAACTACACGGTGCCCGACGGCGCGGCCTTCCCGTACTACCTGCTGCGCCTGGAACAGCTGCTGGCGGTGCGTTGCAACGGCGCCAATCCGGACCAGCCGGGCCAGCTCAATGGCGAACGCGAAATCCTCGACGGCAACCTGCGCCAGTGCCTGGACTTTCCGCGCAGCGTCAATGCGCGCCTGCTGCTGGCGCAGACGGTGCGCGCCATGAAGAAGGTGCGGCCGGATGTGGCGGCCGAGTTCGAGGAAAGGATTGCGCGGCTGCAACGCGAGCAGCCACTGGAAGCGTCGGCGCAAGCCGCGGTGCAGGCCTTGCTGGACTGATCGCGCGCTTCTACAGGGCGCGCGCGATCACCAGCCGCTGGATGTCGCTGGTGCCTTCGTAGATCTGGCACACGCGCACGTCGCGGTAGATGCGTTCCACCGGAAAGTCCGCCAGGTAGCCGTAGCCACCAAGCGTCTGGATCGCGGCCGAGCAGACCTTCTCGGCCATCTCGGAGGCGAACAGCTTGGCCATCGAGGCCTCGGTCAACGCCGGCCTGCCGGCCTCGCGCAACGCCGCCGCGTGCAGCACCATCTGGCGCGCCGCGTGGATCTGCGTGGCCATGTCGGCCAGCCGGAACGACACCGCCTGGTGCTCCATGATGGGCTTGCCGAAGGCCTGGCGGTCACGGGCGTAATCGCGCGCGCATTCGAACGCCGCGCGCGCCATGCCGACCGACTGCGAGGCAATGCCGATGCGCCCGCCCTCCAGGTTCGACAGCGCGATCTTGTAGCCCTCGCCCTCCTCGCCCAGCCGCCACGCGGCGGGAATGCGCATATCCTCGAAGGCGATCTGGCAGGTGTCCGACAGATGCTGGCCGAGCTTGTCCTCGACCCGCACCACCTGGTAGCCCGGCGTGTCGGTCGGCACGATGAAGGCCGAGATGCCGCGCTTGCCCGCCTGCGGATCGGTGACCGCGAACACGATCACCAGTTGGCCCGTGCGGCCCGAGGTGATGAACTGCTTGGCGCCGTTGAGCACGTAGTGGTCGCCGTCGCGCACCGCGCGGGTGCGCAGGCTGCTGGCGTCGGAGCCGGCCTGTGGCTCGGTCAGCGCGAAACCGCCGATGGCGGCGCCCGTGGCCAGCGGCCGCAGGAACTGGTCTTTCTGCGCGTCGCTGCCGTACTTCAGGATCGGCATGCAGGCAACCGAATTATGCACGCTCATGATGGTCGAGCAGGCGCCGTTGCCAGCCGCGATCTCCTCGAGCGCCACGGCGTATGACAGGTAGCCGCTGGCGTTGCCGTCCCATTCCTCCGGCACCAGCATGCCGAAAAATCCCAGGTCGGCCATCTCGCGGATGGCGTCGGCCGGATAGTGGTGTTCGCGGTCCCAGCGCTCGGAATTGGGCGCCAGGCGTTCCTGCGCGAAACGGCGCGCCATGTCCTGGACGCTGAGCTGTTCTTCGGTCAATAGCATGTTCGATGTCTCCTGGTCGGGCAGTGCCGGACTGGCGCGGGTGGACGCCGTCCGTGTTCTCTTGCGCGGGCCGGCGGCCCGGGATGCGGGCGCGGCACGATTGCGAGAATACACCGGCGCCGTGCCCGCTAGCGCTCCGGGCAGTGCGGATGCAGCTTGAGCCGTTCCTGGAAGTCCCGCGCCAGCTGGTCCATGCGGATCGTGGCGAAGCGTTCCAGCAGCAGCCGGCGCGACTCGGCCATCGCGCCTTCGAGCCCGGCGTTGACGGCCTGCTCCACCAGGCACTTGGGTTCGCTCTGGTCCAGTCCGAGCGCGAAGATCGGCGGCTCGCCCAGCGCCTGGTACACGTCCAGCAAGGTCAGTTCGGCCAACGGGCGCGTCAGCACCCAGCCGCCGCCGTGGCCCTTTTCCGATTGCACGTAGCCGCGTTCGCGCAGGCCGGACATCATGCGCCGCACCACCACGGGATTGGTGTTCAGCATCTTGCCGATGGTCTCGGAGGTCAGCGGCGCATCCTGCTCCGCCATGTGCAGCAGCACGTGCAGCATGCGGGACAGGCGGTTATCGCTGCGCATGGAAAGACTCCTGGTTCATGGTTTGAAACATTATAAGTTGCGTGACCACGCGCCCCGCCGTATCATGCAACTTTTAAAGTATCGAGAAACCCATGAAGCCTGAAAAACTGCCCCCTTGCTACGACGCCATCATCATCGGCGGCAGCTTCGCCGGCCTGTCGGCCGCCATGCAGCTGGCCCGCGCCCGCCGCCGCATCGCGCTGGTGGATGCCGGCCTGCCGCGCAACCGCTACGCCGTGCACTCGCACGGCTTCCTGGGCCAGGACGGCAAGACACCGGCCGAGATCGTGGCCGTGGGGCGCGCCCAACTGGCCGCCTACCGCAGCGTGGATTTCATCGACGGCGCCGCCGCCCACGCCAGCGGCGAGTCGGGCCGCTTCGCCGTCACCATGGAGGACGGCCGCGAACTGCGCGGCGCCCGCCTGATCCTGGCCATCGGCGTGCGCGACGAACTGCCCGACCTGCCCGGCCTGCGCGAACGCTGGGGCCGGACGGTGCTGCATTGCCCCTATTGCCATGGCTATGAAGTGGCCGACCAGCCGCTCGGCGTGTTGGCCGCCCACCCCATGTCCTCGCACCAGGCGGCGCTGCTGCCCGATTGGGGGCCGACCACCTATTTCACCCAGGGCGAGTTCGAGCCGGACGCCGAGCAGGCCGCGCTGCTCGCCGCCCGCGGCGTGCGCATCGAGCGCACGCCGGTGGCGCTGCTGCTGGGTCCGGCACCCCGGATCGACGCGGTGCAACTGGCCGATGGCCGCCGCCTGCTGGTCAACGCGCTGTTCGTCGCCAGCCGCGTGCACATGGCCAGTCCGCTGGCGATGCAACTGGGCTGCGCCTTCGATGAGGGATTGCTGGGGCCTTACCTGCGGGTCGATGATTTCAAGCAGACCACGGTGCCCGGCGTCTATGCGGCGGGCGACGCCAGCCTGCAGATGGGCAACGCCACGCTGGCCAGCGCTTCGGGCGTCATGGCGGGCGTGGGCGTGCACCAGTCGCTGGTGCGCGAAGACCCCGTCAAATGCTGGCGCGCGCAGGCCAGCCGGCCGGTGTAGGCGCCTGCGCGGACCGTGTCGTGGGGCCGATGACAGAGCGCGGCGTCCGCCGTGTCGCGGGCATCCGTCATGCCGGATCCTTGCGGCCGGCGCTGGCGAATTTCTTCCAGTCCTCGTTCTCGACCAGCGTCGAACGGAACACGCGCAGTTTCTCGCAGCCCTTGATCGATTTCAGCGCCTTCTTGACCTGGTCGCAGACCGTGGCCGGCAGCCACGGACTGAGCGTGACGCGCTTGATGGTCGCGGGCGAAACCGGGATGCGCAGCACCGGCGTGTCGCGCATCTTGCGGCAGACGAACAGGCGGAATTCCTTTTCATCGCGAAAGGCATGGCGCTTGAGGAACGGCAGGTCGGCCTCGGCCGGCGGCTGCTCGCGCAGCGATTTGATGGTGCGGTACTGCACCGCTTCGGCCCGCAGGTCGGGCACCGCCCTCACCTGCTCGATCAGCTTTTCCTTGTCGAATTCGATGCAGACGCCGCCGCTGCCATGCGAGAACACGCGCCAGTGGTGGTAGGTCTCGGAGGCCTCGGCCAGGCAAAGCGCATAGATGCCCAGCAGGCGCTTGGCGCGCGCGTATTCCTCGATGTAGAAGGAATCATTGCGGTCGTCCCACGCCTTCGGATTGAGCAGCGCCAGTTCGCCCGACTGCAGGTAGTCGATCAGGTAGGGAAGCTCGGTGTATCTGCGCAGCGAGGTGGCCAAGGCGGTGCTCCGGTGAAAACCCAGCCGCCAGTCTACCCGCATCGCCGCCGGCACGACGTTACACTGGCCCCTTGCCAAAAGGAGACCCCATGCAGCAGAACAATGGTGAAGGAAGGCAAGCTACCCGGCGCCACGCGCCTACCAGTCAGCGGTTCTGGTACATCGTCCTGGCGGGCACGCTGGTCACCCTCAGCTATGACCTCATGCCGCTGCTGCGCGGCCAGCTCTCGCCCCTGCTCAAGCTGATCGTGCCCGGACTGCTGCTGGCCGGGCTGTACCGTGGCAGCGAATGGGCGCGGTGGCTGCTGATGATATCGTTGCTGGGCTTCGGTGTGCTGGTCATGTACCTGACGACCTCGCTGATGCCCTATTCGATCGACATCTGGCTGCACCGCTTTGTGTGCAGTGCCGCCATGGTGGCCACAGGGCTGTACCTGGCGCTGGCCAGGAAGGACTTCGCGCGTTACTGCAATTACGTCGCGCTGCGCGACGGGCCGAAGGCGGCGGCCAGGAGACGGGCCGCCGAACAGGCCAACCGCCAGAACTCGGCGCGCTAGCGGGCAGCGGCCTTCACGACAGCAGTGGTTGAAGGCCGGCTTGCCCAGCGCCGGTCAGCGCAACGCGTTCCTGAAGAACGCGACCACGGCCGCGTTGAAATCGCGATGCCACGCCGCGCGGTCGAAACCCGCCGCATCGCGGCAGATCGCCGGCGCGGCCTCGGCCTGCGCGGTGGCGCACGGCGCCAGGAAGGCGAAATGCCCGGCGCCGGCGACCGGGTGGAACTCGGGCGCCGCCAGCCCCAGTCGTACCGCATCGACGCTGGCCGGCGTGACGCCGTCACCGCCCCGCGCCGAGGCCCACAGCTGCACCGGAATCGACACCGCCTTGAGCGCCTCGGCGCTGAAGGCGTTGAGCGGATCGGCGATGACCAGCGCCTTGATGCGGGCATCCTTCACATAGGGCTGCGCCGGCACCTTGCCGTCGCGGATGTCGCGGCACATCGGCAACGCCGGCTCGTCGGCGCAGAGGCCCAGGCCCAGCTTGAAATCGGGCGTCGCGCCCGCCAGCACCAGCCCCGTATAGCCGCCGCGCGAGAACCCGAAGAAGCCGATGGCGCCGTCCAGCCGCGCCCGTTGCGGCCACGCGCCGGTCAGGTAGTCGAGCAGCCGCCGGATCTCGCGCGGCCGGGTCGAGAAGATCGACAGATAGCCCTGTCGCGAGCGGTCCACCGCGTTGTCGCCGACGTGGTTGATCGCCGCCACCACGAAGCCCGCGTCCGCCAGCGCCGCGGCGGTGTCGTGATGCCCCAGGTACGAGCCGGCCGATCCGTGCGACATCACGATGAGCGGCTTGGACCCGTCGGTCATCGGGCAGTCCGGCGTCGCCGCCAGGGTGACGCGGCCGATGGCGACGTCCTGCGCGGGCGCGGCGCACGGATACCAGATGCCGCCCTGCAAGGCCGGGCCGTTCATGTCCATGGGCAGGTTGAGCCGCTGGAATCCGGCCGCGTGCGCGGCCCCGGTGGCGAGCAATGACAAGGCGAAGCAGGCGCGCAGGAAAGGCTTGAACATGGAATCGAAGGCAGGCGGTGCGGGACGGGCCCTGGCAGGAAAAGATGACAGTATCGCGACGGCAACGCGATCGATATTGTCATTTTAATGTTCGCGAACTGTCGATCGACGCCGCGCAGACTTCGAATCGCCCTGCAATGGAAGGCATCCCCTTCGACGGCACGGCGCCATTCGAGTTTCCCAGCCTACGGAGTCATCCATGAAAAAACAATTCGCCGCCGCGGCCGCCATGGCGCTGTCCGGCGCGGCGTCCGCGCAGACGTCGGTCACGCTCTACGGCCTGATCGACACGGGTATCGGTTACGCCAACGTCGACGGCAGCTACACCGACCCGGCCACCGGCCGCCGCAGCAGCATCGACAACAGCCGCATCGGCACGACCACCGGCACCACGGCCGGCTCGCGCTGGGGCCTGCGCGGCAAGGAAGACCTGGGCGATGGCCTGTACGCCGTGTTCCAGCTGGAGTCGGGTTTCGACAGCCGCAACGGCAATTCGCTGCAAAGCGGCCGCCTGTTCGGCCGCGAAGCCACCGTCGGCCTGGGCAGCGCCGACTGGGGCGAGGTGCGCCTGGGCCGCCAGTACAACGTCGCCACGCGCTATTTCTCCGGCATGCTGGGCCCGTCGTTCGGCGGCGGCTTCAACCAGCTCAACACCGGCGCCGGCCTGGGCTTCAGCTCGGCCTACTTCCCGCGCTACGACAACCTGGTGGTGTACGAGACGCCGTCGCTGGGCGGCTTGCGCGCCGCCGTCGGCTACGCCTTCAACGCCGACGATCGCCGCACCGCGCAAACGGGCTTTGCCACCGCCGACAACACCCGCGCCATCACCGCCGGCGTGCGCTACGACAACGGCCCGCTGATGGGCTTTGCCACCTACGACCAGCTCAACGCCTCCAACAAGCTGGGCCAGGACCAGGTCGACGCCACGCCGCGTTCGTACATCGTCGGCGGTTCCTACGACTTCGAAGTCTTCAAGGTCGCGCTGGCCTACAACCGCCTCACCGACGGCTGGTTCGCCGGCAAGAGCCTGCCCGGCGGCGGCAGCATCGGCGGCTTCACCGGCACGCCGTCGTACGCCTTCTCCAAGGGCTTCCGGTCGAATTCGTACATGCTGGCGCTGGCCGCGCCCATCGGCAAGTCGAGCGGCGTGTTCGCCTCGTGGCAGCGCGCCGACGCCAACAGCAAGCAGCTCACCGGCGGCGACGCGACCAGCAACACCTACAGCCTGGGCTACAACTACAACCTGTCCAAGCGCACGGACCTGTATGCCGCGGCCTCCTACACCACCAACTGGGCGTTCCTGGACAACGCCAAGGCGACCGAGGTCAACATGGGCATACGCCACCGCTTCTGATCGCCGCGGGATCGCTCCCGCCTTGCGCATGTTCCCGTTGATGACGCCCGCCTCCGCGAAGGGATGGGCGGTTTATCGCCGCGCGTTTCCGGGTCCGTCCGGGAACGCGCGTTTTTTTCGCCGGACAGCTCCAAGGCAGAAACACCCGCTTGGGGAACAGCGACCCGCGCAGCAGCGATGCGCCTCAGGCGGCGGGCCCCTGGATCATCTTCCAGCCATTGCCCGCCGGATCGCGAAACCCCGCGTCGATGCTGCCATAGCGCTCGACCGGCTCCTGGGTGAACTCCACGCCCAGCGCCTTCAGCCGGGCATGGCTGGCGCGGCAATCGGCCACCGCCAGCACCAGCGGCGGCATCGCGCCCTTGGCGACCATGGCGCGCAGCGCCTGCGCGGTGGCCTCGTCATGGACCGGCGGGCCGGGCCGGAACAGGCCCAGCTGGAACGATGGCTGGTCCGGATGCTGCACGGTCAGCCAGCGATACGGGCCGTTGCCCACGTCCGTATGGACACGAAAGCCGAGCTTGTCGACATAGAACCGCAGCGCCTCGTCCTGGTCGTCCACGTAGACGCCGACGACATTGATTCCTGCACTCATGGTTGCTCCCCTGGACACGTTGATCGGGTGATGGGCGACCCGACGCGGGCCGATCACCGCACTTTATCCTTCGCCTGGCGGCGGCGCTTCTCCAAAACTGCGATGTTCAGATCGGGGCGCAGCGCGGCCTTGACCACGCAGGCCGGCACGAGGCCCAGCCCCTCCTGGCCGGCCCGGGCACGCACGCGCATGGCGCCGGGGCTGGCCCCCGTGATGTCGCGAAAGATGCGGCCAAAGGTGCCCAGGCTCTGCCAACCGGTGGCGTAGGCGATCTCGGTGATGGGCAGGTCGGTGTCGCGCAACAGGGCGATGGCCTGCTCGACACGCCGCGTCAGCAGATAGCGATGCGGCGGCAGGCCGAAGGCGCGCTTGAAGCAGCGGGCGAAATAGGCAACGGACACGCCGCTGACCTCGGCCAGGCGCTCCACCGGCCAGGCCTCGTGCGAGGCGGCGTCAATGCGGTCCCGGGCGCGCAGCAGGCGGCGCAGCAGCACGGGATCCAGCAATGGTTCCTCGACAGCGGTGGCCGCACAAGACGCGCGCGCTCGCGGCATGCTAGACCTCCTCGATCACCGCCGTGGGCGCGAACGGCGTGCCCAGTCCCAGCGCGCGATAGATGCGTTCCAGGATGCGCTGGCGCCGCGTCGGCCGGCCCATGCGCCAGCGCGTGTCCAGGAACAGCAGCGGCAACGCGACGCACAGCCAGGCCACCAACAGGAAAACGAACGTCACCGCGGCCAGTTCGGGCGCCGCCTCGCGGCCCGACGGCGAGTCGGAGGAAGCCAGCACCGCCACCACCACCAGCCAGCACACCAGGAGCAGGATGGCCAGCAAAGACAGCATCGGCACGCGCTGCCTCAGGCCCACGCCCACGGGCGCGATGTCGGTGAAAGCGGCGCGGAAATAGTGATGGCAGACATAGACGCGGCCGTCCTCCAGATTGCGCAGGCCGTAAACCAGCTGGTCGGGCCCGGCGCCGGCGATCTGGCCGGCATAGGCGGCCACCTCCACCCGGTCGCCCTCGGCCAGGAACGGCAGCACGTCGCCGAAGTTCTCGGCAACGTACATGATGAAGCGGCGCGTGCCGACGTGGAAACGGTAGACGCCATAGCTTGGCGTCGTGCGGGCCGATGGCCTGGCCTCGTGCGTCAAGGATGTCAGCGCGCCGCGTATCAACAGGATCTCGGGCGCCGCGTCCGTGAGCAGCGTCTCGCCCTCGTCCAACGGCTGCGCGGCGCACGCTTGCGCCGGCGGCGCGGCGTCCGGCACGGGGGTGTCCCGCAGGTCGCGGTAGAGCGCTTCGCTGCGCAGGATCGCCGCCCGGTGCCGGCGGTTGTCCCACAGGCCGTACAGCGAGAAACCCGCCAGCAGCACGGCAACCAGCGCCACCGTCAGCGCCAGCACGAGCAGCAGCACCTGCGCGAACGACGACAAGTCCAGCAGGCTGGCGCCGGCCCCGGCCACTGCGGCCACGGCCAGGCTGATGCCGATGCCGCGCCATCCCCGGCGGCGCTGGTCGACGTAATAGCGCGGCGGTATGCCCCGGCCCTGCCCCGCGTTCAACCAGGAAAAATGGCGCAATCCCGGCGCTCCGCCTTCGAGCACGCCGACGCGCACCGGCGTGGCCTGTTGCTGCAACCCCCGCAGCGTGCGGATATCGGCCGGATCGTCGAAGGTGCCGTTGACCGCCACGCCGTTCACCCGCAACCACACCTGGCCGCGGACGAAAGGCACCGCGACCCGCATCGCGTCGATGCGGCCTTCGACCGTTGCGGCCACCGTGTTCGTGCGTCTGGACATGCGCGTTGACGGGCCGCAACGCGGGCGGCCGATGCTGGAAAGCGCCCAGCATACCGCAAGCCCCGGCGGGCACGGCCGAGGCCGGTGCTTTCATGGTTTTTTTGCATCAACCCAGCAATTAATTGCACTTCACAGCGTTGCCGGCGCTGACGGAAAATGGCCAGGCGATCATGCGCGAGGGGACGCCGCTTCCCGCCACCACGCCGATCCGCTCAAAAGCAAGGAACCCGATCATGAACATCGCACTGGAACGCCTGGCGCGGCAGCTCGACCTGGACGCGCCCCGCAACGAAACCCTGCGCCTGGCCTTCGGCCACGCCTGTGCCCGGCGCGTCGAGCATCTGCTCGAAGACCCCCAGGCGATGGAATGCCTGGCCGTCCTGGGCCGCTATCTCGAGGGCGCTTGCGGCCCCCAACAACTGGCGCAGGCCGCCGCCACGGCGTCGCGGCTGGCCAACCATCATCCGGGTTCGACCTCCATCGACGGCTGTGGCCATGCCGCCGTGTCCGCCACCTACGCCGTGGCCAGTGCGCTGGCCGGCAAGGCGCTGCGCGCGGCCGAATACGCGGCCTACGCCGCCGTCTACGGCCAGGGAGGCCATGGCGCGGTATCGGATCCGGCGTCGTTCGACATCGAACACGCCTGGCAGGCGGACTGCCTGGAGCGCTGTGCGCTGCCCGCCTGAGGGACCGCGCGGCGATGCGCGCGCCGGCCCGCGATTGTGCGATCATCGGCGGCTGCGAGCCGCTCCGCCAGCCACCGCGACACCGCGCGGGCCGGGGCCGGCCACCGAGGCCCTCATGACCAATCACTTCGAAAGCCCCTTCAAGGGCAAGCTGCTCTCCGACGACGTCACCAACAGGAACATCAAGGTCGGCCGCTACAGCTACTATTCCGGCTACTACCACGGCCACTCGTTCGACGACTGCGCGCGCTATCTCATGCCGGACCGCGACGACGTCGACCAGCTGATCATCGGCAGCTTCTGCTCCATCGGCTCGGGCGCCGCCTTCATCATGGCGGGCAACCAGGGCCACCGGTACGACTGGGCGTCATCGTTCCCGTTCTTCTACATGAGCGAAGTGCCGGCGTTCGCGCAATCGCGCGACGCATTCCAGAAAGCCGGCGACACCGTCATCGGCAACGACGTCTGGATCGGTTCCGAAGCCATGATCATGCCCGGCATCACCATCGGGCACGGCGCCGTGATCGGCAGCCGCGCCCTCGTCACCAAGGACGTGGAGCCCTACGCGATCGTGGGCGGCAACCCCGCCAAGCCGATCAAGAAACGCTTTGCCGACGACGACATCGCCCTGCTGCTGGAAATGCAGTGGTGGGACTGGCCCGAAGACAGGCTGGCCGGCGCCATGCCATTGCTGTGCTCGGGCGATATCAAGGGCCTGCACCGCTATTGGCGCGACGGCCTCATAGCGGCCCCGCGGCCAGCATGAAACTGCCGCCGCGGATCACATGCAGCAACCTAGGACGGCTGCCGCCGTCCACTTTCCGGCGCAGGCGTCGCATGGCGATCGCGACCGCCTGGCACTTGACGTGCCGCGCGCCGGCGGCCGGCGGCTTGGCCTTCCAGACCGATTCCGCCAGCTGCCAACTGGTGAACACCGCGCCCGGGCTGCCCATCAACAGGGCCAGCAGCCCGAACTCCTTCGGCGTCAACAGCAGCGGCTGGCCATCGCGGTAGGCGCGAAAACGCAACAGGTCCAGCTCCAGGTCCGCGAATTGCAGCCTGTCGCCGGACTCGGGGATACACGTCAACAGGACGTGAGCCATTGCGCCAGGCCCCTGCGTCGCGGGCGCGGCTATCGGCGGCTCTCGTTCTGGCGCTGCACCTCGGCCTGGTAGTCAGGCCCCGAGCGCAGGCGCACGTATTCCGAGAACGCCGCCTTGTACTCCGGGCTGTAGATGTCCGGCGTGGCCTCGCCGCGCCAGAACCGGTCCACGCCGGCGCGCTTCCACAGCGCCAGGTCGGCCAGCACTTCGGCGCGCGTGAGCGGCGCGCCATAGGGGCTGGTCAGGGCCGTGGACGGCGCCTGCTGCGCCAGCGCCGTGCCCGAAACGCCGGCCGCCAGGACCAGGACCAGTGCGGTTTTACGAAGAATCTGCATGCTTCACTCCTATGAATCGTGGGGGGTACTGCACGGGATTCATTCTAGGAAGGCGATGCGGACAGAAAGCGGATAAGGGGATTACGTTTTTGCAATGAAAAAGCGCCACGGAAACCGTGGCGCTTCGAGATGGCGAAGATATCGCGCGGTGCTTACCGCACCTTCCCTTCCTTCCAGGCTTCCAGCAGCTTCTCGTACGCCACCGTTTCGCCCTTGGGCTTTTCATTGGCCAGCTTCTTCCACGGCGCGTGCTGGTCCGACAGCCACTTGCTCGGATCGCCCTTGGCATTCAGCTTGGGCGCGCATTGCGCCATGCCGGCCCGCTCCAGCCGCGCCATGACCTGGTCCATTTCGTTGGCCAGGTTGTCCATCGCGGCCTGCGGCGTCTTTTCGCCGGTGACGGCGGTGGCGACGTTCTTCCACCACAGCTGCGCCAGCTTGGGGTAATCAGGCACGTTGTTGCCGGTCGGCGTCCAGGCCACGCGCGCGGGGCTGCGGTAGAACTCGATCAGGCCGCCGTAGTTGGCCGCGTTCTTGCTGAAGTAGTCGCTGTGAATGTCGCTGTCGCGGATGAAGGTCAGGCCGGTGATCGACTTCTTCAGCGACACCGACTTGGCCGTGACGAACTGGGCGTAGAGCCAGGCGGCGGCCATCTTGTCGGGGTTGGTGGACTTGAAGAAGGTCCACGAGCCCACGTCCTGGTAGCCGTTCTGCATGCCGTCCTTCCAGTACGGACCGTACGGCGACGGCGCCATGCGCCACTTGGGCGTGCCGTCCTCGTTGACCACCGGCAGGCCCTTCTTGGTCATGTCGGCGGTGAAGGCCGTGTACCAGAAGATCTGCTGCGCGATCTGGCCCTGCGCCGGCACCGGGCCGGATTCCGAAAAGGTCATGCCCATGGCCTGCTGCGGCGCGTACTTCTTCATCCAGTCGACGTACTTGGTCAACGCATAGACCGCGGCCGGGCTGTTGGTGGCGCCGCCGCGCGCCACCGAGGCGCCCACCGGCGTGCACTTGTCGTCGGCCACGCGGATGCCCCACTCGTCCACCGGCATGCCGTTGGGCAGGCCCTTGTCGGCGGCGCCGGCCATCGACAGCCACGCGTCGGTGAAGCGCCAGCCCAGCGACGGGTCCTTCTTGCCGTAGTCCATGTGGCCATAGACCTTCTTGCCGTCGATCTCCTTGACGTCGTTGGAGAAGAAGTCGGCGATGTCCTCGTAGGCGGACCAGTTGGTCGGCACGCCCAGCTCGTAGCCGTACTTGGCCTTGAACTTGTCCTTCAGGTCCTGGCGCGCGAACCAGTCGGCGCGGAACCAGTAGACGTTGGCGAACTGCTGGTCGGGCAACTGGTAGAGCTTGCCGTCCGGCGCGGTGGTGAACTTGGTGCCGATGAAGTCCTTCAGGTCCAGGCCCGGATTGGTCCATTCCTTGCCGGCGCCGGCCATGTAGTCGGACAGTGGCAGGATGGCGCCATAGCGGTAGTGTGTGCCGATCAGGTCGGAGTCGGAGATCCAGCCGTCGTAGATCGACTTGCCCGACTGCATCGAGGTCTGCAGCTTCTCGACCACGTCGCCTTCCTGGATCAGGTCGTGGTTGACCTTGATGCCGGTGATCTCGGTGAAGGCCTTGGCCAGCACCTTGGACTCGTACTCGTGGGTGGTGATGGTTTCCGACACCACGTTGATTTCATTGACGCCCTTGGCCTTGAGCTTGGCGGCGGCCTCGATGAACCACTTCATCTCGGCCATCTGCTGGTCCTTGGACAGGGTCGACGGCTGGAATTCCGAATCGACCCACTTCTTCGCTTCCGGCTCGCCAGCCCAGGCTCCTGACGTCCCGATCAGGGCGATGGCGGCCGCCATGGCGTGCATGCGCAATTTCATGACCTGTCTCCTCGATAGGTCTTCCCCTGTGGTGCTGCGGACTTCTGGCCGGGGAAGACATTGGCCGATCGTCCTTCCAAACCGCTGATATCGCGCGGGGTCTGACGCCCCTTCAGCCTTTTCTCATGATGAAAGCCAGCAGCAGCATGGACAGCACGAAGCTGATCCACACCGATGGCGGCTCATCCAGCGAAAACCATTCCACCGCCTTCTGCCCGAACCCCAGGAACGCCAGGTTGAGCCAGGCCGCGGCCATCAGGCCGATGAAGAGGCGGTCGCCGCGGGTCGTTCGCAGCGGCAGGAAGCCCTTGCGCTCGACCGTGGGCGATTTCAGTTCCCAGACCGTCATGGCCACCAGCATCAGCACGATGCAGGAGAAGAATACGGCGACGGGGGTGGTCCATACCATCCAGCTGAACATGTGGCGCCCTCCCCCTCAGACCCGGCCCATCGCGAAGCCCTTCGCGATGTAGTGCCGCACGAACCAGATGACGATGCCGCCGGGCACGATGGTCAGCACCCCGGCCGCCGCCAGCACGCCCCAGTCCATGCCCGAGGCCGAGACCGTGCGCGTCATGGTGGCGACGATGGGCTTGGCGTTCACCGAAGTCAGCGTGCGCGCCAGCAGCAGCTCGACCCAACTGAACATGAAGCAGAAGAACGCCGCCACGCCCACGCCCGACTTGATCAGCGGCAGGAAGATCGTCAGGAAGAAGCGCGGGAACGAATAGCCGTCCACGTAGGCGGTCTCGTCGATCTCGCGCGGCACGCCGGACATGAAGCCCTCCAGGATCCACACCGCCAGCGGCACGTTGAACACCAGGTGCGCCAGCGCCACCGCCAGGTGCGTGTCCATCAGCCCGAACGAGCTGTACAACTGGAAGAACGGCAGCAGGAACACCGCCGGCGGCGTCATGCGGTTGGTCAGCAGCCAGAAGAACACGTGCTTGTCGCCGATGAAGCGGTAGCGCGAGAACGCGTAGGCCGCCGGCAGCGCCACGGCCAGCGAGATGACCGTGTTGATGACCACGTAGATCAGCGAGTTGATGTAGCCCGAATACCAGGCCGGATCGGTGAAGATGGTGCGGTAGTGCTCCAGCGTGAAATCGCGCGGCCACAGCGTCAGGGTGCTGACGATCTCGGTATTGGTCTTGAACGACATGTTCAGCATCCAGTACAGCGGCAGGATGGCGAACACCAGGTACAGCGCCAGGAAGGCGCCGCGCCACCAGGTCGATTGCTCACGCATTGGCGCGCTCCTCGTCGAAACCGCCGGTGGTGCCGGCGCGCTGCATCCAGTTGTACAGAATGAAGCAGAGCAGCAGGATGATCAGGAAGTAGATGATCGAGAACGCCGCCGCCGGGCCCAGGTCGAACTGGCCCACGGCCTTCTGCGTCAGGTACTGCGACAGGAAGGTGGTGGCGTTGCCGGGCCCGCCGCCGGTCAGCACGAACGGTTCGGTGTAGATCATGAAGCTGTCCATGAAGCGCAGCAGCACCGCGATCATCAGCACGCCGCGCATCTTGGGCAGCTGGATGTAGCGGAACACCGCCAGGCGCGAGGCGCCATCGATGCGCGCGGCCTGGTAATAAGCGTCGGGAATCGCGCGCAGGCCGGCATAGCACAGCAGCGCCACCAGCGGCGTCCAGTGCCAGACGTCCATCACCAGCACCGTGACCCAGGCGTCCAGGTCGTTGCCGGTGTAGTTGTAGTCCACCCCCAGCCACGACAGCGTCGCCCCCAGCAGGCCGATGTCAGTGCGCCCGAACACCTGCCAGATGGTGCCCACCACGTTCCACGGGATCAGCAGCGACAGCGCGATGATGACCAGCACCGCCGAGGCGCGCCATCCGCTGGCCGGCATCGACAGCGCCAGCAGGATGCCCAGCGGGATCTCGATGGCCAGCACCGCCAGCGAGAAGCCGATCTGGCGCAGTAGCGCGCCGTGCAGTTCCTCGTCCTGCAGCACCGCGGCGAACCATTCAGTGCCGACGAACACGCGGCGCTCGGGCGAGATGATGTCCTGCACCGAGTAGTTGACGATGGTCATCAGCGGCAGGATGGCCGAGAACGCCACGCACAGCACCACGGGCAGCACCAGGAACCAGGCCCGGTGATCGATCGGTTTCATCGGATCAGCTCCTCGTCGCGGTAGAAGCAGGTGTGCGTATTGAGTACCGACAGCCACACCGTGGCGCCGGGCGCGATCGCGGCGGCGTCGGTGCCCAGCCGGGCGCGCAGCGGCGTGCCTTCGAAGTCGGCCAGCAGCAAGGTATAGGTGCCCACGTCCTGCACCCGTTGGACCGTGGCCGGGATGGCGCCGGGCGCCCCGGCATCGGCCAGGCGCAGGTATTCCGGGCGCACGCCCAGCTTGACCGGGCCGGCGTCGGCCAGCCTGGCCGCCATCGCATCCGGCACGCCGTCGACGCGGCGCTGCCCCACCATCAGGCCGCCGTCGCGCCATTGCGCCGGCAGGAAGTTCATGCCGGGCGAGCCGATGAAATGGCCGACGAAGGTGTGCGCCGGCCGCTCGAACAGGTCGTCGGCGCTGCCCACCTGCACCGCGCGGCCGCGCGCCATCACCATCACCTGGTCGGCGAAGGTCAGCGCCTCGGTCTGGTCGTGCGTGACGTAGATCAGCGTCAGCTTGAACTCGTGGTGGATTTCCTTGAGCTTGCGGCGCAGCTCCCACTTCAGTTGCGGGTCGATCACGGTCAGCGGTTCGTCGAACAGCACCGCCGACACGTCGTTGCGCACCAGGCCGCGCCCCAGCGAGATCTTCTGCTTGGCGTCGGCCGTCAGGCCGCTGGCGCGGCGGTCCAGCACCTGCGACATCTCCAGCATCTCGGCGATGCGGCCGACGCGCTCGCGGATCTGCTTGGGCGGCACGCCGCGGTTGCGCAGCGGAAACGCCAGGTTCTCGGCCACGGTCATGGTGTCGTACACCACCGGGAACTGGAACACCTGGGCGATGTTGCGCGCCTGCGGCGTCTTTTTGGTGACGTCCCGGCCGTCGAACAGGATGCGCCCATGCGAAGGCCGCAACAGGCCCGAAACGCAATTGAGCAAGGTGGTCTTGCCGCAGCCCGAGGGCCCCAGCAAGGCGTAGGCGCCGCCGTCGCGGAAGGTGAACTGCAGCGGCAGCAGCGCGTAGTCCTCGTCGGCCTGCGGATGGGCGACGTAGGAATGCGACAGGTCCAGCTCGATCTGCGCCATCAGGCGATCCCCCCGCTGGCGTGAGGCCGCGCGGGCGCGGCCAGCAAGGCGCCGTCGCCGCCGAAGGCGTAGGTCTGGGCCGGATCGAAGTACAGCG
The DNA here is from genome assembly GCF_001457475.1 of Achromobacter xylosoxidans. Classification (NCBI taxonomy): domain Bacteria; kingdom Pseudomonadati; phylum Pseudomonadota; class Betaproteobacteria; order Burkholderiales; family Alcaligenaceae; genus Achromobacter; species Achromobacter xylosoxidans. The sequence continues at coordinate 2,815,853 of NZ_LN831029.1, read as the reverse complement.
TCAGGCGCTGCTCCAGCGTGTAGCGGTGCACGCCCGGCAATTGCGCGACCACGTCGCCGGCCGCCGTCTCGGCGTGCACGAAAGTGTCGGACCCGGAGATTTCGGCCAGCTTGACCACGCCGTCCAGGCCGATGTGGCCGGGGCGCGGCGCGATGTCCAGCGCCCCGGCGCGCAGGCCGGCGGTGAGCCCGGCGCCGTCGCCCGGGGGCAGTTGCCGCGAGACCGTGACGCCGCCCTGCAACGTGAAGCCGCTGGCCCCGCGCCGGGCGCTGAACAGGTTCATGGGCGGGTCGCTGAACGCGCGCGCCACGCGGATCGAATTGGGCCGGTGGAAGACCTCGGCGGTCGGGCCGTATTGCAGCAGTTCGCCTGCATCCAGCACCGCGGTGTGGCCGCCCAGCAGCAGCACTTCGCCGGGTTCGGTGGTGGCGTAGACCACGGTCGAGCGGCCTTCGGCGAACAGCGCCGACAGCTCGTCGCGCAACTCCTCGCGCAGCTTGTAGTCCAGGTTGACCAGCGGCTCGTCCAGCAGGATCAGCGGCGCGTCCTTGACCAGCGCGCGCGCCAGGGCCACCCGCTGCTGCTGGCCGCCGGACAGTTCGGCGGGCAGGCGTTCCAGCAGGTGGTCGATGTGCAGGCGCGCGGCCATGGCGCGCACCTTGTCGGCGATGCCGCTGGCGCCGCGCAGCTTGAGCGGCGAGGCAATGTTGTCGAACACCGTCATGGACGGATAGTTGATGAATTGCTGGTACACCATGGCGACGTTGCGCTGGCGCACCGGCACGCCGGTCACGTCGGCGCCGTCCACCAGCACCCGGCCTTCGGTGGGCCGGTCGAGCCCGGCCATGATGCGCATCAGCGATGTCTTGCCTGCCAGGGTCACCCCCAGCAATACGGTCATGGCGCCCGGCACCGGGGCCAGGCTCATCGGATACAGGTGCGTCTGCGAGCCGGCTCGCAAACCTATCCTGTCCAGGGTCAGCTGCATCTGGTCTCCTCTACCTCTAATACGTCCCCGGTTTTCAGACCGGACTTCGGTACATCGGTACAGCGGCCCTCGCGGCGCGCGGGAACGCGCCGGCCAGGGGTCTTCTTTCAGATCGCTTTCGTTTTTTGTGCGTTTTACCGAAGAAGCGAACAAAAAACAATCTTGCAGTGCGTCATTATTTTTCGCTTTTGTTGTTTTATGATGCGAACGTGACACTCACTATGCGAACATGACACTCAATCCCCGACAAAGCGCCTTGATCGAAATGGTGCGGGCCCAGGGCTCGGCCACCATCGAGGAACTGGCCAAACGTTTCGACGTCACGCTGCAGACCGTGCGGCGCGACGTCAACATCCTGTCCGAAGCCGGCCTGCTGTCGCGCTTCCATGGCGGCGTGCGCATCGAGGCCTCGACCATCGAGAACATCGCCTACCGCAAGCGCCAGGGACTGCACGCGGCCGGCAAACAACGCATCGCCGAGGCCGTGGCGCGCGCCGTGCCCGACGGCTGCTCGCTGATCCTGAACATCGGCACCACCACCGAGGCCATCGCCCGCGCCCTGCTGCGCCATCGCGGCCTGCGCGTCATCACCAACAACCTGCACGTGGCCGACATTCTTTCCGACAACCCGGATTGCGAAGTCATCGTCGCCGGCGGCGTGGTGCGCTCGCGCGACCGCGGCATCGTCGGCGAGGCCACCATGGATTTCATCCGCCAGTTCAAGGTCGACATCGGCCTGATCGGCATTTCCGGCATCGAGGCCGACGGCACCCTGCGCGACTACGACTTCCGCGAAGTGCGCGTGGCCCGCACCATCATCGAACAGTCGCGCGAAGTGTGGCTGGCCGCCGACAGCAGCAAATTCAAGCGCCAGGCCATGGTGGAACTGGCGCACATCTCGCAGATCGACCGCTTTTTCACCGACTCGCATCCGCAGGAACCGCTGGCGCAAGTGCTGCTGGACGCCGGCGTGCGCTGCGAGGTGGCCGCCGCGCCGAACGCGGCCAAGGTACCCGCCTGACCGGCTTGACCCGGCCCGGCGGCACGGCGCTGGCGCCGCGCCCGGCCGGCACCAACAGAAACGAACAACGCACCGAACCCTAGCGGCCCCGCCGCCCAAGCATATGAACCAACCGCTCGCCACCGTCACCCCGCCCGACCGCAACCGCCTGCTGGCGCAACTGGACAACACGCCTGCCTGGGACGTGATCGTCATCGGCGGCGGCGCGACCGGCCTGGGCACCGCCGTCGACGCCGCCAGCCGCGGCTACCGCACGCTGCTGATCGAGGCCGCCGACTTCGCCAAGGGCACCTCCAGCAAGGCCACCAAGCTGGTGCACGGCGGCGTGCGCTACCTGGCGCAAGGCAACATCAGCCTGGTGCGCGAGGCACTGCACGAACGCGGCCTGCTCAACCGCAACGCGCCACACCTGGTGTGGCCGCTGGGCTTCGTGGTGCCGGCCTACAACCTGCTGGACCAGCCGTTCTACGGCGTGGGCCTGAAGATGTACGACATGCTGGCCGGCAAGCTCAACCTGTCGCCCAGCCGCTGGCTGTCGCGCCGCGAGACGCTGGCCAACGCGCCGACGCTGGCCGAAAACGTCAACGGCCGCGGCCTGAAGGGCGGCGTGCTGTACTACGACGGCCAGTTCGACGACGCGCGCCTGGCGCTGAGCCTGATGCGCACCCTGTTCGACCTGGGCGGCACGGCGGTCAACTACGTGCGCGCCACCGGCCTGACCACCACCGGCGGCAAGGTCGACGGCGTCACCGCCGAGGACGCGCTGGGCGGCGCCAGCTTCACGCTGCGCGCGCGCTGCGTGATCAACGCCACCGGCGTCTGGGTCGACAGCGTGCGCCGCATGGAAGACAAGAACGCGCCCACCATGGTGGCGCCCAGCCAGGGCGTGCACCTGACGCTGCCGCACGACTTCCTGCCCGGCAAGCGCGCCATCCTGATCCCCAAGACCGACGACGGCCGCGTGCTGTTCGTGGTGCCGTGGAACGGCCACACCATCGTCGGCACCACCGATTCGCCGCGCAACGACCTGCCGCTGGACCCGGAAGCCGGCGCCGAGGACGTCGACTTCATCCTGAACACCGCCGCGCGCTATCTCAGCCGCAAGCCGACCCGCGACGACGTCACCAGCGTCTGGGCGGGCCTGCGGCCGCTGGTCAAGGCCACCGGCGACGCCTCCACCAAGTCGCTGTCGCGCGAGCACACCATCCTGGTGTCGCAGGCGGGGTTGGTGACGGTCACGGGCGGCAAGTGGACCACCTATCGCCGCATGGCGCAGGACGTGGTCGACACCGCCATCCAGCACCAGTTGCTGACGCAGGCCAGCTGCCGCACCGAGTCGCTGGCGCTGCATGGCGCCAACGGCCTGGCGCCGTCGCAGGAACACGCCGGCACGCCGGACAGTTACTACGGCAGCGACCTGGCCACGCTCAAGGCCCTGCCCGGCGCCGAACGCATGCTGGTCAGGAGCAGCGGCCTGTCGGAAGCGCATGTGCGTTTCGCCGCGCGCTTCGAACTGGCGCGCAGCGCCGAGGACGTGCTGGCGCGCCGCAACCGCGCGCTGTTCCTGGACGCCGAGGCGGCCATGCTGGCCGCGCCCGAAGTGGCGCGCATCCTGGCCGAGGAACTGGGCCAGGATGCCGCCTGGCAGCAGCGCACGCTGCAGGAACTGGCCGGCGTGGCGGCGCACTATCGGCTGAAATGACACGGCTGAAATGACGCGCTGGCGCCGCGCGGCCCGCCCGGGCGCTGCTTGCATCCAGGTCCGCCAACCCGACAACGCCGCGCCGCAATGCGCGGCGTTGCCGCATTGCGCTACGGCACGCGCAGCGGGCTGTGCTGGATCATGTTTTCGAACACGCGCAGCAGGTCGGGATCGCACTTGGCTCCGGCCTCCAGGTTGAGGATGCGCATGATCTCGGCGTGGGTGCGCGCGGGATGGTAGGGCCGCGCGTCGCCGAGCGCATCGTAGGAGTCGGCCAGCGAAATGATGCGCGCGGACAGCGGGATGGCGTGCCCGGCCAGTCCGTCGGGATAGCCCGACCCATCGAAGTGTTCGTGGTGGTGGCGCACCGCCTGCGCGATCCGCTCGCGTTGCGGCATGTCGCTATGCAGGATGATGTCGGCCCCCACGGCCGCATGGGCCTTCATGATTTCCCAATCTTCCTTTTCGAGCCGCCGGGGCGAGAACAGCACGCGGTCCGGCGTGCCGATCTTGCCGACGTCGTGCAGCCGCGCGGCCACGGCCACCATGTCTTGTTCATCTTGGTTCAGGTCGCAGGCGCGGGCCAGCGCCACGCTCAGGGCGACGACGCGGTGGCAATGGCGGCCTGTGGCGGCGTCTCGGGCCTGCATCGCGGCAAACAGCGCGGCTTCGCAGGAGCCTGCGGCACGCGTGGCCGCCGCGCTGGGGGGTACATCTGGAGGCATCGGTCTTGGCGCGCGCGGTTGCAGCGGAACCGCGCGTCTGTGTCAGAAAGTATCGATTCTGACACAAGCACGTACCGTTCCGGCGCTGCGGGCCCTGCCCACGTATCGACCCGCGGATTCATCCGCGGATTCACCCCAACGTCGCCCCGCGCCTTGGGCTCAGGCCTTCAGGCGTTCCAGCAGCGCCTGCGCGACGCCGACCGACGAAGCCGGATTCTGCCCGGTGATGAGCAGCCCATCCGAGACGATGTGCGGCTGCCAATCCGCCCCCTTGCTGTACAGACCGCCCAACATCGCCAGCTCATCCTCGACCAGGAAAGGCACCACGGCGGTCAATTGCACCGCCGCCTCTTCCGTGTTGGAAAAACCCGTGACCTGGCGGCCCTGCACCAACGGCTTGCCATCGGCGGTCTTGGCATGGCGCAACACGCCCGGCGCGTGGCACACCCCCGCCACCGGCTTGCCGGCCGCGAGCATGGTTTCGATCAGCGACACGGACCGGGCGTCTTCGGCCAGGTCCCACAGCGGACCGTGGCCGCCGGGATAGAACACGGCGTCGTAGTCGGCCGCCTGCACCTCGGCCAGGCGGCGCGTGTTCGCCAGGCGGCGCTGCGCCTCGGCGTCCTGGCGGAAGCGGCGCGTGTCGTCGGTCTGGGCGTCCGGGTCGTCGCTCTTGGGATCGAGCGGCGGCTGGCCGCCCTGCGGCGAGGCCAGCGTCAGCGTGGCCCCCGCGTCCAGGAAAGCGTAGTACGGGGCCGCGAATTCCTCCAGCCAGAAGCCGGTCTTGCGGCCGGTGTCGCCCAGCGTGTCGTGGGAAGTCAGCACGATCAGGATATTCATGTTGCGCTCCTCATGTTGCGTTCCTATTCATCCGGGCCGACGCGCACGATGCGCTTGCCGGCATTCTCGCCCTTGAGCAGCCCCATCAGGCCCCGCGGCGCGTTTTCCAGGCCATCGACCACGTCTTCGCGATACTTGATGCGCCCGTCGCGCAGCAGCTCCTGCATGGCCGCGCGGAATTCACCAAAGCGCGGCGCGTATTCGTTGAAGATGATGAAGCCCTGCATCTTGATGCGCTTGGTCAGGATGGTGCGCATCAACAGCGGCAGGCGATCGGGGCCCTCGGGCAGGCTGGTGGCGTTGTAGGCCGAGATCAGGCCGCAGACCGGCACCCGCGCGCGCGGATTGAGCAGCGGCAGCACCGCGTCGAACACCGCGCCGCCAACGTTCTCGAAATACACGTCGATGCCTTGCGGCACGGCCTTGGCCAGCAGATTGGCCATGGCCGGGTCCTTGTGGTCGATGCAGGCGTCAAAGCCCAGTTCCTCGACCACGTAGCGGCACTTGTCGGGGCCGCCGGCGATGCCGACCGCCTTGCAGCCGTGGATCTTGGCCAACTGGCCCACCACCGCACCCACCGCGCCGCTGGCGGCGGCCACCACCACGGTCTCGCCGGCCTTGGGCTGGCCGATGTCCAGCAGGCCCATGTAGCCGGTGAAGCCCGGCATGCCCAGCACGCCCAGCGAATACGACGGGTGTTCGGGCGCCGGCCCCAGCTTGAGCAGGCCGCTGCCGTCGGACACGGCGTAGTCCTGCCAGCCGGACTGGGACAGCACCCACTCGCCCACCGGATAGTCGGCGTGGCGCGAGGCCACCACCCGGGCCACGGTGCCGCCCACCATGGGCTGGCCGACCTGCACCGGCTCGGCGTACGAGGGCGCGTCGCTCATGCGTCCGCGCATATAGGGATCGAGGGAAAGATAGACCGTGCGCAGCAACAGCTGGCCCGGGCCGGGTTCGGGCACCGCGCCGGTTTCCAGGCGGAAATCGCTGTCGGCGGGTTCGCCGCGTGGCCGCGAGGCCAGGACGATGCGGCGGTTGAGGGAGGACGATTGCGGCATGGCGTGCTGACTCCTTCTGTTCCGATCTGGCCATTACACCACCCCTGTCCGGTCGCCTGCCCGCCGACCCTGCAACCCACTCCGCTTTTAATTAATTAAGTATTTAATTAGAATCCGACCATGCCTGCCAAGCCTTCCCCCGCGCGCCGTCCCGGCCGCCCCGCCCGCCCCGACAGCGCCGCCGTGCGCGACCAGCTGCTGGACATTGCCACCGACCTGTTCGCCAAGCAGGGCGTGGCCGCCACCCGCCTGGCCCACATCGCCGAACGCGCCGGGTTCACCTCGGCCATGCTGCACTACTACTTCAAGAGCCGCGACCAGTTGCTGGACGCCGTGGTGCTGGAACGCGTGGTGCCCGTCATCGGCTACGTCTGGAGCCCGGTGCCGCAGACGCCGCGGCGGCTGCAGGGGTCGGCCGAGGCGACGCGCGCCGTCATCGCCGAAATCGTCTCGCGCATCGTGCGCTGCGGCACTGACCGGCCCTGGCTGCCGTCCTTGTGGATGCACGAGGTCGTCAACGAAGGCGGCCAGTTGCGCGAGCGCGTGCTGCGCCACCTGCCGGCGCAACGCCTGCAGGTGTTCGCCGGCCTGATCGCCGACAGCCAGCGCGCCGGCGCCATCACCCCGGACGTGGAGCCGCGGCTGGTGTTCCTGTCGATCCTGGGCCTGACCCTGCTGCCGCTGGCCACGTCCAGCCTGTGGCGCCGCATCTGGCAGGACGATCCACAGGCCCGCGCCATCGGCCACGAGACCATCGCCGCGCACGCCACCGCCATGCTCACGGGCGGATTGTTTTCCCCGCCGGCCGCGCCGCCACCGGCGCCCGCAACGCCCGCCAAACGGACCCGGCGCGCCGGCGCGGCTCCGGACGCCGAACCGCCCCCCACAGGACGCTGACCATGCGCACCGCTTCCCTCCCCCGTTTCGCGCTGCCCGCCGCCGCGCTCGGCCTGTCGTTGCTGGCCGGCTGTGGCAAGAGTGGCGAGGCCGTCTACCAGGGCTATGTCGAGGGCGAGTACCTCTACATCGCCTCGTCCGAGGCCGGCCGGCTGGACACGCTATCGGTACGGCGCGGCCAGCAGGTTGCCGCCGCCGCGCCCTTGTTCGCGCTGGAGGCCGAGCGCGAGACCGCGGCGCGCGACCAGGCCGGCGCGCAATTGGCCGCGGCCAGCGCGCAGCTGGAGGACATCGCCACCGGCAAGCGTCCGCCCGAGGTCGACGTCGCCCGCGCCCAGCTGGCCCAGGCCGAGGCCGCCAGCCGGCGCTCGGCGGCACAACTGGCGCGCGACACCGCGCAGTTCCGCGCCGGCGGCGTGGCGCGGGCGCAGCTGGACGACAGCCGCGAACAGGCCCAATCGGATGCCGCGCGCGTGCGCGAGCTGCGCGCCCAGCTGGAAGTGGCCAACCTGCCCGGCCGCCAGGACCAGCGCCGCGCCCAGGCCGCCCAGGTCGACGCGGCGCGCGCCACGCTGGCGCAGGCCGACTGGGCCCTGGCGCAGAAACGCCTGGCGGCGCCCGCCGCCGCCCTGGTGTTCGACACGCTGTACCGCGTGGGCGAATGGGTGCCGGCCGGCAGTCCGGTGGTCAGCCTGCTGCCGCCGGGCAACATCAAGGTGCGCTTCTTCGTGCCGGAGACCGTGGTCGGCACGCTCAAGCCCGGGCAGCAGGCCATGGTGCGTTGCGACGGTTGCGGCGACCCGGTGCCGGTGCGCATCGACTACATCTCGCCGCAGGCCGAGTACACGCCGCCGGTGATCTACAGCCGCGAAACGCGCGGCAAGCTGGTCTACATGGTCGAGGCCCGGCCCGCGCCGGACGCGGCCACGCGGCTGCATCCGGGCCAGCCGGTGGAGGCGGCGTTGCAATGAACGACGCCCCCGCCCGCTCGGCGACCGACGAGGCCGGCTACGTCATCGACGTGCACGGCCTGAACAAGCACTTCGGCAACAAGCACGTGGTCAACGACGTCTCGCTGCAGGTACGCGAAGGCGAGATCTTCGGCTTTCTCGGCCCCAACGGCAGCGGCAAGACCACCAGCATCCGGCTGATGTGCGGCCTGCTGACGCCGGATTCCGGCAGCGGCACCTGCCTGGGCTACGACATACTCAGGGACAGCGCCCAGATCAAGCGCCACGTCGGCTACATGACGCAGAAATTCTCGTACTGGGACGACCTGACCATCCGTGAGAACCTGGACTTCGTCGCCCGCATGTACGGCATGCCGAACCGCCGCGAGGCGGTCGACCGCGCGCTCGAGGACCTGGGCCTGCAGACCCGCGCCAACCAGCTCACCGGCGCCCTGTCGGGCGGCTGGAAGCAGCGGCTGGCGCTGGCCGCCTGTCTGCTGCATGAACCGCGCCTGCTGCTGCTGGACGAGCCCACCGCCGGCGTCGACCCGACCGCCCGGCGCGACTTCTGGGAACAGCTGCACGAGCTGGCCGCGCGCGGCATTTCGGTGCTGGTCAGCACCCACTACATGGACGAGGCCGAGCGCTGCCACAAGCTGGCCTACATCTCGTACGGCAAGCTGCTGATCCAGGGCACCGCCGACGAAGTCATCGCTCGGCAGCGCCTGACCACCTGGGCCATCCATGGCCACGACCTGGTGCCGCTGGCGCAGCGGCTGCGCGGCGCGCCGGGGGTGGACCAGACCGTGGCCTTCGGCACTGCGCTGCACATCAGCGGCCGCGACGCCGCCGTGCTCGAACGCACCTTGCGAGACGTCGTGGCCGGCCAGGACCTGCGCCTGGAACGCATCGACACCAGCCTGGAGGACGTCTTCATCTATCTGATGAACCGCTCCGACGACAACTATGCGAGCCCGGCATGAGGCGCCACCTGGAGGGTTTCTCGTGGTCGCGCTGGTGGAGCATGGTGCTCAAGGAGTTCCTGCAGTTGCGGCGCGACCGCATCACCTTCGGCATGATCGTCGGCATTCCGATCATGCAGCTGGCGCTGTTCGGCTACGCCATCAACACCAACCCCAAGCAGCTGCCGACCGCGGTCATCGTGGCCGACCAGAGCCCGTTCACGCGCAGCTTCGTGGCGGCGATGACGGCATCCGACTACTTCGACATCGTCGAGACCCTGCCCGACGAAGAGGCCGGCCGCGCCGCGCTGGCGCAGGGCCGGGTGCTGTTCGTGCTGACCATTCCGCCCGACTTCTCGCGCAAGCTGCTGCGCGGCGAGCGGCCGGCGCTGCTGATCGAGGCCGACGCCACCGATCCGATGGCGGTCGGGCTGGCGATCGGCTCGGCCACACAGTTGGCGCAGGCGGTGGCGCAGAAGGACCTGACCGGCCCGCTGGCGCACCTGGCCGGCGGCCAGCCGCCGTTCGACGTGCGCGTGCACCAGCTCTACAACGAAGAGCAGATCTCGCAATACAACACGGTGCCGGGGCTGATGGGCGTGATCCTGACCATGACACTGGTGATGATGACCGGCCTGGCCATGACGCGCGAACGCGAGCGCGGCACCATGGAAAACCTGCTGGCCATGCCGGTGCGGCCGCTGGAGGTGATGACGGGCAAGATCGTGCCCTACATCGCCATTGGCCTGATCCAGTCCACCATCATCCTGCTGGCGGCGTATTTCGTGTTCCACGTGCCGTTCCTGGGCAGCCTGGTGACGGTGTACCTGGGCGCGCTGATCTTCGTGGCGGCCAACCTGACCGTCGGCATCACGCTGTCGTCGCTGGCGCAGAACCAGCTGCAGGCGATGCAGCTGACGATGTTCTATTTCCTGCCCAACATGCTGCTGTCCGGCTTCATGTTCCCGTTCCTGGGCATGCCCAAGTGGGCCCAGTACCTGGGCAACCTGCTGCCGCTGACGCACTTCAACCGGCTGATCCGCGGCATCCTGCTCAAGGGCAACGGCTGGTGGGACCTGTGGCCCGCCATCTGGCCCATGCTGCTGTTCACCGTGGTCGTGATGACCGCCGCCGTGAAGTTCTACCGCCGCACCCTGGATTGAAGGCCGCCATGCCCCGCCCCCACCCGCCCTTCGCCCGCCGCGCCGCGCTCGTGGCCGCCTGCGTCCTGCTGCCCGGCTGCGCCGTCGGGCCGGACTTCGAGCGCCCCGCGCCGCCGCCGGTCGCCGCCTATACCCCGCCGGCCGACAATGCGCCCGCCAGCGGCGCGCAACCGCGGCTCACGGACGCCGACATCCCGGCCCAATGGTGGCGCCTGTTCCGTTCCGCTGCGCTGGATGCGCTGGTGCGCCAGGCGCTGGACGCCAGCCCGACGCTGGAACAGGCCCGCGCCCGGCTGCGCCAGGCCGGCGAGGACCTGAACGCGGAGACCGGCGGCCGCCTGCTGCCGGCGGTGGACGCCAACCTGTCGGCGACGCGGCAGAAGGTCGATCCCTCCGCCTACGGCGTGCCCGTCGCCGAGCAGCCGGCGCCGTTCACGCTCTACAACGCGTCGATCGACGTGTCCTACACGCTGGATGTGTTCGGCGGCAACCGCCGCGCGCTGGAGGGCCTGGCGGCCCAGGTGGACTACCAGTCGCATGAGCTGCAAGCCGCGCGCATGACGCTGGCCGCCAACGTGGTCACCACCGCCATCCGCCAGGCCGACCTGGCCGGGCGCCTGGCCGACACCCGCGAGCTGTTGCTGGCGCAACAACGCCAGCGCGACATCATGGCGCAGCGCCTGCGGGCCGGCGGCATCGCCGAGGCCGACCTGCGCAACCAGGAACTGCTGCTGGCGCAGACCGAGGCCAGCGTGCCGCCGCTGGAATACCAGCTGGCCCAGGCCCATCACCAGCTGGCCACCTACCTGGGCCAGCCGCCGGCGGCCTGGCAGGCGCCGCCGCTGCGCCTGGCCGACCTGACGCTGCCCGCCGAAATCCCGACCGGCGTGCCGTCGGCGCTGACGCGCCAGCGGCCCGACATCCTGGCAGCCGAAGCGTTGCTGCACCAGGCCTCGGCGCAGATCGGCGTGGCCACGGCCAACCAGTATCCGCGGTTCACGCTGACCGCCAGTTTCGGCTCGCAGCGCACCCGCGCCGGCGACGTCGGCGATGGCGTCAATGTCTGGAACCTGGGACTGGGGCTGGTGCAACCGCTGTTTCGCGGCAGTGAGCTGCGCGCCCGCACGCGCTCGGCCCAGGCCGCCTACGAAGCCGCCGCGGCGGCCTACCGCCAGACCGTGCTGGACGGCTTCAGGCAGGTGGCGGACGCCCTGCGCGCGCTGCAGAGCGATGCGCGGGCCTATGACGCGTATGACACGGCCTGGCGCCGCGCCGACGATGCCGCGCGCATCGCCCGCGACCGCTACCAGGCCGGCGGCATCAGCCACCTGGACGTGCTGGACAGCCAACGCCAGCTGCTGCAGACGCGCATCGCCCGCGGCGCGGCCGACGCGGCGCGCTACGCCGATACCGCCGCCCTGCTGCAGGCGCTGGGCGGCGGCTGGTGGAACACGCCGCCGGCCGACCCGGTTGCCGCCACACAATAGCCCGCAAAGCGCGCCAAACCATACATCCCGGGGCCATGTCCGAGAATTCGGGTCAGAAAATGGCGTTGTGCGGCGTTTAGGAATCCGTTGTATCCGATGCATCATGCATGCGCTCAAGCTGCACTGATCTCGACAACGATTCATGAATGACCTACTAGACCTGATCGTCTTCTCGCCCGATTCCCGCCAACGCGCGCACCGCTGCGACGCGCTGGCGGGCATGGGCTTCTCGCCGCGCGGTTGCGAGGACTCCAACGGCCTGTTCCGGCTGTTCCAGGCGCGGCGCACGCCGCTGCTGGTGATGGAAGCCGAGCTGACCGATCTCTGCATGGCCGTCGCCGGCCTGCGCGCCATGGACACCACCGCCGGCATCGTCGCGGTATCCACTTTCGATTCCCCGGAAAACCGCATCCTCGGCCTGCACTGCGGCGCCGACGCCTGCTTTCCGCCCGACGTCGCCAGCGCCGAGATCGCCGCCGCGCTGCAGGCGCTGGTGCGCCGCGTCCCCGTGAACGGCCGGCGGCCGGCCGATGCCGAACCCCGCCCAGCCGCCGCGCCGGCCGAGGCCAATGGCAAATGGCACTTCCAGGATGCCGCCTGGACCCTGGTCAGCCCGCGAGGCACCCGCCTGGCACTGACCCAGGCCGAGCGCGACTTCCTGCTCAAGCTGACTACCAGTCCCGACAGGCGCATGCCGCGCGGCGACGTGCCGCCCAGCGACCCGCAGGCCGGCCGCGAATCGCTGCGGCGCACCGACGTGGTGGTCAGCCGGCTGCGCCGCAAGGCCCAGGAAACCAATATGGAGCTGCCGATCCGCACCGTCTGGGGCTGGGGCTACGCCTTCACCGGCGACATCTAGGGCCTGCGGCGCGCGCGACCGGCGTATCATGCGGCATGGCCGGCCGGATCCCCGGCGCCGGCCCGCCAACCCGCTGCGCCCCGCCATGGAAGTCTACGAACGCCTGCAGGCCCTGCTGACCGAGCATCAGGCCCGCTACCGCCTCATTTCCCATCCCGCCGCCGGCCGCTCGGTGGAAGTCGCCGCCGTGCGCGGCACCACCGTCAGCCAGGGCGCCAAGGCGCTGGTCTGCCGCGTCAAGATTTCGTCCAACCAGCGTCGCAACGTGCTGGCGGTGTTCCCCGCCGACCGGCAGGCCGACCTGGAAGCCATCGCCCGCGCCGCCGGCGGCAAGAAGGCCTCGCTGGCCTCGCAGGACCTGGCGCGCGAACTCACCGGCTGCGAGATCGGCGCGATCCCGCCCTTCAGCTTCAATCCCGACCTGCACCTGCTGGTGGACCCCACCCTGCGCCAGCGGCACGATGAAATCGTGTTCAACGCCGGGCGGCTGGACGCTTCCATCCTGATGGCGACCGCCGATTATTTCCGCCTGGCCGCGCCACAAGAAGCGCCGCTGATCAAAGGCTAGCCGTCGCCGAGGCCCCCTTGCCGGACACGCCTGCCGCGCCCCACGCCCGCACCTCCAACATGCGCTGGCTGATGAGCCTGGCGCACATGGAGCCGTCGCCGGTCAGCCGCTGGGTGGCGCTGCGCGCAGCGCTGGCCATCGGATTGCCGACCGCGGCCGGCCTGGCGCTGGACCAGAGCGCGGCGGCAGCCCTGGTGGCCCTCGGCGCCCTGCCCGCCATCACCGGCGACAACGGCGGCCCCTACCGCAACCGCGCGCTGTCGATCGGCAGCACCGTGTTCGGCGGCGCACTGGGCTACTTGCTGGGCTCGCTGCTGTCCGGCCACGGCCTGCTCAGCGCCGCCGCCATGACGCTGCTGGTCCTGGCGGCCAGCCTGGTCGGCACCTTCAACAACATCGCCGCCGTCGCCACGCTGCAATTCGCCACCTACGTCATCGTCGGCGCCAGCCTGACGTCGCCCCTGCCGCCCTGGCTACCGCCGGCGCTGGTGGGCGCGGGCGGCCTGTTCGGCCTGGCGCTGACCCTGCTGGGCTGGGTGGTCAACCCGATCGCGCCCGAACGGGCGGCGGTGGCCCTGGCCTATCGCAAGCTGGCGGCCATGTTCGCCGCCATCGGCACCTCGCGCATCATGACGGCGCGGCGCGACATGGAAGCCGCCATGGCCGGCGCCTACGACACGGTGCTGGCGGCCCGGCGCCGCGCCGCCGGCCCCTCGCCGCGGCTGGCCCGGCTGGCCGCGCAGTTGCAGGCATGCACGCCACTGTCGGACGCCGCGCTGGCGCTGGCGCGGGCCGGCCGGGTATTGCCACCCGAGTGTTCGCGAGCCATGAACCGGCTGGCCGACCACGTCGAGAACGCCACGCCGTCGGCGCCAGGCGACGACATCGCGGCCGTGCGCCAGGCCGGCGCAACGGCACTGGCCGACGCACTGGAACAGGCGCGGCCGTTGCTGGAAGGCAGCGGCCCGGCGCGCCCGGACGCCTTCCCGGCCTTGCCACCGGCGCGCCCGCGCACGCCGTGGCGGGTGCTGGCGCGCACTTACCGCCCCGGCCCGACCACGCTGCGCTACCTGGTGCGGCTGGGTCTGTGCCTGGTCGTCGCCGAAGCCGTGGCGCGCACCCTGGCCCTGCCGCGTTCCTACTGGGTGCCGCTGATCGTGGTGGTGGTGTTCAAGCCCAATTTCGGTTCGGTCTTCGCCCGGGCGCTGCAAAGCTGCGCCGGCAGCGTGGTGGGCGTGGCGATCAGCGCCACCGTGCTGGCGCTGGACCGCAGCGGCGTCGTCAGCCTGCTCGCCGTGACCGGCCTGGCGGCCTTGCTGCCGTGGTCGATCCGCCGCAACTACGGCCTGTTCTCGGCGATCCTGCTGCCCATCCTGATGCTGCTGATCGGCGCACTGCAACCGGGCAGTTGGCCGATCGCCCTGGCGCGGCTGGAAGACGTGGCGGTGGCCGCGGCCATCGTGCTGGCGGTGGGCTACCTGCCCTGGATGCGGCTCGAACGCCACAATCTGGACCAGGCCGTGGCCACCGCGATCGACACCCTGGCCGCCTATCTGAATGCCGTGTTCCAGGCCGATTCGACGGCCCGCCACGAGCTGCGCACCCAGGCCTATGCGCGCCTGTCCGACCTGCGCATCGCGTTGCAGCGCGGCCTGTCGGAACCGCGTTTGGTGAGCCGTCGCGCACTGGCCTGGTGGCCCGTCGAAGTGGCGCTGGAGCGCGTGGCCAACGCGGTGTCCGACAGCGCCTGGGCACTGCCGGCCGACCAGCCGCCGCCCGCGCCGGCCGCGGTGGCGCGGTTGGCCGACACCCTGCACGCCATGGCGCAGGCCGTGACTCACGGCGTGGCGGTCGGCCCCGCCCCGGTGGCAACGGACGAGCCCGCCCTGCGCGAAGCCGCCGGCGCGATCGAAGCCCTGCGCGCGACGCTGGCCGGCCCGGGCTTTGCCACCGAACCCGGCCGCCCGCGCCCGCCCTCCCCAAGAACCCAACCGGACTGAACCATGTGCCTTGCCGTTCTCGCCCTGCATACCGTACCGGGCATTCCCGTCCTGATCGCCGCCAACCGCGATGAATTCCATGCCCGGCCGACGCTGCCCGCCGCGCAGTGGGCCGACGCCGCCCACGTGTACGGCGGACGCGACGCGCTGGCCGGTGGCACCTGGATGGGCGCGACCACCGGCGGGCGCTATGCGCTCGTCACCAATTTCCGCGAACCCGGCCGGGTGGTCGCCGACGCCCCCTCGCGTGGCGCCCTGGTCGAGGATTTCCTGCGCGGCCATGCCGCGCCGGCCGACTACATTGCCGCCGCCCATGCCGCGGGCCCGGCCTACAACGGCTTCAACCTGATCGTCGGCGACGCCCGGGGCGCCTGGTACGCCAGCAACCGCGATGGCGCCCCCCGGCCCCTGGCGGCCGGCGTCTACGCCCTGTCGAACCACCTGCTGGACACGCCCTGGCCCAAGCTGGCGCGCACCAAGGCCGCCTTCGAACGGGTGCTGGCCCATGACCCGCAACCCGACCTGCCGGCGCTGTTCGAGGCGCTGGCCGATCGCAGTCCGGCCGACGATGCCGACCTGCCCGCCACCGGCCTGGCGCCGGATCGCGAAAAGCTATTGAGCAGCCCGTTCATCGTCAGTCCCAACTATGGCACTCGCAGTTCCACGGTGCTGGCCCTGCGCGATGACGGCACCGGCCTGTTGACCGAAAAACGCTTCGCCCCCGACGGCGGCGCCAATGGCGAAAGCGTCCTGGCATTCGCCTGGCGTGATCATCCCGCGAGCGCCACGCCGGGATAGCGCATGCCCGCGCAAACGCCCCGCCACGGCGAACTCGCCGACGCCAGCGCGGTCGAACCTCTTGCGTGATCATCCCTTCAAGGAGAATTGCATGAACAAGCGCATCGAACGTTGCACCATGGCCGCCGCGATGGCCCTGGGCACCCTGGCCTTTGCCGGCGTCCTGTCCACCGCGCAGGCGGCATTGCCGCCCGTGCAGCAACAGGGCAGCGTGCAGTACGTCAGCGGCGGCATCGGCCTGGACGAATCCGAGGCCATGAAGGCCGCGGCCAAGGACTACCCCCTGGCGCTGACTTTCGCCGCCCAGCGCGACGGCAAGGCCGACTACGTCGCCAACGTCGCCGTCACCATCAAGGACGGCCAGGGCAAGCAGGTGCTGCACGCCGAATCCGGCGGCCCCTACATGCTGGTCAAGCTGCCCGCCGGCCAGTACAAGGTCTCCGCCACCTACGAAGGCAAGGCGCAGGAACGCGATGTGAAGGTGGAGAACAGCGGCACCGCGCGCGCCGTGTTCGAGTGGAAGTGAAGCGGCAATGACGGCCAGGCATCCTGGCGAGGCGCGCGGGGCGCCTCGGACCGGGCGTTGGCCGCCGCGGCGTCCTACACGCCCGAGAACAGGATGGCGATGATGAAGCCCATGCTGATCGTCCAGACCAGCGAACGCAGCGCGCCCCAGCCCGCCAGGTACATCGCCAGATAGCCCAGGCGCACGCCCAGCCAGCATGCCATCAGCGTGGCCACGTGCGCAGCCGGCGCCTGCGTGTAGAGGGCGAACAGCACCGCCCCGAAAAAGAACGGCAGGGCCTCGAAGGTATTGGCCTGCGCCGCATTGGCGCGGGCGCGCCAGCCTTCCTGGCGCGCCAGCCAGGTACGCGGATCATTGTTGTCGAACTGCTTGCCACCGGCCTTGGCCACGATCGTGCAGACGAACGGCAGGATCGCCGCCGCCAGCATCAACCAAGCGATCATTTTCATTGTTGCTCCTTGCGCGCGCGCCCCTTCCCGCCACCGGACGGGAGGCGCCGCCGCTGCGGCATGGTCGCCCGAAAGCGCGGAAATGAAAAGTGCCCGATGGCGCACCGCAAACGGATAGCGGCCGCCGGCAAAGGCGAACGCGCAAGGCGGCGCTTACACTTGCGGGTTTGGGCGCCGCCGCTTCGACCGCGGCCAGTGTGCCGGCCATGCGCCGCCCGTCGCCTCGCAGGAAGATACATGCCCTTTGCCTCACCTGGATCCCTGATGTTTCTGGCCGCCGCCATGTTGTGGCCGGCGGCCACCCGCCGCTGGGCGCCGCTGGCGCTGGCGCTCGCCTATGCCTGGGCCTGGACGCAGGGCGGCATCGACCCCGTGGCGCTGGCCTGGCCGGCATTGCTGCTGCTGGCCGCGCTGCTGGTGCGCCCGGCCACGCCTGGGGCGGCCAGCGCCGCCGGTCATACGCTGTTCGTGATCCTGGCGGTGCTGCTGTTCCTGCATTGGCTGCCCGGTTTCCACAATCCCCTGGTGATCCCGCGCGCCGCCCTGACGCCCGATGCCGTGCCCTTCAGCATGTACCTGAACCTGGACAAGCCGCTGGTGGCGTTCTGGGTGGTGCTGGCCGCCGCGCCCGCCATGGCCGGCGCCAGCGCGCGCGCCACGCTGCTGGCGGCGCTGGCCGCCTGCGCGGCCGCGGCCGTGGCCTGCCTGGGGTTGGCCCTGGCGCTGGACGTGGTGGCATGGGCGCCCAAATGGCCCGACTCGGGCTGGCTCTGGCTCGCCAACAACGCCTTGCTGGTGACGCTGGCCGAGGAAGCGCTGTTCCGCGGCTATGTGCAGGAACGGCTGGCGCGCTGCTGGCGCGACCGTCCCTGGGGCGCCACGGCGGCGCTGTCGATCGCGGCGCTGCTGTTCGGACTGGCGCACTATGCCGGCGGCTGGCAATGGATGCTGCTGGCCGGCATTGGCGGCGTGGGCTACGGGCTGGCCTACCGCTACGGCGGCCTGGCGGCCGCCGTGCTGGCCCACCTGGGCCTGAACGCGGCGCACTACGGCTTGTTCACCTACCCGATGCGCGCCGCCCTGTATTGAGACGCGGACGCCGCCGTTGCCAGTCCTTTGCGACCGGCAACGGCGGCGGGGCTCAGGCCACCGCCAGGGCGGGGTAGTCGGTGTAGCCGGCCGCGCCCGAGGCGTAGAAGGTCGACGAGTCCGGGGCGTTCAACGGCGCGTTCAGCGCGAAGCGGCGCACCAGGTCGGGGTTGGCGATGTACTGCACGCCGAACGCCACCGCATCGGCGCGGCCCGCGGCGATCGCCGCCTCGGCCGATTCGCGCGTGAAGCCTTCGTTGGCGATGTACACGCCGCCGAACGACTCCTTGAGCTGCGGGCCCAGGCTGTCGGCGCCCTCGCGCTCCCGCGCGCACAGGAACGCCAGGCCACGACGGCGCGCCGCCCGCGCCACATAGTTGAAAGTCGTCGCCGGATCCGAATCACCCATCGTATGCGCATCGCCACGCGGCGACAGGTGCAGGCCGACCCGGCCGCCGCCCCAGACGCTGACGCAGGCATCCACCACTTCCAGCATCAGGCGGGCGCGGGCCTCGAGCGAGCCGCCGTAGCCGTCGGTGCGCTGATTGGTGCTGTCCTGCAGGAACTGGTCCAGCAGATAGCCATTGGCGCCGTGCACTTCAACGCCGTCGAAACCGGCTTCCTGCGCCAGTTGCGCGCCGCGCCGATAGGCCTCGACGATGCCCGGGATCTCATCGGTCTCGAGCGCGCGCGGCACCACGTAACCGCGCTTGGGGCGTACCAGGCTGACATGGCCACCCGCCGCGATCGCGCTCGGCGCCACCGGCAGTTCGCCATTCAGGAAAACCGGATCGGAAATGCGGCCCACGTGCCACAACTGCGCGAAGATGCGGCCACCGGCCTCATGCACCGCCGTCGTCACCTTGCGCCAGCCCTTGACCTGCTCCTGCGACCACAGCCCCGGCGTGTCGGCATACCCCACGCCCTGCGGCGTCACCGAGGTGGCCTCGGTCAGGATCAGCCCGGCCTCGGCGCGCTGGACGTAGTATTCGACCATCAGGTCGTTCGGCACCCGGCCTTCGCTGGCGCGCTGGCGCGTCAACGGGGCCATGATGATGCGGTTGGGCAGGGTCAGTTCCCCCACTTGCAAGGGTTCGAACAGCTGGCTCATAACAATCCTCGTGCCCGGCGGGCGGGCTTGGGTAGCGGCGGCAGGCTACATGTCTTGGTTCAATTGCCGCAGGAACGCGGCAATCACGGGTTCATTGCGACGGAAGAACACCCACTGCCCCACCTTGGTGGCCGAGATCAGTCCCGCGCGCTGCAGCACCGCAAGGTGCGAAGACACGGTGGACTGCGACAGCCCGCAGCGCCCATCGATATGGCCCGCGCACACCCCGTGTTCGAAGGTATGGCCCGGACGTTCCTCGAAGTGCGCCTGCGGCGTCTTCAACCACCCCAGGATCTCGCGGCGCACGGGATTGGCCAACGCCTTGAGAATGGCGTCGACATCAATGTCCGTGGCGGCCTCGATGGCGGTGGAAGCAGTGGTCGTCATATTGAAATATCGCAATTTATCGAATCTTATATCGAGACATTCCGATATATCGTTATGCCCCTGCCGGCCAAGGGGCTTTCCCCCCCGGCCACCCGCCATCATCGCCCGGCCTTCGCCAACCGGCTCTCACTCCCCCTGCACCCGTCCCCGCAGGCGCTTGACCTCGCCATGCTGCACCTTGCGCTGCACCCGCCGCCGCTGCGAGGCCCGCGTGGGCTTGGTCGCCCGCCGCGGTTTCTCCACTTTCGCCGCGGCCCGCACCATGTTCACCAGCCGCTCGATCGCCTCGGCCCGGTTCTTGTCCTGGCTGCGAAACGACTGCGACTTGATGACGATCACCCCCTCCTTGGAGATGCGATGGTCGTTCATCGCGCAGAGCGCCTCCTGGATCTCGGCGGGCAGCGACGACGCCCACACGTCGAACCGCAGATGCACGGCGCTCGACACCTTGTTGACGTTCTGCCCGCCCGCGCCCTGCGCCCGGATCATGGAGAACTCGATCTCGCGCTCGTCGATATAGAGAGAATCTTGGACGTGAAACATAGCGCGAGAGTATATAGGCCCCGACGGCGCGGCAACATGCGCCGGCCTGCCCGTCCGGGGCAAAAGCTTGATGGTCATCTTCCGGATTTGCAATAATGGCCCACCTTGCGCCACTTGGCGCGGGAACGGGAACCATAG
This sequence comes from Achromobacter xylosoxidans, assembly GCF_001457475.1. Classification (NCBI taxonomy): domain Bacteria; kingdom Pseudomonadati; phylum Pseudomonadota; class Betaproteobacteria; order Burkholderiales; family Alcaligenaceae; genus Achromobacter; species Achromobacter xylosoxidans. The sequence continues at coordinate 2,795,589 of NZ_LN831029.1, read as the reverse complement.
GCTCGGCGTGCGCTCAAACCGGCGCATCGCATCCTCTCAACCACCAAAAGAGAAATCCACAATGATCAAATCCGACGACACCGGCAAGCTGGTTTTGCGCCTGACCCTCGGCATTCTGATTCTGCTCCACGGCCTGTTCAAGATCACCGGCGGCGGCGTCGGCGGCATCGCCGGCATGCTGTCCTCGCACGGCCTGCCCGGCTTCCTGGCCTACGGCGTCTACATCGGCGAAATCATCGCGCCCGTGCTGCTGATCATCGGCGTCTACACCCGCCTGGGCGGCCTGATCATCGCCATCAACATGCTGGTCGCCATCCTGCTGGCGCACACCGGCCAGATCGGCAGCCTGACCAACAACGGCGGCTGGGCGCTGGAACTGCAAGGCATGTTCCTGTTCTCGGCACTGGCCATTGCCTTCATGGGCGCCGGGCGCTTCAGCCTGGCCGGCAACGGCGGCCGCTGGAACTGACCGTTCCACCCCCCGCGCCAATCCGGAAGGCTGCCGCAAGGCAGCCTTTTTTCATGGTCCGGAGGGCCGGGCCGGCGGCGCCGGCCACGGTCGCGCCGGAACAATTGCTACGAACGACATCAACGGTCACGCCCGCGCAAACATCCGTCACCTGAAAGCTGTTTCGGAACCATTACAGTCCCGAACTCGCACCCGCAGACCATGGCCTAATCCCTACGAGCCCACAAAGGGCGTGGCACACGCCCCGTTGCTCGGCAGGAGATCCGACCATGAAGAAAACCATTTTGCTGATGCTGGCCATGGCCAGCGCCCTTACCGGTTGCGTGGTGGTGCCGGCCCGTCCGGCCTATTACCGGCCGGCTCCGGCCTACTACTATTACCCGGCGCCGCATTATTACTATCACGGCGGCTATTACCACGGCTACTGATGCCGGCCCTGCCGCCGCGTAAAGGACATGCCATGAATGCCACTTCCCGGATTCTCCGACCGCGTCCGCTGGCCGCCGTTCTGCTGATGACGGCCTGTGCCGGCGCGGCGGCGCAGACCTACGCGCCACCGCCCGCCCCGGCCGCGCCCGCCTATGACAACGGCGATCCCGCCAACGCCAACCTCGCGCCGCTCGACCGCAGTCCGCAACCGCCGCCGCCCCTGCCCGTCTATACCCAGCCGCCCGCCCCCGGCGATGGCTATATGTGGGTGCCGGGATACTGGAGCCTGAACCGCTACGGCTATTTCTGGGTGCCGGGCGCGTGGGTGCTGGCGCCCTACACCGGCGCGCTGTGGACCCCGGGCTATTGGGGTTTCGTGGACGGCGTCTATCTCTGGCATGCCGGCTATTGGGGACCGCATATCGGCTTTTACGGCGGCATCAACTACGGCTTCGGCTACATCGGCATCGGCTACGTCGGTGGCTACTGGAATCGTGACCGCTTCTTCTACAACCGCGCCGTGACCAACGTGAACGTCACGCGCGTGACCAACGTGTACAACCACACCGTGGTGGTCAACAACGTCGACAATCGCCGTATCAGCTACAACGGCGGCCCCGCCGGCATCCAGCGGCGCGCCGACCCGCGCGAGGTCGCCGCGCGCAACGAACCCCACCATCCGCCCACCGATGTGCAACGCGGCTTTGCGCGCGAGGCGGGCGGCAACCGCGCGCAGTTCTTCGACCACAACCAGGGCCGTCCGCCGCAAGCCTTCATCGACCATGCGCCCGGCCGTGGCGGTTCTCCCGCGGCTGCGCGCCCCGGCGCCGGCCCGGGGAATAACCTGGGAAATGGCCCGGGAAAGACGCCTGGGAATGGGCCCGGGAGCGGTCCGGCCAATCGACCAGGCAACGGTCCGGACAAGGGGCCGGCCGGCGCCACGCCCGGCGGTGCGCGCCCCGAGTTCAATCGCGGCGGCCCGCCGGCCGCCCAGGCGCCCGGTCAATCGCAGTCGCGCCCGCCGCAATCGCAGTCGCCCGGCCAGCCACAGTCGCGGCCATCGCAGTCGCCCAACCAGCCACAGGCCCGACCGCAGCAGGCCCAGCCCCAGGCGCGCCCGCAGCAAGCTTCGCGCCCCGGTCCGGCGCCCGACAACCTGGCGCAGGGCGCGCCACGCGAACATCGCGCGGCGCCCGCCAATCGCCCGGAGGCCCGGCCCCAGGGCAACCCGCAACATGGCGGCGGCCGCGCGGCCGGCGGCCAGGAAGCGCAACGCAGCGGGGGTGATCGCGGCGGCCCATCACGTGAAAGGGGCCGAGATTGACCGCGACGATGCGCCGCGCCGCCCGCCGGACTGGATTCCGGCGCACGGCGCGGCTACAGTGGTAAGGCCCGGCCCCGTCGATGTCCACGCGGCCCGCGGCCACCCGATACCCGGAGATCCCATGAAGCGCCTTGCCCCCCTGTTCCTCGCCTGCGGCCTGCTGGCCGGCCCCGCCGCCCACGCCGCCCTCGACGTCGGCGCGCCCGCGCCCGACTTCAGCGCCCAGGCTTCGCTCGGCGGCAACGTGTTCACCTTCAAGCTGGCCGAGGCGCTCAAGCAAGGCCCCGTGGTGCTGTATTTCTACCCCGCCGCGTTCACGGCCGGCTGCACCATCGAGGCCCACGATTTCGCCGAGGCCACCGACGAATACAAGTCGCTGGGCGCCACCGTCATCGGCGTCTCGGCCGACGATATCGACACCCTGAACAAGTTCTCGGTCAGCGAATGCCGCAGCAAGTTCGCGGTGGCCGCCGATGGCGACGGCAAGATCATGAAGTCCTACGATGCCGTGCTCGACGCCCGCCCCGACCGCGCGCAGCGCGTGTCCTACGTGATCACGCCGGATGGCAGGATCCTGTACGAATACACCAACATGAATCCCGAAGCCCACGTCAGCAACACCATGCGCGCGCTGCGCGAATGGAAGGCCGGCCGCAAGTGATTGGCTGAACGCGGCGGCCGCACCGGGGAGCACGTTCGGCTGCCCGGCAAGTATCCGCTGACCCGCAGCGACGCCCGGCAGGGAACGGCCGCCGACCGCGCGCTAAACCCTGCTCCGACTCAGTTGAACGGCCACACGGTCGGATGCGTGCCCGGCGGACTCGAAGGCCGGGTCCAGCGCGCCGGCGTCTGGGAGAACTGCGCCGCATGGCGCAACGCCACCAGCTCGCCGAAGCCCGACGGCTCGGTTTCGAGCAGGCCGGCGAAGCCCGGCATCGGACAGGACAGGCCGCCGTCGACGCGGCCGAGCGTGCGCAGCCAGTGCGCGGTCTGGGCCAGCGACACCCGCACATGCCAGCTGCCGCCCTCGGTGGCCTGGCGCGCCAGCGCCACCTGCGCGCCGAAAGCCATCAGGTAGCCCGAGGCATGGTCCAGGATCTGCATCGGCAAAGGCTTGGGCGCCTCCTGTCCGGCGGCGGCCGCTTCGGCCTGGTTGAAGCCGGCGGCGGTCTGCACCAATGAATCGAAGCCGCGGCGGTTGGCCCAGGGGCCGACGGCGCCATAGGCGGACAACGATACGTACACGATGCCGGGGCGCAAACGCGCCGCGTCCTGGGGGCCGAAGCCGAGCGCCGCCATGCCTCCGGGGCGGTAGCCCTGCACGAACACGTGCGCACTGCGCAGCAGGTTGGCCAGCGCGATGCGGCCATCGGCGGTATCCAGGTCGGCCTGCACCGACAGCTTGCCGCGGCTGGTGTCGATGAGGTTGGCGATGTTGGGCAGATGCGGCGAGTTCACCAGCATCACGTCGGCGCCATAGGCCGCCAGCGCCCGGCCGCACACCGGCCCGGCGATGATGCGGGTCAGGTCCAGCACGCGGATGTCCTTGAGCGGACGCGCATCGTGCCCGTACTTGGGCAGCGGCCGCGGATCGGCCTCGCCGATGCGCTCGATCGTCAGCAACGGCTGCGCCGCGATGGCCTGGCCTTGCGGATGGCGGTCCCATTCATCGAAGCTGCGCATGGCGGCGACCACCATGCCGGCATCCGCGGCCACCTGTTCGAAATCCAGCGCGCGCCAGCGTGCCAACGCCTGCTCGACCGCCTCGCGGGTCGCGCCGTCGCCGGTGGGACAGCCCAGCAGCGCCAGGGCGCCATCGCGGTGATGCGGGAAATTGGCGTGGATGCGCACCCAGCCGCCGTCGCCGCAGCGATAGGCCCCGGTGATGGGATCGCGCGGGTCGGGCGCGACGCCGTTGATGGTGAAATGGCTGCGGCATTCCTGCGCCGCATGCAGCATGTCGACACCGACCTGCTGGCGTTCGCCGCCGCGCAGATGCCAGATTTCCGCCGCCGCCAGCGCCGCCGCGGCCATGCTGGCCTGGGCCGCGGTGCCCACCGCGAACGAAGACGGCAACACCGGATCCGCGCCGGTCAACACCACGTGCTCGAGCGCTTCGTCGGGCAGGTCGAGCGAGCGCCACAATTGTTGCAGGACATCGCGCGACGTCCTGGCGGCGGGTGTGCGTCCTTTGAGGAAGGACGGGCGGAGATCCATCAAATGTCCCATATCGTCATTTTTTTGTTTGATCGTCAGATGAATTACATGGCGGCCGTGACGACGGCGTCAATACAGGGAAAGCGCCAGCGTGTTTCATGGTTTGACCGCCCGCCGCGCCCGATCCGGCGCGCTTTGGCTGTGGGACGCCGTCTCCATCGGCCGGTCCACGGCGCCGCGGTTCGTCACATCTACTCGTAGTTTTTACAAGGTGTGCGGCGCGGCCCGGGACGGCCTGGGTCCGCGGGATAGAATGCCAGCCTCGCCGCGCGCCTCCCGCCCCCTCTTTCCGGACCCACCGCCCGCATGCATACCCTGATCTGGCTGCGCACCGACCTGCGCCTGCACGACAACCCCGCCCTGGCGGCCGCGGCCGCTGAAGGCACCGCCACCGCCCTGTTCATTGCCGCGCCGGGCCAGTGGCGCCTGCATGGCGACGCCCCGGCCAAGGTCGACTTCTGGCTGCGCAACCTGCGCACGCTGTCGCGCGACCTGGCCCGGCTCGGCATTCCCCTGAAGCTGCTGACCGTGGATACCTGGGACCAGGTGCCCGATGCGCTGCCGCGGTTCTGCCGCGAACACGGGATCACGGCGGTCCACGCCAACACCGAATGGGCCGTGAACGAACGGCGCCGCGACGACGCGGTGGCCTGCCGCCTGGCCGAGGCCGGCATCGACTGGACCCTGCACCATGGCGCATCGCTGCTGCGTCCCGGCACCGTGGTCACCGGCAAGGGCGATTGCTACCGCGTCTACACCCCCTATGCGCGCGCCTGCCGCGAACGCCTGCGCAGCGCGCCGCCGCGCGCGCTGCCCGCGCCCCGGCCGCAGGCGGCCCCGGCCTGGGCCGCCGACCCGCTGCCCGAGGCCTTCGAAGGCTATGCGCCCGCCAGCGACGCCATCCGCGCGCTGTGGCCTGCCGGCGAGAGCGCGGCGGGCGCGCGCCTGGACGCCTTTGCCGACGGCGTCATCGACGCCTATCGCGACGAGCGCGACTTCCCCAGCCTGCCGGCCACCAGTTGCCTGTCGCCCTATCTGGCGGCCGGCGTGCTGTCACCGGGCCAGGCGCTGCGCACCGCGCTGGCCGCCAACCAGGGCGAACTCGAAAGCGGCAAGGCGGGCGCGGCCACCTGGATCAACGAACTGCTGTGGCGCGAGTTCTACCAGCACCTGCTGGCGGCGTGTCCAGCGCTGTCGATGCACCAGCCCATGAAGCCGGAAACCGCGGCCGTGCCGTGGCGCGACGCGCCCGACGACCTGCGCGCCTGGCAGCAGGGCCGCACCGGCCTGCCGATCGTCGATGCCGCCATGCGGCAGCTGCTGGCGCTGGGCTGGATGCACAATCGGCTGCGCATGGTGACGGCCATGTTCCTCACCAAGAACCTGTTGATCGACTGGCGCCTGGGCGAAGCGTGGTTCATGGCGCACCTGGTCGACGGCGACCTGGCGGCCAACAACGGCGGCTGGCAATGGAGCGCCTCGACCGGCGCCGATTCGGTGCCCTACTTCCGCGTCTTCAACCCGCTGTCGCAATCGCGCAAGTTCGATCCGCGCGGCGTGTTCCTGCGCGAATGGCTGCCCGAGCTGGCGCACCTGGACGACAACGCCATCCACGATCCCAGCCCGATGGAGCGCGCGGCGGCCGGCTATCCCGCGCCGATCGTCGACCTGCCCCAAAGCCGGCTGCGCGCGCTGGAGGCCTTCGGCAACCTGCCCAAGGCCTGAGCGGCGGCCAAAATCGTCCATCACATCATGGCCGCCCCGGCTTGCGCTCATTTACGTTTCGTATAGTTTCAGAATGTTTTGACGTAGATCAACCCAGCGATATCGTCCGTCCCCGATGATCCGGCAGCAACACGCCCCGCCCATCACAGGACGAATGACGCATGCGCAATAACCAGCCGGTCTACGACAAGGAATACACGCTACACGACGAGCAGTACCTGATATCGCGCACCGACGCCCGCGGCCGCATCATCTACGCCAACCCGGCGTTCGTGGAAGTCAGCGGCTTCGCGCGCGAAGAACTGGTGGGCGCGGCCCACAACATCGTGCGCCATCCCGACATGCCCGAAGCGGCCTTCGAGGACCTGTGGCGCACCATCCAGCGCGGCGAATCCTGGACCGGCGTGGTCAAGAACCGCCGCAAGGACGGCGGCTACTACTGGGTGCTGGCCAACGTCACGCCCATCATCGAACGCGGCGAGACGGTCTGTTATGCCTCGGTGCGGGTCAAGCCGACCCGCGCGCAGATCGAGGCCGCCGACGCCGCCTACCGCAGCCTGCGCGACGGCAGCGCGCGCGGCTTCCGCCTCAGCCGCGGCCAGGTCAAGCCGACCGGCCTGCGCGGCGTGCTGGCACGCCTGAAGCTGTGGCGCCTGACCGGCGTGCGCTCGCGCATGCTGGCCTGGGCCGTGCTGGCCAGCACGCTGTTCCTGGGCGCGGCCGGCGTGGCGCTGTATGGCATGCTGGACCGCATGAGCACCGAGGAAATCGCCCTGGCGGCGGCCATGCTGGCGACCGGCGTGATCCTGATCTTCGCTTCGGGCTGGGGCTTTGCCCGCTCGATTTCCGGGCTGCTGGTCACCGCCACCGATTTCACGCGCCAGATCGCCGCCGGCAATCTCAGCACGCCCTTGCCGCCGGCCAGCATCCGCGACGAGATCGGCGCGCTGAAGTTCTCGCTGGAAGTGATGCGCAAGAGCCTGGTGAGCATCACGCGCGACGTGCACAACGGCATCGAGAGCGCGCTCACCTCGGCCGCCGAGATCGCCGACGGCAATGCGGACCTGTCGGCCCATACGCAACGCCAGGCGGCCTCGCTGGAGGAAGCCGCGGCCAGCATGGAGCAGTTGGCCTCGACCGTGAAGCAGACCGCCACCAACGCGCACGGGGCCGACCAGATGGCCAACCAGGCCTCGGACGTGGCCCGGCGCGGCGGCCAGGTGGTCGACGACGCGGTGCGGGCGATGCAGGGCATCGTGCAGAGCACCGCGCGCATCAGCGAGATCGTCGGCATCATCGACGGCATCGCCTTCCAGACCAACATCCTGGCGCTCAATGCCGCGGTCGAGGCGGCCCGCGCCGGCGAGGCCGGCAAGGGCTTCGCGGTGGTGGCCGCCGAGGTGCGCAGCCTGGCGCAGAAAAGCGCCACCGCCGCGCGCGAGATCAAGGAGCTGATCGAGGCCTCCAATCACAAGGTCGAGGACGGCGTGCGCCACGTCGAGCGCGCCGGCGAGGCCATGCTCGACATCGTCGGTTCGGTGCAGCAGGTGACCCAGATCGTCAACGAGATCGCGGCCACCTCCAACGAGCAGCACACCGGCATCGACAACGTCAGCCGCACCATCTCGGAAACCGACAGCGCCGCGCAGAGCAACGCGGCGCGCGTGGAACAGGCCAGCCGGGCGGTGGACAACCTGCGCACGCGCGGCGCGCAACTGCGCCACGCCATCGAGGTGTTCCGCATTGCCGGCGCGCAGACCGTGCTGCCCAAGCGCGCCGCGGCGCCGGCGGCGGCGTTGCTGCCCGCGTCGCGGCCGGCGCAGCCGTTGCTGGAACGGCGCGCCCAGTGACGCGCGGCGCGCGGCTTCAGGCCGCCGCGGCGGCGGCCTGGATCGCCGCAAGCTGGCCCGCCAGGCCCGCCTGCGCGGCGGCAAAGCGGCCGTCCAGCGCGGCCGTGCCGACCGTGAAACCGGCCGCTCCCGCGCGGCAGGCCGCCTGGATGCGGGCCGGCGTATCGAGCGAGCCCGCCACGATCACCGGCCGCGCCACGCCGCACACTTCCCGCATCAGCGCCGGCACGTCGACATCGGCACGGTAGGCCAGCAGATCCAGGCCGTGCACGCCGGGCTTGGCGGCCAGTTGCCGCGCGCTGTGCGCGATCTGCCCGCGTGTGCCGCCCAGGATGCTGGGATGGCCATGGACGCGTCCCGGAAACGGGTAATAGCGGATGCGCGAGCCGGCCAGCAGCGCCAGCGCGTCATCCACATGCGTGCCGCCCAACAGGCAGTCCACGTCGAGTTCCAGCGCGGCGCGCACCGACGCCAGTTCGCTCTCGCGGTCCTGCGAGACCACCTCCAGATAGCAACGCGCGCCCGCCGCGTGGATGGCGCGCCGCAGGCGTCCCAGCACGGCCAGCGGCTGGCCGATGTCCTTGAAGCCGAGGTGGCGCACGCCGCTGGCCAGCGCGATGTCCAGGCAGGCATCGGCCGCGTCGATGGTGCGGTCGTTGCGGGTCAGCATGAAGATGAAGTCGGCGGGCATGCGGGTCGCGCCAGGGGCAATGGGTTCGATCATAGGTCGGGGCGCTTACGCGCGGTGGCCGGACGCGGCGGCGTCCGGCGGGTTGGCGGCCAGCCGCAAGGCATGGTCGATGGCGGTCTGCAGGCTGGCGGGATCGGCGATGCCCTGGCCGGCGATGTCGAACGCCGTGCCGTGGTCGGGACTGGTGCGGACAAAAGGCAGGCCCAGCGTGATGTTCACGCCCTGTTCCAGGCCCAGGTACTTGACCGGGATCAGGCCCTGGTCGTGGTACTGCGCCACCACCACGTCGAAACGGCCCTGGCGCGCCTGCATGAAGACCGTGTCGCCCGGCCACGGGCCGCTGGCATCGATGCCTTCCCGGCGCGCGGCGGCAATGGCCGGGGCGATGATGCGTTGTTCCTCGTCGCCGAACAGGCCGCCTTCGCCGGCATGCGGGTTCAGCCCGGCCACCGCCACCCGCGGCGCGGCGGCGCCCAGCGCGCGGCCGCCCTGGTGCGCCAGCCGGATCGCCGACAGTTGCGCGTCGAAATCGGCGCGCTCGATGGCCTGGCGCAGCGAGCAATGGATGGTGACCAGCACCGTGGCGATGGCCCCATTGGCCAGCATCATCGCCACGCGCGCGGCGCCGCCGCGTTCGGCCAGGATCTCGGTGTGGCCGGGGTACGGCACGCCGGCCGCGGCCAGCGCTTCCTTGTGCACGGGCGCCGTGACCATGCCCGCCACCCGGCCCTGGCGCGCCAGGTCGATGGCCAGGCAGATGGCCTGGTATGCCGCCTGGCCGGCGGCCGCGTCGATCCGCCCGAATGGCGGCGGCGCCGGCATGCGCGACGATGGCAACAGGCGGATCTCGCCGGCCTCCCATCCGGCCCGGATCCCGGCCACGTCTTCCACCACCCGCAGGCGGGCGGCCGCGCCCAGCGGCGCCAGCGCGCGCGCCATCACGCCGGCATCGCCGACGACGACGCAGCATTGCGCGTAGCGCGCCCGCAGCAGGGTCCTGGCGACGATTTCCGGCCCGATGCCGGCGGGATCGCCCATGGTGATGGCCAAGGGCAAGGCGGGCGCGGGCAGGCCGGCGTGCGCGGTCACAGGGTTCATCGGCACAGCAGTCTCCAGGCGGCATCGCGCAATGCGCCGGGCCCGCCAAAGCCGCCCGCCTTCATGGCGATCGACAACGGCTGGCCGGCGCACACGGCGGTCCCGGCGGGAAAGCCGGGCGCCAGTTCACAGGTCAAGGTAAGGGTGTCGATGGCCAGCGCCTCGAGCAGCGCGGCCAGCGTGTCGCCGCCGGTTGCGATCAGGCCATCAAAGCGATGCCGCGCCATGGCGCGCCCGGCCTGCGCCACCAGCGCCGCCAGGACCGCCGCCGGTTCGGCTTGCGGCGAACGCGGTGCGCGCAGGCAGGCCAGCGTGTCCTCGTCCGCGATCTCGTCGGCCCGGGTCGCCAGGCGCGCGCCGCCCGCCCGCAGGGCCTCGCACTGCGCCTGGCTGGCCGGGTTGGCGCTGCCGACCACGACCAGCACGCGCGTCGCGCGGCGGGCCGTGGCGGCGGCGGTGATGGGCGCCTCCGCGCTTTGCGCCGCCAATGCCCGCGCCAGGCCGGGCGATCCGGCCCAAAGGCATGAACACCCCTGCCCCCAAAGCTGTGCCACCCGCGCATCCAGCGCCTGTTGCGTAGCGGCGTCCAGCACCAGCACGCGCGCGGTGGCGATCGCCGCCCGCAGTTGTATCGCGCTGGCGTCCTCGGGGATGACGCAGGCAGGCCCGAGGTCCGGGTCGATCAGGTCGAGCAGGCGCGCGCTGCGCGCCGGATGCACCGGATCGGCGCCGTAGGGGCTGGCATCCACCGGCACGCCATGCACGTACTGGATTCCCCCGCGCGTCACCCGCCCCGCCTCGGCAAAGGCCGGCGCCACCACCAGCAGCCGCCGGCCGCTGGCGCGCATGGCCGCCGCCAGTTCCGTCCGGACGTGGCCCCTGAGCGTCGAATCCATGGTCTTGTACAGGATGCCGCGCGCCGCCAGCGCCCGGGTGGCCTGCGCCACGAGGCGGCCGGCTTGCGCTTCGGGACGGGCGCGGCTGCCGGTGTCGATGGACAACACGGCGTGCGTCTGGTCGCCCGGCACGCCGCGATGCACCCGCACCGCGCCGAAACCGCGCAGGAATGGCGCGGCGCCATCGGCGGCGCTGGTGAGGTCATCCGCCAGGATGCCGATCGCCTGGCGAGGGTTTTCCGGTGAGTTCATATTGGTGATTAAAATGCATCTCACCCACCAGGAAAATCGATCATTTCTGACGATTATTCGTGATTAAAAATCACCAATGAAGCCGACCCGCCGCCCCTCCCTGAACGATCTGCGCGCCTTCGAGGCGGTCGCCCGCCTGGGCTCGGTGCGCGCGGCCGCCGACGAACTGGCGCTGACCCACGGCGCGGTCAGCCGGCGCGTGGCCAAGCTGGCCGACGACCTCGGGCTGGCCCTGGTGGAACCCGCCGGCCGCGGCTTGCGCGTCACCGCGGGCGGCCAGTTGCTGGCCTCGACCATGCAGCGCGCGCTGGCGCTGATCCAGGACACCATCGACACCCTGCAGGCGCGCGATACGCGGCGGCCGCTGGTGCTGTCCTGCGAGCGCTCGGTGGCCATGCGCTGGCTGATCCCGCGGCTGTCGGCATTCCAGGACCGGCATCCGCAGATCGAACTGCACCTGTCGGTCGGCGGCGGCCCGCTGGACTTCGCCCGCGACCAGGCCACGCTGGCGCTGCGGCGCCTGGACTTCCCGGTGCATCCCGACTGGATCGTCACGCCGCTGATGGCGGAAAACATGGGTCCGGTCATGGCCCCGTCGCTGTTGCCCGCATTCCAGGCCGGCGACTACGTGGCGCTGTCCTCGCGCACCCGGCCGCGCGCCTGGGACGACTGGCTGAATCAAGCCCCGGGGCGGCCCGCCCCGCGCGCCACGCGCAGCCTGGATCATCATTTCCTGATGGTGGAAGCGGCCGCCGCCGGCCTCGGGGTGGCGCTCAGTCCGCGTATCCTGGCGCTGGACGACCTGCGCAGCGGCCGCCTGGTGGCGCCGCTGGATTTCACGCCCGACGGCTCCAGCTACGGGCTGATCGAATCGCGCGCCACGCCGGCGGGCGCGGCGCCGGCGCTGGCGGCCTTGAAGCAATGGCTGGTCGACGCCGCGGCCGACGCCTGAGCGGCGCCGGGCCGGGCCGACCGGCGTGTCATGGGGCGACGGCCGCGTCCTTGTCCAGGCGCTTCATGAACACCAGCAGTTCCTTTTCCACCTGCTTGTCGCCGCGCGCCTGCGCGGCCTTCAGGCCAGCCTCCCAGGCCTCGCGCGCGCCGGCCTTGTCACCCCGCCCCAGGCAGGCCTTGCCCAGCCACTTCCAGGCCACCGAATAGGCGGGATCGAAGGCGAGCGAGGCGCGTAAGTGCGTTTCGGCATCGCCAAAGCACTCCTGTTCGGCGTAGGCCTTGCCCAGCGAGAATCGCAACAACATGTTGTCGGTGCCCTTGGCCAACATGGTTTCCAGACGATCGATCATTTCCCGCATGGCCGGCCTCCTTTGCGCCGCTTGCGCTGACTGCGATGGCACATGATAGGCCGCGGCCCACGCCGCGACGGCAATAGCCCCGCGGCGCGCGGGGATAGCATCGCAACACGGGCATACCCGTAACGCCGACAGGGATTTGCGGCGGCGCGCGCGCGGCTGCTCTAAAATTCGCGCTCCCTTCCCTGTCGCCGCGGCCCCGAACGCCCGGCCCTCTCGCCAGTTTTACATGCCCCTGCATCTCATCGCGCTGGCCGCCGCCGCCTTCGGCATCGGCACCAGCGAATTCGTCATCATGGGGCTGTTGCCCAACGTCGCCACCGACCTCGACGTCAGCATCGACATCGCCGGCCTGCTGATCACCGGCTACGCCATGGGCGTCGTGATCGGCGCGCCCATCATGGCCATCATTACCGCTCGGCTGCCGCGCAAGGCCACGCTGATCGGCCTGGCCAGCACCTTCGTGCTGGGCAACCTGCTCTGTGCGCTGGCGCCGGGCTACGGCACGCTGATGGCCGCGCGCGTCTTCACCGCCTTCTGCCATGGCGCCTTCTTCGGCATCGGCGCGGTGGTGGCGGCCGACCTGGTGCCGCGCCACCAGCGCTCCAGCGCCATCGCGCTGATGTTCACCGGCCTGACGCTGGCCAACGTGCTGGGCGTGCCGCTGGGCACCGCGCTGGGCCAGGTGGCGGGCTGGCGCTCGACCTTCTGGGTGGTCAGCGCCATCGGCCTGGCCGCGGTGGCGGCGCTGGCGGCCTGGCTGCCCGGCCGCATCCCGATGCAACCCGGCAACATCCTGCGCGAATTCCGCGTGCTGCGCGACGTGCGCGTGCTGTGGCCGCTGCTGGCCAGCGTGCTGGCCTCGGCCGCGCTGTTCTGCGTGCTGACCTACATCGCGCCGATCCTGCGCGACATCACCGGCGTGTCCGAACGCGGCGTGACCGGCGTGCTGCTGCTGTTCGGCGTCGCGCTCACGGTGGGCAGCACGCTCGGCGGCAAGCTGGGCGACCGCAACCTGGAAGTGTCGCTGCGCCGCATCTTCCTGGGCCTGCTGCTGGTGTTCCTGGCGCTCAGCCAGGCCATCCACGCGCTGGCGCCGATGCTGGTGATGACCTTCATCTGGGGCACGCTCGGCTTTGCCGTGGTGCCGCTGCTGCAGACGCTGATCGTGGACCAGGCGGCCGAGGCCCCCAACCTGGCCTCGACGCTGAACCAGGGCGCCTTCAACCTGGGCAACGCCGGCGGCGCCTGGCTGGGCAGCCTGGCGCTGGGCCACGGCCTGCCGCTGACCGATCTGCCGTGGATGTCGGCGGCCATCACCGCGGCGGTGTTGCTGCTGACCCTGTGGGGCACGCGCTACTATGGGCGCCACGCCGGGATGACGCAGACGCCGCCGGCCGGCGCGCTGGCTTCGTCCCGTTCCGACGCCTGACCCCTGGGAGCCCGCATGAGCACGATCTACGATTTTTCGGCCCGCGACATCCACGGCGCCGACCAGCCGCTGGCCGCCTACCGCGGCCGGGTCCTGCTGGTGGTGAACGTGGCCTCGAAATGCGGCTTCACGCCGCAGTATTCGGGCCTGGAAGAGCTGTACCGCGCCTTGCGCGATGACGGCCTGACGGTGCTGGGCTTTCCCTGCGACCAGTTCGGCCGCCAGGAGCCCGGCAACGAGGCCGAGATCCTCGACTTCTGCACCACGCAGTACGACATCACCTTCCCGCTGTTCGCCAAGATCGACGTCAACGGCGCCAACGCCGACCCGCTGTACCGCTGGCTCAAGGGCGAGAAGCCCGGCGTCTTCGGCACCGAGGGCATCAAGTGGAACTTCACCAAGTTCCTGGTGGGCCGCGACGGCCAGGTGATCAAGCGCTACGCCCCCACCGACACGCCGGCCGGGCTGAAGGACGACATCGTTCGCGCCCTGGCGGTCCCCGCCGCCTGATTCACCCTGAGGCCGGCTGCCGTCCGCCCGGCCATCCCGGGTCCGGGGCCGGCCACTGAAGCGTCACGCCCGCCGCCCTGCTTCCCCAACCCGGCACGCATCCCGCCGCGCCGCTCAACGCAGCGGCGGCAGGCGGCCGCGCACCGTGTGCGCCTTGACGATGGCGGTGTTGGTTTCGGCGAATTCGGTCACGCGTTCCAGGATGCCGTCCAGGTGCGAGATCGAACGCAGCACCATGCGCGCGAAGAAGCAGTCGTCGCCCGTGACCTTGTCGCACGCCACGAATTCCGGAATCTCCTGGATCAGCCCTTCGACCCGCCGCAACTGCCCGGGCAACGGCCGGATGCGCACGATCGCTTCGAGCGTATAGCCCAGCGCCACCGGATCCACGTCCAGCGTGTAGGCGCGGATCACGCCCGATTCCTCCAGCCGCCGCAGGCGGTCGGCCACGCTCGGCGCGGACATGCCGACCTGGCGCGCCAGGTCGGCGGTGGTGGTGCGCGCATTGGCCGTCAGCATCTCCACCAGGCGGCGGTCGATGCCATCGAGAACCGGGTTTTCAATTTTTAGGTCATTCTGCATAAATTCCACCCGAACGAAGGTTGAAAGGCAAAACTGCCGCAGCAACATCATATAACCAGCCCGATCGGCCTGGGATAATTTCTCCATCGAATCAAGGGCCGAACGGCCCGCAGGAGCCTTCCATGTCCCCCTCATCCGATCGCGTTGGCCTGGCCCAGATGGCCGCCGCCATGACCCTGTCCGGCACCCTGGGCGTGTTCGTCCTGGAATCCGGCCAGAGCGCCTGGAACGTGGTGTTCTTCCGCTGCGTCTTCGGCGCCGTGTCGCTGTTCCTCTACTGCTGGGCCCGTGGCCTGCTCAAGCCCGGCCTGTTCACGGCCCGCACCCTGGCGCTGGCGCTGGCCGCCGGCGCCGCGCTGGTGCTGAACTGGGTGCTGCTGTTCTCGGCCTACCGCCTGGCCTCGATCTCGCTGGCCACCGCGGTCTACAACGTGCAGCCCTTCTTCCTGATCGGCCTGGGCGCGCTGTTCCTGGGCGAACGCCCCACCCGCGGCAAGCTGGCGTGGTCGGTGATCGCCTTCGCCGGCCTGCTGCTGGTGCTCAAGCTCACCGACCACAGCGGCGGCGGCGCCTACCTGTCGGGCCTGCTGCTGGGGCTGGGCGCGGCGGCGCTCTATGGCATCACCGCCGTCATCGTCAAGCGCCTGAAGGGCATCCCGCCGCAGGTGCTGGCGCTGGTGCAGGTGACGCTGGGCGCGCTGATGCTGCTGCCGATGGCCGACTTCCAGGCGCTACCCACGGCCCCGCTGCAATGGGGCTACCTGGTGGCGCTGGGCCTGGTCCACACCTGCCTGATGTACATCCTGATGTACTCGGCGATCCAGAAGCTGCCCACCACCTCGACCGCCGCCCTGAGCTTCATCTACCCGGCCGTGGCGATCCTGCTGGACCTGGTGGTGTACGGCCACCGCATGGACGCCACCCAGGTGCTGGGCGTGGCCATGATCTTCCTGGCGGCCGCCGGCGTCAGCCTGAACTGGCAGTGGCGCCTGCGCGGCGGCGCGCGGCCCGGCGCGGCCTGACCCTGAAGCGCGAGCCAAACCCGCACCGCGCCCCCGGGTATTCGGCCGCGCGCCCGGGGCGCCGCTATCATGGGCCTTCCGATCCGCCGGCAGTGGCCGGCGGCGCCAAGACGCTGAGGAATCCCCATGATCGATCTCTATTACTGGACCACCCCGAACGGCCACAAGATCACGATTTTCCTGGAAGAAGCCGGACTGCCGTACGAGATCCACCCGGTCAACATCAGCAAGGGCGACCAGTTCAAGCCCGAATTCCTGGCCATCGCGCCCAACAACCGCATTCCCGCCATCGTCGACCAGCAGCCGGCCGACGGCGGCGCGCCGCTGTCGCTGTTCGAGTCCGGCGCCATCCTGCAGTACCTGGCCGAAAAAACCGGCCGCTTCCTGCCCGCCGACGTGCGCGGCCGCGCCGAGGTCTCGCAATGGCTGTTCTGGCAGATGGGCGGCCTGGGCCCCATGGCCGGCCAGAACCACCACTTCTCGGGTTACGCGCCCGAGCGCATCCCCTATGCCATCGAGCGCTACGTCAAGGAAACCAACCGCCTCTACGGCGTGCTGAACAAGCGCCTGGCCGACCGCGAATTCGTCGCCGGCGACTACTCCATCGCCGACATGGCGTCCTACCCCTGGATCGTGCCGCACGCCAAGCAGGGCCAGGACCTGAACGACTTCCCGCACCTGAAGCGCTGGTTCGACGCCATCGCCGCGCGCCCGGCCGTGCAGCGCGCCTATGCGCTGGCCGACAAGGTCAACACCGCGCCGTCGGTCAGCGACGAGGAATCGCGCCGCATCCTGTTCGGCCAGACCGCCCAGAACGTGCGCTGAGCGGAGGCCGCCATGACCGACTCCCCGCTGCGGTTCCGCCGCGCGCGCGTGGGCGACCTGCCCGAGATCGTGGCCATGCTGGCCGACGACGAACTCGGCGCCAAGCGCGAAGATCCCTCGATTCCGCTCAACCCCCGCTACACTGCGGCTTTTGCCGCCATCGAGCAGGACCCGAACCAGTACTTCGCGGTGGTCGAGCGCGACGCGCGCCTGATCGGCTGTTTGCAGTTATCGTTCATACCCGGCCTGTCGCGGCTGGGCCAGTGGCGCGGACAGATCGAAAGCGTGCGCATCGCCTCGTCGGCGCGCGGCCAGGGCCTGGGACGCGCCATGTTCGAGTGGGCCATCGAGCAGTGCCGCGCGCAGGGATGCGCCATGGTGCAGCTGACCACCGACCGCGCCCGGCCCGACGCCCGCCGCTTCTACGAAAGCCTGGGTTTCGTGGCCAGCCATGACGGCATGAAACTGAGCCTGTAGCGCCGCCCCCGGCGCCAGGCCTGATACACAAGGAGCGCCCATGCACGGCGAATACAAAGTCCCCGGCGGCAAGCTGGTGGTCGCGGACCTGGAAGTCCGCGACGGCCGCCTGGCCGACGTCCGCATCAGCGGTGATTTCTTCCTGGAACCGCCCGAGGCGCTGGAAGCCATCAACCGCGGCCTGAACGGCCTGCCGGCCGACGCCGGCGAACTGGAACTGGCGCTGGCGGTGCAGTCGGCGCTGCCGCCCGACACCGAAATGTTCGGCTTCTCGGCCGAGGCCGTGGCGGTGGTACTGCGGAGGGCGCTGGCATGACGCGCACCGACTGGAACGACTACGACTGGCAACTGATCCACGAAGCCCCGCAGCGCCCCGCGCTGCACATGGCGCTGGACGCCGTCATCACCGATGAGGTCGGCGCCGGCACGCGCCCGCCCACCCTGCGCATCTGGGAATGGTCGGCGCCCGCGGTCGTGATCGGCCGCTTCCAATCGCTCAAGAACGAAGTCGATCCCGAAGGCGCCCGGCGCCACGGCATCGAGGTGGTGCGCCGCGTCAGCGGCGGCGGCGCCATGTTCATCGAACCGGGCAACAGCATCACCTATTCCCTCAGCGCGCCGCAGGCGCTGGTGCACGGCATGAGCTTCCAGGAAAGCTATGCCTTCCTGGACGCGTGGGTACTACAAGCGCTGCAGGGGCTGGGCATCAAGGCCTGGTACCAGCCGCTCAACGACATCGCCTCGGACATCGGCAAGATCGGCGGCGCGGCCCAGGCGCGCCGCGCAGGGGCAGTGCTGCACCACGTCACCATGTCCTACGACATCGACGCCGATAAAATGGTGGAAGTCTTGCGCATCGGGCGCGAGAAACTGTCGGACAAGGGCACCACCAGCGCCAAGAAGCGGGTCGACCCGCTGCGCACCCAGACCGGGCTGGCGCGCGAGGTCATCATCCAGCGCATGGTGGACACCTTCGCCAGCCTGCACCGGCTGACGCCGGGCCAATTGGGCGCGGCCACGCTGGCCCAGGCCGAGACCCAGGCCGCCGAAAAGTTCTCCACGCCCGAATGGACCGCGGTCGTCCCCTGAGGCGCCGCGGGTTTGAGTCGGACGGTCGCGCCCGCGCGCGCGGCCGGGTTTTCTGGAGGTAGTTCAATGCGTCTTCCCCGCAAGCCGCGCGGCCTGTCCGCCGCGGGTCTGGGAGCCGTCCTGCTGGCCCTGGCCGGCTGCGGCAGTTCGCCCCCCGCCAACATCACCCTGGACTCGCCAACGGCCGGCACGGCCACGCCCGAGAAGATCGGCGACCTGGCCACCGAGCGCATCAAGTGGGCGTCCAACAAGCCCGACTGCAAGGGCGACTGCCCGCGCATCGAGATCGACAGCGTGGCCTTTCCCGGCATCCCGAAACTGAGCGCGCTGGTCGACCACGTGCTGGCCTACATGACGGGCACCGACGCCAATCGCCGCGGCCCGTACGAGACGCTGTCGGAATACACGCAGTATTTCTGGTCCACCGCGCGCCCGCGCGACGCCACCTACTTCAAGGCCAGTGTCAAGGACACCGTGGGCGACATCGTCTCGATCGAGCTGCACACCGAGCAGTTCCTGACGGGCGCCGCGCACGGCATTCCCGCCACCCAGTACCTGAATTGGGAGCGCAGCCGCGGCCGCGTCATGGCGCTGGACGAGGCCCTGATCCCCGGGCGCCGCGCCGAATACGTCGCCGCCTTGCGCCAGGCGCACGCCAAGTGGCTGGCCGGCAATGCGGACGCCAAGCGCGACCCGGCCGCCTACAACAAGATGTGGCCGTTCCAGGAAAGCGACAACTTCGCGCTCACGCGCGACGGCATCGTGGTCAAGTACGACGCCTACTCGATCGCCCCCTACTCGCATGGCGAACCGGAACTGAGCATTCCGTACTCGGACCTGCGCGGCATCCTCAAGCCGGAACTGCTGCCCAAGTCCTGAGGACCCGCGCGTTCCGGCCGGCGGCGCCGGTGGCCGCCATCCCGCCGTAAGCGACGCGTCCCGCCAACTCCGCGGCCCAAAATGGAAACCGCCCCTGTCGGGGCGGTTTTCCTGTCTTCCTCTGGCTCCTCCGCGCGCCGGGCCGGGCCCGGCGCCAGAAGGACTTACGGGTACAGGCCGCGCACCTGGCGGGCCTGCAGGATGCGCGTGCAAGCTACGATGAACGCGGCGGTGCGCAGCGTCACCTTGTGCTCCTTGGCCACCAGCGCGATCGAGGCATAGGCCTCGCGCATGATGCGTTCCAGGCGCTGGTTGATTTCGTCCTCGCTCCAGAAGAAGCTGGAGAAGTCCTGCACCCATTCGAAGTACGACACCGTCACGCCGCCGGCGTTGGCCAGCACGTCCGGCACCACGTACACGCCGTGCTCGAACAGGATGTCGTCGGCTTCCGGGGTGGTCGGGCCGTTGGCGCCTTCCACCACGATCTTGGCGCGCACCTTGGCGGCGTTGTCGGCGGTGATCTGGCTTTCCAGGGCCGCCGGGATCAGGAATTCGGTTTCGAGCGTCCAGAACTCGTTCTTGTCCATCGCCTGGCCGCCGGAGAAGCCGCCCACGCCGCCATGCTGCGACACGTGCGACAGCAGCTTGTGGACGTCCAGGCCGGCGGCGTTGTGCACCGTGCCGGTGTGGTCCTGGGCCGCGATGACCTTGGCGCCGGCTTCATGGAACAGGCGGGCGGCGGTGCCACCCACGTTGCCGAAGCCCTGCACCACCACGCGCGCCTTGGACACGTCGATGTTCAGGTCGCGCGCGGCTTCGCAGCCGACCACGAACACGCCGCGGCCGGTGGCCTCGACGCGGCCCAGGCTGCCGCCCAGCGCGATCGGCTTGCCGGTCACGACGCCGGTGGCGGTCGAGCCTTCGTTCATGGAGTACGTGTCCATCATCCAGGCCATGGTCTGGGCGTTGGTGTTCACGTCAGGGGCGGGAATGTCCTTGGACGGGCCGATGATGACGCCGATTTCCGAGGTGTAGCGGCGCGTCATGCGCTCGATCTCGGACTGCGACAGCTTGCGCGGGTCGACGCGGATGCCGCCCTTGGCGCCGCCGTACGGCAGGTTGACCGCGGCGTTCTTGACCGACATCCAGGCGGCCAGCGCCATCACTTCCGACAGCGTCACGTCCTGGTGGAAACGCACGCCGCCCTTGCCCGGACCGCGCGAGGTGTTGTGCTGCACGCGATAACCCTCGAAGTGGGCCACGCTGCCATTGTCCAGCTCGATCGGCACGTCGACGATCAGCGAGCGCTTCGGACGCTTCAGGGTCTCGACCCAGCGCGCCAGCGAACCGAGGTACGGCGTGACCCGGTCGACTTGTTGCAGGTAATTACCCCAGGGGCCGAGTTCGTCGGCATTCAGATAAGACGGCAAGGCATGGGTGGGAGTTTGAGACATGAACATGCTCTCCTGACAAAGTTGCGCCATTTTATCCATATCCTTGTTGTGTCCCCATATTTTATGGAAAAATATTAATTGGGGACATAATACGGAAATGAAGACCGTGAGCGTCACCGAGCCTGCCGAAACGCTGCGCCTATCCTAGCCCCGCTCGTCGGCAGCGTCCACCCCGTGCGCGCCCGCCCCGCCCATTCGACTCGCCCGGCCCCAGCCCAGACACCTGCGCCAGCAAGGCCCTGCGTACCGCGCCCCGGCCACCCCCTCCCCCTCTTGCTTGCGCCCCGACGCCACATCACATTCGCGTGTCAGTCCGGCCCGGGGCGCCTGTCGCACCTTGCTTGAAAGCGTCATCCAGTTGAATCAGAATCAACCGGCCCCGGTTTTAGCGGTACCCGGCACCGGCGGCTTCCAAAGCTTGTCATCCCGCGTTGCCGGCGGGCGCCCCCCGCTTGCATCCTGCACTTATGAAAATCAACCATAGAGGTGCGCATGTCGGATTTTTCCCTGATTGACAGCAATGACCCGCGTTACGCGACCCTGCAAAAGGGTTTCAACCTGCGCTTCCCCACCACGGGCCAGGGCGCCAACGCCATCTACGTCTGCAAGACCCCGCAGGACGTGCTGGACGCGGCCAACGCCGCGCTGGCCCAGGGCTGCCGCATCACGGTGCGCAGCGGCGGCCACTGCTACGAAGGTTTCGTGGCCAACAAACTGCCCGAGGACCACGGCCAGCCGCTGGCCATCATCGACCTGAGCCTGATGACCGGCCTGCGCTACCGCGAGGCCGGCGACATTGCCTCGCCCTGGAACCCCGCCGCCCGCTACCGTTTCGCGGCCGCGGCGGGCAACCAGAACTGGGACGGCTACCTGGACCTGTACAAGACCGCCAACCGCACCCTGCCCGGCGGCTCGTGCTATTCGGTCGGTTCGGGCGGTCACATCGTCGGCGGCGGCTACGGCCTGCTGTCGCGCCAGCATGGCCTGACGGTGGACTGGCTGTCGGGCGTGGACATCCTGGTGCCGCAGGGCCCGGGTTCGCGCAAGCTGGTGCCCAAGCATGTCAACCTGCACAGCGCCGGCGCCGACCGCGACCTGTTCATCGCCTGCCGCGGCGGCGGCGGCGGCAACTTCGGCATCATCCTGACCTACTACTACGCCGAACTGCCGGTCGCGCCGCAGGAGGCCTACTGGCTGTCGCTGTCCTATCCCTGGGCCAGCTTCGGCACCGGCACGGCCGGCCGCGCCAACTTCGCCCGCTTCATGCGCGCCTACTGGCAATGGTTCGCCGACCATGACGCGGACTGGAACAGCCCCGATCCGGCCAAGGCCAACGGCGGCCTGTTCACCTTGCTGAAGGTGCAGCACCGTTCCACCGGCGACGTGGTGCTCAGCATCCAGTACACGGGCAAGGACGGCAAGGTGGGCGGCGCGCGCGACCAGCCGTTCCTGGATTTCGTCGCCACCATGAACGCGGCGGCCGGCGCGGCGCCCGGCGTCAACCTGGCCACCAGCTGGCACGGCCCGTCGCACCGCATGGCCGAACCGGCCCCGCGCCTGCTGGCGCACGCCGTGAACGATGCGCAGAAGATGGACTGGCTGTGGCTGACGCAAAGCATCAACGGCTCGGGCAGCAACCAGCGCGGCAAGTACAAGTCCGCGTATCACAAGGCCAATTTCAGCGACGTCGAAATCATGGCCATGTGGGAGTACCTGAACGGCTCGGACGACCCGCGCCTGAACCAGGCGCTGGTGCAGATCGACTCGTACGGCGGCCGCATCAACCGCAACGACGAAGCCGCCAACCCGACCAGCGTATGCCAGCGCTCGTCGCTGCTGAAGTCGCAGTTCCAGGTGTACTGGACCGACCCGGCCCAGGACGCCTTCCACATCAAGTGGATCGCCGACCTGTACGACGAGTACTTCGCGCAGTACGGCGGCAAGCCCAGCAACCAGCCGGGTTCGCCGTTCGAGGGGTGCTACATCAACTACCCCGACACCGACATGAAGTACACCGACGCCAGCCACACCCAGGTCGACCCGCAATGGCTCGACCTGTACTACGGCAACAAGACCGCCGCGCTGATCGCCACCAAGCGCAACGTCGACCCCGACAATCTCTTCCATCACGAGATGTCGATCCCGCTGGTTGCGCCGCAGGCGTAAAAAGGCCCGCAGTCACGCTCGCCCCGGCGGGCATGACGGCGGGCCCGGGTGCGCGGCGGACGTTGCGCCGCGCACCGTCTCATGCGGACAGCAGTTGCCAGGCCAGGCGCGCCGCCGCGCGGGCGCCATGGCCGTCGATGTCGAAGCGCGGGTTGTACTCGGCCATGTCGGCCAGGCGCAGCTTGCCGCTGGCCTTGACGCGCAGCACGATCTCCTCGATCACCGCCATCGGCACGCCATAGGGCGCCGGCGCCGACACGCCCGGCATCACCGCCGCCGGCAGCACGTCCAGGTCGATGGTCAGGTACACGTGGCGGGCCCTCGCCAGCAAGGCATCGACATTGGCCAGGCGCGCCGCCAGGTGGCGTTCCTGCATGTCGCGGTCCTCCACCCACACCGCGCCCACTTCCGCCGCGCGCGCATACAGCGCCGGCGTATTGGCCAGCCGCGACACGCCCAGGCAGGCGTATTGCAGCGCCAGCCCGTGCGCCTCGCAGTAATGCGCGATCTGGTCGAACGGCGTGCCGGAACTGCCCGGCCGGCCGGTGCGCAGATCGAAATGCGCGTCCAGGTTCAGCACCAGCACCGGGCCGTCGTCGCCGCGGTCGGCCAGCCAGCGCGCCAGGCCCTGGAAGCTGCCCCAGGCGATTTCGTGGCCGCCGCCCAGCACCAGCGGGCGGGCGCCCTGGCGCAGCAGGTCGGCCACCGCCAGGCCCAGGCGCTCCTGCGCGTCCTCCAACTGGTCCCCCTCGCAGGCCACGTCGCCCGCGTCCAGCAGGCGCGTCAGGCCGTGCGCCGGCAGGCCGGCCATGTACTTGCGGATGCCGGCCGGGCCGGCGGCCGCGCCGACGCGACCCTGGTTGCGGGCCACGCCCGCATCGCAGGCGAATCCCAGCAGCACCGGCTCGCCCGCGGCCGGCGCCTGGCCCGCGGCCGGCTCGACGATGTGCGCCAGGCGGCGCGTGTCGCCGCGCTCGGCGCTGTCGTCGCGCGCGGTCCACAGGCTCTTGTCGAATTGCGCCGCCGTCATGCCGCCCCCTGCCCCGCGCTCAGCACGGCCTGCAGGAATTCGCGGGTGCGGGCCTCGCGCGGCTGGCTGAAGATGACCTCGGGCGCGCCCGACTCCAGGATCACGCCGCCGTCCATCACCGCGACCACGTCGGCCACGTCGCGGGCAAAGCCCATTTCGTGGGTCACGACCATCATGGTCATGCCTTCGCGCGCCAGCAGCTTCATGACCTGCAGCACTTCGCCCACCAGCTCCGGATCCAGCGCCGAGGTCGGTTCGTCGAACAGCATGACCTTGGGCTGCATCGCCAGCGCGCGGGCGATCGCCACGCGCTGCTTCTGGCCGCCCGACAGGCTGGCCGGCATGGCCGACATCTTCTGCGCCAGGCCAACCTTGCGCAGCAGGTCCTCGGCCAGCGCGTTGGCCTCGTCGCGCCCCATGCCGCGCAGCTTGCGCGGCCCGACGGTGACGTTGTCCAGCACCGACAGGTGCGGGAACAGGTTGAAGCCCTGGAACACCATGCCGACCTGCATGCGCAGGCGGTTCAGTTCGGCCTCGGGCAACAGCTCGCCTTCGTTCTGCAAGGTCTGGCCGCAGATCTCCACGGTGCCGCCCTGGGCCACTTCCAGCCCGTTGCAGCAACGCAGCAAGGTGCTTTTGCCCGAACCGCTGGGGCCGATCACCACCACCACCTGCGACGGCAGCACATCGAAGTCGATGCCGCGCAGCACGGCGTGGTCGCCGTAGGATTTCTGCAGGCCGCGGATGCGGATCATTTCTTTCGGATTCGCGGCGTTCATTGCACCATCCCCCCGGCGCGCAGGCGTTGCTCGATCCTGCGCAGTATCAACATGGCGGCCGTGGTCAGGACCAGGTAGATCAGCGCCACCACCAGATAGGTTTCCAGCGAGCGGTACGACACGCTGATGATCTTCTGCCCTTCGTGCATCAGGTCATGGATGGTCAGCAGCGACACCAGCGCCGAATTCTTGATCAGCGCGATGAATTCGTTGCCCAGCGGCGGAATCATGCGCACCACCGCCTGCGGCAGGATGATGATGCGCATGGCCTGGCCCGACGACATGCCCAGCGAGCGGGCGGCCTCGGTCTGGCCGCGGTCGACCGACTGGATCGCGCCGCGCACGATTTCCGACACATAGGCGCCGGAATACATGCCCAGCCCCAGCACGCCGCAGGCGAACGCCGGCAGCGTCACGCCGAACTGCGGCAGGCCGAAGAACCAGATGAACAGCTGCACCAGCAGCGGCGTGCCGCGAAAGAACAGCAGGTAGACGCTGCACAGGTTGTAGATGATGCTGCGCTGCGGGTTGAGCCGGCCGACGCCGACCAGAAGGCCGATGACACAGCCCAGCAGCAGGGCGCCGGCGGTCACCTCGATGGTGACCACCGCGCCGCGCACCAGCGCGTCGAAGTCGGCGAAGACGGGAGCAAAATCCAGGTTCATTTCGCGGGCGCCTCGAACCACTTGTTGACGATGGCCTGGTAGCTGCCATCGGCCTTGATCTTCTGCAGCGCCTCATTCAGGCCGCGCGTCAGTTCCGGCTTGTTCTTGGGCACGGCGATGCCGTAGTCCTCGGTGGTGATCTGGTCGGCCAGCACGGTCAGGTCGGTGGTGCTCTGGGCGAACAGCTTGGCGGCCGGCTTGCCGGTGACGGCGGCATCGGCGCGGCCGATCTGCACCAGGTTGAACATCTCCTGGTTCTTCTCGACCTCGACGCGCTGCACCGACGGGTAGTGTTCCTTCAGGTAGTTGACCGACTTGGTGCCGACCTGCACCGACACCTTGCGGCCGTCCAGGTCCTTCAGGGTCTTGACCGGACCGTCCTTCTTGGTCAGCACCACCAGGCCGCCGGCGTAGTACGGGTCGGTGAAGTCCACCACCTTGCTGCGCTCGGGCGTGATGTAGATGGCGGACACGGCGATGTCGGCGCGGCCGGCCTGCAGGGCGGGAATCAGGCCCTTGAAGTCGATGTCGATCCATTCGACCTTCTTGCCCATGGCGGCGGCCAGGGCCTCGACCAATTCGATGTCAAAGCCGGTGCGCTTGCCGTCCTTGACGAACTCCATGGGCGGGAAGGTGGCGTCGGTCACGGCGCGGATGGTTTCCTGGGCGTGGGCGGTGCCCATGCTCCAGGCCAGGCCCAGGGTCAGGGCGGCGGTCAACAGGGTGCGGCGAGTAGTCATGGCGAATCCTGAAAGAAAAAGTGGATGCGGATACGGCGATCGGAGCGGCGTAACGGGTGTGGCGGTGTCTAGAGATGAGGCGGGAATGGCGGGGACAACGAGGAATCCGGGTACGAAATAGGTCAGTGCGCCTGCAACTTGCCCGAGATGCGGCGGGCGGCGGCGACGGTCAGGTCGATGAAGGCCTGCGGCCGCTGGGCGGCGCGGGTGGACGGCGCCATCAGCGTGATGGAGGCCACCGCCTGGTTGGCGCGCTGGAAGATCGGCACGCTCACGCCCCAGACGCCGGCGTCGACTTCGCTGTCGGTCACGGCATAGCCCTGGGCGCGGATGGCCTCCAGTTCGTCGGCCAGGCGCGCCGGGTCCAGACCCGATTCCCTGGCCAGCACGGCCAGCGCAGCCTGCAGCCGTGCCGCCGGCATGAACGCCAGCAGCGACTTGGCCGAGGCGCCCCGCGCCAGCGGCAGGCCGCGGCCCTTGGTGAAGGAGCACCGCAGCGGGTGCTGGCTTTCGACCATGTCCAGGCATACCGCCTGGTCCTTGACGGCCACCAGCAGGCCGATGGTCTCGCCCGACGCCGCCGCCAGGGCGGCCATGTCCGGCTGCGCTTCGTGGATCAGGAACGAAGACTGGTCGAAGCCCCAGGCCAGTTGCACGCACAGCGGGCCGGGGCCGTATTCACCCTCATGCTCGGCGACGAAGCCCCAGCGCTTGAGCAGCGCCACCTGGCGGTACAGGGTGCTCTGGGCCAGGCCGGTCTTTTCCGCCAGCGCGGCGATGCTCAGGGGGCCGTCGTGCCGGGCCAGCGTGGCCAACACGTACAGCACGCGGTCCGCGCCCGCCCCTACCGACTGATCCATCGAAAAGCACTCCAGATGTTGATGGCCGCCAGATTATCAATTCATGGTGTAAAAACGACCAATATTTCCCATCCATTGAGAATAACAAGGGAAAACCCCGAACAAAGGATGCGAAAAATCCGACGCGGCACGGCTTGAGCCGGTCTCGCGGGGCCATGCGCGGGAGGCCGTCGATCCTCGCGCCCTCCCCGCGCGCCGGCCGGACGGCCAAGAAAAAACCCGCCATCGGGCGGGTTTGCAAGGAAGCGGGACCGCAGGCGCTCAGGGCGCCGCAGGCTGGTCGTAGTTGTTCAACCGCACGCCCGACACGCCGCCGACGCTGGGCGCGGACTTCGGGCTGGCGTCCTGCGCGGCGGGGGCTGGCGAGGACGCCTGCGCCGGCGCGGCGGGCGTTGCGTCCGTGGCAGCGGGCATCGCGGCGCCCGCGACGTCGCCGTCCGCGGCTCCCGGCACCGGCGCCTCGGGTTCGGGCGGCGTGCTGGCGCGGCGGGCCCGTTTGGCGTCCTCCTGCTGGGCGATCAGGGTCTTCAATTCCGCGGCCAGCTTGGCGGACTTGCCCGTGGTCGCCCAATCGGACGCGTCCTGGCCCTTGGTGTCGCGCGTGGTGACGTCGGCCCCTGCCTTCAACAGCAGGTCCACCATTGCCCTGTTGCCCGACAGCGCCGCCATCATCAACGGCGTCTCGCCGTTGGGCGCGGGTGCGTTCACCATGGCCTTGTTGTCCAGCAACAGCCGCGCCATCGCCAGCTGGCCCTTGGACGCGGCATAGTGCAGCGGCGTCCAGCCCAGGCGATTGACCTGGGCCCCGCGCGCCATCAGGCTGCGGGCGCGGTCGACCTGGCCGGCGATGGCCAGGTACATCAACGGGGTCTCGCCCGCCGGATTCTCGGCATTGACGTCGGTGCGCGGATTGGCCGCCAGCGCGTCGAAGACCTTCCAGGCGCCATCCACCACCGCCCGCATCAGGGCCGGCTGGCCGTTGCGGTAGCGCACGTTGGGATCGGCGCCCCGGGCCAGCAGTTCATTGATCTCGTCGGGGTAATCGTTGGCAACGTAGACCCACCAGTCCGAGGGATTGGCCGCCGCCTGGGCGGCCGGCGCCGCCACGGCGACACACAGCGCCAGCAGCGCGCCGCGGCAATGGGAAACAAGGCGGTGACGGGAGAACGCGTTGCGGGCAGCCATGGTCATCCTGATAAATTACTGTAGATATTTGACTTTAAATTATCTCTTTATCTTATTGAAAAGATTAAAGAAATTATCGGTCGACGCCCGCGCCACCTCGGCCACGCTGATACCCTTGAGCTCGGCGATCTTCTCGGCCACGTGGATCACCTTGGACGGATCGTTGAGCTTGCCCCGGTACGGCACCGGCGCCAGGTACGGCGAATCGGTCTCGATCAGCAGCCGGTCCAGCGGCACCTTGGCGGCGACCTCGTGCACCACGTGGGCGTTCTTGAAGGTCACGATGCCGGACAGGGAGATGAGGAAATTCTGGTCGAGCGCGGCCTGGGCCACTTCCCAGGTCTCGGTGAAACAGTGCATCACGCCGCCGACCTCGGCCGCGCGTTCCTCGCGCAGCATCCGCACCGTGTCCTCGGCCGAGGAACGCGTATGCACGATCAGCGGCAGCCCGGTGTCGCGCGCCGCGCGGATGTGGCGGCGGAAACGCTCGCGCTGCCAGTCCAGCGGCTCGGACAGGCGGTAATAGTCGAGCCCGGTCTCGCCGATCGCCACCACCTTGGGATGCGCCGACAGGCGCGCCAGTTCCTCCGGCTCCGGATCGGGCGTGTCTTCGTAGTCGGGATGCACCCCGACCGAAGCCCACAGGTTGGGCTGCGGCTCGACCAGCGACATCAGGCCCGGCCATTCGGGCATGTTGACGCTGACCACCAGCGCGTGGGTCACCTGGTTGGCGGCCATGCGATCGAGGATCGCGGGCAGGTCGGCCGCCAGCTCGGGAAAGTTCAAATGGCAGTGTGAATCGACGTACATGAGGCTTGGATCAGGGATGGCGCGACGCCGCCGCGGCCACCCGGGCGGGGTGGCGGGCGGCGGCGTCACGACGGGTTATGCCTGGCAGGATAGCACCACGCGCTGCAGCGTCGCGTGGGCGAAAAGCTTGCCGTTCAGGGGGTGCGTGGCCAGCGCGCGCTGGCGCGTGAGCCAGCGCGCCGCTTCGGCGGCACGCGCGGTGTTCATGCGCCCCGCCACCTCGGCCACGGCCGCCGCCAGCGTCGGGAAATAACGCACCGGCGCCCCGGCGGCGGCCAGCATCAGGTCGGTATACAGGCGCTGCAAGGCGTCGATCCACTCGGCGGGCGCGGCCTTTTCCAGGGCCTCGGCCAGGGTGCCGACGTCCGGCGTCTGGCCCTTGGCCAGGGGGCCGACCAGTTGCGTCAGCCATGGCGGGCAGGCCGTTTCCGCATGCTGCGCCAGGCGCAGCGCCGCCAGCGGCGCGCCGCCCGCGGCGGCCAGCCATTCGCGCGCCGGCTCCACATTCTGGTCGCGCAGCCATTGCAGCGCGGTGTCGGGATCGGGCGCCGGCAGCGGCAGGCGGCGGCAGCGCGACACCAGCGTCGGCAGCAGGCGATCAGGCGCGTCCGCCACCAGCAGGAACACGGTGTGCGGCGGCGGCTCTTCCAGCACCTTGAGCAGGGCATTGGCCGACACCACGTTCAGCGCGTGCGCCGGATACAGCAGCGCCACGCGCCAGCCGCCCCGGTGCGTGGCGGTGTTGAACCAGGATTCCAGCGAGCGGATCTGGTCGATGCGGATTTCCTTGGACGGCGCCTTCTTGGCCGCGCCGGCGGCGGGTTCGGCGTCTTCCGAGACCTCGGCGGCGTCGGCCCCCTCCTCGACCGCCACGGCCTCGGGCCGGATGCGGCGCAGGTCGGGGTGGTTGCCGCTGGCGAACCAGGCACAGGCGGCGCAATGGCCGCAGGCCAGGCCGTCCTGCGGCGTCTCGCACAGCAGGCTGGCGGCGGCGGCCACCGCGAAATCGAGCTTGCCGATGCCGGCCAGGCCATGCACCAGCCAGGCATGGGCGAAGCGCTCGCGGTTGCCCAGCCAGGCGCGCGCCGTCTCCATCTGCCAGGGCAGGAACTGGGGCGCGCTCATGGCCGGACCGCCACCAGTTCGCGCAGCCCGGCTTCGAGTTCGGCGCGGATCGCGGCAATCGCGCGGGTCGAATCGATCACGCGGATGCGGTCGGGCTCGGCCGCGGCGCGGGCCTGGTAGGCCGCGCGGGTGCGTTCGAAGAAGGCGGCGCCTTCGCGCTCGAAGCGGTCCGGCTCGCGGGCGTCGGCCAGGCGCGCGCGCGCCACCTCCAGCGGCACGTCGAACAGCCAGGTACGGTCGGGCCGGCCCGCCTGCATCCAGGTTTCCAGCGCGGCCACGCGTTCGGCGCCCAGGCCGCGGCCGCCGCCCTGGTAGGCGTAGGTGGCGTCGGTATAGCGGTCGCACACCACCCAGGCGCCGCGCGCCAGCGCCGGCTCGATGACCTGGTGCAGGTGCTCGCAACGGGCCGCGAACATCAGCAATGTTTCGGTGTCCAGGCCCATCGGGTCGGTCAGCACCAGCGCGCGCAGCTTTTCGCCCAGCGGCGTGCCGCCGGGTTCGCGCGTGGACACCACCTCCAGGCCCTGGCCGCGCAGGAACTCGGCGATCCACTCGGTGTGGGTGCTCTTGCCGGCGCCGTCCACTCCCTCCAGCGTGATGAAACGTCCGCGTGAGGTCATTGCTCTTGTCCTTCTGCTGGCGCCGGATCGCTGTCCGGCGCGGGGGTGGATGCGGGTTCCGGGGCCGGCGCGCCCGAGGGCGCGGCCGGGGCCGGTGGCTTGCCGGCGGGGGCCGGCCGCGCCGCCGGGGTCTGGCCCAGGATATAGCGGGAGACGTTGCGATTGTGCTCGGACAGGTTCACCGAGAACTCGCTGGTGCCATTGCCGCGCGACACGAAAAACAGGAATTTGTGCTGCTCGGGCTGCACCGCGGCCAGCAGCGACGCGCGGCCGGCGGCCGCGATCGGCGTGGGCGGCAGGCCCGGACGCGTGTAGGTGTTCCAGGGCGTGTCGGTCTGCAGGTCGCGCTTGCGGATGCGGCCCTGGTAGGCATCGCCCATGCCGTAGATGACGGTGGGGTCGGTCTGCAGCAGCATGCCGATCTTCAGGCGGTTGGCGAACACGCCCGCGACCCGGCGGCGGTCCGGGCCATGGCCGGTTTCCTTCTCGATGATGGACGCCAGCACCAGCGCCTCGTACGGCGTGGACAGCGGCAGGCCGGACTGGCGCTTGGCCCAGGTGTCGTCCAGGATGCGCTGGCCTTCCTGGTAGGCGCGGCGCAGCAGGTCGTAATCGGTGCTGCCCGGCGTGAAGACGTAGGTATCGGGAAAGAACAGGCCTTCCGGATGCTTGATGTCCGAGCCCAGGCGTTCCATCAGCGCCTCGTCGCTGATGTCGCCCAGCGTCTGCTTGACGTCCGGGTTCTCGCGCAGCGCCTGGCGGATCTGGCGGAAGGTCCAGCCCTCCAGGAAGGTGATCTGGCGCTGGGTCATGTCGCCGCGCGCCATGCGTTGCAGCAGCAGCCACGGCGTATCGCCGTTGATGGCCTGGTAGCCGCCCGCCTTGAGCAGCTTGTCCTGTTCCGACAGGCGCGCCATCCACACGAACCCCGGCTCCCAGACCGGCACGCCGGCCGCATTGAGCGCGCGCGCGACCGTGCGCGGGCTGCTGCCCGGGTCCACCACGAAATCGATCCTGTCGGCCGACAGGGGAATGGGTCGGTGCATCCAGTGCCAGGCCGCGCCGACAGCCGCGGCGGCGGCCAGCACGATGAGCAGGAAAGACCACAGGAAGTAAAAACGGAGTCGCTTCTTCATAAGTGTGGGAAGTTTAATGGATCGCGCGCCCCTGTCGCTGCAAAACAAGGGCCGGAGCGCGTCACGCGCCCCTTTGCCCGTCGCGGGCATGGGCCTGCCGGAATGAGAACACAGCTATCATCAAGCCTTTGATGACGAGTCTCGGGCCTACCCAGCCATGCATGCTTTCTTTGCTTCGATCCCGGCGCGCGCCGAAGGTTGCGCGCAATGCGCCCCCCTGGAGGATTTCGCGGTTTTCGGTGCCAGCGGCGCCGACGCGCTGACCTTCCTGCACGGCCAGCTGACGCAGGACGTCACCGGCTTGCCGGCCGACGCCGCCCGCCTGGCCGGCTATTGCACGGCCAAGGGCCGCCTGCTGGCCACGCTGGTCATGTGGCGCGGCGCCGATCCGGCCGAAGACGCGCCGCGTCTCTACGGCCTGGTGCGCCAGGACCTGGCCGCGGCCCTGGTCAAGCGCCTGTCCATGTTCGTGCTGCGCGCCAAGGCCAGGCTGGCCCCGGCCGCCCTGCACGTCGCCGGCGTGCAGGCCGCGCCGGCCCAGGTGGCCGCGCTGGAAGCCGCCGCCGGCGCGCTGCCGCGCGCCCCGTGGCAGCGCGCCGAGCTGCCCTCGGGCACCTGGATCGCCGCCCCCTCGGCCGACTCCGCGCTGCGCTGGTGGTGGATCGCCTCCGACGCGCAGCTGGCGGCGGCCGCGCCGCTGGCCGCCGTGCTCGGGCTGGCCCCGGCCGCCCAATGGCACGCCGCCGACCTGGCCGCCGGCATTCCCTGGATCACCACCGCCACCCAGGATGTCTTCATCCCGCAAACGGTCAACCTGGACC
Source organism: Achromobacter xylosoxidans (assembly GCF_001457475.1). NCBI lineage: Bacteria > Pseudomonadati > Pseudomonadota > Betaproteobacteria > Burkholderiales > Alcaligenaceae > Achromobacter > Achromobacter xylosoxidans. Next base: position 2,763,121 of record NZ_LN831029.1, on the reverse strand, counting down.
TGATCCAGGGCGTCAGCTTCACCAAGGGCTGTTATCCGGGCCAGGAAGTGGTGGCGCGCAGCCACTACCGCGGCACGGTCAAGCGCCGCATGGCCTTCGGCACCATTGCCGGCGCCGACCTGCCAGGCGCCGAGCTGGCCGGCAAGGACGTGTTCGACGCCACCCAGCCCGGCGAACCCGCCGGCCGCATCGTCGACGCTTCCCGCGCGCACGACACGGTATCGGTGCTGTTCGAAACCACGTTGGCCGCCCTGCCGGAAGGCGACCTGCGGCTGGGCGCGGTTGACGGCCCGCGCATCGCCACGGCGCCGCTGCCCTACGCCATCACGCCGTAACGGGCGTCAGACCACGGTGCCGAACAGGGCGCCGACGCCGGCGGTCACCGCCATCGCCAGCGCCCCCAGCACGGTCACGCGCAGCGCCGCCGGCGCCTTGGGCGCTCCCCCGGCCCCGGCGGCCAGGGCCCCCAGACAGGCCAGACAGGCCACCGACGCGGCGATCACCGAGCCGATCAGCGGCGCCCCCGGCACCAGCGCGGCCACCACCAGCGGCAACGCGGCGCCGCCGGCAAAGGAAGCCGCCGACGCCACCGCCGCCTGCACCGGCCGCGCGCGGTTGTGCATCGAAATGCCGAGCTCATCGCGCGCGTGGGCATCGAGCGCATCGTGGCGCGTCAACTGCCGCGCCACCTGTTCCGCCAGGTCGCGCGACAGGCCGCGTTCAACATAGATCTCGATCAGTTCCTCCAGCTCTTCGCCCGAATTGCGCTTGAGCGAACGCTGCTCCATACGCAGGTCGGCGGCCTCGATGTCCGATTGCGACCGCACCGAGACGTATTCACCGGCCGCCATCGACAGCGCGCCGGCCACCAGGCCGGCCAGGCCCGAGGTCAGCACCACCTCGTGCGCGGCCTGGGCGGCCGCCACGCCGGTGATGAGGCTGGCGGTGGACACGATGCCGTCGTTGGCGCCCAGCACGGCGGCGCGCAGCCAGTTGCTGCGGAAAATCCGATGGTGTTCTTTGGAAGGCATTGCCGTAGACCCGATCAAGGTGCGACAAGGCTTGCGGCGGCCCCCGCCGCAAGCGGCTCAACGCGGCGTCACGCGCACCGCGGTGAGCAAGCCTATCACGCAAAGCGTGGCCTGTTCGCCCTCGTAGGCATGCACTTCGACCTGGCAGATCGACAGGCGCTTGCCCGGCTTGACGACGCGGCCGCTGGCCACGTAGCGCTCGCCCTTGGCCGGCGCCAGGAAGTTCATCTTGAATTCCGAGGTCAGCACGTCCTCGCCCGGCTGGAACAGGCTGAAGGCGGCGTAGCCGCCGGCCGAATCGGCAATGGTGGTGGAGATGCCGGCATGCAGGAAGCCGTTCTGCTGGCACAGGTCGGCGCGGTACGGCAGGACGATGTCCACCCTGCCCGGCTCGACCACGTCCAGGCTGGCGCCGAGCAGCCGCATGATGCTCTGCCGCTCGAAGCTCGCCTGGACCCGCCCGGCCGGATCGGCGCAAGTGGCGGGCGTGGCCATGTCAGTCCTGGTCGCGCTTGACCAGGTTGACGATGCTGGAGAAATCCAGCCGGCCCGAGCCGCCCGCGCTGTGCAGCGAATACAGGTTGCGCGCCAGCTCGCCCAGCGGGATCGAGGCGCGCGCCGACAGCGCCGCCTCGGCCGCCAGGCCCAGGTCCTTGAGCATCAGGTCGACGCCGAAGCCGCCGGCATAGCCCTTGGAGGCCGGGGCATGCTCCATCACGCCGGGCCACGGGTTGTACAGCTCGGTGGCCCAGTTGCGGCCCGAGCTCTTGGCGATGATGTCCGACAGCACCTTGGGATCGAGGCCGTTGGCCACGCCCAGCGCCAGCGCCTCCGAAGTGCCGGCCATGAGGATGCCGAGCAGCATGTTGTTGCAGATCTTGGCGACCTGGCCGGCGCCCGCGGGGCCGGCATGGAAGATGTTCTTGCCCATCTTCTCCAGCACCGGGCGGGCGCGCTCCAGCGCCGCGGCCTGGCCGCCGACGATGAAGGTCAGCGTGCCGGCGGCGGCGCCGCCGGTGCCGCCCGAGACCGGCGCGTCGATCATGGCGATGCCGCGAACCTCGGCCGCCTGGGCCACCTTGCGGGCCGAGTCCGGCGCGATGGTGCTGCACTCGATCACCAGCGCGCTGGACGGGATCTTGCCCAGCAGGTCCTGGTCCAGGTACAGGCCTTCGACGTGCTTGCTGGCCGGCAGCATCGAGATCACCACCTCGGCGCCCTTGACCGCCTCGGCGGCCGAGGCCGCCGACTTGGCGCCCGCGTCGGTCAGCACCTTGACCGCCGCCGGCACCAGGTCGAACACCGTCAGGCTGTGGCCGGCCTTGACCAGATTCAACGCCATGGGCGCGCCCATGTTGCCCAAACCGATAAACGCGATACTGCTCATGATGTCCTGTCTCCTGTTGCTATTGCTGTAGGTATGAAATCAGTGTTGCGACGCGATGCCGGCCCGCTTCGCGGCGGGCGTCAGCGGCCTTCCTTGCCCAGGTCGTCCAGCGGATGCGGCTGGCCTTCGGGCCAGGGCTCATCGAAGAACTTCTGCACCCAGGCCTCGGTGGCCATGTCCAGCACCGCGGGGTTCCAGCGCGGCTTCTTGTCCTTGTCGATCAGCAGCGCGCGGATGCCCTCGGCGAAATCGCCATGCGCGGTGCAATGCAGCGCGGCGATGTATTCGGCGCGGAACACGTCGTCCAGCGACCGCAGCCGCATGCGCTGCTGCAGCGCGAACGACAGCCGCAGCGAGCCGGGCGAGCCGGCCAGCATGGTGCTGGCGGCGCGCGCCAGCCACGGATCGGCGTGGTCCTTCAGGCCGGCCAGTTCCTCGTAGATCTCGTCCAGGCGGTTGCCGCTGCACAGGCTGTTGATCAGGAACGAATGCTGGCGCAGGTTGCCGCCTTCCAGCGGCGCCTGCGGCTCCAGCGCAGTCAGGGCCCGGCGCAGCAGGCCGTCGTTGATCGAACGCGGTGGAATCGCGTCCTCGGCGCCGCCGCTGGCCTGGCCGGCCCAGGGTTGCTCTTCGAGCGAGGCCAGCAGCTTGGGCCAGTCTTCGTGGTTCAGGCGGAAATCCGCCAGCCCGGCGAAGAACGCGTCGGCGGTGTTGATCTGCGCGCCCGTCAGCGCCAGGAACACGCCAGTGCGGCCCGGCATGCGGTTCAGCAGCCAGCTGCCGCCCACGTCCGGGAACAGGCCGATGGAGACCTCCGGCATCGCCAGCCGCGAGGTCTCGCTGACCACGCGGTGGCTGGCGCCCATCATCAGACCGATGCCGCCGCCCATGACGATGCCATGGCCCCAGCACAGCACCGGCTTGGGGTAGCTGTGGATGCGGTAGTCCAGGCGGTATTCGTGTTCAAAGAAGCGGCGCGCGTAGGCATTGCCCCAGGCGCCCTTGCCGGCGTTCTCGGTCATGCTGCGGTACAGGCCGTGCAGGTCCCCGCCGGCGCAGAAGGCCTTTTCGCCGGCGCCCTGCAGCACCACCAGCGCCAGGCCCGGGTCACGCGCCCAGGCCTCCAGGCGCTCGGCCAGCAGGTCGACCATCTCCAGCGACAGGCCATTCAGGGTCTGCGGCGCATTCAGCGTCGCGATCCCGAAGCGCATTCCATTGGCGGCGGCCCTTTCTTCGAACAGCACCGGTGCATTCATCTTATGTCGGCTCCTTTTTCCAACAATTGGCGGGCGATGATCACGCGCATGATCTCGTTGGTCCCCTCCAGAATCTGATGTACGCGAGTATCGCGCACCAGACGCTCCAAGGGATAGTCCCGCAGGTACCCGTAGCCGCCATGGATCTGCTGCGCGTCCAGGCAGATCTGGAAACCCATGTCGGTGGCAAAGCGCTTGGCCATGGCGCAATAGGTGGCCGCGTCGGGCGCGCCCGCATCCAGCTTGCAGGCCGCCAGCCGCACCATCTGGCGCGCCGCCACCAGGTGGGTGGCCATGTCCGCCAGCTTGAACTGCAGCGCCTGGAATTCCGCCAGGCGGCGATTGAACTGGCGCCGCTCGTCCATGTAGCGGCGGGCCGCGTCGAGCGCGCCCTGGGCCGCGCCGACCGAGCACGTGCCGATGTTGATGCGGCCGCCGTCCAGGCCCTTCATGGCGATCTTGAAGCCCTCGCCTTCTTCACCCAGCAGGTTGCCGGCCGGCACGCGCACGTTCTCGAACACGATCGGGCGGGTGGACTGGCTGTTCCAGCCCATCTTCTCCTCCTTGCGGCCATAGCTGATGCCCTCGCTGTCGGCCGGGACGGCAAAGGCGCTGATGCCGCCCGCGCCCTCGCCGCCGCTGCGCGCCATCACCACCAGCAGGTCGGTGTCGCCGCCGCCCGAGATGAAGGCCTTGGCGCCGTTGAGCACGTAGTGGTCGCCCTGGCGCTGCGCCCGGGTCGACAGCGAGGCGGCGTCGGAGCCGGCGCCCGGTTCGGTCAGGCAGTACGAGGCCAGCTTCTGGCCGCTGGCCAGCAGCGGCCCCCAGGCCTCGCGCAGGGCCGGCTGGCCCCACTTGCCGACCATCCAGGTGGCCATGTTGTGGATCGTCAGGAACGCGGTGGTCGACGGGTCGACGGCGGCCATTTCCTCGAACACCAGGGTGGCGTCCAGGCGCGGCAGCCCCAGGCCGCCGATGTCCTCGCTGGCGTAGATGGCGCAGAAGCCCATCTCGCCGGCGCGCGCGAACGCCTCCTTGGGGAAGATGCCCTCGGCGTCCCAGTGCGCCGCGTGCGGCGCCAGTTCGCCTTCGGCATAGTCGCGCGCGGCCTGCGCGAACGCGCGCTGCTCGTCGGTCAGTTCCAAGTCCACAGCCTGTCTCCTGATGTAATCGGTATTGTCTGTTGGCGTTGCTGCCGTCTCGTGAACGCCAGCCAGGCCATTTTGACATGACGTTGACGTAAACGTAAGTGTGCGGCGCAGTCAATCTTACGCCGGAAGCGCCGGCGCGATTTGTCCTATTGATGACAATGTGGCGGCGTCGACCTGCCGCCGCCGGGCACGGCCGCCCCGTCGCGCTGGCTACAGCAGCCCGGCCGGGCGCACTCGCCCGTTGCGGGCGGTCCTGGCGCGGCGGTGCTCGGCGCGGCGGCGCCGCGATTCCTTGGGATCGAAGCTCAGCCCGCGATAGATCTCGACCCGGTCGCCGTCACGCAGCGGCGTGCCGGCCTCGACCACGCGGCCGAACACGCCCACGCCCCGCTCCCACGGCTGGACCACCGGGAAGGCCTGGGCAAAGCCGCTCTCGCGCAGGGCGTCGGCCACCGTCGCGCCCGCCGGCAAGCGCAGTTCGCGCAGCCAGACCTGGGCTGGCAAGGCATAGCAGACCGACACCGCGATCCGCCCGTCCGCGCACGCCTCATTCCCCATACTTGGCCTGCGCGCGCTTGGTGAAGGAATCGATGAAACTGGTGGCGATGCGGTTGAACACCGGCCCCACCACCATTTCCAGCGCCCGGTTGGAGAACGCGTATTCCATGGTGAACAGCACCTTGCAGGCGTCCTCGGCCAGCGGCTGGAACTCCCAGTGCCCCACCAGGCTGGAAAAAGGCCCGTCGACCAGTTCCAGGTCGATGCGGTCGGGGTAGACGTGCCGGTTGCGCGTGGTGAAGCGCTGCTTCATGCCCGCGAAGCTGATCAGGATGGACGCCTGCATGCCGTGCTCGTCGCGCGTCTGCACCTCGGCGCCGCCGCACCACGGCATGAACTCGGGGTACTTCTCCACGTCGGCCACCAGGTCGAACATCTGGGCGGCGCTGTAGGGCACCAGGACGGATCGCTGTACTTTGTGCATCGACTATCGCAAATGGCTAGAATGATAGGATTTTACCGGCACCGCGCCATCCGGGGCGCAAACGGGCACAAACGAAGAACAAACGGGCATATTGGGCCCCACAAGATGAGCATTATCGATAACCGCAAGGCCACGCACGACTACTTCATCGAAGACCGCTACGAAGCCGGCCTGGTTCTCCAGGGCTGGGAGGTCAAGGCGATCCGCGACGGCCGCGTGCAGCTCAAGGAAAGCTACGTCATCGTGCGCGATGGCGAACTGTTCCTGCTGGGCATGCACGTCAGCCCCCTGCCCACCGCTTCCACCCACATCCACCCCGACGCCATGCGCACGCGCAAGCTGCTGCTCAAGGCCGAGGAAATCAGCAAGCTGATCGGCAAGGTCGAGCAGCGCGGCTACACGCTGGTGCCGCTCAACCTGCACTACAAGAACGGCCGCATCAAGCTGGATTTCGCGCTGGGGCGCGGCAAGAAGCTGTTCGACAAGCGCGACACGGCGCGCGAGAAAGACTGGCAACGCGAGAAAGAACGCATCATGAAGCACGATACGCGCGCCTCGCGCAAGGACAGCTGAACCGTATCGCCACGCCGCCCCGCCGGGCGCAACGCCAGGTCAGGCGGCCACCGGCAGCGGCGCGCGCTCGGCCTGGTGCATGCCCGGCCCCAGCACGCGATTGCGTCCGGCCTGCTTGGCCGCGTACAGCATGCGGTCGGCGCGCTCGAAGAACGCCTGCAGGTTCTCGCCCGGCAACCAGTCCACCACCCCGGCACTGAAGGTATACGCAATGGTACTGCCGCCGTGGGCGCAGGGCGTGCGCCGCACCGAATCCAGCAGCCGTTGCGCCACCTCCAGCACCGCGTCGCTGCGCATGTCGGCGAACAGCACGCTGAATTCCTCGCCCCCCACCCGGCCCAGGTGATCGCCGGTGCGCAGCGTGGCCGTTGCCAGCAGGCCGAAATGGCGCAGCACGGCGTCGCCGGCGGCGTGCCCGTGGGTGTCGTTGATGCGCTTGAAATGATCGATGTCCAGCAACAGCAGCGACAGCGGCCGCCGCGTGCGCAGCGCCTGGGCGCAATAGCGTTCGGCCTGCAGCCACCAGGCCTTGCGCGACATCAGCCCGGTCAGGAAATCGGTGCTGGCCTCGTGCTCGCGATCGGCCAGCATACGGTCGTGGATGATCATGATGGTGCCCAGCGTCAGGCACGGCATCGCCAGCACGCCCAGCGTCATGAACACGATGTTCCAGGTGGTTGGTTGCAACAGGAAGTCGGCCTGCGCCACGCCCGTCGCGAACAGTATCGAACGCAACGCGCAGGTCAGGCCCGAGATCATCGCCACCGACCAGACGAAGTAATAGCTGTAGCGTGAGCGGTTGGCCGGCACACCGCGCGCCACCGCCACCGCCACGGCAAACATGAAGCCCATCTGCAACGTCGACATGGCGACGATGCGCGGCGCCACCTGGCTGTCCAGGTAGGTGTATCCCACCAGCGCCAGCCAGGCCGCGGCGCATGCCACGCCCATCAGGCGCCTCGGCACCCGTTGCCCCAGCAGGCGCCGCACGCCCGTGTAATAGGCGCACAACGCCAGGCTGATCAGCATATTGGGCAGGAGGATCGAAGCCCAGCGCGGCGCCTCGGTGGCCTGCAGCCCGAACAGAAAAAACGCCAACAGCGTGAGCAGGTTGGCGCGTATGGTCTCGCGGATGCCGGCCATGCCGCTGCGCGCCAGTGACCCCAGCACGCACAGCGACAGCACTCCCGTCAGTACTGCGATCGACAGCAAATGCACGGGAGCGATCATGGGCGGTGCGCCTTGCGGCGCGCGGTTCAGCTGTTGCGGGTGGATTTGACGATGGTCATGGCCGAGGCGATCATGCCGCCCACATCCGACAGGTTGGCCGGCAGAATCAGCGTGTTGCCTTCCTTGGCCACGTTGCCGAAGGCCTCGACGTAGCGCTCGGCCACCTTCAGGTTGACCGCTTCCATGCCGCCCGGCTGGCGCACCGCGTCGGCCACCTGGGTGATGGCCTTGGCGGTGGCCTCGGCGATCGCCAGCACCGCCGCGGCCTCGCCCTGGGCCTGGTTGATCTGCGCCTGCTTCTCGCCTTCGGAGCGGGCGATGGCGGCTTCACGTTCGCCCGTGGCGATGTTGATCTGCTCCTGGCGGCGGCCTTCCGAAGCCGCGATCAGCGCGCGCTTCTCGCGTTCGGCGGTGATCTGCGCCTGCATCGAGCGCAGGATCTCGTTGGGCGGCGTCAGGTCCTTGATTTCGTAGCGCAGCACCTTCACGCCCCAGTTCAGCGCCGCCTCATCCAGCGACGACACGATGGTGCTGTTGATGGCGTCGCGTTCCTCGAAGGTGCGGTCCAGTTCCATCTTGCCGATCACCGAGCGCAGCGTGGTCTGCGCCAGCTGCGTGATGGCCGAAATGTAGTTGGACGAACCGTAGGACGCGCGCATCGGGTCGGTCACCTGGAAGTACAGCACGCCGTCCACCTGCAACTGGGTGTTGTCGCGCGTGATGCAGACCTGGCTCGGCACGTCCAGCGGGATTTCCTTGAGCGAATGCTTGTACGACACGCGCTCGATGAACGGGATCACGAAACCGGCGCCCGGCGACAGCACGCGGTCGAACTTGCCCAGCCGCTCGACCACCCAGGCGTGCTGCTGGGGAACGATGGCGATCGCCTTGATGACGATCAGGATCGCCAGCGCGACGATGACGAGCAGGACGATAGTGGAAGTGTCCATCATGGTGTAGTGCCTCTTCTGGGTGAATGCGGTGACGCGCCTGCCCGCGAGAGCCAGGGCGCCTGCTGCGGCCGGCCCGCGTACCACCGGGCCGGGTCCTGCGCGGGGAATGCGAAGTCCGCTTCCCCTTTTGTCAGCGCGGGGCGCCGGCCGCGCCGCCCTTGGGCGTCAGGACCAGGCGCGTGCCGCGCAGTTCGGTAATCGTGTGTTCGCCGCCATGGGCCGGCTGACCGGCCGCCAGCTCGGCCTGCCAGTGCGCGCCGCGGTACCAGACGCGTGCCGTGCCGTTGTCGGCCCAGGCCTCGACGTTGACCGTCTGGCCGATGTCCAGGTTGACGTCGGCATTGCTGGCCGCATCGACCTCGCGTTTTTTCAGCACGCGCGTCTTGCGCAGGACCAGCAGGCCCAGCAGCAGCACCGCGCCGCAAGCGACCAGTTGCCATTCCAGGCCCGCCAGCAACCACGCGGCGATGCCGCCGGCGGCCAGGCCGAGCGCCACCAGCAGCAGATAGAACGTTCCCGTCGCCAGTTCGCCGATGAGCGCCAGCGCGGCAAGCCCAAGCCAGATCCACATAGTTGAGTTTTACCTGAAAGGATGAGTCGTTCAGCGGATTGTACGTATTTCCATGACGCAGCGGTGACACCCGGCCCGCGCCTCGGACAATCGCCCTGGATTATGATGTGCCCTGGCATCCCGTCCGACCCGGTCGCGGCGCCCGGCATTTTCAACGCACATACCCCATGACCGCTGCAACATCCCCCGTCCGTCCCGTCCTCATCCTGCACACGGGAGACCCGGACGACACGCTCAAGAGCCAGTTCGGCGGCTATGCCGAACAACTGGCGCGGGCCTCGGGCCTGGCGCCGGACGACCTCGAAGTCGTCGCGGTGCACGCGGGCCAGCGTCCGCGCGCCCCGGACCAATACCGCGCCGCCCTGATCACCGGCTCCCCGGCCATGGTCACCGACCTGGAACCCTGGAGCGAAGACACCGCCGCCTGGCTGCGCGAGGCCGCCGCCGCGGGCCTGCCCATGTTCGGCATCTGCTACGGCCACCAGCTGCTGGCCCATGCCATGGGCGGCAAGGTCGGCTACAACCCCGCCGGCCGCGAAGTCGGCACCCAGACGGTCGAACTGCTGCCCGCGGCCGCCGGCGACAAGCTGCTGGCCGGCCTGCCGCCCACCTTCCCGGCCCAGATGCTGCACGCGCAGACCGTGCTGCAGCCGCCGCCCGGCGCCGCCGTGCTGGCGCGTTCCGACCTCGACGCGCACCAGATGATCCGCATCGGCCGCAATATTTTCTCGACCCAGTTCCACCCCGAATTCGGCCCGGATTTCGTGCGCGCCCACCTGGAGCGCTTCGGCCGCCGCTACGCCGCCGAAAACCTCGACGTGCCGGGCCTGTCGGCCAACGTGCGCGCCACCCCGGTGTCCGGCGACCTGGTGCGGCGCTTCCTGGACGCCTACGCGCCCGCCTGAGGCGCGCGCCGGGCAAAAACCGGAGTGCGGCGGCGGCCGGTCCCTGAGAACATTGCCGAAAGCGCGCGAACCTGCGCGCCCCAGGAGCCAGACATGACCCACGCCGCCCCCCTGAGCAAACAGCACGCCGCCGCCGTCGAACGCGCCTGCCGGGCGCTGGAGGCCGAACAGCCGCCCGACCTGAACACCCTGGCCGAACAGGCCGGCATGAGCCGCTTCCACTTCCACCGCATCTTCAAAGCGGCCACCGGCATCACGCCCAAGGCCTACGCCAACGCGTTGCGCGCCGACCGCGCCCGCCAGCAGCTGCGCCAGAGCGCCAGCGTCACCGACGCCATGTACGGCGCCGGCTTCAATTCCAGTGGCCGCTTCTACGAAGCCGCCCCCGCCATCCTCGGCATGACGCCCACCGCCTTCCGCAAGGACGGCGAAGGCGTCGAGATCCGCTTCGCCGTGGGCCAGTGCGCGCTCGGCGCGCTGCTGGTCGCGGCCAGCGACACCGGCATCTGCGAAATCGCATTGCACGAGGATCCCGAACAGCTGGTGCGCAACCTGCAGGACCGCTTCAAGGCCGCCCGGCTGATCGGCGCCGACCGCGAATTCGAGCAATGGATGGCCGCGGTGGTCGGTTTCGTCGAAAACCCGTCGGTAGGCCTGCATCTGCCGCTGGACGTGCGTGGCACCGCGTTCCAGCGCCGCGTCTGGGAAGCGCTGCGCGAGATCCCCGTCGGCACCACCGCCACCTACACCGACATCGCCGAACGCATCGGCTCGCCGCGTTCGGTGCGCGCGGTGGCGCGGGCCTGTGCGACCAACAACATCGCGCTGGCCATCCCCTGCCACCGCGTGGTGCGCACCGACGGCTCGCTGGCCGGCTATCGCTGGGGCATCGAACGCAAGCGCGAACTGATCGAGCGCGAGGCCAAGGCGGCCTGACACCGCCTCCAGGCCCGCCGCGCCCCGCCCGCCGCCATCGCGGCGGCCCGAAAAAAAGCCCGCGCCATCCCTGGCGCGGGCTTTTTGCATGGACGCGGGCGACTTACTGCTTCGCCAGGCGCTGCCAGGTGTCGACCACGGTGTCCGGGTTCAGCGACATCGACAGGATGCCTTCGTCCTTGAGCCACTGCGCGAAATCCGGGTGATCGCTGGGGCCCTGGCCGCAGATGCCGACGTACTTGTTGGCCGCCAGGCAAGCCTTGATCGCGCGGCGCAGCATGAACTTCACGGCGTCGTCGCGTTCGTCGAAATCGGCCGCCAGCAGTTCCATGCCGGAGTCGCGGTCCAGGCCCAGGGTCAGCTGGGTCATGTCGTTCGAACCGATCGAGAAGCCGTCGAAGTACTGCAGGAACTCGTCGGCCAGGATGGCGTTGGAGGGCACTTCGCACATCATGATCAGCTTCAGGCCGTTCTCGCCGCGCGCCAGGCCGTGCTTGGCGAGCAGGTTGACCACCTTTTCCGCCTGGCCCAGGGTGCGCACGAACGGCACCATGATTTCGACGTTGGTCAGGCCCATTTCATCGCGCACCTTCTTGAGCGCTTCGCATTCCATGCGGAAGCACTCGGCGAAGTCGTCGGCGATGTAGCGCGAGGCGCCGCGGAAGCCCAGCATGGGGTTCTCTTCCTCGGGCTCGTAGCGCGAACCGCCGACCAGCTTGCGGTACTCGTTGGACTTGAAGTCCGACATGCGCACGATCACGGGCTTCGGGTAGAAGGCCGCCGCGATGGTGGCCACGCCTTCGGCCATCTTCTCGACGAAGAAGGCGCGCGGGCTGGCATGGCCGCGGGCGGCCGATTCCACGGCCTTCTTCAGCTCGCCGTCGACGTTCGGGTAGTCCAGCACCGCCTTCGGGTGGATGCCGATGTTGTTGTTGATGATGAATTCCAGGCGCGCCAGGCCGACGCCGCCGTTGGGGATCTGGGCGAAGTCGAACGCCAGCTGGGGGTTGCCCACGTTCATCATGATCTTCAGGTCGATGGCGGGCATCTCGCCACGGCGCACTTCCTCGACCTCGGTCTCGATCAGGCCGTCATAGATGCGGCCTTCGTCGCCCTCGGCGCACGACACGGTCACGGCCTGGCCTTCCTTGAGCAGGTCGGTGGCGTTGCCGCAGCCCACCACGGCCGGAATGCCGAGTTCGCGCGCGATGATGGCCGCGTGGCAGGTACGGCCGCCACGGTTGGTCACGATCGCCGAGGCGCGCTTCATGACGGGTTCCCAGTTGGGGTCGGTCATGTCGGTGACCAGCACGTCGCCGGGCTGCACCTTGTCCATGTCGGAGATGTCGCCCACCACGCGCACCGGGCCCGAGCCGATCTTCTGGCCAATGGCGCGGCCGGTGATCAGGACCTGGCCGGTGGCCTTCAGGCGGTAGCGCTGCTGCACGTCGTTGGCGCCCTGCTGCGACTTCACCGTTTCCGGGCGCGCCTGCAGGATGTAGATCTTGCCGTCGACGCCGTCGCGGCCCCACTCGATGTCCATCGGGCGGCCATAGTGCTTCTCGATGATGACGGCGTAGCGCGCCAGCTCATTGACCTCGTCGTCGGTCAGCGAGTAGCGGTTGCGCTCGGACACCGGCACGTCGACCGTGCGCACGGCGCGGCCTTCCGGACGCTCGGGGTCGAATTCCATCTTGATCAGCTTGGAACCGATGCGGCGGCCGACGATGGGGAAATGGCCCTGGGCCAGCGTGGGCTTGAAGACGTAGAACTCGTCGGGGTTGACGGCGCCCTGCACCACCGTTTCGCCCAGGCCGTACGACGAGGTGATGAACACCACGTCCTGGAAGCCCGATTCGGTGTCGATGGTGAACATCACGCCGGCGCTGCCCTTGTCCGAACGCACCATGCGCTGGATGCCGGCCGACAGGGCCACATCGGCGTGGGCATAGCCCTTGTGCACGCGGTAGGAGATGGCGCGGTCGTTGTAGAGCGAGGCGAACACGTGGCGGATCTTGTCCAGCACGTCGTCGATGCCGACCACGTTCAGGAAGGTTTCCTGCTGGCCGGCGAACGAGGCGTCGGGCAGGTCTTCGGCGGTGGCGGACGAGCGCACCGCGAACGAGCCCTTGCCATCGGCGTCGAGCTTGGCGAAGGCGTCGCGGATCTGCGCTTCGAATTCGGCCGAGAACGGCGCTTCGACGATCCATTGACGGATCTGCGCGCCGGCGTTGGCCAGCTCGCGCACGTCTTCGGGGTTCAGGGTGGTCAGGCGTTCGGCGATGCGCTTGTCCAGGCCCGAGGCCTTGAGGAAGTCGCGGAAGGCGTCAGCGGTCGTGGCAAAGCCGCCCGGCACGCGGACACCCGCGCCAGACAACTGGCTGATCATTTCGCCTAGTGATGCGTTCTTGCCTCCTACCGAGTCCACGTCCGTCATGCGGAGCTGCTCGAACAAAACAACGTACGACATTGAAGTCACCTTTTACAATGGAATGAAAGCGAGTTTGGTCAATGCAGATTCGACGCCGGCTTACCGCCCGGATTTCGCCGATCCGCCTGCGCTGACCAAACTGGCCTTGGACCGCCCTTGGGGTGACTTATAGGGGCCTGATTGTACTCGGAGGAGCACATCCGGCCATCCGCCTGGTTGGAATTTTTACATATGACATCTACCCCGATCGTACGCACGGTATACATCGTTTCCGACAGTACCGGCATCACTGCGGAAACCTTCAGCCAGTCGGTGCTTTCCCAGTTCGAGGAAGTCGATTTCAAGCCCGTGCGGCTGCCGTTTGTCGACACGCTGGAAAAAGCCGCCGAAGTGGCCATGCGCGTCGACCGCAGCGCCCAGGAAGCCGGCGTCCCGCCGATCGTCTTCAGCACCCTGGTCAATCCCGACATCCTGGCGCGTGTTCGCCAGGCGAACGGAATTTTCCTGGACCTGTTCGGCACCTTCGTCAGCCACATCGAGCAGGCGCTGGGACTGAAATCCAGCCATTCCATCGGCCGCTCGCACATGCAGGCCAATTCCGAAAAGTACCGCAACCGGATCGACGCCATCAACTTCAGCCTGGCGCACGACGACGGCCAGTTCGTCAACCAGCTCGACCAGGCCGACGTCATCCTGGTGGGCGTGTCGCGCTGCGGCAAGACCCCGACCAGCCTGTACCTGGCCATGCAGTACGCCATCAAGGCCGCCAACTTCCCCCTGACGCCGGACGATTTCGAGCGCGGCACCCTGCCCTCGACCATCGCGCCGCACCGCGCCAAGCTGTTCGGCCTGTCGATCCAGCCCGAGCGTCTGGCCGAGGTGCGCAACGAACGCCGTCCCAACAGCCGCTACGCGCAGCTGGAGCAGTGCCGCTATGAAGTGGCCGAGGCCGAGCGCATGATGCGCCGCGAGGGTATCTCCTGGCTGTCCACCACCACCAAGTCGATCGAGGAGATCTCGACCACGGTGCTGCAGGAAGTCGGACTGGACCGCGGCTGAAAACGATCAGGGCGCGCCGTTGGCGCGCCCATCCGTCACTGTCGCACCGCCCCGGGCAGGACGACGGGACGGGACAGTTCGATGTAACTGCTGTCGACCGGCAGGTAGAAGCCCACCAGCTTGCCCGAAGAAGCCACCAGATAGGCCTCCGTGTGCCGCGGCAAGGCAATCGCGAACGGACCGCCCAGCGGCCGGAACACGTCGCCTTGCACGATGGCGCCGGCCCGCCGCCATTGCGAGCCGGAAGGCAGCGTCACGGCGGCGTCATTGGGCAGCTTCGCCACCACCTCGCGCGACAGTTGCAGCCGGCCGGCCGATTCGGTCATGTCGACCGGCACCAGGCTGACCCGTTGCGGCTTGCCCGAGGCGCATCCGCCCAGCGCCAGCGCGCACAGGCAGGCGGCAAGCAATGACTGGCAGCGCGCGCGCGTGGCGCGGCCTGTCAGGGAATGAGCGACCGGCAATGACGCCATGGAACACCTAGGGAGCGGCAAAGCGTCGAGTATATGCCGGCCCGGCGCCCGCCTGGCGGGTCAGACACGCACCAATGCAGAATCAGCGGGCCGCGTCTGCGAGCGCCTGGCGGCGCTGCTCGAACAGGCAGATGGCGGCGGCGGCGCCGACATTCAGCGACTCGACCGCGGCCATGTCATGGGGAATGCGCAGCTTGAGCCGCGCCGCCGCGAGCAACTGGGCGGCGACGCCCTGGCCCTCATGGCCGAAGACCCAGGCGCAGCGCGCGGGCAGGCGTCCCGCATAGAGGTCCTGCGCGCCTTCCAGGGCGGTTGCCACCAGCGGCACCCCCAGCGCGGGCAGCAGGGCCGACAGGTCCACGTGCTCGTGGATCGCCAGCGCGAAATGCGCCCCCTGGCCGCTGCGCAGCACCTTGGGCGACCAGGCGGCCGCGGTGCCGGTGGCCAGGAACACGCGTTTGATGCCGGCCGCGGCGCAGGTGCGCAGCAAGGTGCCGACATTGCCGGGATCCTGGATGCGATCGAACAGCACGCAATTCTCGTCCACCGCGGCGGGCAGGGACAAGGGCGGCGGCGTCACCACGAAGGCAACGCCCTGCCCGCTTTCGACACTGGCGAGCGCCTGCATCAGACGCGCATCCAGCGCCAGGCAGCGGGCGTCCGGCACGGCGGCCGCCAGCGCCGCGATATCGGGCTGGGCCAGCCGTTCGACGTCGAAGATGGCCTGGTCCGGCGCGCCATGATGCTGCAGCCAGGCCTGGCACAGGTGCACGCCGTCCAGCAGCACGGGCGCGCCGCGCTTGCCGGCGGTGCCGGCAAGCTTGACCAGCGCCTTGACCGCGGGATTGTCGCGGGAACTGATGTGCTTCATGGGACCAGGCCAAAGGCCTTGATGGGCGCGAAACTGCGGCGGTGCTCGGCGCAGGGGCCGTGTTCGCGCAGCATCTGCAGGTGCAAGGCGGTG
This sequence comes from Achromobacter xylosoxidans, assembly GCF_001457475.1. Lineage (NCBI taxonomy): Bacteria > Pseudomonadati > Pseudomonadota > Betaproteobacteria > Burkholderiales > Alcaligenaceae > Achromobacter > Achromobacter xylosoxidans. The sequence goes on along the minus strand of NZ_LN831029.1, from coordinate 2,747,219 downwards.
CCGTAGCCCTTGTGCTGGTCGAACGCGTACTGCGGATACAGCGAATGCAGGCGCAGCAGGTCGGCGTCGCGCGCGGTCTTGGCCAGGATGGAGGCGGCCGAAATGGCGGGCACCAGGGCGTCGCCCTTGATCACGGTCTGCACCGTGCAGCCCAGCTTGGGCGCCTGGTTGCCATCCACCAGCGCCAGCTGGGGCGCCAGCGAAAGCCCCTCGACGGCGCGGCGCATGGCCAACAGGGTGGCGCGCAGGATGTTCAGGCTGTCGATCTCGGCCACGCTGGCGCTGGCCACGCACCAGGCCAGCGCGTGCGCCTGGATCTCCAGCGCCAACGCCTCGCGGGTGGCGGCCTTGAGCACCTTGGAATCGGCCAGTCCATCGATGGGCCGGGCCGGATCCAGGATCACCGCGGCGGCATACACGGCGCCGGCCAGGGGACCGCGGCCCGCCTCGTCCACACCGGCCGTCACCAAGGCCGGCTGGGCCGGCGCGGCAAACAGGTCAGGCTGCTCCACCCGCCACCTCCAGGATCGCCTGGGCCGCCAGCGCCGGCGTATCACGCAGCAGTTCCTGGTGCAGCGCCGTGAAGCGGGCTTCGATGCGGGCCGCCAGGTCCTCGTCGGTCAACGCCGTCCAGGTGGCTTCGGCCAGCTTTTCCGGCGTGGCGTCGTCCTGCAACAGTTCCGGCACCGCGAAATCGCGCAGCAGCACGTTGGGCAGGCCGACCCACGGCAGGTAGGGCCGTTCCTGCCCCGATTTCCACGCCATGATGCGCCGCATCAGCGGCGACAGCACATACGAGATCACCATGGGGCGCTTGTACAGCGCCGTCTCGAGGGTGGCGGTACCGCTGGCCACCAGCACCGCGGTGCTGGCTTCCATCACCGACCACGCCACCGGGGCCTGGCGTTCGCCGCCTTCGCCATGCAGGTCCTGCGCGGTCACGCAGCGCAACCCCGGCACGGGATACTTGGCCAGGATCGCCTGGAATTCGGCACGGCGCTGGTCATTGACCATCGGCACCACGCATTGCAGCGCCGGATCGCGCTTCTGCAGCATCTGCGCGGCCTGCAGGAAGCGCGGCGCCAGCAGGCGAATCTCGGACGAACGGCTACCCGGCAGGATCGCCAGCACGCGCGCGTCCTGATCGATGCCCAGCCGCGCGCGCGCCGCCGCGCGGTCCGGCTGCATCGGCACCGCGCCGGCCAGCGGATGGCCGACATAGGTGACCGGAATGCCTTCCTTGCGGTAGATCTCTTCCTCGAACGGGAACAGCACCAGCATGTGCGACACCGAATCGCGGATCTTGTGGATGCGGTCGTAGCGCCATGCCCAGATCGACGGCCCGACGAAATGCACGGTGGGCGTGCCGGCCTGGCGCAGCTGGTGCTCCAGGCGCAGGTTGAAATCGGGCGCGTCGATGCCGACGAATACCGACGGCGGCTCGGCCAGCCAGCGCCGCGATACGTCGCGGTAGGTGCGCAGCAGGCTGGGCAGGCGCTTGAGTGCATCGACGTAGCCGAACACCGTCAACGCATGCATCGGATGCCAGGTATCGAAATCGCGGGCCTGCATCTGCGGGCCGCCGATGCCTTCGCACAGGACGCCCGGGGCGCGTTCCTGCAGACCGGCAATGATGCGGCCGGCCAGCAGATCGCCCGAGGGCTCGCCAGCCACCATGCCGATCCGCATGTTCATGGACGGATGATGCCGCGCGAAGCGACGTCGAGGAAATCCAGCAGCGTCTGCAGGTGCTCGGCGACTTCCGGTTCGGCCTGCTGGCGCGCGCGCAGCTCGGCGCGCGCGGCGTCCAGCGACAGGCCGCGGCGATAGATGATCTTGTACGCGTCGCGCAGCGCCGATACCTGCGCCGGCGTGAAGCCGCGGCGCTTGAGGCCCTCGACGTTGACTCCCACCGGACGGCAGGGATTGCCCGCGGCCAGCACGAACGGCGGCGTATCCTGCATCAGCGAGCTGTTGCCGCCCGTCATGCTGTGCGCGCCGATACGCGAGAACTGGTGCACGCCGGTCAGGCCGCCGACGATGGCCCAGTCGCCCACGTGGACGTGGCCGCCCAGCTGCACGGAATTGGCCAGGATGGTGTGGCTGCCCACGTGGCAATCGTGCGCCACGTGCACATAGGCCATGATCCAATTGTCGTCGCCCAGCGTGGTGGCGCCCCCATCCTGCACCGTGCCGGTGTTGAGCGTGACGAACTCGCGCACCGTGTTACGGTCGCCGATCACCAGTCGGGTCGGCTCACCGTTGTACTTCTTGTCCTGCGGCATGCCGCCGATCGAGCAATACCGGTAGAACCGGTTGTCGCGCCCGATGGTGGTCACACCATCGACCATGCAATACGGGCCAAGCTCGGTGCCGGCGCCGATCGTCACATCGGGTCCCACGACGCAAAAGGCGCCGATGACCACGCTGGGGTCGATTTTCGCCGCCGGATCGACGACGGCGGTAGGATGGATGTTTCCTGCCATTTACTCTTCCAGGCTGCGGATCGCGCACATGAGCTTGGCCGACGCCACTTCCTGACCGTCCACGGTGGCGCGCGCTTGGTATTTACAGATGCTGCGGCTCAGGCGTTCGGCTTCGACTTCGATGCGCAACTGGTCGCCCGGCACCACGGGACGGCGGAAACGCGCGCCGTCGATGCCCACCAGGTAGTACGCCGTCTTGGCGCCTTCGCACTTCAGGCCGCCGTTTTCGTCGGTGAACGAGAACAGCGCCGAGGCCTGCGCCATGGCTTCCACGATGAGCACGCCCGGCATCACCGGGTGGTGGGGAAAGTGGCCGTTGAAAAACGGTTCATTGATCGAGACATTCTTGATGGCGACGATGGACTTGCCAGGCACCATTTCGACGACGCGATCAATCAGCAGCATCGGGTAACGATGCGGCAGCCTCTCCATGATCCCCTTGATGTCGAGTTCCATTTTTCTGTGAATTCCTGCGAAATGAGATAAATCTTGCGGCGCCGGACGCGCCCAGGGCAGCGAGGATGCGCCCTAGTCTTTTTCCAGCGTCCGCACGCGGCGGCGCAACTGCGCCAACTGTTGTATCACGGCGGCGTTGCGCTGCCATTCACCGTGATCCGCATACGGGTACACCCCGGTATAGCGTCCAGGTTTGGAAATATTCGACGTCACCGCGGTGCCGCCTGAAATATGCACGTCATCGGCCAGGGTCAGGTGCCCCGAGAGCATCGCCGCGCCGCCGATGGTGCAACGCTCGCCGATCGTGGTGGATCCGGCAACGCCCACGCAAGCCGCGATCGCGGTGTACTTGCCAATGCGCACGTTGTGACCCACCATGATCTGGTTGTCGAGCTTGACGCCGTCGGCCACCGTGGTGTCTTCGAGCGCGCCGCGGTCGATGGTGGTGTTGGCGCCGATTTCGACGTCGTCCCCCACCGACACCCCGCCCAGCTGCGGGATCTTGCCCCAGGCCCCCTGCCCCAGCGACGGGTCCGGCGCGAAGCCGAAACCGTCCGCGCCCAGCACCACGCCACTGTGGATGATGGCGCGCGCGCCGACCTTGACGCCCTCGTACAACGTGACGTGGGCATGCAGGCGGCTGTCGGGACCGATCGACGATCCGGCGCCAATCACGCAGCCTGCGCCCAGCACGCTGCCGCGGCCGATCCGCGCTCCCGACTCGATAACGCAATTCGGACCGATACGCACGTCGTCTTCGATGTGCGCGTCAGCCGCGACCACCGCCGAGGGGTGCGTGGCGGCCGGCAAGGCCGGACGCCGCGCGGCGTCGAACCACTGCGCCACCCGGGCGTACAGCAGATAGGGATGCTTGCACACGACCAGCGCGAAACGCGGCCGGTCGGCGCCGGCGGCCTCCAGCGCCTCGGCCACGTCGGCCGAGACGATCACCGCCCCCGCCTGGGTGGCGGCAAGCTGGCTCTGGTATTTGGGATTGGCCAGGAAGCTGATTTCCTGGCCGCTGGCCGACGCCAGCGTGCCGATGCCGCGGACCCGCAAGGGATTGGCGCCGGCCGGCACGCTGATGCGCCAGTCCATGCCCTGGGTATTGGCGGCGCTCAACAGCGCTTCAAGCGTCGGCGCGCGGGCAAGATCCAGTAGAACCGGCATACGGCGACTGCAGCTTACTTGCCCAGGCTCTGGATCACCTTGTCGGTGATGTCGATGCGCGGGTTGACCGTCACGGCGTCCTGGATGATCAGGTCGTAGTTTTCCTGCTCGGCGATGCGCTTGATGGCCTCGTTGGCCTTCGTCACGATGCTGGAAAACTCTTCGTTGCGGCGGCGGTTGAAGTCTTCCTGGAATTCACGGCGCTTGCGCTGCAGGTCCGTATCCAGGTTGGACAGTTCACGCTGGCGCTTGACGCGGTCGGATTCCGACAGCACCGGCGCGTCCTTGTCGAACTTTTCGGCTTGCGAGCGCAGGCTGGTGTTCAGGCGCTGCAGCTCGTCGTCGCGCTTCTTGAATTCGGCTTCGATCTTGCTTTGCGCCGTCTTGGCCGGACCGGACTCACGCAGGATCCGCTCGGTATTGACGAAGCCGATCTTGGTGTTCTGAGCCTGAGCGGGCACCGCCGCAACGGAACCGAGAATGAGCGCACCCACCAGGGCAATGGAGCCGCCCAGCTTGCCACGGCGCGTGGCGCGCAGCGAATTCGATGATTTAAGTGCGAAGTCAGACATCATGAAAATCTCACCTTCCAGTAAGGCAAAGCCAAAGTGTGTATTGTGCCACTAAACGGCAAAAGGGCCGGGCCGGCGGGCCCCTCCCTTGTTTTCAAGCGTAACGCCGATCAGAACCCGGTCCCGATCTGGAACTGGAAGCTCTGCTTGTCGTCGCCCGGCTTGGAATTGAGAGGACGGGCATACGACAGTTGCAGCGGCCCCATCGGCGACTGCCACGACAGGCCGATACCGGCCGAGAAACGCCAGCCGCAGGGATCCTCGACCTCGCTGCCCGGCTTGCCGTTGGTGCACGACAGGCCGCTGCCGGCGCTGACCTGGCCCGCATCGCTGAAGATGAACCAGCGCAGCGTGCGATCCTTGGATGCGCCCGGGAACGGCAGGTACAACTGGGCGTTGGCGACGATGCGGCGCGAACCACCCAGGTAGTCGCCCGTGACCGAGTCGCGCGGACCCAGCGACGAACCCTCGTAGCCGCGCACCGTGCCGATACCACCGGCGTACACGTCCTTGATGATCGGGTAGTCCTTGCCGCCGTAGCTCTGGCCCCAATCGACCATGCCGTTCAGCGCCAGGGTGTACGAGTTGCCCAAGGGGATGAAGTACTGCTGCTGGCCGGTGAGCATGTAGTACTTCAGGTCGACCGTCGAGAAGTCGCTCTTCAGGCGGGTGTACGAACCCTTGGTCGGCGCCAGCGCGCTGTCGCGGGTGTCGTTGGACCAGCCGGCGGTGAAGATCACCGAGTTGGTCGCGTCGCCGTACTGGTCGACGAAATTGCGATAGGCGAGCGGCGAGTTCGAGAACAGGTCGATCTGGTTGCGCTCGATGTTGGCGCCCAGGAAGATCCGGTCGTATTCCGAGATCGGCACGCCGAAGTTCATGCCCAGGCCCATCGACTTGACGCGGTAGTCGCCGTCGTTGTTGTTCCAGGGCTCGGTCACGCGGTAATAGGCGGACGTGGTGCGGCTGATGCCGTCCTTGGTCCAATACGGATCGGTGTGCGACAGCACGATCGCGCGGTTGGTCTTGCTGGTGTTCAACTGCAGCGTCAGGTTGGTGCCGCTGCCGAACACGTTGTCTTCGCTGATGCCGGCCGACAGGATCGCTTTTTCGGACGAACCGTAACCCACACCCAGGTTGATCATGCCGGTGGGCTTTTCCTTCACGTCGACGTTAACGTCGACCTGGTCGGGCGAACCCGGCACCGGATCGGTCTTGACGTTGACGTCGCTGAAGTAGCCCAGGCGGTCGACGCGGTCGCGCGAGGTCTTGATGTCCTTGGCGTCGTACCAGGCGGCTTCCTGCTGGCGCATTTCGCGGCGCACGACTTCGTCGCGCGTGCGGGTGTTGCCACCGATCTGGATGCGGCGCACGTACACGCGGCGGCTCGGGTCGACGTAGAACGTCAGGTCGGCCTCGTGCTTGGCGCGGTCCAGCTGCGGGTTGGGGTTGACGTTGGCGAACGCGTAGCCCAGTTCGCCCAGGTAGTCGGTGATCGCCTTGGCCGAGTCGTTGGCCTTGGCCGCCGAGAAGGTTTCGTCCGGCTTGATCTTGACCAGGTCGTTGATTTCCTTGTCCAGGCCGATCAGGTTGCCGGCCAGCTTGACGCTGCGCACCTTGTACGGCTCGCCTTCGTGGACCGTGATGGTGATGCGGATGTCCTTGCGGTCCGGCGAGATCGTCACCTGGGGCGGCTCGACCGTGAATTCGAGGTAGCCGCGGTCCAGGTAGAACGAACGCAGGCGTTCGAGGTCGCCCTCGAGCTTTTCGCGCGAGTACTTGTCGGTATCGGTGTACCAGGTCAGCCAGCCCGGCGTAGTCAGCTTGAATTCGTCGAGCAGGTCGCTTTCGGAGAAGGCCTTGTTGCCGACGAAGCGGATTTCCTGGATGCGGGCGACCGAGCCTTCGAACACGTCGAAGCTGACGCCGACGCGGTTGCGCGGCAGCGGCGTGACGGTGGAGGTCACTTCCACACCATACTTGCCCTTGGACAGGTATTGCTGCTTGAGTTCGTATTCGGCACGCTCGAGCATCGAGCGGTCGAAAATACGGCCTTCGGCAAACCCAACCTGCCCCAGCGATTTGGTAATGGCCTTGGAATCGAATTCGCGCATGCCGTTGAAATTCACGGATGCGATCGTCGGGCGTTCCTGCACCACCACGACCACGACATTATTGTCGGTCTGGATCTGCACGTCGGTGAAAAAGCCGGTGCCATACAGGCGGCGGATCGCCTCGGTGGCTTCTTCCTCGGTGAATTTCTCGCCCACCTTGACCGGCAGATAACCGAAGACGGTGCCGGCGTCGGTGCGCTGGATCCCCTCTACGCGGATATCCCGCACGACAAAAGGGTCGAAGGCGTGAGCCATGCCTGGCAGCAGCAATGCGGCGATCAGACTCGGCACTACGCCCGGCAGTACACCCTTTTTGTGATGAAACATCCGGCGAAAAGACATCCTTGAGTATCCTCGGTCGTGCAAATGGCGGGGGATTTTATGCTAATTGGCGCTTAAGTAAACAGGCGCGTGAAATCATTGAACAGCGCAAGCCCCATCAGGCTTGCCAATAAACCAATGCCTGCGCGCTGTCCGATATCGATCCACCGTGCGGGCGGTGGACTGCCCCGCACAATTTCGACGAGATAGTACAGCAGATGCCCCCCGTCCAGCATAGGAATGGGCAGCAAATTTAGTACGCCCAGGCTGATACTGATCAACGCGATATAGGCGATGTACGCAACAATACCGATCCGGGCCGTCTGGCCGGCGTAATCGGCGATGGTCACCGGACCGCTGACATTGCGCCAGGAAACGTCGCCCGTCACCATCCGGCCCATCATGCGCAACGAAAACAGTGCCGTGTCCCAGGTACGGACCGCCCCGCGCCAGAGGCTGTCGAACACCCCGTAGCGCACGGTCACCATGGGCACGTCGCCGCCCAGCTGGACGCCGAGCCGACCGATGACCTGGCCGTTGACCGTTTCGGCGCGCGGCGTGACGTTGATCGAGATCTGGGCGCCGTCGCGCGCCAGGGTCAGGGCCAGGGGCTTGCCGGCGCTTTCCTGGATCTGCTTGACCAGCGCGCCGGTGTCGGGGGTGGGCTGGCCGTCGACGGCCAGGATCAGGTCGCCCTGGCGCAGGCCGGCCGCCTGCCCTTCGCCGCCGTCGTTGACGACACGCACGGCGGGCTTGGGCTGGGCCAGGCGGATGCCGGCGGCCGCCAGCGGATCGCCGCCAGCCGGATCCATGGCATTGGCCGGCAGGATCAGCTCGCGCTGCTGCGCGGAGCCGCCCGGCGTGCCGACCTCGACCAGCGCGCGGCCGCCCGTGGCCATCACGTCCATCAGGCGCCAGCGGGCATCGGACCACGACGCCACTTCCTGGCCATCGATGGCCAGGATGCGATCGCCAGCGACCAGGCCGGCGCGCGCGGCGGGCGTATCGGCCGCGGGCGGCGCGATCACGGCCACCGGCTCCTCGGTGCCCGCCATGTTCAGGCCGGCATAAAGGAAGACCGCGAGGATGAGATTGAAAATCGGACCGGCCGCCACGATGGCGATACGCTTGCCGACCGGCTTGTTGTTGAAGGCGCCCGCGGCTTGTTCGGCGGTGGCGCCCGCCGGGGCATCGTCCTGCATCTTGACGTAGCCGCCCAGCGGCAGGGCCGACAGGGCCCATTCGGTGCCGTGACGGTCGGTGCGGCGCAGGACGACCTTGCCAAAGCCCACCGAAAACCTCAGCACCTTCACGCCGCAAAGGCGCGCCACCCAGTAATGCCCCAACTCATGGAAAATGATCAGGGAGCCAAGCGCGACGGCAAAGGCCAGCAGGGTGAAAAGCATCGGGGTCAGGAAATCCAGGAATCAGGGACGACGTGGGACGCCGCAGTCATCCGCTCAGCGTCACGCCAGGCCAAGGTTGCCGGCGTAAACGCGCGCGGCGGCATCCAGCGCCAGCACATCGTCAAGACTGTTGAGCGTAACAGATGATTGCCCCCCCTGCCACTCCAGGGTCGCTTCGATGACGCGCGCAATCCAGGTGTAGGCCAGCCGCCCTCCCAGGAACGCCTCCACCGCCACTTCGTTGGCCGCGTTCAGCGCAATGCAGGCGGCCTGCCCGGCCCGCAGCGCCTCGAACGACAGAGCCAGGCACGGGAACCGCGCCAGGTCCGGTTTTTCGAAATCCAGCCGCCCCAGGCGCGTCAGGTCCAGCGGCCCCACGCCGCTGTTCAGGCGTTCGGGAAAACCCAACCCGTAGGCAATCGGCGTGCGCATGTCAGGCTGGCCCAGCTGCGCCAGGACCGACCCGTCGTCGTATTCGACCATCGAGTGCACCACGCTCTGTGGATGCACCACGACCTCGATACGGTCCGGCGGCATGGCGAACAGCCAGTGCGCCTCGATCACTTCCAGTCCCTTGTTCAGCATGGTGGCGGAATCGACCGAGATCTTGCGGCCCATGCTCCAGTTGGGATGGGCGCAGGCCTGCGCCGGCGTGACCTCATGCAGGTCCGCCAGGTCACGGCCACGGAACGGACCGCCGGACGCGGTCAGCAGCAGGCGGCGCACGCCCGGCGCGGGGGCATCGGGCGCGCCGGCGCGTCCGCCGTGCGGCATGCATTGGAAAATGGCGTTATGTTCGCTGTCGATCGGCAGCAATTCGGCGCCGTTGTCGCGTATTGCCTGCATGAACAGCGAGCCCGCCGCCACCAGCGCTTCTTTATTGGCCAGCAACACGCGCTTGCCCTTGCGGGCGGCCGCCAACGCGGCCGGCAGGCCGGCGGCGCCGACGATCGCCGCCATCACCGAATCACACTGCGGATCCGCGGCCGTGTCGGCCAGCGCTTGCGCGCCCACGCGGATTTCCGGCGGGGTTTCACCGGCGGGCCAGGCCGCCATGAACCTGGCACGCGCCTCGGTATCCGGCACCACCACCACCGCCGCACGACTGGCCAGCGCCTGTTCGGCCAGCCGCTGCATGCGGCTGTAGGCGGACAGCGCGTACACCGCCAGGCGATCCGGGTGGCGGGCGATGACATCCAGCGTGCTTTCGCCGATCGAACCGGTCGACCCCAGCACCACGACGCGTTGAAAAGCCGTCAAAACAACACTCCAGACAAAATGAATGCGAGCGGCGCAACCGGGAGGATCGCGTCGATCCGGTCATAGACCCCGCCATGGCCGGGCAGCAGCGCGCTGGAATCCTTGCGGCCGGCGCGGCGCTTGAGCAGGGACTCGAACAGGTCGCCGATGATCGACAGCACCCCCAGCAAGGCGGCGATCGGCAGGGCCAGCCAGAAGCTCCAGCGCGCGACCAGGGCATGGCCATAGGTGCCGTCCCAAAGACTGGACAGGCCGATCCAGATCACCGCGCCCAATACGCCGGCCACCGCGCCCGCCACTGTCTTGCCGGGGCTGACCCGCGGCGCCAGTTTACGCTTGCCGAACGCGCGGCCGGCAAAATAAGCGGCGATGTCGGCCACCCAGACCAGCGCCAGCAGCGACACCACGAAGCCGGCGCCATGGGTCATGAACATCTGCGCCAGCACCGCCCAGGCCGTGAAGGCGGCCGGCACGGAAAACAGCGACCAGGCCAGGCTGGCCGGCGCCGCGTCGGAACGGCCGCGCATCACCGCGGCGGTGGCGCCCAGCAGCCATACCGCGGCAACCAGCGGCGCCGCGTAGCGCAGGACCCAGGCGGGGTCGGTGACGCCTTCGCGTCCGCCCGAGAGCCAGGCCGACGTCAGTGCCAGCATGGCCGCGAACAACAGGACCGGGATACCGGCGGCGATCAGCGGCGACGGCGGCTGCGGCAACGTCAGGCGCAGCCACTCCCAATTGGCGCAGGCCGCGGCCAGCGCGAGCAGCGCCACGAACCACCAGGGATTGGCACTCATCATCGCCGCCGCCAGGATGGCGAGCAGGATGACGGCGGTAACGATACGCTGACCCAACATGTGACGGTCTCCTCGAGGTCGGCTCAGGGCCGCCGCGCGCCGCGCGGCTGGCGGCAAGCCGTTATTTGTCGCCGCTTGCGGCGAGCTGTGCGCTGGTGCGGCCGAAGCGGCGCTCGCGCGTGCGGTACCAGTCGAATGCCTCGCGCAACTCGTCGGCGCCAAAGTCGGGCCAGTAGCGGTCGGTGAAATAGAACTCGGCGTACGCCATCTGCCAGATCAGGAAATTGGAAATGCGCTGCTCGCCGCCGGTGCGGATGAACAGATCGGGCTCGGGGGCCCAGGACATGGACAGGTGCCGCGCCAGCCGCTCTTCGTCGACCAGCTGGGGCTGCGTCGCCAGGGCCGGCTCGGCCGCCAGCATGGCGCGGGTGGCCTGCAGGATGTCCCAGCGGCCACCGTAGTTGGCAGCCACCGTCAGGTGCAGGCGGTCATTGTGGGCGGTGCGGGCCTGGGCCGCGAAGATCAGTTCCTGCAGGCGCGGCTCGAAGGCCGACAGGTCGCCGATGACGTGCAACCGCACCCCCTGCTCTTCCAGCTTGCCGACCTCGCGCTCCAGCGCCTGCACGAACAGGCGCATCAGCAGCGACACTTCCTCGGCGGGCCGGCGCCAGTTCTCGGAACTGAAGGCGAACAGCGTCAGGTAACGCACCCCGGCGCGACCGCAGGCCTCGACCACGCGCCGCACCGCCTGCACGCCCTTGGCATGGCCCGCCGTGCGCGGCAGCAATCGCCGCGTCGCCCAGCGACCGTTGCCATCCATGATGATGGCCACGTGCTCCGGGATATCGCGGGTAGCGGGAACCGCCTGGGTAGAACTGGTTGCCATGGGTCTGGGGAGCGCCGTCGACCGGCGTAAAACAGGGAATACGGGAAAAATCCGCGCCGTCGATCCACTGCTGCGCCAGCGAGCTGCGAGGCAATGGATGGGACGGCGCGCGAAGGCAGCAATCCTGGCGCCGGGCGTGGCTAGCCGCCCCTGCCCGGCACTGCAAGGATTATACGGTCATGATTTCCGCTTCTTTTTGCGTGACCATCTTGTCGATGTCGGCCACGCTGCGGTCCGTCAGCTTCTGGACATCATCCTGCGCGCGACGCTCGTCGTCCTCGGAGATTTCCTTGTCCTTGACCAGCTTCTTCAGCCCTTCGTTGGCTTCGCGGCGCAGGTTGCGCACGGCCACCTTGGCGTCCTCGCCCTCGCTGCGCACGACCTTGGTCAGGTCGCGGCGGCGCTCTTCGGTCAGGGCCGGCATCGGCACGCGGATGCTGTCGCCCATGGACATCGGGTTCAGGCCCAGGTCCGATTCGCGGATGGCCTTCTCGATCGCGGCGGCCATGCTCTTTTCGTAGGGCTGGACGCTGATGGTGCGCGCGTCGATCAGGTTCACGTTGCCGACCTGGCTGATCGGCACGGGCGAACCGTAGTACTCGACCTGCACGTGGTCCAGGATGCCGGTGTGGGCGCGGCCCGTGCGGATCTTGGCCAGGTTGGTCTTGAGCGTGTCAAGCGACTTGGCCATCCTGGCTTCGGCGGATTTGCGGATTTCTGCGACGCTCATGGATTTTCCTTTTCTTTAAACGTGTACCAACGTGCCTTCGTCTTCGCCGCTGACGACGCGCTTGAGCGCGCCCGACTTATTGATCGAAAACACCTTGATCGGCAGCTTCTGGTCGCGGCACAGGGCGAACGCCGTGGCGTCCATCACTTCCAGGCGACGGACGATGGCCTCGTCGAAGCTGATGCGCGCATAGCGCGTGGCGGAAGGATCCTTGTTGGGATCCGCGCTGTAGATGCCGTCGACCTTGGTGGCCTTCAGCACGATCTCCGCGCCGATCTCGGCGCCACGCAGGGCGGCGGCGGTGTCGGTCGTGAAGAAGGGGTTGCCTGTACCCGCGGCGAAGATGACGACCTTGCCTTCTTCGAGGTAGCGCAGGGCCTTGGGGCGAATGTACGGTTCGACGACCTGGTCGATGTTCAGGGCCGATTGCACGCGGGTGTCGATACCCTTGTGCTTGAGCGCGTCCTGCAGGGCAAGGGCGTTCATGATGGTGGCCATCATGCCCATGTAGTCGGCGGTGGCGCGGTCCATGCCCTGCGCACCGGGCGCGACACCACGGAAGATGTTGCCACCGCCGATGACGATGGCCAGCTCGACGCCGGTGGCGGCGACTTCGGCGATCTCATCGGTCATGCGGACGATGGTGGAGCGATTGATGCCGAATGCATCGTCGCCCATCAGCGCCTCGCCGGAAAGTTTGAGAAGAACCCGTTTGTATGATCTGCTGCTCATAGGTGATATCCCGAAGAACAATCCGACGAAAGTTTAAGACAAGAAATAGGCCGGACTAGAAAATATCTAGCGCCGGCCTGTAAGGACTACCCTGAGATCAGGCGCGGCCGGCGGCGGCGGCGGCAACCTCAGCGGCGAAGTCGCTGGTCTTCTTCTCGATACCTTCGCCGACGACGAACAGCACGAACTTGCTGATCGAGGCGCCCTTGGCCTTGAGCATCTGTTCGACGGTGTTCTTGTCGTCCTTGACGAACGGTTGCGACAGCAGCGTCACTTCCTTCAGGAACTTCTGCACCGAGCCTTCGACCATCTTGGCGACGATTTCAGCCGGCTTGCCCGATTCGGCGGCCTTCTGCTCGGCGACCGAGCGTTCGGCGGCGATGTCGGCCGGGTTCACGCCGTCGGCGTTCAGGGCCTTCGGCTTGGTCGCGGCGATGTGCATCGCCAGGTCCTTGCCCACTTCCTCGGCGCCGGCGTATTCCACCAGCACGCCGATCTTGCCGCCGTGCACGTAGCTGGCCAGGGCGTTCGGGGTCTGGATGCGCTCGAAGCGGCGGATCGAGATGTTTTCGCCGATCTTGCCGATCAGGGCGGTACGGGTCGATTCGATGGTGCCGTCGCCGTAGGGCAGCGCCGACAGGGCGGCCACGTCGGCGGGGTTCTGGGTGGCGACCAGCTCGGCCAGCTTGTTGACGAAGGCGACGAAGTCGTCGTTCTTGGCCACGAAGTCGGTTTCGCAGTTCACTTCGATGACGGCGCCTTGCTTGGCGTCGGCCGAGATGAACAGGCCGATCAGGCCTTCGGCGGTGACGCGGGCGGCAGCCTTGCTGGCCTTGTTGCCCAGCTTGACGCGCAGGATTTCCTCGGCGCGGGCCAGGTCGCCTTCGGCTTCCGTCAGGGCCTTCTTGCACTCCATCATGGGCGCATCGGTCTTTTCGCGCAGTTCCTTGACCAGGGCGGCGGTAATTTCAGCCATGTTAGCTCCAAATTTTGCTAAGACATGCCCCGGCGGGCCGGGGCATTGGTGTGATTCGATGAGACGTCCGCAAGCAGCGGATGAGGAAGGCGGGAGTCCGCCTTCGCACTGCCGGCGAGGCGGGGGCACGCCGCTTTCCGCGACCGCCCCCAGACACTAACCGCCGGACATGACAGCAGGCTTTAGGCCTGGTTGTCCTGCACTTCGACGAACTCTTCCTGGCCTTCACCGATTTCCTCGACCAGACCGTTCAGGTTCTGTTCGCGGCCTTCCAGCACGGCGTCGGCGATGCCCTTGGCGTACAGCGCGATGGCCTTGGCCGAGTCGTCGTTGCCGGGGATCACGTAGTCGATGCCTTCGGGCGAGTGGTTGGTGTCAACCACGGCGACCACGGGGATGCCCAGGGTCTTGGCTTCGGCGATGGCGATCTTGTGGTAGCCGACGTCGATCACGAACATGGCATCGGGCAGGCCGTTCATGTCCTTGATGCCGCCGATCGACTTGTTCAGCTTTTCCAGTTCGCGCTGGAACAGCAGGCCTTCCTTCTTGATCATGCGCTCGGCGCCGCCTTCGGCGACCACGGCTTCCATGTCCTTCAGGCGCTTGACCGAGGTCTTGACCGTCTTGAAGTTGGTCAGCATGCCGCCGAGCCAGCGGGCGTCGACGAAAGGCATGCCGCAACGGGCGGCTTCGGCGGCGACCAGCTCGCGGGCGGCGCGCTTGGTGCCGACGAACAGGATGTTGCCACCGCGAGCAGCCAGCTGCTTCACGAACTTGGTGGCTTCCTGGTACTTATCAACCGTCTTTTCCAGGTTGATGATGTGAATCTTGTTGCGATGGCCGAAGATGAAGGGGGCCATCTTGGGGTTCCAGTAGCGGGTCTGGTGACCGAAGTGGACACCCGCTTCCAGCATTTCGCGCATCAAAGACATAACTTTCTCCAAGGGTTGATTTCTTGCGCCGCACCTGCATCAGCCTGTGGCTGACACCCTGGGTGGTGTTGCGCGCGATTTCCCGCACCTGCGGGATGAACAGAATTTTAACCGGGCCGGCCGATCACTGCCGCACTACTCCGACGTGCCGGGCATGTGCCCCGCGCGCCTTGCTGCCACGCTGCCGCGATAAACCCAGACGGCCGCCACGACGAAGCGCCTTGCCCCGCCTGCACGCATCGCGCCGTCCGACCCGCCAGGAAATCCCTGGCAGTTTCTTCCAGCGCACCCGGACCTGTTTTGTTGGCAGCGAAATCCAGTTCCTTCGCGTCCTGGTTTTCAACCAGGATCTTTCAACCCTGGTTTCAATCATCACGCGCATCAGTCGCCGGAGGCATTTCTTCAGGAAAACAGGGTTTCAAAACCCGGGTTTTCCAAGAACTTAAACCGGCAGCCACATCGAACCTGCATCGCTGCTCGAAAACATGACCGGGCTTGCGAGCACGCAGCGCCCCAGCCTGAGGGATGTACACGCCCAACCTTCCCGGCCCGCCGCCCTCGCCCGCCTGCCGCGCCGCCTCGCCCCGGAACCTCGCGACTGGCCCGAATTCCCACCACAACCTTCGCTTGCGATGAAACTCCAGGACCCGCCACCGATCTCACAAGATGCGGTGCGACCCAACATGCAGGGTCGAACAACCAACCAGGTGGCCTGGATGATTCCATCCCCACCCGCCGGGATCGGCGCTTGCCGCTACCCAGATTGCTCCCCAAAATTTTAGGGAAGCCTATAATTCTACTATTCTTTCAAGCAGACATTCAAGCGAGATCCGTCAGTCATTCCATGGGCACCATTACCAATCCGGCCGACCTGGCCAAAATGCGCGCGGCCTGCCAGGACGCCGCCAAAGTCCTCGATTTCATCACTCCCTACGTCAAGCCTGGCGTCACCACCGGGGAACTGGACCGCCTCTGCCTGGAATACCTGACCGACGAGCTCAAGGTGAAGTCCGCCACGGTGGGCTACGCCCCGCCCGGCTACCCGCCCTTCCCCGGCGCCATCTGCACCTCGGTCAATCACCAGGTGTGCCACGGCATCCCGGGCGACAAGGCGCTGAAAAACGGGGACTCCCTCAATATCGACGTCACCATCATCAAGGACGGCTGGTTCGGCGACACCAGCCGCATGTACGCCGTGGGCGAGCAGTCGATCCTGTCGCGCCGCCTGACCGACATCACCTTCGAGTGCATGTGGAAAGGCATCCAGCAGGTCAAAAACGGGGCCACATTGGGCGACGTCGGCAACGCCATCCAGAAGCACGCCGAGGCCAACGGCTTCTCGGTGGTGCGCGAATTCTGCGGCCACGGCATCGGCCAGCGCTTCCATGAAGACCCGCAGGTGCTGCATTATGGCAAGCCGGGCACCGGCGTGGAATTGGTGACGGGTATGTTGTTCACCATCGAGCCCATGATCAACGCCGGCCGCCGCGAGATCCGCCAGTTGTCCGACGGCTGGACGGTCGTGACGCGCGACCATAGCCTGTCGGCGCAATGGGAGCATGCTGTCTGCGTCACCGACACCGGCTACGAGGTCCTGACCCTGTCGCCCGGCATGCCCAAGCCGCCCGCCTTCATCACCGAACCGATCGTCATTCCCGCCGTCTGACCCCGGCCAGTCCGCCACCATGACCGCCGATATCCTCAGCACCCTGCGCGAACGCATTCAGGAATCCCGGCGGGCCGCGGTGGCCCAGTTCCGCGAACACGAGCGCCCCGACACCCTGCTGGGCGACCTGCGCCGCATCGTCGACGCGGCGCTGCGCGACCTGGTCAAGCACACCCCCCTGCCGGCCGGCGCCACGCTGGCGGCGGTCGGCGGCTACGGCCGCGGCGAGCTGTACCCGCATTCGGACGTCGACCTGCTGATCCTGCTGCCGCACGCGCCCACCGCCGAAGACGAGTCCGCCATCGAGCGCCTGGTCGCCGCGCTCTGGGACCTGGGCCTGGAACCCGGCCATAGCGTGCGCACCATCGAGGACTGCGAACGCGAGGCCGACGCCGACATCACGGTCGAGACCGCGCTGCTCGAATCGCGCTGGCTGGCGGGCAGCCGCGCGCTGATGAAGAAGTTCGAAGCCGCCACCCAGTCGCGACTGGATGCGCGCGCCTTCTTCCGCGCCAAGCGCGTCGAGATGCAGCAGCGCCACGCGCGCTACCAGGACACGCCCTACGCGCTCGAACCCAACTGCAAGGAATCGCCCGGCGGCCTGCGCGACCTGCAAGTGATCCTGTGGATGGCGCGCGCGGCCGGTTTTGGCGAGAACTGGCGCGCGGTGGCGCAGGCCGGCCTGTTGACGCCGTCCGAGGCACGCGACCTGCGCAAGGCGGAACAGGCCTTCAAGCGCCTGCGCATCGAGCTGCACCTGCTGGCCAACCGGCGCGAGGACCGCGTGCTGTTCGACCTGCAACCGGCCCTGGCCGAGGTCTACGGCATCCACGCCACCGCCACGCGCCGCGGCAGCGAGCTGCTGATGCAGCGCTACTACTGGGCCGCGCGCCTGGTGACCCAGTTGAACGGCATCCTGGTGCAGAACATCGAGGAACGCCTGTTCCCGCGCCCGGACAGCGACGCGCGCGACATCGACGACGATTTCCGCAACCTGCGCGACCGCCTCGACATCATTCGCGACGATGGTTTCGAGCGCAATCCCACGCTGCTGCTGCGCGCCTTCCTGGTGATGCAGCAGCACCCCGAGCTGACCGGCATGTCGGCGCGCACGCTGCGCGCCATCTGGCATTCGCGCCATCGCATCGACGCGCAGTTCCGCCGCAATCCGGTCAACCGCAAGCTGTTCCTGCAGATCCTGCAGCAGCCGCGCGGCATCGTGCATGAACTGCGCCGCATGACCATGCTGAACATCCTGCCGCGCTACCTGCCGGTGTTCCGACGCATCGTCGGCCAGATGCAGCACGACCTGTTCCACGCCTACACGGTGGACCAGCACACGCTGGCGGTGGTGCGCAACCTGCGCCGCTTCACCATGCCCGAGCATGCCCAGGAATATCCGCTGGCCAGCCAGTTGATCGCCGGCCTGGACCGCCATTGGCTGCTGTATGTGGCGGCGCTGTTCCACGACATTGCCAAGGGCCGCGGCGGCGACCATTCCGAGCTGGGCGCGCGCGAGGTGCGCAAGTTCGCCCACGACCACGGCATGGAACCCGAGGACACCAGGCTGGTGGAATTCCTGGTGCGCCAACACCTGCTGATGTCGGCCGTGGCGCAGAAGCGCGACCTGTCCGACCCGGCCGTGATCCAGGAATTTGCCGCCACGGTCAAGGACGAACGCCACCTGACGGCGCTCTACCTGCTGACGGTGGCCGATATCCGCGGCACCAGCCCCAAGGTCTGGAACGCCTGGAAGGGCAAGCTGCTCGAGGACCTGTACAAGCTGACCCTGGCCGCGCTGGGCGGCGCCCATGCCGACGCCCACACGGTGCTGACCGAGCGCAAGGAAGAGGCCGCGCGCCTGACGCGCCTGGCCGGCCTGCGCGACGACGCCCGCGAAGCCTTCTGGAACCAGCTCGACGTGGCGTATTTCCTGCGCCACGACGCTTCCGACATCGCCTGGCACACGCGCCATCTATATCACCAGGTGACGCCGGCCCATGCGGTGGTGCGGGCCCGCCCCACCGAGCAGGGCGAAGGCCTGCAGATCATGGTCTATACGCGCGACGTGCCGGACCTGTTCGTGGCGATCTGCGGGTATTTCGACGCCAAGTCGCTATCGGTGCAGGACGCCCGCATCCACACCACGCGCCACGGCTGGGCGCTGGACAGCTTCATCGTGCTGCTGCCCGAGGGCGCCAGCGACCTGCGCGCCCAGGCCACGCTGGTCGAACACGAACTGGCCGAGCGGCTCAAGGACATCCAGGCCGCCGCCCAGGCCACCACGGGGCGCGGCGGCTACTACGGCCGCGGGCGCCAGTCGCGCATGTCGCGCGTGTTTCCCATCATGCCGCAGGCGGAACTGCAACCCGACGAGCGCAGCACCTCCTGGCGGCTGTCGGTCACGGCGACCGACCGTCCCGGCCTGTTGCACGCCCTGGCGCGGGTCTTCGCCCAGCACGAAGTCAACCTGCTGATGGCCAAGATCATGACGCTGGGCGACCGGGTCGAAGACGTTTTCATCGTCGACGGCGCGGCGCTGGCGCGCCCGCGCAGCCAGATGCAGTTCGAGCGCGACATCCTGGACGCGCTGGCCGGCGACGAGGCCCGGCAACAGGCCGCCTGAGGCTCGCCCGCGGGCCGTCGCCAGACGGCCGCCGACCGCATACAATCCGGTTTTCGGCCTGGCGATACGGTGCGATGGAGCTAAACGAATACTTGCGGGTACTGGGGACCAGCTTCTTCTTCGCGCTGGCCACGCTGTTGCCGTTCCTGAATCCGCCCGCGATCGCCCCCATCTTCCTGTCGCTGACCGAAGGCGCCTCGTCGTCGACCCGCACGGTGCTGGCCAAGCGCGTCGCCATCAATGTCGGACTGATGCTGATCGTGGCGATGGTGGCGGGCAACGTGCTGCTGAGCTTTTTCGGCATCTCGCTGTCGATCGTGCGCGTGGGCGGCGGCATGCTGGTCATCGCCAGCGCCTGGCGGCTGGTCAACTCCCCCGACGCCGACACCGAGCGGGTCGCCCGCATGGCCGAATCGTTCACCCCGGAAATGGCCAAGACGCGGGCCTTCTACCCGCTCACGTTCCCCATCAGCTGCGGCCCCGGCTCGATCGCGGCGGCCATCACCGTGGGCGTGTCGCTGCGCGACCAGAACCACGTGCTGAGCCTGCTGCGGCTGGGCGGCTCGATCCCCGGCATCGTGGTCGTTTCGCTGACTTTGTACGTCTGCCTGCGCTTTGCCGCGCAGATGCTGCATCGGCTGGGCGATAATGGCACCGCCGTGTTCATGCGCATGTCCGCCTTCATCATGCTGTGCCTGGGCGTGCAGATCTTCTGGGAAGGCTCGCGCGAACTGCTGCTCGGCGTGTTGCAGCAGGTCATGCAACCAATTCCGATTCCCAAGGCCTAACGCCTGGCGGCCGGACTGGCCATCCCCGGGGGCCACGCCCCTGCGAACCCTTATCTTGCAACAACCATGACTTCTCGCTCAGAACGCCTGCTCCGCCTGATCGCCCTCTTCTGCTTCGGCGCCGTCGGCATCGCCCTGGTTTCCCAGTATGCCTTTGACATGCCGCCTTGCGCCTGGTGCGTGCTGCAGCGCCTGATCTACCTGGTGATCGGCGTCATCGCCCTGGTCGGTGGTTTCGGCGGCGGCCGCGCGCTGACGCGCGTTTGCGCGTCCCTGGCCGCCCTGCTGTCGATCAGCGGCATCGCCGCGGCCTGGTACCAATACACCGTGGCCGCCAAGATGCTGTCGTGCGACCAGACCTTCGCCGACCGCTTCATGACCGGCATCGGCCTGGACGGCGGCGTGCCGTGGCTGTTCGGCATCTACGCCACCTGCATGGACGCGGTGGTGCCGGTGCTGGGCATCGAGTACGCCCTGTGGAGCCTGGCGCTGTTCGTGATCCTGCTGTTCATGGCCCTGCCCGCCGCCTTTGGCCGCGGCCGCGCCGCCTGAGCCGCGCCCCCGCCGTTGGACGGCCCCCACGCCAGACGCCTGCGCGCCACGGACGGCAACGGAAAATGGCCAGGCCCGCGCGGGCGGGCCTCGATCCATGCCTGACATCATGAAATACCTGACCGGTTATCCGGAATCGCTGCTGGCGCAGGCCCGCGCGCTGCTCGACCAGGGCAAGCTCGGGCCGGCGCTGCGCGCCCGCTATCCCGCCGGCGCGCACGACGTGCGCACCGACAAGGCGCTGTACGACTACGTGGTGGACCTGAAGAACACCTATATCCGCAACGGCGCGCCGCTCAGCAAGATTGCCTTCGACAGCAAGATCCACGTGATCCAGCACGCGCTGGGCCAGCACACCTTCATCTCGCGGGTCCAGGGCGGCAAGCTCAAGGCCAAGCACGAGATCCGCGTCGCCACGCTGTTCAAGGCGGTGCCGCGGGAATTCCTGAAGATGATCACGGTCCACGAACTGGCGCACCTGAAGGAAAAGGACCACAACAAGGCCTTCTACAACCTGTGCCGGTTGATGGAGCCGCAATATCACCAGTATGAATTCGACCTGCGGCTCTACCTGACCCACCTGGAGGCCACCGGCGAGAGCCTGTGGTAAAGCTCCCATCCGCGCGAGCCGACGGACAAAAAAAAAGCCGCTCCCCAGGGAGCGGCTTTTGCATGGGGCGCGTCGACTTCAGGCGTCGTTGGCGGCGTAGCCCATGTTGAATTGCAGGCCGCTGGCGCCTTCGCCGTCGCCCGACTCCGCGCGCGACTGGCCCAGGCGCGCCAGGTATTCCGCGGTGATGTCGCCGGTGATGTACTCGCCATCGAAGCACGACGCCTCGAAGCGCGACAGCTTCGGATTGAGGTCGCGCACCGCCTGCTGCATGTCGTGCAGGTCCTGGTAGACCAGGCTGTCGGCGCCGATCGCGCGGGCGATCTCCTCGTCGCTGCGGCCGGTGGCGATCAGTTCGCTCTGCGTCGGCATGTCGATGCCGTACACGTTGGGGAAGCGCACCGGAGGCGCGGCCGAGGCGAAGTACACCTTGTTGGCGCCGGCGGCGCGCGCCATGTCGACGATCTCGCGGCTGGTGGTGCCGCGCACGATGGAGTCGTCCACCAGCAGCACGTTCTTGCCCTTGAACTCCATGCCGATGGCGTTGAGCTTCTGGCGCACCGATTTACGGCGCACGGCCTGGCCGGGCATGATGAAGGTGCGGCCGACGTAGCGGTTCTTGATCAGGCCTTCGCGGTAGTCCAGATTCAGGCGCGCGGCCAGCTGCATGGCGGCCGGGCGCGAGGAATCGGGAATCGGCATGACCACGTCGATGTCGCCCAGGCGCATGTTGCGCGCGACTTTGTCGGCCAGGTATTCACCCATGCGCAGGCGCGCGTCGTACACCGACACGCCGTCGATCAGCGAATCGGGGCGGGCGAAGTAGACGTATTCGAAAATGCAGGGCACCAGCTGCGGATTGTCGGCGCA